>JAFHKN010000002.1:1432500-2865000 GCA_016937575.1 Roseomonas aeriglobus | reverse complement strand
AGCATCGTCGCCAGATGATGTGGAGCCATAGGTGAAATACCACCCTGTTGTTTTCTGATGTCTAACCTCGAACCATGAAACTGGTTCAGGGACCCTCTGTGGCGGGTAGTTTGACTGGGGCGGTCGCCTCCTAAAGAGTAACGGAGGCGTGCGAAGGTTGGCTCAGGTCGGTTGGAAACCGACCGTTAGAGTGCAATGGCATAAGCCAGCCTGACTGCGAGACTGACAAGTCGAGCAGAGACGAAAGTCGGTCATAGTGATCCGGTGGTCCCTCGTGGAAGGGCCATCGCTCAACGGATAAAAGGTACGCCGGGGATAACAGGCTGATAACCCCCAAGAGCTCATATCGACGGGGTTGTTTGGCACCTCGATGTCGGCTCATCACATCCTGGGGCTGGAGCAGGTCCCAAGGGTTTGGCTGTTCGCCAATTAAAGTGGTACGTGAGCTGGGTTCAGAACGTCGCGAGACAGTTTGGTCCCTATCTGCCGTGGGCGTCGAAATTTGAGAGGAGTTGACCCTAGTACGAGAGGACCGGGTTGAACATACCTCTGGTGTACCTGTCGTCGTGCCAACGGCGCAGCAGGGTAGCTATGTATGGACGGGATAACCGCTGAAAGCATCTAAGCGGGAAGCCTCCCTCGAGATAAGATTTCTTAGGACGGTCGGAGACCACGACCTTGATAGATCGGATGTGGAAGTGCGGTAACGCATGGAGCTAACCGATACTAATTGTCCTATTCGCGCTTGATGAGTTCACACCTCCAACATCAGTGCTGACAACTGTCAGTGATGTTGCGGTTAAACTCAGCCTAAAACATGCACGGGCATCGATTTGAAAACCGCGAGTTAACGCGCTGGCTCCATTGCTTGGTGACCATAGCGTCTGTGACCCACCCGATCCCATCCCGAACTCGGCCGTGAAACCAGACTGCGCCAATGGTACTAGGGCTCAAGCTCTGGAAGAGTAGGTCGTCGCCAGGCATTGAAGCCAGCGCGCAAATTCGCACACAAAACCCATTCACATTGTCAGATACGCTCACCCAGCGCGCCCGCCTCCACGGCGCGGCGCGCTTTTTAGTCAAGCGTATCCCATGGTGGCGCGGGGTGGAGCAGCCCGGTAGCTCGTCAGGCTCATAACCTGAAGGTCACAGGTTCAAATCCTGTCCCCGCAACCACCGCCATAGAACTCGTAACGCCGCCCCCACGGGCGGCGTTGTCGCTTATGGCCCAGGCCGCCAAATCCTCAACCCGCGCAACCACTTCCGCCTCGGCAGAACCATCCTCGCTCGGGTAAATCGTGACGCTTTCGATAAGACGTGACAGGATCTCTGCGGCTTCACCGCGGATTTGGTCCTCGTTAAGCGTCTCCGTCAGGCGCTTCGCCTTCTCGGCAAAGAGCATCGTCAGGTCCGCGGGCAGGGAGAGGGGGATCGGCTCGATCTTCGGCTGATGGTCGATTTGCGCTTCGAGCCGTTGTTTTTCGCTTTCGCGCTCGACCAGGAGCTTCGTCAGCGTCTCGCTGATGACGCCGGCCAGCATGTTGGCGCCGAGGTTGGCGATCTCGGCCGTGACCACCGCCAGACGGTCGCGCAGCGCATCGTCACGGCGCTCTGCATGACGGGCAATGCGGTCCAACTCGCGCGTGAACTCGTCGGCGAAGATGCGCGCATGCTCGGGCGTGAACAGGTGATGCTGGAACACCGCCAGCGTCCCGTGCTCTATCGGCGCCTTGCGGACCGACACGGTGTTGCCGCAAGTACCGCGCTCCTTCTGGCCGGCGCAGCGATAATAGTCCTTGCCGCTGATGGTGTAGTTCGAGCCGCACACGCTGCAGCGGATGAGGCCGGACAGGAGGTGCTTCTTGCGGTTCTGGCGGCATAGAGGGGCTTCGGCCTGCGGACGCTGGCGCTGCTCGATCTCGGCATGCACAGCGTCCCACAGCTGTTCGTCGACAATGCGCAGCTCGGGAACGGCGACCTCGACCCACTCCGACTGGTCGCGAAGTCGATAGCGGCGTTCGCGCGTCTCGCTGTCCGGGTTGCGGCGCCATTGACGGCGGCCCCAGACCAGCCGACCAACATACAGTGGATTGTTTAGGATGCCGACGGCCTTTTTCGGGTCCCCCCGGATCGTGGACGCATTCCACTGACCGCCTCGCGGTCCGGGGATCCCGTCCTCGTTTAGACTCTTGGCAATCTGGATGGACGATTTGCCGGCCGCGAACTCGGCGTAGATCCGGCAGACGATGTCTGCTTGGGTCGCGTCGATCTCCAAGAGTCCACGAATCAGTTCGCCGCGCGCGTCGAGCTTGATAACGCGCTTGAAGCCGTACGCGCGACCACCGGCGAAGCGACCGGCGAGGATCGCCGCTTCCATGCCACGTACGGTCTTGTCGATAAGGTGCTTCAGGAAGATCGCCCCGAGCAGGCCTGCAACCGCAAACTTGATCTCGTCGACATGGCCCTCGCTAACCGTGTGCAGCTGCACACGGTGGAAGTGCAGCTTCTTGCCAAGCCAGGCGACGTCTTCTGCGTCCCTTGCGAGGCGGTCCAAGGCTTCGCATACGATGATATCGACTTCGCCCGCCTCGATCGCTCGAACGATCTGCTTGAGCCCAGGACGATCGCGCCGATACCCTGACTGCTCCGGGTCGAGCCATGTGCCGACGACGGTGCCCCCCAGATAGTCGATGAGTTTGGCGCAGGAGGCGACCTGATCACTGCTGGACGCGGCGTTCTGCATCGCGGTCGAGTGCCGACCGTAGATGGCGATGCGCTTGATGGGTTGGTTGAGCATCAGACTCTCGGGTGACGACAAGTCGGCGGGTGGCGGCGAACTGCTCACGTGCAGCCTGTCGGGCGAGCAGACGGACGAGGGCGGTCAGTCCGTCGGGCGGCGTCGGGGCGGTATCGCTTCGGGACGTGACATCGTGCATGCCCGCCTAACTGAACGCGATTCCGCTGGTCCGCCGGGTAACCTAAACCGGAAGTACACAGTATTTGACGAGCAGGACGGAGATCCACTAGCTTCACCGATCAAGCACCATCGCGGCGTCGATCCCGAATATGCGTGTGGCCATAGTCGCGATTGCGGGATTCTGCAGTTTCTCCTGCAATCTGGCGACGGCTCCCCGCGAGGCCTTGTTAGCCGGGTCGAGCCCAACATCTTCGTTACGGCGTTTTCCCAACTGGGCAGCTTCGCAATCTGGTGTACCTTCGGCTCGCAGTATGCTTGCGGCAAACGCTGCCCTCGTCTGGGATGGCCACGGGGCCCTGCGCTTGAGTTTGCGTCCGGCGATTATATCCGCGACGATTGTCTCGACGCTGTCGAGTGACCTGGTCAACTCTATCGCGACGAAGACCGCGATCTCGCGCGGTTCAAGGCCGAACCAAAGCGAGGTCATGCTCCGCTCCGTGAGCTGCTCTTCGGACATGGTACGATTGTTCATGCTCGACGCCGTAAGGACATCCCAAGCGATCGACTTCAGTCGTTCGTCGAGCCGCTCGCGGCTGCCTTCGATGCGGCTCAGAATCTTGCGGACGTCGAGCGCCACCGACCAGACGAAATCGCCTTCCGCCCCGGAGGCCAGCAACTTGTGCTTCTCCAAGCTCGTACGGATTTTGTCGTCATCGCCGGCTGCGGCACGCGCGTGTTTCATCAGGTCGGCGACAACGAGCGCCGGCTCGGCGATGGTTGTGAGCAGAACGTTGCCTGCCGGTTTCCACGTCGTGTTTCCCGCAAAGTGCGGCCCGTATGGACGCATGGCGAGATGGCGGATGTGTGCGATATGATCATGCGCCGTCGCGATCAGAAGGATTCGTGCATGATCGCACATCAGCCGAGTGAACCGGGACTGGTCAAGCTTGGCCGACACCGCAAGTCGGGCCGCGGTTGGCAACTGTCCTGCTAAGAGCGCCTGATAAATTCGCGGGTGCCTGCCACGAAGCGTATCCAGCTTAAGAGCATGTTGCTTGAGTGGATCACCGAGCCAGGTACTGATGATCCACGACAGGGCATGTTCATTTCTCGAAGGGGAAATGAGCGCGAGAAGATGCAGGCGAATTTCGTCATAGCCGACCGGCAAAGGGCAAGAAATCCGCGGCGAGATAGGGCGACGAATAGCCGCTCGTCTTTCCTCGACGGCGGCGCGGATCACTGCCGGCTGCGACTTGGTGCCACTGCCCTTATCGAGAATGAAGTTGACGACGGTTTCCGTCAGTATTCGCCGGTCGATACAAACGACATTGGATGCCGCTGCTTTCGCTCGCTCATCACGGGTAAGAACAGGACGGACTTGAGGTGTCTTGCAGCGCTTGCGCGGTGTACGGGGCATGCGACCATAGCCTTCGCCATGGATCGCATCCGGTCAGCGATCGAATAATGAGGCTGCCCCTTCAAAGGGCTGGACCGCATTCGGGGACGATCCTCGGCCGACTGGGGGTTGACTGCGCCCCACTGCTCCTCCCGTGGCGCACCGGATTGCACCACCAAACCCAAGTCGAATGCCCGCGTCGTCAAAGCATCCGACCGGCATAGGTTAGCATGGGCTTTCATTCGGCGAAAGTGCGAAGATGCTTGAAGCTGGACGCTCGCGTAAACGGCGCCCCGAGGCGCCGCATTTGATGAAAGGAGAGAATAGCCTGTGAGCAATCACAGGAGATGAAAAATGACCACCATCGTACTCGACATCGAAACGATCCCTGATGTCGCCGCCTGCCAGCGCGCCGGCGTAGACCCGGCGGAAGGCTTCGCGGTGTGGCCACTGCAGGAGCTTTTCTGCGTATCGTTGCTGACCGTGACTCGCGATCAGGATCAGAAACATCGGTTTGATCTCCAAACCTATTCACGCACGACGATGTCCGAGCGCGCCATCGTCGCTGAAGTCGAGCGGCAGCTCGATAACGCCCGGACCGTCATGACCTTCAACGGTCGAGCATTTGACATCCCGGTTCTGCTGGCGCGGGCCGCGGTGACCGGTGAACACGTGCCAAACCTGCTACGATCCGGAAGCAGGTCGCACGCGGGCTTCCACGTCGATTTGATGGACGAGATCACAGCGGGCGGTGCGGCAGTTCGACCGCGACTGATCGACGTCTGCGCGGCGTTTCGTATACCGGCTAAGCAGGAGATCGCCGGGACCAGCGTTGCCACGCTAGCCGCTCTTAAAGATTACGGGCGGATCGAGCGATATTGCGAAACCGATGTAGTGTCGACTTGGCTGGCGGCGCAGATGTGGCGATCCACGCAGGCATTAGGTTCCGGTATCGAGCACTGGCGCGAACTAGCCGGATGGATCTTCGCGCAGCAGCCTCGCTTGGCCCATCTCCTACCGTATGTACCTGCGCCGACGGTGTCGGGTGGTGGGGCAGCGCTCGATGTCGATGCGATAAGCCACATCGACCTTTGAAAGGGTTCGGGTCCGACTGCGCGTCATTCCGCGGTTTAGGTTACCCGGATCACTCAGCCTTTCTCTGTCACCGTTAATGCAGCGAGACACATGTCACGCCGCTGTTTCCCAAAACAGCCCAATCACCGAGGTACAATAATTATGCCAAACTGGGTGTATAGCGGCTTCAACGTAACGGGCCCCCCGACCGAGATCGCGCGCTTCAAGCATATGATGTTCAAGCCGGTTTCTGACCCGGCATCAGCCGCCGTTCAGGGCAGCCTTCAGAAGACGATGATGCTCGACTTCGGCGGCATCCTGCCTATGCCGGTAGGTGAAGAGGATGTGGAAAACTGGGCGGTCGATAACTGGGGCGTTAAGTGGAATGCGCTCGACCTCGACTGTAACCTGCGGGACAGGGATACCGTCTGGTTCCAGTTCACGACGCCCTGGGATTTTCCGACTCCGGTCTTCGAAGCGCTCGCCTCGGAATTTCCGTCGCTGATCTTCGCCGGATCGTCGTACGAAGAAAGCGGCGATTTTGAACTGGTTGGTGAGTTCAACGGCGAGAATGACTGGGGGCCAGGCCAAATCCAGTGGCTAGGGTCAGGACCCATTGATGTGGGAGGCGCGATCTGATTCAGGCTCCGTGAGGAGAGAGTGGATGAGCGACCTGTACTGGCTGACGGATGAGCAGATGGCGCGTCTGCAACCGTTCTTTCCCAAGAGCCATGGCAAGCCTCGGGTCGATGATCGGCGGGTGCTCAGCGGCATCATTTTCGTCAATCGCAACGGGCTACGCTGGTGTGATGCACCGAAGGACTATGGGCCGCACAAGACGCTCTACAATCGCTGGAAGCGGTGGAGCGAGAGGGGTATTTTCCTGCGAATGATGGAAGGTCTCGCGGCAGCGGAGGCCGTGCCGAAGACCGTCATGATCGACGCGACCTACCTGAAGGCACACCGCACGGCATCGAGTCTGCGGGTAAAAAAGGGGATCTCGGCCGTCTGATCGGCCGCACGAAAGGCGGCATGAACACCAAACTGCACGCCGTCAGCGATGCGGACGGGCGGCCCTTGAGCTTCTTCATGACCGCCGGGCAGGTCAGCGACTACACCGGCGCGGCAGCCTTGCTCGACGATCTGCCGAAAGCACAGTGGCTGCTTGGCGACCGTGGTTATGATGCCGATTGGTTCAGAGACGCCCTGGAAGCCAAAGGCATCCAGCCCTGCATCCCGGGCCGCAGATCGCGCAACGAGCCGGTCAGATACGACAAGCGCCGCTACCGGCGCCGCAGCCGCATCGAGATCATGTTCGGCCGTCTGAAGGATTGGCGCCGCGTCGCAACTCGCTACGACCGCTGCCCAACCGTCTTCTTCTCTGCCGTCGCCATCGCGGCCACCGTCATCTTCTGGCTATGACCAATGAGTCCTGACCCTAGATATCGGCGACGACGAAGCCGATGAAGACGTGGAATAGCCTCGCACTATTTCGATAGCCGGAACGGCTATGGGCAACGTGATAGCCAGCGCTCAAATTCGAGCGCTGGCTATCATATTTCGGATAACCCCCACGAGAAAGCCGATGTTCATGGAGGCGATTGGCATGTGTGACGGTCCCCCGGTTTCTCATCCGGGCATGATGCGAGTCTCCGGCCTGCATCCGCCGGGGTTAACCCCAGCGGATGCAGCATATTCGGCTGGCGTTAGCCAGCCAAGCGCCGTGTGAGGACGGCTCTCGTTGTAGTCCCGCCGCCACGCCTCGATTTTGACCCGCGCGTCCGCCAGCGACAGGAACCAGTGGGCGTTGAGGCACTCGTCGCGCAGACGGCCGTTGAAGCTCTCGACGAAGGCGTTGTCCGTCGGCTTGCCCGGTCGTGAGAAGTCCAGCGTGACGCCGTTCTCATACGCCCATCGGTCGAGCGCCTTCGAGATGAACTCCGGGCCACTGTCGACCCGTATGGTCTTGGGCGCCCCGCGCAGCGACGCGATCCGCGTCACCGCCGCGACAACCTGCTCGCCCTTGATGCCCTGATCGACGTCGATCGCCAGCGCCTCGCGGGTGAACGCGTCAACCACCGTCAGAGCCCGCAGCCGCCGACCATCGAACAGCGCGTCCGACACGAAGTCCATCGACCACATCTCGTTCGGCGCCGATGCCGCCGGCTGTCGCTCACGGTTCGCAGCGCTGACGTGGCGACGAGGACGCCTGAGCCGCAGGCTCAGCCCATCTTCCCGGTAGAGACGGTAAACGCGCTTGTGGTTCACGAGCCAGCCTTCCCGTCGTAACAGGATGTAGATGCGGAAGTAGCCATAGCGCACCCGTGTCGCAGCCAGATCGCGGATGCGCAGCCGCAGCGGTGCCTGGTCCGGCTTGTGCGACATGTAGCGTACCGATGAGCGGTCGACGCCGAGCGCGAGGCAACTGCGCCGCTCGCTGACGCCGTGGGACGCCTGGACGTGCGCGACGATCTCGCGCCGCCGCCCAGGCGTCAGAGCTTTTTTGCCAGCACGTCCTGCAGGATATGCTTGTCCAGGCTCAGATCCGCGACGAGCTGTTTCAGCTTGCGGTTCTCGTCCTCTAGCTGCTTCACGCGCCGCAGCTCGCCCACGCCTAGCCCGCCATACACCTTCTTCCAGCGGTAGAACGTCTGCTCCGATACGCCCATCCGACGGATGACCTCCGCCACCGACGTGCCCGTCTCCGCCTGCTTCAGCGCAAACGCAATCTGCTCTTCCGTGTACCTCGACTTCTTCATGTCCCAGCTCCTTGCCCGTAGGCTTCAAAGGGCCGGAAAACTCTCACTCAGCTTGGATGAAAAAAAGGGAGGACGTCAAACCCTGACCAAAACGGAAGTCAGATCCGAGGTCGAATATGGCAGGCAGGTCGTGCGTGCGCATTTCACACAGCCTCGCCTTTTATTCTGCGGTGCATCGGGGTGAATCTGGAAATCGACATAGGCCGCTGCCACAGAGGTACTATGCTACAAATATGTCAGGCGAGCAGGTATGACGCATTTGGGGGAAAGCGGAAAGGCCGCTTTCCGCCGGCCAAGCCCGGTAAGCGGACGTTCGTTCATGCAGACGACCACCGTTAACCTCGCCCGGCTCGACGTCGACTTCTCCAAGAGCCGGAGCATGCCCGATGATATCGGCGAAAGCGCCCGCTACCCGGGTTTGACAACGGTCAAATTGCGCTGGCGAGGGCTCCACGGATGCTGGACAGGGCCGCCGACGGCATCGACAGTGATCAAGACCGATGCGAGAACCCGCTCATGTCCACAGCGATTGTCCGTGCCGAGATCGAGCGTTTCCTTAGGTCGCCGTCACCCGAGGTGCTCTGCATCTCCGGTCGGTGGGGGGTAGGCAAGACCTACTCCTGGCAGACCTTCTTGCGCGAAGAGGAGGCCGCGGGTCGGCTCGGCGTGGACCGCTACGCCTACGTTTCGCTATTCGGCTTGAACAATCTCGGCGAGCTCCGCAGCGCCATAGTGGAGAACACGGTGGTGGCGGGTAGGTCCTCGCTGCCCGACGCGTCGAGCCTTCACGGGATGCTCCGCGAGGGTGAGCGGTTTGCACGAAGGAGCCGGCCTGCGCTGGAGGTCGCCGCCGGTTTCTTCCGGATGAAGGATGCGGGTGATGCATTGTATCGCGCCGCCTTCCTGACGGTGCGCGGTCAGCTTGTGTGCTTCGACGACTTGGAGCGCGCCGGCAAGTCGCTGGAGATGCGAGACGTGCTGGGGCTTGCATCCATGCTGCATGAGCAGAGGGGCTGCAAGGTCGTGCTGCTCCTCAACAAGGAGCAGGCGGAAGCGAAACAGGCGGAGGAGCTCGATCGCCAGCTCGAGAAGGTAGTGGACACATTTCTGATCTTCGAACCGACGAGCGCGGAGGCCGTAGCCATCGCGATCGCGGGCGACGACCCCGTGGCGATTGCGTTGCGCGAGCGGTTGGTCGCGCTGGACGTTACCAACATGCGGGTGATGAAGAAGGTCGAACGCTGGGCGCGGCTCGTTGAGACGGAGCTCCGGGGCTTCGATGCCGCGACGTTAGCGCAGGCGACGGCCACAGTGGTGCTGGGGGGCTGGTGCTTTCTCCAGCGCGATCTCGCCCCCAGCCTCGGCTTCGTGAAGCGGTTCAATTCGATGAGCGGCCTGTTCGGGCGCAAGGAGGAGCCCGCGGACGAGAAGGGGTGGCGCGAGCTGCTGGGAAGGTATGGCTATGGCTCGACGGACGAGCTGGACGAGCCGATCCTCGAGGGCATCTCGCTGGGTTACTTTCAAGGTGACGTTCTGCGGGAGGCGGCGCGTTCCGTCGAGGAGCGTCGTAGGCGGGAGGGACGCGATGACAGCTTCTCGCGGGCGTGGCGTCTCTACCACGACAGCCTGACAACTGACGATGACGTGATCCTGGATGCGATGGAGGCGGGAGCTCTGGAAAACCTGGCCGAGATCACGCCGACCAACATGAACGGCACCTTGAGCTTCCTGCGGCGCTATGGCCGCGACGCGCAGGCGTCAGACATCCTAGTCAAGTGGATAGAGGCGAACCGCGGCAAGGAAGGCTTTTTCGATCGCTGGAACCGCTTCTTCGCGAACGATCCGGTCGATCCCGAGCTGCTGGCGGCGATGGATGCGGGGCGCGCAGCGATCGTCGATGCGCGGGATCCCGCCGAGATGCTCAAAGGGATGGCGAAGTCGGGAGGATACAATCCCGCCGAGGATGCGGCGCGGCTCTCCCGTCTGAGCGCCGACGAACTCGTCCAGCTATTCGACGATCACGCCGCGGACGACGTGAAGGGCATGATGGAGTGGGCCGACCGGCTCGCCAGCCAACCGGGTGCCGAGGGCCTGCGGGAGCGCCTCGACGAGGCCTTCCGGCGGATCGCCGCCCGCTCGCGGATGCGAGAGGACAGGCTTCGCGGCTGGGGATTGCTCCCTGCCGAGCCGCAGGAGGTGCAGGCCGGGTCACCCGAAGGCTCGGAGACGCAGGGTGCGGCGGGAGCCGGCCCGGACGACGCGGCGGCAAGCGCGGACGCCTCCCTCAATGGGCAGGAGGGCGGAGGTGGCGGCACGTGACGAGAGGCGATCTTCGGACGGACTTCCTTCTCCGGAACCCGCCGCGCGCTGCGGGCGACAGCTTTCGGGTGTAGCCGATGGGGCGGTCAGGTTGAGGCGCTCGTCGAACCGAGTGTGTCGAACAGCCGCTGCCAGCGGTCGCCGTATTCCTGCTTCACGACGGCCATGCCCTTGGCGAGGAGGTGCTGCTTCACCCTCTTGGAGAGCTCCACCTTCCAGCCTGGCTCGAGGTCGACCCTCTGCGCCGCGGCCCATGCCTCGATCTGGCCGAGAATCGGCTTTCCGGTCACAAGCGTATCGGCGAACTCGGTGTCGGCGTTGCGGTACATGCGGTCGATGACGGCCGCCATCACGTCGGTCGGGATCAGGTCCTCGATCTCCGATCCATCCATACCAGTGTGGTCGTCGACGCTGACGAGGCGGTCGGCATGCTCCTGGTAGAGGCTGCTGGCGAGTTCCTTGGCGAGCTTCCTGCCCATCATGTCCCCGTCCAGGACCATGAAGGGGAGCGCCTCGTCCCGGCCCGTCAAGATGCTTGCGACCATGCGGGTGTTCTTGGTCCCGCCTGCCGGTGGGAACACGAACTCCCGCACCGGCTTCAGGCGGCCGGAGGCGACGAGCACGGTCTTGATCGCGGTAAGGTAGTGCTGGTCCGAGCTTCCCTCGACGATAACGGGCTGGCAGCCGAGCATCAGGCTGTCGGCGACGCTAAGCCCGAGAGCCGAGTGCACGGCGTAGGCGGCACCGGGCTGGAGCTCCGCGCCCTTGCGCAGGTCGGACGTGGCCTTCGTCGTGCCCTTCTCGTCCACGTAGACCTTGCGGGCGCGGTCCAGCCGGTCGGCATGGACCAGGAAGGGCGAGTGGGTGGTGAAGATGAGCTGGTTTGTGGTGGCCAAGTTGTCGAAGAACTTGGACAGGTCGTATTGCGCCAGCGGGTGCAGCGAGAGGCCGGGCTCGTCGAGCAGCAGGATCGCGTTCTCGTGCTCGCCCTCTCCGCCGCTCTCGACGAGGAAGACGAGGTAGAAGCTGAGGAACCACTGGAGGCCGGTGCTGCGGCCCTCGAGTTCGACCTCGGCCGGCCGGCGGTCGTCGGCGACCCAGATGCGGAAATGGTTGCCGTCCGCCTCGAAGCGGAAGCGGTAGTCGCCCTGCTTCCACCAGTCCTTGAAGCGCGAGGTGAGCGTTGTTCCCGCCGACTGGAGCAGGATGGAGCGCTCGCGCTTCCGTTCGGCGACCTCGGCGATCTCAGCCTCCGTGGGCCGACGTGAGTTGGTGGGCGTCTCGTCCTTGCCGAGCTCTAGGATCTCACTTGGTTCGAGCCGCACGAAGCTGAACAGCACGCGCAGCGTGCGCGCCTTGGCCGCCTCCTTCTCGCCGAGATCCTCCCGTTCGAGGTTGTCCACGACGTGAGGCAGGTAGATCTCCGAGTCGAGATTGCCGTAGTTCGAATAATAGACGAAGCGCGGCACGCGCTTCAGGATGGCGGTTCGGACCGCCTCGATCGCACCCGGGTCCGGTGCCGACACGCGGGCCTGAAGCTCCTCTATGCTGGCGGCCAGTGCCTCGAGCCGCGGGAAGATGCTGCTGGTCTTCGCGGGCGCTGACGGGGCCAGGGCGCGGAGTGCTTCGGCAAGCGTTGCAAGCGCGTCGGCCGGCATCGGAGCCTCGGAGAGTTCGAGCGTAGCCGACTGGAGTCCCGAGATGAGCTCGGCCTTCTGAGTCTCTTCTTTGGCGAGCGCGGGCATCCCGCTGATCTCGG
The DNA here is from genome assembly GCA_016937575.1 of Roseomonas aeriglobus. Taxonomy (NCBI): domain Bacteria; kingdom Pseudomonadati; phylum Pseudomonadota; class Alphaproteobacteria; order Acetobacterales; family Roseomonadaceae; genus Muricoccus; species Muricoccus aeriglobus. The sequence goes on along the minus strand of JAFHKN010000002.1, from coordinate 2,852,776 downwards.
TTGTAGCCGCCTGGAGGATCGCCGCGACGTCCTTCGCTGGCGCGGTCGTGATGTGCTCGTGACCGGGGAAGCTAAGGATGTAGCCGCCGTTGAAGTAGCGGTCGACGCGGACGACATCTGCCTCCTCCGGGCTGATGCCCGCCAGCGTGGCGATGCGCGGGCCGAGCGAGCCGGTGGCGAACTCGGCGGAGATGAAGCGGAAGCGTGCGGGGTTCTCGCGAATTTCGGCGAACATCGTCTTCGGATAGTCGGACGTCGGCCGGATCTCGCCCTCGCGGGCGGGCTTCAGCTTCCACAGCGGGAGGAGAAGGTTGGACTTGCCGGACTCGTTGACACCGATGAGCGCCGTCACGTCGTCGGCGTCGATCCAGCCGCTGTCCTCGACGGACCGGAAGTTCGTCACTCTGTATCGCAGCAGCCGCATCGTTCGTTCGCCCAATAGCCATCTCATCTGGAGGATGGTCCGATAGCCATATTGTTGGACGTTCTAGATTTGTTCAAGAGGTGACTGAGGGCGGAGGCAGTCACCAGACATACGACAGGCCGTCGCAGTGATCTTCGAAGGTTTATTTGCATCAGCGTGTCGATGCGTGGCCGCATGGTATGCGGCTGCTTCCGCGAACCAAAAAACACCTCTTGAACGGCCATACGTGGTCTGCGTTCGGCAGGTGTCGACTAGCTCAAGACACTCAGCGTCGTTGCTGTGAGCGGCGGCTCTCGCTGGAATCCGCCATTTGGCTCACGCAAATCAGCCGGTCGGGTTTGCGCCCCAAACTCGGTCGCTCGAACGACCGGCATTCGGCCCCGAAAACCGTGGTTTGTTCATCTTCTCGATTCCAGCGTAAGGAACGGCTGAGTTTGGGGACTTTACGATAGTTCCCAAGCGACCTGTTCCACGGCAGGTTCTTCACCAGAAGCAGTTTTAATTACCACTTGCATCGGTTGAAGGCCGTCGCGACCTACTGCCATAAGCGAGCTATGGTAAAGCCCGAGCGACGGCGGGATTCGCTTTGTCCGAGCCGATGCGGTACCCTGCCGAAGATCTGTATGTCGGATGAGCTCCAGAAGATTTCCCGCTCACACTGAATGATCACGCCCTCGCAAGCCTATTCGGACAAAGCGCGCCAGCAGACCAACCCTCTCACGACTGAACGTCCCGTACCGCCGACCAGCCAGGACCGGTTTCCTTCGCATCGATCAACGGTCAAGCCATTCCTGACACCGGTCGGACCCCCATTGGAGGACGGGCCGTTCGCCTCGCCCGCTGTTGCCGGGCAGCCGATCAAGGCTTATATCCGCATCGCCAAATTATAGGCCTTCTGCTCGGTGTAGCTCAGCATTTCCTCTATGCCTTCCTCGCGTCCGGTTCCGCTGTTCTTCATTCCGCCATAGGGCATTGCCGGGTAATGCGGTCCGACGCTGTTGATCCACACATAGCCGGAGCGCACCCTTCGCGCCGCGGCGAAAGCGTCGTCGACATTGTTGGCATAGATCGACGCGGTCAGGCCGAGGTCGGTCGCGTTGGCGATCGCGATCGCCTGGTCGAGGGTCGACCATCTCATCACCGACAGAACCGGGCCGAACACTTCCTGCTGGGCAATCCGCATCGATTGCTCGACATCGCCGAACAGCGTTGGCTCGATCCAAAAGCCCTTACGGAATTGCTCCCCTTCAGGCCGGCCGCCGCCGGCCAGCAGTCGCGCACCATCCTCACGCGCGGCGGCGATATGGCGCAAAACTTTGTCATGCTGGGCTTTCGAGTTGATCGCACCCATCTGGCTGGACGGGTCCATCGGATCGCCCACCCGTATCGCGCGGATGCGCTCGGTGAGCCCGGCGACGACTTCGTCGTGGATCGAGTCGTGAAGCAGCAGCCTGCTGGTCGATCCGCACGACTGGCCCTGCCACGAGAAGTTCATGCCGGCGATCGCCGCGTCGATCACGATTGCGGGATCCACGTCGGGAAAGGCGATTAGCGGGTTCTTGCCACCCAGCTCCAGAGTGACGTGCTTGACCGCGCTCTCCGCCGCCATGCGCTGAATGGCCATACCCGTCTCGACCGATCCGATGAACGCGATGCGCTTGACGCCGGGATGGCGCACCAGCGGCGCGCCGGCGCCGGCACCGGTGCCGGTGACGATGTTGAACACGCCTGGCGGCAGCGCATCGCGCGCGACCTCCGAAAGGATCAGCGCAGAAAGCGAGCTCGTCTCGGGCGGCTTCACCACTACCGAATTGCCGGCCATCAGCGCGGCCGCGGTGCGCGCAGTGGAGAACATCACCGGATGGTTGAAGGGGACAATGCGAGCCACCACGCCATAGGGCTCGCGCACCGTGAAGTGGAGATTGCCCGGCGTCGCGGGAATGGTTTCTCCCTTCAGCTCATAAGCCAGGCCGGCATAATAGTTGATCCCTTCCACGCCGGTGCGCACGTCGCCGCGCATCGGCGCGATCGTGTTGCCGGTATCGCGGACCTCGACCTCGAGCAGCTCGTCGGCACGCTCGAGGATCTTGCGCCCGAACGCGCGAAGCGCCTCGGCACGCGCGGCGACGCCGATGCCGTTCCACGCCTCCCACGAGCGATCTGCGGCGTCCACCGCACGCGCCACATCGCGTGCATTGCCGGCCGGAATGCGTCCGATCACTTCTTCGGTCGCGGGATCGATCGAATCGATCCAGCCGCCGCTTTCGCTCGCCACCAGATCGCCGCCGATCAACATGCGCGACGCCGTCGTTACCGGCTTCATTGGTTCTCTCCAGCTTATGGGGCGTGCAAGGCGTCCAGTTTTATGGACGTGTCCATTTCTATACGGCTGGTCGGTTGCGTCAACCTTTCTAGAAGCGCGACCGGAAATTTGCCGTCAGCCGCCGGGTTTCGCATTGCGGCGCACGAACGCGATCGCCCCGCTCGACAAGCCGATCGCAACGGCAACCGCAGCCATGCCGGCGGCTACTGCGAAGGTGGCCCGGAGGCCGTGCGCCGCGGCGAGTCCGGTCGAAGTTTGGTCGTGTGCGGTGGCGGAAAAGATCGAGGCCATCACGGATGCGCCGGTCACCAGTCCGATATTGCGCGACAAGTTGATCATCCCGGCGAAGTTGCCGCGTGTCCCGGACGATGATTTTGCCATCACCGCAGCATTGTTGGCGATCTGGAACGCGCCATAGCCGCCCATCACCGCGATCATCGCGCCGACGAAGCGTGGGAGTCCGACGATCCCCTCGCCGAGCGCCAGCGCCATCGTTCCCGCTCCCATGATCACCAGTCCGGACATGCTCATGGCGGCTATGCCCAGCCGGTCCACCAGCCGACCGATCGGTACGCCTGCGATGACCGAGATCACCGGCCCGGCGGAGAGTATCAGCCCCGCCTGAACGGGCTTCATACGCAAACCCTCGACCAGATAGAAAGGGCCGACGACCAGCGTCGCCATGATCACGGCCGAGCCGATCACGCTCATTGCCAGGTTGCCGCACAGGACCACGTCGCGGAACATCCCCAGCCGCAGCAGGGGATCGGCGACACGTCGCTCGACGAGTATGAACGCTGCCGCGGCGGCCACTGCGAGCGTCAGCGCGATGGCGTTGCCGGTGGCGAAGTGCCCACTCGCGGGCGTGGCGGCATAGCAATAGGCGCACAGCGCCGAGATGAGCAGAGCGGTGCCGGCCCAATCAGGGCGCCACGGTGTGGCTTCGGGATGGAGCGTTCGGGGTACGGAGCGATAAATCATCCAGGCGATCGCGATGCAGACCGGCACGTTGACGAGGAATAGCGCGCGCCAGCCCGACACCGCGATCAGCAGCCCGCCCAACGACGGCCCGGCGGCAGTTCCCAAGCCCGACATCGCGGCCAGCAAGCCCAGCGCACTGCCAAGTCGTTCAGGGCGCACGATGTCGCAAACCAGCGCGAACGCCAGCACCAGCATGATCGCGCCGCCCACGCCTTGCAGCGCCCGCGCCGCGATCAGGAACCAAAAACTCGATGCCGCGCCCGCGCCTATCGAAGCCAGGCCGAACAGTGCCAGACCGGCGAGAATGAGGCGCTGCCGGCCGACGCTGTCGGCGAGGCGGCCGGCATTTACGATCAGACTGATAACCGCGAGGAAATAGGCGATCACGATCCACTGCGCCTGCGGGAAGCTGATCGCGAACGCGCGCGACAGTGTCGGCAAGCCGACATTCGCCACGCTGCCGCCCAGAGACGACAGGAAGATGGTGGCGGACAAGCCGGCAATGGCGCCGGGCGACGATTTTGCCAGCCTGACCCCTTCTCCGTTACCGCCGGTGTCGTTCAATCTCGTCCTCCGTCGCGTTGTTCGATACGCCCGTCTGCGGCCCTGACACGCACGTATCGATTTGATGGAAAGCCATGCGGATGCGCCTTGACATCGCCTAATTTAATGGACATGTCCATTTAAGATGAATGCGGTTGGTCTTTGAACGAGGTTCTCAGCGCGATCGTCGATGGAGCGTTTTTCCGGATTTGATGCGGCATCGCGCGGGCGCGGCTGCCCGCCCGATTCAGATTCGTGATGCGCTATGGCAAAGCCGACCCGCGGGGTCGCTGATGGAGAGTATGGGTGTGACTGAGCAGGCTTTTGCCGTTCCCGCTTCGATCGAAGGCATGGAGGACGATCTGCGCAAGGGGTTGCTCCCCGCCGCAGTGTTCCACGATCGCGATGTCTACGATCTCGAGCTGCGGCGCATCTTCGCAAAATCCTGGGTGTATATCGGGCATGAAACTGAAATCCCGAACCGGGGGGATTTCGTCACCCGCAACATCGGCGAGGATCCGTTCATCCTGATCCGCGACGAACAGGGCGAGTTGCGCGTATTGCTCAATGCGTGCCGCCACCGTGGTGCGCAGGTGTGCCGGGTGCAGGCGGGCAATACCAAGGGTTTCGTCTGTCCGTTCCATGGCTGGGCGTATCGCAACAGCGGCGAGTTGATTGGCGTGCCGGTTCGCAGCCAGGGATATGCGTCGCTGGCCCTCAAGGAATGGGGCCTGTTCGCAGCGCCGCACGTCACCAATTACATGGGATTGATCTTCGCCAATCTCGACCCGGATGCCGCGCCGTTCGAAGAGTATCTCGGCGATTACAAATGGTATTTCGACATCCAGTTCGCACTGTCCGACGGTGGGATGGAAGTGCTGGGAGAGCCGCATCGCTGGCTGGTCGACGCGAACTGGAAGCAGGGCGCGGAGAATTTCTGCGGCGACAGCTCGCATACCCAGATGACTCACCGATCGGTGCTGGAAGCCGGCATCATCGACAGCGCCGCTGCCGGGGCACCGCGGGAAGGGACCGGGCTCCATGTTCATGATTGCAGCGGCCACGCGATCAGCATCCGCCAGGTCCCCGGCGAGGCGCCGTTCATTTCCTACCCGGAGGAGGTGACCCGTCATTTCCATGCCGGCGCGCTTAGCCAGGACCAGTTCGATCTGGCCAAGCGATCGCTGCTGCATAACGGCACGTTGTTTCCGAACTTCTCGTTCCTTCATATCGGCCTGAGCGATAGCCCGCAGAAGCCGCAGGCAGGTTTCCTCACGCTGCGCGTCTGGCAGCCCAAGGGGCCGGGCCAAATGGAGATTTGGAATTGGGTGCTGGCGCCAAAAGAGGCGTCTCCCGAGTATAAGCGCCGCGCCTATCAAGTGGGGATGAGCAGTTTCAGCCCCTCAGGCAGCTTCGAGCAGGACGATGTCGCGGTCTGGCCAGGCGTCACCCGCACGGCCGGCACTGTTTTCGCCGAGCTCAACAAGGTGCGCTTCAACTATCAGATGGGAATGGGGGACATGAGCACCAGCAAGCCGCTGACGGACTGGGTTGGGCCGGGCGTCGCCAACTCGACAAATGCGGGCGAGGGCGGCCTGAGAACATTCCATAAGACCTGGTACGAACGCATGACCAACTCCAAGGTCGAGGCCGGCGATCATGACTGAAGCGGCGACCGCCCATATCGCGGCTGGATCTGCCGGCCAGCGGGTCGACTTTGCCTTGCAGCAGGCTTGCGAGGAATTCCTCAACAGGGAAGCCGAGTATCTCGATGACCGCCGCTTCGCCGAATGGTTCGAACTGCTCGACCCGGCGATCGACTATTCGGCGCCGGTCCGGACTGGCCGCGAGAATTGGGACGGCACGGGTATCAGCGACACCGCTTTCTATTTGAAAGAGGATCATGCCTCGATCGAAATGCGCGTGAAGCGACTTCGTTCGCGCTATGCCTGGTCGGAAAGCCCGGCGACGCGCACGCGGCGCATGGTCTCCAACATCCGCGTGACGCCGCACGGCAGCGACCCGGCACTGGTGGCGGCGCGCAGCAACCTGGTTGTGTTCTGCCATCGTGGCGACGCGGCGCATCCGCAGATTCTCACAGCCGAACGCTTCGACGAAATCCGTATCGGCGGTAACGCGACGCGGCTCATCAGACGCACCGCCATCCTCGATGCCACGGTGCTCGGCCTCGAATCGCTCTCGATCTTTCTCTGAGGCGGCGCGTGGCAAAACTCTCGCTTAGCTATGCGGGCCACCTGTCGGACCGAGTCCGCGCTCTATATCATGGCACGGTCGTACCAGAGGGAATTGACCTGCACTTTATTCCGATGTCGCCGGTGCAGGCGTTCAATCGGGTGCTGCGCGGCGAATTTGCCTGCGGCGAGATGTCGTTTTCGACTTATGTACTGCGTGTCGCACAGGGCAACGCCCCGTTCGTCGCGATCCCGGTCTTTCCTTCGCGCACGTTCCGCCACGGCGCGATTTACGTGAACGCGGCCGCCGGCATCGCCGCGCCCGCCGACCTGAAGGGACGGCGGGTGGGCGTGCCCGAATATTCGATGACCGCGGCCGTCTGGGCCCGGGGTGCACTGATGCACGAATATGGCGTCCAGCCGCAAGACATCCACTGGATCACCGGCGGGCTTCAAGCGGCAGGCCGCCGCCCGCTCACCGAAGTGCGGATCGACGGCGTCACGATCGAGCATGAAGAAGGGCGGGCGCTGAACGAGATGCTCGCCGACGGCACCATCGACGCGCTGATCGCGCCGCAGGCGCCGCCGGCGCTGCTCGCCGGTGATCGACGGATCCGCCATCTCTTCGCCGACGTGCCCGGCGTCGAGCGCGCCTATTTCGCCAAGACACGCGTTTTTCCGATCATGCACACCGTCGTCATTCGTCGCGACGTGTGGGAACGCGATCCCTGGGTCGCGGTCAGCCTCCAACATGCGTTTGAACAGAGCAAGGCGAACTGCCTCGCCGAGCTGTCGATCGATGAGCCGCTACCCATTTCGTTGCCATGGATCGGGCAATATGTCCGTTCGATCCGCGATATCTTTGGCGATGATTTCTGGCCCTATGGCATCGAGCCCAACCGGCCCACGATCGAGGCGCTGTGCGCCTTCCTCCACGAGCAGGGGCTGGCGCCACGCCGCGTGGAGATCGAAGAACTCTTCGCGCCCAACGTCCAGGCAAGCGCCGGAATCCGCCTGTGAACGATCGGGCGATGCCGACGATGCGGCTGGGCATCATCGGCCTGGGCGGCGCGGCCAAGCAGATGATGCCGAGCTTCCTCAGCCATCCGCATGTCGCGATCACCGCCGCCGCCGACCCGCGGGAGGAGGCGCGCCACGCCTTCGCCGCCGAATTCGGTGAGCGCACCCATGCCACGGCGGAGGCGTTGTGCGCCGATCCTGAGGTCGACGTGGTCTACATCGCCACGCCCCATCAGATGCACCGCGATCATGCGGCGTTGGCTGCGCGCGCGGGAAAACACATCATCATCGAGAAGCCGATGGCGCTCACGCTGGAGGAGTGCGGCGCCATCATCGCGGCCGCGGACGCGAACGGCGTCCACTTGCTCGTCGGCCATACGCATGCCTTCGACGCACCAGTCCTCAAGATGCGCGCTTTGATCCGCGAAGGCGCAATCGGGCCGGTTTCGATGATCAATTCGTGGAACTACGGCAATTTCCTCTACCGGCCCCGCCGGCCCGAGGAACTGCGCACCGACGCGGGCGGCGGCATCATCTACAATCAGGTTCCGCATCAGGTGGACGTGGCGCGGCTGCTCGGGGGCGGCATGGTCCGCAGCGTACGTTCGATGGCATGGACACTCGATCCCGACCGACCGACCGAGGGTGCCCACGTCACCTTCCTCCAGTTCGAGAACGGCAGCGCCGCATCACTCGTGTACAGCGGCTACGACTATTTCGACACCGACGAGTTCCATTATTGGGTCGGCGAACTCGGTGAGCCCAAACGGCCCGAACGGCACGCCGCCTCGCGCATGGCGCTGGAGGATATCGCGGGCGCTGGCTCCGAAGCGGCGGCCAAGGCGGCGGGCGGTTTCGGGGGAGACCGGCGCCTCACCGTTCCTCCCCAGGACGAATGGAACCACCCCCATTTTGGCGTGACGATCGTCAGCGGGCCGGACGGTGATCTGCGCCAGTCGGCACGCGGCGTCATTCATTACGGCAAGCATGGCGCGGTCGAGCATCCGCTCGATCCGCCGCGTGTCTTTCCGGACAAGAGCGGCGTCATCGACGAGATGTTCGATGCCTTCGCCGGACTGCGCCCGATCCTGCACGACGGCGCCTGGGGGCGCGCGACAATGGAAGTGAGCGAGGCGATTCTGCGGTCGGCACGCGAAGGACGCGAGGTCGTCATGTCGCACCAAGTACCGGTGAGGGATTGAGGAGAGCAGTTTTGATGCAGGCGCAGGATTTCAAGGGACTTTACGCCATCATCCCGACGCCGGCGCGCGCCGGTGCGCAGGCGATCGACGCCACCGACACCGTCGCGCTGGACGAAACCGAGCGGCTGATCCGCGCGCTGATCGACGATGGGGCGAACGGCCTGATCGTCCTGGGTACCACGGGCGAATGCGCGACCATATCGAATGAGGACTATCGCAGCTTCGTCGCCACCGTCGCTCAGACTGTCGGCAAGCGCATTCCGCTGTTCGTTGGGGCGACCGCGATGGGGGGGCACGAAGCCTATAAACGGCTAGCGTTCGCACGCGAACAGGGTGCCGACGGTACCTTGCTTGGCTTGCCGATGTGGCAGCCTTGCACTGTCGATATGGCCGTCCGCTTCTATGCCGAGGTCGGGCAGGCGTTTCCCGATCTCGCGGTGATGGCCTATGCCAATGCGCGCGCCTTCCGCTTCTCCTTTCCCACCGAGTTTTGGGCGCGGATCGCGAAGGAGGCGCCGACGGTAACCTCGGTGAAATCGTCCCAGCCGACCAACCTGGCCGAGAATATCGCCGCGACCGAAGGCCGCATCCACTTCATGCCGAGCGACATGGTCGCCGCCAAGTTCCAGGCGATCTCGCCGGCCACGACCACTTCCTGCTGGGCGACTGCGGCGGGTATGGGGCCGGAGCCATCGAGAGCGCTGATCGACGCGATCCTGGCCGGCGATGCTGATCAGACCAAGCATATCGACGAACGGATCGCATGGAGCATCGCGCCGCTTGCCCCGATGCTGGGAAATCCGGAGCTGTTCGCCAGCTATAACACCCAGATGGAAAAGACGCGGATTGCGGAGGCAGGCTATTGCGACCCCGGTCCCATCCGCCCGCCTTACGACATTTTCCCCGACGACTATGCCGAGGCGTCACGCGAAGCCGGGCGGCGCTGGAGCCAGCTTCGGGACGAATTCGCCGGCGGTCGCGCGGCCGCAGCGGCGGAGGCGGTATCGTGACTATCGGCGTCCCCATCAAAGACGCGGCGCTGCGCGCCGAACTCGAGGCGCTGATCACAGAGCACGCCTACCGGCTCGACATGAACTGCTCCGAAGATCTGGCCGAACTCTACACCGAGGATGGGCGCCTCCTTGCCCCCAACTTCACTTGCGAAGGGTCCGAAGCGATCAATGCCTATGGCCGCGAGCGCGCGGCCGCGCGAAATCGCCGCGTCCGCCACGTCTGCACCAACTTTCGTTTCTGGGGCGACGGACCCGATCGGGCGCGCGGCCTCTGCTTCATCCTCCTGTTCCGCTCCAACGGGCCGGAGTTGTCGCCCGCCGAACCGATCGCTCTGGCCGACGCACACGATATCTATCGGCGCGGACCGGATCGGGTCTGGCGTATCCAGGAGCGCCGCATCGTCCTGTCGTTCGAATCCGCAGCACACAAATCGAGCTGAGTCCCAGGAGGGGGCGGCGCGAACACGTATTATTTCTGCGGAGAAAGATGATCATGCCTGGCGGAGCCCCTTCCGGTACCGAACATTCGGCAATAGCCGCGCTCGACCAGGGCCGCCTGCGGGCGATCCAAATTCGCGTGTTCGTGCTGTGCGCGCTGGTGACAATGCTCGACGGGATCGACAATCAATCGATCGGGGTCGTCGCCCCCCTTATGAGCGCGGAGCTCGGTTTGAGCACGGCAGCGATGGGCCTCATCTTTTCGCTGACCCAAGTAGGCGCCACCATCGGAGCGCTGGCATTCGGACCGTTCGGCGACCGCTTCGGACGCAGACCGGCGATCATCCTCAGTGTCTCGACGATGACGGTATTTACCCTGCTGACGGCGCTCGTTCCGTCGTTCGGGCTGCTGCTGGCCACGCGGTTTCTGGCGGGCATCGGGCTTGCCGGAGTGTTCGCATCCGCGCTGGCATTGACGTCGGAATATGCGCCCACCCGGCTGCGCGGAACGATGGTCTCAGTCGTTTACGCCGGCTATCCGGCGGGCGCAGCTCTGGGGGGGGTGATGGCCGCGGTCATTCTCCAGCAGCACGACTGGCGGCTCGTTCTCTACATGGGCGCGGCGCTCGGTGCTCTCGTGATCGTGCTCATCCTGTTGCTGCTGCCGGAATCGCCTCGCTTCCTGATCGAAGCAGGCACCCACCGCGAACGGCTCGACCGCTTGCTCGTGAAGCTGGGCCTGGATCCCGCTGCTGCGGATGTATCGCGCGCTGCGGTCTCGTCACATCCTCGACCCCGCCAATCGCTTTGGTCGGTTTTCGAAGGAGGGCTGGCACCGCTCACGATCTTGCTCTGCCTGCTCAACCTGTTCGTGTCAGCGACCACCAAGATCATGGTCGTCTGGTTTCCCTCGATCCTTGCGGAGAGTGGCTTCTCGATATCACAGGCCGCATTTTCGCAGGCGGCGTTCAATGTCGGCTGTGTTGCCGCCATGCTGATCGCGGGGTGGCTGGTCGACCGCTTCGGTGCGCTGCGCACGATCGTACCTGCGTTGTTCTTCGACGCGCTCTCGATCTGGTGCCTTGGATTCACCGCGAGCAATTTCGCGGCCACGATTGTCGTGGCCGGCCTGGTTGGCGCATTCATAGGAATAGGCGCGTCCGGAGCGCAGGCGCTGGCAGCGCAGCTGTTTCCAGTTCGGGTGCGCTCTACGGGGATCGGTTGGGGAACCTCGGCTGCGCGCTTCGGCCAAGTGATCTCGCCGTTGCTGGTCGGGATCGTCCTGGCGGGCGGCATGAGCACATCGCGCATCTATGCGGGTCTCGCGCTCAGTCCGCTGATCGCTGCGTTTGTCGCTGCCGCGTTCGTCCGTGCCACGCGCCGTCGCGAGGAGAAGGCGCGCGCCCAGTCGACGTGATGATCGTTGCGTTTAGTTCGCAAGCCTGTCGGCACCAGCGCCTTTCCCGTGGTCGAAACCGCGCGAAAGGTGTGATAACGCGAACCATGCAGGCGACGGGGGGCCGGATGGTGGTGCGCGTTCGGGAACGGAACAAGGCAGAGAAGCGCGAGCGTATCAGGCTGGCCGCGCTGAAGCTGTTCTCCGAATATGGTTATGACGCGACGACGCTGCGTGATGTGGCACGCGAAGCGCATGTCGCGCTCGGCACCTTGTCGCTCTACGCGGCGGACAAGCGCGATCTCACGTTGCTGGTCTTCAACGAAATCACCGTCAGCACGATGGAGGCCGCGATCGACGTCACGCGTTCGCGCGAAATCCCGTTCGAGGAACGGATACTCACCTTTTTCACGCCCTTCTATCGGGACTGGGCGGACAATCCCCGACTCGCCCGCATCTTCCTTCAGATCAACTATTATTCCGGCGGAATGCACGGGGAGGAATACACGCGGACCCGCCGCTCCATCGCCCGGCAACTGGAGTTCATGGTCGAGGATGCGATCAATCGTGGCGAAATTCGCCCTCCCGAGACCACCGATGTCGTTGCGCAACACTTTTTCCTGATCTTTTCGGCAACGGCGCGATGGTGGATCGGCGGAGACAATCCGGTCGCGGAGGAGGGCATCGCTTATCTGCGGCGTCTCATCCGGCTCCAGATCATGGGCCTGATCCAACAAGCGCGGGTCAGTACCCTGAAATCCAAGTCGGGAGCTGGCGGGTCGGGTGCCATTGCCGATTCCGAAACACCGCGCCGGCGGCGTACCCGCGGAAGCCGCCAGAACGTTTAGGACACCCGGCCGGACGCATCATCGACCGGATCGGAAGCCGCGCAAGGTCGACGAACATGGTCGTGTCCGATGCAATCGGACACTGTACCGCCCCAAAAATGCATTCGATCGGATTCGTGCTGCGAAAACCTGTTTGCGTCCGCGTAGGGCCGGTCCCGTCCACGCCGTTCTACACGAGCTCCCCAACCGCCACTATGTGCCCGTTACCGGCTAAAAAAAATGGACATGTACCTGCAATTTCACTAGGATTGTCGGGCGGGTCATCTTTGCCGACGCTTCGAGCGACGGCGGTCGGCGCGATTGAGGAAGGGAATGGACATGCAGGAGCGGGCACCGCGAGTTCAAGGCATTCATCGGCTGGCGTTGCGCGTACCCGACCTTGACGAGGCGCGACGTTTCTATCGTGATGTCTGGCTGTTGGAGGATCGTGGCTCCGACCTAGATTTTGCCGGGTTTCGAAGCGGGAGAGAAGACCACGACGATCTGGTGCTCGCTGAAGGGTCATCGCAAGTCGCGCACCTTGCCTTTCAAGTCCTATCGACAGACGATCTCGACGCGATCGCGACGCGGCTCGCTGCCGCCGGCCTCGCTCCGCAGCCGGTTTCGGAACAGGATCTGTTCCGCAGCGACCAAGCGGCGATTGTTGTGGAGGATCCCGACGGACGCCACGTCTGGCTCGTGACGCCACGGCCGGATGCCGCCGAAGTTGTGACGCCGCCAGCCGCCCTCGCACCCGACCGCATCGGACATATCGTCCTATGGACGCCAGACCAGGACGCGGCGGAGCGCTTCTATGCGACGCTGGGATTTCAGGTCACCGATCGGACAAATGCGGGGATGTCGTTCCTGCGCTGCAACGCCGATCATCATTCGCTCGCGCTGATGAAGAGCCGGGAGGGGCGGACGGGACTCCAGCATGTGGCCTATGACGTCGGGTCGCTGGACAACGTCATGCGGAATTTTGCGCGATTGCGGTCGCTTGGCGTGAACTGCGTGTGGGGCGTTGGACGGCACGGGCCGGGGAACAATGTGTTCAGCTATTATACCGATCCCGCCGGCAACTATATCGAATATTACGGCGAAATGGAGCAATTTGATGCCAACGCGCCGGTCGAGCCTCAGATATGGGGCCCGCAACACAAAGGCGATGTTTGGGGCGTTGCCGGCATCCCGCCCCTCGGCTTTCGCGAATAGCGCGTGACCGCGCGTCGATTATCCCGCTAGCCGGCGTGTGGCCATCGGTGTGACGGCAGGTCCCTGATCGACTGACGCCCCGCGACACGCGTCGTCACATCACGAACAAATATATCCCGCCTGGCCCAGGGCTGAGAGTGACCGTCGCCGTCTGCGATCAGGCACCACGATTTTGCGCACCCTCATGATTTTAATGGACGCGTCCGTTTTTCAGAATATAATGGACATGTTCATAATAGAAATATCGGAGGGGTTGGTATGAAGGCGTTAGTGTCTGTCGCAGCACTGTGCGGGTCGATCAGCTTGCCGGCCATGGCGCAGATCACGTCGGCTGTCGCCGGCCCATCGACGAGCCCTGCAGTACCGGCCGCTGAAAGCCAGGATACGACTGCGTCCAGCCCCACGCAGGTAAACGAGGGCGGCATCGCCGACATCGTCGTGACCGCCACTCGCCGCGAGGAACGCCTGCAGAAGATTCCCGTCACCGTCACCGCGGTCACAGGCGAGGCGCTTCAGTCGAGCGGCGTGCTCGACACCCGCCAGCTGACGCAAGTCGTTCCGGGTCTGGTCGGAAGCCGCAACGCCGGCGTGAATCAGCCGGTGATCCGGGGGATCGGCAGTGGTGGCGTGGTCGGCGACGAGTCGAGCATCGCGACCTATATCGACGGCGTTTACCAGCCCGATCCCTGGACTACCAATCTCGACCTGGTCGAAATCCAGCGCGTCGAGGTTCTGCGCGGTCCACAAGGCACGCTATTCGGCCGCAACGCGACCGGCGGCCTGATCAACATCATCACGCCTGATCCCAGCTTCGGCTTCCGCGGCCATATCACCGCAAGCGCGGGCATGCTCCGTGGCGCAGGGGACTACGATCTGCGCGGCTATGTAACCGGCGGGCTTTCCGACAAGATCGCGTTCGATTTTGCCGGCCTCTACAAGAGAACAGACAATTATATCACCGATCTGGTGCGGGGCGGCTTGGGCTACGGTGAGGACACCTATTTCTCACTACGCAGCAAACTGTTGTTTCGGCCGAGCGACAGCGCACAGTTCGTCCTCACCGGCGACTATGCCAAACGTGACGGCGGTTCCAACGCCAACCAGCTTTATCAGAACAACACCGTCGCACGCTCTTATCTTGGCGTGATCCTCCCCACCGGACCGTGGCAGGCTGCATATAACTATGAGCCCCAGCTGAACTTGGAGCGTTTCGGTCTCAACCTGCAATCGCGCTTCGATCTTGGATCGATCGGGATCGAGACCGCCACCTCGTATCAGAATGGCGAGATCTATCAGCAGCAGGATCGGGATTCGACGAACATCAATCTCGGCCTCGGCCAAGTGAACACGCGCCAGCGCAGCTTCACACAGGAAGTTCGCGTCCTGTCGAGCGGTTCCGGTCCGCTGCAATGGCTGGCCGGCATCTATTTCTATACCAGCCATCTGGACGGTGTCGTGCCGACCACGACGCCGTCGCGCGTGCCGCCGCCGACGCTGCCGACCCTTTCCACGACGACCACGTCGCCCGACGTGCGCGTATCCTCGCTCGCGGGTTTCGTTGAGGGCACGTATTCGCTGACCAGCACGCTGTTTCTGACGGCGGGCGGCCGCTACACCACCGAGGTGCGCAAGTTCGAGCAAGCTTCGAACGGCGTGGCCCTGTTTCCGCAACAGCGAAGCCGTTTCGAGAAGTTTACCTACCGCGGTGCGTTGCGCTGGCAGTTCGACCCCGACGCCAACGTTTATCTAAACTACGGCACCGGGTTCAAGAGCGGCGTCTATAACGGCGTCGGCACCTCGCCCACGCCCACCCGACCCGAAAGCCTCACCTCCATCGAGGGCGGCCTCAAGGCTGATCCAGCTCGCTGGCTGCGGACGAACTTGTCGGTCTTCCATTACGATTACGAGGATCTGCAGGTCAGCGCGCGCGATCCGATCACCAACCTTGTGCTCCTCCAGAATGCAGCGACCGCCGAAATCTATGGCGGTGAGCTTGAGCTCACCCTCATGCCGACCCGCGACGTGAATTTCACCGGCAAGTTCTCGTACCTTCACGGGGAGTACGAGAGTTTCCCGTTCGCCCAAGGGTTTACGCCCAATGCAAATGCCACCGGCAACACCGCGGTCATCGCCGATGTATCGGGTAAGCGCATCGTGCTGGCGCCTCGGACGGCAGTAAACCTCGCTGCGGATTGGTCACACGTGTACGACGTGGGTCGCTTTGGCGCGCGGCTGAACTTCTACCACAGCGACCGGATCTACTACGATTTCACCAACAATTTTTCGCAGAAGCCCTATTCGCTACTCAATGGCCAGGTGTCGTTCACGCCACCCGATGAGAGCTTCAACCTGAGCCTGGCCGTGACCAACATCACCAATGCGATCGTCTATCAATCGCTTCGCGTCAGCGCGAGCGGAACCGACGGCATTCTTGAAAAGCCGCGCGAAGTGAAGGGGACGATCCGCTTCAACTTTTGATCCGGTGCGCAGGCGCTCTCGGACGGCGGTGGCGCCCGCCCGAGGCGGGCTCCAGCAGCATTTCAGAAGTCTTGACCGCCGCCTTTCCCCATCGCGGGAAGCGCGGCGGTCACCGTTTCCACGAATTGCATCGTCGTCGCGCTCGCCTGCTTGTGCCGCCAGGCGAGGCCGAAACGGACGTCGGCAAGGCCCGGCGCCTGCGGCGGCGGCTGTAGCGGACGAAAGGCCACGCCCCGCATCCGCAGCCGCTCGGCCGAGGCCGGGACGATCGCGACGCCCTCGCCACATGCGACGATGCCGATCACGGCCTCGGTCGTGGGCGCTTCGTGTTCGATCGTCGGATCGAAGCCCGCGAGCCGGCAAAGCGCGTGCAGATCCGCATGGACATTGAAACCGCGCGTCGGCTCATAGGCGACGAAGCCACTCGAATCGAGGGCGTCAATTCCGATCGCGCCGCTGTGGTCGAGCAGCGGATGGCCAAGTGGAAGCGCAACGATCAGGGGCTCGCTGTAGACGAAGCGCGTCTCGATCAACTCGTCGAAAATCGGCAGCCTGACGATACCGACATCGATCTCGCCTGAGCGCAGCGCCTCGATCTGGTGAAGTACCGACATGGCGTGGAAGACGATCTCGACTTCGGGAGTGGTCTCGCGGAAGCGTCGTACCAGCGCGGGGACCAGCGCGTAGACTGTCGATCCGCCGAATCCGATATTAAGTATTCCGCTCAGCCCCTGCGCGGCGCGGCGCGCGCGCTCCGATCCGTCGTCCAAAAGCTCCAAAGCCTTGCGTGCGTCGGCCACGAATACCGTGCCGGCAGGGGTCAGCGCGACATGGTGCTTGTCGCGATCGAACAGGCGCGCACCGATTTCACTTTCCAGCTCGCGGATCGCCCGACTGAGCGGAGGCTGCGAAACGTGGCATCGTTGCGCGGCCCGGGTGAAGTTCAGCTCCTCAGCGACAGCAATCAAATATCGCATTTGACGAAGGTCCACGGTGATATCTCTCAGGTATGACGATCGGTCTCATAATGTATTTCAGCTGAAGCGCCAAAGCTCAGATTATGTGTCGCGGACGAGGAGATCGCGGGACGTGAACAGTCGCATCGCACGGATGGAATTCGACGCTCTGGCGCCGCGCGTGCAAGATGTGCTGCGGGCGCGGGTCGATCGACTCGGCTATCTGGGCGAGTTCTTCAAATGCACCGGTGTGCAGCCTGGCGTGCTGGCTCCGTTCATGGAGATGACCGAGGCGCTGAAAAAGGCTTTGCCCGACCGGCTGACCGAAACCGGCGCGCTGACCGTCGCGAAGCTGTTCGACAACCGGTACGAACTTCATCAGCACGAGCGGCTGGCAAGAAAACTGGGCTTTGGCGAGGAATGGGTGGCGGCCGTCGAGTTGCTGTCGCCGCAGGACGCCCCCTCCCTTTCGGACGCGGAGCGCGCCGTTCAGCGCTTCGTCATGGCGATGGTTGAGCGCGGCGGCAGGGGCGTCTCGGCCGAGCGGGAGGCGTTAATCGATGCGATCGGGCCGGAACAGACGATCGCCGTCATGTTCCTGGTCGGTCGCTACATCACCCACGCAATGATTGTGAACGGTTTGGAACTGACGCCGCCGGTGCCGTCGATATTCGCGGAGCGCAGCGCTTGACCCAGGGAATTTGGATCTCCGAGGCCGAGGTCGTCTCGGTCATGGCGCTACCCGAGGCGATCGACGCCCTGCGCGCCGGGCTTCGCGAAGAGGCTGCTGGCCGCGCGAGCAACATGGTGAAGACCCACGCCACCTGGGCGAACGGCTCTACGCTGCACGCGATCGGCGCTGTGTTCGAAGGCTGGAACATTGTCGGCGCGAAGACCTGGGCCCATACGGCGGGAGGTGCGATGCCCCTGTTGATGTTGCTCGACGCGGGCACCGGAGCGATCGTCGCGCTGATCGAGGCGTTTGCGCTCGGTCAGATGCGCACGGGCGGGATCAGCGGCGTGGGCACCGACGTGATGGCCCGGCCCGACGCATCGCGCTTGGCGATAATCGGTGCCGGCAAGCAAAGCATCACTCAGGTCGCCGCAGTCGCGGCAGTGCGGCGGCTCGACCGTGTGACGGTGTGGAGCCCGACGGCGGCCAATCGCGAGGCGCTTGCCGCCAGGATCGAGCAGAGGCTAGGTATCGAGGCGATCGCCACCCAGGCGCTCGACGAGGCGCTGGACGCCTCGGACATCGTCACTCTGGTGACGCGAGCGCGCGCGCCGGTCATTACGCGGGGCATGCTGGCGCGCGGCGTGCACTTGAACGCTGTCGGTGCGATCACGCCCGAGCGGGTGGAGTTCGAGCCCTCCCTGCTTGAACGCGCGACCATCGTCGGCGCGGACTCCGTTCCCCAAGTGCGCAAGCTCAGCCAGGAATTCATGACCGCGTTCGGTGACGACGAAAGGCAGTGGGCGCGGCTTCATCCGCTGTCCGCGCTGGTCGCGCACGACAGCGCGCGGCCGGCCGATACCGATCTGACCGTCTTCAAGGCGATGGGCATGGGCATTTCCGATCTCGCGCTCGGCATCGAGATTTTCCGACGCTCGCGTGAGGCCGGGCTCGGCCGCCCCATTCCCACGGCCATCCGCCACGCGCCGCGCCTGACGCTGGACCAATAGAAGGATTTTCGCATGAGCAGCAGCGTATTCGTCGATGCCACCGGCTCGATTCCGGAAAAGGACGCACCCTGGGAGCCGATCGTCATCTCCAAGGCGGAGATCGATGCCGAGATCTCGCGCCTCGCCGCGCTTCCGCAACCGGCCAATGGCCGCCGCCGATCCTATTTCCGTCATCCGATGAATCGCCGTTCCAACGGCCTTGCACCTGGCATCGAAGTCGCACTCGACGTCCTGCTGCCGGGTGAGGAGACGGCGACCTTCCGGCAGAATTCAACGCAGGTGAATTTCGTCATCCGCGGTGAGGGCGAGACCGAGATCAGCGGTCAGCGCCGTGTTACCGCGCTCCACGACGTATGGAACACGCCGTCGATGCGGATCTATCGTCACAAGAATAACAGCGAACAAGTTTATGCGCGGCTCACTTATTCCAACGGCGCGCTGCTCGACATGCTCAACATTCATGTCGTCGAGGAAAACCCCCTGCCGATGTTGAAGTCCATCGACCGCGAGGAAGGTGGCGAGGGCGAGGCCGAGGACAATCGCCGCACCAGCCCATATGGCACTTTCCAGCTCACCGAGGAAGGCGCCTGGCTGATGCCATATGAGCGGCTGATCAATCCACCTTCGGTCACCAGCCCCGCGCTATATTGGCCTTGGGAGCAGGTGAAGGAGCATCTCGACAAGCTTGAGGCGCTCGGCAAGGACTATATCGGCCGCCGCTTGTACCTGCTCTACAATCCGATGACTGGGCGCACCAACGGCACGACGCCGAACTTTTTCGCGACGATGACCGTGCGTCCGCCCAAGATCGTCGATCGCCCGCACCGCCATTCGTCCGCGGCAGTGAACTATTATTTCTCCGGTTCGGGCCGCTCGACCGTCGAGGGCAAGACCTATGAGTGGAAGGCCGGCGATCTGATGCTTTCCGCGCCCGGCTGGTCGGTCCATAACCATGCCAGCTACGACGAGCCGGTATATGAGCTGACCATTCAGGATCAGCCGCTCAACATCGCGATGGAATCGCTGCTGTGGCAGGAAAGTCTGAAGGAGCCGCCGGCGCTGCTGGGGGCTGAGGAGGGCTTTGCCACCAATCGCGCCACGGTGGCGGGCTGATGGCGCAGACGCGCCGCATCGACGATTTCGGCGGCGTCACGCTCGACGATGCGGCGATCGCCGATGCGGCCAACGCTCTGGCGGCGGCCGAGCGCGACCGAAGCCAGATCCGCCTGCTCAGCGAGACCTATCCGGGGATGACGATGGACGACGCCTATGCCGTTCAGGCGGCGTGGGTGCGGATGAAGCGTGCGGCGGGTGATCCGGCGATCGGCTGGAAGATCGGGCTTACCTCAAAGGCAATGCAGGCCGCGCTGTCGATCGACATACCCGATTCGGGCGTGCTGCTGCGCAGCATGGCTTTTGCCAACGGTGCCGATATTCCGGCCGGGCGCTTCATCCAACCGCGGGTCGAGGCCGAGATCGCCTTTGTGATGAAGGAGACGATCGACCCAGCCCGCGCGTCGCCCGAAGCCATCCTCGCCGCGACCGATTATATCGCACCCGCGCTGGAGATTCTGGATACGCGCATTACCCGGCTAGATCCGCACAACGGTCGGCCGCGCACCATATGCGACACGATCGCGGACAACGCAGCCAACGGCGGCATCGTAATGGGAGAGCCGGTCCGCGATCTCACCGGCATCGATCTGCGTTTCGTTGGCGCCGTGGTGTCGCGCAATGGCGAGGTCGAAGAGACCGGCCTTGGCGCCGGCGTGCTCGGCGATCCCCTGACTTCGCTCACCTGGCTGGTGGAGCGGTTGGCGACCCGTGGCGATTGCATCGAGGCGGGCCAGATCGTGCTGTCGGGGTCGTTCATCCGTCCCGTTGAGGCTCCGCCGGGTAGCCGCTTCCTGGGGGATTTCGGCGGCTTCGGCAGCGTTTCCTGCCGATTCCTATGAGACCGGCGCAGGATCGGGAGGTCATGCACAATTCCTTCAAGCAGGCGATCGGCGAAGGTCGCGCGCAGATCGGCCTCTGGCAGGCTCTGGCTTCCTCATATTGCTGTGAGATCTGTGCCGGTGCCGGCTTCGACTGGTTGCTGATCGACGGCGAACACGCACCGAACGACCTGCGATCGGTGCTGGCGCAGTTGCAGGCGGCGGCCGCCTATCCGGTCGAGCCGGTAGTACGCCTGCCAGCCGGCGACGCCGTCTTGGTCAAGCAATATCTCGATCTCGGTGCGCGGACGCTGCTGGTGCCGATGATCGAGAACGCTGGTGCCGCGGCGGCGATGGTTCGTGCCACCCGTTATCCTCCCAACGGCATTCGCGGCGTGGGCTCCGCGATCGGGCGCGCTAGCCGCTGGAACCGACATGACAATTATCTGCAGGTGGCCGCGGCCGAAATCTGCCTGCTCGTCCAGGTTGAGAGCCGCGCGGCGCTCGCCGATATCGACGCGATCGCGCGTGTCGAGGGCGTCGACGGCGTCTTCATCGGTCCGTCGGATCTCGCCGCCGATCTCGGCCATCTCGGGGATCCGATGCATCCCGAGGTGCAGGCGATGATCGAAGCAGGCATCGCCGCCGTGCGCACTGTCGGCAAGCCGGTGGGCATGCTGATCGCCAACGAACAGGCGGCGCGTCGCTATTTCGCGCTCGGCGCCAGCTTCGTCGCGGTCGGCACCGATGTCACGTTGCTCGCGCGGGGGGCGGAGGCGCTGGCCGCACGCTTCCGCGAGACGCCCGCGCAGGCCGCGAGCACGTGCCCTCCCAGCGTCTATTGAAAGTCAGGAAGCCGATCGACATGCGGACCGAGGCAATCTCGATCAATCCCGCCACCGGCGAGGAAATCGCGCGTCACCCCGCGCTCGACGGGCCTTCGCTGGAGAGAGTGGTGGCAGCGGCAGACGCGGCCTTCGCCGATTGGCGGACCACCAGCGTCGATCGGCGCGCGCAGGCCTTTCGCCGCCTGGCTGATATGCTGGAGGCGCGGCGCGAGTCTCTCGCCCGGCTGATCACGCTCGAAATGGGCAAGCCGATAACCGCTGCGGGCGCAGAGATCGAAAAATGCGCGCGGCTAGCGCGCTGGTACGCCGACAACTTGTCAAGGTTACTCGCCGACGAGACGCCCGACGTCGGAGGCGATGGCACGGCGATCACCAGCTATCTCCCGCTCGGCGTGGTGCTGGGCGTGATGCCCTGGAATTTCCCGATCTGGCAGGTGCTGCGCGCCGCCGTGCCGATCATGTGCGCAGGCAACGGCTTTCTGCTCAAGCACGCTGACAATGTTCAGGGCAGCGCCCGTGCGCTCGACGAATGTTTCCGAGCGGCTGCCTTTCCCGAGGGCCTGTTCGGCGTTGTCCACGCCGATCGCGCTATGGTCACCGGCCTCCTCGCCAACCCGCGCATCGTCGGCGTCACCGTCACCGCGGGTGTCGCAGCGGGCGCTTCGCTGGCTGCGGAGGCCGGGCGCCACATCAAGAAGTCTCTGCTCGAACTGGGCGGATCCGATCCTTTCATCGTCCTCGCCGATGCCGATCTCGACCTCGCCGTCGCCGCGGCTGTGAAAGCGCGGTTCGACAATTGCGGGCAGGTTTGCATCGCGGCGAAGCGGATCATCGTCGCCGCCCCGATCATGGAAGCGTTCGTCACCAGGTTCGTCGAGGCGGTGCGCGGGATCCGGTGCGGCGATCCCCTGGATCCCGACACGCAGATGGGCCCGATGGCGCGAGTGGGCGCCCGTTCCGATCTGCACGGCCAGGTGAGCCGCAGCGTGGCAATGGGTGCGCGGCGGCTGCTCGGCGGCGAGATCCCGGAAGGGCCGGGCGCCTATTACCCGCCCACCGTCCTTGTCGATGTGACCCGCGACATGCCTGTCTGCTGCGAAGAGACGTTCGGACCCGTCGCCGCGATCATCGCCGCCAAAGATGCCGAGGACGCCGTACGCATTGCCAACGACAGCGATTTTGGCCTGTCGGCGTCGTTGTGGACTGCGGATATCGAAACCGCTGACCGGCTGGCGCGGCGGATCGAGACCGGCGCGGTCTTCGTGAACGGCATGTCAGCGTCGGACCCGCGAGTGCCGATTGGCGGCGTGAAGCACAGCGGCTACGGCCGCGAACTCTCGCATTTCGGGTTGCGCGAGTTCTGCAACATACAGCTGCGCTGGGTACGGCCGTGAGGTACGAGGTCGATCATATCGACGCGTTGGTCGTCGCCGTCGAACGCTTGGCGGATGGGATCTGCTCCTGGGAGTTTCGCAGCGCCGATGGCCGGGCGCTGCCGCCGTTCACCGCCGGCGCGCATATCGACCTGCACCTTGGCAACGGAGTGTCGCGCAGCTATTCGCTTTGTAATTCGCAAGACGATCGCGACCGCTACGTCGTCGCGATCAACCGCGATCCCGCCAGTCGCGGGGGGTCGAAACTGATCCACGGCACGCTGAAGCCGGGCGATCGCATCGCCATCTCCGCGCCGCGCAACCACTTTCCGTTGGTCGAGGATGCCGGGCATGTCGCGTTCTTCGCCGGCGGTATCGGCATCACGCCGATCTTCTGCATGATTCAAAGGCTCGAAAGCCTCGGACGGTCGTGGGAACTTTGGTATAGCTGCCGCGAACGGAGCAAATGCGCGTTTCGTGAGCGGCTGGAGGCGCTCGAATCGGCGCGGTCAGGGCGCGTCCACTTCAATTTCGACCAAGAACCGGGCGGCCGGATGCTCGACCTTGCACAAGTCATAACGAGCACCCCCCAGCACGCGCATCTTTATTGTTGCGGACCCAATCCAATGTTGCGGGCGTTTGAAATCGCCGCGGCGGAGGTCGGACGCCCGGGCAACCACGTCCATGTCGAATATTTCGCCGCGAAGGAGGCAGCAGCTCTGGCAGGCGGCTATAATGTGGTGTGCGTCAGGTCGGGTGTCGAATTCAGGGTCGAGCAGGGCCAGCGTATTCTCGACGCCATGCTCGCCGCGAATATCGACATCGCCTATTCATGCAGCGAAGGTATCTGTGGAACCTGCGAATGCAGGGTGCTGGAAGGCATTCCCGATCATCGCGATTCCGTGCTGACGCCCGACGAGCAAGCAGCCAACGATCGCATGATGGTGTGCTGCTCGGGCTCGCAATCCGCTCGGCTGGTCTTGGATATCTAGACTGCGGACTCATTGCGGACCGCATTGGTGGGCTAGACAGCTGCGTTCGAACCTCTTGCGCAATCGTGAATAGCGACCGGGTCGCCATCTGATCCACGAACAAACGTTGCCCCTCGACCGCTTTAGATTGAACTGCATTACTTCCACTGGCCGGGTTTGGGTCGCGTTGCAGTCGGCGCGCGGAGGATCGTGCGGGCGGCAGGTTTCGACAGAGGCAACCTTCGAACGCTTAATCATCAAACGGCGCATATTGGTCGCGAAGCGGCCGACCGAAGATATTGATTGGCAGTGGCAGCTACAGTGCGTCGGTCGACCGAAAGCTGCCAGTCGGCAACCGGCCCAAATTAAGTCGTTACGCCGCGCCGCACGACAGGCGCTGAACGTCGGGTTCCAACAAGAGCCGACGCTTAAACTGCGGCATCGGAACGACGGGTTTGTCCCAAATCTCGCCGTTTAACACCGGGAGCCGCCTGAGCCTCGAACCCGCTCCAAAACATAAATAAATGGCGGAAGTTGGGGAGCGGAGATGGCGGTCTGAACGACCGGGATTGGGTCTTTGCGGCTTGGCAGCCTGCTGAACGAAGGTCCGCTTTGCTCCGGCACTGCCCGATACCCGCCAGTCTGCTGACGGCCCAATTCCTGACATCGGGGACCGCAGTTCTGGCGCTATTCTAATGCGGCTAGTCCCTGCCAAACCCGTCCAGTACACCGTCGCGATCCATCGCGGCAGAGGGCCGTGCGCTGTCCGCCATGCGGTCGGCCGAGCGCACAAACTCCCGCTGCATGATGCGCTCGTCGGTGCGGTCGGCGAACTGCTTGACGACGTCGTCGAGCGCGAGCCGGACGGCGTGCTCGAACTCGGCATGACCGGACCACAGGTCGAGCGCGTCGAGGATGCGTGTCGACATCTCGGCGCGGTCGTTGAACAGCATCTTGGTCAGCGCATCGTGGTTCTCCGGATCGACCTCGGCGAGCTCGTCGGCGACGTCCTTATCGGACACATGCGCGCTGCAGATCCGCATAAGCGTCCACGCCGGACCCATCGCAAAGACCGGTCCGATAATTCTGGCCAAATGCTCGCTCACCACCCATTGCACGATGGCGTTGTCCATGGCCTGTGCGGTGACCAGCGCACGCTCCTCAATGTCCAGTTCGCGCTGTGCCTGTTCGAGCTTGGCTCGCGCCTTGTCGCGGCGGTCGCGCTGCGTCTCGATGCGGTCGCTGGCGCGGTCCATGATGCGCCCCGAGGCGTGCCTGTCGGACCCCGCGCGGCCGAGCCGGGCGGGCGCGTACGGCTCCTCCCCACCGGCCATCCAGCGCAGCCAGAGCTTTGGGTTGATGTGACGCGGCGCGACCGCCGCGACCAGCTTGCGCAGCTCGGTATCGCGGCTGGCCTCGCGGCGCAGTCCGAGCAGGCTAGCGGCGTCCGGCGCGACGTCGCCGCGAGCGTCGAGCGCCAGCGCGATGATGTCCTGAAGCACCTTGCCGGCCGCATCGATCTCGATGGTTTCGCCACCGCCGGCTGCCCGGTCTTCCGACCCCGTTGACCCCTTTGTCACCGCGTCCATCTCCTCTGTGTTTCGGGCTGGCCGAACCTGAACCGGCAGGCCCGCAACCGGCGATCGGCCTCCGCCGGGAAGCGCTCCGGTGGGCGCGCTAGCCGACGAGAAAGGCAGTGTTCTACAAAACTCTGGCATAGTATGTAGCATGCGCCTGCCGAGGCAGCCAGCTATGTCCGAGTTTTCCCAATCCCCGTCGGATTGGCCCCAAGGGGTGTGCCAAAGATTGAACTTTGGCATACCGTTCTGAAAAGGCGCAATACCGTAAAGTTGGGGAGCCCCCGAACTTTACTATTTCGCGCTCGCGTCTCGGCTGACGCTCGGGCGCGAGGGGGCGTCGGCGCAGAGCGCCGACGGGTCCTCCACCATGGCTGTGGCATGGCTCCGGAAGGCAGGACCGCGCTCGGGTAAGTGCCCTCGAGTCGCCGGATGCGACACAGTCGCTGAGCAGGGAAGGGCAGGGTCGAGCCTGCCCAGAAAAGGAAAGGCTCATGGGCGGCAGGTCGTCGCCCATTCTCGAGCCTGAAAGACTTTGATGATCGTCGATCCCATGACCGCGGCATGCCTGCGATACCTGTCCGCGCCGCTGGCCGGTGCCGCACCGATTCCGCTCATTCACCGCTTGCCCCTGTCGGGTGTGCGCTATGCCAATCCGCCGCTGGTAATGCTTGCCGCCCCGCACACGATGCGGCTCGAGAGCGGCCAGCTGACCACGCTCGCCGCGCATCACAACGCTGAGGTTGCGTTGGTCACCTGGCGCCGTGACGGCGGTGTCTGCGTGGATGTCGCAATGCGGATCGTCAACGGTTTCCGGACGCTGCGCGGCTTGGCGCCGCTGCAGTTCGGCAACACGCTCTGGCTGCGGTCCGACGACAACCATGTTTGGCTCTCGCTCGGTGCTCGTGGCCTGCGCTTGGCCAAGCGTCTGCCGACCGCCGATGCCATTGCAGTCGCGGCCGCCACGGAACAGGCCCGGACCACCATCGCGGGCTTCGCCGATGGTGCCGGACAGGTCCGGGAGCTTCGCTCGTGAGCCTCGACTATAGCCCGGCGTCGGGTCCGGTCGGCGAAGGTATCGACCTCAGCCACGGCATCATCCGTAGCGAGCATGCCGGCCGCGCCAACACGGTTGAGCGCGCGATCGTGCGGCGGCTGTCGCCGCACCGCTCTGGCGTAATCGATGCCTATGACCACGAGGTGCTGTTGCCCGACCATGCCCCGACGTCGCTTCGCAAGCTGGTGGCGCTGGTGCGGACTTACGAAGCGCAACATCTGCCGCGGCAGCAGGACCTGCTGAGCATCACCACGGTGCGGTTCAACCGCGGCCTGACCCATCATTCCGCATGGGAGCTGGCAAGGTGTTTCGCACGCGGCAGCTTCAACGCGCGAAACCTCGCGGTAGTGATGGTGCACCATGTGCCGGCCTTGGCCGCGCGCAAGCATAAGCCGCATGTGCACCTCCTCGCTCCGGTGCGCGAACTGCACCAGGAGTTCGGCCCGTTCGTGATGCTCGACAAGGCCACGCTAGCTGCCGAATGGCGCGAGATCGTCGCGCCTGGGCGGGGGTAGGGACCGGTGGCCCGGCCGGCTGGCCGGGCCACGCCCTCAAGGCCGGAGGGTGAGTGGAAAGAGGTGGGTGTCCCCGATGACGGGGATGAAAAAGGAACCTGCCAAATGACCGATATCACTGCTGCCGCCACCGACCATATGCGCCGTCACGTCACCGCGGTCACCCGCATGATCCTAGGCAAGACGATCATGGGTCGCGGGCTGGCGATGACCGCAGGCGAGGTGCTGAATGACGCCGGCGTGCTGCGCATTGCCGAGCTCGCGCATGCCAGCGGCAACGACCTCATCCATCTCGACTTCTCATTGGATCGCGAGATACCGGTGCTGCGAGATATCATCATCGCCGCACCGCGTGCTGACGGGTGCCATGTGCATCGCGGATGCCGGCTCGCGCAGCGCCCGGACGACAGGTTTGCGGTGCTCCTGCCGAACCCGCTGGCGCGGGGACACTTCAGGGTCGCGCGTGACGAGATTATTCATGTCCACACCAAGCCTGCCGCGCTGGTCGGTGAAGGCGTTGCCTATGCCGCGCGCCGGCTCGCGCGGTTGGTGTGCGATGACGTCGACGTCCGCGGCCAGATCGTCGTCACCAAGCTGCCGCAGTGAGGCCTGGCCATGACCGCCCTCATCGAGCAGCTCCACATCGCCTCGCCCGTCGTCCGCGCAATGCTCGGGCTGCTGCCGCATCTCACTCCGCCTGTCGTACTCGAACCGGCGCCCAATTCGCCGTTGCCGCGCGGCTGCCTGCACCTGCCGTCAATGCGGCTCGTCGTGACCGGTGCGGCAGGGCCAGTCGTGCCCGCGCTTGGCGCGGCGGAGGCAGTCGCGCGCGCGATGGATGCCGACGTGCTGGTCGTCAGCATCCGCCCTAATCATGCGACCCGGGCAATGCGCTATGACGTGTTGTTCGTTGAGCAGGACCGCACAGAACACGTGTCCGACCTGCTGTTCTGGACCTTGCCGGACCGGATGCCGGCACTGGTCCCGATGGCACGCGGCGCGCCCGCCGCGATCATCGGCAAGACCACGCTGATCCCGAGCGATGCAATGCCGTTTCGCGACGCTACCGAACGCGCAACTGGGGTTGCGCGCGGGGTGTCCGAACAGCGCTTGGCGCTGTGGGGCGAGAAGTAGGTAGTCACGCCTATTTCGAAGGGGAGATGGTGCCCAAAACGGCAAAGGCCTCAGCGCTTTCGTTTTTCAACGATCTTGCGGAGCTCTTTCGCGACGGCGTTGACCTCGGCCTGGTTGAACGAGCCGAGCGCATAGGCGTCAATGTGATGATTCTTGTAGAGCATATCGAGGAAGAACTTCGCGCCTTCATATACCTTGCCGTCGGCGATCCGTCGCCAGTCCTCGGCTGCCATCCGGCGCTGACCGTGCATGAGCAGCGCCAGTTCGATTTCGTCGAGACGTAGGCCGAGGACGATCGGCGACATTTCCTTGCTGAGCTTGGTGAGCCGTTCAAGCTTCTCAATGATCCGACGTTTGAGATTGCGCACCTTGACCGTCGGTGAGGTGGTCGTTCCGTTGAGCGAGCGCGCGCGAATTCCGGCATGCTGATCAGCCTCGGTCATGGCGATGCGAAGCTTGCGCTCCTCGGCCTCTATCTCCTCAAGATGCCGATCGTATTCTTTCTGGAAGAAATCCGAATAGCTGGGCACGTTGTATTCTTCGTCGTCCATCACTTTACCTCCCTATTGTGGTTGGCGATGGCGGCCCTTACGACTCTCGCTGTCGTTGTTCCTCTAAGCGAAATGCGGGTTCGACAGCGGTCAAATCCTGTCCCCGCAACCAACATATTCAGCAACCAAACCGTCCCGAGAATTCCCGGGGCTGTTTTTGTGCCTGTTTTCGTCATTTGTCCGCTTCCCAGCGCCCCCACCGGCGTCGCAGCCGCTTGGGGCAACACCTATCGGCACGCGTACACCGCCACGCTCTCGATACGCCGCGACAGACCATCCGCAGGTCCGCTACGGCTTATGCCCTTATCCGGCGTCTCGGCCGGACAAGGGGCATCCTCGTTGGCTGCAACGAACGAGTGTCTTTGGGATAAGGCAGGCTCGCCCCGACACCCGGACGTCGGTCATATTTCTGCCCCGCGGCATCGGATCGGACGCAGCTAACGCGCGAAATTGTTCCTTGGTGGACAACCTTGGCCGAGCGCTAGACGAGCACGAAAGCAAGCGACATTGTCCTGCAATTCAGGTTCGATGGTGCAGTGGGGCGGCAGGTATGCGGTCAATTCGGGTAGAGGATGTTGATTCGAACGAATGGGGCCGAGCCGTGGTGCTGGAGCAGCGCTTTGCGCCGATGATTGAGCGACTTGAGCTTCTGGCTGCGGACAGCCCGCGCACTCATGGCTTCCGTGTGCTGGCAGCGGGAATGCTCGGCTATGTCGTGCTTGCTGCCATCCTGGTCCTGTTCTTCGGCCTTATTCTCGGGATCATCGTGTTTCTGGCGGCGCATCCCGGCGCAGCGGCCGGCGGGATCAAGTTGTTGATCCCCATCGGTACCGTTGCGTTGAGTTTGATCCTGGCGCTGCGTGTCGAATGGCCACGGCCGGACGGCATCGCAATTGATGGAACGGAGGCGCCGCGCTTGCACCAATCCATCCACGCCTTGCGGTCCGCGACCGAGGGGCCTCGCATCCACGAAGTCCGTATCACCGGCGAAATGAACGCGGCGATTACGCAATATCCTCGGTTCTTGTTTCTGCCATCCCGCAACATTCTCTTCCTCGGTTTACCCTTGCTTCAGGCTCTGGCGCCTGAAGAAGTCGAGGCCGTCATTGCGCATGAAATAGGCCATTTCGCTGGCGCTCATGGTCGGACAGCATCTTTCATCTACCATATCCGTATGCGGTGGTCCCAGTTAGGTGAGCGGCTTTCCCGCGGCATCGTGGCTGGCGGGCTGCGGCGCTTTTTCCGCTGGTACGGCCCTTGGTTTGCTGCCTACAGCTT
Organism: Roseomonas aeriglobus; assembly: GCA_016937575.1. Classification (NCBI taxonomy): domain Bacteria; kingdom Pseudomonadati; phylum Pseudomonadota; class Alphaproteobacteria; order Acetobacterales; family Roseomonadaceae; genus Muricoccus; species Muricoccus aeriglobus. The sequence continues at coordinate 2,822,847 of JAFHKN010000002.1, read as the reverse complement.
CGTGCTCGCGCGTCGGCAAGAGTATGAGGCGGATGCGCTTGCTGCAAGGATCGTTGGGGCTGCCAGCATGGGCAACGCCTTGATCAGGATCGCGTATCAAAGCGCGCGCTGGCAAGAAGGCTGGTCATTAATCTGGACGCAGGCAGTGGAGCGGCCCGACCCGCCCTCGTCGCCGTATCGGCTGCTTGGTGAGATCGTGTTCACTCCACCGGATGAGACTGCCTCCGATGTGCTGGCACGAGCTCTTACCCGGCAACGAGATCTCGACGATACGCATCCGTCTCTGTCCCAGCGGCTTTCCGCACTGAATGTGGTGCCGCAGTTGCCGCCGCCATTTGCGGAATCCGCCGCCGCCGTGCTGCTCGGCCCGGCTTTGCCTGTTGTCACCGATCGACTTGACGCTGAATGGCACGACAGCGCCGACGAAAGCTGGACCGAAGAATTTGATGGCCGTCAGAGCTTGGGGGCGGAACGGCAGGCGCTGGAGGACCATGCCGGGGGCGAGGGACTCGATTATGAAGGACAGCACCGGCTCGCACAGTTGGTGGAAGTAATCGATGGTCCTCAACAGGGCGCCGATGCCTTTGCTACAATCCTGGAAAGATTTCCCGACGCACATGGCTCGCGCTTCCGACATGGTGACGCGTTGCTCGATTCAGGCAACGAAGCAGGTGTTGCATCCTTGCTCGAGGCGGCACGCGGCGAGCCTGGATTATTGACCGCGGCACTCGAACGCATCGTTCGCTACGGGTACGCTACGGGACGGGAACAGCTTATTGAGACATTCGAGCCCCAGCTAGATGCGGCTATTGCAGCCGAACAGGAGGTGCGGCGGATATCCTCGACCATTGAGGAGTCTACCGCACTTCGTGCACTCGAAGCCGAGAAGCAGGATGAGTTAATCCGATTGACGGCCGGTATCGCTGGTGTGAAGTGGCTTCTCGCAAGCGTGCGTGACTTGGCAAACGGGCAGCAGATCGTCTTCGTTTTCGCGACTCAGCGTAACGTTACCGGCACCGAGGTGCTGGACGCCCTTCTCGATGCCATGCTGCCCGCTGGTGATCTAATCGGCATTCAGCATTGCAATAAGCGGCGTTGGCTGACGAAGCGTTTGAAGCAATTTACGACTGGCGTGATCCGAGCATAAGAATTCAATCGTCCCCAGTCCGATTCAATCGGAGGCCCAAACGCACCCCATCTTCCGAATCCCTGCACCGCGCCGTCAAACCGTCGTGATCGGCACCGCTGGAAGAACTGTACGTTGAGCGCGTCGCACCGGCTTTCTTCGGATCTTTCGCCGCTAATCCAGGGATGATCAGCGCCTGAAAAGGTCAAGATTGGGGGAGGGCGAAGACCATTAGTGTATCTCCTACCGTTGTTTCGAAGCGGGCGTGGCCGGTTGCGCTGATCGCCACATATTGCCGCCCGCGATGCATGTACGTCATGGCGGAGGATTGGCCGCCTGCGGGAAGGCGCGCCGACCACAGGAGGCGCCCGCTGCTCGTTTCGAAGGCGCGCAGATAATTGTCCTGTGCGGCTGCGATGAACGCCAGACCGCTCGCCGTCGTTACGGCCCCGCCCAGGTTGGGCGTGCCGATGACGATGCGCAGGCCAGACGGCACACCCAAGGGGCCGGTGTCGCGTCCGGTTCCGAGCGGTTGCGACCACAGCAGCTGTCGCGTTCTCAGATCGGTCGCGGCGATATAACCCCAGGGCGGGGCGATGCAGGGAACGCCGAGCGGCGACAGCCACATCGGTCGGTCGACGCCATAAGGCGCGCCCTTTTGCGGAGCGACCGCCTGGTCGGGGCGCCGTCCGCCATCGCCGATCGGCGGGTCGGAAACCTGCGCGCGCGGGATAAGCTGGACGCGATTTGGCAAGCGGCTGTGGTTGCTGATGATCACGCCCCGATTCAAGTCGATGGCAATCCCGCCCCAATTCATTCCGCCGACAGTGCCGGGAAACAAAAGCGTGCCCAGGCCCTTGTCGGTCGGCGGCGTGTAGATGCCGTCGTACCGCATGCGGTGGAACTGGATCCGGCACAGCGCCGCATCGAGAGGCGTAAGCCCCCAACTATGACGTGCATCGAGCCGTTCGGGGTCGGAGCCGGGGCGACCGGACAGGTTGGGAAACGCTACGGACTGTGGTTGCACCGGCGACAATTGTTCGCCCGGCATGCCACCGCCCGGGGCGGGGCGATATGCCACCGGCGCGAGCGGCTGCCCCGTCCTTGCATCGAGAAGGAAGATCGACCCCGTTTTCGTCGCCTGAACCACGACGCTGCGCCGTTCGCCATCGATCGGCATCGTCAGCAGCACCGGCTGTGCGCCCAGATCATAGTCGAACCGGTCGTGTTCGACCGTCCGGAATGCCCAACGCGTCGCGCCGGTCTGGAGGTCGACGGCGACGACGGCACTGCTGTAGCGGTCATCCTCCGGATCGCGGTTGCCGGCCCAATGGTCGTTGCCGGCGTTCCCCGTCGCCAGAAGCACCAGGCCAAGCGTCGCGTCGCCCGAAATCACGTTCCACACATTGGGCGTACCCTTGGGCCACGTCGCGCCTCTGGCGAGCGGCGCGCGCGCATCGGGGCGCTTGGCATCCCACGCCCAGCGCAACGCGCCTGTAGTCGCGTCATAGGCGCGCACCACGCCGGACGGTGCGTCGCGGCGTTGATTGTCGCTAACCTGCTGGCCGACGACGACCATATCGCCAATGACGGCCGGCCCGGAATTGCTCGATGCGTGGCCGGGTTCGCTCAGACCCATGCCCATCGTCAGATCCACGGTGCCGTCGCGGCCGAAGCCGCTACAACGACGCCCGGTTGCAGCGTCGAGTGCGATCAGTCGGCCATCGGCGACGGCGACGAAGACGCGGCGGCTGCACGACGCGGTTGGATCGGCACCGGCTGCGGCATGATAGCCCACCGTGCGGCAGGCGACCGAGAAGGCCGATTCGAGCGTCCGGGATGCGATCGTCGGGACGAAGCGCCACTTCTCCCGTCCCGTCGCCGGATCGAGTGCGAAGACGCGGTTGCGGGCCGAGCAGACATAGAGCGTGTCGCCGACCTTCAACGGCGTATTCTGGGCGGAAAAGAAGACGCGCCCGTCTCCTGCCGACATATCGCCGGTGCGGAAGCGCCAGGCCTCGCGCAATCCTGCGACATTCGCGGGCGTGATCTGCGTTGCCGGGGAGAAGCGCGTGCCGGCATTGGTCCCTCCAAACGCCGTCCAGTCGGTATCGCTCGGGCCGGAGCCGACAAGGGCCGTGCCCCGTGGAGCCACCGGGCGCTCCCAGACCGCGACCAACACGCAGGCGACGAGGGCTAGGACCCCGGCGCCGCCGATTGCGAGCCGTCTTCCCGGGCGCGGACCAAGCGGCGCAACGCCGGCAATCGCCGCTGCCCCCACCAGTGCGCCGAGCAGCCCCACGCGGCCCGCGAGATCGAACCCCCATGACGACATCCAGCCCTTGCCGGCGATCTCGATGAGCGACCAGATCAGGGTGAGGCCAAGCGCGGCGACACCTGCGCCGACCGCGAGCTTAGCTCGCCCGCGCCAGGCGGTGACCGCTCCGAACAGAAGCAGGGCGCCGGCAGACAGATAATAGGCGCTGCCGCCGAGGACCACGAGCCACGCGCCCAGGGCGATCATCGCGGCGCCGAGCAGTCCGGCGAGACTCTGGAGCGTCAGGAAGATGCTGCGTCGCAAACGGGTCATGCTGCAAGCTCCGGTGGAAGTGCATCGAGCGTCGAGCGACAGCCGATGCTCGGACCGTTCGTCGCGAGCCACGCCGCGGCGTGGTGGCGACCGAGATCGCGCAGGCGCTCGATCTGCGACCATCGCGTGTCGAGCTTGCTCGACGAAAGCAACGAGCCGGGCGGCGCGATCAGGTGCAGCCGCATCGCCGCGAGCGCGTCGAGGCGCGGATCGACGCCGACGACATCGCGCGCGATCTTTTGAACCGCGGTCAAGGCGGCGAGATCGCGCACCAGCGCGGCGTTGAACGCAATGTCGCTCGTACGACGAGCGATGGACGCGGGATCGCGCCCGGGCGCGGCACCTTCGAACGGCGTGATCTGCGCGACGATCAGGTCGGTCACGTGATTATCGAGCACGAGCGGTTCGAGCGGCGGATTGGCCGAGAAACCACCGTCCCAATAGAGGTCCCCATCGATTTCGACCGCCGCGAAGATGTCGGGCAGGCAGGCCGAGGCCATCAGCGCATCGAGGGTGATCGCGGCGCCCTCGAAGATCGTTGCGGCTCCGGTCGTCACACGGGTCGCCGATACGTGGAGAGGGACAGCGTCGGCATCGCGCAGCCGATCCAGGTCGATCGCATCGGCCACGACCGTCCGCAGCGTGCGCATATCAGCGATGCCGGGCGTGAACGGCAGGAAATACCGGCCTGCAAGCTTCGCCGTGTCGAAGCTTCGACCGAGCCAGGGCTCCAACCAGGAGGTGTCCAGGGGACTCCAGTCGAGCGCGCGCAGGGGCGACCGATCTGCGATCGTACGCCAGAGCCGCTCCAACGCGGCGCGGGCGCCGTCGGGCCCGCCCTCCGACAAGCCGGTGACGAGCGCGGCGCCGTTCAAGGCGCCGGCGCTCGCACCGCTGACGGCCGCGATGCGGGCGCCGCTTTCCAGCAACTGGTCGATGACGCCCCAGCCATAGGCGCCATGGGCACCCCCGCCCTGGAGTGCCAGGCCGATCCGCGGTGCCGTGCTGTCCTGCTCGGTCGATGACGATGGCATGATGGTCTCCTCCGGGTTCAGGCGCAGGCGGGCACGATCGCGATGGGGATAAAGGTGATGATGGTCGCAGCGAGGCCGACCCAGCCCAGCGCCGCGGCGGCCCGGTCGAGGCCCGTCCGGCGGCGGCGAGTCAGCCAGAGGGCAACGCCCAGCGTCGCGGCGATCGAGATGCCCCACGCCACCAGCATCGCCCAGCGAAAGCGGCTCGCGTCCCAGGCGCCTGCGCACCCCAGGCCGTGCAACGCGTAGATCAGGCAGAAGGCGACCGTCCAGCCGATCAGGCCGGCCGAAAGGCGCAGCAGCACCCTCATGCCAGCCATCCGGGCAGCGCGAGGAGCGCGATGACGGCGATGCCGGCACCCGCGGCGTGATCGCTCCACAACCGGACGATCCGCGTTTCGCCATCGCGCGCCTGCGAGTGGAAGCCGGCGCGGGCGCGCGCAATCAGAAACGCATACATGATCGCGGCGAGCGCGGCGTGAAAGATCGCGTAGGCGGCGAGCATTGCACTCGTCGCGCCATAGGCGTGACTCGACGGGCTGGGAGCAGCGGCGAGCAGCCACACCATCGCCGCGACGATCGCCAACTGTCCGGCGAGACCCAAGGTTCTTCGCCCGCTGCGGCTACCGACGACCGCCGCTGCGGCGCCGGCAACGCCTAGCAGCGGCCCTGCTAGCGATGGCGCGATCAGCGCCGGTGGCGGCCAGTTCGGCGCGATCGTCCATAGGAACACATAGCCGAAGATCAGTGCGGTAAAGAGCGTCGCGCTGGCGCACAGCGCGAACACACTGCCCCACCAGCCGGTGGTCCTGACCGCTTCGAAACTCGTCGGCAGCGACAGGCCGTTGCCGATAGGAACCGGGCCGACGTCGATGCGGATGCCGTTGCTCCACGCCCAGCACCAGCCAAGCCCGACGACGGCGACGACGAACACCGGCGCGACGACATATAGTCCGGCGAGCATCGCCAGGAAAAAGCCGCCGAGCATCGCCGCCGTCAGAATCGGCCACCAGCTATTTCCCGGCAGGATCGCGACATGTTCGGGCGTGCCGCTGGTCATGTCGACAGCGATGGTCTCTCGCCATCCGGAACGTCCGTTCGCCAGCAGGCCATCGCCACGCGCGAGCGCGACGCCCAGGTCGGGGTCGTCGGCCAACGGATCGCGGCTGGCGACGACGGGCAGGCTGGCGAAATTATAGGTCGGGGAGGGGATCGGCATCGCCCATTCGAGCGTGGTCGCGCGCCAGGGATTGCGACGATGCATGCGACCGAGCCGGATTTGCAGCAGCACGTCGATCACCACCAGCGCGAAGCCGAACGCCTGCAGGAAGGCGCCGACCGACGACAGCAGGTTGAGCCAGGTCCATCCCATCTCCTCCGGATAGGTGTCGATGCGTCGCGGCATGCCGAGCAGGCCGGTCAGGTGCATCAGGAAGAACGTCATGTTGAAGCCGATGAAGATCAGCCAGAACGCCGCTTCGCCCACCTGCAGGACCCGCTCGCGCCCGGTGATGTGCGGCAGCCAGTAATAGGCGGCGGCAAGCATCGGAAAGACGAACCCGCCGACCAGGACATAGTGGAGGTGCGCCGTCACGAAGGCAGTATCGTGCGCCTGCGCGTCGAACGGGACCATCGCCAGCATCACACCGGTCAGCCCGCCGATGACGAACACGATGAAGAAGCCGATCAGGTACAGCATCGGGAGCTTCAGGTCCGGCCGCCCCTGCCACAGCGTGCCGATCCAGGCGAAGACCTGCACGGCGGTCGGCACCGCGACGAGCGCGGAGGCGGCGGAGAAAAAGCCCAGCGCCATGTGCGGAATGCCGGTCGTGAACATGTGGTGGACCCACAGGCCGAAGCTCAGAAACGCTAGCGCCATAATCGCCGCCACGATCGCGCCGTGGGCGAGCAGCCGCGTGCGCGCCATCACCGGCAGGATCGTCGAAACCGCGCCCGCGGCGGGCAGGAAGATGATGTACACTTCCGGATGGCCGAACAGCCAGAACAGATGCTGCCACAGGAGCGGGGACCCGCCGAGTTCGGGCGTGTAGAACGGCCAGCCGAATGCGCGTTCCACCTCCAGCAGGATCGAGCCGAGGATGAGCGGCGGAAAGCCGAATACCATCATTCCTGCGGTCGCGAGCATATACCAGGCGAAGATGGGCATCTTGTCCAGCGACATGCCCGCCGCGCGCAACTTCAGGATCGTCACCGTGATCTCGATCGCGGCGCACATGGCCGAGATTTCGACGAACGTAATGCCCAGCAGCCAGACGTCGGAATTGATGCCGGGGGTATAGGTCTTCCCGGACAACGGCGGGTACAGGAACCAGCCCGCATCTGGCGCGACACCGGCAAGCATCGCGACGATGATGATGGTGCCGCCGAACAGATAGCACCACCAGCCGAGCGCCGACAGCCGCGGAAGGGCGAGATCCCGGCTGCCCAGCATCTTGGGCAACAGGTACATCGTCAGCCCCTCGAACATGGGGATGGCGAATAGGAACATCATGATGCTGCCGTGCATCGTGAAGAGCTGGTTGTAGACTTCAGGGCCGACGAAGGCGCTGCGCGGCGTCGCCAGCTGGGCGCGGATCAGCATCGCCAGCACGCCGCCGATCGCAAAGAACACGAAGGCCGCGACGATGAAGCGCTTGCCCATGTCGCTGTGATTGACCGATCGCAGATGGCCGCGCCAGCCGGGCTCGGTTCGCCAGATCGCGTGCAACTGGTAGTGGAGTTTCAGCGCGCTCATTGCCGGCCCCCTGTGAACGCCGTCCAGCCGGCGGCGTCGTGCGCGACGACGATGAAGCCGTGATCCTTGTGACCGACACCACAATATTCGGCGCACTCCCCGCGATAGGTGCCGGGCCTGTCGGCGATCACGCGCAACCGGTTGGTATGGCCGGGGATCGCATCCATCTTGCCCGCCAGCCGCGGGATCCAGACGCTGTGGATCACGTCCGTCGATGTGATGACCAGGTCGACGGGGCGGCGGGCCGGAATGTGCAGTACGTTTTCGGTGCGGACGCCGCCGGGATGGACGACGTCCCAGGCATATTGCCGCGCGGTCACGCCAATTTCCACGGCACGTGCGTCCGCCGTCGGCAAGGTGCCGATGCCGACCGTAAGCGCATAGGCGACCAGCGCGAGCAGCACGACCGCGGGCATCGTCAGGCCCAGCGCGCCGACCCATAATCGCGGCGAGGCGCTGCGCCGCTCACCGCCACGCCGCCGGAACGCGAGTGCGAGCAGCACAAAGACCAGCCCGGCGAGGAGCGTCGCCCCGCCAAGCATCACCCACCACATCGTCGCGACCGAGCGGGCATAGGGACCGGCCGGATCGATCGTCGAGAGTTCGCCGCTGCAACCCGACAGCAGGACGAGCGTTGTCGCGCACACGCCGGCGCGGCCTGCCCCGGCTGGGAGACGCATGTACCCATGAAGACCGATGCCGCTCGCGAAGGTGCCGCCGAAACCCGGCTCGTCGATCCCGTCGTGCAGGATCCGGCATTTCACCGCACGGAGTCGATGATCGCGGTCGCGGGCCACCCTGTCCACGCGATGCTGGTGGCCTTCCCTATCGCATTGACCACCTGCACGCTGGGTGCCGATCTGCTCTACTGGTGGACGGGCGACGTCTTCTGGGCGCGCGCCGCGCTGTGGGCAGCCGGCGCCGGCTTCCTGTTCGGCGTGCTCGCCGGAATCGCCGGCACCGTCGAGCTGCTGCTGGTCCCAGGCATCCGCGCCCGCTCCGCCAGCTGGACGCATTTCGTGATCGCGGTCATGCTGTTGTCGATCCTGGGCGCCAGCTGGGGGTATCGACTGACCGGCTATGAGCAAGCGGTGCTGCCCTACGGGCTGCTCCTCTCGCTGTTCGCGGTCGGCTTCACCGGGTTCACCGGATGGCACGGCGGCAAGCTGGTGTTCGAATATCAAATCGGTGTCTCTTCGACCGGAAGCTGACGGTTCTGCGGCGCCTTGAGCCAGGCCGGCGCGATGTCGGGGACGATCGGCTTGGCAAGCACCAACAGCAGCACGACGACCATCGTGGCGATGCTGCCAACGACCAGCGGTGCGGCCGGCGGAGGCGCATAGTCGCCGCGGCGCTCGCTCATCAGCACCACGGTGTGGCCGACAAGGGCGTGAAGGCACACGAGCAGGCCGACCGCGACCAGCTTGGCGAACATCCACGGCGCGAACGCCCCGCGCAGGTAGATCAGCGCCGTGCCCGCCGCGATCGCGATCACCGCGGCCGGGGTGACGATCATCGTGTAGCTGTCATGGGTCAGCAGGCGCAGCCGCGCATAGGTCGTCTGCGCTTCGCCGCGACGGTGCTTGGCAAGCACAAGCGGCAGCGCGATCAGCCCTGCGCACCACAGGATCAGGGCAGCGATATGCAGCCCCTTCACGATGCTCAGGATCATGCCGCCGCCATCCGTCGCCAGGAGTTGCGCGCGAGGGTTGCCCCGATGACGGCGTAGGGGATCAGGCCGAGCACCCACATCGACAGGCCGGCCATTTGCTGATCGGCGACGGGCCCGATGCCGAAGGCGACCGTCGTGGAGGAATGCGCGGTGTAGAGCGGGCGCGAAACAAACGTCAGGATCGCGCCCAGCAGCCCCATCTGCGCTGCTCCGGCCGCGATGACCGCCAGTGCCAGTGGCGGCTCCGCCCGGCGCACTGCAGCCCAATAGGCCCATGCGCTGGCGAGCAGGGTGGTCTGCATGACCCAGTACACCGCCTTGTTCGACAACGCGGCGTCATAGGCTGCGGGGATATGCCACACCCAGAGCACGACCGTCGCAAGCGCCAGCGCGATCGGGGCCGATATCGACGCACGTGGGGGCAGGGCGATTGCCAGCAGCGGCGCGGCCAGACCGATCAACAGCAGGTGATGCACAGTCCGCGCGGTGAACAGGGCAACCGACAGACTGCACAGCGGCGACAGGAACACCACGGCCAGAACGCCGATGGCCGACAGCCCGGCCGTGCGCCGCCCATGCGGAAGCCTTGTCATCACGCCCGCCGAGACCAGCAACGCGACCACGAGCACGGGATCGCCGTTCCACCGCGCCGCCCAGGTCGACGCAGTGGGTGCGGTCCCGCAATAGCTGCCGAACACGTCGATCATTTCGTCCCCTTTACGATTCCAAACTCATTTTCATCCGGGCGGGTCCACACTGATCAAAATTAAGTTCGCGCTGGCCGAGCTCGCGATCCGACGAGCGCAGACCAGGCCGCGTCCAAATGACAGTGTTTGCACCGCCGCACTGGTTCCCGATCAGGACCATTTGCCGGTACCGGGCCGGTTGTGCCCATTCTCCCACGCGGCGCCGATGCACCCGTTGCAGAGGGCATGCGGTACAGAGGCAGGGCGGTTCGCGATCGCGCGTGCAGTCGCAGACCGGGCGGACGTACGGACGCCCGCGGGTACGAATGCGACGCCCATGCGTATAGATGCGATGACATCGTTCCTGTCGACGCACGGCGCCGTGGCCGGTCTCGTCTTCGTCGTCCTTCTGCTGATCGCCTTTGCGACGGAGCGGTTTCCCCCGGTCACCGTCGCGGTCGCTGGTGCCGCGCTCATGATCGCACTGGGGTGGATCGGGCCTGCCCAGATCACCGCGGCCTTCGCCAATCCCGCGCCGATCGCGATCGGCGCGTTCTTCATCCTGTCAGGGGCCTTGGTGCGGACCGGCACGATCGAGGCGCTGGCGAGCACGATCGTCCGACGGGCAGCGCGAAAGCCGCGGCAGACCGTCGTCGAGATGTTCACCGGAGCTGCGGTCGCCCCCGCCTTCATCAACAACACGCCGGTCGTGATGGTCCTGATCCCGCTGGTCCGCAGGCTGGGGCAGGCGGTGGGGATCGCCGCGACGCGTCTGCTGGTCCCGCTGTCCTATCTATCGATCCTTGGCGGGACGCTGACGTTGGTCGGCACCTCGACGAACCTGCTGGTCGACGGTGTCGCGCGGGCGAACGGACAGCCGGGTTTCGGGATCTTCGAGATTACCGGTGTCGGGCTGGCCGCGATGCTGGCCGGCATCGCGACGATGGTCGTCCTCGGGCCCCGGCTGCTTCCCGATCGGCCCGATCATCCGGCAGAGGACCGGCATCATCTAACTTATCTGACCGAACTCGAACTGGTGCGGCCGATCACGCGGCTGTCCGAACTGCCCCTACTCAGGCGCGCGACCATTAAGCTGATCGCCGTTCGCCGAGGCACCGAGCTGATCCGTCGGATCGATACCGATTTTATCCCGCGAACCGGAGACCGGCTGATCGTTTCGAGTTCGGCGAACGAGATCGACGACCTAGCGCGCAGCGATGGACTGATCGTCGGTCTGCAGAATGTCGGCCATCCCATCCGCCTCGCCGACGACGAACGCGCGTCCGACGTGCGGCTGGTTGGCCTGACGATCGCGCCGACGCACCCCGCACTCGGGCGGGCGCTGCGCGACATTCCCTTCCTCAACAACCTGCCCGCGCGCGTGCTCGGCATCGGACGGGCACGCCACCTGCCGGGGCCCGACCTGGGGAGCGTGCGACTTCGCGCAGCGGACCAGTTGCTGGTGGCCGCGCGCGAATCGGCGATCCTCGAGCTGCATGAGAACCCCAATCTGATCGCGCAGGACACCAGCCACGTCCGACGCTTCCGCCGTCATCGCGCGCCGATCGCGATCGGGACGCTGGCGATCGTCGTGCTGCTGGCCGCGCTTGGCGTCCTGCCGGTCGCGACGCTTGCCATCATCGGTGTCGCCATCGTCCTGATTACGCGCTGTATCGATCCGGAGGAGGCGTGGAGTGCGATCGACGGCAGTGTGCTCGTCCTGATCTTCGCGATGCTCGCGATCGGCAGCGGCCTGCAGGCGATCGGAACGGTGGACATGGTGGTTGCCTGGGTGGCGCCGTGGCTGCGTACGCTGTCGCCGCTGATGCTCATCGCCGTGCTCTATCTGCTGACGTCGATCCTGACCGAAACGGTGACGAACAACGCCGTCGCCGTCATCATGACACCCGTCGCGATCGGTATCGCCAGCGCCACGGGCACCGATCCCCGGCCGCTGATCGTCGCTGTCATGTTCGCTGCGTCCGCCAGCTTCGCGACGCCGATCGGCTATCAGACGAATACGATGGTCTATGCCGCGGCCGATTATCGGTTCGCCGATTTCCTGAAGATCGGCATTCCGATGAACCTGATGGTGGGGGCTGCGACATGTTGCGCGATCCGTCTGCTGATCGCGTGACCGGCGCGGCGATCGAGCCGCCGCGCCGGTTGCGGATCAGCGGACCGCGTCGAGCTTGCCAAAGCTGCTTTCGAGGGCGTCGACCGCCTTGCGAAGCGCACCGTTGAGCGTCGATCCGGGGTCGTTGCCGGTGTCGGTGACGGTAATCGGCTGGCCGCCGGCGGGACGGGCTTCGACGCTGACCGTGATCCCGTCCGGCCCATTGCGGTGTCCATCGGCATCGCGAATATGCACCTCGACGCGAGTCAGTCGATCGCCGAAACGTGACAGTCGGGTGCGTACCCGTTCCTCGAAGCCGTCGGCGACGTCCTGCGGGCCATCGACCCGATTATCGGTGTTGATCTGAACCAGCATCAGCGCACCTTCCGGCTACGTTCGAGAACCGGACGATGCCCTTCGGCATCGAAAGCCCCCGATGGGGCCTGATCGGCGTGCGGCGTCGAAACGATACCTTCGTTCGCATGATCGTCGGTGTCGGGATGGTGTCGCTCGGCGTTGGCCATTTTCGTGTCGAGCGCGCGTGCGGCGATTGTCTGCTGGTCTTCGATGTCGGACATGCGATGTCTCCCGCAATTGATGGTTCGAGCGCGGCGAGCGCCACGCCTCTCATCAACCAACTTATGTGATCGAGATTGTCTCCCTCCGACCCGGCGAGGATAGTCGTCTGTTGCGACGGCGATACTGCGGACCAGCCGATTTCGCCCGGCGCCAGGCGGTCGTTCGGCCAAGCTCTGACTGTTGCGACATGGCGCGCGACGTCCGCAGGCCTTAACCGACGGCCCTAGCCCGCGTCGTCATGCGAGGCGTCATCCTCGCACCCCGGCTCACATACCGCCGGTTGCAACCTGCTTCCCGCACGCTACCGTTCGGCCTTGCGTTGCCGGCATCGGGCCGGGCGGGACGCGATGTGAGGATGTTCCTATGACGTTTGCCCTTTTCCTGCTGTCCGTCGCTGCCGTATCGACGCCCGTGGCGACGCAGGATCATGCCGGCCACACAGCGCCTGCGCCTGCCCCGGCGCCTGCTGCGAACGCGGCGCCTGCAGCAGCGGCGAAGTTCACGCTCGATACGCCGGTCGAGGCGTTGATGGCGGATCCGCGCGCCAAGGCGGCCGTCGATGCCGTTCTGCCCGGTGTCGCCGCACATCCTGCGTATGAACAGTTCAAGGGCATGAGCTTCAACCAGCTGGCGCCGATGGCGCCCGATCTGCTGACGGCCGATACGCTGGCAAAGCTGAAGGCCGGTCTGGACGCGATCAAGTGATCGACGGACGCGCGCAGACGATGACGACGGAAACGCATATCGACCGCCGATCGATGCTGAAAACCGGTACTGCCGTCGCCGCGGCGGCAGTGCTGCCGGCCACGGTGGCGGCGCAGGCACAACGGATCGGTTCGGGCGACGCCGCCTTGCGCGCGTTGCTCGACCGTTTCTTCTACGATCGTCTCGCCGAGCGCCCCGAGCAGGCAACGTCGCTAGGGCTCGACACCGGCGCGCGGGAAGGGTTGCGTTCGCAGCTCGGCGACGAGACGCGCAGCGCAGCTGCGCGCTCGCTGGCGCGCAGCCGGGCCGAACAGGCCGCGCTGCGTCGCATCGACCGCGCGACCCTGTCCGACACGGCGAAGATCGATTTCGACGTGGTCGATTATCAGCTGCAGCTCGCGATCCGGCGCGGAGCGTTCGACTATGGGTCGGGCAATTCGCCCTATGTCCTGTCGCAGCTGTCGGGGCCCTATCGCTCGATCCCCGAGTTTCTCGACGGCCAGCACCGCGTCGCGACGCAGAAGGACGCCGACGCCTATCTCGCGCGTCTGGCCCGTTTCCCGCGAGCGATCGACCAGAGTGTCGCCCGTGCCCGGGAAGACGCGGCAAAGGGCGTCGCGCCGCCCGACTTCGTCCTCGACCGCATGGTCGTGCTGCTCGCCGAGCTGCGCGACCGGCAGGCGGCGGACACGACGCCGGTCAAGGGCTTCGTCGCCAAGCTGGCCGCCGCCGGCCTTTCGCCCGACCTGGGCAAAAAGGCCGAAGCGATCATGGCGAACGAGGTGTTCCCGGCGCTCGACCGTCAGCGTGCGCTCGTGACAGAGCTGCGCGCAAAGGCCACGCACGACGCTGGTTGCTGGCGTCTGCCGCACGGCGATGCGCTGTACGCACATCTGGCCGAGGCATCGAGCACCGTCCCGCTGTCGGGCGACGAGATCCACCGCCTGGGCCTGGCGCAGGTCGCCGAGATCGGCGCACGGATCGACAGTATCCTTAAGGCGCAAGGGATGACGCAAGGTACGGTCGGCGCGCGGCTGGTCGAACTGAACAAGCGTCCCGACCAGCTCTTCCCCAACACCGACGAAGGCAAGGCGGCGCTCGTCGCGCTGCTCGACACGCAGATCGCGGCGATGGCCAAGCGCCTGCCCGAGCAATTCAGCTACGTTCCGAAGGCGCAGGTCGTCGCGCGGCGCGTGCCGCCCGCGATCGAGGCAGGCGCGCCTGGCGGCTATTATCAGGCCGCCACGCTCGATGGGTCGCGGCCGGGCGTCTATTTCATCAACCTGAAGGACACGTTCGACCGACCGAAGTTCGGTCTGGCGACGCTCAGCCATCATGAGGCGGTGCCGGGGCATCACCTGCAGGTGATGACGGCGCTGGAGAGCAACGACATCCCGCTCATTCGCCGGCGCAGCGGGTTCAGCGGCTACAGCGAAGGCTGGGCGCTCTATTCGGAGCAGCTGGCCGATGAGATGGGGATGTTCGACGGCGATCCGCTGGGGCAGGTCGGCTATCTTCAGTCCCTGCTGTTCCGCGCGACACGTCTGGTCGTCGACTCCGGGCTGCACGCCAAGCGCTGGAGCCGGGAGAAGGCGACCGATTATCTGATGGCGACGACCGGCATTGCGCGCAACCGCAGCCAGAACGAGATCGACCGCTATGTCGTCTGGCCGGGGCAGGCGACCAGCTACAAGATCGGCCACACCAAATGGGTCGAGTTGCGCGACGCGGCCAAGGCGAAGGCGGGCGCCCGGTGGGACCCGCGACAGTTCCATTCGGTCCTGCTGCTGGGCGGGATGCCGCTGGCGGTGCTGGAGCGCGTGGTGAAAGCGCGGATGGTGTAACGGTTCGGGTCGGCGCCGCCGCGACGACGGTGGCGCCGGTGCGGCAAAAGTTACGATACCGCGGTCAATTCGTCAGCCTTCGTCACTTTTGTCACTTTTGTCACTTTTGTCACTTTCGCCTATCCGGGCGAGGGCGCGACAGGGGTTCACGGCGTCAAAGAGCGACGGCCTTGCGACCGGAAGTGACGAGAGCAAATCAATTCCAACAAAGCAAGCGGCAGGCCGTCGTCCGTTCCCCCCGCGACGGATCATTGCCCGCACCCCACCGGAGCGCGGGCGATCGATCACACGTCCAGGTTCGCTACCGTCAGCGCGTTTTCCTGAATGAATTCGCGCCGCGGCTCGACGACATCGCCCATCAGGCGCGTGAAGATTTCGTCGGCCACGTCGGCCTGGTCGATCTCCACCTGCAGCATCGAGCGGTTGGCCGGGTCGAGCGTGGTTTCCCACAGCTGTTCGGCGTTCATCTCGCCCAATCCCTTGTAGCGCTGGATGCTCAGGCCCTTGCGACCGGCCGACAACACAGCGTCGAGCAACTGCGAGGGGGCCACCAGAGTCTCGCCCTTGGCGGCGGCGACGGGCGCGTCCTCGTCCTCGCCCGCATCATCGGTCGTGGTGGTGCCCTTCAGCGGTACCAGCTTGGCAAGCGTGGTGTAATTGTCCGCCGCCTCGGCCGCCAGCGCATGGAGCTTGCGCCCTTCCGCCGAGCCCAGGAACGCCACCTCGATGATGTGGTGGTCGGTCACCCCGCGCCAGATACGTTGGAAGTGATAGCCGCCTTCCTCCGACATCTGGGCGGTCCAGCGTGCGTCGCTGTCGGTCTGGTCGAGCCGCTGGCTGACCGCGGCGAGCCGTTCGGCCCGCTGTTCGCGCGACGCTTCGGGGTCGAGCGCGCCGGCCAGCGCCAGCGCTTCGACGATGTTCGCGTCGTAGCGACGCGGCACGAAGCGCATCAGCGTGCGCATGCGGCGCGCATGGTCGACCAGGCTGCGCAGATCGTCGCCCGACCGCGTGCCGCCCGCCGTCTCCAGCACCATCAGACCGACGCCGGCATCGACCAGATATTGGTCGAGCGCCGCATCGTCCTTGAGGTACACCTCCGACCGGCCCTTCGCCGCCTTATACAGCGGCGGCTGCGCGATATAGAGGTGCCCGGCCTGGATGATCTCGGGCATCTGGCGATAGAAGAAGGTCAGCAACAGCGTGCGGATGTGCGCGCCGTCCACGTCGGCGTCGGTCATGATGACGACCTTGTGGTAGCGCAGCTTTTCCAGGTTGAAGTCGTCGCGACCGATGCCGGTGCCCATCGCCTGGATGAGCGTGCCGATCTCGCGGCTGGAGAGCATGCGGTCGAACCGCGCGCGCTCGACGTTCAGGATCTTGCCGCGCAGGGGCAGGATCGCCTGATAATGCCGGTCGCGGCCCTGCTTGGCCGAACCGCCGGCCGAGTCGCCCTCGACCAGGAACAGTTCGGACTTGGCGGGATCGCGTTCCTGGCAGTCGGCGAGCTTGCCGGGGAGGGAGGCGATGTCCATCACGCCCTTGCGCCGGGTCAGCTCGCGCGCTTTCTTCGCGGCTTCACGCGCGGCGGCGGCGTCGATCACCTTCTGAATGATGGCGCGGGCGGTCTGCGGGTTCTCCTCCAGCCATTCGGCCATCTTGTCGGCCATCAGGCTTTCGAGCGGCTGGCGGACTTCGGAGGAAACGAGCTTGTCCTTGGTCTGCGACGAGAACTTCGGATCTGGCAGCTTCACGCTGACGATGGCGGTCAGGCCTTCGCGCATGTCGTCACCGGTCAGGGTGACCTTTTCCTTCTTCAACAGCCCCGACTTGTCGGCATAGTTGTTGATGGTGCGCGTCAGCGCCGCGCGGAACGCCGCGATATGCGTGCCGCCGTCGCGCTGGGGGATGTTGTTGGTGAACGCCAGGACGTTCTCGTAGTAGCTGTCGTTCCACTCCAGCGCGACGTCGATGGTGACCTCGTCGCGGGTGCCCGCGATCGCGACCGGATCGGGCATCAGCGGGGTCTTGTTGCGATCTAGCCACTTCACGAACGCGGCGATGCCGCCTTCGTAGAACAGCTCGACTTCCTTCGGCTCTTCGTGCCGCGCGTCGCGCAGGAACAGGCGGACGCCCGAATTCAAAAAGGCGAGCTCGCGGTAGCGGTGCTCGAGCTTGTCGAAATCATATTCGGTGATCTTGAACGTCTGCGGGCTGGCGAGGAAGGTGACCTTGGTGCCCTTCTTGCCTTCCGGCGCTGGCCCCACGACCTTCAGCGGGGCAACGGCGTCGCCATGGGCGAAGCGCATGTAATGCTCCTGCCCGTCGCGCCAGATCGTCAGGTCGAGGAATTCGCTGAGTGCGTTCACCACCGACACGCCGACGCCGTGGAGGCCGCCCGACACCTTGTACGCATTGTCGTCCGACGTATTCTCGAACTTACCCCCGGCGTGGAGCTGGGTCATGATGACCTCGGCCGCCGACACGCCTTCCTCCGGGTGAATACCGGTCGGGATGCCGCGGCCATTGTCCTCGACGCTGACCGATCCGTCGGCGTTCAGCTGGATGACGATGCGGTCGCAGTGGCCCGCCAGCGCCTCGTCGATCGCGTTGTCGCTGACTTCGAACACCATGTGGTGCAGGCCCGACCCGTCGTCGGTATCGCCGATATACATGCCCGGCCGCTTGCGCACGGCGTCCAGACCCTTGAGCACCTTGATCGAGGAGGCGCCGTAATCGTTGCTGTTGGGGGTGTTTTCAGGCGTGTCGTTCATACCCAGCATATAGGCAGTCGCCTCGCGGAACGGAAGCGAAATGGGCGCCCGGCATCGCGGCCGGGCGCCCTGCGATCGTGCGCTCAGAACTCGTTGGCGCGGCGGCCGAGCAGCGTGATCTCCACCCGGCGGTTCTGGCGCATGCCTGCCGCGGTCGCGTTGCTGGCGACGGGCTGGCGCTCGCCGAAGCCCTTCACCGAGAAACGGGCGCGAGTCACGCCCATCCGGTCGAACGCCATGCGGACGGCGTCGGCGCGGCGCAGCGACAGAGCGTCGTTATGCGCATCGGTGCCGCGCGAATCGGTATGGCCCTCGATGGCGACGCGGACGCCGGGATTGGCGCGGAGGTACCCGGCGAGTGCGCGCAGCGTGTCGACTGCGCCGGGGCGCAGCGTCGCGCTGTCGGTGGCGAACAGCACTTCGTCCTGAAGTCGCATCATCGCGCCGCGCGGGGTCTGACGGAAGCCATAGCCGCGCATCGCGCCGCGGTCCCAGCCGGCACCGACCGCAGGCCCTGCGCGGCGCCAGCCGGCGTCGCGGGCATCCCAGTCGAACCGGCCGCGGCCGTCGCCGGCGATCTCGGTGAACACCTCGTTCGCACGCTGTGCCTCGCCCGGGCCGATCAGCCCGTCGCGGTTGCGGTCGAAGTTGCGAGCGACCCAGGCCCGACCGCGTAGCGAAGTGCGTAGTTCCGGCAGCAGCAGGCGGACACCCGGTCCCGCAAGCGCATAGTCGCGTGTTCCCGGCCGGCCGCCTGCCCAGTCCCAGCGATCCTGCGCCGTCGCGGCAGGTACGGTGGCGAGCGTTGCCGCAGCGGCCAGCGTGGCCATGATGATCTTGGTACGCATCAGAACATCTCCTGTCACAAATGCCCCGCTCCCTTGATTCCGAAATGGCCCGACGCATTTGAACCGGGGCTTGATCCGCGTGACAGGAACGGTTCAGGCGCTTGCATCCCGCGTTCACCCGCGCCAAGGGGTGCGGCAATCCGTTTTCGCGACGTGAAGGACGTAATCCTTGGCCACCGTGTCCAAACCCGCCCGCCCCCGGGCCCCGCATCTCCAGATCTATACCTGGGGTCCGCACATGCTCGTCTCGATCCTGCACCGCGCGACCGGCAGCGGCATGGCGACGGTCGGCACGATCCTGTTCGTCTGGTGGCTCGCCGCCGCGGCGGCCGGCGAAGACGCCTATGCCACGTTCCGCGACGTGTTCACGCTGGCCGACGGTCGGCTGAACATCGTCGGCTGGGTGCTGGGCGTTGGCCTCACCTGGGCGTTCTTCCAGCACATGGCCAACGGCATCCGCCACCTGTTCATGGATCTGGGCGCGAATTTCGAACTGCGCGGCAACAAGCAGTCGGCACTGGCCACGCTCGCCTTCTCGGTCGTCGCGACCGCGGCCTTCTGGGCCTATATCGTTCTGGGGCGCTGAGACATGGGTAACGGAACCTCGATCGGCCGCGTTCGTGGCCTGGGCAGTGCCAAGGAAGGCACGCATCACTGGTGGCACCAGCGGCTGACGGCGGGCACCAACCTGCTGCTGATGCTGTGGTTCTTCATCAGCATCGCCCGCCTGCCGGGTTATGCGCTGGCCGATGTGACCAAGTGGCTGTCGACGCCGTGGACCGCGATTCCCTTGGTCCTGCTCGTGACCTCGGTCTTCTACCACTTCCGCCTCGGGCTGCAGGTGGTGATCGAGGATTATCAGCATGACGCCAGCCGCGTCGCCGGGCTGATCCTGCTCAACCTCTTCACGGTGGGCGCTGCGGCGACCGCCATTTTCTCGATCCTCAAGATCGCCTTCACCGGAAGCATCGACTGATGGCCGACAGCTACAAGATCATCGACCATAGCTACGACGCCGTCGTCGTCGGCGCGGGCGGTTCGGGCCTGCGCGCCACGATGGGCGCGGCCGAAGCGGGGCTGAAGACCGCCTGCATCACCAAGGTGTTCCCGACCCGCAGCCACACCGTGGCGGCGCAGGGCGGCATCGCCGCTTCTCTTGGCAACAACACGCCGGACCATTGGTCGTGGCACATGTACGACACCGTCAAGGGCTCCGACTGGCTCGGCGACCAGGACGCGATCGAATATATGGTCCGCAACGCGCCGCAGGCGGTGTACGAGCTGGAGCACGCCGGCGTGCCCTTCAGCCGCAACGAGAACGGGACGATCTACCAGCGGCCGTTCGGCGGGCACATGCAGAACATGGGCGCCGGCCCGCCCGTGCAGCGCACCTGCGCCGCGGCCGACCGTACCGGCCACGCCATGCTCCACGCGCTCTACCAGCAGAGCCTGAAGTATGACGCCGACTTCTTCATCGAATATTTCGCGCTCGACCTGATCATGGAGGACGGCGCCTGCCGCGGCGTCATCGCCATGTGCATGGAAGACGGCAGCATCCACCGCTTCCGCGCCCATGCCGTTGTGCTGGCGACCGGCGGCGGCGGGCGTGTGTACCAGTCGGCGACCAGCGCCCACACCTGCACCGGCGACGGCAACGCCATGGTGCTGCGCGCCGGCCTGCCGCTGCAGGACATGGAGTTCGTCCAGTTCCACCCGACCGGCATCTACGGCGCCGGCGTCCTCATCACCGAGGGTGCGCGCGGCGAGGGCGGGTATCTGACCAACTCCGAAGGCGAGCGGTTCATGGAGCGCTACGCTCCCTCGGCCAAGGACCTCGCCAGCCGCGACGTCGTGTCGCGCTCGATGGCCATGGAAATCCGCGAGGGCCGCGGCGTGGGCAAGGAGAAGGATCATATCTTCCTTCACCTCGACCATATCGACCCCAAGGTGCTG
The DNA here is from genome assembly GCA_016937575.1 of Roseomonas aeriglobus. Lineage (NCBI taxonomy): Bacteria > Pseudomonadati > Pseudomonadota > Alphaproteobacteria > Acetobacterales > Roseomonadaceae > Muricoccus > Muricoccus aeriglobus. The sequence goes on along the minus strand of JAFHKN010000002.1, from coordinate 2,802,165 downwards.
GCCGAGCGGCTGCCCGGCATCACCGAGACCGGCAAGGTCTTCGCCGGCGTCGACCTGACCCGCAAGCCGCTGCCCGTCGTGCCGACCGTCCACTACAACATGGGCGGCATCCCCTGTAACTATCACGGCGAAGTCGTCCGCAACAAGGACGGCGACCCCGACAGCGTCGTGCCCGGCCTGTTCGCGGTCGGCGAAGCGGCGTGCGTTTCGGTGCACGGCGCCAACCGTCTGGGCTCCAACTCGCTCATCGACCTCGTCGTCTTCGGCCGTGCCACGGGCCTCAGGCTGAAGGAGATGATCAAGCCGAACACGCCGCACAATCCGCTGCCCAAGGGCTCGGAGGACATGGCGCTCGCCCGGCTCGACCACTTCCGCAATGCCACCGGCGGCACGCCGACCGCGACGATCCGCGCCGACATGCAGAAGACGATGCAGCGCCACGCCGCGGTGTTCCGCGACAGCAAGCTGCTGGCCGAGGGCGTCGCCCACATGGACCAGGTCTACCAGGGCATGACCGACATCGGCATCACCGACCGGTCGCTGATCTGGAACACCGACCTCATTGAGACGCTGGAGCTCGACAATCTGATCGGCCAGGCCGTCGTGACGATCCGCTGCGCCGAAAACCGCAAGGAAAGCCGCGGCGCGCACATGCACGAGGACTTCCCCGAGCGCGACGACGCCAACTGGATGAAGCATACGATTGCGACGTTCGACGGCTGGGGCGGCAAGGGCGGTTCGGTGAACATCGATTACCGGCCGGTGCATGATTACACGCTGACCGACGACGTGGCGTACATCGAACCGAAGAAGCGGGTGTACTAACCGGCGCGCAAGTCCGTAGCGAAGCTACGGACGCGGCCTCGGGCGCCGGTTACGGCCGGCGGCGCCACAGCGCCGTCCGACGACGCGGGATTTACTTCCGCGTCGGGGCCGGTGGTACGTGCCGGCCAGGGCGTAGCGCCCGCTACGCCTGCGCTTGAGGCACGTTCGGCCGGCGGCGCCACAGCGCCGTCCGACGACGCGGGATTTACTTCCGCGGCGGGTCCGGTAGTACGTGCCGGCCAAAGCGTAGCGCCCGCTACGCCTGCGCTTGAGGCACGTTCGGCCGGCGGCGCTGAAGCGCTGTCCGACGACGCGGGATTTACTCTCGCGTCGGGGCCGGTGGGACGTGCCGGCCAGGGCGTAGTGCCCGCTACGCCTGCGCTTGAGGCACGTTCGGCCGGCGGCGCTGAAGCGCCGTCCGACGACGCGGGATTTACTCCCGCGTCGGGGCCGGTGGGACCCACGCCGCCCGCCTCACACCCGTTCGCCCTGAGCCTGTCGAAGGGCCGCTCTTCTTCTGACTCTACCGCCCGCGGCACGAAGGACGGTGCTTCGGCCAGGGTCCCATCGAAGTGGTACTTTGCTGGGCGCCCGGCTGGCCCAGCACGGACGGTTTGGGGGAGCGGGACCGCCCCTCCGCTCGCATCCCCTGCGCGGCCCGAAGACGAGGGCAGTGTTTCGACGAGCTCAGCACGAACGGATGGAGAGACCGGCATAGCCTCTCCGCCCGCTTCGTCCTCGCGGCCCGAAGACAAGGGCGGTGCTTCGGCCGAGGTCCCATCAAAGTAGGACTTTGATGGGCGCCTGGCTAGCTCAGCACGAACGGGGATCGGGCCGTCCGCGTCCTCCGCACCCTTCTTGTGCTCCGGCGCAGGCCGGAGCGGTGGCCGCGTCGACCTCCCACTCGCCAGGGCTCCGGCCTTCGCCAGAGCACGGTTCGCTGGCGGCCGCCGTGGCATCCACCCCCACATTCCCCGCCAGCAGATCGGCGAAGAACCGCACCCGCCGCGCCTCCTCGGGTACGCGCTTGGCCTCGATTTCGCGGGCGCGCACCGTCTCGATCGCGTCGCGTTCGTCGTCGCTCAGTTCGCGGCTGTAATAGTCACCGCCATATTCGCCATCCTCCTCGCCGTAGAAGTCCGCAGGCGGGGGAAAGGCGGTGCGCCAGTCGTCGGCGTGGTCGGCCCACCACACCGTCCGTTCCTGTCGAAGTTGAGAAAGTTGAGACGTGCCGGCATCCTCCCACGCGGCCGGTTCGGCGGGCGGCGCGGCGAGCGACACCAGCCCCCCGGCCTCGGCGCGCGCCCAGTCCGCGGCGGACCAGGTGTGGCGCTGCGCGGGGTCGAGGTCGTGGACGTCGACTTCGCCCGCGTGGCCGGCGCCGGTGCGGCGGTAGAGGTCGGCGCGGGCGAGCGCGACGATCGGGGCGATCGCGGCCGCCTCGCCCTGGGTCGAGCGCAGCGACAGGAACAGCCCGGCCTGTGCCGGCGACGCGTCGCGGCCGATCAGGTCGAGATAGCGGTCCCAGTCCTGTGCCGCGAGCCGCGCCGCGCGCGCGTCGCCGGTGCGGTCGGGCAGGTCGGCCGCCGCGATCTTGTCGAGCCGGGTCAGCAGGGCGAGCGCCAGGCGATTGTCGTGGCGGTGGCGCTCGACCGTCTCACCCTTCGCATTGATGACCAGATCGACATTGCCCTTCAGCGCGCGGCCCATCAGGTCGTCGGCCAGGCGATTGCGCTGGAGCAGCTGCGCGGCGCTCCACCCGACCGCAAAGGCCGCACCCGCGGCGCGCTTGCGAAAGGCGTAGGCGGACGTCGCCGACATGCCGACGAGCGTCGCCGCGTCCGAGACGGTGCACCCCTGCGCCAGATAATCGAGGAAGCCGCGCTGCCGGTCGGGCGTCCAGCCGTCGGACCGGCGCGCGGTGGCGAACACCGGCCCCTCGGTCGCGGCGGCGCGGGCGAAATCCTCCTCCAGATCGTGCGGGTCGAGCGGGCGGTCGGCGAGATGATCGTCGTCGTCCGTGGCCGTGTCGCGCTCGCGCGCGGTGGCGCGGGTGGCGGGGAAGGTGCCGGCGTAGGCGGCGGCGACGTCAGCGGAGGGCGCGATGCGCGGGGCGGTGATGCCCTCGATGGGGGTCATCATGGTCATGCCCGGCCCTCCCGCGCGTGGGGGCGGGTGGCGGCGGTCGGCCGGTCGTGGGTCGGGTGTGGCATGAGTCCCTCCTGTTCAAGAGGGGAGACCAGTTATACGAAGATTTCCAACTAGGAAAGTTCCTATTTTCGGCGCCGCGAGAGCGCAGCGAAGCTGCGCGCGAGCGCACGGGGCGCCGAACCGGCCGGCGTCGCTACAGCGACGACCGACGACGCGGCTTTGCCGCGGCGGTATAAGCCCTGCTATGTCGTTATTAGTGAGTGACTGTCGGCGGGCGGTCAAAAAGATCCGGCTCGTTGATAAAGCGCTGAATCCCCTCCCCAGCAGGCGACTGAATAATACGCACTGATGCCGTATGCGTTGTTTCTCTCTCTCCAACCTGTCGTTTAATAGGTCCGTCTGCAAACCCCAATTGCCAAAGAGGTGGCGGACTTGGATCGATCACAGCAAGTTTTGAGTTCCGACGGGTTAACCGCCATCGATTAATGAGAGCATTGATGTGTGCATCGCGAAAGGAGTATCCTACCACAAGAAGGGCATTTGTGCGAAGGATAGTTCTTTCGAGTCTGTATAAAAACTGAAGAAAGGGTCCATCTGCAGATAGCTTATTATCTACACCACCAAATATCATTATCCTCTTTTCATATGGCTTGATTTCATCGTATCTTATTTTTGGATCTTCAAATGAGCCTGTCCAGTTGATAGAGCCATGCATTTTCAAAAGTCTTTTGTCGTCGGAGCGTTGCCGCCAATCAACACGCTTTTGTTGTGCCCATCGATCAAGGCCATAGTCATATTTTAGGCCATTTAATTCACAAGCTTTTTCTATAGAAAGATCATAATTTAAAGTCGCTATCAGGCTTGCCCGCTTGTCTCTGACGAGAGGATAGAGATAATCAAGTCTGGATTGGTCTACCTGAAGAAACTTTATCAGCGAAACGAAAAACGGTTGAAGTGGGTCTGGTATGTGACGAGCATCGTTTGTGAAGAAACTTCTAGGCTGTAGTGATGCCGCAAGTCTTTCGAAATCTGCTGTCCCGGCATCGAATGCAGATCGACGATTAGCACGTGCGAGTGTTTTATTGAGGATATTATTGAAATTGCTGCGAATCTCACTTCCATCGAACCGAGTGTAGTAAGAATCTATAGCACTGTCCCATCTTTCTACAAACTCGGATATCAAAATAGAATCGCGCCGATAGAGTAAATTTAGCGCGTCAAAAAGCTCTTCGACTTCGATTGGGGCATACGGCGATGTGCCTCGTTTGGCATTCCTAACTTGCAGTTTAGAAATTACATAGGCTAGCAATAGGGCGAAGCGATCGAGTCGCTGTCTTTCATTAAAGCTATTGTATATAGCTTGGGTCAGATTTGCACTAGTCAGCAGTCCGGCTTCTACAGACGCTCCTGCTCCCAGTAGGACGACATAATCTTCCCGTTCCAACTTCAGATTTCGCACGCAAGGCTTAGAAAGTTCACCATTTTCCACCTACTTCCGCGATCGCCCCCAGCAATGACAGCTTGCTCGCAGTTCGGCGCATTCCACTATTTCGCGGAAGTTCAGGATATCCGAGATCCTGACGGCGCTTCGCAAGCTTAGCCGCGAATTCGCTGAAATCGACGCGTCGGCCGGACCACGGCTCGTTATCAGTCTCGGACGTCTTCGATGCCATGATCGCCTGAACTCTCTTCACGAACCCGACGTTCGAGATACTCCAAATCGATGTCAGGGTTAAGCCGAAACAAGATGCGTGCCTGGTCCAACCGGTCTTGTGCCGTACCAGAAGCATATTGGCCCATACGATCGGCAATCAGATCTTCAACGGGGATAATCGCAAACGATGCGTTGTGCGCTACATTTTCTACGAGAACGATGCGATCGTATGCGACATTCCCGTCTAGCGGGGTGTCACCAACGATCTCGAACCCCAATGTCAAATCGGGATGTACCCAGCCGAGCGCTGTATGTCCGAGACTAGCTGGTCGTTTGAATCCGAGTCGTAGAAGTTCGTCTTCGACCGCGCCCTGTATCGGCGAGCAGATATCAAAATCGCCGGTGCTTACTGCACTACCGGAGTAGTATTCTGCTGCCGCGCCACCTACCAAGATCGGCCGGGGCAAGCCGCGTTCACGCATGGCTTCGCTGAGTTTCGCGAACAGGCGAAGCGCGGCTTCGAACTCAGGCCGCCAAGGGCTCACTCCGCCGCCACCGCGTGCCCTTCGGCCCCCGCGCTCCCCTTCAACAATGGCGCCAGATACCGCCCCGTAAAACTCCGCGGCTCCTGCACCACCGTCTCCGGCGTCCCCTCCGCCACAATCTCCCCGCCCTTCACGCCGCCCTCCGGCCCCAGGTCGAGGATCCAGTCCGCGGTCTTGATGACGTCGAGGTTATGCTCGATCACCACGACCGTATTCCCCTGCTCGACCAGCGCGTGGAGGACTTCGAGTAGCTTGCGGACGTCCTCGAAATGCAACCCCGTGGTCGGCTCGTCGAGGATGTAGAGCGTGTTGCCGGTGGCGCGGCGGGAGAGTTCCTTGGCGAGCTTCACGCGCTGCGCCTCGCCGCCCGACAGGGTCGTCGCCTGCTGGCCGACCTTGACATAGCCCAGGCCCACTTCGGCGAGCATCGCCATCTTGTCACGGATGGGGGGCACGGCCTTGAAGAATTCGACCGCGTCCTCGACCGTCATGTCGAGCACGTCGGCAATGCTCATCCCCTTGAACTTCACCTCCAGCGTCTCGCGGTTGTAGCGGGCGCCGTGGCAGACGTCGCAGGTGACGTAGACGTCGGGGAGGAAGTGCATCTCGATCTTGAGCACGCCGTCGCCCTGGCATGCTTCGCACCGGCCGCCCTTGACGTTGAAGCTGAAGCGGCCGGGCTTGTAGCCGCGCGCCTGCGCTTCTGGCAGTCCGGCGAACCAGTCGCGGATCTGGGTGAAGGCGCCGGTGTAGGTCGCCGGGTTCGACCGGGGCGTGCGGCCGATCGGCGACTGGTCGATGTCGATGACCTTGTCGAGATGCTGCAAGCCGGTGATCTTGTCGTGCTTGCCGCTCAGGATCCGCGCGCCGTTCAGCTCGCGCGCGGCGGCGGCGTAGAGCGTGTCGATGGTGAAGCTCGACTTGCCCGACCCGCTGACGCCGGTGATGCAGGTGAAGGTTCCCAAGGGCAGCGACGCGGTGACGCCCTTCAGATTATTGGCGGTCGCGTTCTGGACGGTCAGTTTCTTGCCGTTGCCCTTGCGGCGCTTCGCCGGCAGGGGGACTTCGCGGGTGCCGTTCAGGTAATCGGCGGTGACGCTGGTCTTGGATTTCAGCAGCTGCTTGAGCGTGCCCTGCGCGACGATCTCGCCGCCGTGGACGCCCGCGCCCGGCCCCATGTCGATCACGTAATCGGCCATGCGGATCGCGTCTTCGTCATGTTCGACGACGATCACGGTGTTGCCGAGGTCGCGCAGGCGCCGCAGCGTCGCGAGCAGCATGTCGTTGTCGCGCTGGTGCAGGCCGATCGAGGGTTCGTCGAGGACGTAGAGCACGCCCGACAGGCCGGAGCCGATTTGCGACGCGAGGCGGATGCGCTGGCTCTCGCCGCCCGACAGCGTGCCCGACGTGCGGTCGAGGTTGAGATAGTCGAGCCCGACGTTGTTGAGGAAGCCCAGCCGCTCGAGGATTTCCTTCAGGATGCGCTCGGCGATGGCCGACTGCTGGGGGTTCAGCGTGCCGGGCATCGCGGTGAACCAGGCAAGTGCGTCGACGACCGACAGGCGGGTGGCGTGGCTGATGTCCTCGCCGGCGATCTTCACCGCCAGCGCCTCGGGCTTCAGGCGCGCGCCGTGGCAGGTCTCGCACGGGCGGCTCGACTGATACTTCGACAGCTCCTCGCGCATCCACGCGCTCTCGGTCGAGAGCATGCGGCGGGTGAGGTTGCCGATGACGCCCTCGAACGGCTTCTTCACATCGTACGACTTGCGGCCGTCGATGAAGGTAAGGGTGACGGGCTTGCCGCGGGTGCCGTGGAGGATGACGGCCTGCTGCTCGGCGGTCAGGTCGGCCCAGGCGGTGTCGAGGCTGAAGTCGAACGCCTTCGCGAGGCTGCCCAGCACCTGCATGTAATAGGGCGAGGGCGGGTTGGACTTCGCCCAGGGCACGACCGCGCCCTTCTTGATGCTGAGCGAGTGGTTGGGGACGACGAGGTCTTCGTCGAACACCAGCTTCTCGCCCAGACCATCGCACGCCGGACAGGCGCCCTGGGGGGCGTTGAACGAGAAGAGGCGCGGCTCGATCTCGGGGATGGTGAAGCCGCTGACCGGGCAGGCGAACTTCTCGGAGAAGACGATGCGGTTGGCGGGGACGCCGGCGTTCTTCATCGCGCCGGCGTTCGCCGCGTCATTCTCGCGGCCCGGGACGACGCCGTCGACCAGGTCGACATAGGCCAACCCTTCCGCCAGCTTGAGCGCGGTTTCGAAGCTTTCGGCCAAACGCGTCGCCTGATCGGGGTTCACGACGATGCGGTCGACGACGACCTCGATGTCGTGCTTGTACTTCTTGTCGAGCGCGGGGGCTTCGTCGATCGCGTAGAGCTCGCCGTCGATGCGCACGCGGCTGAACCCCGCCTTCTGCCACTCGGCGAGTTCCTTGCGATACTCGCCCTTGCGGCCACGGACGACCGGCGCGAGCAGGTAGAGGCGGGTGCCCTCGGGCAGCGCCAGGACGCGGTCGACCATCTGGCTGACCGTCTGCGCGCTGATCGGCTCACCCGTCACCGGCGAATAGGGCACGCCGACCCGCGCCCACAGCAGGCGCATGTAATCGTAGATCTCGGTCACCGTCGCGACCGTCGAGCGCGGGTTGCGCGACGTCGTCTTCTGCTCGATCGAGATGGCCGGCGACAGCCCCTCGATATGGTCGACGTCGGGCTTCTGCATCAGCTCGAGGAACTGGCGGGCATAGGCCGAAAGCGACTCGACGTAGCGGCGCTGCCCCTCGGCATAGATGGTGTCGAAGGCGAGGCTGGACTTGCCCGAGCCCGACAGGCCGGTGATCACCGTCAACGTATCGCGCGGAATGTCGACGCTGACGTCCTTGAGGTTGTGCTCGCGCGCGCCGCGGACGGAGATGTGGGTCAGGCTCATGGGCTGCGTTCTGTTCCAGATTTGTTCGCTGGGAGCAAGCGCCCCGCGCCCGCCAACGCGCGAGATGGGATCCGGTAGCAAAGGCTGCAAGGTAACCCGCGGCAATTGCTTCGGATATCAGGGCGGCGGGCGCAAGATAGTCCAACATTTTCAGATCGTTCACCTTGTGCTAACCTCGATCAGTGCAGGGTGTGCGTCTGGGCGGCGGGTAAGGTTTCGGGCATGGCGAAGGTCACACTGACGGCGGCGGAGATCGCGGCTGCGTTGACGCGGGCGACGTTGCGGTTGGGGAATGGGCAGTTCACCTTTTCCATTCCGACCGCATCCAGCCTGTGGCCGGGCTATGCCGCCGGGACCGAGCCCTATGCGACCTACAGCATCGTCACGCCGGCGCAGGCCGCGGCGTTCAAGGCGGCGATCGCGACATGGGACGAGCTGATCGCGCCCGACTTCACCGAAGTGGCCGACGACGGCCTCGGGCGGGGCGAGATCCGCGTCGCCTTCACCAGTTACGAGATGGACGCCGACACCGGCGGCTATGCCTATCAGGGCGTGCCGACCACGCCGGGCGGCAAGTCCGGCGACGTGTGGCTCAATGCGGCGTTCCGGACCGAAAGCTTCGACGTCGGAAGCTATAATTTCGAGCTGCTGATCCACGAACTGGGCCATTCGCTGGGGCTGGAGCACAGTTTCGACACGCCGGCGATCCCGGCGCCGTACGAGAACACGCGCTATACGGTGATGTCCTACACCTTCGGGGCGGGCACCGACATCGTCACCTTTCGCCAGGCGGGCGGTTCGCTGAGAGCGTCGATTACCGGTGCGGTCGCGGTCACGCCGATGGTCATCGACATATCCGCGGTCCAGTCGATCTACGGCGCGGACACGAAGACGCGCGCGGGCGACACGGTCTACACCTTCGACCAGGCGGACCCGTCGCTGTGCGCGATCTACGACGCGGGCGGCAGCGACACGCTCGATCTGTCGAACTTCACCCGGCCGAACATCGTCGACCTGGCGCCGGGTGCCTATTCGACGATCGGCTTCTATTCGCGCGAAGCGCAGATCGCGGACTGGACGGCGCTGTTCCCGCAATATGCCAGCTTCATCCGCAGCACGCTGACGACCGCGGACCTGTATACCCGCACCGACAATCTGGGCATCGCGCTGTCGAGCGTGATCGAGAATGCGACCGGCGGATCGGCGGCGGACCAGATCACGGGCAATGCGGTCGCCAATGTGCTGAAGGGCCTGGCCGGGAACGACACGCTGTCCGGCCTGGAAGGCAACGACACGCTGGAGGGCGGGGCGGGCAACGATATCCTGATCGGTGGCGCCGGCAGCGATACGTTCGTGTTTCGCGAGACCGCCAACGATACCGACGAGGTCCGGGATTTCTCGGCGACCGAGGACTGGTTCGATCTCGGCAACCGTGTCTTCACCAACGCGACGTCGACCGGGGCCGGGACGACGCTGACCTATGCCGGCGGGCAGATCACTCTGTCGGGCGTGTTCAACCTGTCGCTGGATGCCGCGAACGCCCGCGTCATCGGCTATTCGGGAATCCGGGTCAGCACCCTGCCGCTCGACGGGGCGACCGGCGTGTCGCCGATCGGCAACATCCGCCTGATCTTTTCGGGGCCCGTCGCGCACGCCAGCGGCGTCATCACGCTGACCGGTCCGAACGGCTTCAGCGAGAGCTATCGCGCCGGCGATGCCCGCGTGACGATGGTCGGCAACGTGCTGACGATCGATCCGGCCGCGATGCTGCAGGCGGGGCAGAGCTACAGCCTGACGATCGCCGATGGCGCGCTGACGGTGGGCGGCGTCCGCTTCGGCGGGCTGACCGACTATGATTTCACGACGCGCGCGATCGACCGGACCGAACGCTATCAGCTGATCGTGCCCGACAGCGGCGCGGCGACCGTGTCGGGCAGTGCCACCGTGTTCGGCACCCGCGCCGGCCTGCAGGATGTGACCGTGCTCGACATGCCGGGGCAAGTGGTGTTCGACCCGTCGTTCAACGCCGGTGGTGACCGCATCCGGCTGAGCGGGACGGCAAGCAGCTATACCGTGACCCGCAGCGGATCGACCATATTCCTGAACGACGGCGACACCGCGATCGGCATTCCGGTGGGGCCGAAGGCGACCGACATCGTCTTCGCCGACGGTGTCCGCGCGCTGACGGCCGACGTCGTCAATGGCACTGTGCGCGTTGGCGGGCAGCTGGTCACCACCAGCCCGAGCCCGCTGATGGCCGAGGCGTCCGCCGCCACGGTCACCGGCACGGCCGACCCGTCGCTGCCGTCGATCCTGGTGGCAGCGTCGCAGGCGACGGTGACCGCGGCGGGCAACCTGACGGTGTTCGGCGTGCGCCAGGCCGCCGATCCCTTTCAAGGCGCGACGGTCGATTACAGCAGCCGTGAAACGGTGCGGATCCTGCCGGGGTCGAAGGTGCTGCTGGATGGCTCGTTCAATGCCGGCGGCGACACGGTGCTGCTGCCGGGGGATGCGGCGACCTATACCGCAGCGCGCTTCGGCAGTTCGCTCGTCCTGACCAGCGCGACCGAACAGGTCACGATCCCGGTCGGACTGGGGAAACTGACGGTCAAGTTCGACGATGCCGAACGTGTCCTGACGTTCGACAGCGCGGCCGGCACGGTCAAGCTGGGAACGCAGACGATCGGGACCACCGCGGCGACCGTCGATGCAGCCGGTCCGCAGACGACGCTTGCGCTGAGCGGCACGCAAAGCGCGCTGGCCGGCGATTTCCGCTTCACCCACGGCGGTGACGCGGTGGGAAGCGGGACGGTCACGGGCTTTGCACGCGGCGACACGCTCGTGCTGCAGGGCGCCGCCGATCGCTATGTCTTCGGTGGCACCGAGGGCAATGTCACCATCGGCTTCATCGGCAGCGACGGCGTGCTGCGGACGACGACGATCACCGGGATCGCCGACCCGGCGATGGAAATACACGACCGCGTGACGGCAGAGGCGGCCGCCGGCTTTTCGATCTTCGGCGTCTGACGCGCCCCCTTGGCAGCGCGCTCAAGTGTATTATATTCGCGATACACTTTGAGGTGATGCGATGGCGAAGAAGGGAAAGATTCCGAAGAAGATCGCGGGCGTGAAGCTGTCCAAGGCGGTGCGCAAGCCTGCCGAGAAGCTGATCGCCAAGGCGCAGACTCCCGAAGGACGGCGGATGCTGGCCGCGGGACTGGCGATCGCGGCGAGTGCACTGGCGACGCGGTCGACGCCGCGGCCGGCGCAGGGCGAAGGGCCGGTCCCGCCCGTACCCCCGGTGCCACCCGTGCCGCCGATGCCGCCCGTGCCACCCGAACCGCCGGTCCCGCCGGTCCCGCCCAGCGCGCCCACGCCGCCGCCCGACGGCATGGGTACGCCCGGCGTCGATCCGGGAGCGATTGCCGATGCGGTGGGCAAGGCCGCGACGGCGTTTCTGGACGGATTCTTCAACAAGCGTCGGTGACCGCGCGGGCTCGGCGTACCGGGGCAGGCGGACCTTCGCGACCTTTGCCGCGACGCCGATCCCCACAACCGATACATGGTCCACGGCGCGCCTAACTTAGGGCAGGGCGTTCGCCGGCAACCCCGCCGAACGCCCGCTCGTTCGGCCGGGAATGGTGTCGCTGTCCCCGCAAGTCGTTGTAACCGAAGCCGAACGCGAGCGCGGCTTGCGGCTGCTGGTGATCGAGGCGGCGTTTTCGGGCGGCGCCGCGGCGCTGACGGCGGGCGTCATCCTGACCGCCTTTGCGCTGCACCTCGGCGCGTCCAACCTGTTGGTCGGGGTGCTGGCGAGCATTCCCTTCCTCGCCCAGTTGCTCCAGCTGCCGGCGATCGTGCTGGTCGAGAAGCGGCGGATGCGCAAGCGAATCTGCGTCGTCACGTCGATCCTCGGGCGGACGATGCTGGCGGTGATGGCGGTGCTCGCGTTTTTCTCGGGCACCGCTGCGCTCTGGCTGTTCCTGCTGGTCCAGGTCATCTTCTGCGCGCTGGCGGCGGTCGGGGGCTGTGCGTGGAACGCGTGGATGCGCGACCTGGCGCCCGAGGATCGGCTGGGAGCTGTGTTCGCGCGGCGCACGGTATGGCTGACCGCGATCAGCCTGGTGCTGGGACTGGCGGCGGCGCTGGCGCTCGACCTGACGCCGCGCGGATCGTTCCAGCGTAACCTGGTCTTCGCCGGCATGTTCGCCGCAGGGTGTGTCACCGGCCTGATGAGCGCCCGCGTCGTGGCAGCGATTCCCGAGCCGATGATGGCGCCGGCGGCCGAGCGCCTTCGCCTGGGCGAGCTGCTGCGCCAGCCGCTCGGCGACCTCAATTTCCGTCGGCTGCTGGCCTTCGTCGCCAGCTGGCAGTTCGCGATCAATTTCGCGACGCCCTTCTTCACCGTGTTCATCGTCCGCCAGCTCGGCTTCAACGTCAGCTTCGTGATGGTGTTGAGCGTCGTCAGCCAGATCGCCAACATCGCCGCGCTGCGCCTGTGGGGAACGCTGAGCGACCGCTTCGCCAACAAATCGGTGCTGGCGGTGTGCGCGCCCACCTATATCCTGGCGATCATCGCGATGATCGGAGCGTCGCAGTTCGACAGCCGCGACGTGGTCAAGCTGTGGCTGATCGCGCTGCATATCGTAATGGGCGCCTCGATCGCCGGGGTAACACTGACCGCGACCAACATTGCGCTGAAACTGTCGCCGAAGGGATCGGCCACCGCCTATGTCGCGGCGAATGCGATCGTGACCGCAGTGGCGGCCGGATGCGCGCCGATCCTGGGCGGGTTGCTCGCCGATTTCTTCGCCGCGCGCCAGTTCGAGCTGGTCGCGCGCTGGTCGAGCCCCAGCGGCGTCTTTGCCCTGCCGATCGTGCTGCACCGGTGGGATTTCTACTTCCTAGTGGCGGGCCTCATCGGCCTCTACGCGATCCACCGGCTGTCGCTGGTCGCCGAACATGGCGAGATCGAGCGGCGCGAGATGGTCGGGCAGGTGCTGAACGAAACGCGACGCACGATCCGCAACATCTCCAGCGTGGCGGGGCTTCGCGCGGCGACCGATCTGCCGGGCGCGCTGCTGCGCGATGCGCATGTGCGCCGCCGGCTGAAACGCGCCCAGGCGGGCAAGGCCGCAACTTCCCCCGCGCCCGCTTCGTTGATCGAACGACAGGAGAAACGGACATGACGGAAAAGATGCAGGCCGATGGCGCGGGGACGCGCGCAAGCCCGCCCGACGACAACGGCGAAGTCGCCTCGCGCCGGGGCGGCGATCAGAAGGGGGAATCCCAGGGCGGCGCCTATCCCAACCCGCATACCGGCAAGGACGGCAGCCCCGACGGGCCGGACAAGTTCATGGGTCACGGCGGCCAGACCGAGATCGACTATCACGGCGCCGGCCAGCTGGGCGAGGACAAGACCGGCGACAACCCCAACGCGCCGACCCAGGGTGAGTAGGATGGGCGACGATCGACAAAAGCCGGAAGCGCTGCACACGCCGCTGCCCGACGACATTCCGATGACCGGCGAGGAGGATCCGTTGGTCGAGGTCGAGGACCCGGATTTCGCGCCCATCGCGGCGGAATTCATGCGCAGCGAACGCGCGAAGAAGGCGGAGGAGTAAGCCGGTCCGATCGGTCATTACTGCCTTAAGGGCCCCCCGCAAGGCCATGTCTTGGGGGGTTCTCTTTCGCGGGACGGTCGAGCGGTCAGGCCGCGTTGCCGGGGATGGCGAAGACGGCGCCGGGCAGGGCGATCCGCTGTGGATCGCTCTGCGGCATCCCTTCCTTCAGCGCGAAGATCGTGACGCCGCCATCGTCTTCGTGCGCGCAGATCAGCGCGTCGTCGAGCGCGAGCAGATGGCGCGGCGACGATCCGCCGCTGGGAACATGGCCGAGCGCCCGCGCCGTGCCGTCGCCGTCCAGCGCGAAGGTGGCGATGCTGTCGTGACCGCGGTTGGTGACCCACAGGCGGGTCGCATCGGCATTGATCGCGATGGCGCCGCCCAGGCTTTCCCCGTCATGGTCGCTGGGCAGCGTCGAGATGGTCGCGCGGGCGTCGAAGTCGCCATCCCTGATGTCGAGCGTCACCAGGGTCGAGGCGAGTTCGGTGAGGCAATAGGCGATCGGCAGGCGCGGATGGAGCAGCAGATGCCGCGGGCCGCTGCTGGGGGGCGCTTGCCACGCGACCCGCGGGGTCGCCGCGGCCGGATCGCCGACCAGAGGCAGCGCAAGGATGCGGTCGGCGCCGAGATCGGTCGACCAGAGCCAGCGGCCATCGGCGGAGAAACCGACCCAATGCGCGTGCGGACCGCGCTGACGTTCGAAATTGGGGCCATGACCATCGCGACGGTAGGTGGTCAGGACCTCGCCGAACGCCCCGTCTTCGCCGAGGGCGACCAGCCGGACCTCGCCGCTTTCGTAATTGGCGATGGCGAGACGGCGCTCGTCACCCGACAGTGCGAGGTGGCACGGCGCCTCGCCCCCGCTCGGGATCGTGCCCAGCGCATGCCAGGCGGGGCGCGTGCCCCAGGCAGAGACTCGGTTCGCACGCTCGTCGACGAAATAGAAGGTGCCGCTCCCCATCGCCGCGACGCCGAACGAGGCGTTGGCGACCTGCGGATTGGCGACGCCGGCGACCCAGCCGGGCTGGTAAGGATCGCGGATGAGCGCGGCGAGGCCCTCGCCCCGCGCGTCGGCATAGGTGCCGATGAAGAGCGTGCTGGTCATGCCCGCGCGCCCGCGGGTGCGGCGTCAGGCCGTCGCCGTCGCCCGGCCGACGAAGGGCAGGATGGTTTCGTAGCACGCGAGCTCGGGCGCGCCGGGGACGATGCGATTGCGGCGGAGGAGAAAGGCATGGCGGACGATTTCCGCTTGTTGTTCAATGCCATAACGCTGCAACTGCCAGCCGGGTTTCAGCGCGTAGGAATAACGGCAGAAGGGATGGCGCGCGAGCGGCAGGAAGATCCCGCGCTGGTGCTGCCAGATGTGGGTCATCTCGTGGATGAACAGTCCCTGCAGGTCGGCGGGCGCGGTCGCGAAATCGTCGCGGTAGAGCGTGCCCTTGGGATGGAAATGGATACAGCCGCGCGGCGCCATCACGGTCGCCCGAGGCTGGAAGAACGCCCATTTGGACAGGCTGATCGATGCCGCGGCGTAATCGATCGCGTCACCGAAGACCGAGGCGGCCAGTGCGGCCTCGCCCGGCGTGAGCGGGCGGGCGGTCATCGTACGAACGCCCCCGTGGGGTGGCGCCGCAGGGTGCGCACGATATAGGCTGGTCGCGACATGCCGATCGTCCTGCGCCTCGCCATTCTTGCCCTCATCGCCATGGCCGGTGTTGGCGCAAGCCCGCCACCGCCGCAAGGGCCGATGGTGCTGGCCGCGGCCAGCCTCCAGGAATCGATGACCGCTGCCGCCGACCGCTGGGCACGGCTGGGGCATCCCCGGCCGGTGGTGTCGTTCGCAGGCTCGTCGGCGCTGGCTCGACAGGCGATGGCGGGGGCGCCCGCGGACCTGTTCGTGTCGGCGGACGAGGATTGGATGGACGCGCTGGCGGCCAGGCGGCTGCTGCGCGCCGGTACGCGGACGGATTTCCTCGGCAACCGGCTGGTGCTCGTCGCCCGCCGACCTGTGCCGGTGCGGCTGGGGCGTGGGGGCAATCTGGCCGCGGTGCTGGGGCGGGGGCGGCTCGCGATGGCCGATCCCGCGTCGGTGCCGGCGGGCAAGTACGGGCAGGCGGCGCTCGAGCGGCTGGGCGACTGGCCGGCGGTGAAGGGGCGCGTGGCACGCGCGGAAAACGTCCGTGCCGCGCTGGCGCTGGTCGAACGCGGGGCGGCGCCGCTGGGCGTGGTCTATGCGACCGACGCACGCGCGGCGAAGGGCGCGGCGGTCGTCGCGGTATTTCCGGCGGCAAGCCATCCGCCGATCCGCTATCCGCTGGCGGTGCTGGCGCGGTCGCGGCACCCGGATGCCGCGGGGTTCCGGGCGTTCCTGCTGTCGCGGGCTGGCCGCGCGGTGTTTGCGGGCTACGGGTTTTCGGTGCGGTGAGGGCTGTCAGATCCTCCCCAGAATGGGGAGGGGGACCAGCGAAGCTGGTGGAGGGGGCGAGCCGCAAGGTCTGCCCTCGCGGAGCCCCCCCTCCACCATGCTTCGCATGGTCCCCCTCCCCGTGCCGGGGAGGATTTTTGTGACCGCCATCATCCTTCTGTCGCTGAAGGTCGCGCTCGTCGCGGTCGTCGCGTCGCTGCCGATCGCCTTTGCGCTTGCCTGGGTGCTGGCGCGGCTATCCTTTCCTGGCAAGCTGCTGCTCGACGGGCTGGTCCATCTGCCCCTCGTCGTGCCGCCGGTGGTGACCGGTTGGCTGCTGCTGCTTGCCTTTGCTGCGGACGGCCCGCTCGGCGCGTTCAGCGACGCGGTGCTGTTCCGCTGGACCGGGGCGGCGATCGCGAGTGCGGTGATGGCGCTGCCGCTGATGGTGCGGGCGATGCGCTTGTCGATCGAGGGCGTGGACCGGCGGCTGGAGAATGCCGCGCGGACGCTGGGGGCGGGGCGAGCCCGCGTGTTCGCCAGCATCACGCTCCCCTTGAGCCTGCCGGGCATCCTCGCCGCCGCGATCCTGGGCTTCGCACGCGCGCTGGGCGAGTTCGGCGCGACGATCACCTTCGTGTCCAACGTGCCGGGGGAAACCGAGACGCTGCCGCTCGCCATCTACGCCGCGCTGCAGGTGCCGGGCAGCGAAGGCGCGGTGTGGCGGCTGGCGGGGGTGTCGGTCGCGCTGTCGCTCGCCGCGCTTGTCGCGTCCGAGGTGCTCGTGCGGCGCGCAGGGCGGGGGCAACATGCGCTTTGAGGTCGATGTCGCGGGCCGCGTGGGCGAAACGGACGTGGCGTGCGCCTTCACCGCCGACGCCGGGCTCACCGTGCTGTTCGGCCCCTCAGGCGCGGGCAAGACCAGCGTGCTGAACATGATCGCCGGGCTGCGGGCACCGACGCGCGGCCATGTGCGGATCGGGGGGAGCACGCTGTTCGATAGCGCCGCCCGCGTGAGCCTGCCGCCCGAACGGCGCGGGATCGGCTATGTCTTTCAGGACGCACGGCTGTTCCCGCACAAGCGGGTGCGGGCGAACCTGTTGTACGGTGCGGGGGATGAGAGCGCCCTGGCGGAGACGTGCGATTTCCTGGGGCTCGCGCATCTGCTCGACCGCTGGCCGCGGACGCTGTCGGGCGGCGAGGCGCGGCGGGTGGCGATCGGGCGCGCACTGCTCAGCGGCCCGCGGGCGTTGCTGCTCGACGAGCCGCTGTCGTTCCTGGATGCCGCGCGGCGCACGGAGATCGAGGGCGTCATCCTGCGGCTGCGCGACGCCGGCGACCTGCCGATCGTGATGGTCACGCACGATGCCGGCGAGGCCGAACGGCTGGCGACGCAGGTGGTTCACATCCCCCGTGCTCCCGCGCAGGCGGGAGCCTAGGGCCGCAAGCGACGCGCCAGGTAACCCCGGGCTCCCGCCTGCGCGGGAGCACGACAGTTACGCCTTCGCCGCGTCGCTCGCGAGTTTGTCGACGCGTTCGTTGTCGGGGTGGCCGGCATGGCCCTTGACCCAGACCCATTCGATCCGGTGCGGTTCGGCCGCGGCGAGCAGCGCCTGCCACAGTTCGGCGTTCTTCACCGGCTTGCGGTCGGCGGTCTTCCAGCCGTTCCTGCGCCAGCCGTGGATCCATTTGGTGAGGCCATCCATGACGTAGCGGCTGTCGGTCGACAGCTTCACGCGGCACGGCTGCTTCAACGCCGACAGCGCGCGGATCGCCGCCATCAATTCCATACGGTTGTTGGTCGTCGGGTTTTCGCTGCCCGACATTTCCTTTTCCTTCGCACCGAACCGCAGCAGCGCGCCCCAGCCGCCGGGGCCGGGGTTGCCCTTGCACGCGCCGTCGGTGGCGATTTCGACGAAGGGGAGTTCGGTGGTCATGTCCAGGGTCTATACTCAATCAGGACGGGGATCGTGATCGCCCTCAGGAACGCGCTGGCAAGGAGTGCAGCGCAGCAGGTAGCGGCGCTACCTGCAAGCAAGCGACGCAGTCCAGCGCGTTCCTGAGGGCGACCGCTATGCGGCGGGCCGATTTTGGCCCAGGGCTGCGTCGCGAGCCAAAGTCCCCTGGGGTCACGATGCAATAGCATCGCTCCGCTCCTCGCTTCTTGCCCTGAACCAAAATCGGCTCCGTCACGACCCCGTCCTGATTGAGTATAGACCCTTACGCTTCGTACCATTCCAGGCGGCGGAGATAGGCGAGCGGATCTTTCCGCGTCACCAGCGCGTCGGCAGGCGTATTCAGCCAGTCCCAGGCGCGGCTGAGGAAGAAGCGGATACAGGCGCCGCGGGCGAGCAGGGGCAGGGCGGCGCGTTCTTCCGCCGACAGCGGGCGGACGCTTTCGTAGCCGGCGTAGAGCGCGTCGCCGATCGCCGGGTCGGCCGGATGGCCTTCGCCGTCGAAGGCCCAGGCCGAATGCATGATGGCGAGGTCATAGGCGCGGATGTCGGTCGCGGCGAAGTAGAAGTCGATCAGGCCGGTGACCCGTTCGCCCAGCATCAGCACGTTGTCGGGGAACAGGTCGGCATGGATCGCGCCGGTCGGCAGATGGCGGGGCCAGTTCGCCTCGATATCGGCCAGCGCGGCGTCGATCCGCGCGAACAGACCCGGCTGGATCGTGTCGAGGCTGTCGCCGCAGCGTGTCAGCAGCGGGCGCCATTCGGCGATACCCATCGAGTTCGCGCGGGTTTCGGTGAAGTCCTCCAGCGCGACGTGCATCCGCGCCATCGCGGCGCCGGCGGCATGGGCCTGTTCGGGCGTCGGGTGCGATACGGAGACGCCGGTCAGGAAGCGGATCAGGCAGGCGGCGCGGCCCTCCAGCTGCTGGATCGCAGTCCCCGAGCGGTCCTGGATCGCGGGCGGGACGGGCAGGCCCTTGGCCGCGAGATGGTCGAGCAGGGCCAGGAAATAGGGCAGGTCGGCGGCCGCGACGCGCTTTTCGTAGAGCGTCAGGATGAAGCGGTCGCGGGTCGTGTCGACGAGGTAGTTGGAATTCTCGACCCCCTCGGCAATGCCCTTGGCCGAGACGAGGTCGCCGACGTCATAGCGGGCGAGGAAGGCCGACAGCGTTTCGGCGGAGACGTGCGTGTAGACGGCCATACCCTGTCCTTCGTCATTCCCGTGAAGGCGGGAATCCATAGTCGCTGGTGGAGGTGAGTCTCACTGCGTTCAGCCGGAATTGATCCCCGCCTTCGGGGCACCCCACAAAGTAATATTTTGTGGAGCCCCCTCCGCGGGGATGACGAACGACAGGTCAGGCCGCCTGCAATTCCTTGGGCAGCTTGAAGGCGATCGACTCACGGGTCGTCTCCTCCTCGCGCTCGTGGACCTCGTAGCGGGTTTCGAGCAGCGTCACGAGTTCGCGGATCAGCACTTCCGGGGCCGACGCGCCAGCGGTCAGCCCCAGCGTGCCGACGCCGTCGAGCCAGGCCCAGTCGAGATCGGCGGCGCGCTGGATCAGGTGCGCCGAAACGCCTTCGCGCTTCGCCACTTCGACCAGCCGCAGCGAGTTCGACGAATTGGGCGCGCCGATGACCAGCATCAGGTCGCACTGGCCGGCGATCGCCTTGACCGCGGCCTGGCGGTTGGAGGTCGCGTAGCAGATGTCGTCCGCCTTGGGCGCGACGATCGCGGGGAAACGGCGCTGAAGGATGGTCATGATCGCGGCGGTATCGTCGACCGACAGCGTGGTCTGCGTCAGGAAGGCGAGATTGTCCGGATCGGCAGGCATGAAGCCTTCCGCATCCTCTTCCGTCTCGATCAGCGTCATGTTGCCTTCGGGCACCTGGCCGAAGGTGCCGATGACCTCGGGGTGGCCGGCGTGACCGACGAACAGGATGTGGCGGCCGGCGGCGACCAGGCGTTCGGCCTGGCGGTGGACCTTGCTGACCAGCGGGCAGGTGGCATCGAGGTAGCTCAAGCCCCGCGACTCCGCCTTGGCCGGCACCGCCTTGGGCACGCCGTGCGCGGAAAAGACGACCGGCACGCCATCGGGCACGTCGTCCAGCGTCTCGACGAAGACGGCGCCCTTGGCCTTCAGCGTGTCGACGACGAATTTGTTGTGGACGATCTCGTGCCGGACATAGACCGGCGCGCCGTAACGCTCGATCGCCAGCTCGACGATCTGAATGGCACGGTCGACCCCGGCACAGAATCCGCGCGGCGCGGCGATGAGGAGGTCGAGGACGGGCTTGGGAGCATCGGTCATCACAAGCGTGGCTCTACGCGATTGCCTGCCCGCGCGGAAGTACGCGTGTGCTTGCGTGCGCGGAAGCCGCTTGGTAGCGCGGGGACAGCGTTTCGAAAGGTTCCCCCGCGTTGATGTCCCGCAGCCTCGTCGTCCTCACGACCCTCGCTCTTCTCGGCACCACCGCCTGTTCGCGGCGCGGTGAGATCGACGCATCGGGCGGCATCAGCGCCGTGCGCACCGCCTGCCCGACCGTCGCGGTACCGGCGGGGACCGGCGATATCACGTTGTTCACGTCGCCGACCGATCGCACCCAGGATGCGATCGACGTGACCGCGGCGATCACCAACGTCCGCGCGACCTGCACCGACAGCGGCGATCCGATCGTCAGCCAGATCACCTTCGACGTGATCGGTCGGCGGACCAACACCGATGGCGCGCGCGACGTGACGCTGCCGTACTTCACCACCGTGCTGCAGGGCGGCACCGTCGTCATCGCCAAGCGCGTCGGCCAGGCGACACTGCGCTTCGCCGCCGGGCAGGCGCGGGCGCAGACGACCGGCACGGGCACCGCCTATGTCACCCGCGCCGCCGCGACGTTGCCGGAGGACGTCCGCCGCCAGATCACCCGCGAACGCAAGGCGGGCGAGGACGATGCGGCGATCGATCCGCTGTCCGATCCGGCGGTGCGCACCGCCGTCGCCAAGGCGACGTTCGAGGCTCTGGTCGGTTTCCAGCTGACCGATGAGCAGCTGAAGTACAACATCACGCGCTGATCCCGACATCCTCCCGCGATCGACGCGGGAGGACCCGCGATCACCCCTTCGTCGAGGGAAACCAGTCGAGTTCGAACGCCGGTGCGCGCTTGGGCAGCGGCGACATGCGGCGGATGGCGGTCGGATCGCGCAGGATCAGCAGCGACCCCTGGCGCGCGATCACGCCTTCGCGTTCCAGCATGCGCACCGTCCGGTTGGTGTGGACGGTGGTCAGGCCCAGCAGGTCGCCGATCTGTTCCTGCGTCAGCGGCAGCTCGAACCGGTCGGGCTGGGCCAGGCCGGCGCGCGTCAGCCGGTCGTGGACGTCGACCAGGAACGTCGCATAGCGTTCGCGCGCCGACGTCCGGCCCATCAGCGCGATGATATCCATCAGCGCGACGCGTTCATATTGCACCGCCGCCAGGAACGGCGCCATCAGCCGCGGCGACGTTTCGAACAGGGTGCGCAACCGCGCCATCGGGACGAAGGCGACGGTGCAGTCGGTCAGCGCGACCAACGTGTCGGCGGCATGGGTCAGCGACATGCTGGGCGTCCCGAGCATGTCGCCGGGCAGGTGCAGCTTGGCGATCTGGCGCAGGCCCGATGGCAGCAGGATCGACGCGCCGGCCCAGCCCTCGACCATCAGATAGATGCCCTTGACCGCTTCGCCCTCGCGCCGGATCGTCCCATAGCGGCGCACGCGCACCGGCGGATCGCCAAGCGTCTGCAGCATCTCAATTTCGCCGGGCGTGAGGGCGGCGATGTCCTTGAATCGGTTCAGAGGATAATCAGGCACCCGTGGCTCCCTCATGGGTGGAACCCGCTGTCCTCACCAAAAAAGCAGCAGCGTGCTTTTACAAAGGTTAATCGCCCGGCTCAAGCGGCGCACTGATAAGCTGTTCTAAATCAAGCGACGGCGGCGCCGTCTTCTGAAAGGACGAGCACGGCGCCCGCCTTACGTCCCGTTCGCGTCGTATCCCGTCCGTTCGTCGCCCCTCAGGCGGAGGATGTAGCAACGATGGCGAGCAGGGAGGGGGCCAAGTCAGCCGATCTGGCTTGCCAGCGCCGGACGCCGAACCCGGCCGCCTTCGAACCACGGCGTCACCAGCAGGTGGGGGACGGCCAGTGCGGCAATGCCGGCGAACAGGCCGCGCACGCCGCTCGGTTCGAAGTGCAGCAGCAGCGCCGCCACCATCGCCGCCAGCACGACGGCGGCACCGAACACAGGGGCGACGGCCCGCAGATAGGTTGGCGTGTCGGGATAGCCCAGCCGGTCGCGGCGATCGACCGTCTGCGGGATCGCATGCAGGATCAGGAAGCCGAGCGTAAATCCGACCAGGGGCGGCAGGATCAGGAGCGCTGCGACCCCACTCGCCAGCCGCCCGTCCCGCCGCTGCCAGGCGAGGCCTAGCAACAGCAAGGCTGCGCCCCCGCCGACCATCGCGAGGATCGGCGTCCAGGCCGCCAGCGCCGATGACGGGCCACCGGCCACCCGCAACAGCGCGGCATAGTCGGACAGGTGAAGCGCCGCCGGCGCGGCGACCAGCGCCACGCCGCGCGCGATGCGTTCGACCGGCGCGTCGACGGGCGCGTCCTCCAGGCCGAAATGAACGGCGGATGCGACGAGGAAGGCGGGCAGGGCAATCGCCGGATCGGTGGTCCACCACAGGAACGTGCCCAGCGACACGATGCCGTACAGCGCAAGGAACGGGGGACGCCGGGCGGGCGCCACCACCGCCAGGTCGCCCGCGCCGTGAACCATGCCCACGACGCCGATACCCAGGATCGCGAACGCCAGTTGGACCGGCAGGGCAGCGGGGGCGGCGGCGACCGCCCCGGCTGCGAGCAGGATCATCCCGCGGGTCACGCCTGCCGGGCGTGTTCGTGGAGCGCCTTTTCGAGGTTGCCGGCCGCGTAGAAGGCGTAAACGACCTTGGCGATGATATCCATGACCAGGATCGCCCCGACCGACGCCGGGTCGGTAATGATCTTCAGCCCCTCCGGACCGATCAGGAAGACGATCGGGTAAAGGAACCAGATGACGGTCAGAAAGGCGACGTTCTTGCCATAGGCCGCGCCAAGCGCTTCGCCACGTTCGATCGCCAGGGCGCGCAAGGGGCCCCACAGCAGGTACAGCACGCCGCCGAATGCGACACAGGACCAGAGATACCAGGCCCATTTCATCATCGACGTGTCCGCCAGCGAAGACATCAGCCCCGTCACGACCATCAATACGTCGAGCACGATGATCGACGTCAGATAGCCGCCGACCTCGCCGGTCCTCCCACGCTCGTGAAAGGCGAGCAGCACCAGGCTGGACAGCAGGATCGGCGTGGTCACCGACCAGTCCGCATAGCGAGCGAGATAGGTCGCCGTCCCGTCGGCCTTGACGATCGTGCCGATGCCGAAGGCCATCGCCAGATAGGCAGTCGCCGCGATGAACGGCACGGCTGCGTGCAGTAGCGTATGGTGGCCCGACGGCGATGTCTTCTTGCCCTTGGCATAGATGGCCAGCGAGGCGAGTGACATGACCGCAAATCCGATCACGAAGGCGCTTTGATCCATGTGCCGGTTCCCTGTTCGGGCCGGACCGATCGCCAGCCCCTCAAGGATCATCAACGCAAGTTGATAGACATGGTGCCAGACAAGAAACGTTAAATTTCAGCAATAAAGCAGAAACAATTGGCCGTGCCGTTCACGCCTCGGGCGCCTCATAGCCCTTCAGTTCGTCGCCCATCAGGCGGACGACGTGCAGCACGTTGGTGCTGCCCGGCGTCTTGAACGGCACGCCGGCGCAGATGATGACGCTGTCCCCGGCGCCCGCGATGCCGTGGCGCAGCGCCATGCGCTTGGCCTTGCCGACCATCTCCTCGAACGAATCGACGTCGCGGGTGTGGACGGCGTGGACGCCCCAGAGGAGCCCCAGCCTGCGCGCGGTGTCGAGTTCGGGCGTCAGCACCAGGATCGGTACCGAGGGCCGCTCGCGCGCGATCCGCCGCGCCGTCGAGCCCGAGGTCGTGAAGCAGACGATCGCCTTGGCCGATGCGGTCACCGCGATGCCCTTCGCCGCTTCCGCCAGCGCGTCGGCGGTGGTCGAATCGGGCTTCAGCACGGTGAAGTGCACGCGATCGCCGTGCGCCGGATCGCCTTCGACCGAGACCGCGATCGAGTCCATCATCGTCACCGATTCGATCGGCCAGGCACCCGCGGCGCTTTCCGCCGACAGCATGATCGCGTCGGCGCCGTCATAGACCGCGGTCGCGACGTCGGACACTTCGGCGCGCGTCGGCGAGGGGGAGGTGATCATCGATTCGAGCATCTGCGTCGCGACGACGACCGGCTTGCCCTGACGGCGGGCGGTTTCGACGATGCGCTTCTGCAGGGGCGGCACCGACTGCGGCGGCAGTTCGACGCCCAGGTCGCCGCGCGCGACCATCACCCCGTCGCAATGTTCGACGATCTCCTCCAGTCGCGCGACGGCGGAGGGCTTCTCGATCTTGGCGAGCAGCGCGGCGCGACCGGCGATCAGCTTGCGGCCCTCCGCCAGATCCTCGGGCCGCTGGACGAAGCTCATCGCGATCCAGTCCACCCCGACGTCGAGCGCGAAGGCCATGTCGCTGCGGTCCTTCTCGGTCAGCGCGGCGAGGGGAAGGACCATGTCGGGGACGTTCAGCCCCTTGTTGTTGCTGAGCATGCCGCCGACGACGACTTGCGTGACGATGCGGTCGGCGTCATGCTCCAGCACGCGCAGCACCATCTTGCCGTCGTCGAGCAGCAGCCGCGCGCCGTCCTCCGCCGCGGCGAAGATCTCGCGGTGCGGCAGGCGGACGCGGGTCGTGTCGCCCAGCGCCTCGTCGCGGTCGAGCACGAAGCGCTGGCCGGTTTCCAGCAGCACCTTGCCGTCCGCGAACTGACCGACGCGCAGCTTCGGCCCCTGCAGATCGGCAAGGATCGTCGTTGGGCGGCCCAACGTCTTCTCGATGCTGCGGATCGCTTCGATCACCGGGCGCTTCGACGGCTGGTCGCCGTGGCTCATGTTCACGCGGAAGGCGTCGGCGCCGGCGACGAACAGCTTGGCGATTATCTCCGGCGTGCTGGATGCGGGACCCAGCGTCGCGAGAACACGGACCTTGCGGTTGCGGGGCGGGAACATGGCGGTCATGGGCATCCTTCGCACGGGCTTTCGCAGGAAGCCCTAGCCGGTAAACGAGTCGGCGTTCAATGAATAGGACGGGTAAGATGGACGAATTGGATCGTATCGACGACAAGGCGGCAGCAGAGGCTTTTCGCCGGCTGGTCCGCCACTTGCGCCATCGCACGGATGCGCAGAACGTCGATCTGATGGGGCTGGCGGGCTTCTGCCGCAACTGCCTGAGCGATTGGCTGGGCGAGGCGGGGAGCCTCGACAAGGACACCGCGCGCACCGCGATCTACGGCATGCCCTATGCAGCATGGAAGGCGCAGCACCAGGGCGAGGCGACGCCCGAGCAGCTGGCGCGGATGGCTGAGAGCGTCGCGAAGAACCCGGCGTGACACAAAAAGGGGCGGCACGACGGCCGCCCCTTTTCTCGCTATGTGCCGAGCGGCTTAGCGGGTCGCGTCGGTCTTGCCCGATTTGCCGGGCACGCCGTCGTTGGCGCCGTTGCCGAAGCCGTTGTTGCCCTTGGCCTTCTTCGTCGGTGCGCAGACCGGCGGGGTCGGCGTGCAGGGCGGCGGCGGGGTGTAGCAGCCGGTGCCACCGGAAACGGTCGTGAGCTCGGTCGTGGTCAGATGACGCATGGCATTCCCTCCTGTTGGTGATTTCAGTGGTTTGCAGGGCGTTTCTGCCCAGCGAAAGCGGTAAGCGGCGCGTTAACCGCGATTCTGCGCGTGAACGTCGCCCGACGGGTTACCGAACAGGGTTACCGTCCCGGAAACGCCACGCGCCGAAGGGATCACCAATAGAAGATCGGCGAGGACCAGGACCGGCTGTACGAGTAGCTGTAGCTCGAGCTCGAGGAATAGCTGTACGAGGACGACGAGCTGTACGAATAGGAGCTCGACGACGAGGACGAACCACCGCCGTTGCAGGCCGGCGGCGAGGGCGGGCAGGCGGGCGGCGTGTAGCAGCCACCACCGCGACGGCCGGCGCCGGTGACGGTCGCGATTTCCTGGGTCGAAAGCGTGCGCATGAACGAATCTCCGAAGTTGACCCGACAAGGTTAATGCGCGCAACGTGCCGGAGCGAAGGGGCGATCCACAGTCCCGAACGGCAACCTGTCCCGTTAAGAGACAGGGTTAACCTATTGGGGGAGCGGCGATGAAGACGGTGATGCTATTGGGCGCAGCGATGCTGGCGGCGATGCCGGTCACAGCACAGACATCAGCGCCCGCGGCCACCGTGCCGGCCGCGGACAACGTCACCTACATCCACGCCGGCCAGCTGCTCGCCGATCCCGCGAAACCCCCGCGCGGCAACGCGACCATCATCGTGCGCGGCGGCCGGATCGCGGAGGTCCGCGACGGCTTCGTCGCGCCCGAGGGGGGTGCGGCGCTGGTCGACCTGAAGGACCGCTATGTCCTGCCCGGCCTGATCGACATGCACGTCCATTTCTATTCGTCGGGCTATCCGCTGAAATCGCGGCTGGAGGCGTCGGGCGTCGACAAGGAGGATGCCTTCGTCGCCGCAGCGGGGCGGGCCCGGGCGACGTTGCTGACCGGCTTCACCACCGTCCGCGACCTCGGCGCGCCCGAGCCGCGCGGCATCCGCGCGCTGCGCGACGCGATCGCGCGCGGAGAGCTGGAGGGGCCGACGATCGTCAATGCCGGCCGCATGATCTCGGTCACCGCCGGCCACGGCGATGCCAACGGCCTGAAGGAAGACTATGCCCACGCCGAACGCATGGAGGCGACGCACCTGTGCAACGGCGCCGACGACTGCCGCCGCGCGACCCGCGAGC
This sequence comes from Roseomonas aeriglobus, assembly GCA_016937575.1. Taxonomy (NCBI): domain Bacteria; kingdom Pseudomonadati; phylum Pseudomonadota; class Alphaproteobacteria; order Acetobacterales; family Roseomonadaceae; genus Muricoccus; species Muricoccus aeriglobus. The sequence continues at coordinate 2,775,095 of JAFHKN010000002.1, read as the reverse complement.
AGATCTTCACCGGCGCCGAGGTCATCAAGTTCGCCGCCTCGGGCGGGGTCGGCTCCAACATCGCCGGTGGCCTCGAAGCGCAGATGACGCCCGAGGAAATGAAGGCGATCGTCGACACCGCGCACAGCTTCGGTCGCAAGGTGACCGCGCATGCGCATGGCAAGTCGGGGATCGACACCGCGCTCAAGGCCGGCGTCGATTCGATCGAACACGGCAGCTACATCGACGACGAGACGATCCGCCTGTTCAAGGACAAGGGCGCGTATCTGGTCCCGACGATGCACGCGTTCGAAAGCGTCATCCGCCAGAGCCGTGCGGGCGAGCGCCCGGCGGCGTCCGCGGCCAAGGCGGAGGAGGTGGCGAAAGTCGTCAAGGACAGCCACCGCCGCGCCTTCGCGCAAGGGGTAAAGATCGCCTTCGGCACCGATTCCGGCGTCGGCCCGCACGCGACCAACGCGCTCGAATTCGGCTATATGACCGCGGTCGGCATGCCGGCGGCGCAAGCGATCCGATCGGCGACAATCGATGCGGCGGCGTTGCTCGGCCGTGAAAACCGCATCGGCCGCATCGCACCGGGCATGGACGCCGACATCATCGCGGTGATGGGCGACCCGGTGGCCGACGTCGCGCGGCTGAACGCAGTGGACTTCGTGATGCAACGCGGCGCGGTCCGGAAGATGGGCGGGAAGGCGGCGTTGTTTCCAGTGGAGTGAGGAATGTCCGCTTGCGCCCACAAGCCGACATGAGAAACATATGCGAAGGTTGTGCCGTGGAACGAGTAAACGCCGAGACGCCGTCGGATCGGCTCTATCTTAAGGGCTTGGCGATCCGATATGAGCGGCACATCGGTAAGTGGCTGCCGATCATGTGGCACCTCGCTCTACGCGGACACGCTGGCGCGATGATCGAGCTTGCCGATTGGTTCTCTAACAACGGGAGTGCCGATCCGTTTGGCACGCCAGCGGACGCTTTCAGCGCGGCTGGACTATACCGGCGGGCATACAAGAGAGGTGACCTGCGCGCAGCCCAGCACATGGCGGCGAGTTGCTTCAATCGAAACGACATGACCGGGTATCGGCACTGGCTTGGTCTGGGTGCTAAAGCGGGTGACGGCGAAGCAAGGCGAGAACGTCGGTGGTTTGAAAACCGACTTTGGCATGCTGACGCTCGGAGAGTGCGGCGGCTACGACCGAAGCAGCAGCGGGATGGGTTCGCTTAAATTTATGTCCACTTTCCCCGAAGGCGGACCGGCCGCTGACGCCCAAAACCGGCCGCTAATCGACGATCGCCACCCTAATCCAGCACCACCGCCGCGCTCTGCTTGTGCACCCGCTTCACGAAGCTCGTCTCGTAGCGCCGCACCGCCGGCTTGCTTTCGAACAGCCTTGCGGTGATGGCTCGGTTCTCAACGGCCGTGCGGTGGTGCGACCGCCCATCGAACGGGTCATGCTGCGGCGCGCCGATATCGCCCACGCGTGTCCTACCGGACGTCGCCGGACGTGCGCCAGGAAGCCCTTGTGACCGCATTTGAATTTCTGATCAGCTTCTACGGGATCCTGCTCGGGCTGAGCATTGCGGAACTCGCCAGCGGCTTCTCGCGCGTGTGGGACCGACGCCGTGCTCAGGATATCGGCTGGCTCAGCCCCTTGCTGGGCACGATCATGCTCGCCGATCTCGTCAGTTTCTGGACGAACACCTGGCTGCTCAAGGACGTCATCGAGGTCGACTATTTCACGGCATTGGGCGCGGCAGCGATCACGCTCCTCTATTTCTTCGCGGCGACCCAGGTTTTTCCGCGGGAGGGTGCGCAATCGGATCCGGACGAGCATGCGATGGCCCATCGCAAGGGCGTCGTATCCGCGATCATCGCCAGCAACGTGCTCCTGATGATCGCCCTGAAGATCATTCTCTCGCTCAGCTGGCTCAGGCTGGCCGCGGTCGTCCTGACCTACGTGCCACTGCTCGGGGTTCTGGTGTGCGTCGGATGGCTTCGTACCCGCCGATCGGTACGCATCGCGATGGCCGTGTGCCTGCCGCTGACGATCGTCTACAAGCCGTTTGCGGACGGCGTCTGGTCGGCGCTCATCGAGCGCGCGGGGTGAGACGGCTCTCGCTGCCCGCGGCGTCGGCATTCGCAGCAGGCCCGACGTCCGCCCTGCACCCGAGCGCGGGCGTCGGCGATCGTGGACGACGGGCCCGAACCGGGCGTGCCCCAGGCATATCCGCGATGCCGAGCCCGGCCGTCCGCCCGTCGTCCACCGCCACGCCGTCGATCAGGTCGCGACGGTTTGTCGTCATGCGGCCAACGCAAGTCGACTGTCGATCATGCATCCGATCAGGTCGGCGAAGGTCTTGAGCTGGCGCGGGACCTGGGGCCTGATCGCACGGACGCGTGTGTCGAATATGCAAAGCGATCCGACGCGCGTGCCTTCGCTCGAAACGACGGGTTGCCCGGCGTATGTTCGCAGGAAGGGTTCGCCCACCACATACGGATTTTCCATGAAGCGTGGGTCGGTGAGGGCATTTCTGACGACGAAGAAGTCGCCCGAGGCGATGGTATAGGTGCAGAACGCATCGGCTCTGGCCGTCTGTCCGGTTGCAAAGCCGAACGACGATTTGATCCACTGCGTATCCCGATCGATGAAGGTGAGCAGGCACACCGGAAAATCCGTCTGTTCCGCGACGTGGCGGGTTATCAGGTCGAATTGGTTTTCGCGCACCGCGTTGGCCAGCCGGGCCCGTTCCAATAGGATCAGGCGGTCGTCCTCATCGAACGGTATCGGCACCCCGAGATCGACATCGCCGCGGAGGCGTCGGACACCGGATCGCCGGCTGACGTCGGACGATAGGTCGGCCGATCCGCGGTCGGATGCGGCCTTCTCGATCTCGTCGCAGGCCTTGACGATCTTTTTCAGAAAGCTTTGCGGGTTTTCCGAAAGCTCCCGTTTTCCAAGGCACAATGTGGCGCCGAGCGACTCCAGCTTCCGCGCCATGAAGACGTTCGTGGCGGCCTGTTCCGATATGATAAGCTTACACAGGCGCGGCATGCCCGTCATCCTGGTAAGGAGTGCGGCGCCGTCAATATACGGCATCGTCAGGTTTATTATGACAAGGTCGGGCGACAGGGTCTTTACGAGGTCCAACCCGCTGGAAGCATCATTGGCGACGCCGACGACCTTGAAACCGGGTCCCGAATGAATGGCTTCTTCCAATATAATTTGCGATGTTCGCGAATCATCAATGATGACAGCCCGACGAATTTGATCGGCAAATCCCTTCACGCTCCCCCTCCCCAAAACATCACGAACAGGGCGTACGCAACAGCAGAACGTCCGGTTCGAAATTAGGATGGCCGCGTTAACGCTTTGTATATATCTCAGATCAACTCGTTGATTTAACGCCGTTTATTCCGCTGTGTTATATACGCGCCGCGTCGGTGGTGGGAATATTGATGTCTGCGGGGTTCACGGCGGGACACTGTGTGATCACGGTCGCAATGCCGTCACGCGGTGCCCGCCAAATCCAACACCACCGCCGCACTCTGCTTGTGCACCCGTTTCACGAAGCTCGTCTCGTACCGTCGCACCGCCGGCTCGCTTTCGAACAGCCGCGCGGTGATGGCATTGTAGTCGTCCATGTCGCGCGCGGAGATCAGCACCGCCAGGTCGTGCGGGCCGGCGAGGTCGAGCAGCATCTGGACGCAGGGGGCCGCCGCCAGTGTTGCGCGCAGAGCCGCGATGCCGCGTTCCTCGGCGTGTTCCTGCATCGTGACGTGGACCAGCGCGCGCAGGCGAGCGTCGCTCAGGCGGCGGGCGACGATGGCGACGTCGCGTTCGATCCAGCCCTCGGCACGCAGGCGACGGACGCGGCGGGTGATGGCGCTGGCGGACAGCGGCACGCGTTCGGCCAGCGCTTCGGCGGTCAGCAGCGCGTCGGCCTGAAGCAAGTCGAGCAGACGGATGTCGAACGAATCGAGCTTGGTCATCTTAAAGCTCCGTCGTCATCCCCGTAACGAATTTCGTCGGATCGGTGCGCGCGATCGACGGCAAAAAGCGTATCACTCAACTATAACACCTGCAACGAAATCCTGACCTGAGGCCCTCCATGTTGCGCTCGATCCTGCTCACTGCCGCCGCCTGTGCCGTTCCCGTCGCTGCCCAGACCCCGCCGGTTCCCGCCATGCAGGCGCCCGCCTTCGACCCCGCCACCGCCCGCGCGGCCGTCAGCGATCTCGCGAACGAGATCGAGGAGAATTTCGTCTTTCCCGACGTCGCCAAACGCTATGCCGCGATGCTGCGGACCAAGCTCGCCGCCGGCGGTTACGACAATTTCCCGTCGCGCGTCGCCTTTGCCGAGGCGGTGACCGCGGACCTGCAGGCGGTGTTCCCCGACGGGCATCTGGCGATGCACCCCTCGACCGGTCCGCGGCCCGAACCGCGCAAGGCCGGCGACACAGCGCTCCTCGCGCCGGTGAAGATGCCGCCGCTGATGGAGCAGGCCGGCATGATCGCGCCGGGCATCGCCTACGTCCGCTTCAACGCCTTCATGGGCACGCCCGAGGTGCTGCGGGACTTCACCGCCTTCCTCGATGCGAACGCTGGCGCCAAGACGCTCATCATCGATGCGCGCACGCACCGCGGCGGCGGGCTCGACGAGATGGACGTGCTGTTCCCGCGCATCTTCGCAAAGCCCGCGACCGTGATGGTGATGGATACCCGCGCTTCGGTCGCCAAGAAGCACGGCGGCTTGCCGTTCAAGTCGCTGACCGTGGTGCCCGCGCCCGCCGAGCTGTTCCGCGCCGAACACCGCGTCACGCCCGCATCACCGGCGAGTCCCTGGACGAAGGCGAAGGTCTACCTGCTCACCTCGGGTCGTACCGCGTCGGCGGCGGAGCATCTGTCGTCGGTCCTGAAGAGCACCCGTCGCGCGACTCTGGTCGGCGAGACGACGGCGGGGGCGGGCAATTACGGCGGCGGGCTGGAGCTGCCCGGCGGCTATGGCGCGTTCATCCCGTTCGGCCACAGCTATTTTCCGGGCGAAAAGGGGTGGGAAGGCGTCGGCGTGACGCCCGACATCGCGGTCGCACCCGAGCGCGCGCTCTACGAGGTGCTGACGCGCGAGGGCATCGCACCGGCGCAGGCGCAGGCCCTCTCCGACAGCCATAAACCATCCGTCCCGATGACCCGCCGCCGCCCCTTGCGCTCGTGATCCGATAGGGTAAACGCCGCTGCCTTAGCCGGAATCCTGACGCCTCTGGGGGGCGGCGCCGGCGCCTCATTTGGAGCGAGCAATGACCGATAACGTGTCGGCCGAGCAGCTGCGCCTGTTCATCGAGCGCATCGAACGGCTGGAAGAAGAAAAGCGCGGCATCGCCGACGACATCAAGGACGTCTATGGCGAAGCGAAGTCGACCGGCTTCGACGCGAAGACGATGCGGACGATCGTGCGCCTGCGAAAGATGGAAAAGCACCACCGCGACGAAGCGGACGCGTTGCTGGAGACGTACCGGAATGCTCTCGGTCTAGTCTAACGGGAGGAGACGCCGCGACGGGCAGCGGGGCGGCAAAGCCGTCCCGTCTGACGGCGTGGCGATCCAAGGCATCTCAACGAAGCGGTTGGGTCAATCGCCAACCTGGGTTAACGCGGCGGCGACCCCGTCACCGACAGAGCCCGCCCGCCCATGACCAAACCCCCGCTCAACGACCTCGCCCAGCATCTGCTCGGCAAGTCTGCGGCCGAGCTCGACCCCGAGGAGCGCCGCGTTCTTGAGGGCGTCGAGGCGGGGACTCTCGTCAGTCGCGATGCCGGTGACGTCGCCGACGCGCGCGAGAGCTTCGGCGACCGGCTGGCTGACCGCGTTGCGGCGGTCGGCGGCAGCTGGGGCTTCATCATCGCGTTCAGCTGCGTGCTGGTCGGCTGGATGCTGCTCAATTCGGACGTGCTGCAGCATTTCGGGCTGGCGTTCGATCCCTATCCCTACATCTTCCTCAACCTGATGCTCTCGACGCTGGCGGCGATCCAGGCCCCGGTCATCATGATGAGCCAGAACCGCCAGGCGGCAAAGGACCGGTTGGCAGCGAGCCTGGATTACGAAACCAACCTGCGCGCCGAGATCGAGATCCTGCGGCTGCACCACAAGCTGGACGTCGCGGTGGTTGAGCGCTTGCAGGCTCTGGAGGCGAAGATCGACGCATTGGGTCGCCGCGACGCCAGTTGAGCGAAGCGTTCACACGGACTAGGGGTCCCCACAAAATATCACTCTGTGGGGTTAAGAATGGCAGGCCATTCCAAATTCAAGAACATCATGCACCGCAAGGGCGCGCAGGATAAGAAGCGCTCGGGCATGTTTTCGAAGCTCAGCCGCGAAATCACCGTCGCGGCCAAGATGGGTCTGCCCGACCCCGACATGAACCCGCGCCTGCGCGCCGCGATCAACGCGGCCAAGGCGCAGTCGATGCCCAAGGACAACATCCAGCGCGCGGTCGAAAAGGCATCGAAGGGCGACACCGAGAATTACGAGGAAATCCGCTACGAGGGCTTCGGCCCGGGCGGGGTGAGCCTGATCATCGAGGCGCTGAGCGACAACCGCAACCGCACGGCCACGAACGTGCGCACCGCGGTCAGCAAGAACGGCGGTAACCTCGGCACCGCGGGCAGCGTCAGCCACGGCTTCGATCGCGTCGGGCTGATCACCTATCCCGCGTCGGCCGGTGACGCCGACACGGTGTTCGAGGCGGCACTGGAAGCCGGCGCCGAGGACGTGACGTCGAGCGAGGACGGGCACGAGATCTGGACCGAACAGGGGTCCTTGCACGAAGTCGTCAAGGCGCTGGAGCCGGTGCTGGGCGAGGCCGAAGGCGCGAAGCTCGCCTGGCGCCCGCAGACGATGGTCGAAGTGACCGAGGCCGACGCCGCGACGCTGTTCAAGCTGATCGACGCGCTGGACGACGACGACGACGTCCAGACCGTATGGGGGAATTACGAAGTCTCCGACGCGGTGATGGAGAAGCTGGGCTGAGCGATTTGGTCGGGGGAGGCGAGTGGTCACGCAGCGTGAACGTCTCGAGCGCGCCAGGACGATGCGGAACAACCCCACCGAAGGGGAGGTGCGGGTCTGGCGACACCTCTCGGGCTCGCAGCCTGGTTTCAAGTTTCGTCGGCAGGCGGTGATCGTTCCATATATCTGCGATTTCCTGTGCCCGGCTAAAGGGCCGGTGGTCGAAGTCGATGGCGAAACGCATGATGTTCCCTACGATGCCCGGCGGTACGCTTACTTGCTGGCCAAGGGGTACCGGACGTTGCGCTTCTCGAATCGCGACGTTCGCAATATTTTGGAGGGCGTCATCCTCACGATCGCGGATGCCGTTCGTACCCAACCCGATCGCTGGTCCGGCCGGCCCCACCCCGACCCCTCCCCTGAAGGGGAGGGGATGAATGTGCGGCGGGCCGAGCTCCTCCCCTTCCAGGGAGGGGCTGGGGCGGGGGGCGCCTCGCAGAGACCGCACGAATGATCATCCTCGGCCTCGACCCCGGCCTCGGCACGACCGGCTGGGGCGTCATTGCGGCGGAGGGGAATCGGCTGCGCCATATCGCCAACGGCCAGATCAGGACCGAACCGGCGATGCCGCTGCCGCGCCGGCTGTCGAACCTGTACGAAGCGCTGGGCGAGGTCATCCGCGCCGAGCGCCCCGATAGCGCCGCGGCGGAAGAAGTGCTCGGCAACAGCAATGCGCAGTCGACGCTGAAGCTGGGGCAGGCGCGCGGCGTCGTGCTGCTCGCGGCGGCGACGGCGGGGCTGGTCGTCGGCGAATATCATCCGAGCACCGTCAAGAAGGCGGTGGTCGGCACCGGCGGCGCGGAGAAGCGCCAGATCCAGGCGATGGTCGGCGTCCTGCTGCCGGGCGTGAAGCTGGCCGGGCCCGACGCGGCCGATGCGCTGGCGGTGGCCATCACCCATGCGCATCACGTCGCGAGCGCCCGGTCCTTGGGACTTGCCGGGCGCCGGTAACGCTTTGGCAAGCTTTGCCCGCCACGGTCGTACTGCCGCAATGTGTGCGGCGCCTGTGGACGGATGCATGACCACCCTGCCTTCGATCGGTTTCGGAACGGCACGCGCGATGATGGATCGCCGGCTGGATTCGGCCGTGTCGGCAGGCGCCCTACGCGCCGAGGACAAGGCGGCGCTTTCCGTCGCGCTCGATACCGTGGGCCAGGGGCTTGCCGCGAAGGCGGATACGCCGCCGGCGTCGATGAAGGACCGCGTCGATGCGCTGATCGCCGGACAGGTCGAAAAGGGTACGCTGACGCCCGACCAGGCGGGCGAACTGGAGCGGTTCTTCACGCCGGCGCCCGAGCGGGCTGCGCCGGACTCCGTGACGCAGACGCCGACCGATTCCGATGCGGCCAGGCTGCGCGGGGTGAAGACCGCTAGCGAGCAGATCGCGTCGTTCGAGGCGCTGCTGGGCCGGATGCGGGCAAGCATGTCGCCGACGAATATCTACGGAGCCGGATCGGCGCCGCAGAGCGGGTTGGTGATCAATCGGGACGCTTGAGCGGCTGGGGTCAGCCGCCGTTCGATTTGAGCCTGTCGAAGCGCGCGTTCTGGGGCTGGTCTGGCCGGTCTGTTCCGGATAGGTTCCGGAGCGATGACTGACCTCTCTTTCCGCCACGCCGTCAGACGGGACAGCTGCGCCGCCCCGCTGGCCGCCGTGGCGACTCCGCGATTTGCTTACGCAAATCGCAGGGCGTCCGCGTTGTGATCGCGCACCTTAAGGGCATTCTGACGTCCACCGCGTCGGACCACGCGGTTATCGATGTCGGCGGTGTCGGTTATCTCGTCGGCGCATCGACCCGCACGCTCGACGCGCTGGGGCCGGTCGGGGAGGGGGTCACGCTCCACACCGAATTGCTGGTGGGTGAGGATTTCCTGCGCCTCGTCGGCTTCGCCACCGCCGCCGAACGCGACTGGTTTCGCCTGCTGACCGGCGTGCAGGGCGTCGGCGCGCGCGTGGCGCTTGCCATTCTGTCGACGCTTCCCCCCGACGATCTGTCGCGCGCGGTCGCTGCGCAGGACAAGGCGATGGTCGCGCGCGCCAATGGCGTCGGCCCCAAGCTCGCCGAGCGCATCGTCCGCGAACTGAAGGACAAGGTCGGCGCCGTTGCGCTGGGCCCGATGACCGGCAGCGTCGCGACGCCCGCCAGCAGCGCTGCGGGCGACGCGATGTCGGCGCTCGGCAACCTGGGCTTCAAGCCGGCCGAGGCGAGTGCGGCGGTGGCGGCAGCGGAGGAGGAACTGGGACCGGGCGCGACGCTCGATGCGCTGGTGCGGCTGGCGCTCCGGAAGGCGGCGAAGTGACGTTGGCTTGGGCCCCCGTTTCGATTATGTTCCGCAGATGATTCACGTCAGCATCCCCCTGCCGCCGGACCTTCAGAGCTGGATCGAGTCGCGGGTATCAGACGGCAGCTACGCCGACGCCGCCGACTATTTCCGCGACCTGGCGGAGCGGGATCGGGAGCGTAATGGGCGGCAGCGGCTGAAAGCGCTGATCGAGGAGGGGCTGGCGTCCGGCATCGTCGATCAGGACATCGATGAGATGTTCGACGAAATTCTGGCGGGCCTGCCGAGCCGGCGTGCCTAAGCCGAGGTATTCGTCAAGCGCACGCGCGGACGTCGAGGCCATTCGGGACTTCAGTCTCGAGCGGTTCGGTGAAGCGGTCGCTGCGGCTTATGTGATCGACCTGCAGCAAACCGTGCATGCGATTGGGGCGCGGCCCTTGGCAGGGCGGGACGATGGCGATTTGGCGTCGGGTATGCGCAGCGTGCGATGTCGATCGCACCGCATTTTTTACCAGATCGACGGTGGACCGGTAGTGATCGTTCGCATCCTTCATCACGCGCAGGACGCCGAACGGGCGTTGGGACAATAGCAATGACCGACGACCGTATCCTCACCGCCAGCCGCCGCCCCGAAGACGTCGACGCCGCTCTGCGCCCCAAGAGCCTCGACGAGTTCGTCGGGCAGAAGGCTGCGCGCGAGAATCTGCGGGTGTTCATCGATGCCGCCAAGTCGCGCGGCGATGCGCTCGACCACGTGCTGTTCTTCGGGCCGCCCGGGCTCGGCAAGACGACGCTGGCGCAGATCGTCGCACGCGAAATGGGCGTGGGCTTTCGCGCGACCAGCGGCCCGGTCATCGCCAAGTCGGGCGACCTTGCCGCGCTGTTGACGAACCTGGAGGACGGCGACGTCCTGTTCATCGACGAGATCCACCGCCTCAATCCCGCGGTCGAGGAAGTCCTTTATCCGGCGATGGAGGATCGCGCGCTCGACCTGATGATCGGGGAGGGACCATCGGCACGTTCGGTGCGCATCGACCTGCCGCGCTTCACCCTGGTCGGCGCGACCACCCGCCAGGGGTTGCTGACGACGCCGCTGCGCGATCGTTTCGGCATCCCCGTGCGCCTGCAATTCTATACCGAGGACGAGCTGCTGCGCGTGGTAACCCGCGCCGCCGGTCTGCTCGACCTGCATGTCGCCGATGATGGCGCGCGCGAGATCGCCCGCCGGTCGCGCGGCACGCCGCGCATCGCCGGCCGCCTGCTGCGCCGCGTCCGCGACTTCGCCAATGTCGCGGGTGTCGAGACGGTGAACGCGAAGGCTGCCGACAGCGCGCTGACACGGTTGGAGGTCGACAACCTCGGCCTCGACGCGATGGACCGCCGCTACCTGACGATGATCGCCGACATCTACAAAGGCGGTCCGGTCGGTGTCGAAACGCTGGCCGCCGGCCTGAGCGAACCGCGCGACACGATCGAGGAAGTGATCGAACCTTATCTGATCCAGCTGGGCCTGATCGCCCGGACGGCGCGGGGGCGATGCCTGAACGGACTGGGCTGGAAGCACCTCGGCCTGGAACCGCCCGCAGGCTCGCAGGATGGCCTGTTCGACTGAGCTTGCAGATCCCGACCTTAGCAGATCGGGGCGGGTAGGCAGGATTGAAGTATTGGGCCGGTGGACGGTCAGGCGTCGGCCCGTGCGACCAGCAGCTTGTCGATCTTGCGGCCGTCCATGTCGACGATCTCGAACCGCCACCCCTGGCTCTCGAAGGTCTCCCCCTCTTCGGGCAGATGCTTGAGGATCGCGAGCGCCAGACCGGCGACGGTTGCGAAGTCGCGGTCTTCGTCGAGGTCGATGCCCAGTCGTTCGGCCAGCGCGTCGGCGGGCATCGAGCCCGATACCAGCAACGATCCGTCCTCGCGTTCGACGACCATCCGTTCGGTGCCCTCGTCGACGTCCGACACGAACTCGCCGGCGATCGCCGCCAGGAGGTTGGCCGGCGTCACCACGCCTTCGAAATGGCCATATTCGTCGTGGACCAGGCCCATCGGCACTTCGGCGCGGCGCAGCACGACCAGCGCGTCCATCGCGTCGAGCTGGTCGGGCAGGACCGGGGCCGATTTCATCAACGCGCGCAGGTCCAGCGTGTGGCCGCGGACCATCGCCTCGACGATATCGCGCGACTGGACGACACCGACGACCGCATCGACCGAGCCTTCGGCGACGGGCAATCGGGTGTGCGGCGATTCGACCAGTCGGGCGCGCAGGTCGGCGTCCGACAGGTCGGCGTCGAGCCATTCGACCGCGGTGCGCGGCGTCATCACCTCGCGGACCGGACGGTCGGCCAGGCGGACGACGCCCGAGATGATCGTGCGTTCATGCTCCTCGATCACGCCCGATTTCGACGCTTCGGCGACGATCAGGTGCAATTCCTCCGCCGTCACCTGATTTTCCGATTCGCGGTTGAGGCCGAGCAGCTTGAAGATGAGGGCGCTCGATGAATCGAGCAGCCAGACGACCGGCTTGGTGATGACCGCCAGATAGGTCATCGGCAGCGCCATCACTGCGGCGATCGGTTCCGGGCTGCGCAGCGCGAACTGTTTGGGCACCAGTTCGCCGATGATGAGCGAGGCGAAGGTGGTGAGCCCGATGACGATCGCGAAGCCGATCGTCTCGGCGGTTTCGTGGCTGACGCCCAACGTCTCGATACGCGCCGCCGTCGGCGTGCCGAGGCTGGCGCCGGAATAGGCACCGGCCAGGATACCGATCAGCGTGATGCCGATCTGGACGGTCGATAGGAACTTGCCGGGGTCGGCGGCCAGGCGGATCGCCGCGCCTGCGCCGCGCTTGCCGACCTTTGCCATCGCCTCCAGCCGCGCCTTGCGTGCCGACACGATCGCCAGCTCGCTCATCGCGAACACGCCGTTCAGCGCGACGAGTGCGAGGATGATGACGACATCGATCCAGGGAAAGGGGGGGAGCGCGGTCATGGGCGTGTGCGTTCCCTTATCCGCGGATGGCCGCCCTGCACAACCGATCATGTCAGCCAAGGTTCAGTTCGCAGGCGGAACAAGGGACGCAGAACGCGGGTTGGGACCGCGAGATCAAAGGAGGACAGGAATGTTTCGTTCGAAGTTGCTGATGGCCGCCAGCCTGAGCGCGATGACGCTGACCAGCGCATGCGTGACCGATCCGGAAACCGGGGAGCGCAAGATTTCGCGGACGGCGATCGGCGGCGTCGGTGGCGCGGTCGGCGGTTACCTGCTGGGCGACCTGGTCGGTGGACGGCGCGACCGGACCGAGAAGATCGTCGGCGCCGGCATCGGCGCGCTCGCGGGTGCCGGCATCGGCGCATATATGGACAAGCAGGAGCGCGACCTGCGCGCCCGTACCGCCGGCACCGATGTGCAGGTGATCCGTCAGGGCGACGAGCTGGTGCTCAACATGCCCTCGGGCATCACCTTCGGCTACGACCGTGCCGACATCCAGCCGCAGTTCCGCCCGACGCTCGATCAGGTCGCAGACGTGCTGGCGCAATATCAGTCGACCTATGTCGATGTGTACGGCCACACCGATTCGACCGGCGCCGATGCGTATAACCAGACGTTGTCGGAGCGCCGCGCGACCGCCGTGGCGGATTATCTGGCGGGTCGCGGCGTGAACCCGGCGCGTCTGGGCACGCGCGGCTTTGGCGAGACCCAGCCGATCGCGTCGAACGCGACCGAAGACGGCCGCGCCGCCAACCGCCGCGTCGAGATCAAGATCGTGCCGGTGACACGCGAAGGATAAGCGTTCCGGCTGTGCCCCGGCGACGGCCGGGGCACAGTTCCTGCGCCCGAGCGGCGATCGCTCTGCGCGTAACCGATGCGAACCGGGCGCCCGGCCTTCGCCGGGGCGCCGCGGGCTAGAACGCGATCCGCGCCCGCGCGACGAATCGGTCGCCGACGTGATCGGGATCGGCCAGGGGCGACAGCATCGGCCGGTCGTCGACATTGGTCGCGATATAGTCGACCGACAGCGTCAGCTTGCTGAGCCCATAGGACAGCCCCAGCCGCCAGTCGGTATAATTCCCCGCCGGGCGCAGCCGGGCGGCGCGTATGGGATCGTCGGTGCGTCCGCTCGATCGGCCGATGCCGGCGACGGCCGTCAGCGGCGTGCCGATGATCGCGCCGCTCGCATTGGCGAACAGGTAGAGGTTGTCGCCACCGATTGCCGACTGGTCGGGGGCGTATTTCGCCCCGGCATCGAGTGTCACGGGGCCAAGGGTATAGCTGCCCGTCCCGCCGAGCTCGTAATAATCGGCCCCGATCGCCGATCCGGCGAACAGATGGCCCGTGATCGACGCGCGCAGACTGAGGCCGCCCAGGTCGAACCCCCGGCCCAGTTCCAGGTCGGCGACCGCATCGGCCCCGGCATGCCGCTGCGAGCCGCGGGTCGTGACGACGCGGCCCGACAGGTCGAAACCGGCGATATCGGTCGTGACGTCGGCCGACGCGGCCGGGCGGCCGTCGCTCCAGCTCAGGCCCCGGCGGACCTCGTCGGTCGCCACCTCCGCGCCGACACTCGGTCGGGATTGGCCGAAGGCGGGCGTCGCAACCAGGGTTGCGACGCCGGCGATCAGGATCGCGACACGCCTCACCCGCGGCGCACCGGATCGTGCAGGCGATCGATTTCCGCGGTCAGCACGGCGTGATCATCGGCCGCCACGGCGGCGAGCTGGTCGCGTAGCACCGATTCGCGCGCCGCGACGTCCTGGGCGATCGCGCGGCGGGCGCCTTCGCACCAGCCGGGGCGCGATCCGGCGAGCGCTGAGTCGCGCGTCATCGTCCGCGCCATCATCGCCCCGCCAGCCTGACGCGCATCCCTGTCGACGATCAGCGTCGCCTGCCACTGGCACCGCAGCGTCGAGGACGCACGGCCCGGCGTCACCGATCCGACCTGCTTGTGGGTAATGAGCACCCGGCTGCGATATTCGGCATCGATCGCACCGCGATGGTGATCGATGCGGACATTGTGCCGGTGCGAGATGTCGCCCGATACGCCGGCGACCGCGGCCGCTCCAGCGAGCAGCGCGGGCAGAATTGCTCCAGTCATCATGCCTCCTGTGTTGCGGATGTCCCCCGCGCTTGCGGCGGGTGGACGGGTGGAGAGGATGCAAGATGTACGCACTGCCGGCAAAGCCGTTCCGACGATGCGACGCTGGAATTTCATCTACTTAAGTTGAGCAAAAGATGTGCCGGCGCGGCGGACGCCGAACGGGGGCGATGGCCAGGGCACCGGCCTGGCGCCGGAGCACGACCGCCTCGACCACGGCCGGTCGAACGCTACCGCCGGGCCGCGAAGAACGTGCGCAGCAGGTCCGCCGCCTCGCGCTCGCCGATACCCGAATAGACGTCGGGCCGGTGATGGCAGGTCGGCTGGCCGAAGAACCGCGGGCCATGTTCGATCGCCCCGCCTTTCGCATCGCTGGCGCCGTAATAGAGCCGAACGATTCGGGCATGGGCGATCGCGCCTGCGCACATCGCGCAGGGCTCCAGCGTCACCCACAGGTCGCAGTCGTCGAGCCGGTCGCGGCCCAGCGCCTGCGCAGCGCGGCGAATCGCGAGCATTTCGGCATGCGCCGTCGGATCGTGGAGCGTGCGGGGCGCATTGGCGGCGACCGCGACGATCTCGGCCCCGCGAATCACCACCGCGCCGACCGGTACCTCGCCCTGCTTTGCCGCTTCGGCAGCCGCATCGAGCGCGGCGCGCATGGGGGGCGGAAGCGGGAACATCGCCCCCGGATTAAACGGCGATGGGCGTTCCGTCACCCGGTTCGCGCAGCACGCTCCACACGGCGAAGATCAGCCCGGGCACGAAGCCGACCAGCGTCAGCGCGCAGGCGACCCAGAAATCACGTCCCACGCCCCGGCGCAGAAAGACGCCGAACGGCGGCAGCAGCACGGCTGCCACGACCGGACCGACGCCGACTGTCATTGCGGCGTCGCGGTGGCGTTGTCGGCCTTCTTCACCTCGACCACCGGCACCTGGACGGTCTTGTTGACCGTGCCGACGTCGATCGTACCGACGTCGACCTTGGGCGCCTGCCCGCCTTCGACCGCGACGCGCGGCAGGCGGCCGCCATCGATCGAGATCATGCCCAGCGACATCGCGATGATGACGACGACCACCGCCAGACCCAGCAGAACCAGCAACGCGCGCATGCCCAAACTCTCCCCGAAACAATCGAATCGTTCGCGTAACCAAACGCGGTTGATCCGTGCTAAGTTGCATCGCATCGGCGCGGCGCGACGTGAATCGGTTGACGGATGCGCCACCACGGGGTAGGGGCGCGGCCTTTCCGGGTCGGTTTCGACCGTTGGTAGATCAGGATTTCAAGCGATGTCGCGCATTTGCGAGCTGACCGGCAAGGGCCGGCAGGTGGGCCACAATGTCTCCCACGCCAACAACAAGACCAAGCGGACGTTCCTGCCGAACCTGCAGAACGTCACGCTGATCAGCGACGCGCTGGGCACCAGCGTGCGCCTGCGCGTGTCGACGCACGGCCTGCGCTCGGTCGAGCACAACGGCGGTCTCGACAACTGGCTGGTCAAGACCAGCGACACCGACCTGTCGCTGCGCGCCCGTCGCCTGAAGCGCGACGTTGTCAAGAAGCTGGCCGAGACCAAGGCCGCGTAAAGCGCGCCCGCGCCGGCGGTCTGACGCCGGTGCGTTCACGGGTTTCACGAAGCGCCGTCCCGGCTCGTGTCGGGGCGGCGCTTCGCGTGTGCGTCGGTCGCACGGTCGCGCATCGCCCCGATCTGCGTGACGTCACCTCTGCGACGGCGACGGCGATCTCTGGTTTCAGATAGCCGCGATGCGTTGTTCGACCCTCGATCGAGCATGACCGCGTGCACGCCGGCTGTTGGGATACGCCGCGAGCAACCTATATCGCGCAGACGTGACGACGCCCGACCTTCCTCCGCAGCTCACAGACTGGTTCGCCACGCGGGGCTGGGCGCCGCGCCGGCATCAACGCGAAATGCTGGCGGCGGGGCGCGCCGGGGAGCATGCGTTGCTCGTCGCGCCGACGGGCGCGGGCAAGACGCTGTCGGGGTTCCTGCCGAGCCTGGCCGAGCTGATCGAGACGCCGGGCTTCGACGGGCTGCACACGCTTTACGTATCCCCGCTCAAGGCGCTGGCGGTCGACGTCCAGCGCAACCTGATGACGCCGATCGAGGAAATGGGCCTGCCCATCCGGGTCGAGGCGCGCAGCGGCGATACGCCGTCCGATCGCAAGGCGCGCCAACGTGCCCGCCCGCCGCATATCCTGCTGACCACGCCCGAATCGCTCAGCCTGTTGCTCAGCTATCCCGACAGTTTCGAGATGTTCGCGCAGCTGAAGACGGTGGTGATCGACGAGGTCCATGCTTTTGCGACCGGCAAGCGCGGCGACCTGCTGAGCCTCAGCCTCGCGCGGCTGCAGGGAATCGCGCCGGACATGCGCCGCGTGGCGCTGTCGGCCACGGTCGCCGACCCGGACGGCTATCGCGCCTGGCTGGCCCCCGATGGCGACATCGACACGGTGCGGCTGGTCCGCGGCGAGGCCGGCGCCGAGCCGAACATCGCGATCCTGCTGCCGCAGGGGCGCGTGCCGTGGTCGGGCCATTCGGGCCGCTATGCCGCACCACAGGTGATGCGCGAGATCGAGGCGCGACGGACGACGATCGTGTTCTGCAACACCCGCAGCTTGGCCGAGCTGATCTTTCAGGACCTGTGGAAGGAAAACGACCAGAGCCTGCCGATCGGCGTGCACCACGGCAGCCTCGCCAAGGAAGCGCGCCGCAAGGTCGAAACCGCGATGGCCGACGGGCGCCTGCGCGCGCTGGTGGCGACCGCCAGCCTCGACCTGGGTGTCGACTGGGGCAACGTCGACTGCGTCATCCAGATGGGGGCGCCCAAGGGCTCAAGCCGAATGCTCCAGCGCATCGGTCGCGCCAATCACCGGCTGGACGAGCCGTCCGAGGCGGTGCTCGTGCCGGGCAACCGCTTCGAATATCTCGAGGCACGCGCGGCGTTGGATGCGGTCGAGGCGGGCGAGCTCGACCCCGACATCTTCCGTCCCGGCGCGCTCGACGTGCTGGCCCAGCATATCATGGCGGTGGCGTGCGCCGCCCCGTTCGAGCGCGACACGTTGCTGGCCGAAATCCGGGGGAGCCTGCCCTATTCGGCGCTGGCGGACGAGACGTTCGACCGCGTGCTGCAGTTCATCGCCGACGGCGGCTATGCCCTGCGCGCCTATGACAAGTTCAAGCGGCTGACGAAGGGCCCCGACGGCATCTGGCGCGTCAGTCACCCGCGCTTCGTCGCGCAGCATCGTCTGAACGCGGGGATCATCGTCGATGCGGTCACGCTCGACGTGCGCTTCAAGAACGGACGCAAGCTCGGCACGGTCGAGGAATATTTCGCGTCCAGTCTGTCGGTCGGCGACACCTTCTTCTTCGCAGGGTTGAGCCTGGAGGTCGAGCGGATGGACGTCGCCGACCTGTGGGTTCGCGCGACGACGAAGCCCGCGCGCATCCCGACCTATGTCGGCACGCGCATGGCGTTGTCGACCAACCTTGCCCACCGTGTCCGCACTTTCCTCTATGATCGCAGCGAATGGCATCGCTTCCCGGCGGACGTGCGCGAATGGCTGGAGGTGCAGGATCGCCGCTCGATGCTGCCGGCGCCCGACCAGCTGCTGGTCGAGACCTTCGAGCGGGAAGGGCGGCACTACATGGTCGCCTATAGTTTCGAAGGGTGGAACGCGCATCAGTCGCTCGGCATGCTCATCACGCGCCGGATGGAGGCGATGGGGCTGAAGCCGCTCGGCTTCGTATCGAACGATTATGCGCTCGCCTGCTACGGCCTGGAACCGATCGACGATCCCGCGGCGCTGTTTTCGCCCGAAATTCTGGAACATGAGTTCGTCGACTGGGTACAGGGATCGAACCTGCTGAAACGCGCCTTCCGCGAAGTCGCGGTGATCGGCGGGCTGGTCGAGCGGCAGCATCCCGGCAAGCGCAAGTCGGGCAAGCAGGTCACCTTTTCGACGGACCTGATCTACGACGTGCTGCGCAAATACGAGCCGACGCATCTGCTGCTCCAGGCGGCGTGGGAGGATGCGCGGGCACGAATGACCGATGTCGGGCGCCTGGCCGACCTGCTCGACCGGGCAGGCCGCACGATGCTGCACGCGCGGCTCGACCGGATCAGCCCGCTGGCGGTGCCGGTGATGGTGCTGATCGGGCGCGAGAGCGTGGCGCAGTCGGGCGCGGCGGACGACGCGCTGCTGACCGAGGCCGAAGCGCTGGCGGCGGAAGCGATGGCGCTCGACTAAACACATCTCCCCTGAAAGGGGGGATTGATCGTCGTCTTGCACGCCGTCCCGCACAGGCATAGCCTTGCGCTCACAACCCGGAGAGGATGCGATGGGCGTTCCCGCCATCATGCTGCCGCTGCTCGGCCTGCTGCCGCTCGCCGCCGATGTCGCGCAGGCGCCGGTGCGGGCGGAAACGCCGCCGGTCGCGCTGACGCTGGTTGACGACCGTATGACCGTGCCCGTCCAGATCGCCGGCGCCGGGCCGTTCCGCTTCGTGATCGACACCGGGTCCGAACGCACCGTCATTTCCCGCCAGTTGGCCGGGACGTTGGGCCTTGCGTCGGCAGGCGCGGTCAATCTCGTGACGATGAGCGGGCGGACCCGGGTCGGTACCGTCGTCATCCCGTCGCTCCGCCTGTCGAGCGTGCCGGGCATCGGCCGGATCGACGCGCCGGCGCTCGATGCACAGGATCTGGGCGGCATGGGGCTGCTCGGCATCGATACGTTGCAGGATCACAAGGTCATCATCGACCTGGATGCGAAGACGATGGCGGTGGCGCCGTCGGTGAAGCTCAGGCGCACGCCCGCCGCAGCCCCCGGCGAGATCGTCGTGCGCGCGCGATCGACCATGGGCCAGCTGATCGTCACCGACGCCGATGTCGACGGGACGAAGGTGCGGGTCGTGCTCGACACCGGATCGGCGGTGACGGTCGGCAATTCCGCCCTGAAGCGCTTGATGCAGCGGGCCGGTCGGTTTCAGCCGCTCACCTTGTACAGTGCGACCGGCGGGACCGTCACCGCCGACTATGGTCGCGCCGGCCGCATCCGGCTGGCGAGCGTCCAGTTCACCGATATGCCGATCGCCTTCGCCGATGTCGCGCCGTTCGCGCATTTCGGGCTGGCCGAGCGACCCGCGCTGATGCTCGGCATGGATGCGCTCAAATCCTTTCGCCGCGTCGATATCGACTTCGCCAATCGCGAGGCGCGGTTCCTGTTGCCGCGCAAATTCGTCACGCAGGGGCCTTGCCGGATCGATTGCGACCGCGCGTCGCGTCGGTAAGGCTCGGAGCGAGCCGGTACGCTCTAACCCCTTGAATGCCCGAGTCTCGTGCGTGTAAGGGCGCGCTATGGTTCGCTTTTCGTTCGCCGGTGTGGAGCTCGACGCGCTGCGCGAAGGCGCGCTGTTCTGGCCGGCGCGGCGCGCGTTGCTGGTCGCCGACCTGCATTTCGAAAAGGCGAGCTGGTTCGCAAGCTTCGGCCAGCATCTGCCGCCTTATGATTCGCTCGTCACTCTGGATGCGTTGACCGCACTGGTGACGCGGACGGGGGCACAGGAAATCTGGTGCCTGGGCGACAGCTTCCATGATTCGCGAGGATGCGAGCGCTTGCCGCAAGCCGCGCAGGATCGCCTCCGCGCCCTGACCGCCGCGACGCGCTGGACGTGGATTACCGGCAATCACGACGCGGCAATGGTCGATCATTGCGGCGGCGAGATCGTCGACGAGGCGGAGGTGGGGGGCCTGGTCCTGCGGCATGAAGCCGACCCGCGCGAATCCAGGCCCGAACTGTCGGGCCATTTCCACCCCAAGCTGCGCGTCCGCGTCCGCG
This sequence comes from Roseomonas aeriglobus, assembly GCA_016937575.1. NCBI lineage: Bacteria > Pseudomonadati > Pseudomonadota > Alphaproteobacteria > Acetobacterales > Roseomonadaceae > Muricoccus > Muricoccus aeriglobus. The sequence goes on along the minus strand of JAFHKN010000002.1, from coordinate 2,754,809 downwards.
GCAAGCAGGTCGCGCGGCGGTGCTTCGTCGCGACGCCGACCAAGCTGATCCTGCCCGCCTTCGGGGCGCTGACCGGGGGGCTGGACGCCGGGCATCCCGAAATCGTGCGCGCGGTGGGGACGGGGGCGCAGGCGCTGGTCGCGCTCGACGACCGACTGCTGCGGTTTCCGATCGCGGCGTGACCAGACCTCACGACCGTCATTCCCGCGAAGGCGGGAATATATTCTGGCTGGCCGTTCTGAGTTTCGTACAGACCAGCGACTATTGATCCCCGACTTCGCGGGGATGACGAACGATGGGGTTCGAGGCTTTAGCAAAACCCAACCCCCTGCTATCGCGGCCTTATGCCCCATCTCTACCTGGTCGACGGCTCCGGCTATATCTTCCGCGCCTATCACCGCTTGCCGCCGCTGACGAACAAGCACGGCGAGCCGGTCGGTGCGGTCTATGGCTATACGACGATGCTGTGGAAGCTCGCCGACGCGCTGCACAAGGCGGATGGACCGACGCACATGGCGGTGGTGCTGGACAAATCGTCGCAGAGCTTCCGCAACGAACTCTATGACCAGTACAAGGCGCACCGCCCGCCGCCGCCCGAGGATCTGGTCCCGCAGTTCCCGATGATCCGCGACGCGACGCGCGCGTTTTCGCTGCCGTGCATCGACGAGGAGGGCTGGGAAGCCGACGACCTGATCGCAAGCTACGCCAAGGCCGCGCTGGCGCAAGGGTGGCAGGTCACCATCGTCTCTTCCGACAAGGATCTGATGCAGCTGGTCGAGGATGGCAGCCTCGACATGCTCGACACGATGAACAACCGCCGCATCGGATCGGCGGAGGTGTTCGAGAAGTTCGGCGTTCCGCCCGGCAAGGTCGGTGAAGTGCTGGCGCTGATGGGCGACAGCGTCGACAATGTGCCGGGCGTCCCTGGCGTCGGCCCGAAGACCGCGGCCAAGCTGATCCAGGAACATGGCGACGTCGAAGCCGTGCTCGCCGCTGCGCCCGACATGAAGAAGGGCAAGCTGCGCGACAATCTGATCGAGCATGCCGAAAGCGCCCGGATCAGCCGCAAGCTGGTCGAGCTTGCCTGCGACGTGCCGCTGCCCGACACGCTCGAAGAGCTGGAGCTGAAGGGAATTCCCGACGCGCCGCTCCGCGCGTTCCTGGAGCATCACGGCTTCAAGTCGCTGCTGGCGAAGCTCGACACCAGTGCGAGTGCCGCCGACGCGCCGGTCGCCGCAGCCGATGTGCCGGGCATGCCGGACGTCGAAGCCGATCCGCCCTGCGATCATGACGCGTATGAGACGGTGGTCGATGCCGAGCGGCTCGACCACTGGATCCAGATCGCGCGGCATCAGGGGTTCGTGGCGATCGACACCGAGACGACCGGCCTCGACGCGACGCGCGCGGAACTGGTCGGGGTGAGCCTGGCGCTCGCGCCCAACCTCGCCTGCTATATTCCGGTCGGCCACGGCGGCAGCGACATGTTCGCCGAGCGGCCGGCGCAGCTGGAACGGGACGCGGTGATCGCGCAGCTGAAGCCGCTGCTCGAGGACCCGAGCGTCCTCAAGATCGGTCACAACCTGAAATACGACATGATCGTGCTCGGGCGGCTGGGCGTGACGGTCGCGCCGTACGACGACACGATCGTGATGAGCTTCGACCTCGACGCCGGGCTGCACGGCCACGGCATGGACGAGCTCGCCGCGACGCACCTGTCGCACAGCTGCATCGCGTACAAGGACGTGACGGGGACGGGCAAGAAGGCGATCGGTTTCCATGAAGTCGATCTGAAGGCGGCGACCCGCTACGCCGCCGAGGATGCCGATGTGACGCTCAGGCTCTGGCGGCGGTTGAAGCCACGCCTCGCGTTCGAGGGCTCGACCCGCGTCTATGAAATGGTCGACCGGCCGCTTCCTGCGGTCATCGCCGGCATGGAAATGCACGGGATCAAGGTCGACGCCGACATCCTTGCCAAGCTGTCGGCCGATTTCTCGACCCAGATCGCGGCGCTGGAGGAGGAGATCCACGGACACGCGGGCTTCAAGTTCGCGATCGGCAGCCCCAAGCAATTGGGTGACGTGCTGTTCGACAAGATGGGGATCAAGGGCGGGCGCAAGGGCAAGTCCGGCGTCTATTCGACCGACGTGAACGAGCTCGAACGGATCGCTGCCGACAAGGATTCGCCGGGCCGCGAGATGGTGGTGAAGGTGCTCGACTGGCGTCAGCTGTCGAAGCTCAAATCGACCTACACCGACGCGCTTCAGGCGCAGATCAACCCGGCTACGGGGCGCGTCCATACCAGCTACAGCCTGACCGGCGCGCAGACCGGGCGGCTGTCGTCGACCGACCCGAACCTGCAGAACATCCCGATCCGCACCGAGACCGGCCGCCAGATCCGCGACGCGTTCGTGGCCGAGCCGGGCAATATCATCCTGTCGGCCGACTATTCGCAGATCGAGCTGCGCCTCGCCGCGCATATCGCCGACGTGCCGCAACTGCGCGAGGCGTTCGAACGCGGCGACGACATCCACAGCATGACCGCGCAGGAGCTGTTCGGCACGGTCGACCGCGACACCCGCGGCCGGGCGAAGACGATCAACTTCGCGATCCTCTACGGCATCAGCCGCTGGGGTCTGGCCGGGCGGCTCGACGTCACGCCGGACGAGGCGCAGGCGATGATCAGCCGCTATTTCGAACGCTTTCCCGGCATCAACCGCTACATCGCCGACACGCTGCAGGAGGCGAAGGCGCGCGGCTACACGACGACGTTGTTCGGGCGGAAGACGCACTTCCCGCGGATCAAGGCGCCCAATCCCAACGAGCGTGCCGGCAGCGAACGCGCCGCGATCAATGCGCCGATCCAGGGCACGAGCGCCGACATCATCAAGCGCGCGATGACGCGGATGGGGCCGGCGCTGGCCGACGCCGGATTGCGGCATGTGCGGATGCTGCTGCAGGTGCATGACGAACTGGTGTTCGAACTGCCTGAAGGCGATGTGGCGGCAGCAACGGAGGTCATCCGCCGCGTCATGGAGACGGCGGCCGAGCCAGCGGTGACGCTGACCGTGCCGTTGGGGGTCGAGATCGGCACTGGCAAGAGCTGGGGCGCGGCGCATTGACCCATCTTCCGTTCGCCCTGAGCTTGTCGAGGGGCCGTACTCCGATACACGCGCTCTTCGCGTGCGGCACAAGGACCGGCCCTTCGGCTAGGGTCCCATCGAAGTGCGACTTTGATGGGGGCCGGCCAAGCGCAGGGCGAACGGTGTCGGGGACAGCCGTTCGTGGCTGAATCCCAGCAGGACATCGCTGCGCTCGCCAAGGGTGGCCGCACGAACATCGCCGGCTTCGCGCTGCGCCTGCTCGCGCGTCTGCCGTTCCTGTTCATCGCGGGTCGCCTGTACGGCCCCGACATCGTCGGCCGCTTTGCGCTGGCGGTGGTGGTGGTCGAATTCGCCGCGCTCGTGGCGACGCTGGGGCTCAAGCGGGGGCTTGCGCAGGCGCTGACCAGCACCGACCGGCCGCATGTCGATGTGGCCTGGGACGCGATGGCGGTGGCGTTCGTCGCATCGATGATCGCCAGCGCTCTGCTCTTCGTTTTCCCGGAGGCGATGTATCCCAACAGCGAGATTTATGGCGCCGAACGCTTCCTTAGCCTGATCGTCGTCGCGGTCGCCTGGTCGGACATCAGCCTGGCCGCGCTGGCATATCGGCTGAACGTCAAGGCGCAGGTGACCGCGCGCGCCGTGGTCGAGCCGTGGACGATCTCGATTGCGGCATGGGGGTTCTACTATGTCTCGGCACGCGACGGGCTGATCTTCGCCTATGCCGTGTCGATGGCGGCGGCGCTCACCGCGTCGCTGGTGCCGTTCGTGCGCAGCTACGGCGTGCCAAAGGGGTGGAAGCCCGAATTGCGCCCACTGTTCGCGCTCGCGCGCGCCAACATCCCGCTCGCCGGCGCCGACACGCTGGAATGGGGAACGCGCAACGTCGACCGCTTCATCCTGGGGCTGATGTTCACCCCCACCATCGTCGGCATCTATTACATGGCGCAGCAGGTGTCGTCGCTGCCGCAGAAACTGAAGACCAGCTTCGATCCCGTGCTCGGCCCGGTCATCACGCACAGCCTGAAGGAAAACGATCGCGGCGCGATCGCGCGACAGGTGCGGCAGGTCGGATTCTGGATCGTCGCGGCGCAACTGATGCTGACGCTGATGGGCTCGATTCCGGGCGAAGCGGTGATGGGTGTGGTGGGTCCGCAGTTCGTCGCGGGCACCGCCGCGCTTGCCTTCCTGCTGTTCGCCGAAGTGCTGGCGACGCCGGGGTCGGTCAGTGAATCCGCGCTCGTCTACATCGCACGGCACCGCAATCTGATGATCTCGGCCGCGGTGCTGGCGTTCCAGATCGTGCTGAGCTTCGTGCTGATCCTGGCGATGCGGTGGATCGGCTGGCCGATCAATTACCAGGCGGCCGGGACGGCAGTCGCGCTGATGGTCGCGCTCCTGTGCGGGTCGATCGCCAAGAACCTGTTCCTCTCGCGGCTGCTGGGGGCCAGCGTCAATCCGATCCGCTGGCCGCTGATCTGGGCGGCAGTCGCGGCGATCGTGGTCGGCGGCGCCTTCACGATGTTGCCCAAGAGCCTGGAATGGGCCGAGCTACTGATCGGCATCCCGGCGATCGCCGCGACCTACGCCTTCGTGCTGTGGAAATGGGCGTTCGGCGAGGAAGACCGCGCGCTGTTTCGCAAGATGCCGAAGGCGGAAGCCGCGTAACGCCGGAAAGCCCCTCCCTGTCCGGGAGGGGCCTCGTCCGATCAGTGCCGGAAATGGCGCATGCCGGTGAAGACCATCGCCAGCCCCGCATCATCGGCTGCGGCGATCACTTCGTCGTCGCGGATCGAGCCGCCCGGTTGAATGACCGCGGTCGCACCCGCCTCGACCGCCGCCAGCAGGCCGTCGGCAAACGGGAAGAAGGCGTCCGACGCGACCGCCGAGCCGATCGTCTTCGGCTCCGCCCAGCCGGCCTTTTCCGCCGCGTCCTTCGCCTTCCACGCGGCGATGCGCGCGGATTCCAGACGATTCATCTGGCCTGCACCGACGCCCGCGGTCGCGCCGTCCTTGGCATAGACGATCGCGTTCGATTTGACGTGCTTGGCGACCGTCCAGGCGAAGCGGCAGTCGGCCAGTTCCCGGTCTGTCGGCTGACGCTTCGTGACGACGGTCAGCTCGCCCAGTTGCCCGCCGTCGCGGCCCTGCAGCAGCATGCCGCCGGCGATCGACTTCAGCATCATGCCCCCGCGTGCCGGATCGGGCAGGTCGCCGGTCAGGATCAGGCGCAGGTTCTTTTTCCGGGCGAACGCCGCCTTGGCCGCATCATCGGCATCCGGCGCCGCGACGACTTCGGTGAAGATGCCGCTGATCGCCTCCGCCGTCGGACCGTCGAGCGGTCGGTTGACCGCGATGATGCCGCCGAAGGCGGACACGCTGTCGCAGGCGAGCGCCTTCTCATAGGCCTCGACCAGCGTTTCGCCGGTCGCGACGCCGCACGGGTTGGCGTGCTTGACGATGACCACGGTCGGCGGGCCATTACGGAACTCGGCAACGAGTTCGAGCGCGGCGTCGGCATCGTTGAGGTTGTTGTAGCTCAGTTCCTTGCCCTGGACTTGGACGTGGTCGGCGAGGCTGCCGTTCGGCGCAAAGGCCGGCAGATAGAGCGCGGCCGACTGGTGCGGGTTCTCGCCGTAGCGCAGGGACTGGCCACGCTTCAGCGGTACGCTGAGGCGCTCGGGGAGTTGCTCGCCCTGGTCGGCGAAGGCGAACCAGCTGGCGATCATCGCGTCGTACTCGGCGGTCGCCGCAAACGCCTTTGCCGCGAACCTGCGGCGCTCGTCGAGCGTGGTCACGCCGCGCGCGACGGCGGCGTAATCGGCGGGGTCGGTGACGATCGCGACGCTGTCGTGATTCTTGGCCGCCGAGCGCACCATGCTCGGGCCCCCGATGTCGATATTCTCGATGATGTCCTCGCGGCTCGCCCCCCGCGCGACCGTGGCGGCGAAGGGGTAGAGGTTGACGACGACCAGGTCGATCATGCCGATGCCGTGCGCGTCGGCCGCGGCCATATGTTCGGCAGTATCCCGGCGCGCGAGCAGCCCGCCGTGGACCACCGGGTGCAGTGTCTTCACGCGCCCGTCCATCATCTCCGGGAAGCCGGTCAGGTCGCTGACGTCGCGAACCTGGATGCCGGCGTCGCGGATCGCCTTCGCCGTGCCGCCGGTCGATACCAGTTCCACGCCCTTGTCGGCCAACGCGCGGGCGAGATCGACCAAGCCGGTCTTGTCCGACACCGACAGGAGGGCGCGGCGGATGGTAACGTCGGTCATTCGGTCTTCCTTATCTCGAGCGGTGAAACCACCAGCTGACGCTCGTACCGCCGGGGGGTGTCTCCCCGGTGACGACGAGCTGTTCGGTCGGATGCGGTCGGCCGTCGCCGTCGATCCAGAGGCTTTCCTCGATGGCAAGCGACCCGCCCTTGCAGCGGAACTGCCACAGGATGTTGCCGGGCAGGCGCAGCAGCGCGGCCTGACCGTCGGCGGTCGGCGACACCTCGACCGAGGGGGCGAGGTGGAAGCGGATCGCGAAGGCCAGTGTGTCCGCCCGGCGGCGGGTGCGCCCGGTCGCCAGCAGCGAATCCTCGCCACGCACGTCGCGCCCGTCGGCACCCAGCGCGATCTGGCGGCGATGGACCATGCCGTAGCGGCGGACATAGCCGTCATGGCTCACCTCGATCCGGCTGACGGTATCGGTTTCGGTCCGCGCCAGTTCGACTTCGCCGACACCGCGCCCCAGCGTCCCGTCGGGGTGCAGCGCGGTCGAATTGGAATCGCCCAGCGTCAGCGTCGAATGCGCGGCCGTCGTGCGCAGGCCCTGTAGCAGAGCGTCGGGCAACTGCGCATTCGCTGCGCGCGCCCCTCCGCAATTGACGACCAGGCGGGCAGGGCCGTCCGACATTTCGAAGGCGAGGGTGGAGGCGCAACCGCCATCGACGACCTGTCCGATCGGCGGCGGCGCGGCATCGACGATCAGCAGCGTGCCGGCGTTGGCCAGCCGCTGATACCCCCAGGCGCGGGCCTGGCGCAGCGGGCGGGTACGGATTTCGCTCGCGGCGATGACCGCATCGATCGCGTCGCCCGCGATCGGCCCGCCGCCCTGCCAGCTCGACAGACCGCGATCGCCATGAGCGACCCCCAGCAGCGGGGGGACGAGCTTGCCGATCGCCATTTCGATCTGCGCCGGCATCTCCATCCGCCGCGCGGCATAGACCGCGCGCAGGGCGACGAGCGTCATCAGCGCATCGAGCTGCCCGGCGGGCGTGCGCATCACCGTGCCGCCGTCGTCGGTCACCGAGACGCCCAGCGCGCGGATCATGCCCGCCTCGCCGAACACGCGTCGCGGGTCGCCGCCCGGGATCATCAGCCCGGCGGTGATGACGCCGGCCCAGGCCGCGATCCGCGGGGCGCCGGCCGGAGCCTTGTCGGCAATCCGCTCGACATGGCGCGCGCCGCGGGCCAGCGCGTGGAGTACCGACGAGCGATAGACGAGATCGGTCGATGACAGGATGAGCGGCGCGTGCGCAACCCAGGCGAGCAGGCGCTTGCCCGTCAGGTCGGGACGCCACGCAGGCTCGGACACCGCCTCGCCATGCGTAGCCAGCCAGGCGCGCATGATGTTCTCCGCGATCGGCGCCCCTTGCGCCCGCGGCGCGACGGTCGACAGGTCGCGCAGCCAGGCGAAGCCGTGGACATGATCGGCAAAGGCACGGCTGGCACCGGGCAGCTTCGCATCCAGCCCGTCGATCGCGCGGCGTTCACCCCTGAGCGCGATATGGCCGTCGAGCAGAGCGCGCCCGCGCGACGGGTCGCCCGGGAAAGGATCGTCGGCGACGGTGATCAGCTTCAGCGGATGCTTGCCGCGCAGGCGCAGGCCATAAAGCGGCGTGCGCCATGTCAAACGGTGAAAGCGTTCGGACAGGCGCTCGGCGAGCGACAGGCCGGTGTCGCCGCCGACCCGGATCAGCCGCTTTCCCTCGTCGATCCCGTCGACGGGCAGGTCGTCGGGCGGCAGGCTGCTCATGCGCTGGCGTCTTCACCCCGTAGCGTGCGGATGTTCGCAGCGTAACGATCGGGCCCGCCGCGGAACGTCGCGCTGCCGGCGACGAGCACGTTGGCCCCGGCTTCGATACATTGACGCGCGGTCGTCGCATCGACCCCGCCATCGACCTGCAGGTCGATCGCGCGACCGGACACGTCGATCATCTTGCGGATCGCGGCGATCTTCTTCAGCTGGCTCGGGATGAAGCTCTGGCCGCCGAAGCCCGGGTTCACGCTCATCACCAGCACCAGGTCGACCATGTCGATCAGGTAATCGAGCATCTTGGCCGGAGTCGCCGGGTTCAGCACGACACCCGCGCGCTTGCCCAGGCCTTTGATATGCTGGACGGTCCGGTGGATGTGGGGACCCGCTTCGGGATGCACGGTGATGATGTCGGCGCCGGCATCGGCAAAGGCATCGAGATAGGCGTCGATCGGCGAGATCATCAGATGGACGTCGAACGGCTTGGAGCTGTGCGGGCGCAGCGCCTTCACGACCGCGGGGCCGATGGTGATGTTGGGCACGAAATGTCCGTCCATCACGTCGATGTGGATCCAGTCCGCGCCGGCGGCGTCGATCGCGCGCACCTCCTCGCCCAGTTTGGCGAAATCGGCGGACAGGATGGAGGGTGCGATGCGGACCGGCTGCATGCCGGCTGCCCTTAGCATCCTCGCCGCAGGGAACAAGTCAGGCGTTGCGCGTCATCCGGGCGATGAAGAAGCCGTCGAGCCCGCCCTGCTCGACCAGCATGCCGGGCAGAGTGCGAACGAAGCCGTCGCCGGTCGGGACAATGCCGTCCGGCAACTCGTCCGCCGAAATGGGTACAATGCCGAAGTCGCTCCGTGCGTTGCGGATGGTGGCGATCTGTCGTTCGCCCTCTTCCGCTTCCAGCGAGCAGACGGCGTAGACGAGCGTTCCGCCCGGCCGCACCCAGTCGGCCGCGCGCGCGAGCAGGGCAGCCTGGATTTCGCGTGCCTCGGCGATCACCCGGGGGCTTGCGCGGTGGAGTACGTCGGGATGGCGTCGGAAGATCCCGGTTGCGCTGCACGGCGCGTCGATCAGGATCGCGTCGAACGAGGCGGGCGGGGTCCAGGCGAGTGCATCGGCGACGACGATCTCAGCCGACAGTCCGGTGCGCGACAGATTGTCCGACAGCCGCGCAAGCCGCGCCTCCGACACGTCGAGTGCGGTGACGTCCCAGCCGGCGGCGGCCAGCTGCATCGTCTTGCCACCCGGTGCGGCGCACAGATCGAGGACGCGGCCATTGCCCGCGCCCAGCAGGCGCGCGGGAAGCGACGCGGCGAGGTCCTGCACCCACCATCCGCCTTCGCCGAAGCCTTCGGCCGCGCGGACGCTGGTCCCGACGGGGAGGCGGACGTGGCGGGGAGCAAGCGAGACGCCCGAGGGATGCTCGACGTCTTCGGCCTTCAGCGACAGGTCGAGCGGAGGCTGGTCGACGATCGCGCGGCCGGCCGCTGCGACCATGTCCGCGCCCCAGGCGGCGCCCCATCGCGCGGCGACCGCCGGCGGCAGGGCCGCCACGCCGGGCAACGTCGCCGTCTGCCGCATCAGCGTGCCGAATACGCCGTGAACCAGCTTGCGCGGGCCGCCGTCGACCAGCGGCAACACGGTCGAGATCGCAGCATGCGGTGGCGTTTCGAGCAGGATCGCTTGGGCGAGCGCGATGCGCAGCGCGAAGCGCGCCTTGGCGTCCTCGGGCAGCGGCTGGCGCGTCGCCGAATCGATCAGTGCGTCGAGATCGGTCAGCCGCCGCAGCACTTGCGCGGCAATGGCATGGGCCAGCGCCCGGTCGGACGGATTGTCGAGCCCCTGCGTCGCGTTGTGCAACGCGCCCTCCAACGCCTGACCCCGGCGGAGCACCGCATCGAGCAAGCGCAGGGCGGCGCGGCGGGCCGGAACGCCGGGAGGATCGTCGCGAGTGGGCTTGTAAGGAGCAGGCATCGCGCCGATGTGGCGGCTAAGACGCTGCGACGCAATCGCCGGAGACTGGATATGGGTCAGCGACCCCCGCATGTGAAACCGCCCGAGGACCTGCCGCCCAACCCGCCGGTCCCCGCGCCCGGCCCGGACACCCAGCCCGAACCGGGCAGCGACCGCCATCCCACCCGCTACGGCGATTGGGAGAAGAAGGGCATCGCGATCGATTTCTGAACCCGTTCCCTTCTCCGAGGGGAGGTGGCAGCCCGCAGGGCTGACGGAGGGGGGCGAACTATCCGGGTAGGGTGACCCCTCCGTCGCGCGTCCTGCGCGCCACCGCCCCTTGCGGGGAGGATAGGTCCAGGTTCATTCCACCACAGGAACAAAATCCGCCTTCGCTCGTCCCGCGATGATGGCCCCGCAACACCGCCGCTGGCTCCAATGGGGCGCGATCATCCTTGTCGTCTTGCTGCTGAGCGGTGTCCTGCTGGTCGCTGCCTTCCCGGTTTCTCCTTTCCGCGAACGGGCCGAGCGAACGCTGAGCGCGCGGTTCGGGCGGCCCGTCACGATCGGCGCGCTCGAACGCACCCCGGCCTTTTCCTTCACCCCGACGATCCGCATCCGCGACGTCCGCATTCCGCAACCGGCCTGGGCGGGCAGCGGCGATTTCGTGCGGATCGCGACGCTCGACATGCAGATCCGCAGCCTCGGGCTGCTGACCGGGCGGGTCGATCCGAAGAATGTGACGGCAAGCGGCGTTCGTCTCGACCTGGTCCGCACGGCGGAGGGGCAGACGAACTGGGACCGTCCGGGGGGTGCGAAGGATGACGGTTCGGCCAGCCCGCTGCGGCTCGACGGGCTGACGGTGCGCGACGCCGTCGTGCGTTACCGCGACGGCAAGCAGGATCGGCAGTTCACGCTTTCCGTCACCTCCGATGCGAATGGATTTGCCGCGCGCGGGCAGGGCGTCGTGCGCGGGGCGGCAGTGCGCGTGTCGGCCAGCGGCGCGCCGATCACGGCGGGCGGCCAACCCTGGCCGTTCCGCGCCCGGCTCGACGGGCCGGCCCTGTCGATGACCGCGCGGGGGCGGATGGACGCACCGCTCGATACCGAACGCATGACGCTGGCGGTGACGGCGCAGGCCTCCAGCCTGAAGCTGATCGACGCCGTGATCGAGGCCGGCCTGTTCGGCACCCAGCCGGTGCGGCTGAGCGCCGACGTGCGGCACGACGGGCCGAAATGGCACATCGACACTCTGCGCGGGCGGATCGGCCGCTCGGACTTCACGGGCAAGTTGGGGGTCGACAAGACCAGCGGGCGCACGGTCCTGAACGGAGACATTCACGCATCGCAGCTCGATTTCGACGACCTCGCCGATGATGCCGGGCTCGCCAAGGCGACGGCCCTGGAACGCGCCGTGGGACCCAGAGTCGTTCCCAACACCCGGGTCGATATCGGCAAGATCACCTCGACCGACGGGCGGATCGCGTTTCGCATCGACCGGATCGTCAGTCGCGAACCATCGGCCATCACCACGGCGTCGGGGGTTCTCGTGCTCGATCGCCAGCTGCTGACGATCGAGCCGCTGCGGATCGGGCTGAAGCGCGGCGCGATCACCGGCAAGGCGGTGGTCGATCAGCGCGGCGGGCGCAAGGACCCGACTGTGACGCTGGCCCTCGACCTGACGGGCAGCAGCATCGCCGCCCTGGCCGGGGGTGGCGACGTCAGTGGCCGGCTCGACGGGCGGGTGCGGTTGAGCGGTGTCGGCGAGACGATCCGCACCGCGGTCGGCCGGTCGAACGGACAGATCGGGCTCGTCGCGCGGAACGGCGCGTTGCCGGCGAAGATGGCGGCGATGCTCGGTTTCGATGCTGGCCGCGCACTGACGGCGGATGACGATGCGCGGGCCCGGCTGCGGTGCGCGGTCGTCCGGCTCGATGTGGCGGGCGGGCGCGGGCGGTTCGATCCGCTGATCGTCGATACCAGCGCCAGCCAGACCCGCGGCACCGGCGGAGTCGTCTTTCCGGCCGAAACCGTTGCCGCCAGGCTGACCGGAGCGCCCAAGCACAATAGCCTGTTGCGCATCCCGGGCTCGGTGCTCGTCTCGGGAACGCTGTCGTCGCCGCAGGTCGTGGTGCCGCAGGAGACCAAGTCGGTGGGCAACATCCTGAAGGGGTTGGGGCGCGCGATCACCGGCAAGCAAGGGCCGGTTGCAGGCAATGCCGATTGCGATGCGCTCAGTCGGCGGGCGATCGGGCGATAGGGCCTGGGCGGCCGACATGTTCGAGGGCCGGCTCCTTGCGGAACCGGCCCCCGCCCCCGATACGCCACCCGGGGGATAGGTTCCCCGCTGATACGCAACCCGCGGGAAAACTGTAGAATTCTGTGAGGGGTCTGGGGCGGGGCGGCGGCGGAGCCGCTGCCGTCGGTCGGGTCATCCGTGCGGTGACCCGCCGGCCGGGCCCGATGCCTGGGGGCGCGGTCGTAGCCGCGCCCGCATCGGCCTTACCGCGAGCGCACGCACCCCCGCGGCGGGTCCGACTTGTCGATCGCACGACCCGCGACCGCACCCAGGGCACCGCCCAGGATCGCACCGAGCGTCCGGTCACCGCGACCCGCCAGGGCGTTACCCGCCAGGCCACCCGCGATCGCGCCGATCACCGTGCCGCCGTCGCCGTCCTTGCACGGATGCTGGCCGCGGTTGATGTAGCGGCGGTCGTTCCCGCGATAGTTGCGGTAGCCGCGATCATAGCCGTAGCCGTCGTTGTACCCGCGGTCGTAACCATAGCCCCGGTCATAGCGCTGGGCCATCGCCGGTGTGGCCGCCAGACCGCCCGCAAGGGTTGCGAACGCGGCGCCAGCGAGCGTCAGTTTCTTGAACATCGTAAATCTCCTCGCGTCTTCAACTCTGTCCGGCGGCGGCTCGATTCGGATCGTCGCCCTCGACAAACACGTGATTCGCACAAACGCCGTGGCCGCTCGCTGAATGCGGCTGTTATCGTTCGTTCAGCGAAACGGGTGTCGCGCCGGCGTCCCACGCGTTAGGAGGCGCACGGTGCGCGTACTCCTGATCATCCTGGCGGTCCTGATCGTCGTGCCGTCGTGGAGCGGGGACGAGCGGAGGCCGCTCTGGGACCGCGCGCCGCGAGTGACGGCCAGCCGCGTCCCCCTGTCCGACGCTCGCCCCGACCGGCACAGGCTCGGATCGCTCGTCTATCTCGGCGGCGTTCACCTCAGCAGCCGCAACTGGGCTTTCGGCGGCTATTCGTCGCTCATCGTGCGCGGCGGTCGCTTTCTGTTGCTCAGCGACGGCGGGCTGACGCTCGATTTCGCGATGGGGGCGGACTGGCGGCCGCGCGACGTCCGCGCCGGCGCGCTGCCCGGTGGCCCCGGCACCGGCTGGCGCAAGTCCGACCGCGACAGCGAATCGATGGTGGCAGACCCGCGCACCGGCGACCTGCTGGTCGGGTTCGAGCGGTCGAACGCGATCTGGCGATACGACGCGCGCCTGACCCGCGTTATTCGCCACTATAGCCCCCTGCCGATGAAGCGCTGGCCCCGCAACGGCGGAGCGGAGGCGATGGCGATCCTGCAGGATGGTCGAACCATCGTCTTTTCAGAAGACGCCGCCATGCCCGACGGCCGGCCGGGAAAACAGGCGCTGATCTTTCCCGGCGACCCGACCGACCCGAACGCCCGACCCGCCCGCTTCGCCTTTCTGCCCCCCGACGGCTACGACCCCGTCGACGCCGCCGTCCTGCCCGACGGCCGCCTGCTGGTCCTGACCCGCGCCTTTTCGGTGCGCGACTTCTTCACCGCAAAGCTGCTGCTGGTCGACCCACGGACGATCCGGGCCGGCGCGACGATACGCGGACGAGAGATCGCCAGCTTCACCGGCGACGTGATCCACGACAATTTCGAAGGGCTTGCGGTAACGCGCGAGGGGCGCGAGACAATCGTCTGGATCCTGTCCGACGACAACGGACCAAGCCTGTTCGAGCGCACGCTGCTGCTGAAGTTCCGGTTGGAGACGTCGGGTTTGAATTAGGTAGGGTAGGGGTAGCGGTCAGGTAGAACGTTTCGGCCGATGCGGTGAGGCAGCCGATTCCGTCCGGAGCTTCCTTTTCGTCGATCTGGACCTTCCATAGGCCGGAGACCGCGCCGACACGCCCGACACCTCGTCGCCGGATCTGGCGGTCGAACCTCAGGAAACCGAAGCGGCGTTTTCCGCAATGGGCAGTCCCGCCACGATCCTGCGCAACGGCTGATACACCCAAAAACTACGCCGCGGCGGTGCGCGGCGCGCTGGCGAGCATGACCCTAGTCGGCGACCGGCGATAGGCCGATTTCATCGGCCACGCGCGCCGACGCCGCCGCTGGCGGAGGCGATCGCAGCGATATTGGCTTGAGCGGCTCTAGCCGGATGGGAGACAATCGGTCGCCGGCGGGTTTTCGGACGCATGGCGCGCGCGCGGAAACTCAAGGTGTTTCGGACTCCGATCGGGTTTCACGACGCGTATGTCGCTGCGCCAAGCCGGAAGGCGGCGCTGACGGCCTGGGGCAGCGATGTCGATCTGTTCGCCCGCGGTGTGGCGGAAGAGGTGACGGACGATGCCGCGCTGATGCGCGCGCCGCTGGAGCGGCCCGGGGAAGTGATCAAGCTCGCGCGGGGCAGCACGGCCGAACACCTCGCCGCCGCCAGCGAGACGGTGCCCGCGTCGACGAAACCGTCTGCGCCGGCCACACCCCGAAAGGCATCCGCGCCACGCCCGCGACCGTCTCGCGCGCGTCTGAAAGCGGCGGAAGACCTGCTGGCGGATATCGACAAGACGCATCGTCAGGCGGCCGATGCGTTGAAGGCGCGGGCCGCCGAACTCGAGCGTCAACGCAAGGCCCTCGATCGCGATCGGCAAACGCTCGACACGGCGTATGAGCGGAAGCGGCGGGCGGCAGAGGCAGCGGTCGATCGCGAGCGCGAACGCCATACCGCCGCTTTCGACGCGTGGCTGACCGACCAACAGTCCTGACCGGTCGCCCGTGGACATCCGCCGCTGTCCGCATCCAGGAAAAGCGTTCGATTTAACGTACTTACCCAAGTCAAAGTCGGGCCAAACGCGGAACCGGATCGCCGGATCGTCCTTTTCCCCGACGAAGGGAGATGACCGATGGCGGACGACAAGAGCAAACGTGGTGCGGCCGATCGGGCGCGCGTCGCGGCCGGTGAAGGCTATGAAGTGAATTACTTTGCGCGCAAGCACGGCATTACCAAGCAGCAGGCCGAAGACCTGATCGGCAGGGTTGGCAATGATCGCGAGAAACTGAACGCGGCGGCGTCGAAGCTGAAGAAGGCGTAAGGTCGCGGCCGAGCGAGCGGATCGGGTCGCTCCTCGGCGCTTTGATCCTCATCCAGGCTGCGGGCCGTCGGTGATGTGCCTGCCAGGAGATGACGATGGCCGTGACCGATCTCGCGACGCGCACCTACGATCACGGCTTTCGGCTCGATCCGATCGTACGCAGCCTGCTGGACACCGATTTCTACAAGCTGCTGATGTTGCAGATGATCTGGCGTCTGTATCCGGCGGTGGAGGCCGAATTCGGGCTGATCAACCGCACCACGCGGGTCCGGTTGGCCGACACCATCGATGAAGGCGAGCTTCGCGCGCAGCTCGACCATGCACGATCGGTCACCTTCGGCAAGAAGGAGCTGATATGGCTGGCCGGAAACAGTTTTGCCGGCCAGACGCGAATGTTCGACCCCGACTTCATCGCTTGGCTGGCGGCGTTTCGCCTGCCGGAGTATGCGTTGCGCCGCGTCAGTGGACAGTTCGACCTGCGCTTCGCTGGTCCCTGGACCCACACGACGATGTGGGAAATCCCCGCATTGACGATCATCAACGAATTGCGATCGCGCGCCGCGATGCGGGGTCTGGGGCGTTTCGCGCTCGACGTGCTGTACGCGCGGGCCAAGGCCAAGCTGTGGGATAAGGTCGATCGGCTGCGCAGGCTGTCCGACCTCGTCGTTTCCGACTTCGGCACGCGTCGGCGGCACAGCTTCCTGTGGCAGCGCTGGTGTGTGGAGGCGTTGAAGGAAGGGCTCGGCGACCGGTTCATCGGTACGTCCAATGTCCTGCTGGCGATGGACGCCGATCTCGAAGCGATCGGGACCAACGCGCACGAGCTGCCAATGGTGCTTGCCGCGCTCGCCGAATCCGACGCCGATGTCGCAGCGGCGCCGTATCATGTGCTCGACGATTGGCGGCACAGCTACGGCGGCAACCTGCTGATCGTCCTGCCCGACACGTTCGGTACCGAGGCGTTTCTGGCCAATGCTCCCGACTGGGTCGCCGATTGGACCGGCTTTCGCCCCGACAGTGCGCCGCCGATCGCGGGGGGCGAACGGATCCTGCGCTGGTGGCAGGCCCATGGTCGCGACCCGCGCGACAAGCTGCTGATCTTTTCGGACGGCGTGGACGTCGATTCGATCGAAGCCACCTACCGCCATTTTCACGGGCGTGTGCGAATGAGTTTCGGCTGGGGCACCAACCTGACCAACGATTTCCGCGGGTGCGCGCCCGATGGCACGACCGGCCTCGATCCCATCTCGCTGGTTGCCAAGGTCAGGACCGTCAACGGCCGCCCGGCTGTCAAGCTGTCCGACAATCCGGCAAAAGCGACCGGCGACCCGTCGGAAATCGCGCGTTATCTGCGCATCTTCGGCGATGCGGGGCGGATCGCACATTCCGTATCAACCTAGGTGAAACGCCTTGCCCGCCGCCGGAACCCGCCCCTGTGCCACGCGCTCTTTCGGCGTGAGGGAGGCCGGGATGACCAGCTGTGCGCGAGAACGGAAGGACCGGACGACCAGTGATGCGGGCGGCGCGATATGACGCCGGCGCGCTGGCCCGAGCGTATCTGGATCGTCCGGCACGGCGAAAGCGCCGGTAACGTCGCACGCGATGCCGCGCATGCGCGGGGGGACGACCGGATCGCCTTGTCGGCGCGCGACGTCGATATCGCCCTGTCGCCGCGCGGCGAGGAACAGGCGCAGGCGCTGGGCGCGTGGTTCGCACGGCGATCGGCGGACGACCGTCCCGACGTGGTCCTTGCGTCGCCCTATGTCCGCGCATGCACGACGGCGGCGCTGTTTCGCGACGCAGGCGGGTGTGCGGACGCGGTTCCGATCTGCATCGACGAGCGGCTGCGCGAAAAGGAGTTCGGCATTCTCGACGGGTTGACGGTCAGCGGCGTCGCTTCGGTCTATCCCGACCAGGCCGAATTCCGCCGACTGCTCGGCAAATTCTACCATCGTCCGCCCGGCGGCGAGAGCTGGTGCGACGTGATCTTTCGATTGCGGTCGGTGATGGACACGATCGCGCTCCATTACGCCGGCCGCCGGGTCATGATCGTCGCGCATCAGGTCGTCGTCCTCTGCCTGCGCTACGTCATCGAAAACCTGACCGAGGCGGAGATCCTGGCGATCGATGCCGCCGGCGACGTCGCCAACTGTTCGGTCACCGAATATCGCTTCGACCCCGCGGCCGGGGATAGCGGCGGCCTGGTTCTGACGCGCTACAACAGTGTGCCGCATCTGGCGCGGACCGATACGCCGACCGTCACCGCCGAGCCCGAGCGGACGCCCGGAGTGCGCGGATGAGCGACACCGAGACACCGATCGACAGCGCCTGGCTGGCAGCCCATCCCTTGCCGGTCCATGGCCCGGGAACGACCAAGAATAGCCGTGGCCGCGTGCTTATCGTCGGGGGGTCGCGCAAGGTGCCGGGCGCGACGCGGCTGACGGGCGAAGCGGCGTTGCGGGCGGGCGCCGGCAAGGTGCAACTCGCGACCGTCGAGGCGGCAGCGGTGCCGCTCGGTCTGCTCGTTCCCGAAGCCGCCGTCATTGCCGTGCCGGAGGACGACCGGGGCGAGATCGGGCACGCTGCGGCGGCGCTGGATCCCGCGCTCGGGGCCTGTGATACGGTCGTGCTCGGTCCCGGAATCGGCGATCCCGATGTGGCGGCGCATCTGCTCGATGTCATTTTGCGCGCCCCCGGCGACGACCTGACGCTCGTCGTCGATGCAGTGGCGATCGGGTGTCTGAAGGCGGTTCGTGCCGATCTGGCGCGGTTCTCCGGGCGGATCGTCCTGACGCCGCATTACGGGGAGATGGCCGTGCTCTGCGACCGCGACGAAGCGGCGATCGCTGCCGATCCGATATGCGTCGCGCGCGATGCGGCGCAGGCGTTCGGCGCGGTCGTTGCGCTGAAAAGCAGCGCTACGGTTATCGCCACGCCCGATGGTACGACGCTGTCCTACGGCGGTGGCGGGGTCGGTCTTGCCACCGGTGGGTCGGGCGATGTGCTGGCCGGGGCGATTGCCGGGTTGGTGTCGCGCGGGGCGGCGCCGCTCGTCGCGACGGCGTGGGGCGTGTGGTTGCACGGGCAGAGCGGCCGGCGCCTGGCGACCACCGATGGTCCGATCGGCTTCCTCGCGCGCGATCTGCCCGGCCAATTTCCCCATATGTTGCCGCAATGAGCGGCCCGGCACTGGATCGGTGCACGGTCGTGCTCGCCCTCGCCGGCGGCAATGCCTTGGGTGCCTATCAGGCTGGGGTGTATCAGGCGCTCCACGATCGCGGCATCCGTCCGGACTGGGTGGTCGGCACCTCGATCGGCGCGATCAACGGCGCGATCATTGCCGGCAATCGCGACGAGGACCGTATCGATCGCCTGACCCGGCTCTGGCATCCCGCCCGCGACCGAAACAGGTGGCCGATGTGGTGGGATGCGGTCCCCGATGATTGGCGGCGGACGAGCGAGACGCTGGCGACGGCTCTGGCCGGACGCCCCGGTCTGTTCGGGCCGATCGGCACGGGGCTGGCGACGCGAGGCGATCCGCCCGCCCTTTACGCCTCGGCCCCCATCGGGGCTGCCTTGGCGAATCTGGTCGATGGCGCGTGGCTGAACGGTGGAGCGGTTCGCTTCACCGCCTTCGCCGTCGATCTGGATACGGGCGACGAAGTCGTGTTCGACACGTGTCGGACCACGGTGACGACCGATCACATCCGGGCCAGCGCGGCGATGCCGCCGCTGTACCCGCCCGTCGAGATCGACGGACGCTTCCTCGTCGATGGCGGACTGGCCGCGAACCGGCCGCTCGATCCACCGCTCGGCGAACCGGCCGCAACGCCGCTGCTGTGCATCGCCGTCGACCTGTTGCCGGCGAGCGCCGCGACGCCGCGCAGCCTGGGCGACATGGCCGGACGGGCGCAGGACTTGGCCTTCGCCTGTCAGACCCGCCGCAGCATCGCCCGGTGGCAGCTCGCCTATGCGACGGAAGCCTATCGCGATCGATCGGCGACCGTCGTCCGCCTCACCTATGCCGATCAGGCGCGCGAGATCGCCGCCAAGGCGCTGGACTTCTCTCCGGCGTCCGCGCGCGAACGCTGGGACGCAGGTCTTCGCGACGGGAGCGCGTTCGCCGACAAGCTCGCCAGCGGGGCAATACCGGTCGGCGCGCCGGGCCTGACCGTCATCGACAATTGACGTGGACTAAGAACGCCCTACGCGCGGGCGATCGCTTCGACCCACCGTGCGATCTCCGGCTGGTCCATGTCGGTCGTATTGAACACGACGATGGTTTCGCTGCGCGCAAGGCGGTGGGCGATGTGCGTGCGATATGCCTGAACCTTGCCCGTCTCCCACGCCCAGGGCTCGCCGTCGATCGCGTGAACACGCCCGCCGAGCGCATAATCCTCCTCGCGCCACCGGACCCGCGTCAGGTCCGACCGCGATCGCGGCGTCAGCAGTGGACCGTGGAAGATGCCATGGGCCGCGCGCACGGCGTCGCCGACCGTTCCCGCGACATTGCCAGATGCCGCCAGGAAAGGGGGAACGGTGGCCATCTTGCGCACCGGCGGGCTGATGGAGGCATAGGCCGCCGCCAGATTGGGCACGGCCGGCTGGCCGGTCTGGACGAAGCCGGCACCGGACATGCCCAGCGGCCGCAACACCAGCTGCCGCATCAGCGCCGGGAAATCCCGACCCGATACGCTCTCGAGAAGATGGGCGACGATCGCCCGGTTGAGCGCCGCATAGTCCCAGCCCTCGCCCGGCGGGAATGTCGGATCGCCACCCCCGAACCGCGCCACGATGTCCGCCGTCGCCGCGGTGGAGGTGCGCAGTTCCGGCTCGGTCGCGATCTGCCGGGTCAGCAGGTCGGGTATGCCGCTCGTGTTCGACAGCAGATGATCGACGCGAACGCGCTGACCGGTATCCGCGCGGAACCGGGGCAGGTAGGTGGCGATCGGCGCGTCGAGCCTGAGCCGCCCTTGCTCCGTCAGTCGCAGCGCCGCGACGCTGGTCAGCCATTTGGAGGCGGACCCCCACCGGATCGCGGTCGTCTCCGCAAACGGCGTCCGCTTCTCCACGTCGGCGAAACCGGCGGTCCGAACATGCGCGATCCGACCGCCGCGGGCATAGGCGACAAGGCCGTTGAAATTGCTCGGCAGCACGATCTCGGCGATCGCCTGCCTCTTGCTTGCCTGGACGGCACGGGCCGACGCTTCGGCACCCAACGCCATCGCGGCGCTGCCTATCACAAAACCCCGCCGATTAAGCATTCGTCGCCCTCTCCCTGACGGGCGCCCTACCAGTCTTCGCCGATCTACCAAGTCGAAAAGTGGCAGGCGCCGCGCCGCGCGCGTCAGTCGCCGCCGTCGAGCGCCGCGACGGCGGCGCGCAATTCCTCGGCGCGGAAGGGTTTGGCCAGGCGGGGGATGTCGGATGCGATCCCCTCGACGTCGGCATAGCCCGATACGACCAACGCGGGCAGCGTCGGCGCGATCGACCGGGCGACGCGGACGAGCTCCATGCCGTCCATTCCCGGCATCAGATGGTCGGTCACGAGCAACGTGATGTCCGATCGCTCGCGCAGAAGGGGCAGGGCTTCCTCGGCGGAATTCGCCTCGATCACGCCGTAGCCGAATTCCTCCAGCATGTGCGCGGTCGTCGCGCGAACCGCCGGTTCGTCGTCGACCAACAGCGCCGTGCCGCGCCCGCCCGGGCAATCCGCGTCCGCGGGCCGTGTGTCGGAGGGCGTCGGGGCACGCATCGTCGCGGTCGGCAACCACATCTCGATGTTCGTCCCCAACCGGGGTTGGCTGAAGATGCGCAGGGCGCCGCCCAGCTGCTGCGCCAGGCCGTGAACCATCGACAGTCCCAGCCCGGTGCCCTTGCCGATACCCTTCGTCGAAAAGAAGGGTTCGATCGCGCGCGCCATCGTCTCTTCGTCCATGCCGACACCAGTATCGGCGACCGAGATCATCACGTAATCGCCGGCGCGCAGATCATGGCTCTTGCGCTCCAGCCGGCGCGCGGCGGCGGTGATGCGCAGCGTGCCGCCATCGGGCATCGCGTCGCGGGCGTTCACGCTGAGGTTGAGCAGCGCCATTTCGACCTGGTTGAAATCCGCCTGCGCGGGCGGCAGGTCGTCGGGGGCGTCGACGATCACCTGGACCTGCGGCCCGCTCGTGCTCGCGACAAGCTCCCCCATGCCCGCGATCAGCGCACGGATGTCGATCGCGGTCGGCTGCAACGGCTGGCGCCGGGCAAAGGCCAGCAGGCGCTGGACGAGCGTGCGCGCGCGTTCGGCGGACTGGAATGCGCCCGCGATCAGCTGGCGCTCGCGATCGGTGCCGATCTGGCGGCGGGTCAGCAGGTCGAGCGAACCGATGATCGGGGTCAGCAAATTGTTGAAATCATGCGCAACCCCGCCGGTCAGCTGGCCGAGCGCCTCGACCTTCTGCGCCTGACGCAGCTGTTCCTCGGCCTCGGCCAACCTGCGTTGTTCGGCCAGCCGTTCGGTCACGTCGTGAACGATCTGATAGGCGCCGACCCGGCGGCCGTCGGGGTCGCGCAGCGTGCTGAAGGTGATCTCGAAACACCGCCGGCCGAAGCGCGGATCGCCGAATTCCTCGGTCAACGTAAATTCTTCGCCGGCCAGGGCCCGGCCCCATACCCGCTCGACCTGCGCCCGTTCCTCCGGCAAATGGTCGAGTGCCTCGAGCATCGACCGGCCGATCGTCGGACGCACGCCATAGACCGATTCGAACGCGGTCGCCGCCGCCCGATTGATTGCCAGCCATCGGAAGTCGAGGTCGGCAACGAAGATGATCGCCGTGGTATTCTCGATCACGTCGGCGAGCAGCTTGCGCTCGGCAAGACCGGCGGCGATCCGTTCCTCCAGCGTTTCGTTCAGATCGCGCAAGGCCTGTTCGGTCTGCTTGCGCGCGGTGATGTCGATCGCGGTGCCGATCACCCGGACGCAGCGGTCGCCCTCGAACACCCCGCGGCCCTTTGCCGCGACCCAGCGGACGACGCCATCCTCCTTGCCGATGGTGCGATATTCGACGTCGTACAGCGCGCGGCGCGCCGGGTCGGCCGCCGCGGCATAGGCCGCCGCGGTCGCATCGAAATCGTCGGGGTGCAGCCCGGCGTAGTAATCGGCCATCGATACCGGCCGGTCAGCAGAGATACCGAACATCGCCTTCACGCGGGGCGGCCAGAACATCGTTCCGTTGACCTCATCGACGTCCCACAGGCCGATTTCCGCTGCCTCGACGGCGAGGCGCAGCTGTTCCTCGTTGGCGCGCAGGTTGGATTCGGCCCCGACGCGTACGATATCCGCCCAGGACCGTTCGGTCACTTCGCGGATCAGCGTCAGTTCGTCGTCGCTCCAGCGGCGCGGCACCTTGTCGTGAATCGCCATCAACGCCCGCAGCCGGCCGTTCTTGACGAGCGGCATGCAGATCGTCGCGGCGATGCCGATGTCCTGGAACGTCTTGGCCTCGTGCGGCGCGATCTCGGCCAGATTGTCGTTGATGATCAGCGGGCGGCCGGCCGACAGCTCCTGTACGGCCAGCGTGCCGAAATCGGCGAGACTGTAATGGCCGACGATCGACGGCGACCCGGGCGCATGCCAGTCACCGCGGATAGTGAAGCCGTCCTCGTCCTCGTCCATGTCGGCATAGGCGCAGTTCGAAAGCGAAAGCTGCGCCGCCACCATTCGCGTCGTGACCTGCAGCACGTCATCGGCATCGTGCAGGCTCGTCACCGCCTGGCTCAGCTCGTCGAGGAACCGGTACAGCTCCTCGCTGCGCGCCAGCTGGCGTTCGGCGCGCACGCGCGGGGTGATGTCGAACACCATCGCCAGCATGCCGGCCGGCTGGCCGTCCGCGCCGTGCAGCGGCATATATTCCAGGTCCATCCAGACCTGTTCGGGGTGCCCGTTCCGCCAGAGTTCGAACTCCTGAGCCGAAAAGCTCAGCGGACGGCCGGCAAGACCTTCCGCGATGACCCGTGCGTTGAAATCCCGCGCTTCCGGCCAGATGTCGAGCAGCCGCCCGCCCAGCGCATCGGGGTGGCGCGGTCCGCACACCTCGGCATAGCCATCGTTATAGAGCAGGATCCCGTCTGCTCCCCACAATACCGTCATCGGCACCGGGGACGACAACACCGTCTGAACGATCGACACAAGCTGCGGCGGCCAGCTCTCCATCGGGCCCAGCGGCGTGGCTGACCAGTCCTTGGCGCGAATCAGGTCACCCGTCGCGCCGCCACCCACCAGAAGCGGCGCGGCCAGCTTTGGTTGCAAACTGGTGGATTCCAGCGGAACCGTGGTGGACGTCATAGGGCGCAATGCTCCTGCGATGGGGTGCCACGGTTCATGTACCCACCATAGGCGCAACGATCACTTGTGACATTGCTACGGATTACACGCCCAGCGTAACGATAACGGATTTCATGGGAGCGTCCTTCATCTCGACGCACCAGCCGCGCTTCCTGCCATTACCGAACGTTTACCTGCACTTGATAGGGTTCGCTGGGGAATGCTGGGGAGGGAAGCCGGCCGATGCAGCCACCGTCCAGGGGCGATCGATACGAACAGATGCTGTCACGATCGGCGACCGCCGCGGTCTGCGCCGGGTCCGACAATCTTATCATCGCCTGGAACTCGGCGGCCGAGACGCTGTTCGGCCATTCTGCCGAAAAGGCGATCGGCCAGCCTCTGTCGATCATCATTCCCGAACGCTTCCGGCCTGCGCACGAGGCGGGGCTCGAGCGCGCCGTCAAATCCGGGCAGGCGCGGCTGGCCGGTCAAGCCGTCGAGATTCTCGCGCTTCACGCCGACGGCTATGAATTGCCCGTCGACCTGTCGCTATCGATGTGGTTCGAAAACGGTGCACCCATGTTCGGCGCGCTCGTCCGCGACGTCACCGACCGCGCCCGGGCGCAGCGGCGGCTGGAGCATCTGGCGCATTGCGACACATTGACCTCGCTGCCGAACCGCAATGCCCTGCAGGCCAAGCTCAAATCCGTGATCGCGAGCGGCCCCGTCGCGTTGCTGATGCTCGATCTCGACGGCTTCAAGCACGTCAACGACACGCTGGGCCATTCCGCGGGCGACATGCTGCTGGCGCGGGTCGCCGACCGGTTGCAACGGGTCGTCGGACCGGACGTATTCCTTGCCCGCATCGGTGGTGACGAATTTGCGGTCGTCGTTCCCGATTGCAACGATCCATGCGCACTCGGCGCGCTGACGACGCGCCTGTTCAATGCGCTCCGTCAGCCCATCGAACTGGCGGCGCAGTCGGTCTTCGTCGATGCGAGCATCGGGATCGCAATGTTCCCGCACGACGCGCGCACCGACGAAGAACTGCTGTGCTGCGCCGACCTCGCACTCCACAGCGCCAAGGCGCAGGGCGGCGGCGTCCGCACCTTCTTCACCCGCGCGATGCAGCTCCGGTCCGAACAGCGGTTGCGCCTCAACGCCGACCTGCGCGGCGCGGTGTCGCGGGGCGAATTCGAGCTGTGGTTCCAGCCGCAGGTTCACGCCGCCACCGGCGCGTTCGCGGGCGTCGAGGCGTTGCTGCGCTGGCGGCATCCCGATCACGGTCTGCTGTCGCCCAGGATCTTCGTCGAAATCCTGGAACAAAGTCCGGTTGCCGACGAAGTCGGCGACTGGATCATCGACCAGGCGTGCAGCACCGCCGCGGCGTGGCAGGCCGCTGGCATGGGGCCACTGCGGATAGGCGTGAACCTGTTTGCCGGCCAGCTGCGGTCGGACCGCCTGTTCGATGTCGTAAGCGCCGCGCTGGACCGCCATGCCGTAGCGGGCTCGTGCCTGGAACTGGAGATCACCGAGAATACGGTGCTTCAGAACCATAGCCAATCCACTCGCGCGTTGCGTCGCCTGCGCAAACTGGGCGTCCATGTGGCGTTCGACGATTTCGGCACCGGTTTCGCGTCGCTCAGCCTCCTTCAGAAATATCCCCTGACCCGATTGAAGATCGATCGCAGCTTCATCGCCAAAATCGACCGGCGCGCCAGCGATGCGGCGATCGTCGGCGCGGTGATCACCATGGCGCAGAGCCTGGGGTTGCAGGTCATCGCCGAGGGTGTCGAAACGCCGTGCCAGGAAGCCGTGCTCCAGAAGCTGCATTGCGATGAGATGCAGGGGTTCCGCTACGGGCGACCGATGCCGGCGGACGAACTATTGCGTCAGTTCGCCTGTCGCCAGACGCTGACCGCCTGAACGGCGCTGTCCTAGGTGATAGACACAGGTTGGGCGGCTGGCCAAAGGCTATAACCCAGATTAAGTCATTGATAAAACGTCGGTATTTCTCCTGCCCGAGGGGAACTGGCGGCAGTGCGCGCGGTTCGGTGTCGCGGAAGGAACGCGCATGCTGGCAATGGATTATCGGGGCCCGTACCGGGTCCGGCTGTCGCAAAAGCCGATGCCGCGGATCGAACATCCCCAGGACGCCGTCGTCCGGGTGACGCGATCGTGCATTTGCGGATCGGACCTGCACCTCTATCACGGGATGGTCCCCGACACCCGCGTTGGCATGACCTTCGGTCATGAGTTCTGCGGGATCGTCGAACAGGTCGGGTCGGCGGTCGAAACGGTGAAGCCCGGCGACCATGTGCTGGTGCCCTTCAACATCGCGTGCGGCCGCTGCCACTTCTGCCAGCAGGGCCTGTTCGGCAACTGTCACGAATCGAACGCGCAGGCGACCGCGGTCGGCGGCATCTTCGGCTATTCCCATACGGCGGGCGGTTACGACGGTGGCCAGGCCGAATATGTCCGCGTGCCCTATGCCGATGTCGGGCCGATGGTGATTCCCGACTGGATGGATCCGGACGACGCCGTGCTGCTGACCGACGTCGTTCCCACCGGCTATCAGGCCGCCGAGATGGCCGGCATCCAGCCGGGGGATACGGTGGTGGTGTTCGGTGCGGGGCCGGTCGGCATCATGGCCGCGCGCTGCGCCTGGCTGTTCGGTGCCGGGCGCGTGATCGTGTTCGACATGCACGACTACCGCCTCGATTTCGTTCGGCGCTACGCCCCGGCCGAGGTCTATAATTTCAAGGAAGTCGACGACGTCGTCGTGTTCATGAAGAAGACGACCGACGGGCTGGGGGCCGACGTCTGCATCGACGCGGTCGGAGGCGATGCCAAGGGCAATTTCCTGCAGTGGCTGACCGGATCGAAGCTGAAGTTGCAGGCGGGCTCGGCGATCCCGCTCCACTGGGCGATCAATTCGGTGAAGAAGGGCGGCGTGGTGTCGGTGGTCGGCGTCTACGGCCCGACCGGGAACATGGTCCCGATCGGCAACGTCGTGAACAAGGGCATCACGATCCGTGCCAACCAGGCGTCGGTCAAACGCCTGCTGCCGCGGCTGATCGACCATGTCCGCAAGGGGCATATCGATCCCAAGGCAATGATCACGCACCGGCTGCCGCTCGACGCGGTCGCCGACGCCTACCGTATGTTCGCCGACAAGCTCGATGGCTGCATCAAACCCGTGCTGGTGCCCCATGGCTGACGATACCACCCCGCGCGCCGCAGTGGCGCTCGCCAAGACGCGCAGCCCGCATCTGGTCGACCCCGCGACGATCCCGGGATGGGGCGTCGATGCCGACCGCGACAATGATCCGACCTATCCGATGCGTGACCAGTCGCGCGATGTCGGGCTGACCCGCGACTGGGACCGCCCGGCCGGTCAGATGCCTGACGTCGAGATCCTCCAGTCGATCGAGCATGTCCGCCGGCCCGCGGTGGTCGGAACCTCCAGCCCGCCGAGCGGGGTGAGCGGCATGATGCGCCGGGCTGCATTTCGCTGGAGCGAATCCAATTGGCTTCACTGGCTGCTGCTGCTCGGCGCGGACCGCGTCAACGTGGTCGAGGGCGTGGTCGAGGATCTGGCGCAGGCGCGCATTCCCAACATCCCGGCGGAAACCGGCATTCGCGCCCAGATCGCGTTCAACAAACGGGGTCTTGCCAAGAAGACGGTGGTGACTGCCGGGATCGCGGCGCTGGCGGTCGGGCTGATCGCGACGCGGCGCGGGCGGGGCGAGGGCGCCAGCGATAATGTCGCTTAGGATTCATCATCTCAATTGCGGGACGAGCTGCCCCTGGGGCGGGCGGCTGTTCGACGGCACCAGCACCGGGGTGTTGCGCGGGCATATCGTCTGCCACTGCCTGCTGATCGAAACCGACGCCGGGCTGGTACTGGTCGACACCGGTTTCGGCACGCGCGACGTCGCGCAGCCCGACCGCCGGCTCGCGCGCGTCTTTCGCAACCTGAACAACATTCAGCTGCGGCCGGAGGAAACGGCGATCGCGCAGGTCCGCGCCCGCGGCTTCGATCCGGCGGACGTCCGGCACATCGTCATCAGTCATCTCGATTTCGACCACGCTGGCGGGATCGAGGATTTTCCGAACGCGATCGTGCATCTCACTGCGCGGGAGAAGGAAGTCGCGGACCGCGGCGAGGGCGGCGCCTTCGTCGGCACGCGGCGCTATCGCCCGCAGCAATGGGACGAGGCCGATGCGTGGCGGCTCTACCCGATGGGCGGGGGGGAACCGTGGTTCGGCTTCGACGCCGTCCGCCAGCTCGACGGCCTGCCGCCCGAACTTCTGTTGGTGCCGCTGTCGGGCCATACCTGGGGGCATAGCGGAGTCGCGGTCCGGTCCGGCGATGGCTGGCTGCTCCACGCCGCCGATGCCTATTTCCACCGCGACGAGATCCGGCACGCACAGCGCCGCTGCCCGCCAGGCATGCGCGGCTATCAACGGATGATGGAGGTCGACCGCCGCGCGCGGCTGGACAATCAGGCGCGGCTGCGCGCGCTTGCCGCCGATACGGATGCGCAGGTGCGGATCTTCTGCGCGCACGATGCGCAGGAGTTTGCCGAATTCACCCGATGATCGGCGGGGGCGGGACGGCCACCGAAAGCATGCGATCCCTCTGTCTGGAACGTCGCGCCGCCTGAGTCGCTTTAGCCGCCTGGGCATTGACGCCCGCGGAGGTGCCAGATGGCGAACGACACGACGGCGACGCTCTACCGAATGGTCCTGCCCGATCACACCTGCCCCTTCGGCGTGCGCGCCAAGCAGATGCTGGAGGATGCGGGCTTCACCGTCGACGACAAGATCCTCCGATCGCGTGACGAGGTCGAGGCCTTCAAGCAGGACCAGGGCGTCGCCACCACGCCGCAGGTCTTCATCGACGGCGAACGGATCGGCGGCAGCGACGATCTGGCCCGCTATCTGGAGCGCGGATAAGACCGATGCGGCCGGCGCCGGACCCGGTCGGGCCGGGCCAGGAAAGCGTGTGGCGCTATCCCCGCCCCGCGATCGCCGACCCCAGCAATCGGCATATCCGCATCGAGCATCGCGGTGTCGTGGTCGCGGACACGCGTGCGGCGATCCGCACGCTGGAGACCAGCCATCCGCCGAGCTGGTATCTGCCGCCGGACGCGATTGCGGCCGGCCTGCTGCAGCCGTCCGACCGTCGATCCTTCTGCGAATGGAAGGGTGAGGCGATCTACTGGCATGTGTCGATCGGCGACCAGCTGCTGCGCGATGTCGGGTGGAGCTATCCGGACCCGACACCGGCCTTCGCCGTCCTGCGGGACCATATCGCCTTCTACGCCGGTCCATTCGATCGATGCACGGTCGATGGCGAACAGGTGGTCCCGCAACCCGGTGGCTTCTACGGCGGCTGGATCACGTCCGATCTTGCCGGGCCGTTCAAGGGCGTGCCGGGCAGCATGGGCTGGTGACGGGCGATCGTCTCCCCGCTGCGTCGTTTGACGGTCAGCGCGCCGCCGCCGGTCGATAGACCCGCTCGACATGCCCGGCGAGCTCGTCGGGATAGAAATAGACCGGACGCAGTCGGCCGGTCGCGTAGCGATCGATCTGGTCGCGAAAGTGCGGCGAGGCGGGATCGCCGCTCTGGCCGCCGGCCATTACCGCGCTCGCCTTCACCCGCGGGCCGAATTCCACCACCGCGACGAAGCTGTTCCCGCTGGTGCCGTAATAGCGCTTCGTCCCTGGCCACGTCTTCGCGCCGAAGGAGGCGAGGCTGCCCCACTGCGCCGAGGTGAAGGGCACCGGCGTCGACGGCTGCGTATCGTCGAAATGCGGTTTGATCGCGGCGTCCAGACGCTGGAACCGGTTGATATCGCGCCACGGTGTCCGCCAGTTGCCGAAATCGCGCGCCAGCCGGTCGACCGCCCTGGCGAGGGCATCAAGCTTCGCATCACCGGCCACCCGTGTCGCGATATAGTCGGGCACGCTCAGGCGCTCCGACTGGGCGACGCTGCCGTACGTGCGCCAAAGTTCGTCACCCCAGAAAACCGCCAGGCTCGTCGCGACCGAATCATAGCCCCAGCGATGATCCCAGCGTGCGAGCGTCGCGATCGGCTCGGCGAGCGCGTCGCGACGACCGTGGCCGGCCGGAAGCGCGCGCCACGCGGACACCAGTCCCGGCACGAGCCGCGCGAACGCCGGCAGATACGGGTCGTATGCCGCATCGCGCAGCCGCTCGGGCGTCCAGCCGCGCTTTCCCGTCAGTAGCAGGTCGGCATGCTCGCCGCGCGCATTGGCGCCGACCTGGTCCATGTAGCGTGGGTAATCGGCCGCCTTCGGACTGTCGGGCCCGGCCGCGCTCCACGGCCAGTCGTTGGTATTGTGGACCCATCCGACGCGCGGATTGGCGACGTTGGGCAGGCTTTTGAGCGTGTGCAGCCCGCGCCAGTCGGTCGCCGGATCGCTGCCATCGACGGGGCGGGTATAATCGAAGCGGTCGTCGCGCAGCGGCATGAACTGCGGCATCAGGAAGGCGATCTCGCCCCTGCTATCGGCGAACAGCGTGTCGTTCGACGAATTCGCCTTGCGCTCGGCAACCGTCATGAAGCTCGCCAGGTCGGTCGCCTTGGTCCGCAGCCAGCTCTGTTCGAGCGCCGGGATCGGCCGCCACATCAGCGCGGTTGCGATCCACCGGCCATCCATCGCCGCGGTGATCGGCCCGTGATGCGTCCGCCACGTCGGAAAGCGCCGCTCGGCGAGACTGCCATCGGCCCGACGATAGCGCAGCGTGACGACGCGCTCGATCACCGGGCGGGTCTCGGCGCCGTACCGGTACACCCAACCCGCGCCGCGCCGGCTGACGCGTTCGGCGAACTGGTCGACATTGTCGACGGTCGAGGTCGTGTGCATCCACCCGGCGTGGGCGTTGAAACCCTGATAGACGAAGAATTGGCCCCAGGTGCTCGCGCCATACACGTTCAGTCCGGCCGTGCTGGTTACCTGCGCTTCCGATCGGAAATAGAAACTGGTGTGGGGGTTGATCAGCAGCAGCGCGCGCCCGGCGCGCGTCAGCTTGGGCGCGATGGCGATCCCGTTCGACCCGGATGGCTCGCGCGGCACCGCGCCACGCTCTTCCGGGCTGGGCGGGGTCGGGCGGCCGTAGAAGCTCTTCAGATCGGCCAGCGAGATCTTTTCGATATCGCCGCCGATGCTGCCTTCGGTGAAGCTCAGCGCCATCCACGGTTCGAAGCGGGTCAGCACCTTGGGTCTGACCGCCGGGTGCGTCGCCAGATAGAAGTTCAGCCCGTCCGCCCATGCGTCCATCAACGTGCGCAGCCACGCGGGACTGGCGGCATAGTGCGCCTTCAGCTCCGACGGATCGACGAACAGGCGCTGGCGCAGGTCGGCCCATATCGCCTCTTCGCCCTCGGCCTCCGCTGTCCGCCCGAGTGCGGTCAGGTAATTGGCCTCGATCCGCGGGAAGTCATCCTCCGCCTGGGCATAGATCATCCCGAACACCGCATCGGCATCGCTGTGCCCGTGGACATGCGGGATGCCCCAGTCGTCACGGGTGATCGTCACCCGCGCGGCCTGCGCCTGCCACCGCGTCATGTCCGGGTCGGGCGCCGCAGCGGCGATCGCCAGCGCGGACAGGAGGATCACCGGATTGCGCATACGCCTGAGGAGCTTATCCATGGCCTCAGCCTAGAACGAGGAGCGGACGATGGCCAAGCGCTGGTTGATGATAGTAGCCGCGCTGACGCTCGGCGGGGCGGCGGCACCGCAGGCCGCGCCATCCGCGCTGTTGCTGCGCCCCACCGCGGTGTTCGACGGCGTCGATGGCACGCTGCACGAGGGCTGGCAGGTGCTGGTGCGCGGCGATCGCATCGTCGCGGTCGGCCCCGATCTGCCAGCGCCGGCAGATGCGCGCGTCATCGACCTGGCCGGCGACACGCTCATGCCCGGCATGATCGAGGGCCACGGCCACCTGTTCCTGCACCCGTATAACGAGGCAAGCTGGGATGATCAGGTGCTGCACGAATCGCTGGCGCTGCGCACCGCGCGCGCCGTTGCCCATGCCCGCGCGACACTGCGTGCCGGGTTCACCAGCCTGCGCGATCTCGGCACCGAAGGCGCCGGCTATGCCGATGTCGGGCTGAAGGCGGCGATCGACCAGGGCGTGGTCGAAGGGCCGCGGCTGAGCGTCGCGACCCGCGCGATCGTCGCGCTGGGTGCTTATGGCCCCAAAGGGTTCGAGCCCGGCGTGGACATCCCGCAAGGTGCCGAAGAAGTCTCCGGTACCGACCAGATGGTCGCTGCGGTGCGCCGGCAGATCGCGGCCGGTGCGGATTGGGTGAAGCTCTATGCCGATTATCGCTGGCGCCCCGGCGAGGCGGCGCGGGCCACTCTGAGCCTGGAGGAGATGCAGGCCGCGGTCGCTGCTGCGCATGATGCAGGCCGTCCGGTTGCCGTCCACGCATCGACCCCTGAGGGTATGCGCCGGGCGATCGCGGCGGGCGTCGATACGATCGAACACGGCTATGGCGGTACGGCGGCCGTCTTCGCGGCGATGGCGGCGAAGGGGATTGCGCTGTGTCCGACGCTGGCGGCGGCCGATGCGAGTGCACGCTATCGCGGTTGGACGGGAACGGAACCGGCGCCGACCGCGGTGCGCCAGAGCCGCGAAAGCCTGCGGCTGGCGCGCGCTGCCGGGGTGCCGATCTGCATGGGTGGCGACGTCGGCGTCTATGCCCATGGCACCAACGCGCGGGAGATGGAGCTGATGGCCGCTGCCGGCATGACGCCCGGTCAAGTGCTGATCGCGGCGACCTCCGCCAATGCCCGCTGGATGCGCCAGGGCGACCGGCTGGGCGCGGTGAAGCCGGGGATGACCGCCGACCTGGTCGCGGTCGCCGGCGACCCGACCGCCGACCTGCAGGCGCTGCGACGCGTGCGGCTGGTCGTGAAGAACGGCGCGGTCGTCGCGCCCTGAGGGATGCCGTCGGATTAAGCGGGCCCCCAAGGGCCGAAGCGGTGTCGACCGACAGGAGCGAAGGCCACGGCCCCGGCCTTCGCCGAAGCCCCTGGGGGCGGGGTCTTACGTCGGCTGGAGGGTATTCGCGATCTGCGGTGCGACGCGCGCGACGATTGCATCGATGCCCTTGGGATTGGGATGGATGCGGTCGGGCAGCATCAACTGCCGGTCGGTCACGACGCCGTCGAGGAAGAAGGGATAGAGGCCGGCGTCGTAGCGCTTGGCCAGCTCGCCGTAGATCGCGTTGAAGGCCCGCGAGTACTCGGGTCCCATATTGGGCGCGGCGATCATGCCGGTCAGGAAGATGGGGATGCCGCGGCGCTTCAGTTCCTCGCAGATCGCGGTCAGGTTCGCGCGGGTTTCGGCCGGATCGATGCCGCGCAGCATGTCGTTGCCGCCCAGATTGACCATCACCAGGTCGGGCTTGCGCGGCAGACCGTCGAGGCTGAAGGCCAACCGTCGACGCCCGGCCGCAGTGGTGTCGCCCGACACGCCGGCGTTGCGCACGGTGGCAGCGATGCCGCGATCCTTCAACGCCTGCTCGAGTCGGGCCGGAAAGCTCTGCTGCGGCAGCACGCCGTACCCGGCGTACAGGCTGTCGCCGAACGCCACGACCAGCTTGCCGTCGGCAACAGGGGCGCTGGCATTTGCGGCGGGCGTGGGGGACACCGCGTCGGGAGCGTTTTGCGCGGCATTCTCAGGCGAGCACGCCGCCAGCCCTTGGAGGAGCAGCATCGCGCCCGCATATGGGGCAAGCCGGTTGGACAAGGACGTCGTCTCCACACATGTCGAAGGATCTGGGCACGGATATCGCAATCCGCGCACGCAATGTCACCCTGACGCTCGGCACGCGGGCGGCGCCGACGACGATTCTCAAGGGAATCGACCTGGACATCGCCGCCGGCAGCAGCGTCGCGATCCTGGGGCCATCGGGGTCGGGCAAGTCGTCGCTGATGGCGATCCTGTCCGGACTGGAGCGCGCGAGCGGCGGTACGGTGGAGGTGGCGGGCGTCGCCTATGCCGACCTCGACGAGGACGGACTTGCCAGAGCGCGACGCGGCCGCGTCGGGATCGTGCTCCAGGCGTTCCACCTGCTGCCGACGATGACTGCGCTGGAAAACGTCGCAGTGCCGCTGGAGCTGGCCGGGGTCGATGACCCCTTCGCGCGCGCTGCGGCCGAACTGGAGGCGGTCGGGCTTGGCCATCGGCTGACCCATTATCCGGTGCAATTGTCCGGCGGCGAGCAGCAGCGCGTCGCGATCGCACGCGCGGTCGCGGGTGGGCCGAAGATCCTGTTCGCCGATGAACCGACCGGCAATCTGGACGGCGCGACCAGCGGAACGATCGTCGATCTGTTGTTCGAGCGTCGCCGCGCGGCCGGCGCGACGCTCGTCATCATCACCCACGACCCATCGCTCGCCGACCGTTGCGACCGGGTCCTGACGATGCGCGACGGGCTGATCGTCGCGGACTGCGCGGGCTCGTAATGGCGACCGACGCCCGCCTCGACTGGCGCCGCTGCTGGCAGATCGCGCGTCGCGACCTGCATGCGGGCTTCCGGGGCCTGCGCCTGCTGGTCATCTGTCTGTTCCTGGGCGTGTCGACGCTGGCGGCGATCGGCAGCCTGACCGCGTCGATCACCTCCGAACTGGCATCGCGCGGGCACGGGCTGCTGGGCGGCGATGTCGAAGTCGGAATGACCCAGCGTCAGGCGTCGGCGGCCGAACATGCCGCCCTTGCCCGATTGGGGACGGTCAGCGACACCATTCGTACCCGCGCGATGGCCAGGCGTACGGTGCCGCGCGCCGGCACGCCCGACGCGGTCCTGACCGAACTGAAGGGCGTCGATACGCGCTACCCGCTCTACGGCACGCTGACGCTCGCGACCGGGCGCTATCGTCCGCTCGCGCCCGACGCCGTGGTGATCGGCCGCCCGCTCGCCGAACGCCTGTTGCTGCGCGTCGGCGACCGGCTGCGCTATGGCGAAGCGGACTTTCGGGTCGCCGGGGTCATCGCCGACGAGCCCGACCGGGTGGGGGAGGGCTTCACGCTCGGCCCCGTCGCGATCGTTTCGCTGGACGGAATGGCGCGCACCGGCCTGCTTCAGCCCGGCGCGCTGTTCGAAACGAAATACCGCATCCGCCTGGCCCCCGACGTCGCGCCGAAGGCGGCGATCGACCGGTTGAAGGCGCAGTTCCCGGCGGCGGGCTGGGAATATAAGGATCGTGACCGTGCGGCGCCGGGGGCGGTGCGCTTCTTCGAGCGTATGGGGCAATTCCTGTCGCTGATCGGCCTCGCGGCGCTGGTCATCGCCGGCATCGGGGTCAGCAACGGCGTCGCATCCTATCTGGCGCAGAAGCGCGCCAGCATCGCCACGTTGAAGATTTTGGGCGCCGCGTCCGGCGATATCGCGCGCATCTACCTGCTTCAGATCGGCGCGGCGGCGCTGGTCGCGGTTGCGGCAGGACTGATCGTCGGGGCGCTGTTGCCGATCGTCTTCGTAACGCTGGTCGGCGACCTGCTGCCCGTCGCGCCGGGGCTGGGATTGTTTCCGGTGCCGCTGGCAACGAGTGCGGCATATGGCGTGCTGATCGCCCTTGCCTTCGCCCTGCCGCCGCTCGCCCGGGCGCGGACCCATCCGGCCGCAGCGCAGCTACGCAGCGGCGTCGAACAGGATGGGCGGATCGATCGGCGGACGCTGGCGGGCGTCGCCGCGGCGGGGCTGGCGATCGTCGCGCTGGCGCTCGCCACCGCGCGCGAACCCGTGTTTGCCGCCGCCGTGCTGGGCGCCGTCGGGGCGGTGTTGCTCGTCCTGCTCGCGCTCGGCACGCTCATCCGCCGGATCGCCGCGCGCCTGCCGCGCCCGCGCCGGCCGCTCGTCCGGCTGGCGCTTGCCAACCTCCACCGGCCTGGGGCGCAGACCGTTGCCCTCGTCATCGCGCTGGGTCTGGCGCTCACCCTGTTCGTCGCGCTGGCGGGCATTCAGACCAGCTTGAATCGCGAGATCCGCCGCGTCGTGCCCGAACGTGCGCCGAACCAGTTCGTGCTCGATATCCCGTCGGAGGATCGTGCCCGTTTCGTCACGGTGGTGCGTGGGGAGGCCCCGGAGGCAAAGCTCAACATCGTCCCCTCGTTGCGCGGCACGATCACCGCCTATGGCAAGCAGCGCGTCGCGGACCTGACGCAGTTGCCCGATGGCGCGTGGTTCCTGCGCGGCGAGCGCGGGGTGACCTATGCCGATACCCTGCCGCCGGGCAGCGAGCTGGTCGCCGGGCAATGGTGGCCACGCGACTATGCCGGCCCGCCGCTCGTTTCGCTCGACCGCGATGCGGCGCGCGTGCTGGGCGTGCGCGTCGGCGACACGCTGACCGTCAGCATCCTGGGGCGCGAGATCGAGGCGCGGATCGCCTCGCTGCGCCAGGTCAATTGGGACACGATGGGGTTCAACTATGTCCTCGTCTTCTCGCCCGTCACCCTCGCCAGCGCGCCGCACAGCCTGACCTCGACCATCGACATCGATCCGGCCCACGAAGGACCGGTGTCGCGCGCGCTGCTCGCCGCCTTCCCCTCGGCCTCGATCATCGCGGTCAGCGAGGTGCTGGGGCAGGTGACGACGATCCTCGACCAAATGACCACCGCAATCCTGATTGCCGCATCAGTCGCGATCCTTGCCGGCATCGCGGTGCTGATCGGCGCGATCGCCGCGGCGCGGCAGGCGCGCATCTACGACAGCGTGGTGCTGAAGACGCTGGGCGCCACGCGGCGACAGATACTGGCGGCGCAGGCCATCGAATATGCGCTGCTCGCCCTGGTCCTCGGTGCGCTCGCGCTGGGGCTGGGCACGCTGGCGGCGTGGTACGTCATCACCGGCGTCTTCGATTTCCGCTGGTCGCCGGACTGGTGGACGGTGCTGGCCACACTGGGGGTGGGGACGGTGACGACGCTGGGAATTGGTCTCGCCAGTTCGGTTCCGGTGCTATCGGCGTCGCCAGCCACGGCACTGCGGCGGCTTTGAAGTTCCAAACCATCCCGTGCTCCGGCCTGCACCGGAGCACGAATTGGTCATCACCCCAGTGCGCGTTCGCCATGTTGCAGGATGGCGGGGATGACCAGATCCTCCTCGTCTGCCAGATGTGCGAGCAGCAGGTCGACGAACGCCTGCATCTGCACCGCATAGCCATCGACCGCGCGCGCGGCGTCGGGGCCGGGAAGCGCCTGGATTAACGCCCGCGCGCGTTCGACCGTCGCGACCAGCCCTTCGTGGATCAGCACATGGTCATGCTCCAGCAGGTCGAAACCGATCACCAGTCGCGCGTCGAGTTGTCTGAACTTCGGGAAATAGGCGTGGTCCTCAATCCGGTGATGCTGGTCGAGGTGCTGGAGGAAGTGGTTCAGCCCGCTGACGAAGCCCTGCTGGAAGCGGGCGGCGTCAATCTTACGTGCGCGAAAGGCGTCGACGATCCGCGAGACGTTTGCGCCTTCCTGGCGGAGGCTGGCATGGACGTGCAGCCAGAAATCGGCGAGCTGGCCGAAATTGGCGTGGCCGCGCCAGGCGTCCTTGGGAAAGGCGGCGCGCAGCAGTGCAATATCGGCGGGCAGGCCGTTGCGCGCGCCGAGCGCCAGCGTCGGATCGGTCATGCGCCGATCCGGGCGAGCAGATCATCCTCGGCGACGATTTCGATGCCGACGCCCGTATCGCGCAGCTCCTCCGCGCGTCGGTAGGTCGCATGCGCGTGGAAGAAGCGGCCGAACGGCTGCGCGTTGCTGATGACGAGCATGGTCGACGTCGTTCCTACCGAAGCGACGATCCGCGCGCCGTGGCCCGCCAGGCGATAGGCAAGCGCACTGTTTCGAGCGCAGCCAAGCAACGCGATGCGGTGCCCCTTCAGCGGTCCCTCCGGTGCGGCCTGCGGCGCGGTGCCGCCGCGCGGATTGGTCGGCGCCATCCAGCCGGCCAGGTCGACGCCGGTGTGTTCGGACGCGCGAACCACGACCATCCCGGCCGCGCGCGCGTCGCTCAGCGCGTCGTGGTGCTTGTGGCGGATCTTCAGGAACTTGCTGAGTACGTTCAGCCGGTGGCTGGGCAGCTCCGGCCAAGCGCGCTTGGCGACGCGCACGCTGTCGAGCCACGTCGCCTCGATCAGGGGCAGGCCATGCGCGCGGCAGGCGGCGGCCAGCGCCCCCTTGTCGAACAGCGAATGCGCGACCGTCACGCGCCCCGACAGATGACCGCTGACGACGGCGTGGACGTCGGCGAAGGTCGGCTTGCCCGCGACATGATCGCAGGTGATGCCGTGGATGCGCGTGTTGAACGACGAAAACTCGTCGCACGGGTCGAGCAACGTTTCGTATGCGAACACTTCCGCCCCGTCGCGGAAGCCGACGATGCCGATCTGGCAGATGCTGCTGACGCGCGAACAGGCGGTTTCGACATCGATGACGACGAAGTCGACATTAGGAACGGTAGCCACGGCCGGAACATAGCATGTCCGGCCGCAACTTTCCGCACAAGATTTAGCCCATCGATGCGATGTCGATGACGAAGCGATATTTCACGTCCGACTTCAGCATGCGTTCGAATGCCATCTCGATCTCGTCGGCGCGGATCATCTCGATATCGGCGGTGATGCCGTGCTCGGCGCAGAAATCGAGCATCTCCTGCGTCTCGGCGATGCCGCCGATCAGCGAGCCGGCAATGCTGCGCCGCTTGAAGATCAGATTGGCGATGTTGGGCGAGGGGTGGGCATGTTCGGGTACGCCGACCAACGTCAGCGTCCCGTCGCGCTTGAGCAGGCCCGTCAGCGCGTCGAGGTCGTGGCTGGCGGCGACCGTGTCCAGGATGAAGTCGAAGCTGTTCGCGTGCGCCGCCATTTCATCGGCGTTGCGCGACACGATCACTTCGTCCGCACCCAGCGCCAGCGCGTCGGCGCGCTTGCTCTCCGACGTGGTGAAGGCGACGACATAGGCGCCCATCGCATGCGCCAGCTTCACGCCCATGTGGCCGAGACCACCGATGCCGACGATCCCGACCTTCTTGTCCGGGCCGATGTTCCAGTGGCGCAGTGGCGAATAGGTGGTGATGCCGGCGCACAGCAGCGGCGCGACCGCAGCGAGATCCTGTTCGTCATGGCCGATTTTCAGCACGAACGCGTCCTTGACGACGATGCGCTGCGAATAGCCGCCGAGCGTGTGGCCCGGTGCGTCCTCGGTCGGACCATTGTAGGTGCCGACGAAGCCGGTCTCGCAATATTGCTCCAGGCCGTCCTCGCACGATGGGCAGCTCTGGCAGCTGTCGACCATGCAGCCGACGCCGACGATGTCGCCGACCGCGAACTTCGTCACTCCGTCGCCGACCGCACTGACGCGCCCGACGATCTCATGTCCCGGTACGCAGGGGTAGAGCGTGCCTTGCCATTCGGAGCGGACCTGGTGGAGATCGCTATGGCAGACGCCGCAATAGAGGATGTCGATCTGCACGTCGTCGGCACGAGGTTCGCGCCGCTCGATCGTCATCGGCGCGACGGGCTGATCGGCGGCTGGGGCGCCATAGGCGAGGGTGGCCATGAATAATCCTCTGGTCATGTGCGAAAAGACGGTGGCGTCCGGACCGGCCGGACTCCTACCGCGGCGAAACGGGCAGGACAGGCGACGGGCCGGTGCGCCGGACGGTGGCGGTGAAGGTTGTGACCGCCATTTGGGACGTGTGGTGCCCTGCGACAAGGGACGGACCGCCGGCCCGCAGTAGCCCGGCCTCGACCGCGCAGGCTGAACAGGGCACAAGCCCGTTCAGGCGTCACGCGAGTCCGAAAGGCTGGAGCGATTTTTCACCTGTTCTTCGCGTTGCCCTGCGTGCTGGTCGTCGCTCGCTGGCTGTGGCCGCTGACGCTGGCGCTGCCCGTCAAGCTGATCGTCCTGCTCCTCCTGCTTGGCGCGTCGCAATTTCATTTGTGGAGCCGGCTGTCGTCGGGGTCCGTCTTCGCCCCTGAATTCCCGCGCGCGATCGTCATCGCCTTCAACTGGGCGTTCGGGGCGATCCTGTTGCTGGCGGCGCTGCAACTGCTGATCGACATCGGTGCGCTGGGGGCCGCGCTGGTGCGGCGCGAGAGCGTCGCGGTGCCGGACGGCGTGCGCTATGCGATCGGCGGCGTCGCGACGCTGTTGTCGGCGGTCGCGGTGGCGAACGCGTTGCGGGTGCCGCCGATCAGGGACGTGGAAATCGCGATCCCCGGCCTGCCGAGCCAATTCGATGGCTATCGGCTGATCCAGCTGACCGACCTGCATATCAGCAAGCTGTTTCCGCAGCGCTGGGCGCGGGCTTTGGTCGATCGCACGAATACCGCAGGCGCCGACCTGATCGTCGTGACCGGGGACTTCATCGACGGATCGGTCGCGATGCGACGCGCCGACGTCGCTCCACTCGCCGATCTGCGCGCGCCGGACGGCGTCTATGCGATCCCGGGCAATCACGAATATTTCTTCGATTATGCATCGTGGATGCGGCATCTGGCCGGCATGGGCATCGTCATGTTGCCCAACGCGCATCACGTGCTGGAGCGGGGCGGTGGACGGCTGGTGCTGGCCGGTGTCACCGACCTGTCGGCGCCGAGCGTCGGCCAGCCGGGTCCCGACCTGGCTGCCGCCCTTGCCGGGGCACCGGCCGGCGTGCCGGTCGTCCTGCTCGATCACCAGCCGCGCGAGGCGCGCAGGGCCGCCGCGGCGGGCGTCGCGCTGCAACTGTCCGGGCATACCCATGGCGGGATGATCGTCGGCCTCGACCGTCTGGTCGTTCCGGCGAACAAAGGGTTCGTTTCGGGGCGTTATGCGGTTGGGGGGATGACGCTGTACGTCAACAACGGCACGGCGCTGTGGCCAGGCTTCGCGCTGCGACTGGGGCGGCCGTCCGAGCTTACGCGGATCACTCTGCGACGGAGGTAAACCCAACAGCCGTCATCCCCGCGGATGCGGGGATCAAAAATCGCTGAATGCAGTGAGACCCACGACGCCCAGCCAGAACTTATCCCCGCCTCCGCGGGGATGACGACGTTGGTATTCTACTCCGCTGCCA
Organism: Roseomonas aeriglobus; assembly: GCA_016937575.1. Taxonomy (NCBI): domain Bacteria; kingdom Pseudomonadati; phylum Pseudomonadota; class Alphaproteobacteria; order Acetobacterales; family Roseomonadaceae; genus Muricoccus; species Muricoccus aeriglobus. The sequence continues at coordinate 2,713,972 of JAFHKN010000002.1, read as the reverse complement.
ATCCCCGCCGCAGCATTGCTGCCACCGTCGCCGCCACATCCTCCGCGGGCACGTCGGCATCCCACACGCCGTAGCGCAGCCCCAGGAACACGTTCATCCCCATGATCGCCCAGGCGTGAACTTCGCCCACGTCGGCGCGCAGCTCGCCACGATCGGCGGCAGCGGTCAGTCGCTGGCGGATGCGCTCGGCGGTGGTCGCATAGTGGCGGCGGAAGCTGTCGGGATCGACGAATTCGGATTCGTCGATGATGCGATAGATTTCCTTGTGGTCGCGCACGAACGCCAGGAAGCCGGCGAGCCCTGCACGTTCGCCGTCGATGCCATCCTTCGCCGCGCGAATGCCAGGCGCGACATGATCGCGGACCTGCCCTGACATATGCGCGACCAGCGCGCGGAACACGGCGTCCTTCGAATCGAAATAAGTGTAGAAGCTGCCCAGCGCGACGCCGGCGCGGCGAGTGATGTCGCTGATCGACGCATCGTGGAAACCCCGTTCGCCGAACTCCTGCGCCGCGGCGTCGAGGATCGCCTGCTGCGTTCGGCGCCCCCGTTCGGTCCGCGGGGCCTTGCCTTCGCCGGCGGCCACGCCGGCGTCGATCGATGCTGTTGCCGCCGGGACACGCCGCGCTGCCATCCGGACATTCTCCCCCAAAATCCCAAGTTGAAACCTGGTTCAACTTTCAGTAGGACGGTCGTCGACCATGCGCAACCCCGCCCATTGAACGGGCGAGGGGCGCATCAAAAGGGGAGGAATGCATGATCCGCACCGTCACGTCCCTGCGCGCCGCGCTCGCCATCGGCGCCAGCGTCGCTGCACTCGCCGCCACGCCGGCGATGGCGCAGGATAGCACGCAGCCGCAGACTGAAGCCGAAGCCGCCGAGAACAGCGGCGACATCATCGTCACCGCGCGCCGTCGCGAGGAAACTCTGCGCGACGTGCCGATCGCGGTCACTGCCTTCACCGGCGCGCAGCTGGAAGCCGCCGGCGCGATCGACATCACCGACATCGCCGCGACCACCCCGAACGTGACGCTGGAAGTGTCGCGCGGCACGAACTCGACGCTCAGCGCCTTCATCCGCGGCGTCGGCCAGCAGGATCCGGTCGGTGGTTTCGAAGCCGGCGTCGGCATCTATCTCGACGACGTCTACCTCAACCGCCCGCAGGCCGCGGTCATGGACATCTATGATGTCGAGCGCATCGAAGTGCTGCGCGGACCGCAGGGCACGCTCTACGGCCGCAACACCATCGGCGGCGCGGTGAAATATGTCACGCGCCGGCTGGGCGACGACCCGACGATCATGGCGAAGGGCACCTATGGCTCGTACAACCAGATCGACGGCGTGCTGTCGGGCAGCGTGCCGCTGGGCGACAGCGGGTTCAAGATCGGGGCTGCGGTTGCGCGGCTGACCCGCGACGGATTCGGTGAGAATCTGACCACGGGTCTCGAAAACTATAACAAGGACATTTGGGCGGCACGCGGTACGCTGCAGTTCGAACCGTCATCGGACGCGTTCTTCCGCCTGTCGGGGGATTACACGCTCGACAAGTCGGCCCCGCGCGGCGGCCACCGCCTGATCCCGGGCATCGTCAGTGGTACGCCGGTACTGGCCGACGTCTATGACAGCCGCGGCGCGCTGGTCACCCCGACCCAGCGGGTAAAGGCATACGGCGGATCGTTCTTCGCCGAATTGCGTCCTGCGAACTGGCTGACGTTCCGCTCGATCACCGGCTATCGCAAGGACGACACCGCGACCCCGATCGACTTCGATGCGTTGCCCGCGGTCCAGGTCGATGTCCCGAGCCTCTACAACAACGAACAGTTCAGCCAGGAAGCGCAACTGCTGGTCAACACCGGCGGGCTGTCGCTGCTGACCGGCCTGTACTACCTCGACGCCAAGGCGCGGACCGTGTTCGACGTGCGCCTGCCCGGCGGCGTCACCGCGCTGACCTTCGGCGACGTGAAGACCGATACCGTCGCGATCTTCGGCGACGCGACCTACGATTTCACCCCGCAGATCAGCGTATCGGTCGGCGGTCGCTACACGTGGGACAACCGCAAGGCGCAGGTCCTGCGTCAGACCTTCCTGGGCGGCGGATCGCCGTTCTTCGGTGGCGCGGGCACGTTGTTCGCGACGACGTCGGACTTCCGCGGCGATGGCTCGTTCAGCAAGTTCACGCCGCGCGCCTCGGTCAGTTTCAAGCCGACGCCGGACCACAATATCTACGCGTCCTATTCGAAGGGATTCAAGGGCGGCGGGTTCGATCCGCGCGGCCAGTCGACCGCCTGCCGGACCCCGGCCGGCGCAACCTGCACGCCCCAGCAGGTGTACGACTTCTTGTCCTTCGACCCCGAAACCGTCGACAGCTACGAAGTCGGCTACAAGGCGAGCGTCTTCGACAATCGCCTGAACTTCGCGCTGGCCGCCTTCCACGCCGCGTACAAGGACGTGCAGGTGCCCGGCTCGATCGGCACGACGATCAACGGTCAGCAGACTTTCATCGGCGTGACGACCAACGCCGGCCGCGCACGGATCAACGGCCTGGAAGCCGAAGTGAACGCGACCCTGGCGCGCGATTTCGCGGGCGCCGGCAGCCGCGTGACCCTGTCGGGCACCGGCGGCTACCTCGATGCGAAATACACGCAGTTCATCGACAGCCGCGGCATCGACGTCGCCAATCGTCGCCGCATCCAGAACACCCCGGACTGGACCGCCAGCGGTACGCTCGCCGCCTCGCTGCCGGCGGGCGACGGCACGCTCGGCGCGTCGACGACGGTCAGCTATCGCAGTGCCAGCCAGCAGTTCGAGCTGCGCACGCCGATGCTCGATCAGCCGGCCTATACGCTGTGGGATGCGAACCTGACGTACGACATCAACCGCAACCTGACGGTGGGCCTGCATGGCCGCAACCTGACGGACAAGCGCTACATCGTGTCGGGCTACAACTTCCTGGCGCAGAATCCGGATACCGGCGAGTTCATCCGCACTGCGACCGGCGCCTACAGCCCGACGCTGGGCACCGAAGGCGTGCTGACCGCCTACTACGGCAACCCGCGGCAGATCCTGTTCTCGGTGACGGCGCGGTATTGAGTGGACGGGGGGCGGAGGATCGTCCGCCCCCCGTTTGCGCTCCGCGCGTCGGATCCCGTCGAAGGAATACGTCGATGGGGGCTGGTCGAAGCGCCGTACTGCGATACACTCGGGCCGATATGACGACGCGAAGTATGATGCTTCGACGCGGTCGGCACGAACGGGGGAGAGGTTAGCGTGACCATTCAAGCGGAACAGGCCGCCCCACCCACCCGCCGCTACGCCAACACCGTGCTGGCGATGCTGCTGCTGGTCTACACCTTCAACTTCCTCGACCGGCAGATCCTCGGCATCCTGGCGCAGCCGATCAAGGCGGACCTGGGATTGACCGACGCCCAATTTGGTGCGGTCGGCGGGCTGGCCTTCGCGATCCTGTATTCGGTGCTGGGCGTCCCGCTTGCGTTTCTGGCGGATCGGACGAGCCGCAGCGGTGTCATCGCCGGATCGCTGGCGGTGTGGAGCGGCTTTACCGCACTGTGCGGCATCGCGACGGGCTATTGGCAGCTGTTCCTTTTCCGGCTGGGGGTCGGGGTGGGCGAGGCCGGTGGCGTTGCACCGTCCTATGCGCTGATCGCGGACTATTTCCCACCCGAACGGCGCGCACGCGCGCTCGCCATCTACTCGCTCGGCGTGCCCGTCGGGCTCGCCTGCGGAACGCTGCTCGGTGCCTATATCGCGGCGCTGGTCGACTGGCGTACCGCATTCATCACCATGGGTGTGCTCGGCATCGTCCTGGCGCCGATTTTCAAGCTGGTGGTGAAGGACGTGCCAAAGGCGCCGTCGACCACGGCAAGCGCCCCTGTAGGTCAGACCTTTACCATCCTGTCGCGCAAGCCCGCCTTCTGGCTGATGGCCGTCGCCGCCGGGTGCAGCTCGCTGTGCGGCTACGGCCTCGCCTTGTGGACGCCGTCGGTCCTCATGCGCAGCTTCGGTTTCGATCTCATCACGACCGGGCAGTTCATGGGCTCGATCCTGCTGATCGGCGGGACGGCGGGGGTCTTTGCCGGTGGGTGGTTCGCCGACCGCCTGGGGGCGGGGGACCGCGGCTGGTATGCGAAGCTGCCGACGATCGCCTGGGCGATCACCGTGCCAACCTTCGCTTTCGGGCTGCTCAGCCCATCGCCCGCACTTGCGTGGCCGCTGCTTCTGATCCCGAACGCGATGAACATTCTGTGGCTCGGCCCGGTGACCACCGCGGTCCAGCACCTTGTGCCGCGACACATGCGCGCGACGGCGTCCGGCAGCTTCCTGCTCATCAACAACCTGATCGGCCTGGGCGTCGGGCCGCTGTTGATGGGCACCCTGTCGGACATGCTCAAATCGACCTATGGCGTCGATTCGCTACGCTATGCGGCAGTCGGCTGCCTTCTTTTCTATGCGATCGCAGCGCTGCTGATGACGCTGGCAATCAGGCCGCTCCGGCGAGATTGGGTGGAGGACGCGGTATAGGACGGTAAGGCGGCGCGCCGCTATGCTCACCGCTCCCGGGTCGCCGCGAACGTCACCTTCGGATAGCGATCGGCGATATACCCGACCTCCCACGCGCTCTTCGCCAGGAACACCGGGTTGCCGTCGCGGTCTTTCGCCATGGCGCCCTTGTTCTGGTCCATGAACGTCTTCACCTCGCCCGCTTCGCCGCCGAGCCAGCGGGCGGTGTCATAGGGGGAGGGCTCAAGCCCCGCGGCGACCTTGTACTCCGCGTCCAGGCGCGAAAGCAGTACGTCGAGCTGCAATTGCCCGACGACGCCGATGATCCAGTTCGACCCGATCTCGGGATAGAATACCTGGATCACGCCCTCTTCGCTGAGGTCGTCGAGCGCCTTGCGCAGCTGCTTGGTCTTGGTCGGATCCTTCAGCGCCACGCGACGCAGGATTTCGGGCGCGAAGTTGGGCAGGCCGGTGAAGCGCACGCCCGGCTTTTCCGCCAGCGTGTCGCCGACGCGCAGCGTGCCGTGGTTGGGGATGCCGATGATGTCGCCCGGATACGCCTCGTCCGCGACTTCGCGTTGCTGGGCGAAGAACAGGATCGGCGAATGCACCGCGATCGGCTTGCCGTGGCCGGTCGGCGTCAGCTTCATCCCGCGCTTGAACGTCCCCGACACCAGCCGCATGAAGGCGATGCGGTCGCGGTGATTGGGGTCCATGTTGGCCTGGACCTTGAACACGAAGCCGGTGACGTCAGGGTGTTCGGGCGCCACCGGTGCAGGTTCGGCGGGCAGGGCGTGCGGGGGCGGGGCGTACTGGGCGATCGCCTCGATCAGCTGGTCGACGCCATATTCGCGCAGCGCGGAGCCGAAGAACACCGGCGTCAGGTCGCCGTTGCGATACGCCTCCACGTCGAATTCGGGATAGCCGGCTTGCGCCAGCTCGACCTCTTCCTGAACCGCCTCGGGCAGCGCATCGGTCGCACCGCCCATGACGTGCAGGCCCTGATAGGTGCCGCCCATGCCGATCGGCCACATCATCGGCGTGACGTCGAGCGCCAGCTTGTCGGCGACCTCGTCGAGCAGTTCGAACGGCGACAGGCCTTCGCGGTCGACCTTGTTGATGAAGGTGATGATCGGCACCGATCGCAGTCGGCAGACCTCGAACAGCTTGCGCGTCTGCGCCTCGATCCCGCGCGCCGCGTCGATGACCATGATCGCGCTGTCGACCGCGGTCAGCGTGCGATAGGTATCCTCGCTGAAATCCTCGTGGCCCGGCGTGTCGAGCAGGTTGAAGGTGATGCCGTCGCGTTCGAACGTCATCACCGACGAGGTGACCGAGATACCGCGCTGCTGCTCGATCTTCATCCAGTCCGACCGCGCGCGCCGAGCGGCACCGCGGGCCTTCACTTCGCCGGCCAGATGGATCGCGCCGCCCTTCAGCAGCAGCTTTTCGGTCAGCGTCGTCTTGCCGGCGTCAGGGTGCGAGATGATCGCGAAGGTGCGGCGGGGGGAGGTCATGCAAAGCCCTACACTATCCATCGTCATGCCCGCGAAGGCGGGCACAAATTCCGGCTGAATCAGCAGAAGCGCGATGGCAGGATGAATTTATTCCCGCCTACGCGGGAATGACGTGTGGGGAAAGGGTCAGGCGGTGAGCGTCACCGACATCCGAAACTCGCGCTGTTCACCCGGCGCGAGGCGCTGGATGCCGGGCTTGTCCCAGATCTCACCGGTGAAGCCCGCCGGGTCGGCCTCGCCCCACCACGGCTCGACGCAGATATAGGCAGCGCCGGGCTTGGTCCAGATGCCGAGTTCAGGCGCCTCCCAATCGATCCGCAGACCCGGCCGACCCTCGACGCCGTAGGTCAGCCCGCGCGATTCGACCGGCGACCAGATCAGCGCATCGTCGACGAACAGGTCGTCGCGTAGGTGCAGGACAGTGTCGTCGAGCGAACTCGCGCGTTTACCTGCGATCAGGCCATCGGGCGACAATTCGCTGATTGCACCGGGCTCCGCCACGTCGAAGATCATGCGATGGTCGGTCTTTGCGCCACCATAAGGCAGCGGCCACGCGAAGGCGGGATGGTAGCCGAAGCTTGCCGGCAGGTCGCGGTCGCCGGGGTTGGAGAGAGTCGTCGTGATTCGCAGAGTCGCGGCCTCGATCCGGAAATCGACCGTCAGTGCGAAGTCGAACGGATAGCTCTCGCGCGTCGCGTCGGACGCCTCCAGCCGGAAGGTCGCGCGGTCGTCGTCGACGCCGACCACCTCGAACGTCGAACGGCGTGCAAAGCCATGTTTACCGAGCGTATAGTCCTTGCCGTCCAGCCGATAGCGATCCCCCGCCACCGCGCCGACGATCGGGAACAGGATCGGCGCACGGCCCGTCCAATACGCCGGGTCGGCATTCGTCATCAGCTCCGCCCCGTCGCCGTCGATCAGCGACGACAGCTCCGCGCCATAGGAATTGACCGCGGCGCGGAGAGCCTCGGACCCGAAGGAGACCCAGTCCGCCATCACCCCTCCCGATGCACCGCGAAGCCCTGCCACGACTGGTTGGTCGGCATCAGCTCCAGCGTGTTGATATTGAGGTGCGGCGGCAGTGTCGCGACCCACAGCAGCGTGTCGGCGATGTCCTCGCTCGTCATTGGGTTCACGCCGCCGTACAGCTTATCCGACGCCTCCTGGCTGCCGGTACGGACCAGGGTGAATTCGGTCTCGACCATGCCCGGCTCGATCGACGTCACACGTACGCCGGTCCCGTGCAGGTCGGCGCGCAGGTCCAGGCTGAACTGGCGGACGAAGGCCTTGGTGCCGGCATAGACATTGCCGCCGGGATAGGGGTAGGTCGCCGCGACCGACGACAGGTTGATGATCGCACCCTTACGCTGGACGAGCCCCGGCAGCAGCTTGTGCGTGATCGCAACCAGCGCGGTGACGTTGGTGTCGATCATCGTCCGCCAGTTGCTGAGCGACGCCTGCTGCGCGGGCTCCAGTCCCAGCGCGAGGCCGGCGTTGTTGATCAGCAGGTCGATCTCGGCAAACGGACCCTGCAACCCATCGATCGCCGCATCGCGCGCTGCGTCGTCGCGGATGTCGAAGGCGAGCGTATGGACGTTATCCGCCTTCAGCGCCTCCAGCCGATCGGCACGGCGGCCAGTGGCGACGACGTGCCAGCCGGAATCGGCAAACGCCTCGACCGCGGCTTTGCCGATGCCGGAGGTTGCGCCGGTGATGAGGACGGTTGGCATCTTCTACTCCCGATTGTCAGATCGCCCTCACCCGTCCGGCGCGTTCCGCGCCTCCCTCCCTCTCCCGCCGGGAGAGGGAAGGGGCCCGCCGGCGCAGCCGGTGGGAAGGGTGAGGGCGACGTCTTATCCTCTGAGCGTCGCGCCCAATTTCGCCGCCGCGGCGACGACCTTGTCCGCAATCGCCTTCAATTCCTCGTCGGTAAAGCTCTTGGCCCCCGGTTGCAGCGTCACTTCGACGGCCAGGCTGGTCTGGTCGTCCTTGACGAAGCGGTCGAACAGCCGGGCGTCGACGATCGTTCCCTTGTCCGCGCCCTTCACTGCGCGGACGAGGTCGCCGGCCTTCAGCTCAGGCGGCACCAGGAACGCGAAGTCGCGCGTCACCGCCTGCAACGCCGGCGGCGTATAGGCCGGGCGCATGAAGCCGCCCCCCTGGACCTTGGGCTCGCGCTTGGTCGGGATCGCGTCGAGGTAGATCTCCACCGCCGCTACGTCACCCGACAGGTCGAACGCCTTTAGCGTCAGCGGGTGGAGCATGCCGAAGGCGGCGAGCACCGTCTTCGGCCCGAGCCTGAGCGTCGCCGACTGGCCCGGATGCCAGGTGTCACCTGCCTCACCCATGACCTGCAGATTGGCGACCGGCGCCCCGGCCGCTTCGAGCAGCGCCAGCGCCTCGGCCTTAGCATCGAACGCGTCGAAGCCCTTGGCCTTGCCATTCGCCCAGCCACGCGGGCGGGCATCGCCGGCGAGGACAACGCCAAGCGTCAGACGCTCACCATCGGCCAGATAGCGGCGGCCGAGCTCGAACAGGCGAATGCTGGTGGCACCCCGCTTCGTGTTGCGCTCGGCCGCCGCCAGGAGCCCCGGCAGCAGCGAGGGGCGCATGACCTTCATGTCCTCGCTGATCGGGTTGGCGAGCGTCCACGCGCCGCCGCCGAACGCCGCGGCTTCCGCCTCGCTGATGAAGCTCCACGTCACCGCTTCCGACAGCCCACGCGCGGCGGCGGTGCGGCGAACCTTGCGCTCCAGCAACTGGATCGGCGTTGCGGTCGGCGTGGCGACGCCAGGGACGCGCGGCAGCGGGGTCGAGGGCACCTTGTCGAGTCCTTCGATGCGGACGACTTCCTCGACCAGGTCTTCGGCGCCATCGACGTCGCGCCGCCAGGTCGGAACGGTGACCGTCCAGTCGCCGGCGACCGCGAAGCCCAGGCTCTCCAGGATCGCCTTCTGACGCTCCTCGGCCACGGTCAGCCCGCCCAGCCGCTCGACGAGCGTCGGGTCGTAGCTGAGGGTCCTCGGCTCGGTCGGCGGCGTGCCGGCGCGGGTGATGCCGCTCGGCGTGCCGCCGCAGATGTCGAGCACCAGCCGCGTCGCGATGGCGAGGCCGGCGTCGAGGAACGCCGGGTCGACCCCGCGCTCGAACCGCTGGCGCGCGTCGCTCGTCAGTTGCAGCTTCTGCCCCGTCCGCGCGATCGCTTCGGGCGTGAAGTAGGCGCATTCGATGACGACGTCGGTCGTCGTCTCGCTGACGCCCGAATCCTCGCCGCCCATGATGCCACCGATGTCGTGGACTTGGGCACCGTCGGCGATGACGGTCATGCCTTCGCTCAGCGTGTACGTCTTGCCGTTCAGCGCCAGCACCTGCTCACCGGGCATCGCCTTGCGCGCGACGAGCCCGCCGTTGAGCTTCGCCTTGTCATAGACGTGCAGCGGGCGGCCGAGGTCGATCATCACATAATTGGTGATATCGACCAGCGCAGAGATCGGCTTCTGCCCAACCGCCTTCAGCCGCGCCTGCATCCAGTCGGGCGACGCGCTATTGGTCACGCCGCGGACTTCCTGACCGTAGAAGGCGGGGCAGCCTTCGGGATCGTCGGTGCGGACGGCCGGGCCAGGGCCTTCGCCGGGCACATCCTCAATTCCGTCATCCCCGCGGAGGCGGGGATCAATTGTGGCTGAACCCTCGGCGCCTTCGACAGCGCTCAGCGAATTTACCCCCGCCTTCGCGGGGGTGACGGCGGAAAGGTGGCACGCATACACTTCCGCCAGCGGCTTCAGCGTGCCCAATCCCGCCGCCGCCAGATCGCGCGCGATCCCGCGGACGCCCATACAATCCTGGCGGTTCGGCGTGACGCTGATGTCGAAGACGGGATCGTCGAGACCCGCATAATCGGGGAAGGGCGTGCCGACCGGCGCATCGGCCGGCAGCTCGATGATGCCCTCATGTCCCTCGCCGATCTGCAGCTCGCGCGCGGAGCACATCATGCCGCTCGATTCGACGCCCCGGATGGCGGCGACCTTCAGCGTGATGTCGGCGCCCGGCACATAGGCTCCCGGCGGTCCGAACACGCCGACCAGCCCTGCACGCGCGTTCGGCGCGCCGCAGACGACCTGCATCGGCCCGTCGCCGGCATCGACCGACAGCACCTGCAGCTTGTCGGCCTGGGGGTGACGCTCGGCCGACAGCACCTTGGCGACGCGGAACGCCGATAGCGCCGCGCCGGGGTTCTCGACGCCCTCGACCTCCAGGCCCACGCGGGTCAGCGCGTCGGCGACCTCGTCGGTGGTGGCCGTCGTGTCGAGATGCTCTTTGAGCCAGCTCAGGGTGAACTTCATGCGCCGACTCCTCCCGACAGCGTGGGCACGTCGAGGGCGGCGAAGCCGTAATGCTTCAGCCAGCGCAGATCGCCGTCGAAGAACGCGCGCAAGTCATCCATCCCATATTTGAGCATCGCGAGACGATCGATCCCGCAGCCGAAAGCGAAGCCCTGCCATTCGTCGGGGTCGTATCCGCCGGCCGCGATCACCTTGCGGTGGACCATGCCGCTGCCCAGCACTTCCATCCACCCTTCCGCGCCGCCGATCACGCGCTTGCCGTTCTGGATCGAAAAGCCGACGTCGACCTCCGCCGAAGGCTCGGTGAAGGGAAAATAGCTGGGGCGCAGGCGCAGGACGATGTCGTCGCGCTCGAAGAACGCCTTCAGGAACGTCTCGAGCGTCCACTTCAGGTGGCCCATGGTGATGCCCTTGTCGATGACGAGGCCTTCGACCTGGTGGAACATGGGCGTGTGGGTGGCGTCAGAGTCCGAACGATAGGTGCGGCCCGGCGCGATGATGCGCACAGGCTTCGTCCCGCCCGCAGCCTTCATCGCGCGGATCTGCACCGGCGACGTGTGCGTGCGGAGCACCATCCGCGAGGCACCGAGCGCGGCCGGCGGCGAGCCAAGCTCGCCGTCCGACGACGGGCTTTGCCCGTCGCGGTCCGTGCTCGGTCCCTCGCAATAGAAGGTATCGTGCATCGCGCGCGCCGGGTGGGTTTCCGGAATGTTGAGCGCGCTGAAATTATGCCAGTCGTCCTCGATCTCCGGCCCGGTCGCGACGGCGAAGCCGAGGTCGGCGAAGATCTCCGCCAGTTCGTCCATCACCTGGCTGACCGGGTGCACTCCGCCCGTGGTCGGCAGATCGACCGGCAGCGTCATGTCGAGCGTCTCGCCCGCCAGCCGCGCGTCGAGCGCGTCACGCTCCATTGTAGCCTTGCGCGTGGCGATCGCCTCGGTCACCGCTTCGCGCAAGCTATGGATGCGCGGGCCAGTCGCCTGGCGCCCCTCCGGGGTCATGCCGCCCAGCGTCTTGAGCAGGCCGGTCACGGCGCCCTGCTTGCCCAGCGCATGGACACGCACGGCGTCGAGCGCATCGAGGCTACCGGCGGCATCGATGCTGGCGAGCAGATCGGTGCGGAGTTGGTCGAGGTCGGTGGTCACATTGCTATCCTGTCATCCCCGCGGAGGCGGGTTGTCATCCCCGCGGAGGCGGGGATCAATGGTCGCTGAACTTGCGAGAGGCTCGAACCCCAAGCCGATGGCGAGGTCAACCCATTCGGGATTGGTTCGCTCGATCAGATTGAGCTTCCAGTCGCGATTCCAGTGTTTGATGCGCTTTCGCGGGTGATGGCAGACTCCATGTCCCCGTGAAGTTCGTACCAGGCGAGATGGAGAGCGCCTTTCTCGTAGGCCCAGCCTTTAGTGATGCCCGTCCGGTGCCGGTGCAGGCGACCCATCAGGTCGGAGGTTACCCCGGTGTAGAGGTCGCGGCATCGACCGCTGGCGAGAATGTAGACGCACGGCTGCTTATCCATTGCCGAAAACCCCGCGTTCATCCCGTACCAACCACTGTCACCCCCGCGAAGGCGGGGGTAAATTTTGGCTGCCGTCTCGCTTCCTTACCGCAACCAGCGTCAATTTATCCCCGCCTTCGCGGGGATGACGATGGAGAGGAAAGGGCAGGCGCCCCTGAAACGAAAAGGGCGCCGGTGGTTCCCCACCGACGCCCCTTCACGTCACATGCGACAGGCTGCCTTTAGGCCGCCGCCGGCAGCGCCGCCTTCGCCTGCGCGATGATCGCGCTAAACGCGGCGCCTTCGTGCATGGCGATGTCGGCCAGGACCTTCCGGTCGAGTTCGATGCCAGCGAGCTTCAGCCCGTGCATGAACTGCGAATAGGTCAGGCCTTCGGCGCGGACGCCGGCGTTGATGCGCTGGATCCACAGACCACGGAAGGTCCGCTTCTTAACCTTGCGGTCGCGATACGCATACTGGCCGGCCTTTTCGACGGCCTGGCGGGCGATGCGGATCGTGTTCTTGCGACGGCCGTAATAGCCCTTCGCCTGGTCCAGAATCCGCTTGTGCTTCAGACGGGTGGTAACACCACGCTTCACTCGTGCCATGTGTCAGGCTCCCTTAGCGCAGGCCGTACGGCGCCCACTGGCGCACGTGTGCCACATCGGCATCGGCGAGCACCGAGGTGCCCCGGTTCTGGCGGATGTACTTCGCGTTGTGCGAGATCAGGCGGTGGCGCTTGCCCGCGACACCGTGCTTGACCTTGCCGGTGGCGGTGAACTTGAAGCGCTTCTTCACCCCACTCTTGGTCTTGAGCTTGGGCATTTTCGTCCTTTCGTTCGGGCGATTTTCGAACAGCCCTGGCAGCCCACACTGGCCAGGCCATTCCGTATTTCAAATCGCGGAAGACGGCGCCCCTAGCTCAAGGCTCGCTCGAATGCAACCGCGGGGAACCCCGGCGGTCCCTGCGGATTGAACCGTTCCATGGCCGATACGACAGCGCCCCGTCTGCCGATCCGGGCACCGCTTGCGGCTGCGCTGTCGGTGCTCGTCTCGAACCTCGGGCTGATCGTGCTCGCCTGGACCATCCTCTACGTCACCAAGGGCCGTTTCCTGCGCCCGACGTTCGAGAGCGTCGTCGGCGGGCTGACCAACCGCGAGGTGCGCGTCGGCGGGGATTTCCAGCTCTATTTCGATCCGTTCGACCTGAAGCTGGTCGCGCAAGAGATGACGATCTCCAACCCGTCCTATGCGACCCGGCCCTATCTGTTCGCCGCCGATTCGATCCACACGCGGATCGCGCCTTTCTCGCTGATCTTTGGCCGCAAACACGCCCGCTTCCTCGATCTGCGCAACGCCGCGATCGACCTGGAGTGGGATCCGCAGCATCGTACCAACACCTGGACGTTCAGCGAGAGCAAGGGGAAGCCTGTCCAGTTTCCGATCATCGACCGCGCGACCGTCGTCGGCACGACGTTGCGGTACAAGGATGCGAAGCTCCAGCTGCTGACCGATCTGAAATTCGAATCGGTCCGTTCCACCGGCACCCGGATCGACGATTCGGTGCGGTTCTCCGGCGACGGCGTGGCGCGGGCGACGCCCTTCACCGTCACCGGCGCGCTGCTGTCGCCGAACGAGACGGCGGCGCGCGGGCGCAACCAGCTGATCCTGCGCGCGCGGGCGGCGGGCAACGTCATCACCGTCGGCGGCACGCTGCCGAGCCTAGCGGATATCGAGGACGTGCCACTGCGCACGACCGCTCGCGGGCCGAACCTGGCGCGGCTGTTGAACATCATCGGCGTCGTCATCCCGGAGACGCGCGACTATCGCCTGTCGTCGAATATGGTGAAGTCGGGCGACGTCTATGCCTTCACCGGGATGCGAGGGACGTTCGGCGACAGCGACCTGTCCGGCAAATTCACTGCGGACGCCAGCGGCGAGCGTCTTCTGATGACCGCCGACCTCGCCACGCGCAGGCTCGACATCGTCGATGCCGCGCCGTTCATCGGCTACAACCCCGATACCGTTGCGACGAAGGGCGCGATCGCCGCGGCGGCGGAGACGGGGGCGGCGCCGGCGCGGCTGCTGCCCGATGCGACCTTCCCGGTGGCGGCGATGCAGCGATTCGATGCGAAGGTCGACTGGACGATCCGCACGGTGCGGTCCCGCAGCATCCCGATCAGCGACGTCAGCGTCCGGGTCGACCTCAATCGCGGGCGTCTTGCGCTGTCGCCCTTCACCTTTGCGATGGCGCGCGGCAATGTCGCGTCGGACATCCTGTTCGATACCCGAGAGCGACCGACCGCGGCGAGTTACGACATCCGCCTCGCGCCGACGCCGCTCGGGCGGTTGCTGGCGGGGTGGGGCGTCGAGGAATCGGGGACGACCGGAACCGTGCGCGGGCGGATCGACCTCGACGGGCGGGGCGACACGATCCACGACACGCTGGCGACCTCGCGCGGGCGGATCGCGTTCGTGCTGCCGGCAGGCAGCTTCTGGACCCGCAATGTCCAGCTGAGCGAACTCGACGTTGGCACCTTCGTCCAGAAGATGTTCGAAGGGCGGCTGAAGGAGCCGGTGCGGATCAACTGTGGCCTCGTCGGCTTCACCGTGCGCCGCGGCGTGGCGGCGGCCGACCCGATCCTGATCGATACGCAGAAGAACGTGATGCTCGGCCGTGGCGGCTTTTCGTTCCGCAACGAATCGATCGACCTCGCCTTCCGCGCGGATTCGAAGAAGTTCAGCCTGTTCGCGGGCCAGTCCCCGGTGCGGATCGGCGGCACCTTCGCGTCGCCGGGCTTCGATGTCATCAGCCCCGAACTCGTCGGCCGCGCGGGCGCAGGACTGGGGCTGGCCGTGGTCGCTACGCCGCTCGCCGGCATCCTGGCGTTCGTCGACGTGGGCGATGCCAAGTCCGCCGACTGCGGCCCGGTCCTGGCCGGCGCCTCGGCCCGCGCGCAACGCACGACCAAGGGCGAACCGCGCGACGACGTGGGGCGGGGCACGACCGCGACGTCGGAGGACGGGAAGCGGACGAAGGGCGAGCGGAAAGAACAGCGGAAGAAGTTTCTGGGGATATTCTAGCGAAGGCGGCCGGCGATTTGCGCGAGCGAATCGCGGACTCGCCACGCCGTCAGACGGAGCGGGCTGCGCCGGGGCCGCTGCCCGCCATGGCATCTCCTGCGATTGCTGTTGCAATCGCAGGGTGCCCGCGCCTTACCTTCCCTGCGCCCGCCACCGCCGCACGGTGCGGGTAATGATCGCATCCTCACCCCCCGTCTGGCGCCACAGCTGCGAGAACATCGGGTCGCCCGACGCGGGCCGCTTCACTTCGTCGAGCGTATCGAACAGCACGCGGATCGGCGTCGCGACGCCTTCGCCGCAGACGATGCACTCGCGGTTCCTGAGCGCCGGAATCGAATCGAGGAATCCGCGGGCGCCCTCGGGCATCGCGGCGCGAACATAGGCCTGGTCGCGATCGTTGTTCAGGCGCATCGACAGGATCGTGCCGCACTGTGACAATACGCCTTCGGCCAGGTCGGACGGGCGCTGCGTGATCAGGCCCAGCGACACGCCATATTTGCGGCCTTCCTTGGCGATGCGGCTCAGGATGCGACCGACCGACGATCCGTCGGCGTTGCGTTCGTTGGGAACGTAGCGGTGGGCTTCCTCGCAGACGAGCAGGATCGGGCGCTGCGGTTCGTTGCGCGACCAGATCGCGAAGTCGAAGGTCATGCGGCTCAGCACCGCGACGACGACGGACGTGATCTCGTTCGGCACGCCCGACACGTCGATGATCGAGATGGGCCGACCATTGGCCGGCAGACGGAAGATCTTGCCGAGGAACTGCGCCATCGTATCGGCGACCAGCATGCCGCTGAACATGAAGGCGTAGCGCGGATCGCCCTTCACTTCCTCGATCTTGGTCTTCAATCGCAGATAGGGGGCGGTGTCGCCGGCGCGGTCGAGCTTGCCCATTTCGAGCTGAATCAGGTTGAGCAGGTCGCTCAGCAGATAGGGAATCGGCGAATCGACCGTCAGCTTGCCGAATTCCTGCGCCAGCCGGTTCTTGGCCTTGGCCTGGAGCAGGCACTTGGCCAGAATGTCGCCATCGATCTGCCGTTCGGAGCCCGCGGTGGTGACGAAGACCTCGCAATGCTCTTCGAAATTCATCAGCCAGTACGGCATCTGCAGGTTGGTGACGTCGTAGACTTCGCCGGTCGTGCGGAACGCCGCGCCATATTCGCCGTGCGGGTCGATCATGACGATGTGGCCCTGCGGCGCGAGCTCGCAGATGCGGTGCAGGATCAACGCCGCCGCAGTCGACTTGCCGGTGCCGGTCGATCCCAGCAGCGCGAAATGCTTGCCGAGCATCGCGTCGACATAGAGCGCGGCGCGAATGTCCTTGGTCGGATAGACGTTGCCGAATTCGATGTGCGCACGGTCGTCGGCGGCGTAGATCTGCTTCATGTCCGCGGTCGATACCGGGAACACCGGGGTGCCTGGCGACGGAAAGCGGGTGACGCCGCGGCGGAAGCGATAGAGTTTTCCGGTCAGCTTTTCCTGGTCGCCTTCGCCCAGGAAATCGACCTGCGCCACAACGCGGCCGCCATGGGTCTCGCTCAGCTTCATCGAGCGGACGTTGGCGATCAGCCATGTTCCAGCGACGCGCATCTTGATCTGGCTGCCGACCTGGCCGGCGCTGGCGATCGAGGGATCGGGGTCGGTGGCCAAAGCATCCAGACAGTCGAGGTCGAGGACGATCTGGCTCGACGAGCCCGAGATTTCAAAGACGGCGCCGATCTCGGTCAACGCCGGCGCTGCCTCGATCGGCCGGCCGCCGGTGCTCGCCACCGGTTCAGCGCCTTCGAAGCCGCGCCGTTCCCATGTGTCCGCCATTCGAAATCCCCTGTTGCAGTCCCGGTCTTGCGCGCAAAAGGGTTAACATCGCGTTCGGTATGGCGCCCAAGTGCCTGAAAACCGTCGGATCGGGTATCAAACGCGGCGGGCGATGGTTCCTGCGCCCCAGCCGAAGGCGAGCGAGAGGGCAACCGCGACCAGGCCGTAGAGCAGGGCATGGTCGTCCGCCGACTGAGCAACGAAGCGTTCGAAACCCGATTTGCGGATATCGATCTGCCGCACCGCTGCGGCCTGGACCCGGCCGTCCTGGATCAGGAAGGTCTCGGCGGTGAAGCGGCCGACGGGCACGCGCGCCGGAATGCGGACATGCGCGCGGTACAGGACGCCGTCGGTAATCTCGACCGCCTTGTCGTCCTCGTAATACAGGCCGTTGCGGCGCAGCAGATCGACCAGCCCCGCATCGAAACGCGCCTGATCGTCGGCCACCGCACCGCTCGCGGGGGACAATTGCAGGCTGTCGAGACCCAGTTCGTAGATGGCGCGGGTGCGTTCATCGACGATCCGGTTGATCGGTCGCGACGAGGCGATGGCGTAGAAGCCGGGGGCGGAGCGATAGCGCATCCGTTCCGCATTCACCCAGATGCCGGCGACCTTTTCCTTCTCGCGCACCAGGATCGACTGGGCCGGGCCCTTCACCACGACGACGATGTCGGCTGGTCGCGCAGGATCCGGTGCGGCGCCGCGCGGATAGAGGATCGCGCCGAACAGCAGCAGGTCGGCACCGGTGAAGGAGTAGGCGATCTCGATGTCGCGCTGCGACACGTCGGGCACCAGCACGGGCTTGGCGGCGCCGAGCAACAGGGGCGCTAAGAGAAGGAGGAGCCAGGCCTTCACGACATCGATATCGTGTAGATTTCGTCAGGCCGCCATGCGAGGCCCAGCAGCATCCGCACGGCGACGAGCAGGACCATGATCGCCAGAGCCAGGCGAAGATATTCGGGCTTCATCTTCTGCGCGAAGCGGGCGCCGACCTGCGCCCCGGCGACCGATCCCAGCAGCAGCAGCGCGGCAAGCACGACGTCGACCGCCTTGGTGGTCAGCGCATGGACCAGGGTTGCGGCCGCAGTGACGAACACGATCTGGAACAGCGACGTGCCGACGACGACCTGCGTCGACATGCCGAGCAGATAGAGCATCGCCGGCACCAGGATGAACCCGCCGCCGACCCCCAGCAGGACCGTCAGCATCCCGACGACGAACCCCAGCAGCAGCGGCGCGAGCGGCGAGATGTACAGACCCGATGCGTAGAACCGGTAGCGCAAGGGGAGCGCAGCGACGAGCGGGTGGTGGCGGCGCTTGCGGGCTTTGGGCGGGCGCCCGGAGCGGACCGCACCGATCGCGCCCAGCGCCTCGCGCAGCATCAGGCCGCCGATCGACCCGAGCAGCAGGACGTAGAGGATGGCGATGGCCGTATCGATCTGCCCGCTCGCCTGAAGCAGGCGGAATACGCCCGCTCCCGCGATCGACCCCAATATCCCGCCGCCGACCAGCACCGTGCCCATCCGCGTATCGACCCCGCCGCGCCGGAAATGCGCCATCGCGCCCGATACGCTGGCCCCGGTCACCTGGCTGGCGGCGGACGCGGCGGCGACGGTCGGCGGGATGCCGTAGACGATCAGCAGCGGCGTCGTCAGGAACCCGCCGCCGACCCCGAACATGCCCGACAGCAGGCCGACGCCCCCGCCCAGCAGGACGATGACGATGGCATTCACCGACAGGTTCGCGATGGGCAGATACAGGTCCACATCGGCAGGGATAGCGGCAAATTTGCGACGCGCGAACCCCGTGTCGCACGTCGATTCGTCGCGCATGGTGCGGTGAACCGAGCCCTCCCGCCGATGAGCTGAACGACGTCGCGGAACCTCTTTCAACTCGTCGGGAAACGCTGGCAATTCGCCGCCCGGCGCTTGGTTGAGTCGCGGCGACGGTTAAGTGGGGGTCATCGAAGTTTTCCAGCGGGACCGGGGGGTCTTCACACCAATGTTCGCTCGTTTCGTCGCGGTTGCCGCCGCGCTGATGACCCTGACGATCGCGGCTCCGAAGGCCGAGGCCAAATTCTGGCAGTGCGCGCCCTTCGCTCGCATGATCTCGGGCATCGATATTCGCGGCAACGCGCTGACCTGGTGGCACCAGGCTGCCGGCAAGTACGACCGCGGTGCCGCGCCGAAGAAGGGCGCGGTCATGTCCTTCGCGGCGACGGCCAAGATGCGCTTCGGCCATGTCGCGATGGTGTCCAAGGTGGTGAGCGATCGCGAAGTCTTGCTGACCCATGCCAATTGGTCGCGCCGCGGCGGCGTCGAAACCGATGTCCGCGCGGTCGATGTGTCGGACAAGGGCGATTGGAGCCGCGTGAAGGTGTGGTTCGCTTCGAACGGCGGCCTCGGCACGTCGAGCTACCCGGTCAACGGCTTCATCTATGCGAATGGCGCCCCGCAGTCCGAAGAGATCGCCCTGCCGAAGGTCACGATCGCCGCGGTGACGCCGGTGCCGGTCGCCCCGACCAGCCGCGCTGCGGCCTTCTCGCTGAACCTGGAATAATCGTCGGCGACCGCCCGGTGAGGCGGCGCCCGGAGAGGATCGCCTACAGCGCGCGCGGCGTGAAGGTCATCGCCACGCCGTTCATGCAGTATCGCTTTCCGGTCGGTTTCGGCCCGTCGTCGAAGACATGACCCAGATGCCCGCCACAGCGCCGGCAATGCACCTCCACCCGCTCCATTCCCAAGGTCCGGTCGGTCGTCGTCGCAACCGCGGCCCGCAAGGGCGCCCAGAAGCTCGGCCAGCCGGTGCCGCTCTCGAACTTCGTCTTCGACGTGAACAACGGCAGCGCGCACCCCGCGCAACTGAAGATGCCCGAGCGATGCTCCTTGTTGAGCGGGCTGGTGAACGGCCGCTCGGTATCCTGCTGGCGCAGCACGCGGTAGGCGGCAGGCGACAGCTTCTTGCGCCACTCGGCATCGTTGAGCGTGACTTCATATTTGGCGATAGCAGGCCAGGCGGCAACGGCCGGCGCGATGCCGGCGGCGGCGAGCAGGGAGCGGCGAGTGGTAAGCATGCAGCGGATGTAGGGAGGCACGACGGACGCGGGTAGAGGGCGGTGCGATACCGTCCTCAGCTCTCCGTCGTCATCCCCACGAAGGCGGGGATCAATAGTCGCTGAACGTCTTTAGTCTCACGAGCGCCAGCGAGAATGTATCCCCGCCTCCGCGGGATGACGTGAATAGGGGCAGCCATGCTCCCGCGGAGGCGGGAGCCCGGAGCCGCCAGGCGATATACGTGGTCAGCCTAGGCGCCCGCCGGCGCGGGAGCACGTTGGCATCACAGGCCCGGGATGGCGCCGCCGCGATCGAGCACCTTTGCCGTCTTCTTCCGCTTCCAGAACGCCGGGCTGCCCGATTGCAGCACGCCACGCCGGAACAGTCGCGCGCCGAGCCATACCGTCAGGGCGACCCACAGCGCCTGCCAGCCAAGCGCCAGCAGATGCGGCCACAGCTCCGGCCGATTGGCCGCGCGCGCCGCCATTGCGAAGGGCGAGCTGAACGGCAGGATCTCGGCGATCCGCGCCAGCATCGAATCGGGCTGCGAAGCGGCCGCCTGGCTCAACCCGAACATCGCCACCTGGAAGATGGTGATCGGCAACGACAGCATCTGGATTTCGCGCGGGGTGCTCGCCTGCGCGCCGATGCCGAGGAACACCGCGCCGAGCAGCAGATAGGCCATGGTGAAATAGGCGAAGAACAGCAGCGGGAACACCGGCCCCACCGCCGGCCCGACGTCGGCAAACGCGCGCGCCAGGCCCGCGGGCAGCATCTGCCCGACGTTGACGACGATCGTCCCCCAGAAGGCGACGAACAGGATGGCGACGCCGAACATGCCGATCAACTTGCCCAGAAACACGCTTTCCAGCGGCACCGCGGCGGCGAGGATCTCGATGACCTTGTTCGACCGCTCCTCCGCCATCGTGCCGACCGCTTGCCCCGCCAGCATCAGCGTCAGGATGAACAGCCCGAACACCGCGAAGAACGCCGCCTGATTCGATCCGCTGATCGTGGTACGCTGGGCGTCAGGCTTGAACGCGACCTTGGTCGCGGTGCTCAGCGGGGCGGTGCCGGTCCGTTCGGTGCGCAGCGTCGCATCCGCCAGCGCGGCGAGATAGGATGCACTGCGGCCGGCATTGACGGCGTAGAGGATCGTCGGCTTGTCGAGCGGGCCGTACAATGTCGCCGTCACTTCGACGTCGCGGCGGCGCATCGTCTCGTTCGCGCGCGCTGCCGGATCGCCATTTGGCGATGCCAGGATCAGCTGCGGCGGCGCCTCGCTTTTGCGGAACATCGGGCGCAGCCGAGCATCGGTGTCCTGCATCGTCTTCCAGGTCGCGGGGTCGGCGACGACCGCAACGCGCATCTTGCCGACCGAACTGCCCGCCATCGTCGCGGCGCCCATGCCCCCGATCGCGCCGAAGCTCATCATGATGAGCGGTGCGAGAAGAAAGATGAGGAAGGTCGGCGTAAACACGGTCGCGATGAAATCGCGCCGGGCGACGGTCATCGTCTGACGAACGGACTTGTTCATGCTGCCTGCTCCAGCGCTTCGCGTCCGACGATCTTGACGAAGGCGTCGTGGAGCCGCGCGGGCTCGATCGACAGGCCCGAAATGCCGTAGCCGGCGTCGATAAGCTTCACCAGCACGCCCTCAATTCCTTCCTTCGGCAGGGTGAACACCCACCCATTGCCTTCGGCCTGCGCATCCGCCGGCAGCAGCGCGGCAATGTTCGGATCGCGATGATGCGGCACATAATGCGCCTTGACCGGCAGCGTTGCGCGGGCGTCGTCGACGGTCCCTTCGAACCGCGCCTTCCCCCCGGCGATGATCGTCAGCCGGTCACACAGCCGCTCGGCATGCGCCATGACGTGGGTGGAAAACAGGATGGTCGCCCCGCGGTCGCGCTGCGCGACGATCAGCGCCTCCAGCCGTTCCTGGTTTACGGGATCGAGACCGGAAAAAGGTTCGTCGAGCACCAGCAGTTCGGGTTCGTGAACGACCGAGCCCAGCAGCTGGACGAACTGCGCCATGCCTTTCGACAGCTTCTTGATCTTGCTGTCGGCGGCGTGGCCCAGATTGGCTTGCTCGAGCATCGCGCGCGCCCGCTTGCGACCGGTGCCCCAGTCGAGCCCGCGCAGCGCCCCCATGAACGCGATCGCCTCGACCGACTTCATGCTGGGATACAGCCCGCGCTCCTCGGGCAGGTAGCCGACATTGTCGCTGGCATCGCGCGGATGCGCGCGGCCGAGCAGGCTGCGCGCACCCTCATCGGGTTCGATGATGCCGAGCAGCATGCGCAGCGTCGTCGTCTTGCCCGCGCCGTTGGGGCCGAGCACGCCATAGATCGCGCCCTTCGGCACCGCGATGTCGACCCCGTCGACGACCCGACGGTCGCCGAAGCGTTTGACAAGGCCGCTTGCCTGTACGGCTAATTCGGTACCCAACCTGCTTCCCCCCAACCCGTTCGTCCCGAGCGAAGTCGAGGGACGTTGGCAGTATCCGCCCCCTTGACCCATGTCTCGACGATGCTCGACACGAACGGCGGGGGTGATGATGCTTGCCCGACGTGGTAGCGGGCCGATGTGCGCCAAGACAAGCCGATCGAACAGAGATTAAAGGAAAAGGCGGCGGAGCTGGGCTTTGCCGCCACAGGGATCGCGCGCGCCGATGCCGCGCCGCGCTCGGCCGCTCGCCTGCGCGAATGGCTGGCGGATGGCGCGCACGGGTCGATGATCTGGATGGAGGAACGCGCCCATCACCGTGAAAGCCCCGCTGGCCTGTGGCCGGAGGTGAAGAGCGTCATTGCGCTCGGCATGAGCTACGCGCCCGGCCGCGACCCGCTGGCGCTCGACGGCGTGGGGGATCGCGGGCGGATTTCGGTGCACGCGCAAGGTGGCGACTATCACGACGTCGTGAAGCGCGCGCTGAAGGCGCTGGGGCGCTGGCTGGTCGACCAGGCGCCGGGCGAGCTGAAGGTCTTCGTCGATACCGCGCCGGTAATGGAAAAGCCGCTGGCCGAGGCGGCGGGGCTCGGCTGGCAGGGCAAGCACACCAACCTCGTCAGTCGGACCGACGGCAGCTGGCTGTTCCTGGGCGCGATCTACACCACGCTCGACCTGACGCCAGATTCGCCCGGGCGCGACGCTTGTGGGTCGTGCGACGCGTGCCAGCGGGCCTGCCCGACCGACGCCTTTCCCGCGCCCTATCGCCTCGATGCGCGGCGCTGCATCTCCTACCTGACGATCGAGCATAAGGGGCCGATTCCGGAAGAGTTTCGGGTCGGTATCGGCAATCGCATCTACGGCTGCGACGATTGCCTGGCGGTCTGTCCGTGGAACAAATTCGCCGCCGCGGCACGGGCGAACATGGCATTCCAGCCACGCGCGGAGTTGATGGCGCCGCGGCTGGCCGACCTGCTCGCCCTGGATGACGCAGGGTTTCGGCAGGTGTTTGCAGGCTCGCCGATCAAGCGGATCGGGCGCGGGCGAATGGTGCGCAACGCTGCGATCGCGGCAGGAAATTCGGGGGACGCCGCGCTGATCGCGCCGCTCCGGCGATTGCTGGTAGATGAGGATGCGGTGGTCGCGGAGGCGGCGGAATGGGCGTTGGCCCGCCTTGATGAAGCGGACTGACCCATAACCGTTCGTGCTGAGCTTGTCGGAGCACCGTACTTCGTGCCGCGAGCGCTTTACGAGCGTGTCGCCGAACGGTGCTTCGACAGAAGCAGCACGAACGGAATTTGGGGCGCGTTCGGCGGGTTACTTGCCCCCGTCGCGCCTCGCCAATGCCGCCACACAGCTCGCCCGGTCGATCGTACTCCCATCGGGCTGGCGCGCATCGACATAGGTCACCACCGGCTCGCCCTTGCCGTCCTTGGGATAGAGATACGCATCCAGCACGCAGATGCGGCTGCCGAATTGCAGTTTGCGGCCCATCCCCTCGGTGACGTCGGCGTCCGCCGCGCCGAAGCTCTGGGTCAGCGCGCGTGCGGTCTGGCCCATCACACGCTCCAGGCCAAGCGTACTGATCGGACGCGGCTGGGGCAGGGGGATGCGTGCGGCGGGGCGCGGGGCCGTGGTGCCGGCGCTGCACGCGGCAAGCAGAAGGGCAGGGGCGGCGGTCATCAAGCGCTTCACTTCGACAATCTCCGATGAAAGACATGCGTCGCCATCGCCGCGCCGAGCACGGGGGCGACCAGGTTGACGATGGGCACGAGCAGCAAGGCCGTGCCGATGGCCCCGAGCACCAGCCGGGGACCACGGGTGGCGTGGCGAAACGCAGGCAGGGCGGATGCCGGGCGGTGCCGCGCGGCGACCATATCGCCCAGGTCACGCCCGAGCAGCAGCGCGTTGACGGCGAAGAACCCGATCGCGGGGCCGACCCCGGTCGTCAGCAGGACGACGTACAGCGGAATCGCGACGGTGTTCCACAGCACCGCACGGCCCGCCGATCCCGCACCCATCGCCAGCCCGCGCGCGACGGGCACGGGTCGCGCCGTCGCGAGTGCCGCTGGGTAATGTTTCGCCTCGACCGCTGCGACGACATCGTCGGCGAACAGCCCGACGATCGCGACGGCGAGCGCGCGAAAGATCAGCCAGCCGAGCGCCACGCCGCCCAGCACCGCCGCCGCCCCGGCCAGGTCGCCACCGACCGCGCTGATCCCTGCCCACCGCGCGAGCGCCCGGACGCCGAACCACAGGCCGACCCCGGCGGTCGCCAGTAGCATGAGGGTCAGCGCCAGCGACTTGGCGAGCACGGCCAGGATGCGCCGGTCGCCCAATTGGCCGACGGAAAGGAACAACGCTGCGATCACCCGGCCCTCCTAACGCGCCACTGCACCGAAACGAAGCCGCGATTGCCTTGCGCGCGCGCGACCTTTACGGCGCGGCATCTGTTTCAGGAGAAGTTGCGTGACTGCCCCAACCTATGACGTCGTCGCCATCGGCAATGCGATCGTCGACATCCTCGCCCAGGCCGAGGATCAGTTCATCACCGACGCCGGCATGACCAAGGGCTCGATGCAGCTCATCTTCTCGGCCGAGGACGCCGATGCGCTCTATGCCAAGATGGGCCCGGGCCGGGAAATCAGCGGCGGATCGGCGGCGAACACCGTCGCGGGCGTCGCGGCCCTGGGCGGCACCGCGGGCTTCATCGGCCAGGTCGCCGACGACCAGCTGGGCCAGGTCTTCGCGCACGACATCAAGGCGGCGGGCGTCGACTTCACCACCGCCGCGCGCGACGGCGACCCGTCGACCGCGCGCTGCATGATCTTCGTGACGCCGGACGGCCAGCGCACGATGAACACCTTCCTGGGGGCGTCGCAATATCTGCCGTCGACCGCGCTCGACGCCGACATGATCCGCAGCGGCAAGATCCTGTATCTCGAAGGCTATCTGTGGGATCCCGAAGAGCCGCGCGCCGCGATGGTCGAGGCCATCCGCATCGCGCGCGAAGCCGACCGCTGGGTCGCCTTCACGCTCAGCGACGTGTTCTGCATCGACCGGCACGGTGATGATTTCCGCCGGATGGTCGAGGATGGAACGATCGACATCCTGTTCGCCAACGAAAACGAACTGAAGGCGCTGTGGAAGACCGACGATCTGGAGGTCGCGCTGGAAAAGACGACGCCGGAAGTGGGCGTGGTCGTGGTGACCCGCGGGGAACGCGGCGCGCTGGCGATGTACAAGGGCCGCCGCTACGAAGTCGCCGCTCAGCCGACCGCTGGCGTCGTCGACACGACGGGGGCGGGCGATCTGTTCGCCGCGGGCGTGCTCCACGGTCTGGCGAAGGGCGTCGCGCTCGACGGTGCGCTGGTCCAGGGCGCGATCTGCGCGGCCGAGATCATCAGCCACTATGGCGCGCGCCCCGAAGTCGACCTGAAGGCGCTGCTTGCCGAGAAGATGCAGTATTGAGTGCATCCGCGCTTAGCCTGTTCGCTCGTCGTTCGCGCAGACGGGAAGCCATTCTAGCTGGCGTTCGTGAGTGTTACCGACGCCAGCGACTATCGATCCCCGCCCGCGCGGGGAGACGGCCGAGAGCAACGGGGCCGGGGGCGATCCTCCCGGCCCTTTTCTTTGTCCCGACGCCGATGCGATTTCGACGCCGATGCGCTGGTTGGGGGCATCGTCCGCCGTTACGAGGCCGATGATCGAGCCCTGGCCAGCACGCCCAAAACAAAGGGGGCCGGGGAGATCGCTCTCCCCGGCCCCGTTTTCATGCCCGTTCGGGCAGCCCGACGTTACGGCTGCTCGCCGACCGGAGCGACATATTCGCCCATGTCGGGCTTGTCGTCCTGCGGCTGGCCCTTCTGCAGGTTCGAATTGTGCATGCCATAGACGAAATACAGCACCACGCCGCCCAGCAGATACCACAGGAAGAACTTCAGCACGTCCCATGGCACCGAGTTGATCAGATAGACGCAGCTCGCGATGCCCAGGATCGGCACCACCGGATACAGCGGGACCGAGAAGCCGCGCGGCAGGTCCGGCGCGGTGCGGCGCAGATAGATCACCGACAGGCAGACGATCGCGAACGCGGCCAGCGTACCGACCGAGGTCATGTCGCCCAGCACGTTGATATCGAAGAAGCCCGCCGCGATCGCGGTGATCACACCGACCAGCATCGTGTTGACGTACGGCGTCTTGAACTTCGGGTGCACCTTCGCGAACACGCCCGGCAACAGGCCGTCGCGCGCCATCGTGTAGAAGATGCGGGTCTGGCCGTACATCAGCACCAGCACGACCGAGGTCAGGCCGATGATCGCACCGATCTTGATGATCTTGGCCAGCCAGCTCCACGTCGGGCCGAACGCATCGACGACGACCGCGACCGGATCCGGCACGTTCAGCGAGGCGTAGGGCACCAGCAGCGTCATGATGGCCGCGACCAGCATGTAGATGACGGTGCAGACGACCAGCGACCCGATGATGCCGAACGGCATGTCACGCTTGGGGTCCTTGGCTTCCTGGCCAGCGGTCGAGACCGCTTCGAAGCCGATGTAGGCGAAGAACACGATCGACGCCGCCCGCATGATGCCGTCGACGCCGAATTTGCCGTCACCCTGATTCTCGGGCACGAACGGCGTCCAGTTGGTCGCGACGAGTTCGCTGAAGTTCGACAGCACGATCAGCCCGCCGACGACGATGAACGCGACCAGCACGCTGACCTTCACGCCGACGATGATGTTGTTGACCTTCGCCGATTCCGACACGCCGCGCACCAGCAGCGTGGCGAGCGCGATGCAGATCAGGAATGCCGGCAGGTTGAAGATGGTCGTGACGGTCTGCCCGTTCACCAGGACCGGCGCGCCGTCGCGCATCAGCGTATAGCCCGCGGGGCCGGTTAACTGCGCCGGGATGCGGATGCCGAAGTCGGCCAGCAGGCTGACGACATAGCCGCCCCAGCCGACCGCGACGACCGATGCCGCGAGGCCATATTCGAGCAGCAGCAGCACGCCCATCGTCCACGCGACGAATTCACCCAGCGTGGTGTAGCCATAGGTGTAGGCCGATCCCGACACCGGCAGGGTCGACGACAGTTCCGCATAGCAGAGACCGGCGAACGCGCAGACGATGCCCGCGACGACGAAGCTCAGCAGCACGGCGGGGCCGGCATGCAGCGCCGCGGCCGAACCGGTACGCACGAAGATGCCCGCGCCGATGATGCACCCGACGCCCAGCAGCAGCAGGTTCCACTTGCCGAGCGTGCGCTTCAGTTCACTGGTTTCCGTCTCGCGCTGGACCTGCGCGATCGACTTGCGTGCGAACATCCGTTCGATCACGCCCCGTTTAGGTGGCATGGTTGCCATCGAAATCCCCTCTAAGCCGAAATATCAGCGGCTATCGCTCTGATGACCGGGGAGCCTAGCCCCAAATCGCCCCTGCGCAATCCCCTATCGCACCATGTTATCTGCCCAGGCGCGGATGGTGGCATGCTGGTCACGCCAGGCCTCCCAGGTCGACTGCGCCCAGCGCGTGATCGCCGCGCGGTGGACGTGCCGGTCGGTGGTATCGGGCACGTCGGCAACGGTCATCGCATAGCCGGCCCGCGGCGGCAGTTCGGGCAGGGTCGTCCGGCGCCCGGCGAAGTCCTGCATCGCCGCGTTTGCGCCAGCGCCGTCGAGGCCGTCCTCCAGGATCCGCATCAGCCGTGCGAGATGCAGCCCGACCGACTGGATCGCCCGGCGCGATCCGTCGCCCGGATGCTGGACCGCCCAGGTGTCGACCGACAGCCAGTGGACGGGCATCAGCGCCGGCGTCTCATACTCCCGCGCCAGAACTGCGTTGAAGGCAGCCCAACAGGCCGGCGACGACGTCATGTAATCGTGCACCGGGCCATCCACCGCCGGCAGGCGCGATCCGCAGCCTGGGCAGGTGACGAGGGCGTCGGTCATCCCCGCGCGAGCATCGGCCCCAGCGGGCGGCCGGCGAGGATATGGACGTGGAGGTGTGGCACTTCCTGCCCGGCATCGCGTCCGATGTTGGCGAGCAGGCGGTAGCCGTCCGCGACCATCCCGGCCTCGCGCGCGACGACCCCCACTGCGCGGACGAAGCCGGCGATTTCCGCATCCGATCCGCGCGCACTGAAATCGTCCCACGAAACATAGGCCCCGCGCGGAACGACCAGGATGTGGTGCGGCGCGACCGGCGCGATGTCATGAAAGGCGATCGCCCATTCGTCCTCGTAGACACGCGTCGAGGGGATTTCGCCGCGCAGGATCTTCGCAAAGATATTCTGCTCGTCGTAGGGCGAGGTGGCGTCGATCGGCATCATATCGTCTCCCGGAAATAGGCCTCGATCGCGGCGACCGTTTCGGGGTCGGCGGTCAGGCGAAGTTTGCTGCGGCGATCGAGCACGTCGGCGGCGGTGCGCGCCCATTCGCGCGTCCGCATCCAGCCGAGCTCGACCGCGGTCAGCCCGGCGCCGAATTCGGGCCCCATGTCGGCAATGGCGCGCACCCCGTCGAGCATTTCCCACAACCGCGTGCCATAGGCGTGCGCCATCCGCGCGGAGCGCTGGTCACCGAGGAAGGGAAAGCGCGCGCGGACCGCGGCGAGGAAGGTGTCGAAATCACCCGTGTCGCCACCGGGGAAGGGCCGATCGCGGGTCACATGGCGCGCCTCGATGCCAATCACGGGCGCGATTTTCGCCAGCGCGTCCTCAGCCAGATGACGTGCGGTCGTGATCTTTCCGCCGAACACGCTGAGCAGCGCGGGGCCGCTGTCGTCGAGTTCGAGGACATAGTCGCGCGTCACGGCCTTCGCATCGCGTGCGCCGTCGTCGAACAGCGGGCGGACGCCGGACCAGCTGTCGACGACGTCCGAAGGCGCCGTCTGCCGCCCGAAATAATGGTTCGCCGCTTCGCACAGGTAGCGGATTTCGGCCGCGTCGATCCGAGCGTCCTCGGGCCGGTCGACCGGAATGTCGGTCGTGCCGATCGCGATATAGTCGCGCAGCCAGGGGATCGCGAAGACGATGCGACCGTCCGCCTGTTGCAGGATGTAGGCGTGGTCGCCGTCATAGAGCTTCGGCACGACGATATGGCTGCCCTTGACCAGCCGGACATGCGCGGTGGTGGTCACGCCGACCTTCGCGAACAGGTCGCCGACCCAGGGGCCCCCGGCGTTCACGATCGCGCGCGCCGTGATGATCCGCCCGTCGGACAAGGTCGCGCGCCAATGATCGTCCTTACGACGGGCCGCGAGCAAGGCGGTGCGCGTGGCGATCTCCGCGCCGGCGTCGTGCGCGTCGATCGCATTGGCGAGCGTCAGGCGGGCGTCGTCGACGAAGGCGTCATGATAGACGAATCCCTTCGCCGCCCAGGCCAGCGGTGCGCGGTACGCCCCGTCGCGCGCGCGCAGTCGCCGCGAGCGGGGCAATGTCGTGCCCAGCGCGAGCGCGTCGTACAGGTACAGCCCGGCGCGGACGAGCCACCACGGCCGCACCGCATTTTCGTGCGGCAGGACGAACGCCATCGGATGGATCA
Organism: Roseomonas aeriglobus; assembly: GCA_016937575.1. Taxonomy (NCBI): domain Bacteria; kingdom Pseudomonadati; phylum Pseudomonadota; class Alphaproteobacteria; order Acetobacterales; family Roseomonadaceae; genus Muricoccus; species Muricoccus aeriglobus. The sequence goes on along the minus strand of JAFHKN010000002.1, from coordinate 2,684,152 downwards.
GGTGCGGCGCGGCGCGGATCAGCCGCTCGCGCTCCTGCAACGCCTCGCGCACTAAGCCGAATTCGCGATATTCAAGGTAGCGCAGGCCGCCGTGGATCAGCTTCGACGATGCCGACGAGGTATGTTGCGCAAGATCGTCGCGCTCGACCAGCAGCACCGACAGTCCCAGCAGCGCAGCCTCGCGGGCGATCGCGCTACCGTTGATCCCGCCGCCGACGATGAGGAGGTCATGAGCCATGTGCCCGCACGTTCGTAGGGGGAAGTGACGCGGGGCGCCAGAGTCCCTATCTCCCGCTCATGGTGAAACGTATTCCCGGCCTCCCCAGCCGCCAGCAGATCCTCGATTTCATCGCCGACAGCGATGCGCCGGCGGGCAAGCGCGAGATCGCGCGCGCCTTCGGTCTGCATGGACAGGACAAGATCGCCTTGAAGGCGTTGCTCAAGGACATGGCCGACGAAGGACTGATCGACTCCGCCCCCGGTCGCGCCTTTCACAAGATGGGCGGCCTGCCCAAGGTGACCGTGCTGCGCGTGGTCGACGTCGATGACGGCGGCAACGTCTGGGCGCAGCCGGAGCGCTGGGAAGCCGAAGGCGTGCCCGAACCGCGGCTCAGGGTCCGCGAACGCAAGCGCGGCGCACTCGGCATCGGCGCACGCATCCTGGCGCGGACCGAGGAAGCGGGGAGCGGCTGGATCGCGCATCCGATGAAGCTGCTACCCGCCAGCACCGCCGAGACGATCATGGGCGTGTTGCGCGAAGAGGGCGGCAAGCTGTTCCTGATGGGCCTCGACAAGAAGGACCGCCGCGACTGGCTGGTATCCGAGGCCGGCGGAGCGGAGGCGGGCGAGCTGGTCGTCGCCGAACGCGCCGGCCGCCCCCCGCGCATATCGGCGCGCGTCGTGGAGCGGCTGGGCGAGGCGTTCGCGCCGCGCAGCTTCTCGATGATCGCGATTGCAAAACACGGCATTCCGCATGTCTTCTCGGACGAATTGCTCGACGAAGCGAAGCGCGTGGCGGCGCTCCCCTTGGGCGACGATCGTGAAGACCTGCGCCATCTGCCGATCGTCGCGATCGATCCGGTCGACGCGCGCGATCACGACGATGCGGTCTGGGCCAGCCCGCGCGACGACGGCGGTTGGGATGCGATCGTCGCGATCGCAGACGTCAGCTTCTACGTGCGGCCGGGTTCGCTGCTCGACAAGGAAGCGCGGAAACGGGGCAATTCGGTCTATTTCCCCGACCGCGTCGTGCCGATGCTGCCCGAAGTGCTGTCGGCGGACGTCTGCTCGCTCAAACAGGGCGTCGACCGCGCGGCGATGGCGTGCCACCTGAAGATTTCGGCGAAGGGGAAGATCGAGGGCTGGCGGTTCAGCCGCGCGGTCGTGCGGCTGCGCGCGAACATCGCCTATGAGGATGCGCAAGCCATCATCGACGGTATCCTCCCCAGCATGGGGGGGGGACCGCCGGCGAAGCCGGTGGTGGAGGGGGGGCGCCGCAAGCTGACTCGACCGCGGGAGCCCCCCTCCACCAGCCTGCGGCTGGTCCCCCTCCCCATGCTGGGGAGGATCTTTTGAGCATCCTCCAACCCCTCTGGGCCTGCTGGCACGCCCTCAACGCCGCGCGCGCCGAGCGCGAACCGCTCGATCTCGACCTGCCCGAACGTCGCGTGGTGATCGACGAACAGGGTCGCATCCTCTCGGTCGCCCCGCGCGAACGGTTGGATGCGCACAAGCTGATCGAGGATTATATGATCGCCGCCAACGTCGCCGCGGCAAAGGCGCTGGAGGCGAAGAAGCTTCCCGTCATGTACCGCGTCCACGAACCGCCCGCGCGCGAGAAGCTGGTCGCGCTGAAGGAGTATCTGAAGACCTTGGGCGTAGACTTCGCGCTCGGCCAGGTCATCCGCCCGGCGACCTTCAACCGCCTGCTCGAAAAGATCGGCGACAGCGATTTCCGCCCGCAGGCGATGGAGCAGGTGCTGCGGACCCAGACCCAGGCCTATTACGGCCCGCAGAACGCCGGGCACTTCGGTCTGGCACTCGGTAGCTATGCGCACTTCACCTCGCCGATCCGGCGTTATTCGGACGTGATGGTCCATCGCGCGCTGGTCACCGGCTACGCGCTGGGCGAGGGTGGTCTGACACCCGAAGAGTCGGCCAATTTCGAGCGGATCGGCGAAGGTATCAGCCAGCTCGAACGCCGCGCGATGGAGGCCGAGCGCGAGACGATCGACCGTTATGTCGCGGCCTATCTCAGCGAGCATGTCGGCGAGATCATGCCGGTGCGCATCACCGGCGTGCAGAGCTTCGGCTTCTTCGCGACCGTCGAGGGGATCGGCGGCGACGGCCTCGTCCCGGCGCGTGATCTCGGCACCGAATATTTCCGTTATGACGAGGCCGGGCAGCGGCTGGTCGGCGAGCATTCGGGGACCGAATTCGCGATCGGCCAGCGGCTGGAGCTGCGGCTGGCGGAGGCCAACCCCGCCAACGGCGCGCTGCGCTTCGAACTGCCGGATGGCAAGGGCTCGGCGAGCAGCCAGCGCGAGGACCGTCGCGGCAAACCGCCGCGCGTCTTGAAGCGGCGCGGACGACCTGCCAACATCCGGCACCAGGGCAAGCGGCGGTAGGGGGCGACACGATGGCGACGACGGCGGCAGCGGTGGTGGCAAAGGCGCGGCGCGACGTCATGTCGCACTTCCTGTCCCGCGATGCGGTTTCGCCCGACAAGGCGGTCCCCTATCACCCCGACCGTCGGGTGCGCCGCCGGATGTTCGAACAGTTGCAACGTGCTGGTGTGCTGAAGCTGGGCACCACCGGCTGGTACGTCGACGTCCCCGTCTGGGACGCCTATTCCCGCCGCCGCCGTCGCCGGGCCGGCGCGCTGATCGGCGGGTCGATCGCCATCGGCGCCGCACTGGCGTTGATGTTTGCCTGAGCTTTTTCTCAACCGTCATCCCCGCGAAGGCGGGGATAAATTCTGGCTGACCGTCGTGAGTCTCACGTCGCTCAGCGACTATTGATCCCCGCCTTCGCGGGGATGACGGTTGTTGGACCGGGCGCAAAACACAGCAAGCACAAAACAAAAAAGGGCCGCCGGCTCATCGCCAGCGGCCCTTTCGAAATTCGACGTCCAGCCGACGGATCAGCCGTCGTAGTCGCCACCGACGTTCGTGTTGCGCGGCGGGGCGGCGGCGGTCAGGCGGAGCGCTTCGGCCGATGCGGCGATCGAGCCGATTTCGTCCGGTGCTTCCTCGTCGTCGATCTGGACCTTCTGCAGGCCCGAGACGACCGCTTCTTCGAGATGCGCCGGGCGGATGGTCTGCTCGGCGATTTCGCGCAGTGCGACGACCGGATTCTTGTCGCGATCGCGGTCGAGCGTCAGTTCGGCCCCGCCCGAGATCTGGCGTGCGCGCTGCGCGGCCAGCAGGACCAGGTCGAAACGGTTCGGGATCTTGTCGACGCAATCTTCGACGGTAACGCGCGCCATCGGCGGTTCCTTGAGGCTAATACCGGGGTCCGGGAGAAGCGCGCCAGATAGGCGGGCAGGGCAGGCGAGTCAAGGAAATCGAGACTGCGCGGTGCGGCACGACCACCCACGCAACCTTTCGCACGATCGTTTCTTGTTGGGGCGTGACACCAGGCGAGGACAGGGCGCAGGCGACGGCCGACCCGGCGGCGGACATGCCGATGCCGGCGATCGCCGTTCATGCCGACTTGCTTGCCCGCCACGGCGACGTCACGGTCCATCCCATGGCCGAACCGCCCGAGCAGCCGACCTTCGTCGTCGACGGCAATGCGCTGACATTGCTCGACACCGGGCCCCGGCGGCTCGAGGCGCTGCTGGCGCTGATCCGGGGCGCGCAGCGCTCGCTCCGGCTGCTGTTCTACATCTATGTCGCCGATCACGCCGGCCAAGCCATTCGCGATGCGCTGATCGACGCGCGGCGGCGCGGGGTTGCGGTGTCGCTGACGATCGACGGCATGGGCAGCGAGCCGGCCGCGGCGCGCGACTTCTTCGGGCCGCTGGCGGCCGAGGGCGCCGACGTGTGCCAGTTCATTCCGCGCTGGGGACGCCGATACCTGCTGCGCAATCATCAGAAGCTGGCGATCGCGGACGAAGCCCAGGCCATCGTCGGCGGCTTCAACGTGCAGGACAGCTATTTCGGGACGCCGGCCGAACAGGCGTGGCGCGACCTGGGGTTGCTGGTCGACGGGCCGGCAGTGGCGCGGCTGGCGGGCTATTATGATGCACTCGCCAAATGGATGCACACGCCCAAGGCGAAGATGCGGAGCTTACGCAAGCTGCTGCGTCGCTGGAGCGAGCCGCGCGGCACTGCGCGCTGGCTGCTCGGCGGGCCGACGCGGCGGCTCTCCCCCTGGGCGAAGGTCGTGCGCAGCGACATGCGCCGTGCTGCGCGCACCGACATCATCGCGGGCTATTTCGCGCCGAGCCCGGCGATGCTCCGGCGCCTGGACAAGGTGGGGTTGCGCGGCCATGTCCGGCTTGTCCTGCCGTCGAAGACCGATCACGGCGCCGCGCTCTGGGCGTCGCACTTCACCTACGCCGGGCTGTTGCGCAAGGGCGTCCAGATCTTCGAATATCAGCCGACCAAGCTCCATACGAAGCTGTACGTCATCGACGATACCGTCCACATCGGCTCCGCCAATTTCGACATGCGCAGCCTGTTCCTGAACCTGGAGCTGATGCTGCGCGTCCACGACCCCGCCTTCGCCGCCCACGTCCGCGCCTATGTCGATGGCGAAATCGCCAACTCGACACAGATCAGCGAGGCGCTCTATCGCGCCCGCACGACGCCCTGGATGCGGGTCAAGCAGTTCGCGGCCTATTTCGTGATGGCGGTGCTCGATCCCAGCGTGTCGCGCGGGCTGAATTTCGGCAACGAAGGGCGAATCGAGTGATCGCAGGACTGGAGCTGGGTGGGACGAAATGCGTAGCCCTGCTGGGCGAGGGGCCGAACCGGATCGTCGCGCGCGTGGGCGTGCCGACGACGACACCCGAGGAGACGATTGGCGCGCTCGAGGCGGCCCTCGATGGCTGGGCCTTTGACGCGATCGGCATCGCCTCGTTCGGGCCGATCGACCTGACGCCGAACACCGCCGCCTATGGCTCTATCGCGGGCACGACCAAGGCCGGCTGGAGCGGGACGGCGCTGCATGCGCGCTTCGCTGCCCGCTACGGCAAGCCGACCCGGATCGAGACCGACGTTGTCGGTGCGGCACTGGCCGAGGGGCAGTGGGGCGCGGCGCAGGGCTTGTCCGACCATATCTATATCACGATCGGCACCGGCGTCGGGATCGGCGCGGTGGCCGGCGGCAGGCCTGCGGGCGGGGTCGCGCATGGCGAGGCCGGGCATATGCGCATCAAGCGTGCGACCGGCGACGACTTCGCCGGCTGGTGCCACTTCCACGGCGATTGCGTCGAGGGGCTGGTGAGCGGCCCGGCACTCGCGCTGCGCACGGGGATCGAGGGCGCCGACATCCCCCACGACCATCCGGTCTGGGATCAGGCCGCACATGATATCGCGATGCTGCTCCACAACCTCGTCATCACGCTGGCGCCCGAACGCATTGCGCTCGGCGGCGGCATCCCGACCGCGCGGCCGGAGCTGTTCCCGATGATCCGCGTGAAGCTGGCCGAGAGTTTGGCCGGCTACGGCATGTTCGGCCGCTATGCGTCCGAACTCGACACGCGGCTGGGGCCCCCGGGGCTGGGCGACATGGCGGGGCCGCTGGGCGCGATCGCTGTGGGGCTGGCGGCGTAAGAAGAAGATGTGATTCAGAGAAGGCGCAAAGGCGTGAAGAAGGGTGCGGCGCCCGTCTCGCGCCGGCGATTTTCGTCACCCCTCCCCTTCAGGGGAGGGGCCGGGGGTGGGGCCTATCCGCGAGCGCTTTGCCTGCGGAACCGCCCCACCCCAACCCCTCCCCTGAAGGGGAGGGGCCAAGAACGGGCTGCTATCGCGCCAAACGAAACCTCTCAGCGCCTTCGCGCCTTCTCTGACTCAAATCTTCTCACTTCTTCAGCCGCTCCGCATGCCAAGCGATATGGTCAGCCATAAAGGTCGAGATGAACAGGTAACTATGGTCATAGCCTGGTTGCATCCGGAGCGTCAGCGGAATGCCCGCGCGCTCGCACGCCGCCTGTAACAGATCGGGCTTTAACTGCTCTGCCAGGAATGAGTCTGCATCCCCCTGGTCGACCAGCAGCTCGTCCACCCGCGCCCCGTCGTCGATCAGCGCGCATGTGTCATAGGCGCGCCACGCCGCCTTGTCGGGGCCGAGATACCCGCCGAGCGCCTTCTCGCCCCATGGGCAGTTCAGCGGCGAGGCGATGGGCGCGAAGGCGGAGACACTCTTGAAACGCCCTTGGTTGCGCAGCGCGATCGTCAGTGCGCCGTGGCCGCCCATCGAATGACCGAAGATCGACTGGCGCGCCAGGTCGGCTTGGCTGAATTCCGCGGCGATCAACGCAGGCAATTCGTCCTCGACATAGGACTTCATCCGGAAATTCGCGCGCCACGGTTCTTCCGTCGCATCGACGTAGAAGCCTGCGCCCTGGCCGAAATCCCAGCCTGAATCGTCCGGTACGCCGTCACCGCGCGGGCTGGTGTCCGGCGCGATCAGGATCACGCCCTGCTCGGCACACGCCCGACGATATTCGCCTTTGTCCATGACATTGGCGTGGGTGCAGGTCAGGCCCGAGAGATACCACAGCACGGGCAGCTTGGTGCCGCTCTCATGCGGCGGCACGTACACCGCGAAGGTCATGTCGGTGCCGGTCGCCTCGGACGCATGGCGATACACCCCCTGGATGCCCCCGAACGCCTTGGTTTCGCTGATCTTTTCGACCGCCATTCTGGACACTCCGGCAATGAGAACGTATATCGAACGCGATGGCCCAGCTCGATGTCCGGGAAAAGCTCGAAATCCTCGCCGATGCGGCGAAGTACGATGCGTCCTGCGCGTCGTCGGGCACATCTAAGCGCAACTCGGTGGGTGGCAAGGGGATCGGCTCGACCGAAGGCAGCGGCATTTGTCACGCCTATGCCCCCGACGGCCGCTGCATCAGTTTGCTCAAGATCCTGCTGACCAACAGCTGCGTGTTCGACTGCCATTATTGCATCAACCGCAAGAGCTCGAACGTCCGCCGCGCGCGCTTCACCGCGCAGGAGGTCGTCAATCTCACGCTCAGCTTCTACCGTCGCAATTATATCGAGGGGCTGTTCCTCTCGTCGGGCATCATCAAATCGTCCAACTATACGATGGAGCAGATCGTCGAGGTCGCGCGGTCCTTGCGCGAGGACCACGACTTTCGCGGCTATATCCATTTGAAGACAATTCCCGACGCGGATCCGGAGCTGGTTCATATGGCGGGGCTCTACGCCGACCGCGTATCGATCAACGTCGAGCTGCCGACTGTCGGCGGGCTCCAGCGGCTGGCGCCTGAAAAGGACATCGACCGGATCGAAGGCGCGATGGCCGATACCAAGAGCGCGATCATCGACACCAAGGATGCGCGCAAGAAATACAAGTCCGCGCCCAAATTCGCCCCCGCCGGCCAGTCGACCCAGATGATCGTCGGCGCCGATGCCGCGACCGATCGCGATATCGTCGGCAAGGCGGCGAGCCTCTACGACCGATTTTCCCTGCGTCGCGTCTATTATTCGGCGTTCAGCCCGATCCCCGAGGCGTCGAGCGTCCTGCCGCTCAAGCGCCCGCCGCTGATGCGCGAACACCGGCTGTACCAGTCCGACTGGCTGATGCGCTTTTACGACTACACGCCGGGCGAAGTGCAGGCCGCGGTCGATCCGGCGACGGGCATGCTGCCGCTCGACATCGATCCGAAGCTCGCCTGGGCGCTGAAATTCCGCGAGCGGTTCCCGGTCGATATCAATCGCGCGCCCAAGGAGATGCTGCTGCGCGTCCCCGGCCTCGGCACCAAGGCGGTGGGATCGATCCTGTCGGCGCGACGCTGGCGGCGGCTGCGGTTGGACGACGTTGCGCGGCTGACCGTGTCGGTCGCCAAGATCCGCCCGTTCATCGTGACCGAGGATTGGCGCCCGACGCTGATCGACGGTCGTGCTGACCTGCGGCCGATCGTCGCGCCGAAGCGGGAGCAGATGGAGCTGTTCGCCTGAGAATGATTCGCGGGTGAAACAGCTGCGCCCTTCGCCTGTTGGCGCCAGCGAAGGAGAATGTTGATGGCAGACGCCCAGATCTATCTCGACCTGAAGGCCGATCATGACAAGCACCGTGCGATGCTGAAGGAACTCGGCGAGCTGCGCGGCGACACCGCCAAGCGCAAGAAGCTGTTCAAGAACTTCCGCATCGAAATCGCCGCCCATGCCGCGGCCGAAGAAGAGTCGCTCTACGCGACGATGCTCGCCAACCCGGACCTCCGCGACGATGCGCGCCATTCGGTCAGCGAGCACAAGGAAGTCTACGACCTGATCGGCGAGATGATCGACCTCGACTTCGGTGGCGACGAATGGGAGGCGAAGTTCCACCACATGCGCCACCGCTACCTCCACCATATCGAGGAGGAAGAGGAAGAGATGTTCCCGGCGGCGTCGAAGGAACTCGACGACGCGACCGAGGAGCAGCTCGCCGAGACGTACGAGGAGCGCAAGCCGAAGGAACTGGAGCTGGCGAAGGAACAGCCGGCCGGAGCCGACGAACGGGAGTGAGGGTGGTCGGTCTGAAATTCCTCCCCGAGCTTGTCTCGGGGAGGGGGACCGCCGCCGAAGGCGGTGGTGGAGGGGCTTGGGTCGTCCGGCGCGTGCCGCGCCGCCCCTCCACCACTCGGCTCCGCCGAGCGGTCCCCCTCCCCCAGCAAGCTGGGGGAGGAGCTTAGAAAATGCGCCTTGCCACCCTAGCCTCGGAAGACGACTTCGACGGCTGGCGCGACGCCGCGCGCAACCTTGCCGCCGCGCGCGTGGCGCCGTCGGATGTCGTCTGGCAGGTCGGCGAAACCCCTGCCGACCTGTTCGGCGACGAAGCCGTGCTCGAATCGCACGCACCGGCCTTCAAGGTGCCGCGCCCCTTCGTCGACCTCGCCCGCACGGTCGCGCTCCACGCCGACCCCGAGCGTTGGGCACTGCTCTACACCGCGCTCACCCGCGTGCTCGCCCAGCCCAGGCTGGTCGACGACCGCGCTGACCCGCTGATCCGCAAGCTCGACGAAATGGCCAAGGCGGTCCGTCGCGACATTCACAAGATGCGCGCCTTCGTCCGCTTTCGGGAAGTGGAGGATGACGGCGCCACCCACTACGTCGCGTGGTTCGAACCCGAACATCACATCGTCCGCGAAAACGCGCGCTTCTTCGTCAACCGCTTCACCGGCATGCGCTGGTCGATCCTGACGCCCGAACTGTCGGTCCATTGGGACGGCGAAACGCTCAGCGAAGGTCCGCCCGCGACCAAGGCGGACGCGCCCGACGGCGACCCGATCGAGGAGGTGTGGAAGACCTATTACGCCTCGATCTTCAATCCGGCGCGGTTGAAGGTCGGCGCGATGCTGAAGGAGATGCCGCGCAAATATTGGAAGAACATGCCGGAGACGGCGCTGGTCGGCCAGCTGGTCGCCGGCGCGCAGGCGCGAGAGGTGGCGATGATCGACAAGGCACGGACCGCGGTCGGCGGGAACATCCAGGCCGCCTGGGCGGCGCTGCGCGAGGAAGCGATGGGCTGCACCCGCTGCCACCTCTACAGGCCCGCGACCCAGACCGTGTTCGGCGAAGGCCCGGTCGATGCGCGGATGATGTTCGTCGGCGAACAGCCGGGCGACCAGGAGGATCTGGCCGGCCACCCCTTCGTCGGCCCGGCGGGGCAGGTGTTCGACCGCGCGATGGGGGATGCCGGCATCGACCGTGCGGGCGTGTACGTCACCAATGCGGTCAAGCATTTCAAGTTCGAACCGCGCGGCAAGCGCCGCATCCACGCCAAGCCCGACGCGGGCGAGATCGATGCGTGCCGCTGGTGGATCGACCAGGAACTGGCGCTGGTGAAGCCGGAGATGACGGTTGCGCTGGGCGCCACCGCGGCGCGGTCGCTGATGGGCAAGGTCGTGACCATCGCCAAGACCCGTGGGGCACCGATCGCGCTGCCGAGCGGCGGGACGGGCTGGGTGACGGTCCATCCCAGCTATCTGCTGCGCCTGCCCGACAAGGCGCAGGCGGAGGACGAATATGCCCGCTTCGTCGAGGATCTGAAGGCTGCGGCGGCGCATGTGGGATCATCCTAACCACCACCTTCGTCATTCCCGCGAAGGCGGGAAGACATAGCCGCCGAACGTCGTGAGTCTCATCACCATCAGCGACTATCAATCCCTGCCTTCGCGGGGATGACGACAACACGAGACGATGGCTGTTCGGCGCCCAAAAAATCGCCGTCTCCTCTTCTTCATTGCACCGACCGGCGGATTGTGGTCGGACACCGCGCGCGGGATGCGAAGGGATTGAAGTGGCGAGCGATCCGGTCATGGCGAGCAGGTACGACGCCGGCGCGGTCGCGGCGCAGTGGCTCACCGACTATTGCGGCGACCGGCCGAAGGGCGACGTGCTGTGCACCGCGCGCGGGGCCGACCAGGCGGCGTGGCTGATCGCGCTGGAGGAGCTGGCCGGCATCGGCGGCGGCGCGCTGGACGAGACGCGCGAACGGGTGCAGCGCCACGCCAGCGACATCGGTACGGGCTTCCGCGTCGCCGGCGAGGTCGCCGAACGCCCCTGGCCGTTGTCGCCGGTTCCGCTGCTGATCGGTCGCGACGCGTGGAGCCGGATCGCCCACGGCGTCGCCCAGCGCGCCGACCTGCTCGAGACGATCGTGGCCGACATCTACGGCACAGGACGCCTGATAGCGCAGGGCCACCTGCCTGCCGCCATCGTTACCGGCAGCCCGCACTTCCTGCGTCCGATGGTGGGCCTGACCCCGCCGGGTGGGCGGCACCTGCATTTCTATGCGGTCGATCTGTGTCGTGGCCCGGCGGGCGATTGGCGGGTGCTGGCCGATCATGTCCGCGCGCCTGTCGGGGCGGGCTATGCGCTGGAGAACCGGCTGGCGGTGGCGCGGACGCTGGGCGGATTGCAGTCGCGCCTGAACGTCGAGCGGCACGCGCCCTTCTTCGCCGCCTTCCGCGAAGGGCTCGCCGCGGTCTGCCGCCGCGCCGAGCCACGTATCGGCCTGCTGACCCCGGGCCGCTTCAGCCCGAGCTATGCCGAACAGGCGCACCTCGCCCGCTATCTCGGCTTCCTGTTGGTCGAGGGCGCCGACCTGGCAGTGCGCGAAGATCAGCTCTACGTCCGCACCATTGCCGGCCTCAAGCGGATCGACGCCCTGTGGCGCCGCGTCGACCCGCGCTTGCTCGATCCGCTGGCGTTCGATTCGACGTCGCAGATCGGCGTCGCGGGGCTCATCGACGCGATGGCGACCGGCAATGTCGTGCTGTCGTCGGCACCGGGATCGGGCGTCGTCGAAAGCGCCGCGATGAACGCGTTCCTGCCGCAACTGGCGACGCGGTTGACCGGTGCCAGCCTGATCCTGCCCAATGTCGCGACCTGGTGGTGCGGGGGCGCCGCCCAAGCCGCGGAGGTGCGCGACAATCTCGACCGCATGGTCATCGCGCCGGCGTTCGACACCGTGCCCTTGGGCCTGCCTGGGGGTCGCCCGACGTTGGGCAGCGATCTCGACGCCGATGCGCGTGCACTGCTGCTGGCCGATCTCGAGCGGCGCCCACAGGACTATGTGGGGCAGGAGGTCGTCCGCCTGTCGACCATGCCGGTCGTCGCCGACGGTGCCCTTGCCCCGCGCCCCTTTACCTTGCGTGTCTTCGCGGCGCGCGACGCCGCGGGGCGGTGGACCGTGCTGCCCGGCGGCTTCGCCCGTATCGGTGAGCATCCCGACGAGCGCGCGGCGATCATGGGCGAGGGGAATTGGTCCGCCGACGTCTGCATCCACGGTCCCGAACCGGTCGCCAACGTCTCGCTGCTGCCACCCGCCGACACCGTGCACCTGCGCCGCAATCCCGGCACGCTGCCCAGCCGGGTCGCCGACAACCTGTTCTGGCTGGGGCGCTATCTGGAGCGTGGCGAGGCACTGCTCGGCGCGATCCGCGTGCTGCTCGGCCATTCGATCGGCGCCGACACCGGCGCGGCGCTGTCGCCCGAAACGGTGTGGCGCCTGGTCGGCCTGATCACCGCGGCCGGCGCCGCGCCGCCACCCGAGGATATTGCCCGCCCCGACCTCGTCCGCTTCGCCCGCACCGCGCTGGAGGCGGAAGAGGGGTACAGCGTCCGCATGGTCAACCGCCAGGCGCGCATCATCGGCGAAGGCTCGCGCGACCGGCTGTCGGCGGACATGATCCGCCTGCTCGACGCGCCGCATCCGACCCGTGGCCATCTGCTCGACCGCGCCGGCTCGCTCCAGCGACGCTATGCCGCGCTGGCCGGACTGTCGGCCGAGCATATGGGACGCAGCGACGGCTGGCGGTTTCACGACCTCGGCCGCCGGATCGAGCGCGCGGCGACCGTCGCCTCGGCGGTGCGCGCGCTGGGCGGCGCCCGGGCGAGTGCCGACGACCTGTCGACCCTGCTCGACCTTGCCAACAGCCAGATCAGCTATCGCCAGCGCTATCTGACCGGCATCGCCCGCGTGCCGGTGCTCGATCTCGTTGCGCTCGATCCCGGCAATCCGCGCGGCATCGCCTATCAGGTCGACGCGATTGCCGATCATCTGCGCCGCCTGCCGGTGCTCGACGATGACGGCCTCGCCGAGCCGCAGCAGGCGCTGGCGACCGAACTTGTCGCGCGCGTCTCCACACTGCGCGCCGTCGATATCGATGACGATGCGATGACCGACATCGGCAACCGTCTGTTCGCGCTGTCGAGCGCGATCGCGCGCCGCTATTTCCTGCAGGGTGCCGAGCCGCTGCGTGCCGCGGGATTGACGCTCGCATGATGCGCTATGCCATCCGCCACGTCACGCGGTTCGACTATGCCGCGCCGGTCGGCTTCGCGCGCTGCAACCTGCGGCTGAAGCCGATCCTGTGGTCGGGACAGGAACTGGTCGATTACGACCTGACGATCGAGCCCGGCGGCCGGACGCATCCCGCGCGCGCCGAGGCGGGCCTTGCCAATGTCACGCGGCTGGTGGTCGAAAGCCCCGCGCGGTCGCTGACCATCACCAGCAGCGCACGCGTGATCGTCGACCGGCCGATCCCGGTGCCGTCGTCGTCCGACCCGACGCTGGGACAGGTCGCCGCGCTTGCCCGCGCCAGCCGCGACATGGGCGCGGCGAGTCCGGCCGCCTACCTCTTCCCCAGCCCGCGCATCCCGCTCGACCCCGTCATCCGCGACTGGTGCCTGGCCGACCTCGACCCCGACCGCGGTGCGCTGGAGGCGGGCATAGCGCTCGCCCGGCGCATCCAGTCCGAATTCGCCTTCGACCCTGCCGCGACTCTGGTCGACACGCCCCCGCGCGAGGCGTTCAATGCGCGGGGCGGGGTGTGCCAGGACTTTGCGCAGATCATGATCACGGGCCTGCGCGCCGCCGGGCTGCCCGCAGCCTATTGCTCGGGCTATCTGCGCACCCTGCCGCCGCCGGGGCAGGAGCGGCTGGTCGGCGCCGATGCCACGCATGCCTGGGTGCTGCTGTGGTGCGGGCCGGATCACGGATGGGTCGGCGTCGATCCGACCAACGGCATCTGGATGGCCGAGGATCACGTCGTCATGGCGATCGGCCGCGACTATGCCGACATCGCGCCGATCGACGGGGTGGTGCTGGGCTCCGGCGCGCAGAAGATGCACGTATCGGTCGATGTGGAGCCGCTGGCGGGCGCGGACACGCATCCGTGAGCGATTTCGAATTCGTCTTCGCGCTGTACGGATTGCTGCTCGGCCTGTCGCTCGCCGAAGTGCTGGGCGGCCTTGCGCGCACGATCGAGGTGCGGCTGCGAACCGGGTCGACCATGCGCGTCGGCTGGCTCACGCCCCTGCTCGGTGCGTTCGTCCTGCTGGATTTGCTCTCCTTCTGGCGCGCGGCGTGGCTGGTCCGCGAGACGATACTGGTATCGGGGCACGCGCTGCTCGCCGTGACCGCCTTTGCCAGCGCCTATTATCTGGCGGCCCATCTGGTGTTCCCGCGGGATATCCAGGCGGACACCGATCTCGATGCCCATTTCCACCGTATCCGCCGTGTGGTGATCGGCATCCTGCTCGTGCTGCTTGGCTGTCAGATGGCATGGTATGCGATGGTGCCGGCAATCTCGCCGCAGCTTTTCAGACCCTGGTCGTTGGGAATGACGCTGTTGCTTGCGGTGCTGATGATCGCGGCAATGGGGACGCGCTCCGACCGCTGGTCCCGGATCGTGATGGCGGCGCTGGTGGCGCGCTATGTCGGGGCGTATCTGGTTTTCTAGCAACGCGCGACGCGGGCCGATCAGCGCCACCCCGCATCCACAAAATAATCGTGGCCCGTCATCATCCGCGCATCGTCCGATGCCAGGAACAGCGCCAGCGCCGCCACATCCGCCGGCTGGATACGCCCATCCAGGCACTGCGCCGCCACGATCTCCGCTTCCCCTTCGGGCGTGTACCATTTCTCCTGTCGCGGGGTCTGTACGTTGCCCGGCACGATCGTATTCACCCGGATGCCGTGCCGCCCGAGATCGCGGGCCAATGCCCGCGTCATGCCCTCGATCGCCGCCTTGGCGGTCTGGTAGAGCACCAGGTCCGGCAGCCCGAGGTGCCAGCTGATCGACCCCAGGTTCAGGATCACGCCCCGCCCGGCCGCCTTCATCCCCGGCACGACCGCCTGCGCCGCAAAGAATTTGTGCCGCAGGTTCACCGCGAGCCGCTCTTCCCAATAGGCAGGCGTCACCGTCTCGACCGTGTGCCGGTCGTCGTTCGCGGCATTGTTGACCAGCACGTCGACCGGCCCGATCGCGGCGAAGGCGGCCTGAAGGGCGGCGGTGTCGGTCAGGTCGCAGCGGTGATAGGTCGCCCCCGTGCGCGCCGCGACCGCGCTGCCATCCGCGACGTCGAGGAAATCGACCTGGGCCCCTTGCCCTGCAAACGCCTCGACGAAGCCCTCGCCGATCCCCGATGCGCCGCCGGTCACGATCACGCGGCGCCCGTTCAGGCTCGGATAGGTCGCCCCGGTCATGCCAGCAGCCCCCGCTTCGCCAGGTTCGTCATCAACGCCCCGATCCCCACGTCCCACCGCGGCGCGTCGGGACAGTGCACCACATGGTTGATCAACGTCCCGAGCCGCGGGTTGGCGATCGTCACCACATCGCCCGGCCTGTGCGTGAAGCCGCGACCCGGCGCATCGCGGTCCTCGGTCGGTGCGAACAGGGTTCCGCAGAACAGCGCGAAGCCGTCCGGGTAATCATGCTGGCTCAGTGCCTGCCGCGCGAGCTCGGCGGGATCGCGACTGATCTGGTCCATCGAATTGATGCCGTTCAGCGTATAGCCCTCCGGCCCGTCGATCCGCAGCGTGATCTGTGCCGCGCGCACGTCGTCGAGCGTGTAGCCGGCATCGAACAGGCGGATGAACGGCCCGACCGCCGTCGCCGCGCGATTGTCCTTCGCCTTGCCGAGCAGCAGCGCCGACCGTCCCTCGAAATCGCGCAGATTGACGTCGTTGCCCAGCGTCGCGCCGACGATCTCGCCGCCCGGCGCAACGATCAGCACGACCTCGGGCTCCGGATTGTTCCAGGCCGAATCATCGCGCACGCCGATCGCCGCGCCGGCACCGACCGACGACAGCGGCGGGCCCTTCGTGAAGATCTCCGCATCCGGACCGATCGCGACCTCCAGATATTGCGACCACAGCCCGTCGTCGATCAGCGCAGCCTTGAGCGCCGCCGCCTCGTTCGATCCCGGTACGACCGATCGCAGCGATCCACCGATCCGATCCTCCAGCCGCGCGCGCACTTCCCCGGCTGCCGTCGCATCGCCCCGCGCGGCTTCCTCGATCACGCGCTCGAGTGCCGAATTGGCGAAGGTGACCCCCGCTGCCTTGATGCACTGCAGGTCGATCGGGCTGAGCAACGTACCGTCGATCGTATCGAGCGCGCCGATCGCGTCGCCGCCGTCATACCGGCCGCCCGCGATCAGCTGTGCCACGGTCGGCGCGGCGCGGCTCATGTCGTAAGCGATGCCGCCGCGGACGGCGACCGGGGTCGGTCCGTCGCCCCGATCGACCCGCCCGATCAGCAACGCGTCGCGCCAGTCGTCGGGCAGCAGGGTGGCGTCGATCGGCATCGTCCTCTCCGCGTCGTGGTAGCGCTAACGTGTGCGGTGACAGAAGGCGGGCGTCAAGGTCGCGCGATGCGCGCCGCGAGCCACCGCGCCGCTCCGTCGGGCGACTGCTTGTCCGTATCGCGGTCGACCAGATAATTCGCCTCGCGCATCGCGGCGACGGGGATGGCGTTCAGCAGCGGGCGCAGGGCATTGGCGAATCTCGCGTCCCCGGCCCGCTTCGGCGCGAGCAGCAGGATCGCATCATAGCGCGGGATGGCCCCGCGGGTGTCGCGGAGCACCGTCAGTGCGTCGGCAGCAATCCGGCCGTCCGAGGAGAAAGCGGAAATGACGTCGGCCTGCCCGGTCGCCAGCGCCTGGTACATGAAGCTCGGGGCATAGGCGCGGGCGCTGGCGAAGCGCATCGGATAGGCGCGCCGCACCGCCGCCCATTCCGGCCGGTCGAGGAATTCCAGGTCGCTCGCCAGTCGCAACCGCGGCGACGCGCGGGCAAGGTCGTCCAGCGTCGTGATTCCCGCCGCCCGTGCCGCATCGCCACGCATCGCAAAGGCATAGGCATTCTCGAACCCCAGCGTTCCGAGCATCCGCACACCGCCGGTTGCCTGCGCCCAGCGTGCGATCTCGGGCAGCATTTCGGTCGCGGGCGGGGCGGTGTCGCGCTTCATCTCGCTCGCCCAGATCGTGCCGGCGTAATCGACGTACACATCGATCGCCCCCGTCTTCAGCGCGCCATAGGCGACCGCCGAGCCCAACCCTTCGCGATACGCGACGTCATACCCCGCCGCCTGCAACCGCGCGCCGATCAGCCGGGCGAGGATGAATTGTTCCGAGAAGTTCTTGGCACCGACCACCACGGTCGGCCGCGCCGGCGCCAGGCGGGGCAGGGCGGCGACGCCTGCGCCCACGACCAGCAGCGCGAGCGCGCTCATCCACAGCCATCGCCGGCGCGTCGCGACGCCGCGCTCGGCCAGCCCCAGCAGCGCATCGACCGCCAGCGCCAGCCCGGCCGACGCGATGCAGCCGGCCAGCACCAGGGGCCAGCTCTGCGTCTGAAGCCCTGAAAAGATCAGGTCGCCGAGACTCGGCTGGCCGACCGTCGTCGCGAGCGTCGCCGCGCCGATCGTCCACACCGCCGCCGTCCGGATGCCCGCCATCAGCACCGGCAGCACCAAAGGCGCCTCCACCCACAGCAATTTCTGCCGCGCGGTCATGCCGACCCCGTCGGCCGCCTCGATCACCGCAGGGTCGATGCCCGCCAGCCCGGTCACGCCGTTCCGCAGGATCGGCAGCAATGCATAGAGCGACAGCGCGAGCAGCGAGGGCAGGAAGCCAAGCGGTGGCAGACCGAGCCAGAGCAGCAGCGGAAAGAACAGCGCGAGCAGCGCCAGTGCGGGGATCGTCTGGACCAGGCTCGCAAACCCCAGCGCCACGCGCGCCACCGCCGCGCTGCGGGCGGCGAGGAGGATCGTCGGCAGCGCGAGCGCGAGGCCGAGCAGCAGCGCGGCGAACGACAGCAGCAGGTGGCTCGCCAGCAGGTCGGGCACGCGGGCGAAGGCGGCGGTCATGCGCTCAACCCCTCCAGCGCGCGGATCTGGCGGCGGGGAACATCGACCAGTTCCTGCGCCTCGGCACCGCCTTCGCCCGCGATCAGCGCGGCCGGGGTTTCATCCGCCACGATCCGGCCGCTCGCCATCACCAGCACGCGGTCGCTGAGCAACAGCGCCTCGGCCATGTCGTGCGTCACTATCAGCGTCGTCAGTCCCAACCGGTCGTGCAGCCCCCGCACCGCGCGGCCCAGCGTATCGCGGGTCATCGGATCGAGCGCGCCGAAGGGTTCGTCCATCAGCAGCAGCGTCGCCTCGGCCGCCAGCGCGCGCGCGACCCCGACGCGCTGGCGTTGCCCGCCCGACAGCGCGTCGGGGCGGCGGCGGCCGATCTCGCGCGGCAGCTCGACCAGATCGAGCAAGGCGTCGACGCGCGCAGCATCGGTCCGGCCGGCGAGGCGCAGCGGGATCGCGATATTCTCGGCAACGGTCAGATGCGGGAACAGTCCGACGCCCTGGAAGACATAGCCGATTCGCCGCCGCAGCCCGTGCGCAGGCTCGGCGTCGACCAGCTGGCCGTCGATCAGCACCCGGCCGGCGGTCGGTGTCACCAGCCGGTTGACGGTCTTGAGCAGCGTCGACTTGCCCGACCCCGATCGCCCGACCAGCGCGACGAAGCTGCCCGCCGCGATGTCGAGCGTGACGGCATCGACCGCGACCGTCCCGCCGGGATAGGCGACGGTCACACCGTCGAAGGCAATTACGCTGGGCATCGGGGGCAGAGTGCGCGATGCTGGGCGTGAAGGCAAAGGGAGAGGTGCGGGCGTGCAGGCGATCTTCATCACCGGCGGGGCGTCGGGCATCGGCCAGGCGATCGCCAAGCGGTTCGCCGCCGAGGGCTGGCGGATCGGCCTGGCCGACGTCGATGTGTCCGGGCTGGCGGCAACGGCCGCGATGCTGCCGGCGGGTGCGGACACCTATGTCATGGACGTCCGCGACCGCGATGCCTGGGTGGCCGCGCTCGACGATTTCACGGCCAAGGCCGGGCGGCTCGACGTGTTGGCGAACAATGCCGGCATTCCGCTGGGCGGCCCTCTGGCGGAGGCGCCGTTCGACGAGATCGACCGGACGGTCGCGATCAACCTGACCGGCGTCCTCAACGGCGCGCGGATCGGCCATGCGTATCTGAAGCGCACGCCGGGATCGTGCCTGCTCAACACCGCGTCGGCCTCGGCGATCTACGGTTCGGCGGGTCTGGCCACCTATTCCGCGACCAAATTCGGCGTGCGCGCGCTGACCGAAGCGCTGGACGGTGAATGGGCCGCCGACGGCATTCGTGTGCGGGGGCTGGTGCCGGCGTTCATCGATACGCCGCTGCTGGCGCATCCGACCTCAGGCTCGAACCGATCGATCCGCGAGACGGTTACGGGGGCGGGACTGGAACTGTCCCCGGTCGAGGATGTGGCCAAGGCGGCCTGGGCGGCCGTCCATGGCGACGCGCTGTTCGTCTATGTGGGAAAGACCGCGCATCGGCTGCGGTTTGCGGCGCGGTGGATGCCGGGACGGTTGCGGAAGATGATGCGGCGCGGGCGGCCGGGGATCAGCGATAGCTGATCCCGGACTCGCCACGGCGGGCAGCGGGGGCGCGGAGCGGCCCCGTCTGACGGCGTGGCGCAAGAAAAGCCATCTTGCCCATGCTCCCCGCCGGCGGGAGCCCAGAGCCACGAAGGGCGCCGCTCGGCAACCTTGGGCTCCCGCCTGCGCGGGAGCACGGGGCGGGTGGCGGCACTGTCGTCCTGCGTCGCTGCTCTATCAAGGCCGCTTCCATTACCCGGTGCCCCGGCGGAGGCCGGGGCCCAGTTGCACTGACAGAGCGATGGCACGAACCAGTGCCGGTCTGCGCCTGGGCCCCGGCCTCCGCCGGGGCACGGTGGGTTGCAATGTTGGGAATTCGTTTGCTTGACTGCGGCTCGGACGGGACTTGCTCGCTCACGCTCTTTGACGTTGCCGAGCACATCTGTGCGCGCAACTTTGACCCTCTCGTCATGGCGAGAAACGGTACCGCCACCTGCACGCGCGAAAACCCGCTTTTGGCGTGAACTTCGTGACCTTCGCCGCGAGACTGGACGTCTCGTGCTCCGGCCTGCCCCGGAGCACGGGAACTCAGGAAGGATTGGCCCCAGCATGAGCAAAGCTCATGCCGTCGGACGGCGCCCTAAGGGGCGCCGCCGGCCGGCCGGGCTGGCGGCGTCGGCGCTGCCGACGCCGGTCGCAGCCGTTATTCGGCTGCGACTCCAGCCCGGCTGAACATATCCCCTCCTTGATCCCCGACGTCCTCGTTCGCCGCCGGCGCCGACGCCTTCGCCTTCTGGCGCTTGTCGAAGCTCGACCACACGTCGTTCCACTGGCCGCGCGTCGCGCCCTTCGAATATTCGGTCGCGCGCTGTTCGAAGAAGTTCGCATGCTCCACGCCGTTCAGCAGCGGGGCGAGCCAGGGCAGCGGGTGTTCCTTGATCATGTACATCGGCTTCAGGCCCAACTGCCCGAGGCGCCAGTCGGCGATGTAGCGGATGTAGCGCTTGATCTCCTCCGCGGTCATGCCGTTCACCGGACCCGCCTCGAACGCCAGGTCGATGAAGGCGTCCTCCAGGTCGACCGTCGTGTGGCACATGTCGCGGATGTCCTTCTTGACGGACGCGGTCAGGCAGTCGCGCTCCTTCACGAAGGTGTGGAACAGCTTGATGATGCCTTCGCAGTGCAGGCTTTCGTCGCGCACCGACCAGCTGACGATCTGGCCCATGCCTTTCATCTTGTTGAAGCGCGGGAAGTTCATCAGCATCGCGAACGACGCGAACAGCTGCAGCCCTTCGGTGAAGCCGCCGAACATGGCGAGCGTCTTGGCGATGTCCTCGTCGGTATCGACGCCGAAGTTCTGCAGATAGTCGTGCTTGTCCTTCATCTCGGCATATTCGAGGAACATGCCATATTCGCTCTCGGGCATGCCGATCGTGTCGAGCAGGTGGCTGTACGCCGCGATATGCACCGTCTCCATGTTCGAGAAGGCGGCGAGCATCATCTTGATCTCGGTCGGCTTGAACACCCGGCCGTATTTCTCGTGGTAGCAGTCCTGCACCTCGACGTCGGCCTGGGTGAAGAAGCGGAAGATTTGCGTCAGCAGGTTGCGCTCGTGATCGGTCAGCTTCTGCGCCCAGTCGCGGCAGTCCTCACCCAGCGGCACTTCTTCGGGCATCCAGTGGATCTGCTGCTGGCGCTTCCAGAATTCATAGGCCCAAGGATATTCGAAGGGCTTGTAGGTCTTGCGGGCGGAGGTGAGGGACATGGGGGTTACTCCGGAAGAAGTTCGTTAAGGTGAAAGATCATGCTGCCTGTGATTATCAGGCCAAAAAATAGAGAGCCGATGCCGTACAAGATGGGCCATCCGCGGTTCCACCACCGGGGCTGTCGGCTCCGCAAGTCATGCATGCCCAGCGTCAACAGGCCAATGCCGATGACCAGGAAGAATATCGACATTGCAATTTCGCTGCTCATCCCTCCACGCTCCACTGCCACATGGCGGCGGCGCTCATGGCCAGCACGACGCCGCCGGACAGCGCCATGATGCCGACCATGCGGAAGGCGTAGACCTGGCCCGCCGTCCGCGGACGGGTGAGCGCTAGGAGCAGGCCGATGCCGAGCAGCGCGAAGACGGCGGCGACGGCAAACATGATGATGCTCTGTAGCGGCATCAGCGCACTCCGCCCCTTGCCACGCCGTCAGACGAGACCGGCGTTGCCGGCCCCGCTGCCCGACGTGGCGTCTCCTCGCTTTGCTGACGCAAACCGAGGGCGCCCGCACCGAACATGATGATGCTCTGGAGCGGCATCACCACCGCTCCCGCCGGGTGACATAGACCGTCTTCGTCTGGCGCGCGCCGACGCCGAACACGACGATGCCGAGGAAATAGCCGAAGTCGTACCAGCCGCCGTTGTTGGGCACGGCATAGACAGCGACATCGGGCAGGAAGAGCGACAACACCCAGGCGACCGGGAAGATGAACCCGTGCCACAGCCCGAGCAGGAAGCCGGGCGTGTCGGGCGCCGTGCTCACGGCCGACGCCACCTGCGTCGCGCAGGCCGACAGGCTGAGCAGTGCGAGCGGGGCGAGGTGCCTGATGCGGGTCATGCAGCCAACGCCCGCCCCGCGCGTTTGCCGCTCGAACCCAACACAGGAGATCTGACATGGCCGATGCAAGCGCGATCAAGGAACATATGGAAGTCATCGGCGCCGATGGCGTCCACGTCGGCACCGTCGACCGCGTCGAGGGCGACCGCATCAAGCTGACCAAGAAGGATTCGGGCGCGCAGATCGAAGGCGCCGAGGGAAGCCATGAAGGGCATCACCACTTCATCTCGCTCGGCCTGGTCGCCGACGTCGAGGGCGACAAGGTGCGGCTGAGCGCCAACGCCGACGTCGCGGTGACGTTCGAGGAAGAAGAGAACGCCGGCTGAGGCTCCCTCCCTCTCCCATCGGGAGAGGGAGGGAGCCGCGTAGCGGCGGAAGGGTGAGGGCAGTGTGGGTCATGCCATGCTGCCCTTTTCCTTAAGCGCAACGGCGATGTCAGCAACGACGCCGTCCAGGTTTTCCATCACGTCGTCGTTCGCATAGCGAACCACACGAAAGCCCTCACGTCCGATGAACGTCGAGCGTCCGTCGTCACGTGGCCCCGCGTCTGCATGGGTATCGCCATCGACTTCGATCACCAGTCGCTCCGAGAAACACAATATATCGGCGTAGAAGCGGCCGATCGGCGCCTGATGCCGCCATTTGAGTATTGGGAAGGCGGTTCTCAGGGCACGCAGTAGCCGACGTTCCGGTTCGGGCGCATCACGACGAAGCTGCCGCGCACGATCCACGGTGCCGCTCGGGCGACCTTCGTATAGCCGCACGTCGCCCTCACCCTTCCCACGTCGCTGCGCAACGCGGGCCCCTTCCCTCTCTCCCATCGGGAGAGGGAGGGAGGCGCGAAGCGCCGGAAGGGTGAGGGCGACTAGCCGGTTCACCTTACTGACACGCCAGACACTCGTCGTAATCCGTGCTCTCGCCCAGATTGAACTGCGGCTTGGCGAGCGTGTTGTCCGCCTCCACGCCGCCCTGGCCCTCGCTACCCGCGAAGCCCGCACGCTGGATCGACTTCGAACGCAGGTAATAGAGCGACTTGATGCCCAGCTCCCAGGCGCGGAAGTGGAGCATCAGCAGGTCCCACTTCTCGACGTCGGCGGGGATGAACAGGTTCAGCGACTGCGCCTGGTCGATGTAGGGCGTGCGGTCGCCGGCGAGTTCGAGCAGCCAGCGCTGGTCGATCTCGAAGCTGGTCTTGAACGTCGCCTTCTCGTCGTCCGACAGGAAATCGAGGTGCTGGACCGACCCGCCATGCTCCAGGATCGAGTTCCAGATCGCATCGCTGTTCTTGGACTTTTCCTTGAGCAGCTTTTCGAGGTGAACGTTCTTGACGCTGGTCGAACCCGACAGCGTCTTGTGCGTGTAGATGTTCGCCGGAATCGGTTCGATGCAGGCGCTGGTGCCACCGCAGATGATGCTGATCGACGCGGTCGGCGCGATCGCCATCTTGCAGCTGAAGCGCTCCATCACGCCCATGTCGGCCGCGTCCGGGCACGCGCCGCGCTCGACCGCGAGCTGCATCGACGCCTGGTCGACTGCGCTGCGGACATGCTTGAAGATGCGCAGGTTCCACGACTTGGCCATCGCGCCTTCCATCGGCAGGCCGCGCGCCTGGAGGAAGCTGTGGAAGCCCATCACGCCCAGGCCCACCGAGCGTTCGCGCGCGGCGGAATAGGCGGCCTTTTCCATGCCCGGCTCGGCCCGGTCGATATAGTCCTGCAGCACGTTGTCGAGGAAGCGCATCACATCCTCGATGAAGCCCTTCTCGTCCTTCCACTGATCCCAGGTTTCGAGATTCAGCGACGAGAGGCAGCACACCGCAGTACGCTCGTTGCCCAGGTGATCCTTGCCGGTCGGCAGCGTGATTTCCGAGCAGAGGTTCGACGTCGAAACCTTGAGCCCGAGGTCGCGATGATGCTTGGGCATCGTGTTGTTCACGGTGTCGGAGAACACGATGTAGGGCTCACCCGTGGCGAGGCGCGTTTCGACCAGCTTCTGGAACAGGCTGCGCGCATCGACCTTGCCGCGAACGCTGCCGTCCTTCGGCGACGTCAGCTCCCATTCGGCGCCGTCGCGCACCGCTTCCATGAAGGCGTCGGGAATCAGCACGCCGTGGTGCAGGTTCAGTGCCTTGCGGTTGAAGTCGCCCGAAGGCTTGCGGATCTCGAGGAACTCCTCGATCTCCGGGTGCGAGATGTCGAGGTAGCAGGCGGCCGACCCGCGACGCAGCGAGCCCTGGCTGATCGCGAGCGTCAGCGAATCCATCACGCGGACGAACGGGATGATGCCGCTGGTCTTGCCGTTGAGGCCGACCGGCTCGCCGATCCCGCGGACGTTGCCCCAATAGGTGCCGATGCCGCCACCGCGCGAGGCGAGCCAGACATTCTCGTTCCAGGTGTCGACGATGCCGTTCAGGCTGTCGGGGACCGAGTTGAGGAAGCAGCTGATCGGCAGGCCGCGGCCGGTGCCGCCGTTCGACAGCACGGGCGTCGCCGGCATGAACCACAGGCGGCTGATATAATCATAGATGCGCTGGGCGTGCGCCGCGTCGTCGGCATAGGCCGAGGCGACGCGGACGAACAGATCCTGGAAGCTTTCGCCCGGCAGCAGGTAGCGGTCCTTGAGCGTATCCTTGCCGAATTCGGTCAGCAGCGCGTCGCGGCTGTGATCGACCTCGACCGGATAGGGCGTCGCGATATGGCGCGAATCGCGATTGGTCGCAGTGGCCGTGGCATTCGTCTCGGCCGGGGTTTCGATGGTCGTCGCGTCCGTCACATCGCTCTCCGCAGTGTCTCTGAAATCCATCGCGCCGTCCCTTACTCAGCTGCCGGAGACGACTCGTCATCCCCGGTCTTCTATCATCGGATGGCCCCAGAACAAAACGGGACCATTTTGGTGGCAAAGGGCATGAAATGGTGTCCACGTGATATAAGGTCACGCGACGAAATCACCAAGGCTTGGGCCAGCCCCCTGACACAACCACAACAGATTGTGGCTAATTGCGTTGCAAGGCAAGCCGGTGCGTGCGGATTTGACGTAACGGTTCGTCGCTCAAATGACTCGTTTCGCGGATGCCTCATCGCGCGACGCGTGGACTTTCCTAGCCTTCTGGAAACGCAAGAGTGCGCAGCCGGAACGAAAAAAATTTTGCTGTGGATCAGCTGTGCACAGCTATCGATTGTGGCCTGCCGGTTCCGATCCTAGCATCCGTCCGAAGACAGGGGAGACAGCGGTATGCGGACGGCATTGATCGGGATCATGGCGATGACCGCGCCGGTGGCAGTGCAGGCGCAGGCCCGCGCGCCGGTGATCGTCGAGATGCCCTTGTCGGACCTGTCGGCGCGGATCGCCAGTGGGCAATTGACGTCGGAGGCCGCGACGCGCGCCTACCTTGCCCGTATTGCCGCGATGGACCGCACCGGCCCGACGCTGCGCAGTGTCATCGCGGTCAATCCCGATGCGATCGCCCAGGCGCGCGCCGCCGATGCGCGGGCGAAGGCCAAACGGCGGCTGGGCCCCCTCGACGGGGTGCCGATTCTGGTCAAGGACAATATCGAAACGCTCGACCCGGTGGCGACGACCGCGGGCAGCCTGGCGTTGAAGGACAATGTCACGCGCCGCGATGCGCCGGTCGTCGCGCGCCTGCGGGCGGCCGGGGCGGTGATCCTGGGCAAGGCCAACCTCAGCGAATGGGCGAACATCCGCTCCAACCGGTCGATGAGCGGGTGGAGCGCGGTCGGCGGACTGGTGCGCAATCCTTATGCGCTCGACCGCACGGCGTGCGGATCGTCGTCTGGATCGGGGGCAGCGGTAGCGGCGAGCTTCGCCGCGGCGGCCTTGGGCACCGAAACCGACGGGTCGGTCGTCTGTCCCTCGGCGATCAACGGCCTCGTCGGGTTGAAGCCGACGGTGGGCGCGGTCAGCCGGACGCACGTCGTGCCGATCAGCCACAGTCAGGATACGCCCGGGCCGATGGCGCGCAGCGTGCGCGATGCCGCGATGCTCTATACGGCGATGATCGGCAGCGACGCGGCGGACGTCGCGACGAAGGACGCCGACGCCCACCGTGTCGACTATGCCGCCGGTCTGTCGGAGGGGGCGCTGAAGGGTGTCCGCGTTGCGGTACTGCGGCCCGACATGACGCCCGACCTGACCGCGCGGTTCGATGCGGCACTCGCCGTCTTGCGGGCCGCCGGCGCGACCCTGGTCGACGTCCAGCGCCCGCCGACGCCCGGCCTTGGCGCGGCCGAGCAACTGGTGCTCTACACGGAGCTGAAGGCAGACCTCGACGCCTATCTCGCGACGACGCCGGCCGCCGTCCGGACGCGCACGCTCGACCAGGTCATTGCGTTCAACGATGCCAATTCGGGCGCCGAAATGCCGTTCTTCGGACAGGAAACCTTCGTGGCCGCGGCGAAGACCAAGGGCCTGGCCGATCCCGCCTATCGTACCGCGCGGGAGAAGGGTCGGGCGCAGGCTGCGGGCGCGATCGACGCGATGCTGAAGGCGGCCGACGCGCGGCTGATCGTGACGCCCAGCTATGGCGCCGCCTGGCCCAGCGACCCGGTGCATGGCGACCAATCGAGCGACGCCAGCGCCAGCCAGTTGCCGGCGGTGTCAGGCTACCCCCATCTCACGGTACCGATGGGTCTCGTCCGCTCGCTGCCGGTCGGGCTGAGCTTCATCGGACCGGCCTGGAGCGAGCAGACGCTGCTCGCGGCGGGCTATGCCTATGAGGCGCGGGCGATGGCACGCCAGGCGCCGCGCTACCTGCCGAGTGCGGAGGCGGGACCCGGCCTGGAGGGCGCTGTTGCGCCGCGTTCGAGCGTCAGAAGGTAATCCTTCGCGGCAAGGCCGCCGGCAAAGCCGGTCAGCATGCCGTTCGTACCGACGACGCGGTGGCAGGGCGTGACGATCGACACCGGGTTACGCCCGTTCGCGGCACCGACCGCGCGCGCCGCGGTCGGGCGGCCGACCTGGGCGGCGATCTGGGCATAGCTGCGCGTCTCGCCGAACGGGATCGTGTCGAGGGCTGCCCACACCTGACGCTGGAAGGGCGTGCCGCGCGGGTCGAGCGGCAGGTCGAAGCGGGTACGGATGCCCGCGAAATATTCGGCGAGCTGGCTGCTGGCGGCGGCCAGAACCGGGTGGTCGGGGTTCGATTCCGCGTCTTCCAGCACCACGCGGCCGGGGCGGTCGTCTTCCCACAGCACCGCGGCTAGTCCCGCGTCACTGGCGACCAGCGTCAGCGTGCCGACGGGCGAGGGCATGGTGGTGGCGTAGAGCGGCATCTGCGAAGTCCTTTCGCGGCAAGCGTCTTCCCGTGAGCCTCTCGGAGGCGCGCGCACGCGGGAGCACGGTCGGGTTAGCGTTTCTTTTGAGATCCGGCTTCCCACGCCTTGCTTTCAAACCGTCTTGCGACGCGCGCCTGCCACAACAGGATCGCCGGCGCGATACCGAGTTCGATCAGCAGCCCGACCTGATGCCCGGTCGACGGAACGCCGATGCGCAGCAGCGACCAAAGCCGCGCCAGCCCGCCGATGACGGTCAGGAAACCGAGCAGGCGGAGCCGATCGGTCTTGCGCTCGATGGCGGGAATACAGCTGGCATAGGCGATCAGCATCGCAAGAAAGATGCCGGAGACATATCGGAAATGGCTGTCGAGATCGGTCGGGATGACCGGTGGACGGCCCAGGAACTTCGGGCCGCCCACTACGCCTGCGATAGCGGCGGTGAACGGTAGGATCAGCACCACGGCCACAGCGACCTGCAGCGCGCGCTTCTCGACAGTCGGCGTCATCGACGTTCGCGTTCGAGCAACTCGGCGCGGACGTGGATCGCCTTCAGCGAAATGTGGACCTCGATCAGGAACAGCAGCAACCCCAGGGTCAGCAGGATCATCGTGCCGATGAACAGCAGCGCCACCGCCTGGCCGATGTGCAGGTTGACGATCCGCGCGACGAACAGCAGCGCGACGACCATGCAGACCGCGACCGCGCTGGCAACGCACAGGCTGATCGCGGCGCTGATGACGCCGATCCGGCGGTCGAGAATCCTGAGTTCCCAGACGTGGCGGTCGTGCTCCGGCCCGGTCGAGCGGGGGTGCAACGCCTCCAACGCGCGCGTGCGATCGATGATGCGCGCCAGACGGCCGGCCAGGACGTTCAGGATCGCGCCGATGCCGGCCAGCAGGAACACGGGCGCGATCGCGGTCTGTATGGTCGCGGCGACGGTCGACAGGCCGGGGGCGAAGGTCATGGGCGCAAACCTAGATTGATCGTGCGAAAGGGGCAACGTCCCTCACGCCTTGGTAACCGTTGGACGACTAGGGCCTGTGCGATGACCAAACCCGTGCCGATCGCCGAATTCACGCGTCAGCCGGCCGTTTGCCGTGCGCGGACGGACGAGGGGCTGCCGTTTGCGATCGACCGGGTGGCGGAGCGGGCGGCGGAGACCCACCGCTTCCTGCGCCGGCAATGGTTTCGTGCCGCGATCGAAAGCTATGGCGGCGACCCGCGCACGGTGTTGGTCGAGCGTGACGGCACGCCGCTGCTCGCCGTGCCGATCGTCCCCGCCGGACCGCGGTCGCTGAAGCTCGTCCAGGTGCCGGGCGCCTATTGGCCGTTCCGAAGCTTTCCCGTGCGCGAAGCGACCCCGGCGAGCATCTATACGCTGGCACTCGACGAAATCGCCGCCCACGCCAACGCCCTGCGGATCGGGCCCGTCTATGACGACGATGCGAGTACAGCGCCGCTGCTCGCCGCCGCGCGGGCGGCCGGTTGGACCGTCCTGCCGCGCTACATCGCGACGAGCTTCTTGCTCGACATCGTGGCCGCACGGGCGGCCGGACCCTGGCCGCGCACGTCGACGCTAAAGAAGAACCGCTTTCACGAGAAGCATCTGGGTGCCTATGGCCGGCTCGACTGGGACTTTCACAGCGGCGAGGATTGGACGCCCAGGCTGTTCGATGCGCTGGCCGACGTCGAGCGCGCGAGCTGGGTCGACAGCGATACCGACGGTCGCGATGCGAAGTTCCTGAAGACGGGGCATGGAGCGTTCTGGCGCGCGGCGGCAGCCGATCCGGTGCTCGCCGACATGATGTGGGCGGCAGTGCTGCGGGTCGATCACCGGCCGGTCGCCTTCTCCTTCGATATCAATACCGGCACGCGGAAATACGCGATCGCCAACAGCTATGCGACCTGGGCGGGCAAACATTCGCCGGGCAAATTGCTATATTATCGCAACCTGAGCCGCGCGGCCGACGATGGCATCACGACCGTCGACTGGGGCGCGGGCGACGGCGGGTACAAAGCGACGATCGGCGCCGAGCAGGGGGCGACGATTCGCGACTGGCTACTGTTGCGCCCCGGCCTGCCCGCCACGATCGGCAAGCTGTTCGCCGGGGTCTGGCGCCGGAGCGGCAATCGCGCTTAAGCTATCCGCTGGCCGCCAGTCCGGCCGGGAGGATGCGATGACGATCGTCAGCCTGCGCGGCGCCGCCAAGGCGTTCGGCGCGACCGAGGTTTTGCGAGGCATCGACCTGGAGACGCGCGACGGCGAGTTTCTGGTGCTGGTCGGCCCGTCGGGCTGCGGCAAGTCGACGTTGCTGCGTGCGATCGCGGGCCTGGAGGATCTCGACGCCGGCGACGTGCTGATCGGCGGGGAGCGGGTCAACGACCGCTCGCCCAGCGACCGCGGCATCGCGATGGTGTTCCAGTCCTACGCGCTCTACCCGCACATGACGGTCGCCGAGAACATGGGCTTTGCGCTGAAGCTGGCGAAGGTGCCGCGTGCTGAGGTCGATGCGGCGGTCGCGCAAGCGGCCGAGACGCTGGGGATCGCGCATCTGCTCGACCGCAAACCCGCGGCGCTGTCGGGCGGGCAGCGCCAGCGAGTCGCGATCGGACGCGCGATCGTCCGCGCGCCCAAAGTGTTCCTGTTCGACGAGCCGCTGTCGAACCTCGACGCCGCGCTCCGGGTCAAGATGCGGTATGAATTTGCCGGACTCCACCGCGCGCTCGGCACGACGATGATCTACGTCACGCACGATCAGGCGGAGGCGATGACGCTGGCCGATCGGATCGTGGTCCTGAACGGCGGGCAGGTCGAGCAGGTCGGCACGCCGATGGAGCTGTACGAGGCGCCGGCGAACCTCTTCGTCGCGGGCTTCATCGGGTCGCCGGCGATGAACCGGCTGGCGGGCACCCTGGTGTCGGCGGCGACGGCCCGGGCGACGGTTCAGGTCGGAACGCGGACGATCGAGGCAGCCGTCGATGCCCGCGGTGCGCCGCCGGGCAGCGCCGTGACATTGGGGGTGCGCCCCGAACGGCTCGACGCCGGTGCGGACGGGCTGCGCGCCCGCGTTCGCTTCGTCGAGATGCTCGGCGGGTCGAGCATCGTCCATTACGATCTCGACGGGGTCGATGCGGAGCCGCTCGTCCGGCAGATCACTGGCAATGCGGACGTCGCGGTGGGCGATGTCGTGGCGCTGTCGGTTGCGCCGGAGCACGTCCATCTGTTCGATGCCGACGGCCGCGCCTTTCCCCGGATTGCGCCAGCACAGGCGGCTGCCTGAACCTGTCGAAATCACTTGAACAGCAACTTTGTAACCGGTTACGGTCGATCCATGGGAGCGGGGATGAAGCGGGCAACGGCCACTATTCGCGATGTCGCGCGGGAAGCCGATGTGTCGGTCGCCTCCGCCTCGCGCGCGCTCAACGGGCATAGCAATGTCACCGCCAAGACCCGCGAACGTGTCATTGCCGCGGCGGAGAAGCTGTCCTACGTGCCCCACCTGGGCGCGCGCAGCCTGACGATGGCGCGGACGAACACGATCGGGGTCGTGCTGCCCGACCTGTTCGGCGAATTCTTTTCCGAAGTCATCCGCGGGATCGATCGTGCAGCGCATGCCGAGGGGCTGCAGCTGCTGCTGTCGAACATGCACGGCGATGCCAGCGAGACGACCCAGGCGATCCGGGCAATGCGCGGGCGGGTCGATGGGCTGCTGGTCATGTCGCCGGGGATCGACGCCGATTTCCTGGCCGCGCACCTTCCCGCCGGTCTGCCGACCGTGGTCCTCGGCAGCCGGATCGAGGGCGAGGCGCACAGCTCGATCGCGATCGATAACGAAGGCGGTGCGCGGGCGATGGTCGCGCATCTGGCGGCGTGCGGATACCGCCGCGTCGCGATGATCTCCGGCCCCGCCGGCAACAGCGATTCCGAGGGGCGCTGTGCGGGCTTTCGGTCTGCCGTGGCGGAATTGCTGGGCGACCAGCATCCGGTCGTCCTGCCGGGGGACTTCACCGAAGAGGCCGGCCACGCCGCCGGTGCTGCGATCCTGGCCGATCGGCGCGGGATCGACGCGGTGTTCGCGGCCAATGACATGATGGCGGTCGGCTGTATGGCGGCACTGTCGGCAGCGGGGATCGTGGTCCCCGACCAGATCGCGGTCGCCGGCTTCGACGATGTGCCGATCGCCCGCTACGTCCAGCCACCGCTGACGACGATGCGCGTCCATATCGCGGAGATGGGGTCGCGGGCGTTCGAGACCCTGAAGGCGCTGATCGCCAACGCCGATGGGTCGGCGCCCGCCCCGCAGACGCTGGAGCCCGAATTGGTCGTCCGCCTGTCGACGCGCGCGCCCGGCTGATGCCTGTCGGCCGCCGCCAGCTGCTAAGCCTCGCCGCAGGGGGCGCGCTGGCGCTCGGCGGGTGCGGCGCGGGGCGGACGGCGGCAACGATCGATTTCTGGGCGATGGGTAACGAGGCCGCAGCGGTCGAACCGCTGTTGCGCGCGTTCGAAGAAGCGAATCCCGGGACGCATGTGCGGCTGCAGGCGCTGCCCTGGTCGGCGGCGCATGAGAAACTACTGACGGGCTTCGCCGGCGGGTCGCTGCCGCATATCGCGCAGGTCGGGAATACCTGGCTGGCGGAGCTTGCCGCGATCGGGGCGCTGGCACCGCTTCAGGGCGACACGCGCTGGCTGACGCAGGATGCCTTTCCGGCGGTCACCGAGACCAATCGAATCGATGGGCGGCTGATGGCCGTGCCCTGGTATGTCGACACGCGATTGCAGTTCGTGCGTACCGATCTCGTCACGCAGGCGGGGTATCCGACGATGCCGAGCGATTGGACGAACTGGAAGCGCGCGCTCGTCGCCCTCCAGCGCCGGGCGGGGCGCGGCGACCATGCTATCCTGCTGCCGCTCAACGAATTCGAACAGTTGCTGACCTTTGCCCTGCAACAGCCCGATCCATTGCTACGCGACGAGGGCACGCGCGGGAATTTTGCATCGGTCGGCTTCCAGAGCGCGCTCGACTTCTATGTGTCGCTGTTCCGTGATGGCCTTGCGCCGCAAGTCTCGTCGACGACGATCGCCAACATCTGGAATGAATTCGCCCGCGGTAGCTTCGCGGTCTTCCTGTCGGGGCCGTGGACGGTGCGCGAGCTGACCGTGCGACGAGGGGCGGCGTTTGCCGATCGATGGGCGACGATGACGATGCCGGGGCCGGACGGGCCGGGGGCATCGGCGCCGGGCGGGTCGAGCCTCGTCCTTTTCGATCACGCGCGCGATCGGGCGGATGCGGCGGCGCTGGTGCGCTATCTGGCCACGCCGGCGGTGCAGGCGCGTTTCCATGCGCTGTCCGACGACCTGCCCGCACGGCCGAGCGCCTGGGCGGCGGAAGGACTGACCAACGACCCGCGGATGGCGCCGTACGCCGCACAGCTCGCCCGCGCGCGGCCGGTGCCCAAGGTGCCGGAATGGGAGCGGATCGTCACGGAGATGCAGCGCGTCGCCGAACTGGCGGTGGCAGGCACGCTGACGATCCCTGCGGCAGCGGCGGAGATCGACCGGCGTGCGGACCGGTTGCTCGCAAAGCGGCGGTGGATGCGCGACAAGGGGCGGGCGGCGTGACTTTCGTCCTGTCCCGTACCCCGGCGAAGGCCGGCGCCCACTCGCAATGGAATCGCAACGGCACGGCGCCTTCGCTTGTCCGCCGGACCTCGACCCCGGCCTTCGCCGGGATACGCGTTCCCAGCCAGCATAACGCTTTCGCGCAGGCGGGGTTCGCACGATGACCCGCGAAGCTCGCGCCGGCTGGTGGATGAGCGGCCCCGCGCTTGCTGCCATCGTGCTTTTCTTCGCCCTGCCGGCCGCCGCGTCGCTGCTGCTGAGCCTGACCGATTTCGACATCTACGCGCTTGCCGACCTGTCGAACCTGCGCTTCGTCGGCCTCGCCAACTATGCGCGACTGCTCGGCGATCCGCTGTTCTGGCGCGCGACGCTCAACAGCCTGTGGTTCGTCGTCTTCGGCGTGCCACTGACGGTCGCGCTGTCGCTCGCCGCGGCGATCTTTCTCGATGCGAAGACGCTGCGCTGGAAGCCGGTGTGGCGCGTGGCGTTGTTCGCGCCCTACGTCACCACATTGGTCGCGACGGCCGTCGTCTGGCGATACCTTCTCCATACTCGCTACGGCCTCGTCAACGCCGCGCTGGCGCAGGTGGGAATCGCGCCGATCGACTGGCTCGGCAGCCCCACCGCCTCGCTGCCCGCGATCCTGATCTTCGTCGCGTGGAAGACGTTCGGCTACAACATGGTGATCTTCTTGGCAGCGTTGCAGACGGTGCCGCAGGAGTTGCACGAGGCGGCGAGGATCGACGGGGCGGGGGCGTGGACGCGGTTCCGGCACGTTACGCTGCCGGCCATCGGACCGACCCTGCTGCTGGTATCGATCCTGTCGATCGCCGGCTTCTTCCAGCTGTTCGCCGAACCCTATGTCATGACGCAAGGCGGACCGGCGCAGTCGACCGTGACCATCCTCTATTTCATGTACGAGGAAGGGTTCAAATGGTGGAACCTTGGCGCCGGGTCGGCGGTCGCCTTTATCCTGTTCGTCCTGATTCTGGCCGTGACGCTGCTCCAGATCACGGTGAGCCGGCGCTGGGTGCGGGGATGAGGGGGATGGTCGCCACCTTCGGCGCCGCGGTGATCGCCGCGCTGGTGCTGCTGCCGCTCGCCTGGATGGTGTCGGTATCCTTCATGGCGCCGGGCGAGGCCGCGCAATTCCCGCCGCCCTTGGTGCCCGCCGCGCCGACGCTCGCGAATTACCGCGCGCTGTTCGAGAGCTATGGCGTCGGCCGCTATCTCGCCAACAGTGCGTTCGTCTCGGCGACCGCGACGGGCCTGGCGTTGCTGTTCGTGGTGCCGGCGGGCTATGCCTTCGCCAAGCTGCGCTTTCGTGGGCGCGACGCCGTGTTCCAGACGCTCGTCGCCGCGCTCGTCATTCCCGGCCAGATCGGGATGCTGCCGCTGTTTCTGGAGCTGAAGGCCCTGGGTCTGGTCAACAGCTATGCCGGCGTATTGGTACCGTGGCTGGCGGGCATCTTCGGCATTTTCCTGGTTCGCCAATATGCGCTGTCGATCCCGACCGAGATGCTGGAGGCTGCCCGTGTCGATGGCGCAAGCGAAGGACAAATCCTGACGCGCATCGTCCTTCCCGCGCTCCAGCCGATCATCGTGACGCTGGCGCTGTTCGTTTTCCTCGGCAGCTGGAACGACTTTCTCTGGCCGCTGATCGTGCTGAGCGACGACCGCTTGTACACGCTCCCCGTCGCGCTGGCGGCCCTCAGTCGCGAGCGGGTGCAGGACGTCGAGCTGATGATGGCCGGGTCCGTCGTCACCACCCTTCCGGTCCTGATCCTCTTCCTCGTCCTCCAACGCTTCTACATGCGCGGCCTGCTCGCCGGGAGCGTGAAGGGATGAGCCTGCCTCCCACAGATTCATTGCACAGGATATAGCATGACGCGCGTATCGTTTCCCGACGGCTTCCTCTGGGGCGCCGCCACCGCTGCCTATCAGGTGGAAGGCTCGCCGCTCGCCGATGGCGCAGGGCCGAGCATCTGGCAACGCTTCTGCCACGACCCGCGGTTGATGGCGGCACCGGGCCACAGCGGCGATGTCGCCTGCGACCATTACAACCGGATGGAGGAAGACGTCGCACTGATGAAGCGGCTAGGCCTCCAGGCCTATCGCTTCTCGGTCGCCTGGGGCCGGGTGCTGCCGCAAGGGACGGGGCGTGTGAACGAGGCGGGGCTGGCCTTCTACGAGCGACTGGTCGACACGCTGCTCGCGAACGGCATCGAGCCGATCTGCACGCTATTTCACTGGGACCTGCCCGCAGCGCTCGACGACCGCGGCGGGTGGCTCAACCGCGACATTGCCGACTGGTTCGCCGATTATGCCCGCGTCCTGTTCGAACGGCTCGACGGGCGCGTGAAGAAATGGGTGACGCTCAACGAGCCTTGGGTGGTCAGCGATGGCGGCTACCTCCACGGCGCGCTCGCGCCCGGCCACAAGAACATGTTCGAGGCGCCGATCGCCAGCCACAATATGATGCGCGCCCACGGCGCAGCGGTGAAGCTGTACCGCGAAATCGGCGCGCACCAGATCGGACTGG
Source organism: Roseomonas aeriglobus (assembly GCA_016937575.1). NCBI lineage: Bacteria > Pseudomonadati > Pseudomonadota > Alphaproteobacteria > Acetobacterales > Roseomonadaceae > Muricoccus > Muricoccus aeriglobus. The sequence goes on along the minus strand of JAFHKN010000002.1, from coordinate 2,648,699 downwards.
TGGTGAACATCGAGCCGAAATACCCGGCTTCGGGCAGTGCCGAGGACCATGCGGCGACAAAGCGGGCGGACGCGTATATGAACCGCCAGTATCTCGATCCTGCGATGCTTGGCCGCTACCCGGACGAGATGCGGGGAATCTTCGGCGAGGCTTGGCCGGACTTCCCGGCGGAGGATCTGACGCTGATCCGCCAGTCGCTCGATTTCGTCGGGATCAATTACTACACCCGCAACGTCGTAGCGGATGGCGACAGCTTCCTGCTGCGCACTGCCACAGTGAAGCAGGATGCGACCTACACGGAGACGGGGTGGGAAGTGTACCCACGCGGCCTGACCGACCTGCTGCTGTGGTTCAAGGATCGCTACGGCGACCTGCCGCTCTACATCACGGAGAACGGCGCCGCGTTCTACGATCCGCCTCAAGCGGAGGACGGCGCGGTCCACGATCCGCTGCGCGTCTCGTACCTGAAAAAGCATTGGGCGGCGGTCAGCGACGCGATCGCCGCCGGAGTCGACGTGCGCGGTTACATGCTGTGGTCGTTGTTCGACAATCTCGAATGGTCGCTCGGCTATACGAAGCGGTTCGGCATGGTTCACGTCAACTTTGCGACACAGGAACGGACGCCGAAGGACAGTGCTAAGCTCTATTCGCAGGTCATCGCGACGAATGGTGCGGTGCTGAACGATTGAACCGGCATGCGCCCCGGCGAAGGCCGGGCCCAACTGCAATGGTTTATCGACTTGATTCCGCCGTCGCTTGACCGACGTGACTGGGCCCCGGCCTTCGCCGGGGCACTGGTCTAGCGTTTCTCGCTGAGCCAGCCGCCCGAGAAACCGATCCGCGTCAGCCCGCGGCGGATGTGCGGGTTCTTGCGCATCGTTTTCCAGACGAGGCCGCTGCGCCAATTCTCCGCCATCGCTAGGATCGGGCCCTGGTCGATGCCCAGATAGTCGTTCGCCACCCAGCCGTCCCGCGCATCGACCGTCCCCGACCGGCTCGGCGGATCGGTGAAGGTGAAGCTGGGGTTGAACGCGTCGCGGAAGCCGTAACGATCCCAGGCGCGCGGGTAGCGGTCCTTCATCGCCATCAGCGTGGGGATCGTCGCCTCAGGGGCAAAGGGTATCGACCCGCCCGGTGCGGTCGGGACCAGCGTGCCGTCGTCGCGTACCACACTCGGACTGACGCCGCGCGCCGAATAGGTCTGGAACGTACGCGCGCGACCGTTGACGATCCGCTTGCCGGAGGAATTTTCCGGCCCATCGGAGGCGGTCCAGCCCCACATATGGTCGCCATAGCCGACCCAGGCGTTCGGGTTACGGCGGCCATATTCCTGCTGCGCCAGCGTCGCGCGGCGGCTGTTCTCGAAATAATCGATGCCCTTCGATGCGATGAAGGGCTCGGTGATGCCGCGGAAGTCGACCCAGACATGGCTGTACTGGTGGCCGAACAGCGGCTCGAACGTCAGATAGGTCTGGCCCATATATTGGCCCCAGTCCTCCGGCAGCTTCCGCGCCCAGCCGTCGTCCCACGCCTCCTTGCCGACCGGATGCGTCGGCGATCCGAGCGCCAGGATGTAGACCAGCATCCCTTCGTTATACCCGACCCAGTCGTGCGGTTCGTACCCGCGCTCGGGCCGCCAGCCCATCGACAGGCCCTTGGAGCCTGGCAGGTTGGTGGCGGGCTTGTCGGCGGGGCCACGCTGCATGAAGGTCCAGTCGACGCGCCTATAGAGTTTTTCCGCCATGTCGCGGATGCGGCGCTCATCGGCGGTGGCGCGGTCGAAATAGCTTTGCGCGAACAGCGCGCCGCCCAGCATCAGCGTGGTATCGACGCTGGAGAGTTCGACCGTGCGGTAGCGGTGGCCGCGCTGAAAATCGAGGAAATGGTAGAAGAAGCCCTTGTGCCCGGCGACGCCCGAAGCTTCGGGGCCTTGGGGCAGGGCGTAGAGGAAGTCGAGGCAGTCGGCGGTGCGCTTGGCCGCCTCCTCACGAGACACCCATCCGTGTTCGGCGCCGATGCCGTACGCGGTCAGCGCAAAACCGATCGCCGCAACGCTGGAGAAGGGTGTGGACGGCCAGCGGTCCGGCGCCAAGCAGGTCCGGGGATCGGTGGTATCCCAGAAATAACGGAAGGTGCGCTGCGACAGGTCGTCGACGAACGCGGCCTGATCGGGTGACGCGCGCCACGCCGGGGCGGGCGTAGCCGTCGACGGCAGCGGGGGCGTGGCGCAGGCGCCGGTCAGCAGGGCAAGGGCGGCGGCTGCGGTACGCAGGAACATGCATGTCTCCGGATGTAAAAATCCCCGCGCAACGCCGGAACGTCGCGCGGGGAGGGGAGGAAAGCTTAGAAGTTGAAGCCGGTCGACACCTTTACGGTTCGCGGCGGGCCGTCGGTGTTGAAGTTGTTCAGGTCGCGACGACCGGTCGTCGAATTGAATCCGTTATAGTTTCGGTCGTTGAACAGATTGATGATGTCGGCGCGGACCCAGATCTGCGTGCCCTCCCGCAGGAAGTTCAGGCCGATGTTTTTCTGAACCGCCAAGTCCATCTGGCGATAGCCCCAGCGGTCGCCGTTGCCGTCGGCTTCGACAGCGACGATATCCTTCGTTCCGGGGCCGGTCGTCCCGGGGGTGGTCACGAACGATTTCAGCCACGCCGGGGATGCGATCTGGAACTTGCCTGACAGCACCAAGCCGAACGGGATGTCGGCGGTGCCGGCCATCACGAAGCGGTGACTGCGCACCCCGGCCGAGCGGCGGAACGGATATTCGCCAATGCTGGAGTAATCGAGGCTGAACGTCTCGTTGAACTGCCGATTTTCCGTCGCCTCGGTGTAGGTGTAGGTCGCATCGAGGCTCCACGGCGAGGCCGCGGTGTAGCGCTTGACCAGCTTGGCGTAAGCTGAGTCGGCGTTGGTCGCGAGGCCCTGGTCGCCGATGATGATCGACCCGAACGGCGACGGCGGGAAGCCGAACGGTGAATCCGGGTTGCCGGTCGCCGGGAAGAACAGCCCGCCCGGACGACGGTTGCCGAGCAGATAGGCGAACCCGTCGCGGCTGAGCACGTGCGAATAGCCGACTTCGGTTTCAAGCGCGCCGAAGTTGCCGCGCAGACCCAGGCTGAACTGGTCCGAATAGGGCATGCGCAGGTCGTTCTTGATGAAGCGCAGTTCGCGACCGGCCCCGGCCGGCAGGCCGGCGATCAGCGCGTTTCGACCGGCTTCGGTCAGATAGGCAGGATTGAATGCTATACAGGTTGCGCTCGCGGTGCACTGGTCGCTCGCCGGCAGGCCGCTGTTCAGGAAGTTGAACGTACGGCTGGCCCCGGAACCCTGGGTAAGTTCTTGTTGAATGAAATCAAATTGGGTTCGGTCGTAGGATCGGCCGTAGCCGCCGAACACGGTGAAGCGCTGAGCATCGTCGAGCGTGTAGCTGAAGCCCAGACGCGGCTGGAAGGCGCCCTTGAACGCGCGACGGTTGTTGCCGGTCGAGATATAGTCGTTGATGTTATAGTTGGCGCCGTTGAGGTTGGGGTAGTTTGCGGGCTGGACGGCGGCAACCTGGGCGGCGGGGTGGACGTAGTTGAGGAACGCCGGCGTGCGTTCGTAGTCCCAGCGGATGCCGAGGTTCAGTGTCAGGCGGTCGGTGACGTCCCAGTCATCCTGCGCGTAGATGCCGAGCTGGAAGTTCTTCGAGCTGATCTGGCGATCGGCGAAGCCGCCGGCCAGCGCCTGGAAGTTGATCGTGTAAGGGATCGTCGTGTTCAGCGTCGTCGCACCGACGGGCGTGAAGTAACGGATTTCCGGGTTGAAGCTGTTCAGCTCCAGCGTGTTGAGCGTCACCCACTTGGTTTTCACGCCGACCTTGATCGTGTGGCCGGCCAACCCCGTGAAGGTGAAGTCGTCGGAGATCTGCCAGCCCTTCTGACCCTTGTCCTGGAAGTTGCGACCGCCGCCGACCGTCAGGATGTCGCCACGGATCAGCTGGGCGGCGTTGTTCGGATTGACGATTTGAACATTGTACACGCTGCGGATCGCGTTGTTGAACGGGCGCGGGTTCCACTTCACGTCTTCGTAGCCGACCTTGAAGTCGTTTACCCACGTATCGGCGCTGTGCTGCCAGCGGGCGAGGCCGCGGAGTTCCTTGACGCTGGCGATAGTGCGCGTTTCGAAGGCATTGATGCCGCTATTGAACTGTTCGCCGTCTTCATCCCGGTATTTGACCGAGAATTCGAACAGATCCGCCTGCGTCGGCGCGAAGTTCAGCTTGCCGAAGTAGAGGTTCTCGTTGAATGTTTCGTTGGCGGTGCCGTAATTGGCCGCGAGGCTGGCCGGCAACAGGGTAATCGCGCTGGCGAGGTTCGCCGGGATGGTGATGTCGCGCGGCCGGACGATGCGCTTGCCTTCGTAGGTCGCAAAGAAGTGCAGCAGATCCTTGACGATCGGACCGCCGAGCGAGCCGCCGAACTGCTTTTCTTTGCTGATGATCTTGCGTGCGTTCGCCGGAAACAGCTCGTTCGGGCGTGCATCGCGCAGGGTCTGGTCGGTATAGTCGAAGAAGCCCGATGCCTCGAACTTGTTCGTGCCCGACTTGGTCGTCGCGGTAATTGCGACCGAGCTGACCTGGTCGAACTCCGCCTTATAGTTGGAGCTGATGACCTTGTATTCGCCGATCGCGAGCTGCGGGAACGGGTTGCCCGTCGTCGAATCCTGGCCGGTGATACCGTTCTTCAGGACATAGTCCTTCTGCCCGACGCCATCGATGAAGACGTTGACGCCGTTCGAGCGCTGCGCACCACCCTGAAGGTTCGACTGGTCGGCGCTGTTGGTGTTGAACACCACGCCTGGCGCCAAGTCGGCGAAGGCGAGAAAGTTGCGGTTGATCTGCGGCAGCTGCTGGATCAGCCGCTGCGTGATGGTCGTGCCGACTTCGCCACCCTGCATCGTCTGGATGCGGCTGCCGGTGACGATGATGTCGCCCTCGCTGCCGGCCGTCTCCGTACCCGTCGCACCCGGCGCCGGGGTGCCGGCGGCAGGCGTCAGGTCGAAGTCGAACACCGCGCCCTGGCCGACGGTCAGCGTGAACGTGTCGGTCGAGCGGGTGCCGGTCGGCGTCGTCACTTCGAGGCGATAGCTGCCTGCACGAAGTGCCGGGAAGTTGTAGGTGCCGTCTGCGGCGACGTTCGAGGTGCGGCGATAACCGGTGTTGACCTCGATCGCGACGACCTCGCTCGGCGCGCCGCCCGCCGGTGCCGTGATGCGCCCGCGCAGCGACGCGTTGTCGACCTGTGCTGCCGCCGGCGTCGCCACCGCGACGGCCGACAGTGCCGTGCCGAGCATCAGTGCGCCGGCCAGTGCCATACGCGAACGGCGGGCCGTGCCCGCGCTAAACCCCTTAGCCATCGAATCAAATCCTCCCCTGTTTCCTTGTCACCGGATTTGGAAACGGTTACATCCCCCCTAATCGATCCGCGGGGCGCCTGTCGTCAAGAGGCAATTTGGTCACAGTCGGCCGGCTTTCTGCCGGGCGTGCCCGGATCGGCGGAACCAAGTTCGACGCGTACAGGGAGAGCCAGTTTGACCACCACCCGTCCCGCCACCCGATTGTTGCTGGGCGCGAGCCTGATCGCCGGGCTGGGCGCCACGCCGCTTGTCGCGCGCGATGCGGCAAAGCCCGCCGCGACCGCCGCGGCCGGCGCGAATGCGGCGCCGCTGGTCGAGACGCCCTCCGGCCCGACGCCCGCGGTGTGGGGCGACCGGCCGGAAATGCGCGCCTTCATCGACAAGTTGATGGCGCAGATGACGCTGGCCGAGAAGATCGGTCAGCTGACCCTGCTGACCAGCGACTGGGTGTCGACCGGGCCGACGCTGCGGGCGGGCTACAAGGAAGACATTGCCGCGGGAAAGGTCGGCGCGATCTTCAACGCGCATTCGGTCGCTTATACGCGCGAACTGCAGAAGCTGGCAGTCGAGGGGACGCGGCTGAAGATTCCGCTGTTGTTCGGTTACGACGTGATCCACGGCCACCGCACGATGTTCCCGATCTCGCTCGGCGAAGCGGCGTCGTGGGATATGGAGGCAATCGAGAAATCGGCCCGTATCTCGGCGACCGAAGGTGCGGCCGAAGGGCTCCACTGGACCTATGCGCCGATGGTCGACATCAGCCGCGACCCACGTTGGGGCCGCGTGTCCGAAGGCGCGGGCGAGGACACCTACCTCGGCAGCCGCATCGCCGAAGCGCGGGTGAAGGGCTTCCAGGGGAAGAAGATTGGCGACACCGACTCACTGCTCGCGACCGTGAAGCATTTCGCCGCTTATGGCGCACCACAAGCCGGGCGTGACTATTCGACGGTCGATATGTCGATGCGCGAGCTGCGCGAAACCTATCTGCCGCCGTACAAGGCCGCGGTCGATGCCGGAGCGGCGACCGTCATGACCAGCTTCAACGAGGTCGATGGCGTGCCGGCATCGGGCAACAGCTTCCTGCTGAGCGACGTGCTGCGCAAGGAGTGGGGGTTCAAGGGTTTTGTCGTGACCGACTATACGTCGATCAACGAAATGATCCCGCACGGCTTCTCGAAGGATGAAAAACAAGCCGGCGAACAGGCGATCAACGCCGGCGTCGACATGGACATGCAGGGTGCGGTCTACCTCAACCACCTCGCCAAGTCGGTCGCGGAAGGGCGGGTCAGCCTGGCGACGATCGACGACGCCGTACGGCGCGTGCTGGAGATGAAGTATCGGCTGGGCCTGTTCCAGGATCCGTATCGCTACAGCGATGCCAGCCGCGAGAAGGCGAATGTGATGACGCCCGCGTTCCTGGAGGCCGCCCGCGACGTCGCGCGCAAGTCGATGGTGCTGCTGAAGAACCAGAACGACGTGCTGCCGCTCGCCGCCACGGCCAAGACGATCGCGCTGATCGGGCCGCTGGCCGACAGCAAGGCCGACATGATCGGCAGTTGGGCGGGCCAGGGCAGCCGGACACGCCCGGTATCGCTGCTGGAAGGGATCCGCGCGCGAGCCGGCAAGGGCGTCACGGTGAATTATGCCAAGGGCGCGAGTTACCAGTTCGCCGACGCCGGCAAGACCGACGGCTTTGCGGAGGCAATGGAAGCGGCGAAAAACGCCGACGTCATCGTCGCGGCGATGGGCGAATATTGGGACATGACCGGCGAAGCGGCCAGCCGCACCGACCTGAACCTGCCGGGCAATCAGGAAGCTCTGCTCAAGCAACTGAAGACGCTCGGCAAACCGATCGTGCTGGTGCTGCTGTCGGGCCGGCCGAACACGATTCCCTGGGCGGCGGACAATGTCGATGCGATCCTGGAGGCGTGGTATCCCGGCACCATGGCCGGCACCGCCGTCGCCGATGTGCTGTTCGGCGATTACAACCCGAGCGGCAAACTGCCGATGACCTTCCCGCGCTCGGTCGGGCAGGTGCCGATCTTCTATTCGATGAAGAATACGGGGCGGCCCTATACCGCGGAGAAGCAGGGGCAGAAGTATCTGTCGCGCTATCTGGATTCACCGAACAGCCCGCAGTGGCCGTTCGGGCATGGCCTCAGCTACACGCGCTTCACCTATTCGCCGGTGACGATCGACAAGACGTCGATCCGACCGGGCGAGACGCTGACAGCGAGCGTCACACTAACGAATGCGGGCAAGCGCAGTGGAACGGAGATCGTCCAGCTCTACACCCGCGACCTGGTGGGGTCGGTGACGCGGCCGGTCAAGGAGCTGAAGGGGTTTCAGAAGATCGTGCTGAGGCCGGGTGAATCGCGGCGCGTGACGTTCAGGATCACCGACAAGGACCTGGCCTTCTATCGGCAGGACATGAGCTGGGGCGCGGAGCCGGGTGAGTTCGAGCTGTTCGTGGGCGGTACGTCGGATTTGCCGACGGGGGTGAAGTTCACGCTGGCGGAGTGAGGGCACCGGCGGCTGGCGCGTGCCTGCCACCTCCCCTTGCAGGGGAGGATTGGGGCTACTTTGGCGGAGTAGCGTGCAGGATCCTCCCCGGCACGGGGAGGGGGACCACGCGCAGCGTGGTGGAGGGGGTTCTCCACGAATGACTCGTGTGCGGCCCGCCCCCTCCACCACCCGCTGAGGGGGCGGTCCCCTTCCCCGTGCGGGGGAGGATCGTTATTTCGCGAACCGCAAATCCGTGACCACCGGGAAGTGATCCGACGCCCAGACCACGCCCTGGTGATCGGTCAGCGTCTGCACCCGCGTTACCGTGAACCCCCGCGTGAAGATCCAGTCGATCCGTCGATCGGGCGTGCCCTTGAAACCGTGGAAGGTCTTGTCCGGTCCGGCGCGCCGTTTGGCTGCCGTCCAGGCATCGCTCAGCCGGGCAGCGAGGGCGCGGTGCGTGGCACTTTCGGGGACTGTGTTGAAGTCGCCCGTCAGAACGGTCGGCAGGTCGGCGCCCGGCAGCGTGTCAAGCTTCGCGACGATCAGCTTCGCCCCCTTTTCGCGCGCCGCCTCGTCCTCCGCGCGATAGGGAAAATGCGTGTTGAGCAGGCGGAAGCGACGCTTGTCGCGCTTGCGTTCGAAAATGCCCCAGGTGACCATCCGCGGCAATGGGTGGCCCCAGCTGATCGATCCGGACACGTCGGGCGTGTCGGACAGCCAGAAGTCGCCGCTGTCGACCAGCGTCAGTCGCCGGGTGTCGTAGAGGACGCCCATATGTTCGTCGGCATGTCCGCCGCGGCGGTCGATGCCGAACCATCTGTATCCGGGCAGGCGCGCGATCAGGTCGTCGCCCTGGCGCTGAAACAGCTCCTGTGTCCCGATCACCGCGGCGCCACTGCGCGCGATGGTACGCGCGGCAAGATCGCGGCGGGCTTCCCAGCGGTTGGCGCCGTCCGATTCCATCGGCAGTCGGACGTTGAAGGTCATCACCTTCAGCGCCTGCGCGGCGGCGGGCATGGCCGCGAATGCGAGGAGGGACGCGAGCAGCGGGGCAAGGCAGCGGCGGATCATGGTCAGAGCTTTCGAATCAAGGTGACGGCGGCAGCGATCCACGGCGGATCGCTGACCACCTGTTGTCGAGTACCCGCCCCCAGCGGGAGCAGATGAAGCTTATCGCCCTCGCGACCGATCAGCCGGGCGAACAGATAGCGGCCCGCCGGGCGCGGGACCAGCACGTCGCGGTTGAGGGCGCGGGCGAAGGCTTGCGGGTCGAGGCGGTCGCACCAGATCTCGTCGCCGGTGCGGTAATCGCCGACCCCCCCGGTCACGCGCACTGCAACCATCGATCCGGCCGGCACGGGGGCGGCGGCGGTCGCGGGCCTTTTCGGCGCGGTCGCGCCATCGGGTCCGAGCAGCGCAGCGACCGCGACGTCGGGTCGGTCGGGCAGGGTGACGAGGTCGCTGGCCGTTACACCCAGCGCCGCGGCGATGCGGTTCAGCCACCCGACCGAGACGGTGCGCGTGCCCGTCTCCAGCCGGCCGATCGTCTGCGCAGTCGTCGGCGGCACGCAGGCGCGGGCGACATCGTCGAGCGTCATGCCCTTGGCACGGCGGACTTCGCGGATGGCGGTGATCATGGGCGATCCTTAAATAACCGATCTGGTAAAATCACTTTCCTACAAACATGCGTCTGTGGCAACCCGTCTTGCGAATCGAAAGGAGGCGGGCATGCGGGAACTGGTCGAGCGGAGCTTTGCGGACGGGCGGGTGCAGGCGGACGCGGTGCGGGGGGGGCGGAGCGTTACGGTGAATCTGCGGGAGTCGCCGCTGACATGGCTGAGGTCGCGCGGGCATGTCGATGCGCGGCAATATGAGGCGGGGGAGCGGCTGCGGGCGGATTTCGAGACGGCGTCGCTCGGGGCCCGCGTGACGATGCGCTGGGACGCCAGCCCGCGCGGGGGACGGGGCGAGGCGGTCGATCCGACGCTCGCGCAGATCGCGGCGAAGCGGCGGTTCGATGCGGCAGCCGCGGCGGTCGGGCCGGGCTTGCGCGACGTGCTGTGGCGCGTGGTGTGCGCGAACGAGGGGCTGGCGGCGGCGGAGAAGGGGCTCGGCTGGCCGGCGCGCGCGGGCAAGCTGGTGCTGGGCCTGGCGCTCGACCGGCTGGCGGATCACTATGAGCTGGGCTGAGGCGGTTCGGCTTTGGGTTGGGCGATCACGCGGTTGTACGTCCAGCCTATGCCGATCAGCGCGAGGCCGAGGCCGAGGAAGCTGAGGATGCGCAGCAGGCCGCCCAGCGCCGCGACGTCGATCAGGAAGACCTTGACGGTGGCGGCGGTCAGCAAGCCGAGCGCGGCGATACGGGTGGTGCGGTCGTGGGTGGCCAGACCGCGCCACAGCCAGACGATCGCGAGGCCCAAGAGGGCGGCGGAATAAAGCCAGTTTTCACCGCTGCCGAGCGGACCGGTCAGGAGGGCGCCATGGGTCGCCTGGCGGACCGCGGCGACGACCGCGACCAGGGTGAGTGCGAGCATCGTCTTGCGCCACGCCATCATGCGGGCAGCGAAGGCAAGCAGCGCGGGGAGGAGAACCGCGGTGTTGAGCAGCGGGATGGCGCCGACGCTCTGGGGAGTGTGCAGCGGGCTCAGCAGGAAGAGGTCGAACCAGACGAAGCGGCCGATGGCCAGGACGACGAGCGTCGCGCCGGTGCGCTGCAACGGGGTCTTGAGGCGAACTGCGACCCCGGCGGCGGCGATTGCGAGAGTGATGGCGGCGCGTTCGTGGAAGCCCAGGCGCGCGAAGTCCGACGCATCGGCGATGGCGAGCGGCTGTTTGGCGAGGCTGTAGAGGACGAACGTCGCGACCACGGCCAGCGCCGCGGCCACCGTCGCCCGGTGCGGGGCATAGACCGCGGGCAGCCGGAACAGCGCGGCGGCGACGAGCACCGGCAGCGCGGCCATCGTCATGACATCGACGAGCGGCGGCAACAGGGGATGGGTCAGCTCCTCCCCGATCAGGCTCTGCGCGAGGAGCAGCGCCCATTGCCCGAGCGTGGCGACGGCGAGCAGCGCGATCGCCGCGAGCAGCAGGATCGGCAGGCGCACCACATCGCGGTCGCCCAGCCGCTGCGCCCACACGCCGAGCGCGGCGAGCACCACGGCAAGCGCGGTCGGTGCCCAGCTCGGCCCGACCAGCGTTGCCAGACCGGTCGCGGCAAGCGTCGTGGCGAGTGCGGTGCCGCCGACCAGCCCCAGGTCGCGTGCGTCCACGCGGTCGCGGTGTCGCCAGGCGAGGACCGCGCTCGCCGCGGCCAGCACGAGCTCGAGGCCGGTCCAGCCGATATCCGGCAGCAGGGCCGGGGCAAGCGCGTGGGTCAGGAGTACCGGCGCCCCAAGGCCGAGCAGGGCGACGGCGCTCCACCCGCGCGCGCGTCGCGACAGGGCAAGGCCGCTCGCGCCGAACAGCAGCGTCGCAACGATCGCCGCGACCGGCGTCGCGCTACGCTCGGGCGCGGACAGGCCGGCGGCGATCAGCACGGCGACGAGCGCTGCGGCGGCGATGGCGGCGGGAAGCAGAACCGCCTCGCGCCACGCCAGCACGACGGCGGCGGCGGCGAGGACGAGGTAGAAGCTCCAGGCGGTCGCGTCGTAATCGAGCGACGGCGCGAACAGGATCAGCTGGACCAGCCCGGCGACGAGCGGCAGGACACGCAGCCATGCGCTCGCGATCCCGGTGCGCGGCAACGCCATCGTGCCGGCGACCGCAAGCGCGACGACGAACGCCGCCACGCCCGCGACATGGGTGCCCCACAGCAGCACGACGAGCAGATTGGCCCAGGCGAACCCTGCGCCGATCGCTGCCAGCGCCAGCCACGCCCAGCCGCGATAGGCCGCAAGCGCGAACAGCGCGGCGATGAACACGCCGAGATAGCCGAGCAGCGCGCCCAGCTGGCCCTCCGACACGCCGGCGACGAGGGGCGCGGCGAATCCGCCGATGAGCGCCATCACCGCGGTCGGCGGCCCCTGACGGAGCGACAGGCCAAGCGCGAGCGCGGTGACGATCACCGTCAGCGCGAAGCCGGCGACGGGCCCGACCAGTGCATATTGCGCGACCGCGATGTAGAGCGTGCCGTAAGCGCTGGCGATCCCCGCCCCGGTCAGCGCCTGGCCGACGCGGGCGTCGTCGCGGACGGCGGGCAGACGCCCGGCGAGTTCTCCGCCCGCGACCAGCAGGATCGAGAACAGCGCGGCGAGGACGACGCGGACCGTCGGGCCAAGCAAGCCGCTTTCGATCGAATACCGCACCAGGAAGAAGCCCGCGACGACCAGGGCCGCGCCACCGACCCAGATCGGCAGGCGCCCGCCGACGAGGCTTTCGAAGGTCGGGCGGTCGGGGGCGGGTTCGGGCGCCGGTTCGGGTGGGGGCGACCAATAGTCGGGGTCGGCCGGCGGGGGCAGGCTATCCGGTGGTGTCGCATGCACCGCGACCGCCGGTGGACGGCGCTCGGGCGCAGTGTAGGCTGCCACGTCGGCAGCGTAATCCGGGCGCAGCGCGGGTTCGGGCGGCGCGCCGTCGAGCCGCTCGCGGAGACGGGCGACTTCCCCCTCCAGCCGCCGCAGCCGCTGCCAGCCGGCGGCGACGATCGCGATCATAGCGATGGCAAGGAGGGCGGTGACGTCCACCGGTACAGGGTAGAGGGATGTACGGGCGGCGTCATCCCGGAAAGCGTAGAAAGATCAACCCCTTCCCTGCGAAGGGAGGCGGCGCGCGGTACGCGCGTCGGAGAGGTGTCCCCTCTCGATCCGGTTACACCGCTGCGTCATCGCTACGCGATGCCACCTCCCCTTGCAGGGGAGGATCGGGTGGGGCGTCATTGCCGCGGGCGTCGAAACGGTTCAACGCGTTGCCGACCCTCACCGCAATACGAGACACGCTTATGCGCTTCGCCTTCACCAAATGCCACGGCAGCGGCAACGACTTCCCGTTGATCGACGCGCGCGTGATCGATCTGAGCGATGCCGAATGGGCGCGGGTTGCGATTGCACTGGCGAACCGCGACGGGCCGGTCGGGGGCGACGGAATCCTGTTGCTGACCGCCGGCGCGGGCGACACCGATTTCGGCATGCGGATGTTCAATTCGGACGGCAGCGAGGCGGAGACCTGCCTGAACGGGCTGCGCTGTACCGCGCGCGCAGGCTTCGAGGCGCTGGGGATCGAGGCGGCGCGGGTACGACTGAAGGTGTCGCGGGCCGAAGTCGCGCATGTCGCGGACATCCTGCCCGGCGTTTACGGTGTCGAGACGCGTGCGGGGCCGGCGGCGACCGACCCGGCGGCGGTCGGCGTGCGCATCGCGATGCCGGCGATCGACGCGTTTATTCCGGGCCTGCCGAGTTCGCGTGCCTTTACCGCGGTCGCGATGCCGAACCCGCATCTGGTGACGTTCGTGGAGCGGATCGACGAGGCGGAGCTGGTGGCGCTGGGCAGCTGGTGCGAAGCGCGGCCGGAGCTGCTGGTCGACCGCGCGAACGTGTCGTTCGTCGAGGTGCGCGGAGACGACCTGTTCGTGCGCACGCACGAGCGCGGCGTCGGGCTGACCGATGCGTGCGGCAGCGCGATGGCGGCATCGACCTTTGCCGCCGGGCTGACGGGGCGGGTGCCGTTCGGGACGTGGACGACGGTGTTCAACCCCGGCGGCCGGGTGCGTGCGCGAGCGGAGGCGCCGGCGGATGGCGCGATGGTGACGATCCAGGGCAATGCGACGTTCGAGTGGGACGGCGCGGTCGATGTCGACCTGGCGAGTGGAGTGGCGTCGGGGTTGGTCGTGACGCGGCGGCGAGAGGATGAAGTGGCGGCTTGGGCGCGGGTTCTGGATGAAGGAGCGACCTCGGAATAGAGAGCGTGGTATCGAAGCTGCGCGATGTCAGCCCGGATCAAGCTCAAACGGCGCGACCAGCCCGGTCGCATTCGCAAAAGCGGTCAGGCGATCGGGCAAATGGTCCGGGTCCCGGCAGAACTGCTGATCCAAATGTTCCAGTCGCGCAGTGATGAGATGCCGTGACACGATCTCGGACACGTTTTGCGTCCGTGAATTAAGGACTCGCCAACGCAATGCCTGATCCGTTGGTGGTCTATCTAGGCCGAATAGCACATCGGCAGCGGCCTGAACGATCTGCAGCGATTGCAGCGCGCCAACTGTTTTGAGGCCTTGGACGGCGAGCGGATAATAATCTGATGCACTGTTGTGAAAATACTGGTCGAAGCCGCCGTTGTAGACTTCCCCTTCAAGCAGAGACACGGCGAAATAGATTTTTTCGTGGTCTTGCCAGGAGCGAAGATCGGAATCGGCTTCGCTACGTGCAACCAGCGACTCCCAAAGAGCCCGCATCGGATCATAGACCTTCCGGCGCTGATGATAGGCGCGGGCGTCAGCCATAGATCCCCTGATACCCTTCTTACAGGCCATGCAGAGGCCGCCGGTGCTTTCGGCCGTCGTCGGCAGAATCAGCGCACCACAGCCAGCACAGGGTATCTTCGTCATGCAGGCATGCTGGCGTATCATGGGTCGTTCGGAAAGAGCGGCGCGACACGGTCATCCGTATCCACACCATGCTAACCCATCTGGTACTTTGCGCTTGACATCGTCACGCTCATTAGGTACATAACAGGAACGCTGAAGAATTGCGAGTCGGGGCGGCGGGGCCCGGCTTTGCAAAGCGAACGGGCTGGCGCGGCTTCACCAAAGCCGCGGCCGGCCCGTTCGCGTTTCCGGGGGAGTGGATCATGGCGGACATGGATGGGGCGACGGGGGACACGGCGGGGCGATGGACCTGGCGCTGCGATGGCTGGACGCCGGACAAGCGCGAGGCATTTTTCGATCTGCTGATGACGTCGTGCAATGTCACGAAATCCTGCGCCGCCGTCGGCATGTCGACGCGCGGCGCCTATCAGTTGCGGCGACGCGATCCGGCCTTCGCGGCGCAATGGGACGCAGCGTTGCAGGCCGGGTACGACCGGATCGAACTCTCCCTGATCGATCTGGCGTCGAAAGCGCTGATCGCGCAGGAAGCTGGCGACGCGGCGGGAACGGCGGTCGATCCGACCCTTGCCATCACGCTTCTGAAGATGCGGGATGCCCGTCGCACAGAGCCCAGGGGGCGTGGCGGGCCAAAGGTGCGGCGCGCCACGCAGGCGGAAACCGATGCGACGATCCTGAAGCAGCTTGCCGCGCTTGCGCGGCGGGCGTCGCAGGAGCAAGCGTGACCGCTGGCGCGCGAGCCGGCGATGCGCTGGACCTGTTGGTCGGGCGGACACCCGAGGAGCAGGCCTGGGTCCTGAGCAAGATGCCCTGGCCGGAGAAGCGGGAACTGACGGAACGCTGGGAGCGGCACGGTCACACCGGGCAGGTCGCGCCGGATGGCGATTGGCGGATCTGGCTGATCATGGCCGGTCGCGGCTTTGGCAAGACGCGGGCGGGCGCGGAATGGTTGAGCGAGAAGGCGCGCACGATGCCCGAGGGGCGGTTCGCGCTGGTTGGCGGCACCGGAGACGATGTGTGCCGCGTCATGATCGAAGGCGCGGCCGGCCTGTTGTCGGTCGCCCGCGATGACGAAGCCGTCATCTGGCGCCGTGATCGCGGCGAAATCGAATTCGCCTCCGGCGCCAAGGCCTTCGTCTATTCCGCCGCTGCGCCCGAAAGCCTGCGCGGGCCGGAGCATCATCTGGCGTGGTGCGACGAGCTGGCGAAATGGCGGCATGGCACGGCCAAGGCGGCGTGGGACAATCTTCGGATGGGTCTGCGGCTGGGCGACCACCCCCAGGTGCTGGTGACGACGACGCCGAAACCGGGGGCGCTGCTGCGCGCGATCGAGCGGGAGGCGGCGGCGACGAAAAGCGTCATGCGGGGGACGACGCGGGACAACGTACACCTGCCGCCAAGTTTCGTCGCGGCGATGCTCAGCGAATATGGCGGCACGCGGCTGGGGCGGCAGGAGCTGGACGGCGAACTGATCGACGATGTCGAGGGGGCGTTGTGGTCGCGGGGGCGGCTGGAGGCGTGTCGGGTCAAGCGGCGGCGGGCGCGGGTCGTGCGTGTCGTCGTCGGGGTCGATCCGCCGGCGGGGTCGGAGGGCGATGCCTGCGGGATCGTCGCGGTGGCGCTGGGGGCGGACGGCATCGGGTATGTCGTCGAGGATGCGAGCGTGGCCGGCGCGTCGCCCGAGGGCTGGGCCGCGGCAGTGGCAGGCTGCGCCCTGCGACACAAGGCCGACCGCGTCGTCGCCGAGAAGAACCAGGGCGGCGACATGGTGAAGAGCGTGCTGCTGGCCGCCGATACGCGCCTGCCGCTGAAGCTGGTCCACGCCAGCCGCGGCAAGGTGACGCGCGCCGAGCCGGTCGCGACGCTCTACGAACGCGGGCGGATGCGGCATGTCGGCGCGTTTCCGGCGCTGGAGGACGAACTGTGCGGTCTGCTGGCCGGCGGGGCGTATGAAGGGCCGGGTCGGTCGCCGGATCGCGCGGACGCGCTGGTGTGGGCGGTGACGGAGCTGATGCTCGGGCGGCGTGCGGTCGCGGGGGTGCGGGGGTTGTAGCGGGCCTATCCTCCCCTGGAAGGGGAGGTGGCGCGCGTTAGCGCGACGGAGAGGTGTCACCTTGTCCGGATAGCTCGACACCCCTCCGTCAGCCCTGCGGGCTGCCACCTCCCCTTGCAGGGGAGGAATTGTTTTGGGAGCGATCAACATGAAATTGTTCGGGCGAAAGTCCGGGCGCGATGCGTCGCGTCCGGCGTTGGCGCGTGGGGCTTCGGGCGGCGCGATCGGTGAATGGCCGACGAGTTACGAGGCGCAGGTGCGCAGCGGCTATGCGGCGAACCCGGTGGCGCAGCGGGCGGTGCGGCTGGTGGCGGAGAGCGTCGGATGGGCGCCCCTGACCGCGTCCGACCCCGCGCTGGCGACGCTCGTCACCGCGCGATCGGGCGGGCAGGCGTTGCTGGAGGTGGTGGCGGCGCAATTGCTGTTGCACGGCAATGCGTATGTCCAGCTGATCGGGGACGGGCAGGGGGGCGTCGGCGAGCTCTATGCGTTGCGCCCCGAGCGGGTGACGATCGAGGCGGACGCCAGCGGCTGGCCGGTCGCGTTCCGCTACCGCGTCGGCGAACGCGCCGTGCGGTTGTCGGTCGAGGAGGTGGTGCACCTGAAGGCGTTCCACCCGCTCGACGACCATTATGGCCTTGGGTGTCTGGGCGCGGCGGCCGGCGCGGTCGCGATCCACAATGCGGCGACGCGGTGGAACAAGGCGCTGCTCGACAATGCCGCGCGGCCGTCCGGTGCGCTGGTCTATGAGCCCGGCGATGGCGCCGCGCTGTCGGCGGAGCAGTTCGACCGGTTGCGCGCCGAGATGGATGCAGGGTTCGCAGGCGCGGCCAATGCCGGGCGGCCGATGCTGCTGGAGGGCGGCCTGAAATGGCAGGCGATGAGCCTGACGCCCGCCGACATGGACTTCGTCGGGCTGAAGGCGGCGGCGGCGCGGGAAATCGCGCTGGCGTTCGGCGTGCCGCCGATGCTGCTGGGGCTGCCCGGTGACGCGACCTACGCCAATTACCGCGAGGCGAACCGGGCGTTGTGGCGGCTGGCGGTGCTGCCGCTGGCGGGGACGATCCTGTCGGGCCTGGGTCAGGGGCTGCGGCCATGGTTCGCCGATGCCGCGGTGGCGGTCGACGTCGACAAGGTGCCGGCGCTGGCGGAGGACCGGGCGAGCGCCTGGGCGTCGGTGACCGCGGCGGACTTTCTGAGCGTGGAGGAGAAGCGCGCGATGCTGGGGATCGGGGCATGAGTGCGGGGCGCGACGAGTTGCGGCTGGTCGTCGAGGAAGCGGTCGAGCTGGGTACGGCGCGCGCGCTGGCCCGGTTGGGGCTGGCCGACGATGCGGCGCATGGCGACCTGGCGGAACTGCGCGAGCTGCTCAGGGCGTGGCGCGATGCCAAGCGATCGGCGGTGCGCGCGGCGCTGGGCTGGGTGGTGCGGCTGGTGTTGGCGCTGCTGCTGGTCGGGATCGCGGTGAAGACCGGGTTCGGCGAATGGCTGCGGTAGGGTTCGCGGGCTACGCGGCGGTGTTCGATGCGCCGGATCGCGGGGGCGATGTCATTCGACGGGGGGCGTTCGCGGGGGCGGGGACGGTGCCCTTGCTGTGGCAGCATCGCGGGCGCCCGGTCGGGTCGGTGACGGTCGCGGAGGATGCGCGGGGGCTGCGGGCGATCGGGTCGGTCGACGATCCCGAGCTTGCCCGGCTGGTCGCGGCGGGCGCGGTGGACGGGCTGTCGATCGGATACCGCACGCTGGAGGCGCGGCATGGCGTGCGGCGGGAACTCAGGCGTGTGGCGCTCCTCGAGGTGAGCCTGGTCGCGCAGCCGATGCAGCCGCTCGCACGGGTGCATGCCGTGTCGGACTGACGGATTTTACAGGGCTTTTGGTGGGCGTCGGACCGGTCGGTTCGGCGCCCTTTTTTGGTGGGAGATGGGAATGAGTGGGACCGATCTGGCGGCGAGCTTTGCCGCGGTGGAAGGGCTGGGCGTGGCGGGCGCGCGGCCGCTGTTGAGCGGGGGAAGTGCGCCGCGCGGCGGTTTTGCGAGCTTCGTGCGGTCGGGCAGCGTCGTCGAGATGAAGGCGCTGTCCGGGACCAGCGATGCTGCAGGCGGCTATGCGGTGCCGCGCGAGATCGATGCGGCGATCGACGCGACCTTGGCGAGCATCTCGCCGATCCGCGCCATTGCGAACATCGTTAAGGTCGGCAGCGCCGGATATCGCAAGCTGGTGACCAGCGGCGGCACGCCGTCGGGCTGGTCGGGGGAGACGGGCGGCCGGCCGGAAACGGCGACGCCGACCTTCAACGAGATCGCACCGCCGATGGGCGAGCTCTACGCCAATCCGGCGGCGAGCCAGGCGATGCTCGATGACGCGAGCTTCGACGTCGAGGAGTGGCTGGCAGGCGAGATCGCGACCGAATTCGCGCGCGCCGAAGGGGCGGCATTCGTGTCGGGTAACGGGGCGAACCGGCCGAAGGGCTTCCTGAGCAGCGCGGTCGCGACGACGGGCGATGCCGCGCGGGCATTCGGGACGCTGCAATATCTGCCGACCGGAGCGGCGGGGGCGTTTGCGGCGAACCCGGAGGAACGGCTCATCGATCTCGTCCAATCCTTGCGTGCGCCGTACCGGCAGGGGGCGAGCTTCGTGATGAATTCGGCGACGCTGGCGCGCCTCCGCAAGTTCAAGACGAGCGACGGCCAGTTCCTGTGGGCGCCGAGCCTGGCGGCGGGGCAGCCGGCGACTCTGCTCGGCTATCCGGTGGTCGAGGCCGAGGACATGCCCGACATTGCCGCCAACAGCCTGTCGATCGCGTTCGGCAACTTCAAGGCGGGCTATCTGATCGCCGAGCGCACCGAGACGCAGATCCTGCGCGATCCGTACAGCAACAAGCCGTTCGTGCATTTCTATGCGACGAAGCGGGTGGGCGGGGCCGTCAGCAACAGCGAGGCGATCAAGGTTTTGCGGTTCTCCGCCAACTGAGCCGCCAGCGGACTCGGCAAGGCCGGGCGGCGGAGCGGCGTAGCCGTCTCCGTCCGACGGGCTTGCCGCACCGCCCCACCCCAACCCCTCCCCTGAAGGGGAGGGGCTTTGTCTAGGACATTCGAAATGACCGATCCCTTTCTTAACGTCGCGGACGCGCCGTCCGCGCCGGCGACGCGGCTCGTGGCGATCGTGCCGCATGACACCAGTCCGCTGAGCGATGTGCCCAAGGCATTGTACGTCGGCGCCGGGGGCACGATCGTGCTGGCGGGTGTCTCGGGCGGCGATGCGACGCTGCTCAACGTGCCCGATGGCACCATCCTGCCGATCCGCGCGCGGTTCGTGCGCGCGAGCGGCACGACCGCGCAAGCGATCGTGGGCCTGTACTGATGGTCGCCATCGTCGCGGTCCAGAACACGACGGTCGCCTCGCGCGGCGGCGGGGTGTGGCGGATCACCAAGACCGGCGGGTTCGACGACAGTTTCGATGCGCCGGCCAAGTCGGTGGCGGCGATCACCGGCGACGTCGTGCTGCGGGCGAAGCGCGTCGGAAACACCGATCGCCTGATGATCGGCGTCACCGCGAACCCGGACGAGGACACCGGCTATGTCGGGATCGACTATGCCATCGCCTACCGCGGCGGCGCGGTCGAGGTGTTCGAACGCGGCGAGTATCGCGCCTATTCGTTCGACGTCGCCGACTTCGTCTGGATCGAACGGGTGGGGACGACGCTGCGCTATCTGACCGGCCCCAGCCGCCGGACCGCGGCGGTGATCCGGACGGTCGCGGGCGTCGCCGGGCCGCTGTTCTTCGACAGTTCGCTCGTCACGCCGGGATGCGCGGTCGACGTGCGCTTCGACCGCGCGGGCTGGGATCTGGTCCGGCCGCGCACGCGGCTGTCGCTGGCATTTTGAAAGGACACATCATGACCGTCGACGAGACGAAAGCGTATCTGCGCCTGGAGACGACGCAGGACGACGCGCTGATCGCCGGGCTGGTCGCGAGTGCGCGGGGGCTGTGCGAGGCGTTCCTGGGCCAGCGGCTGATCCGCAGCGAGTTGACCGAAACGGTTCCGGCCGATGGCGTCTGGCACCGGTTGGCGGCGGCACCGGTTGCGACGATCACACAGGTCGGCGCGCCGGCGCTGCCGCTGGGCGTCTATGCGATCGACATCGATCCGGTAGGCGAGGGGTGGGTGCGGGTGACCGGCGGCGGGGCGGTGCCGGTCACGTACCGCGCGGGGATCGCCGAGGATGAGGCCGGCGTGCCGGCGGCGATCGCGCAAGGTGTCGTGCGACTGGCGGCGCACCTCTATGTCGACCGCGCGGATGCGAGCGCCCCGCCCGCGGCGGTCGCGGCGCTGTGGCGGCCGTTCCGGCGGCTGCGCCTGTCCGCGACGGTGCGGGCATGACCGCGGCCGAGCGGGCCGCAGCGCGGTGGCGTCGGCGGGTGGCGGCGTATCTGGCAAGCGTTCCCGGTCTGCGGGCCGAGGAGACGGCAGACGGCGTGGCGGTCAGCGGCCGCCGATTGCGCGCGCGGTGGTTGACCGATGCGCGGCTGCGCAACCTGCGAGACGGGTTGTGAGCGGGGCGACGGCGGCGGCGCGGACCGCGCTGGCGACACTGCTGCGCGCCGATCCGGTGCTCGCGGCGACGCTGAACGGCGTAGTCGAGGGGCCCGCGGTGCGCGCTTCCACACCCTATGCCGAGATTGGCGAGGCGGTCGCAGGCGACTGGGGAACGAAGGACCGCGCCGGCCGCGAGCTGCGACTGGCGGTGATCCTGCGCGACGCGGCCGAGACGAGCACGCGGATCGGCACGCTGGTCACCGCGGTCGAGGCGGCGGTGCCGGGGCTGTCGCGCGATCTGCCCGGATGGCGGGTGGCGAGCATCGCCTTCCTGCGCAGCCGCATCGCCGGGGATGGACCAGGGCGGTGGATCGCGGCGGTCGAGTTTCGGGTGCGGATGCTGGCGACTGGGTGAGTCCCATCGTCCTCACCTTTCCCTCTCCCATCGGGAGAGGGAGGGAGGCGCGAAGCGCCGGAAGGGTGAGGGCGACCAATCACGAAGGAGGACAAGGACATGGCGGCGGAGAAGGGAAGTGCGTTCCTGTTGAAGGTCGGCGACGGGGCGAGCCCGCCCGCGTTCGCGACGGTGGCGGGGCTGCGGACGACGCAGCTGAGCATCAACGGCGAGATGGTGGCGATCACCAGCAAGGATTCGGGCGGCTGGCGCGAATTGCTGTCCGGGGCGGGGGTGCGGTCGGTCAGCGTGTCGGGCGCCGGCGTGTTCACCGGCAGCGCGGCGGAGGCGCGGTTGAAGACGTCCGCGCTGTCGGGGCGCATCGACGATTATCGGCTGGCGTTCGAAAGCGGCGAGACGATGACCGGGCGGTTCCTGCTGACCCGGCTGGACTATGCCGGCGACTTCAACGGGGAGCGGACCTACACGCTGGCGCTCGAAAGCTCGGGCGCGGTGGTGGCGGCATGACGCCGGTCGATCCTGGGGCGAACCCCGCGCGGGGGGAAGCGGCGCTGCGCGTGAGCGGCGAGGTGCTGGTGGTGCGGCCGACCTTTGCCGCGCTGGTGGCGGCGGAGGGGGAATTGGGGCCGCTGTTCGCTCTGGTCGAGCGGGCGGCCGACGGGCGACTGGCGATCGGCGAGATGGTCGTGCTGTTCTGGCATTGCCTGCGCGATCGGCCGGAGGGGCTGACGCGCGACGCGTTCGGCGAGGCGATCGTGGCGGGGGGACTGGCGGCGGCGACGCCGGTGCTGCGCGAGGTGTTGCGACAAGTGTTGGCGGGGCGGTGAGGACTGTCAGATCCTCTCCAGAATGGGGAGGGGGACCAAGCGCAGCTTGGTGGAGGGGGCGTGCCGCGAGTACGTCGCCTGTGGAGCCCCCCCTCCACCAGCCTTCGGCTGGTCCCCCTCCCCGTGCCGGGGAGGATTTTCAGGGGGCTGCCTTGCGGCTCGCCGGGCGCGTCTGCGCTGGCGTCGGATGGGCGCCCGACACGTTCTGGTCGGCCACCCCGGCCGAGGTCGCCGCACTGTTCGGCGATCCGGCCGACACCGTGCCGACCCTCACGTCCGCCGATCTCACGACATTGATGGAGGCCCATCCCGATGGATGAGGAAATCGAACGGCTGATCGTCAGCGTCCGCGCCGATACGGCGGCGTTTGCGCGCGATGTCGCCGACATGCGCGCCAGCCTGGACGGCCCGATGGAGGCCGGTGCCGCGCGCGCCGGGCGGGCGGTGGAGGCAGGGCTGTTGCGTGCGGTGCAGACCGGCAAGCTGGGGTTCGAGGATCTGCGCCGCGTCGCGCTGTCGGTGCTGGGCGAGATCGCCGAGACCGCGCTGAAGGCCGGCATCGCCGCAGTCGGCGGTGGCCGTGGCGGCGGGTTGGCGGCGGTGCTGGCGGGCGCGTTCGGCCTGCCGGGACGCGCGACCGGCGGGCCGGTGTCGCCGGGGGCGGCCTATCTGGTCGGGGAGCGCGGGCCGGAGCTGTTCGTGCCGACGAGCAGCGGGCGGGTTGTGGCCGATGCGGGGGGACGGGGCGGCGCGCGCGACGTGCGGGTGTCGATCACCATCGCTGCGCCGTCGGGTGCTGGCAGCGGCGAAGCGCCTGCGATGCTCGCGCGATCGGCACGCCAGGTCGCGCGAGCGGTGCGCGCGGCACTGGAGGGGATGGACTGATGGCGCATTGGCTTGCCACCGCCCGGCCGAAGGACGGGATCGAGAGCTATATCCACCGCTTCGACCCGCGGTTCTGGACGGTCAATTTTCCGCGGCCGATGATGGCGAGCGTGGTGACGACCAGCGAGACCGCGCTGCGCGTCGATGCCGTCTTCTATCGCAAGGACGACCTGGCCGGGCTGATCTGGGACGCGGAGGATCGCCACGACCATCCGCTGCTCGCCTATGAAACCGTGCGCGATTTCCGCGACTGTCGGCTGCGGTTTCGCTGGCGGTCGGACGGGGTCAAGGCGCTGGATGCGATCCACGGGCCCACGCTGACGATCGAGGGGCGCGACGCCGATGGGGCGCCGCGCGCCTGGTATGTGCGGCTGTGGAATTACGCGCAGGGCACGCCGGAGGATGCGACGATCGCGATCGATTTCGCGGCGGTGTCGGGCGGCTTCACCTTGCCGGGCGAGGCCGATCCGGTGTTCGCGGGCGATGTCGACCGAATGTTCGTGTCGCTGGTCCCGCCGGCGTACGACGCCAGCGACGCGATGCTGGCGCAACCGCAGGAGGGGTGGGTCGAACTGAGCGACATCGCCTGTGACGGCCCCGGCGCGGTGCTGTCGCTGGCCGACACGATCGTGCCGGCGCACGGGCTGGAGATCGCGAGCGGTTATGACGACAGCTATCACCTGACGCCCGAGCGGCTGCTGCGCAACGCGCTGCACCTGGGGTATCGCGGGGCGATCAACCATTATGTCGGGATGAGCCATTATTTCCGGCTCGCGTACAGTGGAACGGCGTTGATCGCGACGTTGACGGGCGGTGCGCTGAACGTCGCGGCGCAGGCATGGCACCGCGATTTCGCCAGTCGCGCGAAGGCGCTGGGCTTTGAGCTGATCTGGTCGCTGTCCTACGAACTGTTCGCCGCCCATGCGCCGGCAGCGTGGCAGCAATGCGCGTGGGACGGAGCGCCGGGGCGGACGGGGTGGGCGCCGCCGTCGGCGTTGCTGTCTCCAGCCAACGCCACGGCGATGGCGTATCTTCAGGCGGTCGCGGTGGCGTTCGCCGGACTTGCCCAAGACGCCGGGATGACAGTGCGCTTCCAGGTCGGCGAGCCGTGGTGGTGGACGATGCCCGATGGGCGACCGTGCCTGTACGATACGGCGGCGCGGGCGGCGTTCGGGCCGCTGGCGGTGGAGATCCCGTCGATGCGCGCACCGATGGATGCGCAGCAGACCGCGCTGCTCGATGCGGCGGGTGCGATGCTGGCGGCGTCGACCGCGGCGCTGACCGCGGCGGTACGGGCAGTGGCACCGGACGCGGAGACGTTGCTGCTCGCCTATCTGCCGACGATCCTCGACCCGCTGGCGCCCGAGGCGAAGCGCGCGAACCTGCCGGTCGGCTGGGCCAAGCCGGCATTCGATGTACTGCAACTCGAGGATTATGACTGGTGTGCGCTCGACAATCCGGCGGCGACCGCGCGCGGGATCGCGGCGGCGGGGGACCGGCTCGGCTATCCAGTCGAGGAACAGCATTATTTCGCCGGTTTCGTGCTGAAGCCGGAGGACCGCGCGCAATGGGCGGCGATCGATGCCGCGGCGGTGCGGGCGCAAAGCCGCGGGGTGGCGCGGACCTTCATCTGGGCGCTGCCGCAGGTGATGCGTGACGGATTTGTCCATTTCGACGGGGAGGACGATGTGATCGCTTTCGACGACGTGCGCTTTCCGCTGGCGCTGGGTCAGGAGGTCGCGGTGGTGGCGGAACATTCGACCGCGATCGTCGCCAGTGCCGGCGGGCATGAGGCGCGCAACGCCGCCTGGGAACAGGCGCGGGCGCGATATGATGTCGGGCCGGGCGTGCGCAGCGAGGCGGATATCGCGCAGCTGCTTGCCTTCTACCGTGCGCGGCTGGGACCGGCGCGGGCGTTCCGCCTTCGTGATCCGTTCGACTGGCGCGTGGTCGGCGAGCGGCTGGGAACCGGCGACGGGGCGCGGATGCGGTTCGCCCTCGTAAAGCGGTACGAGGGCATCGTGCGGCGGATCACGCGGCCGACGCCGGGGACGCTCAGCGTCTTCGTGAACGGTGCGGCAACGTCAGCCTTTACGCTGGAGGCCGGTGGGCAGGTCGCGTTCGATGCGCCGCCCGCCGCGGGAGCAGTGGTGACGGCGAGTTTCGACTTCGATGTACCGGTGCGTTTTGCCGAGGACAGCCTGAGCGTGAACCGGGCGACGTTTCTGGCAGGCGAGGCGCCATCGGTGCCGCTGGTCGAGGTGCGCGAGGCATGAGTTGGCTGGAGGGGCCGCTGACCACGCTTGCCTTGTGCTGGCGGATCGAGCGGCGCGACGGGATCGCGATCGGGCTGACCGCGCATGATCGCGACCTGGTGATCGACGGCAACGTCTATCGCGCGGCGCCGGGCATGACGCCCTCGGCGATCCGGCGGCGCGATCCGGGGCGGGCCGACACGATGGACGTGGCGGGGGCGCTGACGAGCGGGGCGATCACCGAGGACGACCTGCTCGGCGGGCGGTGGGACGGCGCAGCGGTCGCGATCTTTGCGGTGGACTGGACCGATCCGGCGAACCGCGTCGCGCTGGGCGACGGCGTGCTGGGCGCGATCGAGACCGCGGACGGGCGTTTCACCGCCGAATTGCGCGGTCGCGGCGCGGCGCTCGATGCGCCGGCCAGCGAGACGACCTCGCCCGAATGTCGCGCCGAGCTGGGCGATCGGCGCTGCCGCGTGGCGATGGCGGGGCGGCGGCGGATCGCGCGGGTTCTGGGAGTCGTCGACGATGCGGTGACGCTCGATGCCGGGCCGGCGGTCGCGGGTGGCTGGGCCGGCGGGCGGCTGCGCTGTCTCGACGGGGCGAACAGCGGGCTGGAGGATGTCGTGGCGACCGCGGAGGGCGCGGTCGTGCGGATCGCCGGCGTGGCGCGCTATCCGATCGTGCCGGGGGACCGGTGCGAGATGATCGAAGGGTGCGACAAGAGCCTGGCAACCTGTGCGGGGCGGTTCGGCAATGCGGTGAACTTTCGCGGCGAGCCGTTCCTGCCGGGGATCGACCTGCTGACGCGCTATCCCTCGGCATGAGCGCGGGGGACGACGCCGTGGCCCGGGCGCGGGCGGCGGTGGGGACGCCGTTCCGGCTGCACGGGCGCGACGCGCGCGGGCTCGACTGCGTGGGGCTCGTGGCGCTGGCATGGGGGCTGCCGGTGCCGACCGGATACCGGCTGCGGACGGGCGACCCGGCGGTGGTGGTGCGGGGAGCGGCAGCGCTGGGCCTGGTTGCGGTCGATGTGGCGCGGGCGGGCGACGTCGTGCTGGTCGCGACCGGGCCCGGCCAGCTGCATCTGGGGATCGATAGCGGGGCGGGGCTGATCCACGCCGACGCTGGCCTGCGCCGCGTCGTCGAGCGGCCCGGCGTGCCGCCGTGGCCGGTGCTGGCGCGCTGGCGAGGGGAGAAGTGACATGGCGACGGTAATTCTGACCGCGGTCGGCACGGCGCTGGGCGGGCCGATCGGCGGGGCGCTGGGCGCGATGGCGGGGCAGGCGATCGACCAGCGGGTGTTCCGCGGCACGGGGCGCGACGGGCCGCGGCTGACCGACCTGGCCGTGCAGAGCTCGTCCTACGGCACGCCGATCCCCAGGATCTTCGGGACGATGCGCGTCGCTGGGACCGTCATCTGGTCGACCGAGCTGATCGAACATGTCGCGCGCGACGGCGGCGGCAAGGGAAGGGCGGGAAGCACGCGCTATTCCTATTCCGCCTCCTTCGCCGTCGCCTTGTCGGCGCGGCCGATCCTGTCGATCGGGCGGATCTGGGCGGACGGCAAGCTGCTGCGCGGGACGGCGGGGGACTTCAAATCGGCGACGCAGTTCCGGTGGCATCCGGGCGGCGAGGCGCAGGCGGTCGATCCGCTGATCGTGTCGGCGCAAGGGGCCGGGACGACGCCGGCGTTCCGCGGGCTGGCCTATGCGGTGTTCGAGGATCTGGCGCTGGCGGATTTCGGCAATCGCATCCCGTCGCTGACCTTCGAAGTGACCGCCGACGCCGGGCCGGTCGATGCCGCCGAGATCCTGCGCGGATTGTCCGGGGGTGTCATCGACGGGGCGACGGGCACGCTGCTGTCGGGCTATTCCGGCTATGGCGACACCGTGCGCGGGCCGAGCGACGCGATGCTCCAGGTGAGCGGCGCGTGGCTGCGGAGCGATGGCGCGCGACTGGAGGCGCGATCGGGGCCGGGGACGAGCGTGACGATCGGCGACACCGGCGCCGGGCGGGGGGCACGGCGGGCGCGCAGTTTTGCCGCGGCCGACAGCGCGCCGCGCGCGATCACGCTACAGCACCACGACCCCGCGCGCGACTATCAGGTCGGGCTGCAGCGCATCCGCCGGGCGGGCGCCGGGGCGCGGGAGCTGGCGATCGAGCTGCCCGCTGCGATCGATGCCGCAGCGGCGAAGAGGCTGGCGGCGGCGGCACTCTCCCGGATCGACATCGAGCGCGAGCGCCGGACGGTGTCGCTCGACTGGCGGTCGCTTGCGCTGGTGCCCGGCGACCGCGTGACGATCGCCGGCGAACCGGGCCTGTGGCGGGTGGTCGAGGCGACGCTGGAGGCGATGGTACTGACGGTGGAGCTCATCCGCGTCGTCCGCCGCCCCGTCGCCGCTCCGGCAACCTCGGGCAGCGTGGCGGCGGCGCCCGATCGGGTCGTCGGTCCGACGATCGTTCATGCCTTCGAGATTCCGCCGTTCGACGACGCGGTGCTGACCACGCCTCGACTGACAATTGCCGCGGCGGGCGCAAGCCCCGGCTGGCGCAGCGCGGCACTCCAGCTGAGCCTGGACGGCGGGACGAGCTGGTTGCCGCAGGGCATGACGGCCGGTCCCGCCGTTCTGGGCACGGTCGTCACTCCGCCGGGGGCGGGGGCATCGACGCTCGAGGACCGGGCCGGCGCGGTCGTCGTGGCTCTGGCTCATGCCGAGATGACACTTGCCGATGCCGATACGACGAGCCTGGCCCGAGGGGCCAACCTCGCGCTGGTCGGCGACGAACTCGTGCAGTTCGGGTCGGCGGAGCGGATCGACGCGACGCGGTGGCGCCTGACGACCTTGTGGCGCGGCCGCCGAGGTACCGAAGGCGCGATCGGGCGGTCAGTGGCCGGCGACCGCTTCGTGCTCCTCGAACCCGATACTCTTGTGACGCTCGACCTGCCGGTCACGACGATCGGTACGGAAGTGCAGGTGATGGCAAGCGGGGTCGGCGATGTCGGTGCGGCGATAGGCGCGTCGGCGCCGATCGGCGGCGCATCGGTCGCCCCGCCGGCGCCGGTGCATCTCGCGGTCCGGCACGACGGCGATGTGGCACGCCTCACCTGGGTCCGCCGCAGCCGTGCCGGCTGGCACTGGACGGATGGCATCGCGACGCCGCTCGCCGAGGAAAGCGAGATGTATCTCGTCACCTTGGGCGATGACGCACGCGGGGCGCAGGTCGTCTCGCAGCCGGAAGCCCTCGGGCCACGCGGCACGCCGACGGCCGAGGTCCGGCAGATCGGCACCGTCGCCCGCTCCCGCGCCGCACGACGGACACTCTGAAACCGAAAGGACAGCTGATGAACGATACGACCGCGCGCCTCGCGCTGCCGATGCTCGTACCCGGGCAGGCGCAGAAGGAAATGACGCACAACGAAGCGCTCGCACTGCTGGCGATGGCGGTGCAGGCAAGCGTCACCGCTGTCGGCGTGAACACACCGCCGACCGATCCGGCCCTTGGCGACTGCTGGGTGGTCGGCGCCACGCCGACCGGCGCCTGGACCGGGCATGCCGATGCGGTCGCCGGCTGGACCATCGGCGGCTGGCGATTCGTTGCGCCGCATCCGGGCTTCGCCGTCACCATCGGTGAAACCGGCCGCCGAGCCGTCTTTCTGGATACAGGCTGGCACGTCGAGCTGCCCGCGACCGCCATCGCCATGCCGTCCGGCGGGGATGTCATTGATACGCAAGCCAGAACCGCGATCGGCCAATTGCTGGCGGCGCTTCGGGGTCTTCGCCTGCTCCCCGAATAAATGTGACGTTTCTGCAACTACCCGCGCTTTTTGTCGGCTTGCGTGGAAACTATCCGCAGTTTAGTGAGTTTGCGCTGTCCGTAGTGACAACCAAGAAAGGGGAACTTATGCGGAAGCTTGCCGTCGTATTGGCGCTTGCATCTACCGCGCTGGCCACTCCCGCCCTCGCCCGCGATGATTCGTGGTACGTGGGTGTTGAGGGCGGTGCGATGATCGTCGAAGACATTGACTTCGACATTCGAACCGCTGCTGGTGTGACCACCACCAACGCTGCTACCGTCGACCACAAATATGGCTGGGACGTCGATGGCGTCATCGGTTACGACTTCGGTATGTTCCGTGCCGAAGCCGAAGTCGGCTATCGCCAGGCGAACGTCGATGGCTACCGCTCGAGCGTGACCACTCCGGTCTACGGTCCGACCGGTGCGCTCGGCTCGGCTGCTGCGGGCAACTTCGACTATGCCGGTGGCCGCACGTCGGCGCTGAGCTTCATGGTCAACGGCCTGCTCGACTTCGGTGAAGACGATGGCGTTCAGGGCTTCGTCGGCGGCGGCGTCGGTGTCGCTCGCGTCAAGGCGGACAGCTATGCGCTGAACACGCGTGGCGCGTTCCTCGACGACTCGGACACCGTGTTCGCGTGGCAGGCTCTGGCGGGCGTTCGCGCTCCGCTCGGCGACCGTCTGGATGCGACGCTGAAGTATCGCTTCTTCAACGCGGACGACGTGCGTCTGGTCGACGTGTCGGGTCGCAGCTTTGACGGCCGGTTCCGGTCGCACAGCCTGCTCGGCGGTCTGACCTACAACTTCGGTGGTGCGGAAGCTCCGCCGCCGCCGCCGCCGCCGCCGCCGCCTCCCCCGCCGCCGCCGCCCCCGCCGCCCCCGCCGCCGCCTCCGCCGGCGCCGGTGTGCACGCCTGGGCCGTACATCGTGTTCTTCGAGTGGGATCGCTCGGACATCACGCCGGAAGCAGCGGGCATTCTGGACAACGCCATCTCGGCCTACTCGACCTGCGGCAACGCACGCGTCATGCTGGCCGGCCACGCCGACCGTTCGGGATCGGCGAGCTACAACGTCGGCCTGTCGCAGCGCCGTGCGGACTCGGTCCGTGCGTACATGACCGGCCGCGGGATCAGCGATGGCGTGATCTCGACCGAAGCGTTCGGCGAAAGCCGCCCGCGCGTCGAGACTGCCGATGGCGTCCGCGAGCTCCAGAACCGTCGTGTGGAAATCACCTACGGCCCTGGCGCCGGGATGTAATCCACTCGTCCGGTTTTCGGACAAAGATCGGGGAGGTCGGAGTAGTCCGACCTCCCTTTTCTTTTGACGATCGGTAAGAAGCACGGCGTGATGCTACGCAGTGCTCCGTCGGGGCATCGGCGAGGCTCGCAAGACGCGCTGTCTGGTTGGCGTCGCGGTCGGGACGCGCTTGCAACATACCGGTTGTACCGCCGGCGTGGTTCGTACCGGTTGCGTGGTCGTTCCGCGTACCGAGGTTTAATCGTTCCAGTGGGGCTAGCCTGCCGGTCGCTTCCCACGCCAAGCCTCTGGAAAAACTCGCACGCGGTATCATCCTCGCCGCGCCGGGTGGCCGGGATCGAGTGCGTCCAGGCCTTGCTGTTTCTCATCGACGCCGCGGCGACAAGGCCTCTGAAGAGGTCTTGTGTGCGACAAGGACGCGACGCGGGCGCAACGCTCGAATTGCAGCGTATACGCCTCGTCAGGTGCGCCTCAGGCGTCGGCCAGCGCCGCTTCCAGCCATGCCGGACGGAGTGCGTCGCCCAACGCCTCGACGCGGCGCAGCTCGACCATCACATTCAATTCGGGATAGCGCGCCCGCACGCGATCGCCATCGTCACCAAGGGGCGCTACGACCAGTCGGCGGTTGACCTTGGAGCGGTGGTGCATGCGGGCGGTGTTCTCCTGCCCGACATAGCAGCCTTTGGTGAAGCTGACGCCGTTCAGTTCACGCGCATTGCATTCCAGCCAGAGAGTGGCTTCGCTGCCGAGCTCGCCGACCCCCTCGGTCACGCCCAGCGACAATCGGTGCGCGCGCCACCGCGCGGCGGCATCGCCGGGCGTCGCGGGACCCAGCCAACGGCGCCCGAGTTCGGCCAGGCGCGGATCCGGGGCGCCAGTATCGCTATCGATCGACCAATGAACGGCCGTGTCGACCGGCGCGATCTCGATCGCACGGCGCAGTCGATACAGCGTCAGGCGCCGCATCAGCGCATCGCTCTGGGACGCTTCGCAATCGATCAGGACCCCACCCTCGCCATCATCCCACAGCAGAAAATCGAACAGCGCCTTCCCCTGCGGGGTCAACAGCCCGCTCCAGCGCGGTGCGTCCGTGGTCACGGTAGCGACATCCTGCGTCACCAGACCCTGGAGGAAGCCGCGCGGATCGTCTCCCGCCACGCGAAACACACGACGGTCGGCAAGGGTGGTGTCGGTCATGCGATCTAGGTAAGCGGCCCACGATCATTTCCAAGCGGGACCTGACCGATGCGCGACCGTCTGACCATCCGCCGCCCCGACGATTGGCACGTCCATTTGCGCGACGGCGCGATGCTGGCCGCAGTCGCTCCGCCGACCGCGCGTCAGTTCGCGCGCGCGATCGTCATGCCGAACCTGTCGCCCCCGGTGACCGATGTCGCCGCGGCGGAAGCCTATCGCACCCGCATCATGGCGGCCTTGCCCGAGGGCGGCGACTTCACGCCGCTGATGACCTGCTATCTGACGGATGCGACCGACCCGACCGAGGTGCGGCGCGGGTTCGAGCAGGGCGTGTTCACCGCCTGCAAGCTCTACCCCGCCCACGCCACGACCAATTCGGCGCACGGGGTCACCAGCATTGCGCATATCGCCCCGGTGCTGGAGGCGATGCAGGCGATCGGCATGCCCTTGCTGGTCCACGGCGAAGTCACCGACCCCGCAATCGATATCTTCGACCGGGAGGCGGTGTTCATCGACCGTGTCCTGATCCCGCTGCTGGCCGATTTTCCGGCGCTCAAGGTCGTTCTGGAGCATATCACGACCGCGGAAGCCGCGGCCTTCGTCGTCAGTCATCCGGAGCGAATCGGTGCGACGGTGACGCCGCAGCATCTGGTCATCAATCGCAACGCCATCTTCGCCGGGGGGCTGCGCCCGCACGCCTATTGCCTGCCGGTCGCCAAGCGCGAAACGCACCGCGTGGCCGTGCGCAGGGCCGTGACGGGTGGAGCGCCCAACATCTTCCTGGGTACCGACACTGCGCCGCACATGGTCGAGGCGAAGGAATCGTCCTGTGGATGCGCGGGCATCTTCAGCGCGCTGACCGCACTCGAACTCTATCTCGAAGTGTTCGACGAGGATGGCGCGATCGACCGGTTCGAAGCCTTCGCCAGCGAGAACGGCCCGCGCTTCTACGGCCTGCCGCTCAACGAGGGTAGCGTGACGCTTGAACGGGTGGACCTGCCGGTGCCTCCGGTGTTTTCAGCGGGTGAGAGCCACGTCGTCCCGTTCCGCGCGGGCGAGACGCTGCGCTGGCGGATGGTGGACTAGGCTGAGCTAGACGCGAGCTTAGTCCCTCCCCTGAAGGGGAGGGGAGAGCAGTGATAGCGACTGTCTGCTACCACATGGTCGCTTTACGCGCTGGCTGCCAACCGCTTGGCGACCGCTTCCAGCTGATCGGCCGACGCTGACCAACCCGCTTCGAAACCCATCGCCTTGTGCTGCTCGGCAGCCTCGGCCGTCCAGTGCCGCGCGATGGCGCTGTAGCGGGTGCGGCCCGGATCGGATGGATCGGGTTCGAACAGGTCGATTCGCACCATGAACGGGCCGGCCGGCACCCAACCGGCGGTGAAGGCGTCGGTCGAGACGATCCGGCGCCCAGGCACGACGTCGAGGATGATGCCCTCGATCGCGTTCTCTTCGCCGTTGGGTCCGCGCATCACCATGGCCGATCGACCGCCGGGGCGCAGAGTCTGTTCGACGACCTCCGCACGCCAGGGGTGGGGGCAGAACCATTCGCCGCTATGGTCGGTCCAGGCGCGCCAGACCGCCTCGACGGGGGCGTCGATCGTGCGGTCGATGCGGAGTTCGTGTGTGTCGGTCAAGCGACGCCTCCCCGTCGGGCGGCATCGATCGCGGCGACGTCGATCCGGTGCATGGTCATCATGGCGGTAAAGGCGCGCTGGGCCTCCGCCCCGCCGGCCTGCAGCGCATCGAGCAGAGTGCGGGGTGTGATCTGCCAGGAAAAGCCCCAGCGATCCTTGCACCACCCGCAGGCGCTCTCCTGCCCGCCGTTGCCGACGATCGCGTCCCAATACCGATCGGTCTCCGCCTGATCCTCGGTCACCACCATGAAGCTGACCGCTTCGTTGGGCGTGAAGTTCGGCCCGCCGTTCAGCCCCGAAAAGGATCGGCCGAGCACGGTGAAGGCGACGGTGATCTCCGCGCCGGCAGAGCCGCCGGGGAAGTCGGTCGGGGCGTCGGCGGCCGGGCCGACATGGCTGTCGGGAAAGGTCGCGGCATAGAATTCCGCCGCCTTGCGCGCTTCGCCGTGGTCGAACCACAGCACGGTCGTCAGCTTGTCCATCTCAACGCTCCTGGCGCGGGCCGACCAGGCCGATCTGGCTGCCGTGCGGGTCGGCGATGGTGGCGGTATAGTCGCCGCCGGGGACCTGGTTCGGACCGTGCAGCAGGGTGCCGCCGTGGTTCTGCGTTGTCGCAATGGCGGCGTCGATGTCGGGCACGTGGACGTACCAGTTCCAACGCGGCGGAGCACCGGTCAGGGCGCTCGACATGATCGCGCCCGGTGCCGTCGTCTCTCCGGCCGCGCATTCGGGGCCGGCCGCGGTACCGCCGATAAAGGCATAGTCGCCCATCGGGCCCATCGGCATCGCACCCGACTTTTCCCAACCGAACAGCGCGCCGTAAAAGGCGAAGGCCGCGTCCGGATCGGGGGTCGCGAGTTCGATCCATACGCCGTGCCCCATCGTGTCGCCGCTGCCCGACTGGCGGAAGGCCTGGCTGTCATCGGGGCTGGCGCCCTTCATGATGAAGAACACGACGCCCTGGGGATCGGCGACGACGGCGAAGCGGCCGACGTGCGGGATGTCCATCGGGCCGAAGCTGACCGACCCGCCCAACGCCCGAATGCGTGCGGCATGGGCATCGACGTCGTCGACCGCGAAATAGATCGACCAGCCGCCATGGGCCGGAGCCTGGGGCGGCGGAGTCATGATGCCGGCGATCGCGTCTCCTCCCGCCGTGCTGGCGAGGCGATAGCCGCCGTGCTCTGCCATGGGGGAGGGGGTGACCCGCCATCCGGTCACCGCGGCGTAGAAGTCGGCCGCCGCCGCGGCATCGGGCGTGTTGAGTTCGAACCAGATCGGCGTGCCGTTGCGATTGGCCATCGTCTTTCTCCCGCTCAGGCGTCGATGATGATCGTGAACCCGCCGAAGATCATGCGCTTGCCATCGAAGGGCGCATCGTCACCCTGCATGCGCGGGTCGGCCATGACCGCCGCCCAGCCGGCGTCGCGGGTCGCCTTGTCGGGCCATTCGACGAAGCCGAACGAGGGCTGCTCGTCATCTCCGGCCAGGATGGCGCGGAAGAAGTCGGTCTGCTTGCCGGGATGTACGTCGTCGGCGACCGTGTCGATGACCCTGAGCGCACCATGTTCCAGGAACGGGGCAGCGACCGATCGCGCGAAGGTGCCGAACGCCTCGCGGTCGGCTGTTTTCAGCGGCAGGACGATGCCGTCGACGTACCCGCTGCCGCTGCCGTCGCCAGCGTCGCTGACGCTCTCGAACCCGCCCATCACCATGCGGCTGCCGTCGAACGGCATGTCCTGCATCATGTCGGCCAGGCGCGGGTCGGCCATCATCTTCGCGTTCGCCGCATCGCGCGTCGCCTTGTCGGGATATTCGAACCAGGAGAAGACGACCGTCTCGTCCTCGCTCGCGGCGACCGCCGCCCACAGATCGTTGACCTTGCCGCGCGGCACGTCGTCGCCCCAGCTTTCGACCATGCGCACGGCGCCGAAGTCCTTGAACATCGGGACCGCGGTGCGAGCGTGCTCCAGATAGCGGTCGCGGTTCGCGGTCGGCACCGGCGTCAGAAAGCCTTCGATATAGGTCATGCCGTCTCTCCCTGCTGAGCCTTTTGCCTTTCGAGCCATGCAAGCACGGCGGGCGGCGGGGTGCCGGTGAAGCCCGCCATCTGCGCCTCCAGCGCGCGGGCGAATGCCGGGCGGTTGGTCCCGCGCGCGACATAGGCGACGAGGTTCGGATAGGCGGCGAGCACGGCGTCGCCCTCCATGATCCGCAGCACCGCGATCATCAGCAGGTCGCCGGCGGTGAAGACGTCGCCATCGAGCCAGCGCCTGTCGCCGAGCCGATCGCTGAGCTCCCCGAAGCGCGCGTCGATGCGCTGCATCACCGACGGCAGGCGCGGTTTCGACCATGGCCTGTCGGCTTCGAACAGGGTCGCGATGGCATGATCCATGATCGGCGGTTCGACCGTGTTGAGCGCGGCGTACATCCATTCGATCGCGCGGGCGCGGCCGTTCGGGTCGGCGGGGAACAGCCCGTCGTGCGTGTCGGCGATATGCTGGACGATCGCGCCGGATTCGAACAGGACGAGGTCGCCGACTTCATAGGTCGGCACCTGTCCGAACGGCTGGCGACTGCGGTGGGGTGCGGCCTTCTGCTCGCCCTGCGACAGGAAGACGACGTCATAGGCCTGGCCGACCTCCTCGAGCGCCCAGCGCACGCGCAAATCGCGGACCTGGCCTCGCGCGAAATCGGGTACCCAGTCGAACGCGGTGATGATCGGTCGCATGGCAGGCCTACTCCGAATCCGAAAACTGCGCCTGCGCCGCCGCCATGTCCATGGTGAACGGACCCCAGCCATGGCCGTCGAGATCCTCGAACGCGCGGCTGTACATGAAGCCCTCGTCCTCCGGATCGTGCAGTTCGCGCCCGCCGGCCGCGAGCGCGGCTTCGGTGGTCGCATCCACATCCGCGCGGCTGTCGAAATTGAGCGCGAGCAGAACTCCGCTCATCGTCTTCGCATCGATGATCGGCTTGGTCGTGAAGGTCGCGTAGAAATCGCGCTCCAGCAGCATGACGGTGATCGTGTCCGACCACACCATCGCGGACCCCTTCGCGTTCGAGAACATCTCGTTCTTCGTGAAACCGATCGCTTCGTAGAAGGCGGTCGCCTTCGCCGCGTCGGCCACCGGCAGGTTTACGAAAATCGTCTTCGGCACAGGTCCTCTCCCTTGATCCCGACTCGTTGACAACCTAGCTGAACGTTATGGTTAGAAAATGCAACTGCGCAGTTAGGAATAGTAACTAACATGCGACAAGACGCTGCCAAACGCCGCTACGACGATGCCTGTGCCGCAACCCACGGCATGGACATCATCGGCGAACGCTGGGCGTTGCCGATCATGCGCGAGCTGATGCTGGGGCCGCGGCGGTTCGGGGAATTGCGCAAGAGCCTGCCGGCGATCAGCGCCAACGTCCTCACCCAACGTCTGGGCGATCTGGAGGCGGCAGGAATCGTCCGGCGCGAGAAGCTGCCGCCGCCGGCCAGCGTCCAGGTCTATGGCCTGACCGAATGGGGGCAGCAGGCGGGGCCGGTGTTCCAGGTACTGGGGCGCTGGGCGGCACGCTCGCCGCTGCATGATCCGACCAAGCCGTTCAGCCCCGTGTCGCTGATGCTGTCGCTCCGAACGATGGTCGATACCGCGGCAGCGGGTGACCTGGTCGCGCGGCTGGGCTTTCGCTATGGCGAGGAAGCCTTTCACTGGACGATCGACCACGGCGTGGTGTCGCTCGGCCGCGGACTGCCGATCGATCCACACATCGTCTTCGGTGGAGAGACGGGCGGCGTCGCCGCGCTGATCTATGCCGGCGTGCCGCTGGAGGCGTTGGAAGCCGACGGCCTGATCACCGTCGAGGGCGATCGCGCGCTTGCCGCGCGGCTCGGGCAATTTTTTCCGATGCCTCAGAAGGCCAGGATCACTTGAACGCGTTCTAGCGCTTCCTGTAGGGCCGTGCGCGAAAGGCTTCCCATGACCGACATTCCCAATACCCAGCCCGACAGCCGCGACACGACCATCCTGGAGGCGCCCGACAAGGAAGTGTCGGTGCGCGAGATGTTCGGCATCGACATCGACATGAAAGTCCCGGCGTTCAGCGAGGCGGACGAGCGCGTTCCCGACCTCGACCCGGCCTATGTCTTCGATGCCGATACGACGCTCGCGATCCTGGCCGGCTTCGCGCACAACCGCCGCGTGATGGTGCAGGGCTATCACGGCACGGGCAAGTCGACGCACATCGAACAGGTTGCTGCGCGCCTGAACTGGCCGTGCATCCGCATCAACCTGGACGCGCACATCAGCCGCATCGACCTGATCGGCCGCGACGCGATCGTGCTAAAGGACGGCCAGCAGGTTACCGAATTCCGCGAGGGCCTGTTGCCCTGGGCATTGCAGACGCCGACCGCGCTGGTGTTTGACGAATATGACGCCGGCCGCCCCGACGTGATGTTCGTCATCCAGCGCGTGCTGGAGACGGAGGGCAAGCTGACCCTGCTCGACCAGAATCGCGTCATCCGCCCGAACCCCTGGTTCCGCCTGTTCGCGACCGCCAACACGGTGGGCCTGGGCGATACGAGCGGGCTGTACCATGGCACGCAGCAGATCAATCAGGGCCAGATGGACCGCTGGAACATCGTTGTCGGCCTGAACTATCTGCCCGCCCAGACCGAGGCGCAGATCGTGCTCGCCAAGTCGGGCGAGTACGACAAGCCGGGCGGCAAGGAGCAGGTCGACAATATGGTCCGCGTCGCTGACCTGACGCGAAAGGGCTTCATCAACGGCGACATTTCGACCGTCATGAGCCCGCGCACCGTCATCACCTGGGCGCAGAACACGCTGATCTTCGGCGACGTCGGCTTCGCGTTCCGATTGAGCTTCCTGAACAAGTGCGACGAGGCGGAAAAGTCGCTGGTCGCCGAATACTACCAGCGTGTGTTCGGTAAGGATCTGCCCGAGAGCGTGGCGGCAAAGGCTTGAGTTCTGGGGTGGACTAACCTACTTAGTCCACTGCTGGAGGTGTGCGATGGCCGAAGCCGATCCGCAGAAGACGTTCAACGTCCACGACGCCAAGACGAACCTGTCGAAGCTGATGGATCGCGCGCATGCGGGCGAGGAGATCGTCCTCGCCAAGGCGGGCGTGCCGTACGCGAAGATCGTGCCGTTCGACCCACCCGCGCCCAAGCCGCGGCGCAAACCTGGAGGCTTGACCTTATCCGGCAAGATTCCGGATTCCGTCTGGTTCGATCCTATGCCGGAGGACGAACTCGAGCTTTGGGAAGGCAAGCGGCTAGAGAAGTACGGTTTTTGACGGCCTATCTTCTCGATACGCATGCCGCGATCTGGTGGTGGACATCGGATGCTAAACTCGGGGCAGCAGCGGCCGACGTAATCGCGGCTGACGTCGATACGATCTACCTCAGCGCGGCGAGCGTCTGGGAGGTCGCGATAAAGAGCAGCGCGGGCAAGCTGCCCGAGATCGTCGATTTCGAGAATGAGTATGAGCCGTTGATGCGTGCCAACCGCTTCATGAGACTGACGATCACCGACGCCCATGCGCTGCGCAGCGGTTTCCTGCCCGGTGCACACCGCGACCCGTTCGATCGCCTGATCGCCGCGCAGGCTTTGATTGAAGACCTGACCGTCATCACGCGCGATCCTGAAATCGCCGGTTTCGGCTGCAAGGTGCTCTGGTAATGGCCTCCGAAACCCCTCTCGACCGGTTCAAGTCGGTCCTCGCCGGCACGTCGCGTGCGCTGGCCGAGCGGCAGGACGTGGAGCTCGCCTTCACCGCCGATGCGCCGACGCAGGCGGGGCGGCATCTGAAGGTCCCGATGCCGGCGCGGACGCTGCCGGCGGAGCAGGTCGCCGAGGCGCGGGGGTTTGCCGACAGCTTCTCGCTGCGGCTGCGGCACCACGATAGCGCGCTGCACCAGCGCGGCGCACCGCAGGATGCGGTGGCGCGCGCGGTGTTCGATGCGGTGGAGACCGCGCGGGTCGAGGCGGTCGGGTCGAAGGGATACGCGGGCGTCGCGGCGAACCTCGATCGGGCGCTTGCCATGCGAATGAAGTTGGACCCGATCGCGCGCGCGCGAACGGCTGAGGAAGTGCCGCTGTCGAGTGCGGTCGCGCTGATGGTGCGCGAGCGGCTGACGGGCCGCGAGGCGCCGGCGTCCGCCGCAGCAGGACTGGCGATGGTCCGCGAAGATATCGAGGCGAAGGCGGGCGCCGATCTCGACGCGCTGGCGTTCGCGATCGACGACCAGCAGGCGTTCGCAAAGGTTGTCGGCAAGCTGCTCGAAGACCTCGACCTGGTCGAAGGCGAAGTCCTGCCGCAGGAGGATGACGAGGGCGGCAACGACGACGAGGGCACCGAGGACGAGCGCCCCGACGAAGGCGACGACAACGAACACGGCGGCGACCAGGGCGAGGGCCAGGTCGAGGCGCGCGGCGAGCAACGCGAGTCGGACACCGACGACGATGAAGGCAGCGAGCAGGGCGAGGACAGTTTCGACGACGCGGACGGCGAACCCGGTGACGAGGGCGACGACGGCATGCAGCCGGTCCGCCCGAACCGCCCCTTCAGCGACCTGAGCTCGCAATTCGACTACAAGCCGTTCACCCGCGCGTTCGACGAGGAAATCGCGGCGACCGATTTGTGCGATGCCGAGGAACTCGACCGGCTGCGCGCCTATCTCGACCAGCAGCTCGTCCATCTGCAGGGCGTGGTGACCAAGCTGGCCAACCGGCTCCAGCGCCGGCTGATGGCGCAGCAATCGCGGTCCTGGGACTTCGACCAGGAAGAGGGCATCCTCGACGCCGCACGGTTGGCGCGGATCGTCGTCAATCCGATGCTGTCGCTGAGCTACAAGCGCGAGCGCGACACCGAGTTCAAGGACACGATCGTCACGATCCTGATCGACAATTCGGGCTCGATGCGCGGGCGGCCGATCAGCATCGCCGCGATCAGCGCGGACATATTGGCGCGCACGCTGGAGCGGGTCGGCGTGAAGGTCGAAATCCTCGGCTTCACCACCCGCGCGTGGAAGGGCGGACAGGCGCGCGAGGCGTGGCTGGCGGCGGGCCGCCCGCCGCAGCCGGGGCGGCTGAACGACATCCGCCACATCATCTACAAACAGGCCGACGAGCCGTGGCGGCGGGCGAAGCGCTCGCTCGGGCTGATGATGCGCGAAGGGCTGCTGAAGGAAAATATCGACGGCGAGGCGCTATTGTGGGCGCACGGCCGGCTGATCGCGCGGCCCGAGGATCGTCGCATCCTGATGGTCATTTCGGACGGCGCACCGGTCGATGATTCGACGTTGAGCGTGAATTCGGGTGCCTATCTGGAACGCCATCTGCGGCAGGTGATCGGCTGGATCGAAAGCCGCTCGCCGATCGAACTGGTCGCGATCGGCATCGGGCATGACGTGACGCGCTATTACAGCCGCGCGGTGACGATCATGGACGTCGAGCAGCTGGCGGGCACGATGATCGAGCAGCTGGCCGGGCTGTTCGACGACGCAGTGTGATTAGCGCGCCCGAGGACGGCTTCGTCGGGCCGGTGAAGCGGTCGGTGACGATCGCCGGGCATCAGACGTCGATCAGCCTGGAGCCCGTGTTCTGGACGGCTCTCGAGCAGGCAGCGAGCGATGCGGGCTTGCCGCTCAACGCGCTGATCGCGCAGATCGACGTGCTGCGGATCGGGACGGGCGACCCGCCAAACCTGGCGAGTGCGCTCAGGACATGGCTGTTCGATCGCGCGATCCGTGTCCCCGCGCAGGCGGGAGCACGGGGCCAGGAAGGTCGTCCTTCGTAACCCTGGGCTCCCGCCTGCGCGGGGGCACGGGGGCGTCGCGTTACCGCCCCAGCAACACCCGCGCCTGGCTCGCGATCTGTGCCAGCATTGCCGCGTTCGGCGTTGCTGCCGCGCGCGCGCGTCGGACCAGGTCGGCGAACTGCGTGACGCGTGCGGCATTGTCGACCAGCCACGCATCGACCGTCGCTTCCGGATCCTGCCCCGCATGGCGCGACAGGAAGTCCAGGCGCAGCTGCTGGAAATCGCGGGCGAGGCCGGCGATCAGCAGGCGTTCCCATGGATCGCCCGTCGTCACGCGCGCCGCGGTCGTCTGCGCCCAGTCGAGGCCCAGCGCCTGCCCCAGATGGGTGAAGGCATGCGTCAGGCGTGTCTCGTCCGCACCGCTGCGTTGCCCCAAGTCAGCCAGGCCGACGACGCCGTCCAGTTCGAACAGGCGCACCGTGCGTCGGACCAGCGGCTTGGGCGCGCCGGCGGCTTCCAGCCGTTCGACGATGCGGTCGCTGCCCGCGCGAACTTCGTCGCGCAGCAGGTCTGCGGTCTGGCGGTCGAGCGCGTCGATCTGCGGCTTCAGGCGTGCGACGACGTCGCCGGGCCCTTCGCCCGGACGCGCGGCGCGCAGCAGGTCGGCGATCTGCGACCGCGTGGCGACCGCGACCTCCTCGAACAGCGCGATCCGCGCGCCTTCGGGGATCGCCGCCGTCTCGATCGCTTCCCACAGCGCGGGCAGGTCGAATAGGCGTTCGGCCGCGACGAACATCGCCGCGATGTCGCCCATCGCCGCGCCTTCCTCCTCGGCCAGCTCGAACGGATTGAGCACGCCCAGGCGGTTGACGATGCGGTTGGCGAGCTTCGTCGCGACGATCTCGCCGCGCAGGCGGTGCGCGTCGATCGCGGCGGCAAAGGCCTTGCGCATCGCCGGCGGGAAGGCGGCGTGCAGGTCGGGCTTCAGTTCGTCGTCGAGGCCCAGCTTGCGCGCCTCGATCGCGTCCTGCAGCGCGAGCTTGGCGGTCGCCAGCAGCACGGCGAGTTCGGGCCGGGTCAGATGCCCGCCCTCCTGCGCGCGGCGCAGATATTCCTCGTTGCTTGCCAGCCCCTCGACCGCGCGGTCGAGGCGGCCCGATGCCTCCATCATCTCGATCGTGCGGACATAGCTCGGCACCGCGATCGCGCCGTCATTCTCCATGATCGACAGCGCCAGCGTCTGCAGGCGATTGTCCTCCAGCACCAGATGCGCGACGTCGTCGGTCATGCTGGCCAGCAGCGTGTTGCGATCGTCCTCGGCCAGGCGACCTTCGCTCATCTCGCGATTGAGCGCGATCTTGATGTTGACCTCGTTGTCCGAACAATCGACGCCGGCCGAATTGTCGATGAAGTCGGTGTTGATCCGCCCGCCGTGCGCCGCAAATGCGATGCGTGCGGCTTGCGTGACACCCAGGTTGGCGCCTTCGCCGATCGCGGTCGCGCGGATGTCCTCGGCATCGACGCGCAGGCGGTCGTTGGCGGGATCGCCGACGGTCGCATTGTTCTCCGCGCGCGCCTTTACATACGTCCCGATGCCGCCGAACCAGATCAGGTCGATGGGGGCCTTCAGGATCGCGGAAATGAGCGCGGCCGGCTCGATCTCGCCGGGCTCGATACCCAGCACCGCGGCGGCTTCCTTCGACAGCTTCACCGACTTGTCGGCGCGCGAGAAGACGCCGCCGCCCTTCGAGATGAGCTTGGCGTCATAGTCCGCCCAGCTGGAGCGCGGCAGCTGGAACATGCGATTGCGCTCTTCCCACGATGCCGCGGGGTCGGGCGTGGGGTCGAGGAAGATGTGGCGGTGATCGAAGGCGGCGACCAGGCGGATCGCCTTCGACAGCAGCATGCCGTTGCCGAACACGTCGCCCGACATGTCACCGCAGCCGGCGACGTCGATCGACTGCGTCTGCACGTCGATGCCTTTTTCGGCGAAGTGGCGCTGGACCGAAACCCACGCGCCCTTGGCGGTGATGCCCATCGCCTTATGGTCATAGCCGACCGAGCCACCGGATGCGAAGGCGTCGCCCAGCCAGAAACCGCGTTCGAGCGCGATCGCGTTGGCAACGTCGCTGAACGTCGCGGTGCCCTTGTCGGCGGCGACGACGAAATAGGGATCGTCGCCGTCGAGCACGGTGACGCCCTCCGGATGCACGACCGTGTTCTCGACGAGATTGTCGGTGATCGACAGCAATGTGCGGATGAAGATTCGGTAGCTCTCGGTCCCTTCCGCGAACCACGCGTCGCGGTCGATCGCGGGGTTGGGCAGCTGCTTGGCGTAAAAGCCGCCCTTGGCGCCCGTCGGCACGATGACCGCGTTCTTCACGCGCTGCGCCTTCATCAGGCCCAAAATCTCTGTGCGGAAGTCGTCGCGGCGGTCGGACCAGCGCAGGCCGCCACGGGCGACCGGGCCGGCGCGCAGGTGGATGCCCTCGACGCGTGGGCTGTACACCCAGATTTCGCGCCACGGCAGCGGCTTGGGCAGGCCCGGCACCTTCGCCGAATCGAGCTTGAACGCCAGCGCTTCGGCGGCGGCCGGGGCGAAGGCGTTGGTGCGCAGCGTCGCGGTGATGACGCCGTGGATCGTGCGGAGGATGCGATCGTCGTCGACGCCCGCGACCTTGTCGAGCCCGTCGAGCACGGCACGATCGGCCGCAGCGATGCGCGCGTCGCGATCGCCAGCCATCGGGTCGTGCGCGGCGACGAAGCGCTCGATCAGCGCGGTCGCGACCTTGGGCGCGCGGCGGATCGCATCGACGACCGTCACCAGGCCATAGGTGA
Source organism: Roseomonas aeriglobus (assembly GCA_016937575.1). NCBI lineage: Bacteria > Pseudomonadati > Pseudomonadota > Alphaproteobacteria > Acetobacterales > Roseomonadaceae > Muricoccus > Muricoccus aeriglobus. The sequence continues at coordinate 2,604,781 of JAFHKN010000002.1, read as the reverse complement.
GGCCGGCCTGACGCAGATAGCGGAACCAGGCGCGGAACAGAACCACCGCCTTCGGGTCCATCGCCGCTTCGACGATCAGCCGGTTGAACGCGTCGTTCTCCGCGCGACCCTCCAGCACGGCGCCGACCGCAGCCTCGACGGTGGCGACGTCGAAGTCGCCGGCATCGGCGGGCAGCGACACCAGGAAGTCATGCACGAATGCGCCGTCCGCATCGGTCAGCGGAACCGGCACTTCCTCGATCACGCGGAAGCCGAAATTCTCGAACACCGGCACCGCATCCGACAGCGCGAGTGCGCCGCCCAGGCGGTAGAGCTTCACACGGCGCTCGTCGGGCCTGGTTGCGGGCGTAATGCGGATCGACCGGCTGTTCGGGCCCGACAGCTCGCCCAGCTGCAGGATGTCCTGCGCCGCGGCTTCGGGCGGGTAATGCATCCGGTAGCCGTTGGGGAACGCATTGGCGAAGCGCAGCGCCAGCCGCGTGCCACGCGTGTCGCCGACCTGCTCGATCAGCGCGGCTTCGATCGCGGGCACCCAACCGCGGACCATCCGCTCCAGCTCGGCATCCAGCGCGGCGACGTCGGGCGTCTTACTGCTGTCGCGCACGTCGAGCGTGTAGCGCAGCAGCGCGACCACGCCGTCCTCCAGCGCGATCGACCAGTTGAGCACGGTCGCATCGGCCGCCTTCGCCAGCATGTCCCCGATCGCCAGGCGGCGCGCCGTCGTCACGTCGTCGCGCGGCAGCCAGACGAAGGCGAAGATGTGCCGGCCGAGCGCCGACTTCACCATTTCGAGCTTCGGACGCGGGCGGTCCGCCAGGCTCATCGCGGTCAGCGCCAGGCGTTCCAGCTCGGCCGGCTGGAACGCCGCGGTCAGGTCGTGGGGCAGGGCGGTCAGCGCGTGGGTCAGCGCCTTGCCGGTATGGCCCTTGGGATCGAAGCCGAACTTGGCCTCCATCATCGCCAGGCGCTCGCGCAGCACCGGCACGTCGCGCGGGGAGGCGTGGAGCGCGCCCGAGGTCCAGAGCCCGGCGTGCAGCGACAGCCCGGTGACCTTCCCGCCCTCGCGGATCGGCAGGATGACGAGGTCGAGCGGAACGCGGCGGTGGACGGTCGCGATGCAGTTGGACTTCAGCAGCAGCGGCGCGCTGCCGCCCTTCTCGAAGAAATCGATCGCGGTCGCGCGCGATCGTTCGGCGAGCAGCGGCACGTCGAACTCATGCCGCGCGATGCCCAGCGCGTTTTCGTGCCGGCCGTCGCGATACCAGCTTTCATGGCCCAGCAGCGTCATCGCACGGTCGTTGAACCACTGGAGCAGCGTGCCGCCTTCGATATTGCCTTCGCCGACCAGCTTCGACGCATCGGCACGCATCGCTGCCTGCAGCGCCGGCCAATCGGCGACCGCGCTGCGGACATGCGCCAGGTTGCGCGCCAGTTCGGATTCGATCGCGCGGCGCACCTTCGCATCCGCGCGGTGCATCTCGATGTAGACCATCGATTCGAAACTGCCCTCGCCGATGGCGAGCAGCGTGCCCGCCGCGTCGCGCTTGGCGAGGACGACCGGATGGATCACGCGGTCGATCGGCACGTCGTGCGCGGCGATGGTCGCCGCGATCGAATCGACCAGGAATGGCATGTCGTCGTTGATCACGGCCAGGCGCATGCGGCGTCGGTGGCCGCCGCCTTCCACCATCTCGAGCGCAATGGCGGGGGTGCCGGGCGGACGGCTGGCGGCGGTCTGCGCGACGAAGGCGGCCGCCTCCGTCCGCTCGGCCGCGGTCAGGCCTTCGATCTCTCCCGGCAGGGCGCCTTCGATCAGTCGGGCGGCAAGCGCATCCGACAGCGAACTGGTCATGTTTGCCATGCCCGCTCTATGCGCCGGGTCGGCGGCGGGCTCAAGGCTTGCGTAATTTTATTTCGTGACTTTTCAGGCGGCCGCGCGACGGACCGCACGTTCGGTGAGCGCCTTGTCGCCTTCGACACAGGCGACGACGTCCAACCCGCCGGCCGCATCGCTGCGCGCCAGCAACACGACGAACTCGCCTTCACCGGCACGCGCGATATCGACATGCGCCAGCGGCGGTCGGGCCCGCAGCTCGGCGGCGATGCTGTCCCATTGCGTCGCTTCCGCCTGCGGCTTGCGGCGCAGCGCGCGTTCGGCCCCGACGATACCCTTGATCCCCCCGGGAAAGCTTTCAAGGTAGGCGACCAGCCCGCCGACGCCGACCTCGTGCCGCTCGGCATGGGTCAGGACGGACGCGAACTCGGTCAAGCGCGTCTTGTCGTACTCGGCGCCGAAGACCAGCTTCACGATCGGCGTCATCGGTGCGCGTGCCTGTTTCTTGAGACCGGCGTCGCTCAGCATCTCGGCCAATGCCTCGGGTTCGCCGGCAGCCGCGACGGCGATGCCATGGGCATGGCCCAGCGCCTGGTACAGCGCACCGCGGCTGCGGCCCTCGCTTGCGGCAAAGGCGTCCGCGCTTTCGCGCGCACAGGCCAGGCGGTCGTACAGGCTCGCATCGGCCGGCAGCACCGCAGGCTCGGCCGCCGGCATCTCGTCGAACGCCGATCCCGGCCCATCGGCCCAGACTTGCGGGGCGGGCGCCATGACCGGCGCGACACGCCGCGCCGCCGTCAGGTCGGCAATCAGCTGCGCCTCTGTCCCGGCGTCGACCATCTCTTTCCAGTTGATGACGCCGTAGATGAAATCGATCGCCTCGCCGTTCGACGAAAAGGGCATCAATATGCCGCGATAGAGCGTGTTGTGACCGCGCGTGCTGACGAACTCGGCCTCGAAGCCGATCGGTGCGCGATTCGCGATGATCTGCAGATAATGATCGGTCAGGCGCGATATCAGCGAGCGGCTGGGCACGTGCGAAATTCGCTCCACGCTGCCGTCCAGATCGCCTTCCTCGCGCAATGCGCGGCCGAGAAAGGCGATTCGCGGATCCTCGATCCCCGAGGTGAAGTCGAGCAGGACGCTGTGCGGTCCGAAATCGGCGATCGACGCGGGATCGAGGTCCTCGATCGACGGATAGGCGCGGCCCTGCAGCAGCGACACCCAGTGATTATAGGCGCGAACGTGCATCCGGCGCTCGTCGCCCAGCACCAACGGCATCTCGCCCCGGTCGCTGCCGGCGGGCGCCTCTGCGGGCAGCGAATCGGTGCCGTCCTCGATTCCGCGCGCGAATTCCATGCGATTACCCTCGACCCTGGGGCCCATCGCCCCGAACACAGGCGATCGTTCTGGCGGACATGTGGTAAAGACCGCGTAAAGGCGCCGGCAATGACGATGGACGCTTGCCAGCCCCAAAACACACTGCTAAGCGCCGCCCCCTCGACGTCGGGCATCGCCCCGGCAACGACATTGGCCGCCTTAGCTCAGCTGGTAGAGCATCGCATTCGTAATGCGGGGGTCACAGGTTCGAGTCCTGTAGGCGGCACCACTCCCGATCAAGAGAGGGCACCATCAGTGCCTGTTGATCGGAAACACCGTTGGCCGCGATTTCGAGCGGCTTGATCGGTCCCGTGATGGTAATCGCATTGGGCGCGACCACGACTTTGGCGATGAACCGGCGCGCGTAGCCTTGCCGCGCAGTCGGATCGGTAGAGCGCAGCTTGGTCAAGATGACCTCGCCGAGCCGGTCGATCGCCTCGGGTGTGACCCGCCGGTCGGCGGCGGACAGCTGACGCTCGACCAGCAGGATTTCTTGTTCCAGATCGGCGCGCCGCGTACGTTGCGTGGCGAGCCGCGCGGTGAAATCGGCGTCGCGCGGTGACACGATCCCCTGCTCGATGAAGTCGAACATGTTCTGAATCGCGCCTTCGACGCGGGTACGCTCCGTGCGCAGCGCCTTGAGATGGGCCTGTCGCTCGCGCACGGCCGCTGAGCTGTCGTCGAGCAGGTTGGCGAGCAGTTGCTGGAGGCGGTCGGGCCGGAACAGCCGCTCGGCCATGGCTTCAATCACTATGCTCTCGAGCTTTTCATCGCGGATGCTCGTGCCCTGGCAGACTGTCTCGCCACGCCGCAGGTTGCGGGAGCAACGATAGTAGCGATAGCGACCGCCCTTGCCGGTTGCGATGGTGAGCGCATTGCCGCATTCTGGATGGCCGCATTTGGCGATGCCGGCGAGCATCGTCGGCCCCGACACGAATGTCGGCGCCGTGATGTGCCGGGCGTTGCGGGCGATGCCGGCCTGCACTTCGAGCCATTCGGGTTCCGGGATGATGACGGGCGCGTCGATCTCCTGCCATTCTTCTTCGGGACGCTTGATGCCGTTGCGGGTATCATGGACGCCGTACAGGTGTTTTCCGCGGTAGGTGGAGCGCGTGAGGATGTCGCGGACGTTCGACACGTGCCACTTGCGTCCGCGCAGGGTCGCGCCGCTCGCGTTCAGATGGCAAACGATCTTCTTGTAGCCCATCGGTCCCTGACCGATACCGACCCGCTTCATGCGGAAGATCTGCTGAACCTGCAGCGCCTCCGAGGGCTCGATCACGAGCCGCTTCTTCGCCTTGGGGCCGCGCATCTCGGCAATCTGGGTCGTGTAGCCGAACGGCGGGATCGCGCCGTTCCAGAAGCCCGCTTCGGCGTTGCGCTTCATCGTATCGCGGGTGAACTTGGCCGTCTGGCGCGACTGATACTCGTCGAAGTTGGACAGCACGGACCGGACGAGATCGCCCTCGGCGTCCTGGCCCACATCCTGCGTGATTGCCACGATGCGGACCCCGGCGCGCTTCAGCTTACGGCGATAATGTTCAAGCAAGTAGTGATCGCGGAAAAGCCTCGAGAAACTGTACACGCCGATCTCGGTAATCCCGCTGCCAGGCCGCAGCGCATGTTCGAACAGTGCCTGCAGACCCGGTCGGTTGTCGGTCGTTCCAGACAGGCCCCCGTCGCGGTAAACGTCGACAAGCTCGATGCCACGCTGGCCGTAGTGGGCGTTGAGCCGCTCCTCCTGATTGGCGAGGCTGATCCCGCCCTCGGCCTGGCGCTGGGTCGATACCCGGATGTAGCCAAGTGCACGTTCAGTCCGAGTCTTCCCCATGAATTAGGCCTTCGAAGATAAAGCGCAGGTCGTCCGCGCTGAGCAGAGTCAGCAGCCACTCTGACTCCGATCGCGCCAGCGGAAAAGAGTCCGGAAGCCGGTCGGCAACGATACGACTTTCGATATGGCACGCGCCGAGCACGGCGGCACCGATCCCGGCACGGGAATGAGGGATCGATCCGCGGGGAGGGGCGTCGGTGCTGTCCACCGATCAGCATGTGCCGACCCTAAATCGCGGTGACGATGTAACCGTCAGAAGCTCTGAAAGCAAAAGGAGTGGGTGATCCAGGCAGGCTGGAGAAAAAGGAGATTGGACATGACCGCGATCATCATGCTCGCGCTGGCGGGGGCAGCCTTCAAGGCCGCCCAGTATCTGTTGATCTTGGCGGTCGACGGCATCGCGACCGCGATCGCCGCCTGGTATTGCTGGCGCTCGGCGCGACTGACCCGTGCTCTGCTGGCGATGTCCGCGCCATCCAACGCGATCGATCTCATTCCCACCTGGCACCTAAGCCGTGTGCACCGGCGACTGATGGCGCGTCACCTGCGCCTGTCGATCGCAATGACCGCGCATGTCAGCCTGTTTCCGCTGTCGAGCGCGCGGGGCTACGCGCTCATGCGCAGACACGGTCACGTCGTCGCCTGATACCCGGCATCGATCAGTCTGCCCCATCCTGCCGGTTGGCCTCCTGCTCGGCGAGCGCCGCTTCGCGATCATCACAGAGCGCGATCGCCTTCTGCTTGGGCAGCCACGACACGTAGCGCCGCGCGGCACAGTGGCAGGCGAGATGTTCCTCGTCGTGATACCAGCTGCCAGCCGGGCAGGTGGCGCACGCGAGGATCGGCACGGGTCGTGCGCTCTCGGGCAGCGCGAGGAGCGTTGGGCTGATGATGGGCGCGCGGCGGCGCTTCACCGACCCGAATGGGAACTTCATCGACTCGAACTCGGGCATATGAGGTCCTTTGAATGTGCTGGCGGCTCGGCAGGGTCAGGCGTCGCCGAACCAATCCTTGATCGCGTCGACGAAGGCGGCGTTGATCAGCTTGGCATGGTCGAGGCGGAAGCTGGGGTGCTGCTCGGCCATCGACTTCACCCGGATGCTGAAGGCACCGCGGTGGTCGGGAGCGATCGTCGCGATCAGCCGGCCGTGGCGGTTCCGGACCTCGACCGGCCTGATCTCGTTCTTGCCCGCGGCGGCGGCGGTCAGCTTGCGGACGAGCGGAGCAATGGCGAGCGTCTGCCCGGCCAGCAGCGCAGCGCAGGCGAGAACGCGGTCGCGCTGACCGTTGTCCTCGAGCAGCGGCGCGAGCTGGGCCCACTGGCTCATCGAGATTGCGCGCCGGTCGGCGACGAGATCGAGGATGGCGAGAGGCGCCTTCTGCAGCGCCAGCCCGCGGTTGATCGCCGACTTGTCTTCGCCGACGGCGTCCGCGAGCCGCGCTTCGCTGGCGACGAGCTTCCCCTCGAGCATCCGCGCCCACGATGCCGACTTGTCCCACAGGCTGACTTCGAGAGCGCCGCGATCCTCGCGGTTGGCGATCTTGAGCGCGACTTCGGCGGTCAGCGCACCCTTGTCGTATACGCGGACGCGAAGCGGCGTGTTGAGGATGCGGCACGCTTCACGGCGCCGCGAGCCGGCGAGAATCTCGACGACGCCGTCGGCCCCGCGCTCGCCGATCGCGTCATGCGCCTGCCCGACCGCCTTCAGCTCCACGACGAGGGGCACGATGCTGTCGTCGGTGATGACATAACCGAACCGCGGGTTCTTGGGCGACACCGTCGTCCTGTCGTGAGGAAGCAACTCGACGACATAGTTGGCTTTGTGGCCGCGCCTGGGCGGCACGGCGTCGAGCGGGAGTTCATTGGTGTCCATGAGTTACATCCTCGATCGGTAGTGATTCGAGGATGCGGACGACAAAACGCGGCGACGATGTAACCGGCGCTCAGGTCCTGATAAGAGCTTACGAGCGATCATCCGCCTCGCGCGCAACGCGTTCGAGATGGGCGATCAGCGCCGCGTGCCTTAACTGAGCGGCCGGGCCTCGCTTATACCCGCTTCCCGACGTCCAATAGTCTTTCGGAACATCGTAATCCTGGCTGAAATCCTCTCCCCCGGCGGGCGTATTGAACCAGCCATAACCCATGAACTCGTCCATGCTGTGGATGCAGCTGCAGTCGAATGCGAGCGCAGGGAACGCCTGTGCGATACGCTCGAACAGATCGACCGGAAATCGGCAGTCCGTGTCGAAGTTGAATGCGTAGCGATTGTCGCCCGGCCCATCGTCATGATGGAAATTCCAGACATAGTCTGAAAACGCCGAGCCATTGCCGCGCGGGTCATCGACCGGGACCGTGATGACGCAATCACATCCATTCCAACCCTCGTGATCACCGGTGTTGCTGGCTTCGGACGGCGCCATGCAGAGCCGCTTAAATCGGCTGATCTCCGAGGACGGCCCGTACACCCTCACGCTGTTCCAGACTTCGCTCATCGAGGTGACCTTTCGCCATCACGGCTCGCGTCGCGAAGGTCGCCGCCGTGTCTTCCGCGCTCCTCATCGCGCAGCCGCTGCCTGAGTGCGTCGATGACCATCATGTGCCGCCGCTCTTCGGGCGGCGTGCGCTTGCCGCGGCCGCTGGTCCAGAAGCCTTTGGGCACGTCATAGTAATCGTAGAAATCCTGACCGCCGGGGGGCGTGTTGAACCAGCCGTATCCCATTCGGTGATCGTCGTCGGCGATGCACTCGCAATCGAAATGCAGCTTTGGAAACATCCTGGTCAGGCGTTCGAAAGCGTAGGTCGGAAACTTCGCCAGCGTGTCGAACGCGAACGAATAAATGCCGTTCTCGTGCGGCCTAAATTCCCGGAAGTTCCAGGTGCTGTCGCCGCTGAGGTCGTCGAGCTTAAACGCTAAAGTGCTGCGCGACCGGTTGCCGGCCGGCGCCGGCACGATGAAGCGGCGCTTGAAGCGATCGATGTCCGATCGCGGGCCATAGACGTCCACGCTGTTCCACATCTCGTCACAGACGACGTACATGATGCCTGCCTCCGTTATTCGATCGGTTGTCGGGTTGTCGGCTCGGACTCCCGGTCGTGCGAACGCCGCTGGTCCCGGTCGGCCGACGTGACGGATCACCGGACATGGCCGAGGTCCGCGGTCACCGGCGACACGCCGGTAAAGAGATGGCAGGCGATCACGTCGTCGCGACCGCGCACGATCGGAGCCACGAACGGCGCCCACGACCAGCGACGTACCGCCGCGATCCAGCTCTTGAGGCGCGCCGCATGGGGCGCATCGTCGTCACCGGTGTGCTGGCCCGGCATCCCGCGCGCGATCCACGCGAGCCGGTCGCGATCCATCAGCGGTGCGAACCACAGGACCGGAATGAACAGGTCGGACACCGGCGCGAGCTGGGCGATGTTTGCACGACCGAGCAGGATGTCCTCGAGCAGATTGTCCTGCGGCGCGGGCTGCGGCTTGCCTGAATCGCGCTCGCGCCAGCGACGCACGTCATCGACGAGGTCGCGCAGGATCGCGCCACGATCGGCGATATTGGTCGGCTCCTCTGCAGCACGGCGCGCGGCCCCCTGGCCTTCGTCCTGCTCTTCCCAGGCGGCCGTCTTTCGGCTGGAATCGTCCCTCAAGCGGGCAGCGCGCGCATATTCGCCATCGTCAGCGGGGGGCGTCTCGATATCCGCAATGGCGTCGCGAAGCGTGACGTCATCGCCGCCGTCGACGTTGCGCAGCATCGAACGGACGAGTTCCTGATGGATGCGATGCTTGCTGAACCGGTCCCACGGTCCGTCGGTATCGGCGCGGTGATCCTTGTTTTTGCGCGGCCGGCGGCCGGTATGGACGAGCGTACGGTGGATCGTAAAGTCGCCGCGCTGATAGCTGGTCGGCCAGATCGAATGGATCATCGCGCCGAAGTGGCGAACCAGCGTGAGGCCCATGTGGCGAATGAGGTCGTCGTCGCGCGCCACGACCTCGAACGCCGGCTGCCCCTGCTGGATCGTGACCACGGCGTCGCGCGTGCGCTTGATCTTGAGCGCGACGGCGTCACTGTAGCCGAGGCGCCCGTAGCGCGTTGCCTCCAGCGACAGGCTACCGAATGTCTGGCCTTCCAGCGCGGCTTTGACCATGACGTGGCTGGTGACCTGCGCGACCAGCGCGGCGCCGGCGGCATAGTTGCGGCCGGCCGCGAACACGACGTGGCGCGGATGGGCATAGACCGCCGTGGCTTGACGCGCCGTCATGCGCATCACCGTGCCCGGACTCTGGCTCACGTCGCCAAGGCGGCGCTTCATGTCGAGCCCGATTTCAACGCCGCGCGCGGCTTCGTAAAGGGAGGCGAGCGCGCCGAGCGCTCCGCCGGCGCAGCCGGGGAACGCACCATGCGGGGCGGCCAGCCACGGAAATAGCCGGTACAGACGGTCGAGCTGACGCGTCGCGGCGAGCGTGAAGATCAGGTCGCAGCGGATGCGCCCGACCAGTGCCAGGCGAAGCTGTCGATTGGGTGATGCCAGGCGAAGCAGCGATCGCCGGATGTGCGGACGCCAGCCCGAACGCTCCAGGCGGTGGCCGAGATCGGCGCACCGCAGCTGCTCGAGCTGGTATGACACGCGGTCGAGCTTTGCCGCCGCCCCGCCAGCATGATCGCGCAACTCGCCGATGTCGAGCATCGCGGTCAACCGCTCCCAGCGCTTTCGATCGGGGTCGCTGGCGACCGAGAACACGCCAATGGCGTCGACGATGGTGCGCGCCCAGGCGATCGCGCGCTTGAGCTTGCGCCTGGCGACCGCGGGCTCGCCGCCGCTGTCGGCAGCAGACACGTGCCGCAGATAGTGGCCGAACGCGGTCATTAGCGCGGCCAGCGCGGTCTCGCGATGCTGCGGACGGCTGACGCCCTCCCGCTCCGGAGTCGCCAGGCGGTCGACGAGCGCGATCGCGTCGATCAGCGCGCGTCCGACCGCCACCGCTCCCGATGCAACCGGCAAGGGCGCGTCGGATCGGTCGCCAACATCCCACTCGACCGCCAGCCACATCTTGCGCGCGGTGAGCGAGGCTTGAGAATGCGCGACGAAGAGTTGAGCGTCGTCGCCGTTCTCGCGCAGACGGTTGAGGAAGGCGGCAGCGGACGTGTCGGTCCAGGCGGCGCGTGCGAACAATGCGCCAGGGGCGCACCAGAGCCCAGCCCGGCGTCTGAGGTCGCGCAGGATGGCGTCGGCGTTATCGGGTAACGCACGCAGCGCGACTGCGCGGTTCGCCTGCGCCGGAATCGCGCCGGAGGCCAGCAATGGCGCGATGCTCGAATTGCGCCCGCCGACAAACCCGCAGCCCGGCCGGTGATCGGGATCGTCGATATAGTCGACGTGCGGCAGCAGCGCGAACGGCGCCAAGCCGCCCGCCGGCACGATCGCGTGGCCGCTCTGCGCGGCGCGGCCAGTCGCCGTGATGATGGGCGGTCGCATCACGGCGATGTTCGCGGCGAGCCCGGCCGCGACCATGCGTGTGTCGGTATTGACGGCGGGGCCGGTCGTCACGCGCCGCCCCCGGCGCGATGCTGCTTCACGATCTCCCAGCCGGCCAGGATGTTGGCTCGGCGCACGGCGGCCTGGTCGAACCGTTCGATCAAATAGGTGAGCTCATTGTAGCGGTTGGCGAGATCAACGATCTCCTGCTCGCGTGCGGCTAGGGCATCGACCGGCCCCTTCTCGAAGTCTGCGTAGATTGCGGTCAGCTTGGCGAGCACGCTTTCGCGCTCGGCGCGGTAAGGCGCGATGTCGGTCACGATCTTGTCGACGCCGTTCTCGGTGATGGTGATGCGAGACATGAGCGCTCAATCCTGGCGGAAGCGCGGGTTGGCGCCGTTATCGTCGAGCCAGTTGGCGGCGTGACCGCGGGTTTGCTCCGCCGGCATCGCGACCTCCTTGAGCTCTGCGATCGTCCGGGCATGATGACCCTGCCGCGACAACGGCGGTTTCCAGCGCCATCGCCGATCGCCCGTCGCGCGCTGGTGCGCGGCGAAGCTCGCGCACCTCGTCCAATAGCGGTCGGCGGCGTCTTGCTCGCTGGCCACCGCGCCCGTGGCCGCGAGCTCGGCGCCACCCCCGGCGATTACCCCTGGCAGCAAATCGCCAAACGTGTCGGCGGAGCTGCGTGCGGCATGCCTAAAGCGGCGACGAAGTTCGGCGGGAGCGAGCGTGTAGAGGCCGCGATGCGCATCGGCATCGGCCGCGCCTAGACCATGGAGCTTGGCCGGCTGACCCAGACCGAGCTTCGGACGCTTCATCCAGAACGGATCGAGCGCGCCGTGCTTCAGCAGGCCGTGACCATCGAGCCAGGCAAGTCCGGCGACCTCGAGGAGCGGGTCGCTCTCACACACATGGGCGAGGGCGACGATCAGGCAGTCGGCGCCAGTGTCATACCGTGCCTCGGCGAGCCGCGCGACCGCTTCACCCTGGCACAGACGATAGAAACCCGCGTGGGCGAGGATGTGCGCGACGCCCATGCCGCGCAGGAGGCCGCCGTGTCGATAGGCGGCGTAGTTCGGATGATGACCGAGCGCTGTCTGCTCTGCATCAAGCCCGGTAATGCGCGCGTACTCGCTGTCTTTGATCGACCGCAGCTGTGCAACCTCGCGGTCGATCGTCGCGATCAGCGCCTCGTAGCCGTCGGGAATCTCTTCAATCGCCATCGCTGCCTCCGAGAGGAAGCGTGGCGCGCCAAAACTCGATCGACGATGTAACCGGCGGTTGCTGGTTGCGATGTGCAAAATTGCTGTCATCGCGCTATCGCGTTGTGGCATGAGCGGGGCGGGAACCAGACGATGATCGGCAAGCGCGAGGCGCCGCGAGCGCTTGCCGAGGCGATGCTCGCCAATGTCGACCCGGCAAGTGTCACGATTTCGGGGGGCGGCGACCAGTTCGCGGTGACGATCGCCGGCCTGACGATCGTGTTCGGCGATGCCCTTCCGCATGGATTCGAACGTCTCGCTGCGGCGATCGAGGCGCGGATTGCTTTTGAGCGTGCCAACGCGATGATCGCCGCAGCGGGCGAGACGGGTGTGCCGCTCTGGCTGGTGTCGGGGTCGTCGGTGCTCGCCCGGTGGCTCGCTTGGTCGCGTACGGACCGCGCCTTGGCCAACGCCCTCGACCTTACCGATCAAGCCGGCGCCGCGCCGATCGTTGGCCGGTTCGCGCGGCGCGCGCGGCGCGATCTCGGTCAGATGTCGGTCAAGATCAGGGTCAGCGCGGGCCAGGCCGTTGCCGAGCAGATCGAACTCTCGCACCGCGTGCGGGCCTTCGCCGTGCTGGGGGACAAAGCGACCATCAGGCTCCGCCGGCAGCACTTGCCCGATACGATCGTCACGGCGCTCCAGAAGAGTTCCAAGAGCAACGACCGATGGCGGGCAGCCGAGATTGTCGACCATCCGTTCTTCGCGGCGCACGACTTCATGGTCTTTGAGGTCCGGAACGATGGCGACGACGCTGTCCTCGAGCTCGAAACCGCCTGGGAGCCGCTGCGGCCGATCCCGAAGGCCGCATGGGCTGCGCTTCCGCGCGGCGCTGACCCTGCTTTCCCGTGGCGCCCGACCAGCCGCGAGATCACCGAACTCTATCGCCTCGCCGCGCGCGGCGAGCAGATGATGCAGCGCGACCGGTAAGCGCATCCATCATCGTCACGCCGGTGCGTGATCCGCGTTGACGACGGTGTTGCCGTCGACCGAATAGACACAGTGATATTCGGCCTCGGAGTCGGCGTAGAAGCCGCGCAACTGCTTGTACTGGATCACGGCCAAGGTGGCGGCGAGGCGGTTGAGGCAGGCAACCTGGATGTTGCTACGATAGAGTTCGTCGTCGTCGCGGCCCGCCACGGGTATACGGTTGCCCTTATGAACATGGGCGCGCATCGCCGGTGTGCTGGTGGTCACGCGCACCTGTCCCAGAACGCGGTCGTCGACCAGCCGCAACCCGAGACCGCAGTCGATGAACGGCAGATCGCGTCGTTCGAGTTCGGGCACGATGAAGGCCCGCGCGCCTACGCTGTCGACACAGACGAACACGAAGTCGACATCGTCGAGCAGGTAGGCGTTGTCCGGGGTCAGATCCTCGGCGTAGGTCAGGATGCCCTTGTGCATGCGGCGGTACACGTCGGCATAATGCTCGACCTTGTAACGCCCGGCGATGACATCGCCCCACGACATGGCGCCCGGTGCGCGCCACGCGGTGTGCTGCTCGACATGATCGCCATCGAACAGCAGGATGCGCTCGCATGGCGTCTTGCTGACGAGGTCGAGCACTTCGGAGCCCGTGCCTCCCAGTCCGATGATCGCGATCCTGCCGCCGGCCAGCCGCGCCGATACCGCCGCAAGCCCGGCGCGGGTCGCGGCGGTGTCTTCATACACGAATGGGCTCGGGGACGGCGACGCGACTGCGGCCGCTGGTTGTTCAGCTGGCATAGGTTGCGTCGGCATTGACGACGAGCCCGTCGGCGACCTCGATGACATCGCCCGGGGTCATCAGGCCGCTCGGCCGCGTCGCCACGCCGCCGCGGAACGACACGGTCGCGGCCTGGGCGAACGCAAGCGGTCGGTCGGGGAACGCCATGCGCAGCAGCTGCGCAAACGTGATGGTCCGGCCCCGCAGCGCGTGCCAGCGGCCATTGACCTGGATCGAGATCCGGCCGGCCGGTGCTGTCGGCGCGCGATGCGAGCGCTCGGCCTCGCCAACGAGATACAGATGCGGACGCGGCCGAACGGCCGGGACGGCGTCGTGCGCCGGGGCAACGGTCGGCCGGCCGCCGGGCTCGAAAGTAGTGGCAGGCGAGGTCATCATGTCTTCTCCTTGTTGAACGTCAGAAAGGGACATCGTCGTCGTCACCGCCGCTCGCGACGGATGGCTGGCCCTCGCGGGCGATCGTCGTGACGGCATGAGCCATTTGGGCGTAGAGGCTCTTCGCGCCGCGGGGGTGGCCGCCGAGCGCTCGCGCGACATTGGTCCACTCGAATGCCGGATCGGCTTCGTCGAGGCCCAGGTCGTCGAGCACCTCGAGCAAGATCGACAGCGCGGCGGTCGTCTCGATGCCGCGCGGCATCTCGGAGAACGCGACGTGCGCGGCCAGAGCGCGCAGGGCAGGGGGCACGCGGGTCAGGTCGTCGCATTGGACGATCCACGTCACCTCGCCGAAATCCATCTCGGTTTCGAGCTTGTCCTCACTCCACGACCGGCCGGTCGCGGGATCGATCATGGCCACGAGACCGCTGGCGACATCGTCCCCGACCTTGTCGATGCCGACGACGCTGGCAATAGCGTTGGCGCAGCGCTTCGCCGCCATGGCGATGGTGAGGGGCGACGCCCACAGCGCCTCGCTGACCCGACCCGACGACGCGACGTTGGCGGCGATCACGGGATCGGTCAGGTTGAGGATGACGTGCGGTACCCCGGCAACACGCGCAAGGCGGCGCGCGGCATGGGTCCGCCCCGCGCCTTCCGGCCCGGTGGCCAGGATCGGCGCGCCGCGAAACCACGGCCGCTCGGCGGCGATGAGCGCCTGACAGCTCGTGGTGACCCAGCGCAGGAATGCCGGCTGGTGCTCGTGCATCAGATCGAACGCGATGCCGTCGGGGCCGAGCCGATCGCCCCCGCGAAGCGCAAACGGTTCGCTCAGGCCCAGCGGTGCGGGACCACCGTCGAAGGCGCGGCCGACAACCATCGCGGGCGTCGCGGGGCGGAAAGTTGCGAGCTCGTTCATCAGTCGCCCCGCCACATCCGCAAGGGGCGCATGCCGCCCGCGCCGCGCCCATCCTTCTTGATGCGCCGCTCGGTCTCGAACATCTCGTCGATGAGCAGGCGGGTCAGCGCCTCGCCGCCGTGCTCGGCGGCGTGACCGAGAAAGGCCTCGAAGCGTGGCTTCTGCCAGCGCAACCAGTCGCACAGTCGGTCGCGCTCGCTTGCGCGGTCGTAGCGGACTGACCACTCGGCATGACTGTCGCTCTTGCGCTGGAGCTCGAGCTTGAATCCCCGCTTCGTGTCGGGCGCGTAGAGGTTGATGATGTTTCGGTCGCGCTGGCGCTGGGCTTCCGCCTCGGCGCGTGCGCGACGAGCCTTGCGAGCCGCGTCCACGATGCGATCGACCGCCCCCGTGATCGCGACAGGGCCGAAGATCATGGTCACCCGTGCCAGGAATGTCAGATCGAGCGCGCCGGTCTGGAACCGCTCGAGCACCGCGTCACGGTCGGCGAGATCGCCGAAGTGGCGTGTCCAGATGCTGCTCGCGCCGCCGGACCCGATATCCGACACCATCAGGCAAATGACGTGAGGATATGCCGCGTCGACCTCGATCGAAAAGCGGCCGACCGCCTCGTGAACGATCGACGAGGCCGGCTCGTCGGGCGGGACAGGAAAGTGCGTGATCAGGTTCATGGCAACTGCCCTATAAGACATTATAGAACTATTGGCAAGGGTGCTGCTTGCACGATGCGTTCGTCCCGCGGCACACCGCATCGTGCCGAATCCGCTTTCGTCCGCTCTCAGCCTGAGTTTTGCTGACGCTCTCACCGTCCTGATGGACGCCTGCGGGTTGTCGTCCGACGCGCGCAATGCGTTCGACGCGCGGGTCCGCCACCTGCAGCGACTGGGTGTGCCGAGCCGGCAGGACGATGCGACCGGCCGGCTGCATTACGGTATCCCCGAACTGGCGGCGTTCGCCACGGCGGTCCGGCTGATGGACGCGTTCATGGCGCCAGCGCTCGCCGCGCGCTACGTCACGGAGCGCTGGTCGGCCTTGGCGCCATTCGCGTTGGCCGGAGCTGCGGGAGTTTTGCCGGACAGCTACACTACGCGGCGATCAATCCCGACAGCGGCGTTCGCGGTGTTCCGTGCCAACGCGCTGTCGATGCTGGGCAAGCGCCGCCAGCACGACGAACGCGGTGACGAGCCGCTCGGCGGCGTGCTGATCTGCGACGAGGCGCGCGCCGCCGCGATCACGGAGGCGGTCGATGGGGCGGGGCTGGTACTCGACAGTCGAACCTACATGCCCGGGATCGTTCGCGGGTGGGCCGAACGATTATCGGCCACGGAGGTCGAATTAGCGAACGAGATGGATCGTCTGCTCTTCACGCACGGCCGTTCCGGGCAGGGCATCAAGCTCTAAGCGATACGACTGGAATTGGGCCGCTTGCAGACTGACCGCACTTAAAACGGAAAGCCGACAAGCGGACCTTCGTCCGGCCACCGTCCGATCCTATGAAAACCGAACCGACCTCTTCGGCGCCATGTGCGCAGGGCCGCCTCCCGACCGTCGCCCACCAGCGGCGCGGCGCCAGCCGATCCGTAAACGGCACAGCCTAGGACCCGGTCGCCTGCTTGCGCCGCACCGCGCATTCACGATAGTCATGCGCTTAGGGGAGAATTAATGTCTCGCGCCGACCGGCACACCGAGCAGCGTCAGCGCGGCGCAGACGGCAACCTCGAGGTTCGGCGCTCGCGGCGGCTGCTGGTCCGATGAACCGCGACGATCACCTCAACAACATCGCCAAATATGTCGGGCGCCTCGAGCACGAGATCAGGGCGCTCAACGCGGTCGGTCGGTTCGACATCAACTCGGTTGCCGAAGATTTCCTCATACCGGCCCTGAAACTGGTGTTCGATTGCCCTGACTTGCAGAACATGAACAAGGTCCGAGCCAACTTCCCGGCCGTGGACCTGGGGTGCGCGACGAGCAGGATCGCGTTCCAGGTGACCACCGACGGATCGAGCGGCAAGGTAGAAAAGACGCTCGAGAAGTTTCACCAGCATCGCCTGGATAATACGTTCGATCACCTCTACGTCATCGCACTAACCGAGAAGCAGTCGTCATACACGGCGAAGCGGCTCGAGCTGGCGATCGCCGCGCTCGCCATCACGTTCGACCCGGCCCAGCACATCGTCGATTGGCGCGATATGCTGGCGCGCATCCGGCACCTCGAGACGAGCAAGCTCGAGGCCATCGATCAGTATCTCGCCGCGAGCTGGGCCAAGCGCGACAGCAATGCAAGGTTCCGTGAGCAACTCGACAAGTTTCTCGCCTTTTCGACCGAGAAGATCGAGGTGGAAAAGACGTCGCGGAAATACATTCCGGCGATCTTCGTGGAAACATACTCCACCAAAGAGGAGATGAGGCTTTTCGCCAATCCGTTGTTCTTCTATCGCAAGATCCAGGACAAACTTCGCCGTTTCTCCTATGATCGTCTCAATGCCAGCTTGAGAATAGCAGGCCAGCCCGAGCTGGTGTCGGACGTCGACGCCAGCCTGCTCAGCGCCGCGCCGGCGAGCTTCGCTGAGCTCGGCGCATGGCTCGACCGGGCGAGCGACTCGATCGGCGTCGAGCTGGCCAAGGTCCGCCCGCTGTCGTGGTATCGCGGCGAAGGTGAGGCGCCTTACAAGCCGGCGGACCCAGACTCGGCGGGCTGGATGATCGCACGACTCCAGCTGGAGGGTTCCGCCAGCGGGCTGACATCGCGCTTGAACGACGCGCGCGTGCTGATCGACCTCATTCGCAACAAGATCTTCCTCGTCACCAGCATGGCCGGTCAGGGTAAGACCAACTTTGTGTGCGACCTGGTCGAGAATCAGTTTCGGCTCTTTGCGATTCCGTGCCTGTTCATACCAGCGCGCCAGCTGAACGGCTTCGCACCGGGCAAGCGGCTGTTCGATTATATCGCGCACAACCGCTATGCGCCCGACGGCACCAGGCTACACGATTATCTGACCCTGTTTGACCATGTCGCACACGACGTGGAAAAACCGTTCGTGATCCTGATCGACGGTATCAACGAAGTAACCGACCTCAGCTCCTTCAACGAAGAGCTCAAGGCCTTCTGCGGCGCGGTTTGCCAATATGATTGGATCAAGCTCGTCATCACCTGCCGCAGCGAATTCTTCGACGAGCGCTTCGCCACGATGCTCAACGAACCGTTCGCGGCCCATATCCACCGCGTGAAAGACTTGCGGTCTGAAATGACCGACCTCAGCAGGGCGCGGCTGTTGAAGGCCTATCTTGCGCATTTCAGCATCAAAGGGTCGCTGCAGGGGCAAGCCAAGGCGTTCCTCGAAAACGATCTGTTGCTGCTACGGATCTTCTGCGAACGCTATGAGGGCAGCGATGTCGGGTATGTGACCGACATCTACAAAGGCGACCTCTTCGCCGACTATCTGCGCAAGAAGATCGACTCCTTTCCGCAGCAGCACCAGGCCAAGGCCTTGCCCACCTTGTTCAAGATCGCAGCGGCGATGCTCGCCGCGGACGATTTCTCCAAGCTGTCGGTGCGCGATTTCACGCTTGAGGAACAAGAGATCGTCCGGCGCTTCGTCGAGGACGACGTCATCCTCCGCCGGGAAGTCGAAAGCGACGGCCTCGCCGCAGCCGGCGACCTCGCCATCTCCTTCACTTATGACGAGCTCAGGGACTTCGTAATCGCCTATCAACTGGTCGATCGTGCGGCTGCCGACCAAGCCCAGGCGCTGTCCGAGATACTGGCCCGCTTGTCCGGCCGCCCTGTCTATGAAGGCGTCTACCGCTACGCCTATCTGCTCGCGCGCAGGGCGAACAACGCAGCCGCCATCGCGGCCTGCGAGAACGCGACGAACTTCACCGAGCATTTCAGCCTCAACGTCCATCTTCTGCCCCCCGCGGTGCAGACGAGCGAGGACATCGCGCGGGTAAAGGCCATCCTGGCGGACGCCGGCGCGGCCCGGCGGCGCCGCCGCATCGCGCTATTTCTGCTGTACCGGCGCAACGCAGCCGAGTTGTTGAACATCGCGATCCTCATCGATCATTTGAACGGCCTCGACGAGGAGGAGCACGCCACCTTCATCCGTGCGATCTTCGGCGGCCATCGCGATTACGACCCCCGTGCGTGGCGGCAAAGTATCGACGAGCTGGTGACGGACGTCGCGGAAGACGAAGGCGGCCGAGGATTGGTTCGATACGCCCCCCATTGGCTTGCGTTCTTCCTGCACGCCGCCGCACATGCCGGCTGGCTCGAACGCGAGCGCGCTTCCACGTTGTTCCAGGAAGCCGGGGACGCCGCCAATTGCGTCGAAGCATTGGCGCTGGTCCGGCCGGCCAAAACCGCGCCGGTGCAAACGCTATTGGCGGACATCGCAGAACCCGCGGGAGCCCCAGCATGACCGAAAAGGATTTGGTCTTGCCGTTGCGCCGGATTCCGCCGCTCGGCGAATTTCTCGATGCCTTGCAGATCAAGCCGACCGGGCTCGGGGCGCAACTGTTCACGGGGGTTTACAATCAGCTCTTCGCCTGGTCGACCGACCTGCGCGCGCAATATGATCAATATTATTGCGTGGAGTATCCGACGCTCGCGGCCTATCTCGAAATGGCCCATGAAATCTATCTCGAACCGACCGAGCTCGAAAAGACGCACATCCTCAAGATCAAGTCACCCGGGGGCGTGCTCGAAGAAGCCTATGACGACAATGTCCGGGACACGGTCATCGATTGCGTAAGGAAGTTGGAGGGCAGTCATGAAGATTAAGATGGACTTCGTCTCGAACAGCTCGTCGACCTCGTTCGTCTATATCGCCCGGGAAATGTTGTCGCGAGACGATTTCCTGACGGCGGCCGGCGTCGGTCCCGACAGCCCGGTTGCGCCGCTGTTCAACGGCATGTTCGATGAGCTTAGGACTCAGATCGACCGCGGCACCGTGCTCACGCGGGTTGAGGATGTCGACCGTCTCGAGGACCGGCAACATTATATGCCGGACGTGCTCGATCGCATGAAGAAGGGCATCGAAAACGGACAGACGGTTACGATCGGCCATTTTAGCAGCGAGAACAATCTGGCCGAGATGACGCTGTGCACCGAGATTTTCGAGATCGAGTCCGAAAGGTTCTTCATCAATGCCTATGACAACTATTGGTGAGGCGCGCTTGCGCGTCAATCGCTACAAAGATCTCGGCTATGCGACCTTCTTCAACGCGCGCACCGGGTTCTTCGCGCGCGTCCCCGAGCCCGGCCAGCGCGAACCGTTCTGGTCGCCGCACGGCCCCGAGCTGATGGATATTTCGATCACCAACTGGTGCGACAAGGGCTGCGTGTTCTGCTACAAAAGCTCGACCCGGCACGGGTCGCACATGGCGCTCGCCGATTACAAGCGGGTCATCGACCAGGCGGCCGAAATGGGCACCTTCCAAGTCGCGCTCGGCGGCGGCAATCCCAACCAGCACCCCGATTTTGTCGAGATCCTCGACTATACCTGGGCGAGAGGGATCGTCCCCAACTACACGACTAACGGGCGCGGGCTGACCGACGAGATATTGGCGGCGACGCGCCGCACCTGCGGCGCGGTGGCGGTCTCCGCCTACCCGCCGTATGTCGAGACCGCCGAGACCATCCGCCTGCTCGCCGACCACAGCATTAAGACCAATGTCCACTTCATTATCGACCGCGACAGCGTCGACACCGCGATCGACTGGCTCAGCGATCCGCCCGCCTTTCTCGCACCGATCAACGCGCTCATTTTTCTCAACTACAAGCCCTCGGGGCGAAAGGTTTTCGAGGAAAAAATGCTCCGGCATAGCGACCGGCTCGATGAATTCTTCGCGCTTGCGACAGCGCCCGACGCGAAGCTCAGGGTCGGGTTCGATGCCTGCTGCGTGAGCGGGGTGTTCGCCCGTACCCAGGCCAATGAGGCGCTGGTCGATGCCTGCGATGCGGGCCGGTTCTCGCTCTACGTGTCCGAAGACATGAAGGTCTATCCCTGCTCGTTCCAAAGCGGGCTGGTCGAGGGCGACACGCTCAGCGACGAGACGTCACTGCTCGATATCTGGCACGGCTCGGAAAATGTCCGCTCGTTCCGGCGCTATTTCGCGTCCGACCGTTGCGGCGACTGTTCCCACCGGCCCAGCTGCAAAAACGGCTGTCCGCTGTTCGACGAGCTCGTCGTCTGCGGCAACCGCTAGATTCTCACAACGGCGTCGCCGCCGACGCGCCGACGTACCAAGGAGCGAGGATGCCGATCCGCAACGCCAGCCAACGTATCGGCAGGACCGGCGAGCGCGCCGTCGAAAGCCTGATCGACGATCATCCGCGCTGGGTGGCGCGGCGGCAGGACAGTGACTTCGGGATCGATCTCGAAGCCGAGCTCGCCGATCCCGGGCCCGACGGCCAAGTCCTGCGCGGGCAGCTGATCAAGCTGCAGATCAAGGCGGGCGCCACGCCCGCCCCCAGCGCCGCTCACGTTTCGGTCGCGGTCGAGCGAGCCTGGCTCGACTACGCATGCCAGTTCCGCGTCCCCGTCATACTCGTTGCAACGACCGCCGACGGCCAGCAAGCGTGGTGGGTGTGGGCGCAAGCCTGGGCGCTGATCAACGAACGGCGTCTCACCGACGCGAGAGGCAAGACGATCACGCTGCGCGCGCCAATCGAACAGACGCTGGCGGCCGGACTCGACCACGACCTCGCCGACATCGCGGCCGGGCGCCTTCCGGTAGCAATGGTGCTGGCGCTGCGCGGCGTGCTCGCGGTCGCCCATGGCTGGGAAAACGCCGCGATCGCGCAAGGGATCGTAGAGCTGCTTGGGCGCACCGACTATCCGAGCCGCGACTGGACGATCCGCATGATCGTCGACCAGATGACCGCGGCCGGCTCCAACATCATGCATTGGCAAGCCCAGCAATATCTCCCGGTCATGCTGGCGCTGGTCAGGACGGCGGGCGACGCGCTGGCGGCCGACGACATGGTCCATCTCGTCAAGCGCGACGTCAGCCATTCGCGGGTCGGCATCCAGGCGCTCGGCGCGCTGTACGACGCATGGGCCGATCATGCTCTGGCGCTCGGCCTTCCCCAAGCGTTCGCCAAGGCACAGCTCGCGCCGGCCGCCTGGTACGCCGCGATGCGCGAGCGTTTCCCCGGGCAGCATCCCTTCGGCATGTTTATCGCCAACCAGCCCGAGGACGACCTCACGCATGATGGGGTCACGCTCAGGCTCGACCCGGGGGTGCGCGACTATCTGCGGGCGAAATGGCCCAATCGGGGCGACTCGGTGATGCTCGACTGCCTGACCGCCGCAAGCGCCTGACGGGCCAGCAAAACAGGAGTCGCGCCGACCATGGCCAGCCAACCGACCAAGGCCAGCATCGAGCGGCGCATGCGCGAGGCGCGCCGCCTCGGCCGCCGCGAGTTCCTCGTCCGTCACGCGAACGGCAGGGGCTCTGATAATTGGTATATCGATCACGACGGTGTCCAGTACGACATCAAGGCGCTGTGGGCCGCGGCGCACCGGCCGGCGATCGCGCCGACCAGCTTCCAGACCTATGACGCGGTGGCCGGCTTCAAGCGCCTCGGCTACCAGTCGGTGCGAGGCATCGCGATCCCTCATGGCTTGCCGGACGATACGCACCCGCTGCCGCCGATCGCGCCGCCGTCGGACGACGACCTGATCCGCGCGCTGCACGATCCGCTGCCCTCGACCAAACATTACAAACCGACCGGCTATTGGCTGTTCCTCGGCAATCCCAGACGGTGGGATGCCGAGCGGTGGCGCGCGACAGGCGAGGGCGAGCTGCTCTATCTCGTCTCGAAGGATGACCACCTGAAGATGCAGCCAGGCGATCTCGGCCTGATCCGCGTCAATCGCCGGCGCGGCGCGCCGGCCACTTTGATCGCCGCGGTCGAGGTGCTGGCCGCCCCCACCCTCCTCGCCGAGCCCGATACGCGCTTCTTCAAGAACCCCGCCGACGGCGCTCCGGCTCTCCGCGCCAGGCTTGCGGTGATTACCGAGCCCGACCGCTCGGTGAGCGCCGCAGCGTTTCCCGAGGAGCCCGCGTTCCAATATGTTCATGACGCGACGCAACGCACCACGATTCCGATCGAGCGCCACGTGTTTGTGTCGATCGCGACCGCGCTCGGACTGACCGGCCCGGACCTCGTCGCTCTGCGCGCCAGCCGCAACGCGGCAGGCGTGCGCGCACTCGAAACCGAGGCTGCTGACGCGACACCGACGCGAAAGGAGCGCGTCAGTACGGTGATCGAGCGCGGGCCGGTCGGCCAAGCGGTTAAGGCGGCGCATCGCGGGCGCTGCCAGATCTGCGTGGCGCTCGGCAACAAGGGCCGCGCCTTCACAAAGCTCGACGGGACCGTTTATGCCGAGGCGCACCACGTCATCCCGGTCTCGACGCTCCGGACCGGCGTGCTCAGCCATCTCAACATCATGGTGCTGTGCCCGAACCATCATCGCCAGGCGCATTACGGGCGCTTCGCGATCGCGCGCGACGAGGCCGACCATTGGATCGTCGTGCTGGACAGCACGCCGTTGCGCATCGCGAAAACGCGACTTTGAGCGTGCCCGTATCGCGCATCACCTTCGCCAACCGCGCTTACGGCCGGGCTTGGCTCAAGAACCTGAAGCGGCAGGCACCGCAGCATTTCGCCATCCTGCGCGCGCTAATCGACGAGATCGTCGACAAGCAAGGCGGCGACCTGGTCAAGGCCGATCTCTACGCCCGGCGCCCCGATATCGCCGAGCTGATCCGTGCGCTCGACTTCGATCCGGTGCCGAGCCGCGGGCAAATGCTCAAGCATAACGGCAACGGCATTCGCCATGCGAAGTTCGCGCCGTCGAAGAGCATCGCCTTGGTTTGGGAGAAGATAGGCGAGACGATCTACCTTACCTTCGACGACCATGCCCCGATCCGCTATCATCGCGCGATCGCGCATTTGCGCGACATCAAATTGGGCAAGCCGGTATTCGAACGCCGTCCGCGCAACACCGGCCGGTTCCTGCGGAACCTCAAACGATTCTGGCAAAGGCGGCACAACGACAAGCTGCGTGGATTCGACCCGCGCGACCATCACTACGAATAAGTCGGCGACGATGCGGCAATTATCTCGAGGCGACCGCCGCCGCACTTCGTAGCGGCAGCCGGCGATTGTCGTCGCGCAGGCGTAGCGGAGCGGTGCCGGCATGCGGTCGAGCAAAGCCACATCCCGCCGTTTGCCGAACTGGACCAGCGCCTTGCACAGCAAGAGCGCGGCCGCGTCGGTCGCTCGGCTGACCGCCCAGTCCGCCACGAGCGCGTCGCGGTCCCACGATTCCGCTTCGGCGAGGACGGCAAGTTCGCCACCGATGTCGCGCCAGCCAAGGTGGCGATTATGGCGCGTTCGCAGGTTCCGTCGGGCCTGGATGCGCTCCAGGGGGCAGGGACCGACCCGGCATGGAAAGGGAAGCCGGCTTTCTATCTCGTCGCGATCGAGGCTCACATGATCACGGTGCCGGCGCAACGGATGATGGCAAAGCGCGCTGGTGCCATCGTGCGCGACGCCGCAGGCAGTCATGCCATCTACGTGTCGAAGCCGGCACCGGTTGCGGATATCATCGAAGCCGCCGCCGCATAATCATTGAGCTAGCGCCGGCGCGGTAATCGCGCCGGCGTTTCCATACTGATGAATGTCCGCTTCTGCGGATGTGGTTTCAGTTAGCGAATGGTCGATATTGGGGCGCGTAGCTGCCGCGTCGGTCAGCCGTTACATCGTCCCGTGATTTCATATGCGGCATGCTGCCCGCATGATCATTCTAGGAAGCACATTTTCAACGCATGACCATCCTCGCCGGCGGTTTCCGACCGCGGATCAGTCGAGGACGTTGTCGGCATTGTGTGGTCGGGCTCCTGTTAGGCCGGCGACGGAAAAGGGACCCATCTCAACCGATCCGGTGAAGCAAGGATTTCATTTTTTGGGGCGGGGGGCGCATTAAATGAATTCGTCTTCGTCGAATTCAGGCGGCTTCGCCGGCCCTGTCCCACCCCCGCCGCCCATAGAGTTCTATCTCGTCCTGCCCGACGGCAGTTGCATCCCTGCAACCGCTAGAAACTGTCGGATCGTGATGAAACAGGCGCGCGATGAGGCGCGCAAACAGGCCAAGATCCGGCGCCACGAAAAAGCCGTCGAAGTGCAGATGGCGCTCGAGGATCGCGCCGCCGCACGCCGGCTGATGCGGGAGCTTGCCGAGGTCGAGCTCGACCGCATCCGCTATGCGGCGCGCATTAGGGTTCTCGTCCGGCCGGACAAGCCGGAAACGCGCACGTCGCCGGTCGAAAAGCGTCTGACGCTGACGCCGCTCACGAACCGAACGGTCACCAGGGTCCACGCCGCGTCGTCCTGGGTGATCGACGACCGGGGTATGCGCGGCGTGATCTGGCAGCAGAGCTATTTCGGCCGCAAGTCTCCGAACTTCTATCGCGGAGCCGCGCGCGACAATTGGGAATATGATGTCCGCGATGAGGCCGTGTTGCGCGACGCGGAGGGCGAGCCGGTCATCATCTCGAACATGGGCGACGACTGGATCGAGATCGGTGCGGCTTGGCAAGCGATGGAGGACGCCAGCGTCCGCAAGAACGCCAAGATCCAGATCCGCGCTATCGCGCCGTTCGACGCTGACATGAGCCAGGAAGAGATGATCCTCGCGCTCCGGCACTTTTGCGAGACGGTGCTGGAGCCGCTGGGCTTGCCCTATTCTGCTGTCATCCATCGTCCGTCCGACGGCGGCGACGAACGCAACTTCCACCCCCATCTCGCCTTCTCGCTGCGGCCGATGCGCCGTGTCGAGCCCTATTGCTGGGAGGTCGCCGACGAGGTGCGCGGTGAGCTTGATGGCAAGGACGGCGTGCAGATGCTCCGGCATCTGTGGGCGCACTCGATGTCAGAGGCTGCCGAATGGGCGCGAAGCAACCGCCGCTACACCGGATTGGGGTACGGCGCGCGCGGGCTCGACCTCGAAGCTGGCGAGCATCTGGGCGAGGGGCGTGCTGCGATGGTAAAGCGCGGCGATAACGTCTGGGCGCATGAGCGCAACCGCATCAAGAACGCGCGCAACGCCGCACGCCGCGCGATCCGCGATGCCGACCGGAAGATCGCTGCGCTTACCAAAGTGCGGGACGCTGCGGTCGCCAACATGGCGGCGCGAAGCGAGGGCGACGTGCGCACGCGCGTCGTGAGTTCTGCGCGGCCCGGCATCGGGCTGGCGCCGCTGAAGTGCTCCAGCCATAGGCAAGCCAGTGACGAAATGCTGGCAGTGTCGAGCATATCGCCGGAGAGGCCGCCGCTCGTCGCATCGACCGGGCGAGAAAAGGGGCCGCGCCACCGCGTTTCGCTTGTGGCGAGCCAGAAACCCCACGTTAGTCCGATGCCGATGAAGCCCGCGGTAGAAACGACGCGCTTCTCGCCGATGCCACTACGATCGAGCCGCCGACTTCGGAACGAGGCGGTTCAACCGCTCATCACATCGCGCCAACCTGAGCCGCCGGACCGCTTGGTTCTGTCGAAGCCCGTCACTATCCTGGCCAAGCTGAAAGTCGCAAAAACGATCGGGGAACGAGCACCGCCGCTGATCGCCTCGCGGGCCGATGCCGGCTTAGTGCCGACGCTTTCAGTGCGCGCGAAAGTCGCAGGGACGCTCAAACCGCCGCTTGTGCCCTCGTCACGGGCTTCACACACTGACCTCAAGGCCGCCGCCAAGATCGACGAACTGCTCCACGCGCTCGCCGCCGCGCGCGTCGAGCGTGACAAGAAGCGCGCCGCAGCGCGGAATCGTGCGAAGGAAGCCAGCCGCCCGACCGCGCTGCAGGATGAAGATGTCCAAACATCTCCAACGGAGCCAAAGCCTGTAAAGCTGGCGCAGTCGCAATCACCACCGTCGGTCAGGACAGTACCGATCGTCAGCCAGCAGGGACAGCGCTGCAGGCGACGTTGGGCGTCAGACGATCGGAATATCACACCGACGCGCACGGAGCTGGATACGCGCGAGTGGCTGGAAGCGCATCCCCGCATGCCGTTCGAGGCGAACGGCGCTCCTCTCCTCGATGCCGCCGACCGTCTTCAACTCGACGGAATCCGCAACCGCGACGTCTATGTCTCAGACTATGGCGGCGGGACCAGTCTGACCATCGATGGAGCCAAGGCACACGCGATGGGTGTATCCGACGAGTGGCTTGCTCGTCCCGAAATTCAACGGGCTCTTGGCGAAATTCGTGCCGATCAGCAGAAGGTGGTGACGGAAATGCTGGGCGAGGCCGATCGTCGGCCGCTCGACTTTTCCCGACATGGCATCCGCATCTGGCCGCGTGACCTCGACCCCAGTCACCTCAAGCGCCTCGACCGCTGGGCGGCGGACGAGGGATTCCAGCATGACATGTTCGGGACCGAGCAGCGCATCCGTGCCGCGCATTACGAGCGCGATCGGAAAGCCAGGGAGACCGTGGCAAGGAGAGTTACGCCGACCACACCCGTAACGGCGATCCCGGACGGGTTCGGCGGTTGGCTCAGCACGCCGTTGCCACCGTTCACCGGAGAGCGTCCGGCGGTTCGTGTCTCTGCCTTCGACCGTACGACCGGCAAGCCGACCGAACAGCTGCTGATGCTGCTCGACCTAGTGGCAAAGCACCCGCGGCGCGTTATCTTCGCCTCGGACGGGGGGCTTATGGCCGCCCAAGGCGCCCCGATGCTGATGCCGTCGCTGTTGCACGGCTGGCGGCATGATCAACGTATTTCCGATCTCGTCGTCGCCACCGTCCGCGCCAGCCGGGAGGCCGGGAGGCCGGCATGGCCGCCCGAGTTCGCGCCGGCGATGCGCGCCTACAATGCCCGCAGCGCGCAACACTCGGGTCGCGCACCGATCGATTGGAGCAGCGGCCCCAGCAGATAAGCCAGTGATAGAGGAAAAAGCATGAATCGCAGCGCCGGGACCCACCCCGCGAACCGACCCGTCTATGGCCGTCGAGGGAAAACCCACACTGCGGTGCGGGCGGGTGCCGAGGCGCGCGGCGCCCGGCAGCAGAAGCCAGATCAGCAGAATGAAGAAGTGATCGGGAAGGGAAAGGGGAAAATTGGCGGACGCCTGCCGGCGCCGCTGACCCTGGAACCTTTCCGATCCATGGGCGCGACGCTCGCGCACATGTCCTTCATCCAAGGATCCGCAGTATGCGATCGATATATCCCCAGCGTCCGAGTGACGATCATGCGACCGAACATGTGGTTTGTTTTGATATCGAAACGGTGGTTGACGAGGAGCTGGCCGACGGGAGCTTCCCGCCGTGGCCGCGTCACAAGCCGGTCGCGGCGTCGTTTCTCAGCGCGGACTGGCAGCCCGATCATCGATACAAGTTTCGGCTCGATACGCTGATCTGCCATCCAGGTGATGAGACCGTGTTTTACGCCAGCGTCGATCGACTGCTGCCCGAGCGCGTGACAAGCGTCTCGTTTAACGGCCGAGGATTTGATTTTCCCGTCCTGCAGATCCAGGCGATGGCCGCCGGACAGTTCGAGCTGGACGGTCTCAGCCATCACACGCACGCCCACCGCTACGGACCGCATCACTGTGATCTCGCAGACCAGTTTTCCTGTTACGGCGGGACGCGTCGGGTCGGCCTGGCCGAGATCTGCGCGGCGCTCGACATTCCGGTGAAGACCAGCACCCACGGATCGGAGGTCGGCGAGCTGTGGCGCGCCGGCGATACGGCGGCGATCACCCGATATGTCGAGGAGGACGTCATCGCGACCTACCTGGTCTGGCTGCACTGGGCGGCGTTCCGTGCCAATGAAGAACGCAGGATCGCCGAGCCGCTCGCCGACCTTGCCGCTTGGTTCGAGTCCGCGCCAGAACTCGCGCATCTGCGCGGCTTCGCGACCTGTCGCCCGGCGCTCTGGGCTCGGTCCCGGGTTTTACGCCACCGCGTTACTCGTGCGCTGACCGAGGCGGATCGGCGCGTGCGTCAGGCCGCCGACGAACGCGCTTTCGCCGGCGATCGACCGATCTTCTGACCGACCAACCCGGTCGCTGACCGGCTCTCCACCCAACCAACGCCCCCACGCCTCCGACCTTTGTCGGCGGTGCGATGGCGCACGTCTGAAGGAAAACCACCATGACCAATGACATCTGCCGTTTCGTCTCGCTGGCCATCACCACGGTAGAGACCCCAGCTGCAACCGAAGGCAGGACGCCTGCCATGACCCACGTCGTGGCGATCGGTATGCTGATCGCCGAGCGTGATTCCGAGGATCGCTGGCAGTTCTCGCTTCAGCGCCGTGCTATCGGCGCCGGTGAGGGCGAAGCGCTGCTGCTTACCTGGGCCGCCCGTGCGATGCCCGCCACGGGCATCGTGATCGGCTGGCAACTGGCCGACGCGATCGTCATGCCGCTGCTCGAAGCGGGCAGCGACGTCGAACCCGAAGTCGCGCGCAGCTTCCTCGATCGCCTGACCGCATTGGTCACGACACCGAGTGTCGATCTGGCCATCGCGCACGGTGGTGCGGCGGCGCCGGCGTTCGCGGCGGTCGCCGCCGGACGCGGCATCGACGTCACGCCACTTTCGTACGCCGAGATAGAAAGCGCTTGGGCGTTCATCGACGTTGATGCGCTGCGCGCCGACGTCGCTCAGCGCGCGATGGCGGCGTGGCGGCTTTGGCTGGCCGAATCAAACGGCGCGGGTGCCGCGGCGCTCAAGGCGTTCGAAACCTGGGTTTGCAGCACCTAACCCGGTCGCTCTTCGATCACATCACAAACCTCGCGGCATTCCGCCGCAGCGACGGCGGTCATCGCCGGCCGAACCACCGAGAGAGGAAATCTCATGACGACGCTCTACCACGATCGTCCCTTCAACATCCGCTATCCGGTGCGCGAACTCAGCGGACGCTATGCGCCCGAGCTGCTTCGAACGCATCGTACCGCGAAGGCAAGCTGGCTCTACATCAATCGGCAGCATGGCATCGATGATTACGGCCCGACGCCTGACTGGTCGCGCCGAGACGACCTCGTCGCGGTCGGGCGTTGCGGGCCGCAGCGCGCCAATATTCCGTCACTCGAGGGGATCAAACTGTGGATACAGGCAGACCGGCACGCCGTGATGTATCGCCCTGACGAGCCGGTTTGCGCGCACGCGGTGGGTTCGCTGCCGTTGCAAGAAGGCGCGGACGGCTGGCGCAACCTCGTAGAAGGCTTCTGCGAAGACCATCTTTCCAGCCAAGGCATGGTGGTTGATTGGGCCATCCATCATCGAACCGGAGACGAAAAAACGCCCGAGATTCTACCGCATGTTCATCTGCTGATAGCGATGAGGGTGTTTGACCCTGCGCACGCTGATCTTGGCCGCCTTCGGCAGACGTGGGTTCGCACTGAACGGGCCCGCAAAGCGCTGACTGAAAAATGGTGGGCACATAGCGGACTATTTCCACGTAGCTATAGTCTGTAACGGCTGGTCAGCCATCCCGCGTCGAAATAGGGACGAGCCGCTCTGGTCGCCCACAGCGGGTTCCGCTCTGTGGGTCCCGCCTATTTCGAGGCTGCCCAGCCGAGCCCGAGCGCCTTATGGAGGCCCACAAACGCACGAACGAACTGCCCCTGCGCTTCCACGGCGGAGATGTCCGCCGTCAGCGCCGCGCGTTCTGCGTCTATGGATGATGTCAGCGGTGCAGCTCCGCTCCCGAACCGCTGGGCCGCGAAGCGAGAAGACTGCCGGGCGCCCTCGGCGCTCCGGTAGCTCGACAGGAGGGTCGCGCGCAGATTGCCGAAACGCGACAGGCTCGTCTCGGCATCGGACAGGGCGGCAAGGACGGACTTGCGATACTGCGCCTCCGCCTCGTCCCGTCCGGCGCGGGACTGCTCCACCCGGGCGCGATTGCGGCCGAAGTCGAGAAAGCTCCAGTTGATCCGCGGCAACAACAAGCTCGACACATTGTCGGTATCCACGACGTCGCCGATATTCGGGCCGCCAAGGCCGATGATTCCCATGATGCTGACCGAGGGGAACTGGCGCGCGACGTCGACGCCGATCTGCGCGGTGGCAGCGGCCAGTTGCCGTTCGGCGGCCCGGACGTCGGGCCGGCGCCGCAGCATCGCCTCAGGATCGCCGATCGCGACGCTCGCCGGGACGGAGGGGATGGCCCCGGAGGAGGAGAGGGTGGCATCATGGGCACCGGGCTCGTCGCCCGTGAGCAGCGCAAGCTGGTCGAGCGTCACCGCGATCTGGCCTTCGAGCGGCAACAGGCCGCCTTGCGTCCGGTTGAGTTCGGTGCGCAGGCGGAGGACGTCGTCGCGCGACGACGCGCCGCGCCGCTCGCGCTGCTCGAGAAGCGCAAGCGACTGCGCCAGCAGCGCGGCGGATCGGCGCGCCAGCACCAGCCGCTGCTGGAGTTCCCGCAACGTCACGTAATTATCGGCGATCTCGGCGGAGAGGCGGACCTGCGCGTCCGCCACGTTGGCACGGGCCGCGTCCGCCTGCGCGGAGGCGGCTTCCGCGGCGCGGCGGCGCCCGCCGAACAGGTCGATCTCCCAGGAGGCGTCGAGGCCCACGTTATAGAACTCGGCCTTGATCCGGTCGTCCTGCTCTCCCTGCGACGGGAGGGCGAGGGATCCGGCGGGGAGGTCCGCAATGATGGCGGTCCCGGTCGCGGATACCGAGGGCAACCTGTTGGCCCGTTGCTCACGCGCCGCGGCGCGGGCCTTGCGCACTCTCGCCTCTGCGATCGCGACATCGGGACTGGCGGCGAGCCCGCGCTCGACGAGCGCGTTGAGGCGCGGGTCGGCCATCGCCTCCCACCACCGCGCCAGCGGGGGCTCAGCAACCGTCTGGGCAGGGTCGGCGCGGCGGAACGTCGCACCCGCTCTTTCGGCACTCGCGACGGGGCGTGGCCCCGCATAGTCGGGTCCGACCGTGCAGCCGGCAAGCAGGAGCGGTACGGGGATCAGGAAGCGGATCATCAATGCATGGCCATCTGGGTGCCGGAGGGGATGGGGCGAAGGAACAGCGCCAGCGGGGTCGTGACGGCGATCGCAATCGCGAGGACGACGTAGAGATCGTTATAGGCCATCACGGTCGCCTGCTGGAGCATCTGGCCCGCCAGCTGGCGATACGCCCCGGCCTCGCCGGCCGCCCCCGCCATCGCGCGACCGAACCATTCCTGCGTCGCCGCCGCGTTCGCCGACGCTGATTCGGCGATCCGATTGAAATGCAGGAAGGTTTGACGATCCTGAAGGGTTGCCATCATCGCGAGACCGATGGACCCGCCCAGGTTGCGGCCCGCATTGAAGAGGGCGGACGCATCGCCCGCGTCCTCGGGCGCGACGGCGCTGATCGCCGCCTGGTTGAGGAACATCATCGCGAAGATCTGGCCGAAACCCCTGACCAGTTGCGATCCGACGAGGTCGCCGCCGGCGGTGTCCGCCGTCATGCTCCAATCCATCGCGCAACTGACCCCGATGGCCACCATGCCGATGATGACGGCCACGCGGACATCGAGATATTTGAAGGCGAGCGGGAGAAACGGCATCATCAGCAGCGCCGGGACACCGGACACGAACACGACCTGCCCCGACTGCAGCGCGCTGTAGCCGGCCATTACCGCCAGAAACTGAGGAATCAGGAAGGTCACCCCGTATAGAACGACGCCGATCACGAGGCTCAGCACGAACACGCTGCCGAAGGTGCGGCTGAAGATCAATGACAGTTTCAGGACCGGCTGCGGCGACCTCACCTGGCCGATGGCGATGAGTGTGAACCCAAAGACCGTGGCGAGGGCGAGCTTGATAATCATCGCCGATTCAAACCACATCTCCCGCTGCCCCTCCTCCAGCATGACGGTGAGCGAGCCGAGCCCGATCGCCAGCCCAGCTATGCCCAGCCAATCGGCGTTCCGCAGTTGATTGAGACGCAGCCGCTCGTGGTCGAGGCCGACGAGCAGTAGAACCGCCAGGCCAGCGCACACGGGAACGTTCAGGAAGAACGCATAGTGCCAGCTGTAGTTGTCGGTCAGCCAGCCGCCGATGATCGGGCCCAGCACGGGTCCAAGAATGGCCGTCCCGCCGAAGGCCGCGGTCCCGATCGGCTGTTGTGAGGGCGGCAGCCGCGTGGCGATGATCGTCATGGCGGTCGGAATGAGCGCGCCGCCGGTGAATCCCTGACCGACGCGACCGGCGATCATCATGGGCAGCGTCGTCGAGAGGCCGCAGATCACCGAGAAGCCGGTGAACGAAACGGCGGCGGCGAGCAGGAAATTTCGGAGCCCCAACAGGCGCACCAGAAAGGGGCTGAGCGGAATCATGACGATCTCGGCGACCAGGTATGACGTCGCCACCCAGGTCCCCTCCGTCCCGCTGGCGCCGATCTCACCCTGGATCGTCGGGAGCGCCGCGTTGACGATCGAGATGTCGAGCAGCGCCATGAAGGACCCGATCGTGCCCGCGGCGACCGCAAGCCAGTCCCGTGCGCTCGCGCGTTGACGGGTCATCACCGCTGGGCCTGCGCCTCCCCGCGCCGCAGCCGCTCGCTCTCCTCCTCAATCCGCTTGCGGCTGCCCTTCGCACCGATGGTGTCGATCGTGACCTCTACCGAGAGACCAGGCCGCAGCACCTTGCGCGCCTCGGGTCCTGCCTCGATGCTGATTCTCACCGGCACACGCTGGACGATTTTCGTGAAGTTGCCGGTCGCGTTCTCGGGAGGCAGCACCGAGAATTGCGCGCCGGTGCCGGGCGCGAAGCTCTCGATCCGGCCGCGCAGCTCGGCTCCGTCCAGCGCATCGACCTTGATGGTCGCCGGCTGGCCGACGCGCATGAGGGCGACCTGGGTCTCCTTGAAGTTCGCCTCGATATAGAGCTGGTCCGCCGGCACAATCGACATGAGCCGGGTCGCGGGCTGGACAAACTGACCCACCCGCACCGCCTTGTCGGCAACCACGCCGTCAATGCTGCTGCGAAGCTCGACAGCGCCAAGGTCGGTTGAAGCGCGGTCGAGTTGCGCTTGCGCGGTTTCCCGTTGAGCCAGAGCCTGACCGATGCGGGCATTCTGCGTGTCCAGCCCGCGCCTTGCCGCCAGATAGGTGGCCCGTTGGGCGCGCAGGTTCGCGACCGCGCGATCGCGCTCGAGCACCAGGGCCGCCAGCCGCTCGCGCGATTCCGCCCCGGACCGAGCGAGCGGCTCGTAGCGCCGGACCTCCGCGGCTGCGGCCTCGGCGGCGACTTCGGCGGCGGAAACTTGCGCCGCCGACTGCGCGATGGCCGCGCGCTGCTCGTCGAGCGTGCTGCGTGCCGTCCGAATGCCGGCGACGGCCGAAGCGACCTGCGCCTGCGCCTGTGCAACGCCTGCGCGATAGTCCCGCGGATCCAGCACGGCCAGAAGCTGCCCGCGTTTCACGGGCTGGTTGTCACGCACGAGAACCCGCTCGACATACCCGCCCAGTTTGGGAGAAACCGTCACGAAGTCGGCGCGCACATACGCATTGTTCGTCGATTGGCGATATTGACCGCGCTCACGGTAATTCAGGTACCAAGCGGCGCCTGCGACAATGCCGGCCACGAGCGCTACGATCAGGACGTAACGGATGACCGGATATCGCTTGAGAAGACCGGGTTTGCTCGCCCGATCTCCGTCATCGCTCTTTGGCCGATCGCCGCGCCCGGCTTCTTTATCGTCATGCCCACGTGCGTCTGCTTCCAAATCCCTGCGATCTGCCACTCTTCGCCCTTGCGATATGTAAACCGTTCCGTATCATAGGATGTAGTCGGGCTGATTTCCAGCCACGAACTTGGTTTGGAAAGTAGGCGAGTGGTTGGCGAAAAAGGCACGGTAATTCGGCTGATCGGCCTGGCCGCGCTAGGCGGGTGCGCTCTCTCGGCATCGAATGCCCATGCACAGGCCGACGAGCGTGTCGAAGACGATCGCTCCCGCATCACGATCGGTGTCGGTGCCGCAACCTTGCCGGACTACGAGGGTTCCGACCAGAACAGCGTAACTCCCGGAGCCGTGATCGTCGGCAAGATCGCCGGGCACGACGTATTCACACGCGGGACCCAGCTCTACGTCAACCTCGTGCCTAGCGGGGATGGACCGCGGACGAATTTCGAGCTCGGTCTGATCGGCGCGGCGCGGCTCGACCGCACCAACAAAGTCGATAACCTGCAGGTCCGTGCGCTCGGGAAGATCGACACTGCATGGGAAGCCGGTGGCTACATCGGTGTGAGCCGTACCGGAGTCGGTACGAGCGATTACGATACGCTGACGGTGCGGGTCGCTTACGTTCACGACGTCTCCGACGTCCACGACAGCTACGTCATCACCCCCCAGGTCAACTATACGACGCCGCTCTCGCCCCGAACGCTCGTCTCGATCGGAGCGTCGGCTGACTATGTCGGAAAAGGCTATGGGCGCACCTATTTCGGCGTGACGCCCGCGGGCGCGCTCGCGAGCGGGCTGCGGGCGTATTCGATCAACGACTCAGGCTGGAAGCGCTACAATCTGACGGCGTTCGCGGTTCAGAGCCTGAGCGGGGATCTCCGTCGTGGGCTCGGCATAGGAGCCGGCATACTCTACGGCCGGATGCTCGGTAGGTATAAGCGCAGCCCGATCGTCATGGTCGTCGGCGACGCCGATCAGTTCTCGGCCGCAGCCGGGCTGACGTACACCTTCTAGACCGTACACGCGGGCATCGAGACGAGCCCGCTTCAGGCGAATTCACAGAGAAACTCGCACTGTGCCGCACATACGACCGTGTCAGGGCTATCCTGCCATGCCTCGATCTGCGCCACCGCCACTCGCCTGCCGATCCGCCGCACCTGTGGACGCGCGATCACCGGTGCCAGCCGCATCGACGCCAGGAACTGCACATTCATGCTGATGAGGCGCGGAATACTGTCATGGTCCAACTGGCGCGCCAGAACGACGCCGCAGGCGAGCTCAAGAAACGCTGTGACTGCGCCGCCGTGAAGTGCCCGCACCACCGGGTTGCCGATGAGGTCGGACGTAGGCGACAGCGTCCAGAGCGTGCCCTCTTCGGTTACGTCGATCATTTTGCCGAGTTTCGAGCTGAAGCCCGACGTGGCCACAATCACGGCTGTCCGCATATCGGCGCTCACGCCGCAACCCCTCGATTGATCGAGAAAACGCCCTGAGCCGCGGCGAACACCTCGGCCGGATCGGTGTCCCAAACCTCCGCACGCACGAATGTCATGATCTCGGACACTCGATAACAGTGTGCCCACGCCGTCACTGGCGAGCGGGCCGTTGGTAGACGAATATGATCGATCTTGAGGTTGAGAGTGGATATCGACACCCGCTCCAGCCGGGACATCACGGCGGCGCCGCATGCGTGATCTATGAGGCTGGCGATCGCTCCGCTCGCAATCCCGCCGTTGGACCCGCTCAGATCGGGACGCCAAGGCAGTCGCAGAGAACACAGGCCATCGCCCACCGAAAGGAGACGGAAACCCAGCTCTGCGCTCCACGGAATGATGATGCCCGTGGCATTGGCGTCCTCCGGCACGGTGATCTCACCTCCAGCATTCACAAATGAGCGTTCCAACCAGTCCCCGTCCAGTCAAGAGCGTAAAAAAGAAAACGGAACCGTTAGGTTTACATATCCATGTGCCGCACTTAGTGGTTGGTCAAGGCTATGGAGACTCGCTCGAACCGCCTGCTGGTGTTCTCGGTGATCGGTGCCATTGCCGTCGCTCTGTTCGCGTTTGCGTTCTGGCTTCTCGCGGCCAGGAATCCTGATGGTCGAGAGTATCTGATCCGCTTCAAGAACAGCGTGACAGGCGTCAATAACGGGTCGCCCGTCACCTATGCTGGCGTTTCCGCGGGTCTGGTAACAGCCGTACGATTCGACGGCCAAGACCCTTCGACCGTGCTTGTTACCGTCCGTCTCAACCCTGAGATACCGATCGTAGAAGGCGTCAAGGCGCAGATTTCAAGATCCTTCATTGGCGGGGACGCAACCATCATCCTGGACGGCGGACAGAAGGGGGCGTCGGCGATTGCGGCAACCAATGGCGAGTCCCTTCCGGTCATTCCTGAAAAGAAGGGCGGGCTTCTCGGTTCAGGCGGTGACCCGGTCACGCTGATCGAAAAGATCAGCCGCTCGGTCGATAACATTTCGACCGATCTTGATGAGAAGGGGCAGCAGCGGACCCGCGAGCGACTGGCCGAACTGAGCGCTAAGACGGCGGTTTGGCCTACCAAGGCGGCTCGACTGGCTGACGGGATAGCCGGGGCGGGAGACGGAATGCTCGGGGTAGGCAACTCGATCGCGGGTGTCGGCGAGCGCGCCACCCGCATCCGCGCCAAGCTGGAAGCGCATCGCGATGCCGGCCTTGGAATCGATGACAAGCTGCGCAGCGCTCAGCGCGCGGCGGAAGAGTTTCGTGGCGATGTGGAGGCGCTGCGCCCGGCCGTTCGCGCCCTCGAAGGCCGAAGCCGTGAGGTCACAGAGTCCGTTCGCTCGGCGCGATCCACGACACAGCGCCTCGGCGACCAGGTCGAGCGCGTTGATCGCGAAGGACTCCAGCTGTTCGGGGCGCCAAAGTTGCCCGATTACAATTCAGCAAAACAGCCGCCACCACCATCGCGCTAGCGCCAGCGCTTCGTGGTACGAGGGACGTTCATCCTCGGGACCGCCCCCGATTGTATTCAGGGATCTCCCCATATTGAACAAGGCGGTGGCCGTGAGCGCGTGAGCAGGACATGGTGGCGCATCTTGGCAACCGGTCGCCGATTTCAGCGACTATCAGGCATGGCGGAGGCGAGATTGAAATGAAGGGGCGATCGGGGAGCGGCAAGCGGGGCGGTCGGACTGGCAGGCCAACGGCAGAGGCAGCGATCCGCCTCACCTCCCATATTCTGCAAAGCGCTCGTGAAATGTTCTTCGAACATGGCTTTGACGGCGCGAGCGCTGATATGATCGCCGAGCGTGCAAAGATCTCGAAGCGGACTCTTTACGCCAGGTTCGGCAGCAAAGCGCGTGTGTTCGAAGCTGTGATCCTCGACGAGATTGACACGCAACTTCGGGCGCTGGAGCCGGCCGTCGATGCGGATCTTGCTGTCGTGGACAGGCTGCAGTCGATAGCCGACGTGCTTCTCGAGTGGCTGCTTACGCCGCGCATCGCTTCAATGGAACGTGTCGTAATCGCGCAGGCCGTGCGCTTTCCTGCACTTGCCGCGAATATTCACGAGTTCGGCTTCCAGCGCGCCGCTCAGTGGGTGGCGAGCATTCTCGGGGCTGCTGCCGCCAAGGGTGAACTCGATCTACCGGACCCCGTTTTCGCCGCTGAACAGTTCGTGATCCTCGTGATCGTCGCACCTATGCGCCGCGCGGCACTCGGCCTCGCCCCCCCGGCCTATGATGAAAACGCCCGCGCCCGAGTGAGACGGGGCATCGAGCTTTTTATTACTGGCTGTCTACCTCCCAAGCTCAGTATCGAGAATGTGCAATGACCAAGGTTGCAGAAGATATTCCGTTGAGCGAGCGGGAAAGATTTGGAGAGCTTGCACGAATCTTCGCACGTCACGGACTCGGTGGCCTCGCCTCACGCGTCGGGTTGGCGAGCGGTCCGCTGACATGGTCCGTCGAGCCGGACACACCAACTCGGGTAGTCGCGCTTCTTCGCGATCTAGGCCCTGTCGCAATAAAGTTGGGCCAGCTTCTCGCCACACGTGGCGATCTTCTGGGACCGGACTGGGTGAGTGCGCTATCGACATTACAGGATCAAGTTCCCTCGGTATCATTCCACGAGATCGAACCCGAACTCGTCTCATCTCTCGGTGCGCCCATTGCTGATGTCTTCGCACGCTTCGATCGGATACCAATTGCCGCGGCGTCGATTGCCCAGGTGCACGGTGCAGCCCTTCCCGATGGAACCGAAGTTATCGTCAAGGTGCGCCGCCCGGGAATAGCGACCCGCGTCGACGCTGACCTGAGATTGCTACGACGACTCGCGCGTCTGGCCGAACGGCGCGTGCCGGAACTGCGGCGGCTTAAAATTGACGAACTGCTGCGCTTCTTCGCCGAGAGCCTGTCTCAAGAAATGGATCTGAGCGCCGAAGCGGCAGCATGTGAGGGGATTGGGTCATTTCTTGACACGCTAGGCGTGAGGACACCGAAGTTCTTTTGGGACTATGTCGGCCGCCGCGTCAACGTCCAGGAGCGGCTTGAAGGAGTCTCGGTGCGCGGCGTCCTTATTGCAGTAAACGAGGTAACAGACGCGGCCGCAATTGCAGGCACCTACGCGGACGCCATATTGCGCATGATCATCTTTCACGGCCGATTTCACGCAGATCCTCATCCCGGGAACGTATTCGTTCTTCCAAGCCGAAAGATCGCCTTCATCGACTTCGGCGCCACCGGAACGCTGACTCCAAACCGTCGCTCGGAGCTGGTCACCCTGGTCCTAGCCATCGCGGGAGAAAATCCGCGCGCGGTCGCGGATGTGCTGATAAACTGGTCAGGCGACCGGACCGTTGAGGTGGATGGGTTGCAACGGGATCTTGAGTCTCTGATCGGTCAGTTTCGTGGCGCTGTCCTGAAACAGGTTGATCTGTCCGAGATATTCTCGCGCGTGTTCACGTTACTGCGCCAATACCGTCTGGCATTGCCGCCCGACCTTGCCTTGCTCCTGCGCACATTACTGACCGCCGAGGGATTGGTACGGACTCTCGACCCAGAGTTCGATATCGCGGCTAGGGCGATGCCGATCGCCCGCGAGCTTGCGCGCGAGCGAATTAGTCCTGCCGAACTGAGAAAAGGTGGGCGCCGCCTGGCCGCAGGAATCGGCCGCTTGGCCGCAGC
This sequence comes from Roseomonas aeriglobus, assembly GCA_016937575.1. Classification (NCBI taxonomy): domain Bacteria; kingdom Pseudomonadati; phylum Pseudomonadota; class Alphaproteobacteria; order Acetobacterales; family Roseomonadaceae; genus Muricoccus; species Muricoccus aeriglobus. The sequence goes on along the minus strand of JAFHKN010000002.1, from coordinate 2,565,134 downwards.
CTCTCCCGACTTAATTGGACTGGTGGAGAAAGTAGCAAAGTCAGGTACAATCCCGGTTCATGTGTCATCACCATCACCGAACAAGGAGGGGCCGTCGCCCCAAAGAGATGTACTCGCTGCCAGTCTGATCGTAGGGGGAGCGGTTCTCTTTAGTCAACAAATATACGTATCGCTAGCTTTTTGGGGAATTGCTGTGGTCATATTTGCGCTTACTAGAAATCGATAGATTTTACGCCTCGGTTATATCCGCTACTTGATAGTCTGGTTGTATCCTCATCAACTTATGCCATGATAAAAAAGTTTAAAACGCTGGGCCAGGCCGCCGGGAGCTATTCGGCCCGGCCCAGCTTGGTTCACCTTCCCGCAAGCCCGGAGGGCGTGAGTGACTTGCCGGTGGTGAGTTCGTTTTCCAGCACGGGAACAGCCGTGCCGGCGATCTGTTGCAGCGCTGGATCGGTGCCGTCTTGGGCGTATCCTTTGTGGATTGCCCACGCCGCTTGTTGCACCTGCGCCGACTGGGTGAGATAGAGGTTGTCGAAAGCGCTCTTGGGTGCCTTTTGCAGCAACTTGAGAAGAGCAGCGCGGTCGGCCGACAACGCTGACGAAGGTGCCCTGATCGTGCGCTGATCGTTTTTGAGCGCTGCCATCAGTGCCTTCTGGCTGCTTTGTGCCTCGGCGAGGACGCGCTTGGCGTAGGATTTGACATCGTCCCGGTGCGCGCGCGTTGCGGCAAGCTGGGCAGCCTTTATCTGATAGACGTTCGCGTCCGACGCGGCGAGAACGTAGTTTGGGCCGCTTTGGCTGGCAATCGGCTCTACCCCGACATCCGCGCTGGTCATCGTTCCTGACGTGGATGGGGCAACTGCTTGGGCGAAAGCCGGAACCGACACCAAAGAAAGCAGCGTGGCGGAGATCACGATCTTCATCATTTTCCTTTCTGTTGACTTATTTTGAGAATTTGAATTCAAGGCCGCAAACGAAAAGGAAACCGGGTGGTTCCTTTTGTGGATCGGCTTGGCGATATGACGCGGTTTAGACCATACAGACAGAAACTCGGGCCATCGGACGCGGGCGCTTTCGCCAAGATCCGGGCTGGGCGAATATGCCCCTCGCGGCCTATCTGTTTCCGCTGTTGGGCTTCTTCCTGGCGCCGATCTATCCCACGATCTGCTCGATCGCCCTCAGCGCGCTGCCGCGGCATCGCCATCCGCCGATGGTCGGGCTGATCGTGATCTTCTCTGCGTTGGGTGGGACGATCGGGTCCTTCGCGACCGCGATGCTGTTCGAGCATCTGCCGGGAGCGCAGGCATTCTACTTCGTGCTGGTGCCGATGGCGCTGATCGCACTTCTCCTGCCGTCGATCCGCAAGCGTCAGGTGCGGAGAGCATGAGCCGGCCATCGACACCGGCGCAGCTGTTCGGGGCGTTGTTCGCTGCAGTCCAGGAACGCGGGCTGTTCGCCGATTCCAAGATCTTCGCCGATGCCGTGCCGCGCATTCCGCCACATGCGATCGTCTAGGCATGGCGAGCTGCAAATCCGGCGGACGACGCGGAACTGCGGGACTTCGTCGCGACGCACTTCGATATCCCGGTTTACAATGAAGACGCGCAGCCGGACGCCCAGCCGCTGGCGCAACACATCGCCGCATTGTGGCCGATGCTGACACGAACCACCGCCGGCGCACCCGGGAGGTCATGTCCGTCAACGTGGTGTAATTACGGGTGTGGCACCGGGCCGCATCGGTTAGGCGGCCTTGGGTGTAATCTGTAGCTGGGCGACCTCCTCGATCTGTGGTGTGGCGAGGGCGGCCATGCCCTCGATCTGCATGTAGCGGTTTTGGAGCTGGTATTCGTCGTTCTGCTCGAGGAGCACGGCGCCGATGAGGCGGGTGATGCTGTCCTCGTTGGGGAAGATGCCCACCACGTCGGCGCGTCGCTTCACCTCCTTGTTGAGGCGTTCGAGCGGGTTGGTGCTGTGCAGCTTGGCGCGATGCTGCTCGGGGAAGGTCATGTAGGCGACCACGTCGTGCTCGGCGGCGTCCATGCAGGCGCCGAGCTTGGGCCAGCGAGCGCGCAGCTGGTCGGCGACGTGACGCCAGGTCTGGGTGGCGGCGGCATGGTCGGGCTGGAGGAAGACCTGGCGGATCGCGGCGGCGACCATGGTGTTCTGGCCCTTGGGCACGTGCGCCAGCGCATTGCGCATGAAGTGGACGCGGCAGCGCTGCCAGGTGGCGCCGACGACGCGGGTGATGGCGGCTTTGAGCCCTTCGTGGGCGTCGCTGATGACCAGCTTCACGCCCTTCAGCCCGCGCTTCACCAGGTCGCGCAGGAAGGTGGACCAGAAGGGCTCGGCCTCGCTGGGACCGATGTGCAGCCCGACGATCTCGCGCTTGCCCTCGGTGGTGACGGCGACGGCGATTATGGCGGCGACGCTGACGATGCGGCCGCCTTCCCGGACCTTGAGGTAGGTGGCGTCGAGCCAGAGATACGGCCACTCGCCGGCGAGCGGGCGCTTCAGGAACGCGTTCACCCGCTCGTCGATGTCCTTGCACAGCTTCGAGACGCTCGACTTGGAGATGCCCGTCATCCCCATCGCCTGGACCAACTCGTCGACGCGGCGCGTGCTGACGCCGGCGACCCACGCCTCCTGGATGACGCTGACCAGCGCCTTCTCGACCGTCTTCCTGGGCTCCAGGAAGCCCGGGAAGTAGGCGCCGGTCCGCAGCTTGGGGATCTTCAGGTTGAGCGTGCCCAACCGCGTATCCAGGCTGCGGTCGCGATAGCCGTTGCGCCAGGTGCTGCGCTCGCCGGACCGCTCGTGACGACCGGCGCCGATGAGGCCGTCGACATCGGCCTCTATGATGATCTGCAGCACGCTCTCGGCAACGCTGCGCAGGAAATCGCCGTCTCCGGTCTTCGCCATCAGCTCGGCAAGCGGTAGTCTGTCGTCGGTCATCGGGAACAACTCCTCGGGTGGGTGGGGCTTCGACACTTCCACCATAACCGATGAACCCGGTGGCCACCGAGACGCCGCCGCCGGGGGTGGGGCTAGCCCCACCCCCGGCAACACCGTCATCTACACCAGGAAATTACACCACGACCGCGGACGCTAGCCGATCTTGTCGGTCGGAAGGTGAAAAAATCCCGCTCCTAGACAGCGTGTAAACGCACCACGCTCGCTGATTCTGGACGCTTGACGGCAATTTTCCAATTATAACGGTGCCCATCCGGGTGGTGTATGGGGCACCATTCACCCCCCGAAAATCAACCGCTAAAACCTCGCGAACCCGCAGAAAAGCTGGTATTTTGAGGCATTGGTCGTCGCAGATCGTGCCGCGGGATTTCACGACATCCCACCCGTTTGGGGGCCACGAAATGGGGGCCACGAACGGTTTAGGATTTGGTGGCCCCGGCCATCTGCCCCCCATTCGAACGTCTCGACGTCGACGTCCGAATGGGTGAGCTGACGTCCGGTCTGTCCGTCCCGGTCGGCCAGCCAGATCTGAGTCTTGCCCTGGTCCCGTCGCAGATACGCGAGCGTCGATCCATCCGGCGACCAGAGTGGAACGACCGATAATGGAGAGCCGCTCGCGATGAGGATGCCGGCGCGGGTGACGTTCTGCACGATGATGTCGCCACCGCTGTCGATGACCTTGGCAGGGGCGCGACCATCGAGCTCGAGAACGACGAGCGACCGGCAATAGGCGTTCGTCTCTGCATCCGCGCGACTAACGACGAAGGCAATGCTCCGGCGCGAAGGATCGACGGCGAGGGGACTGGGCAAGCCGAACAGCGCGCTGTCCGGATGCCCAATTTCGCGAAGACCGATCAGGTCCTGCGCAGTGATCCGGCGCTTTTCGCCTGGAGGAACCGCGGAGGATTTCGACAGGGCGCTGCAGGCCGTTGCCGAACCGATCGGCCCGACTGCCATCGCGAGGACAGCGGCTGCCCAGTGTAATCGTGCTGCGACTACCACCGCTTCGACACTCCGACCGACAGGTAGCGACCGACGGGAGAATAGTTGGTCGAGTCGTACGGCGTGTCCGTCACGCTGGTCGTGAAGATCGACGCTGGCTTGGCGTTGGTAATATTCAGCGCCGAAAGGGTGATCTCCAATCCTGTCAGAATGCCGCGATCTCCCGGGCGGAATTGAAGAACTGTATCGAGAGTGGTCATACCCTCGACGGCGGTGGCGGGGGTGGTCCTGACATCCGTGATGCCATCGATGCGGCTTAGCGTTCCCGTCAGCGTCATTCGTTTCGACCGCCAGCCGATGGTTCCCCGCGCGCGGAAGTTCGGCGGATTGAATACGCTGCCGGCAAGACGCTGGACCGCGCTTAATGGTGTGAGCTGACGATCACTCTCGAGATAGCTCGCGTTGACCTGCGCCGAGAGCTCGCCAGCCCCAAGCGTGAACCGATAATTCGCCAGGACATCCACACCGGCAGCGGTCTGGCGTCCCGCATTGACATTAAGACTGTTGACGATTGCAGCGACGCGCGTCGGATCGAAGGTCGTTCCCGTCGAGTTGGTGAACAGGTCGGCGACGGCGATCGCATTCTGCACTTGCTGCGCGGTCGGGTTCAGCGTCACATACGGTTGGAAGATGGGATTGCTCAGAGACTGCGCCGTCAGATTGATCGGGTTGACGACGCGGTCGACATATCGGGTCCTGAAGTAGCTCAGTTCGATATCGAGGTTGCGGATCGACGTCGGGTGCCACGCCACCGTCGCCGAGAGGTTTTGCGCGCGTTCGGGCGCAAGATCGGGGTTGCCGCCGACGAGGACGATAGCGGTTGCCGTGGCAGCGAAGCCCGTCCCGCCGAGCCGAGCGACCGGAAGGGCGAGACCTTGCTGGAACTGGAATTGTTGTAGGAAGGTTGGTGCCCGGAACGAGCGCCCCCAACTCGCCTTGAGATCGAATGACCGCGTCGGCGCATAGATCAAACCGACCTTCGGCGTCGCGACGCCGCCGGCTCCCGCATAATGTTCATAGCGTACCGCCCCGGTGATGTTGAGCCGATAGCCGAGCGGGCTGGCGCGCTCGGGTGTCAGGAGCGGAACATTGATTTCGCCATATGCGAAGCTGATCGACTGTTTCTGCCGAATGTTCTGCAGGTCGCCAGCGCCGCGGAAGCTGACGTAGCGATTGCCGCGAAAGCCGCCGCCGATGGCGAGTTTCACTGGCGAACCGGCGAGCTGGAACAGCGTGCCGTCCCCCCCGACTTCGACCGAATATCCCGTATTGCAGTAGCATCCCTTCGACGAACTTACGGTTGTCGTGCCGATGATATTAGCGGCCTCGTAATCGACGCGGTCCTTGCCGAAGCTGCCGATCACATGCCCGCGCCATTCACCCATCAGATCGACATCGAGGCGCGGTGCGATCGAGAAGGATTGCGCTTCCGTTGTCTGGAAGCCCCGGCTGATCGCGTAATCGCCTGCGGCGTTCAGCGCATATCGAAAACCGCTATTCCGGCTGTTGAAGATCGCATCGACGGCGAGATCGACGTTCGGCAAGAGTGACTGCTGGACACTGGCGGCGACGTTGTGCCGGCGAACGCCTGGAAACAGGGTGAGGCCGCGGCTGCGGGTTGCGGTATAGTCGCGATCGTCCGCTTGGATCGAGGTAGTATGGTTATACTCGTAGGCGAGAAACGCGCCGCCGCTCTGCCAGCTACGGCCCGCGATCGCGCCGTAGAGCTGGCGAAAATTGCCGCCGTCGGTCGAGCCGCCGAGTTCCGCACTGGTTTCTATCCCGTCGAATCGTGACCGGAGAATGATATTGACGACGCCGGCAACTGCGTCCGAACCATAGAGCGCGGACGATCCGTCCGGGACGATTTCGAGTCGTGAGACTGCCAGAAGCGGTATGGCGGAGATATCGACACTCTGACGGGCCGCGCCATAGGGCATTCGATGCCCATTGAGTAAGGTCAGGGTGGCGTCGCTACCTAGGCCGCGCAGGTTGGCGGACGAACCGCCACCGGTGTTGGCTCCATTCTCGGTTGGGACGTTCAATCCAACGCCGATATTCTGACCGCCGCCAAAGCTTTGCGGCAGCGTGCGAACGGCATCGCCAAGTGTCGAGATGCCGCTGTCTCGGATCGCTGCGCGATCAAGCGTTATGACGGGCGACGCGATCGGCGCCCCGCGGATGCGGCTTCCCGTCACCACGACATCGGCCGCTCTTGGAGCGCCGGCACCGGCCGAAGCGTCATTGCCGCGCTCAGCCCGGATCACGAAGGCGCCTTCAACAGCGTAGAGCCGAAGACCCGAGCCATCGAGAAGCGCCGTCAAGGCGGCTTCGGGCGTATAGCGGCCGGCGATCGAACGACTTTGCTTCCCGACGAGGATGTCGGACGCGACGACGACTTCGCGACCGGACAGGTCTGCCCAAGCCTTGATGGCATCGGCGAGCGGTTGCTGCTCGATGACATATTGCTGTTGCGTGGTTTGCGCCGTCGCCGAAACGGCCATCGACAATGCCGCCGCCGTTGCCGATAGAAAATATCCCCTTGTCATCGCTTTCGCTCCGCTCTCGCGCAACTCGGATCGGTTGCGTCGTGCAGAGATTGACGAAGGGAAAGGATGCGTGGCCCTCCCTACCGCGCAATGTTTTTTATCGGCGGAGCAGAATCCCGGTTGGGGTCTCGGAAAGCTGTAAATCGAGTGCGCTACTCAGCTTTCTTGCCAGAGCACGCGGATCGGTCAGATCAAGCGTGCCGGACACGCGAAGATTTGCGATGGTTGGGTCAGCAAGAAGGATTGGACTGCCACTGCGACGATTGATGACCATTACGACATCGCGGAGCGGCACATTATCAAATTGCACGCGCCGGTCTGGCCAGCGCAGATCATCGCTTAGCCCGCTGATCTTCTCCAAACTCCCGGCGCGCGTGGCGACGCCTTCGCCCGGGGCGATTGGCGTCGCTTCACGGGTGGGATGAGTCTGCTGTGCAGACAGGCCTCCGTCCATAACGGCGATCGTCACATCTTCGCCGCGGCGCGTGACATCGAACGTCGCTGTCTCGGCGACGATTGCGATACCTGCCGAGATAACCGTGAGCGGCACCTTATTCTGCTGGCGCACTTTGAAGCGTGCTCTGCCGCTTTGAAGGGTGACTTCGTTTGCGCTGGATGCCGTCGAGACGAGAAGTCGAGTCTTTTCGTCAAGGAGGATGACGACGCCACTGCGCAACCGAATGCCCCGTACCGCCGGACCGGGGTTATTGACGGCCGCCTGGGCGCTGGACGCGCCGTCATAAATCCAAAGCGCACTGGCGACGACAAGGGCCAAGGCCGCGGCAAAACCTGCGGCGGCGGGGAATCGCCGAACTCTCGTCGCAGTAGCATCAGACTTGATCGCGAGGCGCAGAGCAGCGCTTCCGCCCAATTGTCCGAGGCGTTCGAACTGATCATAGGCGCGAGCATGTAACGGGTCTGCCGCAAGCCACGCCTCGAACGCTTCGACTTCGGCGACGTCGTCAGGCGCGGCCATCCGCGCATGCCAATCCGAGGCGCGTTTCAGAATGCCTGGGCTAATTGGCGGCCCTGCATCACGGCGCATTACAAGGGACCAACGTCACGCCGAAGCTGGAAGAGCGCCTTCGCCATTTGCGTTTTGACCCCCTTCACGCTCATCCCAACCTCGATCGCGATATCAGCATATGTCTTATGCTCCATGCGATGGAGCAAAAATATCTGGCGCCGCCGAGGATGCAATCGTTCCAGAGCGACTTCGAGCCGGGCGAGTTGATCGCGATCCTCAAGCGTTCGATGTAGGCCGAGGTCGATGATATTCGTCTCATCGACCGGTGAGTGGAATTCGAGAGCCTGCCGTGCCGCCGCTCGCGCGCGATCCCGCAGCAGATTGACCGCTACAGTACTGAGATAGGCGTCCGGTTTCGCGATCGGGGTGGCTGACGAGATGGAAGCGATTCGAACAAAAGCATCGTGAAGCAAATCGTCGGCATCGTCCGAGCCGGCGCGCCGTTTGAACATCCGTCGGAGCCGCGCTGCGTTACGTCGATAAAGCGTTTCTAATGTCCCGAGCGGGCTCAGAATTTCGTCGTCGAGAGGGGGCAGGGGATCAGCTTCGTCCACCGGATCGGGGGCGGCAACAAGATGACATTGGCCAGCCACAGCTACCGCCAAGCGCAATAATTTCGTTCATGGGCTATCGTCGTCAAAATGCGCACGCTGTCCCTCCACTCGGTTTGAACGTCAGTGGAGCCGGGCGTTGAGAACACGCTTGAGGGCATGCGCCGATGCCTTTAGCCGCAAGCGACCTGGACATGATGCACCGGCCACCCGGCCGACTGCCGAGGGGGATCTGGTTCAAGCAAGGTTCTCAAGCCTCGGCGTCGTTAATGACGCACTGCGGAGATTACGGGAGTGGCGATGGATTGCAAGGGCGCGACTAAGCGATCTTGAGATGGATCGAGAGGCCAGAGTCGAACTGCTGATAACACCCAGAACATCGCGGTGGCGGCGAGAACGACTGCGGAGAAGTACGCCGTGGGGCAGCGGTCGTAGCGCTTGGCAACTCGACGTCCGACAGCGCAGACTGCCGACGTGCCAGCCTAGGTCCAAGACAGACGCCGATTACGCGCAGAGTCGGGCGACCCATCCACGACGATGCCCACACAGGTTATAAAACAAAGAACTTTTCGGTTTTTCCGCTCTATCCGGTACGTTCATTCTAGCTCCTTGAAAGTTTCACGAGGATATGCTCCTTTTCGACGGGCGCGATGCGGTAACTTTACCAAACCCGCGTGATCCCAACGGCGAGGAGTCAGGTGTTGCCGCAAGCCTACAGAATCATCGCGGCGCTGGCCGTTGGACTCTTCGGCGGTGCGCTGATCATGTTCGTAGCGCCGTCCTATGCACATTGGCTTTCATCGTTGTTGGATCCGGTCGGAAAGCTCTGGCTGAACGGGCTTCAAATGACGATCGTGCCCCTCGTTTTCGCCCTGCTGGTGACTGGGATTGCGGCGTCTGCCGAAGCCGCCAGGGCCAACCGCATAGCTGCGCGCGCGATGCTGGCCTTCTTCATCCTGCTCTCGGTATCCGCCGCCGTTGCGGCGCTGGTCGCCGGAAGCCTTCTCAAGCTGTTTCCTCTGCCTGCCGAGGCGGCTCTCGCGCTGTCAGGCGAGGCTCGGGCTGCAGGCGTTCCGGCGCTACCCTCGATCTCGGACATGATTACGTCTGTCGTGCCGACAAATCCAATTCACGCCGCCGCTTCAAGCGCATTCCTCCCACTCATCGTTTTTGCGCTCGTTTTCGCCTTTGCAGCGAGCAGATTGCCCGGACCGGGGCGGCAGCTTCTTACAGGTTTCTTCCAGGCGCTGGCGGAAACGATGCTGATTGTGATTGGCTGGGTATTGAACATAGCGCCAATCGGGGTGTTTGCTCTGGCGTTCGGTGTTGCGAGTCATGCCGGTGGCGCGATCGTGGGAGCGCTCGTGCACTATTTGCTTGTCGTGTCCTCCACCGGCGTCATCGTCGCTCTTTTGGCCCTACCGGTCGCGCGGCTCGCCGGCGGCGTGCGGCTCAGTGATTATGCCAAAGCGATGCTCCCACCGGCCGCCGTGGCGTGCTCGACGCAGTCCTCCCTAGCGTCCTTGCCGACAATGTTGATCGCGGCGGAACGGTTGGGTGCGCCTACGGCGCCGACGCGCATGATCCTACCCCTGGCTGTCGCCATGTTCCGTTTCACGGGCCCGGCAATGAATCTGGCCGTCGCCATGTACGTCGCCCACGCCTGTGGCATCTCGCTCACGCCCTGGCAGATTTGCATTGGCATCGCGGTGGCGGCCGTAACCGCGCTGGGCTCGGTGAGCTTGCCCGGAACGATCAGCTTCATATCCTCGATCGCGCCGATCGCTCTAGCTATGGGGGTCCCCGTCGCCCCGCTGGCTCTCCTCGTCGCGGTCGAGACGCTGCCCGACATCGTGCGGACGGTGGGCAATGTTTTAATGGACGTCGCGGTGACGAAAGCGGTCACACGTCGGCTGCCGGACGAGGTCGCGACAAGTCCGATTTCAGAATGCGGTCGCAACGCGGTGGAACACGGAGATGACAAGGGTAGCGGGTACGGCACGCTGGGTGCGATTATCGAACATGCCGTTTGATGACCATTTCCACAAAAATCCAGTATAAATTGTCAGAAACGGTTCAAATATTCCATAACCTGGCTCTTTATCAAACGCACGTTCTTGATTATGCCTCTGCTATGGTAAAATGCTATGCCAAGGCAGATTGATGAACGGTCCTTCCTCGACAGCGTCTGCAGGGTCTCGATCGATGCGCGCCGAGCGCGAGCGTGATCCGTTGACAATATTTGCAGCCAGTCTTCGCAACGACGCGGTCCTATCGAAGCTGCGCGACGGGCTCATCGGGAAGGGCTGGCCGGTGCCTGGGCCGTTCGGCGACCATCCGATGATCTACGCCGATTATGTAGCGTCGGGACGCGCGCTTGCGCAGGTCGAGGATTTCGTGCGCGACACGCTGCTTCCGTTTTATGCCAATAGCCACACCGAAGCCTCCTACTGCGGTGGGTTCATGACGCGCCTACGCAGGCAGGCCCGCGCAACGATTGCGCGGCTTTGCAGCGCGGACGATTCATATGCAGTCGTCTTTGCTGGGTCGGGTGCTACCGCTGGTATCAACAAGCTGGTTTCGCTGTTCGGTATCCGCGAGGCCGTTGCCGCCGGGCAGAAGGTGCGAATCGTGCTCGGCCCGTACGAGCATCATTCGAATATCCTTCCGTGGCGGGAGAGCGGCGCTGAGGTGGTTGAGGTGACCGAAGCTGCTGAAGGCGGTCCGAATCTGGAAGTGCTGAAGGCGCATCTCGCGGTTCCGGCGGACCTTGTCGTCTGTGCTATGTCCGCTGCTTCCAATGTCACCGGGATTCTTGTGGATGTCGCGAGCGTGACACGCTTGGTCAAAGCAGCCGACGCCCTCATGGTCTGGGACTATGCGGGGGGCGGGCCATACGTCCGCGTGAACGTCCGCCCGGCGCAAGACGATCCTGCGGATGCGATCGTGATTTCCCCGCACAAGTTCATCGGTGGCCCGGCCGCATCCGGCGTCCTGATCGTGCGCAAGGCTGCGGTAGTTGGCGCCAAGCCGTCGTCCCCAGGCGGTGGCACCGTCCGGTTCGTTTCCCCCCGCGGACATGACTACAGCGACAGCATCGAGGCGCGTGAAGAAGCGGGTACGCCCAACGTCGTAGGCGACATTCGTGCGGCGCTCGCCTTTCTTGTGAAGGAGGCGATCGGGCAGGATGTCATCGATGCGCGCAACCGCGAGCTGGCCGGACGTGCGATCCGCGCTTGGCACGATTGTCCGAACCTCGAATTGCTGGGAAATCTTGATGCGCACCGCCTGCCGATCTTCGCGTTTCGCATCAGCGACGGACAGGGCGGGTATGTCCATCAGCAGCTGGTGACCCGGCTACTGAGCGACTGCTTCGGCATTCAGGCCCGTGGCGGGTGTGCCTGTGCGGGTCCTTACGTTCACCGCTTGCTCGACATTGACGACGAGCAATCGGACGACATGCGCGCAGCGATCCTAGGCGGCGATGAAGTCAAAAAGCCCGGATTTACCCGGCTGAACTTTAGTGTTCTTATGACGGATGACGAGGTGTCCTTTATCCTGCGGTCGGTTGCGCAGCTCGCAGCGGACGCGGCGCGATATACGTGCATGTACATGTGCGACGAAACGCGCGCGATCTTCTCGCCCAAGCCCGATATTGCCCGCGCGGCATGAAGCATTCGCCGGCGGCCGACTGGACCGCCGGCGCCGCCCCCCGTCAGTGCAGGGCGTCGAGCCCGCGCCGGAGGTCGTCAATCAGGTCTGAAACATCCTCCAGACCGATGTGCAGTCGGACGACCGGGCCGGCGTAGCGATGCCCGCACGTTCTTGACTCGAGTTGTGGATCGGCTGGAATCGCGAGGCTTTCGAACCCGCCCCAACTATAGCCTAAGCCGAACAACGAGAGCGTCTCGATCATGTCGGGTACGCGGTTAGCCACCTCTGGTCGAAGCACGATGCCGATCAGGCCGCTCAGACCCGTGAAATCGCGCTTCCAGATGGCATGGCCGGGGTCGGTCGGAAGTCCGGGGCACATTACGGAAAGAATTTCGGGTTGCTGCTCAAGCCATTGCGCTACGGCCAAGGCGGACTTGCCATGGTGTGCCAGGCGCGTGTGAAGCGTGCGTAGGCCGCGCACGGCTGCATAGGCATCGTCCGGCGACACCGACCATCCGATTTCATAGCTGGAGCGGGCAAGCGTTTCGACGAGATCGCCACGCACGGCGGCCGATCCCATGAAAACGTCCGAGTGCCCGCAGACATATTTGGTCAGTGCCTGGACGCTCACGTCAACACCGTGATCGAGCGGCTTGAAGAGCATGCCGGCAGCCCAGGTATTGTCGATCAGCGTGAGAATGCCTGCGGAGCGCGCCAAGCGTGCGATGTCCGGAACGTCTTGCATCTCGAACGTTAGCGATCCCGGCGATTCAAGCATGATCGCGCGCGTTGCCGGAATTGCCATCGCGACAATCTCGGCCGCGGTCGCGCTGGGAGCGTAATAGCGCGCCGTAACCCCGAAACGGGCGAGGGTGCCCGCAAGGAACCTTCGCGTGGGATTATAGACGCTATCGCACAGCAGGATTTCGTCTCCGGCGGACAGGACGGCGAACAGCGTGCCGGTGATCGCAGCCAGTCCGGAAGGATAGAGGAAGGCGTCATCAGCATGTTCGAGGTCGCGCAACGCATGTCGAAGCGTCTTGTGGGTGATCAAGCCGCTTCGTCCATAATTGACGATCGCGGGATCGCTCATTGCCTTCACGCCGTCCAACAGAACCGTGGAACCCCGCTGGATGGGCGGTGCTGGCGTCCGCTCGCTCAGCGCCGCCGCGTTGCCGTGAATCAATCGCGTGGTTTCGCTCATGGCGGCATCGTGCATTCGAAAACTCCCCGATCTCGATTAAGCTGCCGGCAAACGTCCTCCGCCGAACCATTCAGAAAAATAAAATATATCACGTCATACTGTGATTTCTTGGCATAAACATTTTGAAGCGGCGAGGCTAGGCGAGAAATTTTTTGAGGAGGTTTGCGTTTCCGACGGACTTGCGGTTACGTTGCGCATGGTCGGGGCCATCCAGTCGCTTCATCCGCTGGCGGCCCTGAGGGGAGAATGCTCAGATGATCACAATCTCGACCGCCTACAGGATCCTCGCCGGCGTCGCGACGATCGCAACGATCGGATGGACCGCCGCGCCGTTAGACGCGCGGTCGGACGGGTCCACCCTGGCAATTGTCGATGCGACGATCTTCGATGCGACCGGACGCGAACCGTATCGAGGGACGGTCGTCGTACGCGACGGCCGCATCGCCGATGTCGGGCCGAATGTGCGGGTCCCCGTCGGCGCTTCTATCGTCCGGGCCGATGGCAAGGCGCTGCTCCCCGGCTTTTTCGACGTGCATACGCATTGGTCGCCGGCCGGCCGGCCGGCAACGACGCCTCAGATCGCCAGCGCCTATGTTTCGAGTGGCGTGACAACCGTGAATGACTTCCATCAACAACCGGAGTCCTTTGCGCCGCGTCGCGCGTGGTTGCGAAGCCTGGCTGCTCCGCATGTAAACTTCGTCGCGAGGATGAGCACGCCTGGTGGTCATGGCGCAGACTGGGGTGACGTCAACACGACCAAATGGGTTGCGACGGCCGAGTCGGCGCGACGCGAGGTGAGAGCACTTCAGATCTATCGCCCGGACTATATCAAGGCCTTTGCCGATGGCTGGCGCTATGGAACTCAGCCTGAAGAAACCTCGATGAATGCGGAGACGCTCGGCGCCCTCGTCGACGAGGCGCATCGCAGTGGGCAGAAAGTGCTGACGCACACCGTAACCGTGGCACGAGGCAAAGTCGCTGCGGCCGCGGGCGTCGATGTCATCGGGCACAGTCTGCAGGATGCTCCGCTCGATGCGGATGCGATAACGGCGATCAAGAAGGCCGGGACGTTCTATGCGCCTACGCTGGCGGTGTACGAACCCGGCGATCCGCAAGAGGTCAGAACCAGCGACGCCGCTGTAACGCAGCGGCTACGGAAATGGGCGTTCGCCAAACAGAACCTCAAAAGTCTCTACGATGCCGGGGTCATTGTTGCCGTGGGAACCGATGCGGGCATCGGAGGTGTCCGACACGGCTATTCAACACTTCATGAAATGGAACTGATGGTCTCGGCGGGGCTTCCGGCCAAGGCCGCGCTGATGGCGGGCACGGCAAATAGTGCGACCGCCCTAGGCCTGTTCGAAGACCGCGGCACCATCGAGAAAGGAAAGCGAGCCGATCTGGTGCTGCTCGACGGCAAGCCATGGGAACGCATTTCTGATGTGCACAAGACTGATACGGTCTTCATCGACGGGCGGGCCGTCGTGGGTGGCGGAATGAAGCTTCCGCCTGCCAACGCGGCCACGGCTTTGGCGCCGTCGCCAGCCGCCGCCATGATCGACGATTTCGAAAGAGCGGACGGGCGGAGTGCCTTGGACACGCTTCGCCTCGCCGACATGGACGGGGGTGTCGAGCGATCCTCGGTCGTGACGAACTTGGTCCCGCATGAACGCGGTCGCGCTCTTGCAATTGCGATCGCACTGGCGCCCAAGGCCGCTCCGGAAGGCGGGATCGTTATCCCCCTGCGAAGAGGATCGGTGCAGCCGGTCGATGCGACGCGATACTCGGGCATCCGTCTCGATCTGCGCGGAGACGGGCCGTACGTCCTTGTGGTGAACACGCTGAGCGGCGAGTGGACCGCCGACGTGGCCGGTACGGATCGCTGGGCCGACGTCCGGGTGCCGTTCACCGCACTCGTACCCGTCCGAGCGCGGTCGGGTGAGCCGCGCCGGTGGCGCGGTGACGATCTGCTGCAGGTTGGACTGGTCGCCAGGCGCGCGGGCGGCACAAACACGTGGGCGGAGGTGGACAATGTCCGGTTCTTCTAACGCGGGGACACGGCTGCCGTCGCGGAGCGCTGTGCCGGCCCCGCGCTGCGGACGGATAGCTCACCCATGGAGGCTTGCATGACGCACACGATGGCGCCTGCGGCGGTCGAAACCGCGCAGCAGATCTGTCCGGCGGATATGGAAGCGATCGCTGGCCGGGGCTTCAAGTCGATTATCTGCAATCGCCCTGACGGAGAGGAAGGGCGGCAATGGTCTGCTGCTGAGATCGCGCAGGCTGCGCGGCGGCACGGTCTGGCCTTCGCTCATATCCCGGTGGTTTCGGGCGCGATCACAGCCGCGGACGTCGCGACGATGCGCGACACGCTCGCCCATCTTACCGCTCCGGTGCTCGCCTATTGTCGTTCGGGATCGAGGTCGAGACAGCTCCTCAACATGATCGCATCGGCTGCGCGCTAGACACATGAGCCTGTCGCGCGCCGACGTCGTCCGCCGCAAACGCCTCCCAAACGGAGATCGATAATGAAGCCCCGCCTGTGCTTGTTGACCACTGCCGTTGTCGCGCTCTCTCCGATTGCTGCCCAAGCGCAGTCGACGACCGCCGTGACGCCCCCCGCCGCCTTCTTCAAACAGCCCCCGGGCACCGACTATTATCTCGCGAATTATTCGGAGTACGAAGCCTATCTCAAGCGACTGGCTCGCGAGTCCGATCGCATCAAACTCGTCGACATTGGACGAACCGCGGAGGGACGCACGCAATGGGTCGCCATCGTCTCGACACCAGAAAACCTCGCCGCGCTTGACCGCTACCGGGACATTGCCGGGCGCTTGGCGCGCGCGAAGGGGGTGACCGAAGCGCAAGCCAAGCAGCTTTCCGCGACGGGCAAGGCGATCGTTTGGATCGATGCCGGCATGCATGCCACCGAGACGGTTACCTCGCAGGGCCAGATCCAGGTTTTGCACAGGATGCTGACCCAGTCCGATCCGGAGACGATGCGGATGCTGTCGGACTGCATCATCCTTTTTGCACACGATAATCCGGACGGCATGGAATTGGTCAGCAACTGGTACATGCGCCAGGCCGATCCGAAGAAGCGCGAATTCTCCACGCTCCCGCGCCTGTACCAGAAATACGTCGGGCACGATAACAACCGCGACAGTTTCATGGCCGCAATGCCTGAGACGGAGAACGTTAACCGGATGCTGTTCCGGCAGTGGTATCCGCAGATCATCTACAATCAGCATCAGACCGGACCGAAAGGCATGGTCGTCTTCGTCCCGCCTTTCCGCGATCCGTTCAATTTCAACTACGATCCGATCGTGATGTCACAGCTCAACGAGGTTGGGTTTGCGATGCACTCCCGCCTGATTTCCGAGGGTAAGGCGGGCTCGGGCAGTCGGAGCGCCGCGCGCTATTCGACGTGGCACAACGGGATGGAGCGCTCGGTAGCGTATTTTCATAACAGCGTGGGCCTTTTGACCGAGATCATCGGCGGCCCGACGCCCGCCACCATCCCGCTTGTCCCGTCCACCCAATTGCCGCGAGCGGACGAGTTGATGCCGATCGGTCCGAGGCAATGGCATCTTCAGGATTCTCTCGATTATCAGTGGACGCTCAACCGGGCCGTAATCGATTATGCGTCGCGCAACCGCGAACGTTTGCTGTTCAACATGTGGCGGATGGGGTCGAACAGCATCGAACGGGGGAGCCGGGACAGCTGGACGGTAACGCCGACCAAAGTCGAGCGCCTTGAAAATGCTGCGCCGCTTCGCGGCGAAGGGACCGACGAGTATAACATGTCGCGTGCCGATGGCCCGAAAACTATAGCCTCGGACCTGTACGATAAATTGATCAAGCAGCCGTCCGAACGCGATCCCCGCGTTTATATCGTTCCTGCCGGTCAGCGCGACATGCCGACCGCGGTGACGTTCCTGAACGCGCTGATAAAAAATGGCGTCGACGTGGAACGGGCGACCTCATCGTTTCGGGCAGGCACCAAGACCTATCCCGCCGGCTCGTTTATCGTGCGGACTGCGCAAGCGTACCGGCCGCATATTCTCGACATGTTCGAGCCGCAGGATCATCCGCACGACACCGACTTTCCGGGGGGGCCGCCCAAGGCGCCATACGACATCACCGGTTACACGCTGGCCTATCAGATGGGCATCGAGTTCGATCGCAGCCTTGAGGATGTGACCGGGAGCTTTGCTACGGTCACCGACCTGATGGCGCCCTCGCCCGGCAAAATGCTTGGCGCAGGCGACGCTGGCTGGATCGTGGGACACGAAACCAACAACAGCTTCATCCTCACCAACCGCCTGTTGAAGGCGGGGATCTCGCCCGCCTGGTTGAAGCAGAGCATGACGCTCGACGGCCAAAGCCTGCAAGCGGGCGCCATCTGGATCCCGGCCTCGGCGCGCGCGCGCGCGATCGTCGAAACGGCGGTCCGAGATCTCGGCCTGGATGTTCATGCGGTGGATGCACGTCCGGCGTCCGAGACCATCCCTCTTCGGCCGATCCGGATCGGGCTCGTCGATCGTTACGGCGGCCTCATGCCCGCAGGATGGACGCGCTGGTTGCTCGAGAAATTCGAATTTCCGTTCGAGCAGGTCTTTGCCAAGCGGCTCGACGCGGGTCATCTTCGCAACGACTACGACGTTCTCCTCTTCACCCAAGACTCGTTGCCCGCCAAGGGCGCATGGGGAACCGACCGTCCGTCGCGCCAGCCCGCTGAAGGCGATACGCCTGCCGAATACAAGCCCATGCTCGGCACCCCATCGGACGAGAAGACCGTGCCGCAGGTGGCAGCCTTCCTGCAGGCAGGCGGGTCGGTCGTCGCGATCGGTAACGCAGGGAGATTTGCCGAGCTCATGACCACGCCACTGACACCTGCGCTCGCGCGGGAGGTCGATGGTCAGATGCGTGCGCTCGATACCAAGACCTTCTTCATACCCGGTTCGATCCTTCGCGCCCGTGTCGATAACCGGCAGCCGCTAGCCTATGGCATGCCCGGTGAGGTCGACATCTTCTTCAATCGCTCGCAGACGTATCTCGCGACATCCGAGCCGTCCTCTTACGCGAAGGTGTCCTGGTTCGAGGGTCGCGACGTATTGCGGAGTGGCTGGGCAGTCGGTCAGGAAAAGCTGGCTGGCACGATTGCGGTAGCCGATGTCGATGTCGGACGCGGCAAGCTCTTCCTGATGGGACCTGAGGTAGCGCAACGCGCACAATCCTACGGCACGTTCCCGTTTCTCTTCAACGCCCTGCTGTATGGAGGTGTCGATCGCCGTTAGCCGCCTCGAACGGTTCGACGCCAAAACCGGAGTGCCCTTCCAGGCGCTGCCATCGCACAGCTTGCTGCGCGGGCGGGCGCAGCGGCCGGCGTGGCAGCCTCCACATCCGTGGAGACAATCTTTGGCTAAGCGACTGACCTATCGCATCCTTACTGCGCTGATGCTCGACATCGTCGCCGGCCTGGTCTTACACGATCTATTACGATGGCGGCGGGGGCGGCAGCAAGACACAGGCCACGATTACCTATTATCTGTCGATTGCCGCGACCGTGTTTCTGCAGCTCATCAAGATGATCATCGCGTCACTGGTTCTCTCGACGCTGGTGGGCATCGTGCACACGGGCGACACTGCGGATCTGGGCCGCGTCGGGCTGCTGCATTCGCACGTGATCGGGGCGCAATCGCGCATCTGGATCGTCGCCAAAATCATCCGCCACGCGGCATCACGCGGCACTTGGTTCGCCACGCACGGCGAAATCGCAAACTACGTCGGAGCCGCGGCGTCTGACTGATTAGGGGATACAGCTTTATGAAACGACCCGCATGGATTGCCATCGCTTACCTCGCGGCTGGCTTCCCTTTGCAACAAGGGACTGCCCAGGAGGGTCCGCGCAACGATCGTCGCCCGGTTCTCGCGCCGTACGCGCGCACTACGGAGGATCCGCGCCTCATACCGCTCAAAGCGGTTGGCCGAACCGACGCGATCGTCCTGAAAGGAGGGCGACTGTTCGACGCCCGCACCGCCACGGTGGCGGCCGCCACGATCGTCATTCAAGGCGACCGGATAGCGGCAGTCCTTCCCGCCGGGACGGCGTCGGGCTGGCCAGCAGGCGCCGAGGTGATCGACGTTACCGGTAAGACGATCCTGCCCGGGCTCATCGACCTCCACGTCCACGCCACCTATCCCGACCGTGCGACACCGATCGACGAACAGGCGAATGACGGAACCGGCGTTCTTCTCGGCCTCCGCAATCTGCGCTGGATGCTTGAGTCCGGCATAACGTCGGTCAGGGACCTGAACGGGGTGGGACTGGCGCCCTATCTTCTAGCCGAAGCAAGCGCGGCCAACACGATTACCGCACCGCGCGTGTTTACGGCAGGCCACATCATTACCGGTACAGGCGGGCATGCGACCGAGCGACCGGTGACCCCGTCGCATGGTCCGGATTTTGCTTGGGAACGGGACGGCGCCGATGCGTGGCGCGCTGCCGTGCGCCAGACGTTTAAGCACGGTGCCAGCGTCATCAAGGTGGCAAGTCATTTCTCGCCGGACGAAATTCGTGCCGCCGTGAACGAAGCGCATACGCTCGGGCTCAAAGTCACCTGTGATTGCGAAACGATCTACACACAAATGGCCGTGGACGCGGGCGTCGACATCATCGAGCATCCGCTGCCACGAACCGACGCGACCATTGCAGCAATGGCACGGCACAAGACCGCCTCCGTTCCGACGCTGCAAGTTTACCAGAATCTACTGGACACCGCCGGCGGCTTTTATGGATCGACCTCCCGGCGGTTCACGATGACCGCGCAGGGCAATTTCGACGTTTTTCGCAAGATGAAGGCGGCGGGTATCGTGATGGGCATCGGCACCGACACGATCGGCGACGCGAACCGAACTATGCCAAACAATTACATCGCCGAGCTGAAATGGTTCGTCAAAGGCGGCTATTCGATCCCGGCAGCCCTGCAGGTCGCCACGCTTGTGAACGCACGCCTGCTCGACATGGACGATCGTCTTGGAAGCGTCGAAGTGGGGAAGCTCGCCGACGTGATCGTCGTCGACGGTCGCCCTGACGAGGACCTCGACGCGCTGCACAAGATCGACATCGTTATCAAGGACGGTCTGCCGCTTGTGCGTGACGGACAGGTCGTCACGCCGCGGCACGTGCCTGCTCCGCTCGCCAAGCCCTCGCCGCCGGAATCCGTCAAATAAGCCTTTCGGGCACGGCTGCCGCCGACCCAGCCGCAAGCCACCGCGATATCGCTCACATTGGCCTCCGCTATGAGTGGAAACTGGTTCGGACTGTTCGACTTCACCATCTACGGCTATTTCGCTACCCAAATCGGCAAGGTTATGTTCCCGCCCCCGATCCGCTGACCAGTATCTGGTCGAGCTTTGCGACCCATGGGGTGGGCTTCGTATGCAGCCGGTCGGCTCAATGATTTTAGGAAAATTTCGACGACCGGCGCGGACGAAAGGCAGCGCTGTTGGTGACGATGCCGCTTCTGGCGGCTGACTCTCGCCACGGGCGCCATTCCGCCCAGCGCGATCGGCATAGCTGCGCTAATTCTGCTCGCGGTTTGGCGTTTAGTGCAGGTTTCGCAGCGGGCGGCGGATGGGGCGGAGCTGCACGTTCCTGGTCGAATATTCACCGGTCGGGCGGCGAGGCTTGTTCGGCGCCTTGAAGCAAGGCAGCTCGGGCTGTGCTCCTGTGTCTGCTTCGCCCAACCTACGGAAGACGTGGCGCGGCCGGGGGCGTTGCGGGAAACGCCCGCATCGAACCCGAATAAATCAAACAAAATTTGATTTTATCGGCAAGCAAAGAAACAAAGTTGACATCCATGGGCTGTTTCTAGAACATACGGTCGAAATAAGACGGGCGCTCGGCCTGCACGGGGTGTTGTGTGGGCGCGGGTTTCGGGTTCAAGATCCGCAACAAACGTATGGCGATATCGAAGCGATCGTTCGCGGAGAGGAGATATCTGCGATCCGGCTACGCTGCCGGATTTGTCTAGGGGGATTGAAGCATGAAGAGTGTCCTTGCGACCGCCACCGCGCTGACGACGCTGACAATGGCAATACCCGCCAGCGCGCAGGTAGTACCTGAGACCCCAATGCAGGGTGACGAGCCGTCCGCAGCCGGAAGCGACATCGTCGTCACCGGTTCGCGCGGCCAGTCCCGCACCGTCACTACCAGCCCCACGCCGATCGACGTGATCGATGGAGAGCAGCTGTCGCGCATGGCGGGAAGCCAGCAGCTGCGCGACGTGCTCGGGCAGCTCGTTCCCTCCTTTCAGGCGCAGCAGGTGGGCAGCTCGTCCTTCGACAGCGTTGCCCGCCCCGCCGGCCTTCGCGGTCTATCGGGTGTGCACGTTCTGGTGCTTGTCAACGGTAAGCGGCGGCATAATTCGGCGCTGATCAATCTGAACTCGGGTAATGTGTCAGCGGGGGCGAACCCCGTCGACCTCGACCAGATCCCGACGAGTGCGATCGATCGCATCGAAGTCCTGCGCGACGGTGCCGCCGCGCAATATGGGTCCGATGCGATCGCTGGCGTCATCAATATCATTCTCAAAAAGAATGCATCGGGCGGCGCCGCGAATCTAGAGGCGGGCCAACGCTATCGCGATTCGGTGAACGGCAGCGACGGGGAAACCTTGAACGCCCAGCTCAGCCACGGGTTCGCTTTGGGAGAGCGGGGGTCGCTGACGGCGTCGATCGAGGGCAAGTATCAGAACGCGACGGTCCGTAACTCGGACGTCACCGGAACCTTCTATTTCCCTGTCAACGGACAGCCCGACCCACGGGAAGTCACGGTCAATCGGCGCACCTATCAGGGCGGTCTGCCGCAGCTTCGATCGGTCCAGGGTGCACTGAACGGCGAATACGACCTCGGCGAGGTCAAGGCATACGGCAACGTGACCTTCGGGTATCGGGAAGCGCGGGTCGGTCAGGCTGGCCGAAAGCCGAATGCCACGAGCAACATCATCGCGATTTATCCCGATGGTTTTACGCCGTTCTACACGTTGAATGAGACCGACTTTCAGGCGACCGCGGGGCTGAAGGGAACGGCGGGGGGGTGGGACATCGACCTCAGTTCGACCTACGGCCGCGACTACACCCGGAACGGCGCGGACGAATCTTTGAATGCATCGCTGGGTTCGCGAAGCCCAACGAAATTCAGTACCTTCAGCGCGGCGTTCGACCAATGGACGAACAATCTCGACCTGACGCGCGGCGTCAGCCTATTCCGTGACCGCGACCTGCAGATTTCGGCCGGTGCGGAATATCGGTACGAATCCTATGTCACTCGCGCGCTCGATGTCGCGGCCTACACGAACGGCGGCTACGTATTCCCGACTGGGACGCCGCTGGCCGGCCAGCCGGGCGCTGTCGGGGCGCAGGGGGCCGTCATCGTTACCCCGGCGGATGCTGCCGACATAAAGCGGAACGTTTGGGCGGGATATCTCGATCTCGCGCTCGATTTGACCGACCGCTTGCTGGTCACGGGTGCCGTCCGATACGAAACCTATGACGACAGTTCCGGGGATGTGTGGAGCGGCAAAGTGTCCGCGCGCTACAAGGTGTTCGATTGGCTGAACCTTCGCGGTGCATTCTCGAACGGCTTCCGCTCGCCGTCGCTTGCGCAACAGGCCTATGCGCAAACCTCGACCCAGTTCAACCTGGTGGGCGGAGCCTATCAGCTCATCGAGTCCAAGATCGTGCGCAGCGGTTCGCCGGTCGCTAATGCGCTTGGGGCGCAGCCTCTCACCCCCGAACGTTCTCGCAACTACAGCCTGGGTCTTGCGCTCACGCCGGTCGCAGGGCTCTCCGTTACGGCGGATGCCTATCAGATTGATATCGATGACCGCATAACGCTGACGGGACTGTTGTCCAGCGCAGGTGTGCGTACCATTCTGCGTGCCAATGGCTTCTCGGGCGATCAGTTCGTCCGCTTCTTCACCAACGCCATCGACACCCGCACCCGCGGTGTCGATGTCGTTGCGTCCTACGCCTTGAATCTCGGTTCGGCAGGTCGTCTGCGTTCGACCCTTGGATACAATCACAATGAGACCAAAATCCGGAGCATCGCGCCCACTCCGCCCCAACTCTCCGGACTGGGGCTCGTGTTGTTCGACCGGCAGACGCAGGGGTATTTCACGGAAGGAACACCGCGTGACAAGCTGATCCTCGGTTTGGACTGGAACCTTGGTCGGATCGGGATCAACCTGCGCGAAACCCGCTACGGAAAGTGGGCGCTTCTCAACAACACCCCGTCGCTCGATCAATTCTATGGCGCGAAATGGATCACCGATCTTGAAGTCGGGTTCGACGTGACGGACCGAATGAGGCTGTCTACCGGAGCCTACAACATATTTGACACCTATCCCGACCGAAATACGGTTGCGAACACCATCGGCAGCTCGCTGTACGGTTCGAACTCCCCATTCGGCGCCTACGGCGGATATTATTATGCGCGAGCCAGTCTCAAGCTTTGATTGCGCCATGGTGATCTCGGGCTCTCAGACGCGGGACTGACAAACCGAACCGTCAATCCCGCGTCTGACGGCCGACGAAGCGGGCACTCATCACGGTGCGCCGACCGTCGCTGTTCTCGGAGCGGGTAAATGGCAGGTCCGTTGGCTTGGAGATTGGTGAACGGCAGTTCACAATTATACTAATTCGAGATAACCGATACGAATGTTTTCTGAATACTCATGATAGGCGGCGTTTTGATTTGATGCCTAGGGTCAGGACCCATTGATGTGGGAGGCGCGATCTGATTCAGGCTCCGTGAGGAGAGAGTGGATGAGCGACCTGTACTGGCTGACGGATGAGCAGATGGCGCGTCTGCAACCGTTCTTTCCCAAGAGCCATGGCAAGCCTCGGGTCGATGATCGGCGGGTGCTCAGCGGCATCATTTTCGTCAATCGCAACGGGCTACGCTGGTGTGATGCACCGAAGGACTATGGGCCGCACAAGACGCTCTACAATCGCTGGAAGCGGTGGAGCGAGAGGGGTATTTTCCTGCGAATGATGGAAGGTCTCGCGGCAGCGGAGGCCGTGCCGAAGACCGTCATGATCGACGCGACCTACCTGAAGGCACACCGCACGGCATCGAGTCTGCGGGTAAAAAAGGGGATCTCGGCCGTCTGATCGGCCGCACGAAAGGCGGCATGAACACCAAACTGCACGCCGTCAGCGATGCGGACGGGCGGCCCTTGAGCTTCTTCATGACCGCCGGGCAGGTCAGCGACTACACCGGCGCGGCAGCCTTGCTCGACGATCTGCCGAAAGCACAGTGGCTGCTTGGCGACCGTGGTTATGATGCCGATTGGTTCAGAGACGCCCTGGAAGCCAAAGGCATCCAGCCCTGCATCCCGGGCCGCAGATCGCGCAACGAGCCGGTCAGATACGACAAGCGCCGCTACCGGCGCCGCAGCCGCATCGAGATCATGTTCGGCCGTCTGAAGGATTGGCGCCGCGTCGCAACTCGCTACGACCGCTGCCCAACCGTCTTCTTCTCTGCCGTCGCCCTCGCGGCCACCGTCATCTTCTGGCTATGACCAATGAGTCCTGACCCTAGCGGGACACGCAGGTATCGGCGGCCGTTGTCCTCGGCTGGAGGTAGTTTCCCTCCTCGCATGTTCACTTGCAGAGAGGGGATGATCAGACGCGGGACGGCCAAGGTGCGATCGCGCGCATTTCTCGCAATCACGAAGGCCCGCTCGTCGATGCCCTCCTTCACCTGAACATTGTGTAGGCGCTGCGCGCCCACCGACGTTTCCCACGCGAAGGCGTCGCGTCCGGGAGCCTTGTAATCGTGGCAGACGAATAGCCTTGCGTCGTCCGGAAGTTTGAGGAGCCGACGGATC
Organism: Roseomonas aeriglobus; assembly: GCA_016937575.1. Taxonomy (NCBI): domain Bacteria; kingdom Pseudomonadati; phylum Pseudomonadota; class Alphaproteobacteria; order Acetobacterales; family Roseomonadaceae; genus Muricoccus; species Muricoccus aeriglobus. Next base: position 2,540,274 of record JAFHKN010000002.1, on the reverse strand, counting down.
GAGCGGTAGAGCTGCGCCGCGTCGCCGCCGGGAAAGTCGGCGCGCGCTGTTCCAACATCCGGCATGAACAAGGTGTCGCCGCAGAAGACCGCGTCACCCAGGACATACGCCATGTCGGCTGGCGTATGTCCTGGGACGTGAAGAGCGGTGCATTGCACGCCTCCCAACGCAAACCGCGACCCGTCGGTTAGCAGTTCGTCGAAATCCGAACCGTCGCGTTCGAATTCGGTCCCGAAATTAAAAACTTTCCCGAAGGTCTCCTGCACGGTGACGATCGCCGAACCAATCGCAAGTCGCCCACCGAAGTGTTGCTGCAGATAGGGTGCGGCCGAGAGATGGTCGGCGTGAACATGGGTTTCCAGCAACCAATCGATCTGCAGATTATGCGCGCGGATATATGTCGCGATCTCGTCGACGGCGCCGTAGCCGATGCGGCCGCTCGCCGGATCGAAGCCGAGCGTTGGATCGATCACCGCGGCGCGGCGCGTCGCAGTGTCATGAACAACGTAGCTGATTGTGAAAGTCTCTGGATCGAAGAAGCCGCGAACAATCGGTCGCGGCCCGATCGAGGACGTATCGATCACAATCCGAGAAGCCAAATCCAAGCTCGCATCGGGCATTTTCACAACCTCAGCCTCCGCATCGATGCGGTTGGGTGTTCGAGACGGCCGACCCTGCGTGGGAGCTACGCCCCCCTCACGCCTCGGCCAGTGACATGTCAAAAAACTATGCCACATTAAGGCGCTTGTGCAAGAAACTTCTTGACTTAATCGGTGATGGATAGATTATTTGTACTGCTAAGGAGGGGTCCGGGCAAATCTTATAGAACGCTCGCAAGGCGTCGCCGGACTATGAGAGCGGTAGGGTCGCTGCCGTAAGACGCAGATTAGAGGGGGCTAGCGAATGAAGAGCTTTCGTATGCACAAGATCTCCGCACTCGCTGCGAGTTCGATGCTTGCTATCACCGCGCCGGGGCTGGCGTTCGGTCAAGCCACTACGCCACTGCAGACCAGCGATCAGTCGGTAGGTGACGACCAACAGGCCAGTCCTGCGCAGGACATCGTGGTGGTCGGAACGCAGATCCGAGGAGCAGTGACGACCGAGGCTCTGCCAGTTTCCGTGATCGATGCCGCCCAGATTGCGGCAACCGGCGCTGTTTCTGGCGACGAGCTCTTTCGCACGATTCCGCAAATGGGCGATGTGTCCTTCAACAGCACGAACGGTGCCACGAGTAGCAACTTCGCGCGTGGCGATGTCGGCTCCGTCAATTTGCGGAACTTGGGTGTGGGAAACACACTGGTGTTGCTGAACGGTCGGCGCGTTGTTCAGCATCCCGGAAGTCAGGCGGATTCCAACCTCGTTCCCGTCATCACGTACAATACGAACGCAATACCGGTCGCCGGTTTGTCGCGTCTCGAAGTGCTGCGCGATGGTGCGGCGGCCATTTATGGCGCTGACGCGGTTGCCGGCGTTGTAAACACCGTACTGCGTGATGACGTCGAAGGCGGGTTTATCGATGTACAGTACGGCGGTGCCGAGGGAACAAATCTCCGAGAACTGCAAATCAGTGGTTTGGCGGGGCATAATTTTGCAGATAATCGCGGCAACTTCTCCCTGTCGTTTACGTACACCGACCGCACCGCTTTAGGATCGCGCGATCAAGATTTTACCGCATCGGCCGACAAGCGTCCGCTATTCGCTAACACAACTTTCGCAGGGCTTGCGGGGCTCGATCGCCGGAGCACTCTCAGTCCTTGGGGTGATTTCCAGACGCCGCCGACATCCGGCACAATTCGCCAGGGAAGTTTGGCCCTGACAAACGCATCGGGACAATTCCACATTCAGCCGACGACGTTTGCCGGGTGTCAGCTCGCGCTGGGGGGGGGCATCTGTCTCGATGACGGCAATCGCGCGACTGCCGCCGCCGATCGGGACCTCCGCTCCGACGCGCAGGCTAACTATAATCTTTCGGTCGTGCCCTCGCTCAAGCGTCTCAACCTGTTCTCAACCGCACATTATGATCTGACCGACAATCTTACCTTATTCACAGAAGCCGGATTCTATCTCGCGCAGACCGAAAGCGTGCAGGACAGCGTGTTCAGCATCGGATCGATCCGAATGACGATTCCAGCGTCGAACTACTGGAATCCATTTGGTCCAACCACGTTTGCCGACGGTAGCGTCAACCCCAGTCGCATCACCGGAACCAACGTGCCCGCGGCGGGACTGCCAGTGACCCTGGTGAACTATCGTTTCAACGATCTCGGACCCACGAATGTAAAGGTCGAGAATACGCAATTCCGCTTTCTGGCAGGTCTGCGGGGGCAATTCCGTGGCTTCGATTGGGAAAGCGCGGCCGTCTATTCAGAAGCTCAGGCTGTCGACAAGCAGAATGCTATCAGCGCGACGTTGTTGCAGCGGAACCTCGGCCTTTCGACTGCCGCGGCCTATAACCCCTTCAACGGCGGAAACGCGGCTAATCCGACCGGTCCAGATACGACCATAAGCAACGCCGCTGCTCTCGACGCGATCAGCATTATCGCCGTGCGGCGAAGCAAAACCACCCTCGCGATGGGCGACTTCAAAATTTCGCGAGGCGACCTGCTATCGCTTCCCGGCGGGAACCTGGGCTTCGCGGCTGGCGCCGAGGTCCGACGCGATAGCCAACTCGACGACCGCGATCAGCGTGTCGACGGGACCATCACGTGGCTCGATACGGTTACAGGCGTCCGGCAGCCGAGCGACCTCTACGGTGTTAGTCCCACGCCCGATACCAAGGGCTCTCGCACGGTGGCGGCGGCGTTCGCGGAGCTGGCCATCCCGGTCATTTCGCCTGACATGAATATTCCGCTGGTGCGACGCCTGAATGTGCAGCTGGCAGGTCGCTACGAACATTACAGCGACTTTGGCAGTGTCGCAAAGCCAAAGGTCGCGGCGGCATGGGATGTCATCGATGGGGTTCGCTTGCGGGGGTCGTGGGCTCAGGGTTTCCGTGCTCCGAACCTTGAGCAGGTCAATGCTACGCTGATCACGCGCGGAAATACGCGGGTTGACTACATTCGGTGCGAGGCTGATCTTCGGGCGAGACGCATCACTTCCTTTGCGAATTGCGCGCAGTCGTTCGTTGCGACCGCTCAGCGAGCCGGTAACCCGGACCTGAAACCCGAGGAGTCGACGAACTGGACCGTTGGCGGCGTGCTCGAACCGAAGTTCATCCCTGCCCGCTTTGGTCGTCTTACGCTCACTGCTGACTATTGGGAGATCAAGCAGGAAGGCATTGTCGGACTGTTTGGTGAGGGTAACGCCCTAATCCTCGACTATCTTCTCCGTACGCAGGGATCGAGCAACCCGAACGTGATCCGTCTTGCCCCCACGGCAGATGACATTGCGCTTGTCGCCGGCACCGGACTCGCTCCCGTGGGCGTCGTCAGCTACGTGAATGATCGCTACGTAAATCTTCTACCGCAGAAAGTCCGGGGTCTGGATCTTGGGTTGGACTGGTCGTTGCGCGACACGGGCATCGGTGACTTCAGCCTTAACCTGAACGCGGCACGGCTGTTCGAATTCTACCGAGATCCGTCGCCCGACATTGCCGCGCTGATCGCTGCTCGGACGGCGGGTCAGATTAACGCCGGCACCACGATCACCGGCGGCGGAGATCTCGTTCGGCAGGATGGTCGCCCGAAGTGGCGCGCTTCGGGATCGCTTACCTGGCGATATGGCGGGCTGACCGTCAGCGGGTTTACGCAGTATACCGGCGACGTCGTCGACACGGGAATTACAGATGCCGCCGGCAACAACTGGCTGGTGGACTCTCAGGTGACCGGCAACCTCTTCGTACAGTACGCCCTCGATGATGGCGCACTGAAAGGGACGAGCTTCCGCATCGGGGCGAGGAACATCACGAACGAAAAGCCGCCGCTGGAGTCTAGCACCTACGGGTATCTTGGCTCCCTCTACACCCCATACGGACGCTACCTTTACGCGAGCGTCCGCAAATCCTTCTGATTATCGTGTCCCTGCGGGCGGCGGCTGTGTCACCCGCAGGCCACTTCTTACAAATCAGCATAGATCCGTAGTTGCGGAATCGATGCGAAATGTCTTTGGAGATTGCGGGCGTGCGACATTTGCGATCAACGCGAGCTGGGGTGACGTTTGTCCTCGCGGCGCTTTTTGTCGGTGCATGTACCAATACACCAGAGCGTAAGACGATCGCGGCCGCCCCTCCAAAACCGAGGGCAGGTCTGGATGAATTTCGAAACCCTGACCCGTTTCCCAGCACTTACGACCCGGGTCGGCCTCGCACGATGGCCATTACGAACGCTACTATTTATGACGGCACAGGACGCCTTTTCGAGGGCGCCACGTTGGTGCTCGAAAACGGAAGGGTCAGCGCGATCGGTTCCGGCGTTGCAATTCCCGCCGGAGCGGAGCGGATTGACGGCACAGGACGGTTCGTCACGCCCGGCATCATCGATGGCCACACCCATATGGGCGTGTTTCCCTCTCCGTCGGTGCAGGGGCATGCCGACGGGAACGAGAACGTTGATCCGAATACCGCACAGGTATGGGCGGAACATTCCATATGGCCGCAAGACCCGGCTTTTGATCGGGCTCGGGCAAGTGGCGTGACGTCTTTGCTTGTCCTTCCGGGTTCGGCAAATCTGTTCGGTGGGCGCTCCGTAACAATCAAGAACGTGCCCGCCGTAACCGAGCAGGCGATGAAGTTTCCAGGCGCGCCGTATGGGCTGAAAATGGCTTGTGGGGAGAATCCGAAAGGGCGGTACGGCAGTCGCGGCCGTTCTCCAGCGACACGCATGGGAAACGTCGCGGGCTTTCGTCGCGCTTGGATCGAGGCGGCTGACTATGCTCGGCGCTGGGCCAATTTTCGCACAAAGGGCGGAGAAGTGCCAAAGCGCGACTTGGCGCTGGATACCGAGGCTGGCGTCCTCGACGGCCGGATCCTCGTGCAGAATCACTGTTACAGAGCCGACGAGATGTCTGTCATGATCGATGTGGCAAAGGAATTCGGCTACAAGATCACCGCATTTCATCATGCCCCGGAGGCTTACAAAATTAAGGATCAACTTGCGAAAGAGGGCATATGCGTCGCGATTTGGTCACAGCGCTGGGGCTTCAAGATGGAGGCCTATGACGGCATTGAAGAGAACGCGGCAATCCTTCACAAGTCCGGTGTTTGCGTCGTCATCCATTCGGATGAGGCGGAGCTGGCGCAGCGGCTCAATGTCGAGGCGGCAGTCGCCATTGCGGCTGGCCGACGGGTCGGGATCGACGTGCCTCCGGCAGAGGCTATCAAATGGATCACATCCAATCCTGCACGGATGATGGGGATCGCAGATCGGACCGGTTCCTTAGAAGTGGGCAAGGCCGCCGATGCTGTGCTCTGGAACAAGGACCCGTTCAGCATCTACGCGATGGCGGACAAGGTCTTCATCGACGGCACACTTCGCTACGATCGGCTTGATCCGCGAACGCATCACGTATCGGACTTCGAACTCGGCCAGGAGGCGACACGATGATCCGGATTGTCCGCAAGGCGTCTGGGATCGCCATCTCGCTGCTAGCCAGCACGGCGGTGACAGCTGCCGCCGGTGCTGAGACGGTCGCTTTCGTGCATGCTCGTGTTCTTGCTGGCGCCGGGCCCGACATGCCCGACGCGAGCGTAATCGTTCGGGACGGAATCATCATCGACGTTGGCCCTGCCGCACGGGTGCCAGCGGCTGCACGAATTATCGATCTGAAGGGTGCCACGCTGACGCCTGGATTCATCGCCGCGGACACAGCGCTCGGCACGGTCGAAGTCAATTCCGACGATGGCTCGAACGATGTGCGCTCATCTGCCGCCAGACTGAGTGCAGGCGTTGATGTGCAATACGCTCTCGATGGGGACGCGACCCCCATACCGGTGGCTCTTTTGGGCGGCGTCACCGGGGCGATCGTCTTTCCCGAATCCTCTCAATCGACAGGTGATGAGCCGCGTCTGTTCGCCGGCCAGGGGGCGGCAATATCGCTCGGCAGGTATGTTCCGATTTTGATACGGCCAAAGATCGGGGTCGCCGCCGACATGGGCGAGGCGGGGACCGGCCTTGCCGGCGGATCACGGGAAACATCGCATGTTTTGATCCGGGCCGCGTTCGACGAAGCCAGGCGCTACCGTACAAACAAAAGCACTTACAGTGGTGATTTCCAGGTCACGGCGCTCAGCCGCCCTGACCTCGAGGCTCTCATTCCCGTTCTCGATCAGCGTGTCCCGCTTGTCGTGTCCGCACATCGTGCGGCTGATATCAGGCAGGCGATCGCATTGGCCAAGGATTACGGCCTCAAGATCGTGATTCGGGGCGGTGAGGAAGCGTGGAGGGTCGCTTCGGAGTTGGCGGCCATCGGAGCAGGCGTGATCCTCAACCCAACAGATAATCTGCCAAAATCATTCGAAGTGATCGGTTCGAGAAGTGATTCCGCCCGGATTCTCGCAGCCGCTGGCGTCCCAATCGCGATCATCGGTAACGATTCTAATCATCGCGTTCGTGAAATGCGGCTGAACGCCGGGATGGCCGTAGCGCGAGGGCTGCCGTATGCCGATGCGATCCGCGCACTCACTTCCGGGCCGGCAAAGATGTTCGGGCTCGAAAAATCGGTGGGTACCATCGAGCGCGGGAAGCGAGCCGATCTTGTAATATGGAACGGTGACCCTCTCGAGCCGCTGGTTCAGCCGCAAGCTATTTTCGTGGCCGGTGTCGAACAGCCTTTGCAGAGCCGCTTGAGAGATTTGGCTGATCGATACAGCCGCGGCGGGCCCCCCGATTGACGCACCTTCCATAGACTCATGAGGCTACGACTTCACGATGATGGAGGGGAAGGGCGGTTGTTCGTTTGATTTCTTCCATCGCGAAGGTTGAGCTGACATCCACGATCTTCACGGCCGAGATTAGCCGCTTATAAACCGCATCGTACGCGGCAATGTTTTCTACCACCATTTTAAGAAGGTAGTCGACTTCGCCAGCCATTCTATAGAACTCAACGACCTCCGGAATCGCCTGGACAGCCTCCGCAAAACTTTTCAACCACTCTTCTGAGTGTTCGCTCGCTTTAACGTGTACGAAAACGGTGAGATCGAGGCCGATTTTCGTAGGGTCCACAAGTGTTACACGGCCGGTGATCACGCCATCATCCTCAAGGCGTTTGATGCGCCGCCAGCACGAGTTTTGTGAAATACCGGTCCGCTCGGCGATAGCTGCAATGGATAGGGATCCATCCAACTGCAGGACATCAAGTATCTTCAAATCCTGGTCGTCGACAGCAGAGCGCTCTGGCATTCCCAATCTCCTGATCTGCTGACCGTACTCGCAGAAATCGCTGCCATCGAACACCCCAGAGAGGGGCAAACCCTTATGCCTGACAAGGCCGTTGTCAGGATTGCGTTCTCATTATCGGCGGTTGGACGACTGGCTTCAGAGCGGTCGCCATTCCGAGCGGCCGAGAAAGGCGCGGGGTCAGCGATAGCCGGAACCGCGGATCCGGTTGTGGCGTATATCCAGCCGCAAGCCGACGCAAAGCGGTTCACGACGCCCACTCTATCAAGCGACTGGTGACAGCGCTTAACGAGAGTTTTTACTGATCAGCGTTGCGTGAGTGGCATGAGCGATGTGTCGGTTTCAAGGCGTTTTCAATGCTCACCGAAGACCCAGTATCGACCAAAACGGCGCAGGTTCGATGCCCAAAAATGTGAAAATCTGATGGGGGCCAATAAGGGGCCATAAGCGAAATACATCAAAAATTGTGAAACATTATGAGCGCGTTACAGAAAAGGTTCGAGTCCTGTAGGCGCACCATTTTCCAAAAAAAGATTTGTGGATACAGTCGTTTGAACGGCCGTCATACGACGACTGCCGCGCAGGAGTGACATGCTACGGCCTGTCGGCGTTTGGCGTCGTGACGCGATTGCTTTGCGCCAAATCTAGAAGCTGGCCGTCATGTTGAACGACAGGTATCGTGTGTCGGCCGAGTTCGGTGCGTTCGGCGCGATCCGCCAGAAACGGCTCTTCCGCAGATACACGCCGTCGACCTCCAGCCGCACGTGCTTCGGGATCATCCAATAGCGTAAACGGGCGTCGATCTGCTCGCCGGCATAGCGCCCGGCGCGGCCGGTCTGATCGCGCACGCCGGTCGTCGAGAAGGCGTCGGTACGCTCGGCCAGAAAGAGGGGACGAAAGGACAGGAAGGCGTCGGAGCGTTTGTCCGGCGTCACCTCGAGACGCAGCGCCGGGGACGACATGTTTGCCCGCCCAACGGCGTTGTACAGCCCCGACGGCGCAAGTTCAGCGCGGCGCATGCCGAAGAGCGTGTCGAAGCGGCCGATACGCCCACCGGGAGCGTCGCCGCTCGCCCGGTCATATTCGATCGACAGTCGCGGCTTCCAGCCACTGGCCCAGCTGTAGCCGATCTCGGCGTGGACAAAGCTCGCGCTTACCTGGGCACGCGAACTGGTGGCTGTCGTGGAGGGGCTCGCCCGGCCGTGCTGGATGAAGGCTTCGACGTCATAGTCGAAATGTCGCGCTTTCGGGTCTTCGAACACGCGCAGGCCGAAGGTGTCGAGCGCGCGGTCGCGCGTCGCCAGCCGCGGGGAATCGCGTTCGCCCAGGTGGAAGAAACTGGCTTCGACCGAAACTGCCGACAGCACGTTCGCCTTGGTGAGCAGGCCACCCCACAGCACGAGATCAAAGCTTTCGCGGTCGATGCGGACAGCATTCCGCCTCAGCGAGTCGGAGCGGTCCGGCAAGCGCTGTTGCGGAAGCTTATAGATGGCGGTCCCGCTCCAGCCATTGGCGATCTTCAGGTCGGCGCGAACGCCGGTGTAGCTGTTCGTGGTGTTCCGATAGTCGTCGGCTGCCACAAGGCGCCGCGATCCGAGGTTCAGCATCATCCGGCCGGCCTGCAGCGACAGCGTCGCTTTCGAAGCGAGCGGCACCGTCCGGCCGACATAGGCCTGAACCAGTTCGACCGCATTGACCTCGCCCGTGGTCAGCGGCGCACCCCGATCGGCAAGATAAGCGCGACTGTCGTACACCTCGCCCATGATGGTCCACTGCGCATCGGTCCATTGCGCCGCCAAGGTGGTGCGAACGCTGAGCAGGTCGTCGCTGTCGTTGAATCCCGCCCGAGGCTGTCCCTCGATGATTTCGTAGCGGACGCGGGTCGAGCCGCTTACGGACAACCGCGGCACCGGTGCACTTCGCGTTTGCGCCCAAAGGGATGTCGGACTCCAGGCGAGGATACAGGCAGCGGAAAGCAGAGAGGTTCGGTTAAGGCGCACAGCATTCCCCCTGGCCAAAGGGCCATCACACCGCGGCGCTTGGGCGGGGAACGCCTGAACGGGAGGCCAATTGATCCCGTACGTTCGAACTAAGCGATATCGCCGCGGCCAACAACGAAGCGCAATTTCGTCACGAGATATTTTTTCTCGATACCGCGTCACGCCGGCGCGCCGCACGATGGAGAATGCCGACCGGCTTTACGCGGTTTCCTCACCGGCTGATGTGTCGAGCAGGCGGGCCTCCGCCGGTCACATCGATGCCGCCAACCCGCGCTCCAGCCCGCGCAGTTCCGCAAGGCCACGCATCCGGCCCAGGAGCGAATAGCCCGGATTGCACGGACGCGTGAGGTCGTCGAGCAACTGGTGGCCGTGGTCGGGGCGCATCGGGATGCTCCGGCCGGTCCTCGCCTGCAGGGCCAGGATTTCCGCGACGAGCATGGGCATCTGGGCATCGCCTTCGAGATGGGCGGCTTCGTGTAAGGCGTCGTTTTCCTCGCGCTGGACCGAGCGCAGATGCAGGAAGCCGATCCGGTCGCCGAAGCGGCGGATCATGGCCGGCAGGTCGTTGTCGGGGCGGGCGCCGAACGAGCCGGCGCAGAAGCACAGGCCGTTCGAGGGATCGGGCACGGCGTCGAACAGCGCGGCGAGATCGTCCTGAGTGCTGACGGCGCGCGGCAGGCCGAAGATCGGGAAGGGCGGGTCGTCGGGATGGACGACAAGCTGGATCCCGAGTGCACGCGCGACCGGACACACTGCGTCGAGGAACGCGACATGGTTCTGCCGAAGTGTGGCGACATCCACGCCGTCATATCCCTGGATCGCCTCCAGAAATTGCGCGGTGGTGAAATGTTCTTCGCTGCCTGGCAGACCAGCGATGATCGTCCGCTCCAAACGGTGACGTTCGGCCTCGCTCATACGCGCAAACCGCGCGCCCGCGGCTTCGATCATCGCGGCGCTATAGTCCCGTTCGGCGCCCGGACGGCGCAGGAGATGGAGATCGAAGGCGGCGACGGCCTCAAGCTCGAAGCGCAGCGCCCGCGCGCCATCGGGAAGCTCCCAGGCCAGATCGGTACGCGTCCAGTCGAGCAGCGGCATGAAATTATAGGTGACGGTGCGGATGCCGCACGCGGCGAGATTGCGCAGGCTTTCGACATAGGCCGCGATCCGTTGGTCCGACGTCGGCGCCCCGCGCTTGATATCGTCGTGAACGGGCAGGCTTTCGACGACGTCCCAGGTCAGGCCGGCGGCCTCGATCATCGCCTTGCGCTCGCCGATCGCGGCCTGCGACCAGACGGCACCGTTCGGCACCTCGTGCAACGCCGTGACGATACCGGTCGCGCCGCACTGACGGATGGCGGTCAACGTCACCGGATCGGCCGGGCCGAACCAGCGCATCGTCTGGATCATCAGGACGGTGGACATGCGATTCCTTGCGAGGGGGGGAGCAAAACGCCTGTATAATCTCGTCGCGCTAGTGCGAAATATCGGTCGGCACCTCAGCCGGTGTGAGCGTTGCAGCTAAGATGCTGAAAGGCGACGTTTGGTCGTTCCGAGGCAGACGCCCGCAGTGGCTCCAGACACGCGGTCGAGTGGAAGCGCTTGCTCAAAGCTTTGTGCCAAGCGTGATCTCTAAAGCCTTGTTTCATCAGATTATCGCTCACGCAACTTCCGCTTGCCGATAGCCTCCGTTCCGAATAAATATAATGAAATAGTATCCCATAAAATGGGAATAGTGCGTAACGGGCACCTGAGGAGGGGGATCACGTGAAAGCTTTACGATCGCGCGCGTTTCGGTTGGGGACTTCGGGCATGGCTCTTGCTGCCGCCGTCTGGTTCCCCACCGCCGTCTCAGCGCAGACCACGCCCGCGACCGATGCGGCTGCGCAGACGCCTGCGGACGAAGGCGCCGAGATCGTCGTCACCGGCTTTCGGGCGTCACTCGCAAGTGCCCTCAACCAGAAGCGAACGGAGACGGCGGCGATCGATACGATCGTTGCCGAAGACATCGGCAAGTTCCCGGATTCGAACCTGGCTGAATCGATGCAGCGCATTCCGGGCGTCGCGCTCGCTCGCGGCGACGGTGGCGAGGGCCGCAACATCTCCGTCCGCGGTCTGGGCGCGGCCTTTACCCGTGTCCGGGTGAACGGGCTGGAAGGCACGTCGCAGACCGGAGGCTCCGACATCTTCGGTGCGGGCAACAACGGCCGCAGCTTCGACTTCAACGTCTTCCCGACCGAGATCTTCTCCGCGCTTGCCGTCCGCAAGACGCCGTCCGCCGATCTCGAAGAGGGTTCGCTTGGGGCGACGGTCGACCTGTCGGCGCCGCGGCCGATGAGCCAGCGCCAGGATTTCGTGCTGAGCGCGACCGCGCGTGGGACGTGGAACGAGTTGTCGAAGCGGGTCGATCCCCGCGCGTCGCTGCTGGTATCGAAGAAGTTCGGAGATTCGGGGTTCGGCGTCCTGGGGTCGGTCGCCTACCAGAAGCGCCATCTGCGCGAGGTCGGTTATGCCGCCGTCGACATCCTGTCGTCGAACACCAACGGCGGCTTCTGCTCGCCGGTCGGCGTGACCCCGATCAATCCGGCGGTCAACGCGGCCAAGGGCACCGATGCGGCGAATTGCAGCACCAACAATCCGCGTACGGGTTCGGTCGCGGCGTACAACACCATTCTCGGCTTGCGTCGCGCCGACCTGCCCAACACGCCGGGTTCGGGCGCCTTCTTCCCGCGCATCCCACGCTATGTGAATTCGGAACAGACGCAGGAGCGGATCGGCGGCACGCTGACGCTGCAGTTCCAGCCTGACGACGACACCGACATCTCCGTCGAGGGCCTGTATTCGCGCTTCGAAGTGACGCGGAAGGACAATTACATCGCGCTGCTGTCGTTCGGCCGCTCGATCACCAACAACGGTCAGCCGATGGTGTCGGTGCGCGATGCGCAGTTCGATTCGCTCGGCTCGCTCACCTACGGCCTGTTCGACGGTGTCGACGTGCGATCGGAGGGGTTGGTCGATCAGTTCGTGTCCGATTTCAAACAGGTCAATTTCAACCTGAAGCGCCGCCTGACCGACGATCTGGAAGTGACGATGCTGGTCGGCAAGAACCGGTCGGTCTGGGACGGCAAGAAGCGCCTGCAGACCTTCATGGACGTGATCGACGCGCGCGGCGCCTCGATCGATTTCCGCGGCGGCGGCACGACGCCGTTGCTCGGCTTCGGGTTCGACGTCGCCAATCCGGCGAACTTCTCCTACGCGCCGTCGCTGGCGGACGGCACGGTGCTCGGCGGGTTCAGCTTCCAGGGCCGTCCCCAGACGAACACGACCGATAATTTCACCGGCGAGGTCAACGTCGCCTGGGCGCTGGGCGATGTCTTCACGCTGAAGGCCGGGGGGCAGTATCGCGAGAGCGATTTCCGCAGCACGTTCCTGCGCCCCTACCTTGCCGACACGATCGTGCGGGCACTGCCGGCGGGCACGTCGCTGTCCAGCATCACGCGTCAGATCACCGGGGTCGGCGACCTGTGGGGCAACGGCGCACCCAACAGCTGGGCGGCGATCGATCCCGACAAATGGGCGCAAACCTTCGGGTTCGATCAGACTCGCTTCTGCGGCGTCGAATGCGGCGGTGGGCGCACGCGCATTCTGGAATCGGTCAAGGGCGCCTATGTCATGGGCACGTTCAACCTGGCCGACGCGGTCGGCTTCGGGCTGCGGGGTGATGCCGGCGTGCGGTATGTCCGCACCGACCTGAATACGGCGGGCATCATCACCGTCGCGCCACCGGCCGGCACGACCTCGCCCACCAACCTGGTCGGGCAATATGCCAATGTTCGCAACAGCTATGAGGACTGGCTGCCGTCGGCCAATATCGTCGTCGAGCCGATGCAGAACCTGTTGCTGCGGTTCTCGGGCGCAAAGGTCATGTCGCGGCCAGAGCTCGGTCTGCTGGCCCCGACCAGCGGCGTTACCGCGACCACGCGTAACGGCACGATCAACAACCCGCTGCTCGACCCCATCCGTGCCAACACGTTCGATGCGGCAGTCGAATGGTATTTCCGCCCGGGTTCGATCCTGTCGGCAGCCTTCTTCTACAAGGACATCAAGAGCTTCATCCAGAACGTCAGCAGCCAGATCCCGTTCAATCAGCTGGGCCTGCCCGATGCGCTGCTGACCGGCACCAACACCGCCCCGACCGAAATCTTCACGATCAGCCAGCCGTTCAACACGCCGGGCGGCCCGCTGAAGGGCGTGGAAGTGAATGCACAGATTCCGTTCACCTTCCTGGGCGGAAGCTTCCTGCGCAACTTCGGCGTGCTGGCGAACTACACCCATGTCACGTCGCGCATCCAATATATTCTGGCGAGTGCCGGCGGCGTCCCGACGGTGACGACGACGGCCGATCTGGTCGGCCTGTCGAAGAACACCGCGTCGGGAACGCTATATTACGAAGACAGCAGGTTCAGCATCCGCGGGACCGCCAATTACCGCGATCGCTTCATTCGCGGCATCCCGGCGTCGCCGGGCAGCGATCTGCAAGGCAATGCGCCGACGCTCTACGTCGATGCCTCCGCTTCGTACAACATCACCGACGGCATCAAGCTGATCGTCGAGGCAACCAATCTGACGGACGAGCGAAACCGCCTCTACATCGACAGCAAGCGCGAGGACACGCTGTTCGAGACGCGGATCGGCCGCACGATCAACGTCGGCGTCAACGTACAGTTCTGACGCCCCACGCTTTCCTCCTGACTGGCGGGTCGACGCGCGAGCGACGGCCCGCCGTTTTTGTCCGAAGTCTCCGGCCATGCCGCACCGTGCGGCCAGGGCTTCGATCGTCCGGACGTGGAATGGTTGTCAGCGCTGCGCTGGCCGGCGTGCAACCTGCCCGGCGCGATCACGATCGCTCAAAACTATGGTGTCATGCTCCACGCGATGGCCGACCTCCGTCCGTTTGAACCGCTCAGCCGGTCTGATCGTTAGGGTTGCCAGGCGCACTTTCGCGCATCGACGGAGTTCAAATGACCGACGCAACCACTGCCACGAAATCCAACGGTAAAACCGGCTTGTCCGACGCGTTCCGGGAGCATTTCTCGGGCGACGCGCCAATCGCACAGAAAGCGACCAATTTCGCCAAGGCGCGGCCGTGGACCAGCGCGGCGCTGGCCGGGGTCGCAGCCATGGCCGTGTTGAACACCCTTCGCGGCCGCAGCTGAATTACGTGACGGGAGGGCGGTACCGCCCTCCCACGGACGCCAAGCACCACCTAACGATATTGCCCGGCGGGCACGACGACGATCGCGGTAGGCCGTCATTCCGACCGCGGTCGTTCGCCGTCACCTCAATCGCCGAGCATGATATCGCAGGGTTGCCCGCCGCGCGGTGCCGTCGGCGCGACGGGCGGCGGCCCGCGGCGTTCGGCGCGCGCCATGCGGTCACCACCGGGCGGGCCGCCGGCGCCAGGCTTTCCACCGGGCCCGCCGGGGCCCCCCGGACCGCGGCGCGCCATTTCGCCGTCGCCCGCGCGCGCGGCTTGCGGGCGTGGCGGCGGCGCCGTGCCGAGGATCGTGCCGCCGGTACCCATCACACCCAGCAGCACGCGCTGGTCGGCCGGCTGCAGCACGCGCAGCGCGGCTACCAGATAGTCGGTCTGTGCCGATGCCTGTGCCGCCGCCGTCGCATCGCGTTCCCGCAGCGCGGCCGACAGGTCGCCGAGCGGCAACGGAGTCTGCGCGCTCAACTGTTCGACGGCGCACTGCGCCGCGCGGGTTGCCCCGCGAGCAATCGCCGGTTCGGGAATCGCCCGAAGGGCGGCCAGCCCGGCCTCGGTCATGCCGTTGGCGCGAAAAACCGCCGCCGAACTTGTCGGGGAAACCTCCGTCGGGTCGGAAGCTGAAACAGCGGGCGGGGGCGGGGGCGGGGGCGGGGGCGGCGCGGTGGGGCCGTAGAGGGTTTGCGCCAGGAGGGCGGACAAAAGCGAGGTCAGCATGATCGTCTCCAGGGTTTGACGTCTTGCCGTGGCTAGGGCCTGCGTTTTGCCTGCACATTGCCGGACCTTTCAGCTCTGCGACGCGCGCGCCCGGACCGGCATGCCCACTGCGGCAAATTTGCAACGCTCTGGCAGATTACACTGGATTGCAGCGCTGCAACGACGCGGATACGCACGATCGTCAAGTCAGGCACCCATGCTGATGACCCGATTGGACAGCCCCGTGGACCTTGCCACCCGCCTGCTCATCGTCGATGACGACCCCGGAATCCGCGAGCTGACGGCCGGATTTCTGGAACAGCACGGCTATCTGGTCGACACTGCCGCCGACGCGGCCGAAATGCGCGCGGCCCTGTCCGTGGCCCAATATGACCTGATCGTTCTGGACGTGATGATGCCGGGCGAGGATGGGCTGGCGGTGCTGCGAACGCTCGACCGACGCAACGGCCCGGCCGTGATCATGCTGTCGGTGATCGGAACGGAGGTCGACAAGATCGTCGGACTGGAGATGGGCGCGGACGATTATATCGCCAAGCCCGCGAACCCGCGCGAATTGCTCGCGCGGATCCGATCTGTGCTGCGCCGGGCGAGCGGGGGAGAGGCCGCAGCACCGGCGGTGACGCCATCGGCGCGCGCCTTTCATCGCTTCGCTGGCTGGCGGCTCGATGCGGTGGGGCGCCAGCTGTTCGATCCGGAGGACGTCGTCATCAACCTGTCGGATGGCGAATTCCGCCTGCTGCTGGCGCTCGTCGAACATCCCCGTCGCGTCTTGAGCCGCGATCAGTTGCTCGACCTGTCGCGGGGCGTGAACGCCGAGCATTTCGACCGCGCGATCGACGTGCAGATGAGCCGGCTGCGCAAGAAGCTGGCGCGAGCGGATGGCGAGGAGCTGATCCGCACGATCCGCAACGAAGGCTATCTGTTCAACGCCGACGTGATCCGCGCATGACGGCGGCGCCCGCCCGCCGGTCGCGGCGCGTCTCGATCGCGCTGCCGATCTTCGCGTTGACGATCATTTCGGTGATCCTGACCGCGCTGCTGTTATTTGCGGTTACCTTTCGCGGCCCGCCGCCCCGCCCGGCGCCGGTGCGCTTGGAAACGGTCGCGACCGCCTTGCGCATGGGCATCGCGCCGCCCCTGTCGGATCAGCCAATGACGTTGGTCACCGGCGCGCGCTGGTCGGGCCTTCCGCCACACGCCGAACGGATGCCGATGGCGGAGGACGTGCTGGCGCAGATGCTGCGGGTGCCGCGCGCGTCGGTCCGCGTCGTGGCGTTCGAGGGCCAGCACGATCCCTTTGCCCTGCGTGGCCCGTTCTCCGCCGCCGTCCGGCACGACGGCGGATGGCGCGTGCTCTCCACCCGCCCGCCGCGGCTGTTCTCGAAATGGCATTGGTGGACGCTGCAGGCGATGGGTGTCGCGTGCATCGTGCTCGGGATCGCCGCCTGGCTGATCACGCGGGCGATCACGCGCCCCTTGCGTCAGCTGGCCCAGGCGGCCGCGCACGGACGCGTCGGGCGGGATTTCGCCGCCCCGGCCGGCGGCCCGCGCGAGGTTCGCGAGCTTGGCGATGCCTTGTCGGCGATGCACGGGCGGCTGGCGCGACACGCCGAAAGCCGGACGGCGATGCTCGCCGCGATCGCGCACGACCTGGGCACGCCGCTTTCGCGCATCGCCTTCTGGGTCGAGCAATTGCCGGATGCGGCGCGGCTGCGGGCGTCGGCGGATCTCGATGAAATGCGGGCGATGCTGGGCGACGTGCTGCGCTTCGCCCGCGACGAGCGGATGGTCGAGACGACACGCGTGGACCTGGGCAGCGTGCTCGACGCGCTGGTCGACGATCTGTCGGTCGCCGGCCAGCCGGTCACGGTCCGGCCCGGCGAGCGTGCCGTCGTGCGCGGGGACGCAGCGGCGCTTCGGCGGCTGTTCGCCAACCTGGTCGAGAATGCCGTGCGCTACGGCGATGCCGCCGACGTCGCCTGGACGCGCAGCGAGCGCGAGGTGTGCGTGACCGTCACCGATCGCGGGACAGGCTTCGATCCTGTCCTGGGCGACCGGCTGTTCGAACCCTTCGTCCGCGGGGATCCGTCGCGCAGCCGGGCGACGGGCGGCACCGGACTGGGTCTCGCCATCGTGCGGTCGATCGCAGAGATTCACGGTGGCAGCGTGACACTAAGCACGGCGGTCGGGGGCGGCGGCGTTGCCTCCGTCACGCTGCCGCTGGCGTAACACGCCGAAACATTCGCGCCATCCGGCGAAATATGGCGGCACGATCCGCCGCCTAATCCTCCCGGCACAGCAAACGGGAGATACCACCGTGACCCTTGCGGCGCACGAGAGCGACAACCACGACCTGGGCCTGGCCCATGACCTGAAGATGCTGGCCGCGCTCGCGAACCGCCGTCGAGCGCTGGGCCTGTTTGCGGGGGTCGGGACGGCAGCCATGGTCGCGGGCTGTGGTGGCGACGGAAGCGCGGGCACGGTGACGAGCACCGGCGCCTCCACGGTCACGCCGACACCGACGTCGACGGCCACCGCGACGCCGACACCCACGCCGAGTGCCACCGCGACGTCGACCAGCACCGTGTGCGTTGCGGACCCGACCGAAACCAATGGCCCCTATCCGGCGGACGGCACCAATACGTCGAGCGGGCCGACGAGCAACGTGCTGACCACGACAGGCGTCGTCCGCAGTGACATCCGCTCCAGCTTCGTCAGCGGTCAGACAGCGACCGCCGCCGGCGTTCCGCTGACCCTGACACTGAAGGTCGTCAACGTGAATGCCGCCTGCGCCGCCCTGGCCGGCTATCTCGTCTATATCTGGCATTGCGACGCGACGGGGCGCTATTCGCTGTACGACGTCCCCACCGCGAGCTGGCTTCGCGGCGCGTTGGTGACGGATGCCAACGGCGAAGTGACGTTCACGACGATCTTCCCCGGCTGTTATCTCGGCCGCTATCCCCACATCCATCTGGAGGTGTTTTCATCGACCGCGGTCGCGACCAGCGGGCGGTTCGCCAGCCTGGTCGGGCAGCTGGCAATGCCGGCCGCCGCGTGCACGGAGGTCTATTCCGGAGCGGTAAGCACCTATACCAACGGATCCACGAACTTCGCCCGTATTGCGATCGCGAGCGATAACGTGTTCGCCGACAACAGTGCCGCCCAGCTCGCGCAGCAGACGCCTGCGCTCAGCGGATCGGTCGCGGCCGGTTACACCGGTCGAGTGACGATCGGCTTGGCGCGGTAGACCTCAGGGCGGCCTGCCGCCGCCCGCCCCGGATCCTCCCCCCGCCCCCTGGGGAGGACTACGAGCCGGCTGCCGGGGACGGACCCTTCCCGACCGTCACAACCCGCGGCCGCCCGCGTCCCCCCGGTCCTCTCGGCCGGGGGGATTGCGCGTCTGGCAGGCGTGCCCTGGTTTCCGCCCTGCCGTCGCGACTTCAAAGAATTGCGATACGGCGCCTGGTATCGCTACCGGCCGGCGCCAGGTCCCACGATCTTGAATTCCGTCGGCGGGGTCGCGCCCATCAGGTGCTCGACGAAATAGTCCCACCGCTTCCGCATCATATAGCTGGACTGGTCGCCGAAGCCGTGGCGTGCGCGGGGGAAGAGGATCAGGTCGAAGTCCTTGTTCGCCTTCTGCAGCGCATCGACGACCAGCAGTGTGTTCGACACCGGCACGTTGTCGTCGAGCATCCCGTGCGCGAGCAACAGTTTGCCCTTCAGGTTCTTGGCGAAGTCCTGATTGGCCTGCAGGTCGTAGTTGGTCGTCTTGCCGTCGGTTTCGAGCAACCCGAGATACTTCTCGTAATAATCGTCCTCATAGTTGCGGTTGTCGTGGTTTCCGCTTTCGGCGATGCCGACCTTGAAGAAATCGGGGTAGCGGAACATGGCCGCCGCGGTCGCATTTCCGCCACCCGAATGGCCCCAGATGCCCACGCGATCGATATCCAGCCAGGCGTAACGTGTCGCGAGATCCTGGATCCCGGTAACCTGATCGGGCACGGCCTGGCGGCCCATGTCACGGTAATAATAGTCCTGGAAAGCCTTCGAGCGGCGCGGCGTTCCCATCCCGTCGATTTCGACGACGGCGAAGCCCAGCTGGGCCAGTGCCCCCGCATCCCCCATCGCCGGGGAAAACTGGCGGGACGAGATCGTACCCGTGAACGGTCCCGGATAGATGTAATCGATCACCGGATACTTCCGCGTCGGATCGAGCCCTGCCGGCTTGAACAGCAGCCCGTGGCACAGCGTCTTGCCGTCGCTGCATTTGACCGCGATGCTCTCTGGCGCTTGCCAGCCCGCCGCGCGCAGGCGCGTCAGGTCGCCCTTCGCAAGCTGCTGCACGACCGCGCCGTCCGCGCGCCGCAGAACCGCCGTCTGCGCCTGCTGCGGGGTCGAATAGATGTCGACGAAATAGCGCCCGTCGCTCGACGGGATGGCGATATGATCCTGCCGCTCCGGCGTCAGCAGTTTTGGCGTGCCGCCTTTCAGATCGATCGCATAGATGCTGCGATAATAGGGATCGACGCCGGGCTCCCGCCCGACACCGGCGATCAGCATCTTGCCCGTCCGCTCATCGATGTGGATCGGGTGATCGACATTCCATTGCCCCCGCGTCACCTGCCGCAGGAGTTTGCCGGTGGCGGCGCTGTAAAGATAATAATGTCCCCAGTCGTCGCGCTGCGACCACCACAGGATTTCGCCGCGCTCAGACAGATAGCGCCAGTTGATCCCTTCGTCGTTGTACCCGCTGTCAAACCAGGTCGGCACGGTTTCGGTGAACACGTCGCGCACCGCGCCGGTCGCCGCGTCGGCGATGCGCATCGTTTCGACCTTGTGGTCGCGCGAGGTGGACACGAAGGCAAGCGTGCGGCTGTCCTTGGCCCATTGCATGTCCTGCGGACCGTCGCCGCAAACCACGTCGTCGCACAGCGACGACCGGTGCAGATCCGCCGGCATGTCCAGACGCGTGACCTTGCCTGCGTCGACATCGACGATGACGCGGTGGATCTTGAAGATCTCCTTGTCGCCGACGAACGGATATTTCCACGTTTCGACGACCGAATGGCCGACCTGGGTGGTCGTGGTCGAGAAATCGGCCACACCCCGCTGATCCTGCTGAAAGGTCGCCACTTTCGTCGAATCCGGCGACCAGATGACGATCGCCTGATCCGAATGACGCCAGCCGGCATTGTCGGTCGCGTAGCCGAAGTCCTTCACGCCGTCGGTCGTCAGCTGTCGCTCCGCGCCACTGGCGATGTCGCGGACCCACAGGTTCCAGTCACGCTGGAAGACCGCGCGTTTGCCGTCCGGCGATACCACCGCCGCCGGCTGACCGCGCCGACCGACCTGGGCGGCCTGCGGCTCAGCCACCTTGGCGCATCCATAGGGCTGGGCGAGCGCACAGGAATATCGCTCACCGCGGACGGTCACGATCGCGCTGTTCTTCGCAAAATCCGGTTCGAAGCCGCTCAGGCCCAGCTTCGTCGCATCCTGTTCCTTCATGCCGGCCGCATTCAGCGCGCCCAGCAGCAGCTTGGTATCGAACGCCGGCGCCTTCGTACGCTTTTCCGCGTCGACCAGCATGATCGTCGGAATGCCGCGGTCGGTATCGACATACCAGAAGCGCCGCGTATCGACCCACGTTGCCGCACGCACCGCGTGGTCGACCAGTGGCGCCGTCCACGGTCCCAGCTGGTGCATCGCACGCGTATAGTCGGCGTCCGTCACCATCGGCCGTTGCTGCGCCGCCGCGGTGCCGGCGAGCAGGAACATCGTAAGGCTGCAGGGTAGCAAACGCATTTTTAGACTTTCCGATAGAAGCGATTCGAGGACATATGCGCCCGCGCGGACGGGGACGGTATCGTCGGCATCCTCCACCAACGGCGATCCTGTCGCAACCTCGAAGACACGTCCCGGTCGAATGCCGTAACGCCGACCGCGCGTCGCATACAGCCTGCGATCGGGCCGCCGAATCGCGGCGGCGGGTCGTATTCCGCGGTTCGGAAACCCGACAGACCGTGTCCCTGAAAATCGCAAGATGCGGACGAGCAGGCGTTGCGGCGTGTCCGCGAATTGCCGATTTCTTACGAATTGTTGCGCAGTGCAGCAACGCTATTGAAAGCATCGCGACGATCGCGTTTCGGCGCTGATCTGAGTTGCACCGACGACCCTTTTCATGCGGGAGAATTGGCGATGGCGGACACGCGCCCGGGCATCCGGGCCTTCCTGGGCTGGACGAGGTTGGTACTCTCGCCCGATGCCGCTTTCGTGCGTCTGGCGGTCGTCTATGGCGTCGCGATCTCGCTGCTTTCGCTGGCGACGCCGATTTCGGTCCAGCTGCTGATCAATTCGGTCGCGAACACCGCGCTGCCGACACCATTGTTCACGCTAGCCGGTCTGTTGTTCCTGCTGCTCTTCGTGGCGGGGGTGCTCGCCGCGCTGCGGGTCCATCTGCTTGCGCTGTTCGAACAGCGGCTGTTCGCGCGCGTCGTCGCCGAGATCACCATCCGCGCGGTGCATGCGCAGAACCCATTCTTCGCCGATTCACGCCGCGGCGACCTGTTCAATCGCTTCTTCGACCTGATGACCGTTCAGAAAGCCCTGCCCAGTCTGCTGATCGGCGGTTTCACCATCATGCTGCAAGGGCTGGTCGGGCTGGTCGTGACGAGTTTCTATCACCCGTTCTTCCTGGCCTTCAACGGCGTGCTGGTGCTCGCGCTGTTTCTGATCTGGCAGATCTGGGCGTCGGGCGCGATCCGGACCGCGGTCGCCAAGAGCCACGTCAAACATGCGGCTGCGCATTGGTTGGAGAGTGTCGGCGGATCGAACGGCTTCTACAAGTCCAGCCGTCACCTGAACTTCGCGATGGACCGGTCGGAGGCGGTAACGGCGAATTACGTCACCGCGCATCGTCGCCATTTCCGCTACACCTTCGCCCAGACCTGCGCGCTGCTGTTCGTCTATGCGACCGCCAGCGCGGCCCTGCTCGCGCTCGGCGGCTGGCTCATCATCCAGGGCCAGCTGTCGATCGGGCAGCTGGTCGCGGCGGAGCTCATTCTGTCCGGCGTCTTCTACGGCATTGCGCAGTTCGGGACCTATCTCGAAGCGCTGTACGACCTTGCAGCGGGTCTTGAGGAGCTATCGCTGTTCTGGGCCGTCCCGCAGGAGGCGGGCAAGGTGAAAGGTGACGGCCCCGCCGATGGATCGATCCGCCTGTCGCGGGTCGAGATCGACGGACATCGGTTCGACTTCGAGGTGTCGACCGGCGAGCAGCTCGCCGTGGTCGCCGCCGCCGGCGTCGACCGGGTGCTGGCCATGCTGCTCAAACGGCATCTGGCGCCGGACCGCGGCCTGGTCGTCGTGGGCGGGCAGGACATCGGCGGGTTCGACACCTATCGTCTCCGCGCGGAGGTGATGGTCCTCGATCGACCCAGCTTCGTCGAGATGTCGATCCGCGATTACCTGACGCTTGCGGCATCGGGCAACGGCGCGCGGATGGTCGAGGCGCTGGAGACGGTCGGGCTGGCCGAGCGGCTGAGCGGGCTGGACGACGGGCTCGATACCGTCGTGTCCACGTCAGGCTGGCCGCTCTCGGTTGGCGAGCTGATGGCGCTGAAGCTCGCGGCGGCGCTGCTCGCCCGACCCAAAGTGCTCGTGCTGTCGCCCCTCTACGACCTGCTGCCGCCGGAGCGCATCGACGCCGCGCTTGCCCAGCTGCGCGGCGGCACGACCGTCCTTCAGTTCACCCGCCGCCCCCAGGGGCTGATACGGGACGGGGCGCTGTGGATGGATGCGCAGCACCAGCGCCGCTGCGACACCCTGGACGAACTTATCGCCCTTGCCAGCGATGGAGGCAGCGATGCCCTTTCAGCCTGATCATATCGGTCATTTCCCGACGCTGACACGCATCCGCCCGCCCCGGATCGCGCGGGTCATCGCGTGGCTGATCACCATCGGCATCGCCATCGTGGCCGCCATCCTCTTCCTCGTGCCCTGGGTGCAGACGTCGGCCGGGACCGGCCAGGTCGCCGCGCTCGACCCCGAAGATCGCGTGCAGGACGTGACCGCGCTGGTCCCCGGTCGGGTCGAGCGTTGGTACGTCCGCGACGGCGACCGCGTGCGCCGCGGCCAGCCGATCGCGCGGATCGTTGACAATGACCCCAATCTGCTTGCCCGCCTGGCCGCCGAACGCGCGCAGGTGCTGGCCGAGATCGCCGCGGCCGAACAGGCGATGGCGGTATCGCAGATCGATGTCGGCCGCTCGGGCCAGTTGCTGGCCGAGGGGCTGGCCGCCCGCCGCGATTACGAGGCCGCGCAGATCAAGGTGGCCGACCAGCGGGCGAAGCTGGCCGAGGCGCGGGCCAAACTCAGCCGCGTCGACGTGACGCTCAATCGCCAGTCGGCCCAGACCGTTCGCGCCCCGCGCGATGGTCGGATCCAGTCGATCAACGCCGCCGCGAGCGCGACGCTCGTCGCCGCGGGCGACCAGCTGGCGACGCTGGCACCCGAGGCACCGGTCCGGATCGTCGAGCTGATGGTCGATGGTCGCGATATCGCCGTCATCCGCCCCGGCCGCCCGGTCCGTCTGGCGTTCGAGGGCTGGCCGGCGGTCCAGTTCAGCGGCTGGCCCTCGGTCGCCCACGGTATGTTCGACGGGCGCGTCCGCTCGATCGATCCGTCGGCGCAGGTGTCGGGCCTGTTCCGGGTCATCGTCGAACCGATGCCGGGCAAATTGCCGTGGCCGAGTGCCGACTATGTTCGTCTGGGCGGCAAGGTGCGTGGCTGGATCCAGATGGAAACGGTCAGCGTCGGCTATGAACTCTGGCGCCAGCTCAACGACTTCCCGCTCGAATTCCGCCGTCCGGCCGACGAAAGCAAGGGCGCGGCGGCAGCACCCGAACCCGTCGCGAAGGTGAAGAAATGATCCGCTTCGTCGCCATCGCCGCGTCGCTGTTCGCCGCAGCGCCGGCGGTCGCCCAGACGCTGATGTTGGACGACGTCCTGCGCTCGTCGGCAACCTATGCCCCGGCCATTCTGGAGGCGATGACCAAGGAACGCCAGGCGGACGGCCGTCGCCTGACGGCCGAAGGCGCGTTCGACCTGCTGTTCGAGGGCGACGCCCAGTCGCGTCTGCTCGGCTATTACGATGGCACCGTCGCGGAGGCTCGCGCCACCCGCCCGCTCGCGAACAACGGCGGTGCGTTGTACGGCGGCTACCGCGTCTCGCGCGGCACCTTTCCCGTCTACGAGGACAAGTCGTTCACCAATCGACTGGGCGAAGTGAAGGTCGGCGCCGTCTTCTCGCTGATGCGGGACCGGCTGATCGACGAGCGGCGCGGTCGCCTGGGGCTGGCGGGCGGCGACATCCAACTCGCACGTCTCGAACGCGAGATGATCGCGATCGGCGTCCAGCGCCGCGCCATCGACGCGTACCAGGCCTGGGTCGTCGCCGGACTGCGCATGCAGGTCTATCGGGACCTGCTCAGCCTTGCCACCGAACGGCAGGCCTCGATCGAGCGGCAGATCCAGCTCGGCGCGCGGCCGGACATATTGGGTACGGAAAACCGCCAGAACATCGTGCGGCGCCAGACGTTGCTGGTGCGGGCCGAACAGGACCTCGCCGCCGCCGCCAACGCCTTGTCCTTCTATCTACGCGATCCATCGGGGGAGCGGGTCGTTCCGTCACCGGACCGGCTGCCGGCAAAGCTGCCCGACCTTCGCCTGCCTCTCCTCGGCCCCGACCTTGCCCAGCGCATCGAGCGCCCGGACCTGGAGGCGATCCTCGTTCGCCTCGATCAGGTCGAGGTGAAGCGTTTGCTCGCCGAAAACGAGCTTCGCCCACGTCTGGACGTCCGGGCGGAAGCCGCGAAGGATATCGGCCCCATCGGTCTGGGCGGCCCCAACCGCACGCCGGCGGAAGGCATCGTCGGTGTGCGCTTCTCGCTGCCGCTCGAACGTCGGTCCGCACGCGGCAAGATCGCGGAGGCCGCCGCCGAAGCCGACGGCCTGCGATACCGCCGGAAATTGATCGAGGACCAGATCCTCGTCGAGGTGAACGGCCTCGCCATCCAGGCGACGACGGCGGATCGCCTGGTCGCCCTCGCCGCCGACGAAACGGCACTCGCCGACCGCATGGCCGCGGCAGAGCGTCGTCGTTTTCAGCTGGGGGCTAGTGACTTTCTGGTGGTGAATCTGCGCGAAGAGAGTGCCGCCGACGCCCGCCTGCGCCAGCTCGACGCGGAATTCCGCCGCTCGGCCGCACGGGCAGAGCTGGTCGCCGCGACGGTCGACAGAGCGCAGTTGGGCCTTTGAGCGCCGACGGGCGGCACTGCCGATCGGGCCTCCTCTCGATCGATACGGCTAGAGCATGGATCGATCCGCGATCGGGGCTGGACAGCATCGGCGCTGCGCTGATCTATCTCTTCCCGCATAGAGAGCGCTGTGCCGGACCGGGCGCATGAAACCCGTCGCGGACCGGCCAATTGCCGAATGAAGCGCGCGCGGAGGAGAGGTGATGCGGCGAGTCCTGTCAGCCATTGCGGCTTCGGCCGTGCTTGTTGCCCCGGTCGGGGGACCCGCGCAGACGCCCCCCCCGGCGGGCTATTCAGCGCAAGCGACCTTCCCGAACGCCAACGGGAAGGCTGTCGCAAAACACCTGTCCGCCGCGCGGAAATGGGCCGATCCCGACCTTCTGCCGGAATTCTACTGGCGGTGCATGACGAGCCCGCTGGACCGGAAGACGGTGTTTGCGATCCAGCACGACGGCCTGGTTCAGGAAGCCAAGGTTTTCGACCAGCTCTATTCGATCGGCCAGAACGCCGTATCGGCCTGGGCGCTCGATACGTCCGATGGGATCATCCTGATCGATGCGCTGAACAACGAAGCCGAAGCGCGCGACATCATGGTGCCGAACATGATCCGTCTCGGGCTCGACCCCAAGCGTATCAAATATGTGATCGTCACGCACGGCCACGGCGACCACTGGGGCGGCGCCAAATATTTCCAGGATAATTTCGGTGCCCGGGTCGCCTTGTCGGACGCGGACTGGAAAATGCTCGAAAGCCCGGATCGCGGCGGCGGGCCGTTCCGCGACCTCGTACCGCCGCGCCGCGACATCGTCGTGCGCGACGGGGATAGCATCACGCTCGGCCGGACCAGCGTGAAACTCTACGTCACGCCCGGCCATACGCCGGGAACGCTGTCGGCGATCTTCCCCGTCACCGATCGGGGGCGGCCGCACGTGGTCGGGCTGATGGGCGGGACCGGCGGCGGTTCGACCAGCGCCGCGATCCACGACCAGATCGCATCGCTCCAGCGCTGGAGCGGCCTGACCCGGCAGGCCGGCGTCGATGCGGTGATCAGCAACCATCCCGCGCACATCGCCGCGATCGAGAAGATCCAGCTGCTGACCCATGCCGACCCGGGTGACGTCAATCCGTTCATCTATGGCAAGGACCGGGCGCAGCGGTTCGCCAAGGTGATGGAGGCCTGCTCGCGCGTACAGCTGGCGCGGATGGGAGAGACCGGTGACTGACCGAGCAGCCGTCGGGGCCGCACGGTGAGGATCGCCGACGTCCGGGTCACGCCGATCGCGTTTCGCGATCCGCCGCTGCTGAATGCGGCCGGAATCCACGAACCCTATGCGCTGCGCTCGATTATCGAGGTCGTCGCGGAAAACGGCGAGACCGGCCTTGGCGAGGGCTATGGCGATGCGGCCGCGCTCGCCGCGCTGCAGGCGGTGACGCCGCGGCTGGTCGGGCTGTCGGTGCACGATCTGAACGGGCTGCGCCGGATCGTCGCCGAAACGCTGAGCGGGCTGCCGCCGCCGCCGCCCGGGGCCGAACTGGCGCCAGGCTCCGACCCCGCGCGACAGGGGGCCAATTGCTGTTCGGCGTTCGAAGTCCCGATGCTCGACCTGCAGGCGCAAGCATCGGGCGTTCCGCTGCATGCGCTGCTCGGCGGAGCGGTTCGCGACGACGTGCCCTTCAGCGCCTATCTCTTCTACAAATACGCCCGCCACATCGAGCCCGAGGAGCCGGCCGACAGCTGGGGCGAGGCGATCACCCCCGCGCAGATGGTGGCCCAGGCCCGGCGCATGATCGATCGCCATGGATTCGGCAGCATCAAGCTGAAGGCCGGCACGCTGCCCCCGTCGGTCGAGATCGCGACGATCGAGGCGCTGGCCGACGCCTTCCCCGACTATCCCCTCCGGATCGATCCGAACGGGGCGTGGTCGATGGAGACCGCGATCGCAGCGGCAGATCGGCTGCGTGGCCTGATCGAATATTACGAAGACCCGGTCAACGGACTGGAGGCGATGGCCGAACTGCATCGTCGCACCGGTCTGCCGCTCGCCACCAACATGGTGGTGACCTGCTTCGATCACCTGCGCCGCAGCGTCGCCCTGAACGCGGTGCAGATCGTGTTGTCCGACCATCATTATTGGGGCGGTTTGCGGGACAGCCAGTCGCTCGGCGCGATGTGCGCCACCTTCGGCCTCGGGTTGTCGATGCATTCCGACTCGCATCTGGCGATCAGCCTGATGGCCATGGCGCACCTCGCCGCAGCGACGCCGAACCTGACCTATGCCTGCGACACCCATTACCCTTGGGTCGAGGATGCGGACGAGGTCGTGCGCGGCGGGAAGATCGCGTTCATGAACGGCTGTGTACGGGTCGGCGACCGGCCGGGGCTGGGCCTGGCCATCGATCCGGTGCGGCTGGCGCGGGGGAAGGCGACATTCGATCGGATCGCGATCCGCACGCGCGATGACACGGGCCAGATGCGCAAATATGATCCCGCGTTCTCACCCGTCAAACCGAGGTATTGAGCGCGTGGTTCCGCACCATGTTTGAACTGATCCAGCTGCGCTGCTTCGTCGCCGTGGCCGAGGAACTGCACTTCGGGCGCGCCGCGGCCCGTCTCAACATGACGCAGCCTCCGCTCAGCCGGCATATCCAGGTCCTGGAACGGATCGTCGGGCTGGAACTGGTGGCGCGATCGAGCCGGTCGGTCCGCCTGACCGCCGCCGGCGTGGTCTTCCTCGCCGAGGCTCGCCGGATCGTCGAACTGTCCGACAGCGCGGTAGCGACCGCGCGCGCCGCAGCGGAGGGCCAGCGCGGCATGGTCGCACTCGGCTTCACCGCGGCATCGGGGTACAGTTTCCTGCCGAGTTTCTTCGGACGCATGCGGATCGACATGCCCGACGTGAAGCTGCTGCTGAAGGAAATGGTCACCGGGGAGCAGCTCGAATCGTTGCAGACCGGCCGGCTCGACATCGGTCTGTTGCGTCCACCGGTGCGCGGGACGGAACTGGCGTCGATGCGAGTCCTGACGGAACGGTTTGTCGTGTGCCGGCACGATTCGATCCCGGCGCATGCATGCCCACGCACGCTTGCCGACTTCGACGGCCTGCCGATCATCATGTATGCGCCCGACAAGGCGCGCTATTTTCACGATCTGGTGACCGGGCTGTTCGCCAATGCCCATGCCTCTCCGCAACTCGTCCAGCATGTCGCGCAGATCCATACCATCCTGACGCTGGTCGGCGCCGGGCATGGCTATGCGCTGGTGCCGGAGGCGTCCACGCATCTTCATCCGGACAATGTGGTGTTTTCGGAACTCGAGAATACCGATCCGATCGTCGAACTGCACGCCGCGTGGCGCCAGGACAATGTCAATCCGGCCCTGCGCCTGTTGCTGACGAACCTTCGGCGATGGACCGGCGAACACGGTGGCGGGGGAGGCACGGGGGGCGGCGGATAGCGCAGCGGATCCCGGTGCCGCCCTGCCGGCCTGGGACCATCCCGGCGACGAACAAAACGAAGGGGAGAGGATGATCGAACGGCGGCAGTTTCTGACGGGCCTGGGCACGGGCCTTGCCCTTTCCGCGACGACCGGCGCGAGCGACATGGCCGCGGCAAGGCCGCAGGCGCGAACGACGCCCGTCGGGCAGCGGCCGAGCGGGCGACTGAAGTTCAAGCTCGGCTGCCAGAGCGGGCCGGCTACCGACGAGCATTTCGAATATCTCGCCCGCTACGGCGTGACCCATATCGCCGCCCGTGCGCCGGTGTCTGCCGGGCGGCTGTACTCGACGGTCGACGAGTTGACCGGCGTCAGGGCCATGGCCGAGGCGAGGGGGCTCAAGCTCGACATCCTCGACCCCGTGCTCCTGCCGTCGTCGCACATCGACCGCGAGCGCAATCCGGGCATCATGCTGGCACAGAGTCCCGAACGCGAGCGCGAGGTGGAGGCGTTCCAGACCCTGATCCGCAACTGCGCGCGGGCGGGGATCCCCTGCATCAAATATAATATGTCGATCCTGGGCGTGTTGCGCACGGGGCATGTCACCGGACGCGGCGGATCGGTGCAATTCGGTGAATGGGATGCGCGCAAGGCCGCGCCGCCGACGCCGCTCACCCGCGCCGGTACCGTCAGCGAAGACGCGTTCTGGGAACGCATCACATGGTTCCTCGACCGTGTCGTTCCCGTGGCCGAGGAATATAAGATCCGCATCGCCTGCCACCCGCACGATCCGGGCACGCCGCCCGAGGGCTATCAGGGGGTTCACCGCGTGCTCGGCACGATCGACGGACTGAAGCGCTTCGTGTCGATCCGCGAAAGCCGCTTCCATGGCCTGAATTTCTGCCAGGGAACGGTCAGCGAGAATCTGGCGCGTCCGGCGGTCGAGATCTTCGACGTGATCCGCTGGTTCGGGTCGCGGAAGAAGATCTTCAACGTGCATTTCCGCAATATCGTCGGCGGGCGAGGGCATTTCCGGGAAGCCTTCCCGGACGAAGGCGACGTCGACATGTTCCGGGCGCTGCTGACCTATCACGAGGTCGGCTATGACGGCATGCTGATGCCCGACCATGTGCCCGAGGTGCCCGGACATCCCGAGGCAGGGCTCCAGAGCTTCGCCTTCGCCTATGGGCACACCCGGGGCCTGATGCAGGCGGCGGAGCATTTTCTCGCGCGGTCGTAAGCGCGGGCGCCGGCACGAGGGACCACCGACACGCGGCCGGCCCATGCATACCTGCCTGGCATCGTTTGATTGCCAGCCGGAATTGGACTCAGGGGGTTCGCCGGGGAAGTCTGTGACGCGAAGAAAAGGCATGCCGCCAAAGCGGCTGCGCTACGGGAGGGGAGGCACCTGATGCCAAGGAATTTCGCGCGTCCGCTGTTACTGACCGGTGTCAGCCTGCCGTTGGCCCTGTGGTCATCCGTTGCCGCTGCGCAGACCGTTCCGACGCCGCCGATCGAGGAAAGCGAAGCGGCCGCACAGACCGCGACCCAAGAGGTCATCGTGACCGGCAGCCGTGTCCAGCGTGACGGATATGACGCCCCGACGCCGCTGACGGTGGTCGATGCCTCGCTGATTTCCAAATCCGCGCCGACCAATGTCGCCAATTATCTGAACCAGCTGCCGCAGCTGACCGGTACCGCCACCTCCCGCGCCGGGAATGGCGCCACCTCGACCGGTACCGCCGGCCTCAACCTGCTCGACCTGCGCGGCCTGGGTTCGAACCGGACGCTGGTCCTGATCGATGGTCAGCGCGTCGCCCCTTCGACCCAGACCGGCGCGGTCGACGTCAACAACATTCCGACCGCATTGCTCAGCCGCGTCGACATCGTCACCGGCGGCGCATCGGCGGCCTATGGGTCGGATGCCGTCGCCGGCGTCGTCAACTTCGTGATCGACCGGAAGTTCGAAGGCGTGAAGCTGAACGTCATGGGCGGCGTGACCAGCCGGGGCGACAACAAGAACTACCAATTCACCGGGTCGTTCGGGAAAGCGTTCGCCGATGGCCGGGGACATGTGATCGTCTCCGGCGAGCACCAGCACGAGGACGGGATCTTCCAGATCGATCCTGCCAAGCGCAAATGGTACAGGGAGACATATCTGGTCACCAACCCGGCGTTCGTGGCGGGGAACGGCCAGCCGCGCCAGATCGTGGCGGACAACGTCCATTACAACAACGTCGCCCAAGGCACCGTCATCAACAGTGTCGTACAGAACGGCGTGCGCCGGAACTTCATCACCAGCGGGGCGCTGACCAACACGACCAACCCCTTCTTCGGTACCAGCTTCGGCGCGGGTGGGGCGGTGACGCCGTTCGTCTATGGCACGATTGCCGGCAACTTCATGATCGGCGGCAATCCGTGGAACGAGGGGAATTTCGGCACGCTGACCCCGCGGATCGACCGGACCAACGGCTGGGGGATGCTCAGCTACGAATTCAGCCCGGCCGTGACCGCCACCATCGAGGCATCCTACGGCAAGACGCACACGGTCGGTCCGGCGGCCTATCAGCGCAACGTCAACAACATCGACGTCAGCGCCAACAACGCCTTCCTGCCCGCAAGCGTCCGTGCGACGGCAGCGGCCAACAACATCACCTCGTTCCGCGTCGGCTATGGGTCCGTCGATCTCGGGCGGATGGTCAACGACATCGAGCGGGAGAACTACCGCCTCGTCGGCACATTGGCGGGCGAGCTGGGCCAGGGGTGGAAGTGGCAGGCCTATTATCAGTACGGCCGCACCAATCTGGACATCAAGCTGCTCAATACCACCGACAACATCAAGTTCAGCAACGCGATCGACGCCGTCACCAACGCCTCGGGCCAGATCGTCTGCCGCTCGACGCTCACCAATCCGAACGACGGCTGCGTGCCGCTCAACATCTTCGGCACGGGTGTCGCCAGCCCGGCCGCGATCGCCTATGTCAAGGGTACTGCCTCTCAGACCCAGGCCATCACGCAGAAGGTCGGCTCGCTGTCGATCACCGGCGAGCCGTTCGATCTGTGGGCCGGGCCCGTGTCCTTTGCGGCCGGCGTCGAGCGTCGCAGCGAATCCGTGACCGCCGTCGGCGATCCCGTGTCGGCTACCTTCGTGTCGGGGCCTGCGCTCTATCCGACGACGCTCGGCGGCTTCTTCACCGGCAATTTCAAAAGCAATGCCGGCAAATATACCGTCACCGAAGGTTTTGCCGAGGTCGTCGTCCCGCTTCTCAAGGACAGCGGGATCGGTACCGCCGACTTCAACGGCGCCGCACGCATCACCGATTATTCGACCTCGGGGCGCGTGACCACGTGGAAGGCGGGCGTGACCTACGAGCCGATCCGCGACATCAAGTTCCGCGTCGTCCGCTCGCGGGACATTCGCGCGCCCAACCTGCAGGAACTCTATGCCGCCGGCGCGTCGCAGGCGGTCGACGTCACCGACCCGCTGGCGACGGTCAATCCCACCCGCATCACCCAGATCACCGACGGCAACCGCGCGCTGCGTCCGGAAAAGGCCAACACGCTTGGCCTGGGCGTGGTGGTGTCGCCGCGGTTCCTGCCCGGCTTCAGCGCATCGTTCGACTATTACAACATCAAGCTCAGCGACGCGATCACCACGCTGGCGGTCAACGACATCGTCGCGCGCTGCATCGGCGGCGAATCCGAGCTGTGCGCCCTGATCACTCGCAATGCGGCCGGGACGATCACCGAAATCCGCCGCGTGCCGGTCAACGTCGCATCCCAGCGCGTTCGCGGCTTCGACATCGATGCGTCGTACCGCGTGCCCTTCGACGGCCTCTTCCGCGACGCGGCCGGCAATATCGTGCTGCGCTTCCTCGCCAACCGGGCGCTCAACTACAGCTTCACGAACAACAATGTGACCAACGAGGCCGTGGGCGAGAACGGCGGGCCGAATGCCGCGCCGTCGATCCCCAAGTGGCGCACGTTCACGTCGCTGGGGTACGATAGCGACCAGGCTTCGCTGACCCT
Source organism: Roseomonas aeriglobus (assembly GCA_016937575.1). Classification (NCBI taxonomy): domain Bacteria; kingdom Pseudomonadati; phylum Pseudomonadota; class Alphaproteobacteria; order Acetobacterales; family Roseomonadaceae; genus Muricoccus; species Muricoccus aeriglobus. The sequence continues at coordinate 2,507,179 of JAFHKN010000002.1, read as the reverse complement.
CACCATGCGGACGATCTCCGCGGGGGTCTATGACGTGACCTGGGTCAGCGGGGTCGACATCGACCGCAACTATATCGCCGGTGCGAAATATTTCGACCTCGGCGGCAATTACACGCTGTTCGGCCAGGGGCGCAACAAGACCGAACTGTATTTCGCGGTCGAGAACCTGTTCGACAAGGATCCGCCCGTCGCGGCCGGCAATGCGTCGAGCACGCCGCCGTTCAACCCGGTCCTTTATGACGGCATCGGTCGTTCCTACCGGGTCGGCGTGCGGGCCAGGTTCTGATCCCGATCTCGCCCCGCCACCGGTCCGGCCGGATCATAGCAAAGCGCTATCGATCGAGAGCCGATCGGGTTTGGACGGGGTTCGTGCGCCGATGATAGCGCTGCTCACCAAACCTCAGACGGAACTTCAAGATGATGTCTTCCCAAGAAATGGCTGCGAAAATCGGGTCGGGCCTGCTGTCTTTCCCGGTCACGCATTTCGATGCCGACATGCAGTTCGAAGTCGAACCCTATCGCCGGCACTGTAGCTGGATGCTGGAGCATGACGTGGCGGGCCTGTTCGCCGCGGGGGGGACCGGCGAGTTCTTTTCGCTTCAGCCGGCGGAGGTCGTCGCGGTGGTCGAGGCCGCCGTCGCCGAAACCGCAGGGCGCGTACCGGTGATCGCGGGCTGCGGATATGGCACGGCGATCGCCGTCGACCTCGCCCGCCAGGCGGAACGGGTCGGTGCCGACGGCCTGCTGCTGCTGCCGCCCTATCTGATGGTGCCGGGGCAGGAGGGCCTGGCCGAGCATATCGAGGCGGTCTGCCGCGCGACCTCGCTGGGGGTGATCGTCTACAACCGCGACAACGCCGTGGTGACCGAAGATACGCTCGCTCGCCTGTGCGATCGCAACCCGAACCTGATCGGTTACAAGGACGGGGTGGGCGACGTCGAACTGATGATGCGGATCTATTGCAAGCTGGGTGACCGGCTGACCTACGTCGGCGGGCTGCCGACCGCGGAGACCTTCGCCCCGGCCTATCTGGAGATGGGGGTGACGACCTATTCGTCGGCGATCTTCAATTTCATGCCGGACTGGGCGGTGAATTTCTACCGGGCGGTTCGCGCCCGCGACAAGGCGACGATCGTGCGCGAGCTCAACAATTTCGTCCTGCCCTATATCGCGTTGCGCAACCGCGGTCGTGGCTATGCCGTGTCGATCGTCAAGGCGGGCTGCGACCTGGTCGGTCGGCCTGCCGGCGCGGTGCGCCCCCCGCTCACCGGCCTGCTCGAATCCGAGCTGGCGGAACTGGATATGCTAATCCAGCGGGCGCAGGCCGTGGTGGCTGCCGCGGCATGAGCCGAGCACCCAAGATCGCGTCGATGCGGGTCGTCCCGGTCGCCGGTCAGGACTCCATGCTGCTCAACCTGAGCGGGGCGCACGGTCCCTATTTCACGCGCAACGTCGTGGTGCTGACCGACGAAAGCGGGAACACCGGACTGGGCGAGGTGCCCGGCGGCGAAGCGATCAGGCAGACGCTGGAGGATTGCCGGACCATCGTCGTCGGCGCGACCGTCGGTACGCATGCCCGGATCGTGACCGAGATCGGCCGGCGCTTCGGCGACCGGGATGCGGGCGGCCGCGGGCTGCAGACCTTCGATCTGCGGACCACGATCCACGTGCAGACAGCGGTCGAAAGCGCGATGCTCGACCTGCTCGGCCAGCACCTCGGCTGCGCGGTCGCGGACCTTCTGGGCGAGGGGCGGCAGCGCGACCGGGTCGAGATGCTGGGGTACCTGTTCTACATCGGGGACCGGCACCGGACCGATCTGCCGTATCGGGACGAGAGCGGTTCGGCCGATGCATGGGCGCGGCTTCGTAACGAGGAGGCCGTGACGCCTGCGGCCGTGGTGGCGCTCGCTCGCGCCGCGCAGCAGCGATATGGCTTTCGCGACTTCAAGCTGAAGGGGGGCGTCTTCGCGGCCGACGAAGAAGCGGCTGCGGTACGCGCATTGAAGGATGCCTTTCCCGAGGCGCGCATCACGCTCGATCCCAATGGCGCCTGGAGCCTGGAAGAGGCGGTGCGGGTCGCGTCGGGGCTGACCGATGTGCTGGCCTATGCCGAGGATCCTTGCGGGGCCGAAGGCGGGCGCAACGGGCGCGACGTCATGGCCGAATTTCGTCGCAGGACGGGGCTGCCAACCGCGACGAACATGGTGGCGACCGATTGGCCACAGATGGTCGAGGCGCTACGCCTGCAAGCCGTCGACATCCCGCTGGCCGACCCGCATTTCTGGACGATGGCGGGTTCGGTGCGGGTGGCGCAGACCTGCCGCGACTGGGGGCTGACCTGGGGCTCGCATTCGAACAACCATTTCGACATCAGCCTGGCGATGTTCACGCATTGCGCGGCCGCTGCGCCCGGGCAGGTAACGGCGATCGATACGCACTGGATCTGGCAGGACGGCGATAACCTGACCATCGAGGCGCCGCGGATCGTCGATGGTCATGTCGACCTTCCGCAACGCCCGGGCCTGGGCGTGGAACTGGACGAGGACGCGCTCGCGCGGGCGCATCGGCTGTACGTCGATCACGGTCTGGGCGCACGGGATGACGCGCAGGCCATGCAATATCTGATCCCCGGGTGGACGTTCGACAACAAGCGCCCGTGCATGGTGCGTTAGGGCAGAGGCTGGCGGAGGGGGAATGGGCCGTTTCGATCTGAAGAAATTCGGCCGGCGAGCGATTGCGCTTGCCGTAACGGCCGCACTCACCGCACTGGCCACGGCCGGGCCCGTCCTTGCCCAAGACCGCAATCCCCTCCCGCAAGGCGCCATCGTCGGCGACCAGCCGATCGATCCATTCTACCGCTGGAACGGTCCCCTGGCAGGCCGGCCGGGGCGCGTCCTGCGGACCGAGCCGCTGCCTGCTGACCTGATGCCGCGTCAGGCGAGCAAGGCGCTTCGTATCCTCTATACATCGACCGATGCCCGGTGGGGCAGCGGCACGCTCCCGGTCAGCGGCGCGCTCTACCTGCCGCACGGGCGGCGACCGCGGGGCGGCTGGCCGCTGGTGGTCTGGTCGCACGGGACGCTGGGTGTCGCCGACAGCTGTGCTCCATCCTGGACCGGCGCCAACGCCCGCGATCGCGCCTATATCGCTCGCTGGCTCGATGACGGCTTTGCCGTGGTCGCGCCCGATTACCAGGGGCTCGGCGGGCCGGGTCCGCATCCCTATCTCATCTGGCAGGCGGAGGGGCGATCGGTCCTGGATGCGGGGCGCGCCGCGTTGCGGACCGGTGAGGGCATCGCCAATCAGGTCATCGTCACCGGCCAGTCGCAGGGCTCCGGGGCGGCGCTGGGCGCGGCACGTCTTGCCGCCACCTATGCGCCTGATCTGGCGGTCCGCGGCACGATCGCGACGGCGCTGGTGACGACCTTCCCCGATCCGGCGGTCCCGCTGTCGAACCAGACCCCCGGCGGCTCGCCCTATTATCTGGTCTATCGCATGATGTCGGGCAGCCTGCCCGATGGTGCACCCGCGCCCGAGACACTGCTGACCGACAAGGGCCGGATCCTGCTGGCCGCGGCGCGCACGCGCTGCGATCCGCGCGTCGTCGCCGAGGCCAATGGCATAACCCTCGACAACGCCTTTACCCGGCCGGTTGCCGAGATCGACCGACTGCTGGGGCCGGCCGGCGCGATGGACCCGTTCCGGACCCGCGTGCCGCTGATGATCGGCATCGGCCTCGGCGACGAACTCATCGCGCCGGAGCGTCAGAAGCTGGCGCTGGCGCGGATCTGCCAGCAGGGCAACATCGTCCGGTTTCGCGGTTACCCGGACGCGCGTCACGGGGAGACTTTGAGCCGGTCGGCCGACGATGCCGTCGCCTTCGCACGCGACGTGCTGGCCGGTCGACCGGTCACGTCGGACTGCACCGTCGGCGATCACGGCCGATGAGCGACGATCGGATCAGCGAGATCAGGATCAGTCTGGCGAATCTTCCCCTGGCCACGCCGATCAGCGACGCGAAGGTGCTCACCGGGCGGCAGAAACCGCTGACCCAGGTCGCCATGCTGTTCGCCGAGATCGTCACGCGCGACGGACGCGAAGGCTTCGGCTTTTCCTATTCCAAACGCGCCGGTGGCCCCGGCCTGTTCGCCCATGCGCGCGAAGTCGGGGCCGAGCTGCTCGGCGAGGATCCCAACGACATCGCCCGCCTCTGGACCAAGCTGGTCTGGGCCGGCGCGTCGGTCGGACGCGCGGGGCTGTCGACCCAGGCCGTCGCCGCGTTCGACAATGCGTTGTGGGACATGAAGGCGAAACGCGCCGGGTTGCCGCTCGCCAAGCTGCTCGGCTGCCGCCGCGACGGTGTGAACTGCTACAACACCTCGGGGGGATTTCTGTCCTCGCCGCTGGAAGAGGTGCTCGACAATGTCGAGGCGTCGATCGCGAGCGGGATCGGCGGCATCAAGATCAAGGTCGGCCATCCCGACCCCAAGGTCGATCTCGCCCGCCTCGACGCGGTCGCGCGGCAGATCGATGGACGCGTGGCGCTGATGGTCGATGCCAACCAGCAATGGTCGCGTGACGCCGCGCAGCGGATGTGCCGGGCGATGGAGGCCCACGGCCTGGTGTGGATCGAAGAGCCGCTGGACGCCTATGACATCGAAGGGCACGCGGCCCTGGCGGGAAGTTTCGACACGCCGATCGCGTCGGGCGAAATGCTGGTCAGCGCGCCCGAGCATTTCGCGATGATCCGCAGCCGGGCGATCGACTTCGTTCAGCCCGACGCGGCACGGGTAGGGGGCATCACCCAATTCCTGCGCGTCGCCGCCATGGCCGAGGAAGCGCAGCTCAGTCTCGCGCCGCATTTCGCCATGGAACTGCACGTCCATCTTTCGGCAGCCTATGCGCACGCCGCCTGGGTCGAACATTTCGACTGGCTCGACCCGCTGTTCAACGAACGCCAGACGATCCGCGACGGCAAGATGCTGATATCGGACCGACCGGGGCTGGGTGTCACCTTGTCGGAACAGGCCCGGGCCTGGACGGTCGCCTCCTGCCGTATCGATGCCGGCGGGATCGCCGACGGCCTGCATCGATAGCGTTGCGGCATCGCTGAATTGCCACGACGGATTGGACGGCCGCGCGATTTGCTCGCTAGCCTGCCAAGAGAGAAAATCGACCGTGCCGGCGGCTCCCGACGGGAATCGACGGCAACAGGCTCGACAGGAGCGGGATAGATGCCGGAATCGCAGAAGGTCGGACGTGTCCGTTGGGGCGTGTTGGCGGTGCTCTTTGCCGTCACCGTCATCAATTACGCCGACCGCGCGACGCTGTCGCTGGCGGCACCATCGCTATCGCTCGACCTGGGCATCGACAAGCTGCAACTCGGCATCGTGTTCTCGGCCTTCGGCTGGGCCTATGTCGCGTCGCAGGTCCCCGGTGGCTGGCTGCTCGACCGGTTCGGTACGCCTCGCGTCTACCTGATCGCCATCATCGTCTGGTCGCTCTTCACGATGGCACAGGGCGGCGTGGTGTGGCTGAGCGGCGCGACCGCGATCACCACCCTGTTCGCCTTCCGCTTCCTGGTCGGCGTGGCGGAGGCGCCTTCGTTTCCCGGCAACGCCCGCCTGGTCGCTGCCTGGTTTCCCTCGGCCGAACGCGGCACGGCCAGCGCGATCTTCAATTCGGCGCAGTATTTCGCAACCGTACTGTTCGCGCCGATCATGGGGTGGATCATCGCCGGCTTCGGCTGGCCATGGGTGTTCGTTTTCATGGGCGTGGCCGGGCTGATCGCAGCCGTGGTCTGGACGAGGGTGGTGCGCGATCCGGAAGATCACCCCCGTCTGGGCGCGCCCGAACGTGCGATGATCGAAGCCGGCGGCGCCTTGCGTCAGGCTCCCCACACGGGCGCCCGGCAAGACGGTGAGCTGGGGCGCAAATTGCGCGTGCTGCTGGGGCATCGCACGCTCTGGGGGCTCTACCTCGCGCAATTCTTCATCAACACTCTGACCTATTTCTTCATCACCTGGTTCCCGGTGTATCTCGTCGAGGAGCGCGGACTGTCGGTGGTCAAGGCGGGGCTGTTCGCCACCGTGCCGGCAATTTGCGGCTTCATCGGCGGCGTGCTGGGCGGCGTCCTTTCGGACTGGCTGCTGCGGCGCGGCTACAGCCTGACGGCGGCGCGAAAGATCCCGGTGGTGAGCGGCATGATCCTGGCGCTGATGATCCTCGGCTGCATCACGGCACAGTCGAACACCATGATCCTCGTGTTCATGAGCCTGGCGTTCTTCGGCAAAGGTATCGGCGCCCTGGGCTGGGCGATCATGAGCGACGTCGCCCCGCGCGACAGCGCCGGCCTGTCGGGGGGCATCTTCAACATGTTCGGCAACCTCTCCTCCATCGTCACGCCGATCCTGATCGGGTATATCCTGAAGGAAACCGGGTCGTTCGATCTCGTCCTTGCGCTGGTGGCGGGATCCGCGCTTTTCGCGGCACTCGCCGTGCTCTTGCTGGTCGGGTCCATTCGACGGATCGGCGAAAGCGCCTGACCGGGCGATCAGGGGCGCTTCCGACGGCCGCCTCGTCTGCTCGTGGCGTTTCACCCCACCTGGTCGACGTGCCTCACCGGGACAGTCTGAGCTGTGATATCTGTTCGGCGATCGTCTTGAACGTCTGCTGCAATTCGGCCGAGTTGGCCGCGGTGAAATATTTGCCCGACGATGCGCATGTGGTCAGGCGGGTGATCGTCTCCGGTGCCAGCGTGCCGAACGCGACGACCCACAAGGTGATGTTCTTGTTCTTGATCGCGCTGCACAGCGCCTCGGTCCGCTTGTTGACCTGTTCGACCAGCGTGAAGGCGTTGAACGTGCAGCCGCCGGTAGGAGCGCTGCTGGCCGAGGTCTGGCGTCGATCCCACCAGTTATAGCCGTACGCGGTATAGTCGTAGGATTGCGCGCAGGCGTCGCCGTCGGTCATGAAGATCATGTGCCGTTCGATGTCGCCGCCCCGCGCGGTCTTGGCATTTTCGCTGCCGAAGATGCCGGTCGGCGACATCAGCCGCGCACCCCACAGCAGGCCGATGTCATGATAGGTGTTGCCTTCGGGGAAGAGCGAATCGACATAGCTGTCGAAGTCGCTGCCGGCGCCGTAGGATTGCATCTTGCGCGCCGCCTGCGGGCAGAAGGCGGAATACGGCCGCGAATAGCTGCTGTCGGTCGCCGACCGATTGACCGGCCCGAAAATGAAGCTCGGGTCGTCGTACCCGAGGAAGGATCCGCGGGCATAGAGCAGGTCGGGCAGCGCCGGCTTCCACCGGGTGGCGTCGCTGCTGGGGATCAGGTCGATGTCGAGATCCTTTGCCCCCGACGGGATCGGATCGTAGCTGGTCTGACGCACCGTATCGCGTTCCTCGATACAGCCTTTCCAGCTGATCGTGGCGGCGGTGCCATTTGCGCCGATCGGCCATTGGAAGCTGTCGCGCCAGTCGGTCCCGTTCTTCAGCAGGCTGACGGTGACGGGCAGCGCGGCGTAGCGCCAACCGCTGAAGACGGTCGCCGTCGTCGATGACCGGGTCTGCGAATATTGACGCCGCAGGTCGCCGCGGATTTCCTGGCGCTGGATCCAGCAATATCCGCCCTGGGTGCGCCGCGTCTTGAAGACGTAGACGCGGCCGTACTGATAGGTGGCCCAGGTTATGGTTTCCGGATTTCCGCCGGTGGTCGTCCGTTCGACCTGCGGACCTTCCACGCCGATCGCCTCGAACGCCGTCTGGGGCGGAACGGCGTAATTCGTACAGCTCGATGACGAGATAAAGCCGACGCCCTGATAGTCGAAATAGCCCTGGGGGTCGGGATTGACGAAGGTCGTGCCCGTCACCGACGGCGTGGTCGACGACGTGGTCGTCTGATTGGTGAATTGCGCCTCGCGCGTCTGATAGGTCCAGCTGTCGACGAACCAATTGGTCGGCAACAGCCGCCCGACGTTGACGTTGGTCGCATAGGGGACGAAGCCGAAGCGGATCTGGACCTGATCGCTGGTCCCCCCCGACGGCACGCCGGTGGTGCAGGTCGCGTTGCTGTCGATCTTCGCCACGATTTCGTAAAAGCACTTCACCGCGGTCTTCAGCGCCGACATCTTGTTGACGATGTCGCCGGGCTGCGGGTCGTTCATCGACCCGGTGGTATCGAGCACGAACATGACGTCGGTGTTGGGCAGCCGCATTTCGGCGTCGCAGCTGACCGCGATGTCTTCGCTGGTCTTGCCGAAGATCCGCATCAACGTCATCGGGATCGTCGCCTGCGCGGTGCCGGTCACCTTGCCGGCCTCTTCGGTGAAGGTGCGGATCAGGCCCGTCGAGGCGAACGACCCGCTTTGGAAATTGGCGTCGAAGAATTTCTCGGCCTGGGTGCGGGCATAGTAATTGTTGAACGACCAGTTGCCGCCGCCCATCGACTTGCGACCGGCCAGCGAGCCCGCATCGCACGCATGCTGCAGGCGGGTCTTCAGAATATACATCCGGCTGAGGTCGATGCCGCCACCGACCAGACCGGCAAGCGGGATCAGCGTCGCGGTCATGATGGCCAGGGTGTTGCCTCGGACGTCGCGAAGCAACCGCATCAGAATGCCGCGCTGCGTCGGATCGTTAGGCTTTCGGCGGCTCCAGGCCATAATTTATCTCAATAATCTAGTCGCTTGCGACTCCTTTTTGACAGATTTCCGTTCAAACGGGATTAACGCGAAATTACGTAAAAATGCGAAGGGGTGGGGCCGCGAACAAAGCGCTCCAGCCAGGCCTGCTCTGGCGGCGCAGGCGTCGTCGTCGATGACATTGGGGCCGGATCAGCGCCGTGCAGCCCGTTTCGGGATGGAGCGGTTCACGCCTCGTCGCCGTAGATCGCCACGACCCTGTCTCCGCGCGCCGACGCCTTGCCGCGGTACATGCCCGACGTCGTCATGCTCCATGCGATCTCGCCGGTCGGGCCGGTCAGGATGATTCCGCCGGTGCCGCCCAGCGCGCGGGTTTCGGCCATGACCACGTCGCCGGCGGCTTGCAGGGTTTCGCCGAGGAATCGCACGCGGGCGCAGATTTCGTGCGCGACGCCCGCGCGAATGAAGAACTCGCCCGATCCGGTCGCGCTGACGGCGCCCGCGCGATCGTCGGCGAAGGTTCCGGCCCCGATCAGGGGTGAGTCGCCGATGCGTCCCCAGCGCTTGCCGGTCACCCCGCCGGTCGAGGTCGCCGCGGCGACATGCCCCTCGGCATCGCACGCGACCGCCCCGACCGTGCCGTATTTCATGTCGACGTCGAAGCCGGTCGCGGAGCTCGCCTTCATCCGTTCGAGCTGGTCGCGTCGCTCGGGGATGGCGAACCAGTCGGGCCCGACCTGCTCCAGCCCCTGGTCGCGGCTGAACGCGTCGGCGCCGCTGCCGGCCAGCAGGACGTGGGGGCTATGGTCCATCACCGCGCGGGCGAGGCGGACGGGGTTTTTCGTCGCGGTGACTCCGGCCACGGCCCCGGCGGCACGCGTGCGGCCGTCCATGATCGCGGCGTCGAGCTCCTGCGTGCCCTCATAGGTAAAGACCGCGCCGCGACCGGCGTTGAAGGCGGGATCGTCCTCCAGAACGCGCACCGCGGCCTCGACCGCGTCGAGCGCGCTGCCGCCCGCCGCCAGGATCGCCTGCCCCGCATCGAGCGCCGCGTTCAGCCCGGCACGGGCCGCGGCGTCCTGCTCCGGGGTCAGCTGCCCACGCGGGATGATGCCGGCGCCGCCGTGAACGGCGATCGCCCAGCCGGTGGCGGCAGGCGCAGGGGAGGAGGCGGTCATTCGCGGGGCTCCGAGGTCAGAAGGACGGGTGCGGGGTGTGCCGGGCGGCGGCGGCGGGGCGGGGCCTGAGGCCGATCAGCGGACGCAACAGCCGCACGTCGCGGCCGATGCGGTAGAAGGCCCAGCAGCCGGCGCAGGTTGTCACCAGCAGGACCAGGAACTGCGACCACAGCGGCAGGTTCGTCGACCGCAGCCAATAGCCGACGACGACGATGATCGTCTGGTGGACGAGGTAGAAGGGAAACACCGCCTCCGCCAGCAGTGCGCGGGCGGGGTGATCGCGGTTCAAATGGGCCTCGGCGATACCGATCAGGGCGGCGATCGTCGCCCAGCACTGGACCTGCCGCGCCCATAGCGTCTGGTCGGCGATCCATTGCGGCGGCGAACTGACACCGGGCCAGACCAGCGCGACTCCGCCGACGATCGCGAAGCTGGCAGCGGCAAGCGCGAGCGACACCCAGCGCCATCGTACCAGCGCCGCCATCGTGTTGGGCGCAGCGGCGAGCAGGAAGCCGAAGACGAACGCCGGGAAGAAGCCCAGGTGCGCAATGCCGTCGTGCAGCACGTCGTGCGTATCGGTCCAGCGCGTGAACACGAACACCTGGGCCAGCAGCAGGTAGAGGATCGGCAGCCACAGGACGCTGACCCCGCCGAACAGCCGGTCGAACCCGACCTGCAAGGCCCGCGGTCGTGGCAGGGCGAGCAGCAGCGCGAGCGCGAGCGTGTAGATCCACAGGTAACCGACGAACCACAGATGGTTCCAGGTCGGCAGGATGGTCCCGGCGAGCGTATCGAAATCGAAGAACTCGCTCGCCCAGAAATGCAGATAGCCGCGGGTATAGCCATGCTGGGTGACGAGTTCGACCCAGGCCTGGGGCGGCACGATGATGGCGATGCCGAACGCCAGCGGCAGCAGCAGGCGGCTGGTGCGGGAGCGGACGAAGCGCCACAGTCCGGGCGACCGGGTAACGATCGCGCGACTGGCATAGCCCGAGACGAGAAACAGCAGGGTCAGGCGCCAGGGGCTGGTCAGCGCCATCGGCACCGTTACCCAATCGACCGTCCGTACCGCCTTCACATGATAGGGCCACGGTACGAACACCATGGCGATGTGGTAGAGGATCAACAGCGCGAACGCCCCGATCCGCAACCAGTCCATGCCGTAATGTCGTGCCATTCCCGGCCGGTAGCGGGTTTGGACCGGGCGGGCCACCCGGACACCACCAAAAGTGGGAGAGGCTTACGCTCGTTTCGCCGGGACGCTATATGGCCCGCGAGCCCCACAGGAATCCAATCCCATGTCCGTTCGTCCCTGGCGCGATATCGTGCGCCGCCCCAGCCGCCAGATCATGGTCGGCAACGTCCCCGTCGGTGGCGATGCGCCGGTTACCGTGCAGACGATGACCAACACCCCGACCAGCGACGCGGTGGCGACGATCGACCAGATCCGCCGTTGCGAGGATGCCGGCGTCGACATCATCCGCGTCAGCTGCCCCGACGTCGAAAGCACCGCGGCGCTCAAGGGCATCGTCCGCGCCTCGCGCGTGCCGATCGTCGCCGACATCCACTTCCACTACAAGCGCGCGCTGGAGGCTGCCGACGCGGGCGCGGCCTGCCTGCGGATCAACCCGGGCAACATCGGGTCGTCCGAGCGGGTGAAGGAAGTCGTCAACGCCGCCAAGGCCAATGGCTGCGCGATCCGCATCGGCGTGAATGCCGGCAGCCTCGAGAAGGACCTGCTCGAGAAATATGGCGAGCCTTGTCCGGAAGCGCTGGTCGAAAGCGCGCTCGACCATATCAAGCTGCTGCAGGACCATGATTTCCACGAATTCAAGGTGGCGGTGAAAGCGAGCGACATCTTCCTGGCGGTCGCCGCCTACCAGCAGCTCGCCGAAGCGGTCGATTGCCCGCTGCACCTGGGAATCACCGAAGCCGGCGGATTCGTCGGAGGTACGGTCAAGTCGGCAATCGGCATCGGCAGCCTGTTGTGGTTCGGCATCGGCGACACCATCCGCGTGTCGCTGTCGGCCGAGCCGGAGGAAGAGGTGCGCGTCGGCTTCGAAATCCTGAAGGCTTTGGGTATCCGCAACCGCGGCGTCCGCGTCGTGTCGTGTCCGTCGTGCGCACGGCAGGGCTTCGACGTGATCCGCACCGTCCAGGCACTGGAAGACCGCCTGCAGCACATCCGCACGCCGCTGTCGCTGTCGGTCCTCGGCTGCGTCGTCAACGGCCCCGGCGAAGCGCGCGAAACCGACATTGGACTCACCGGCGGCGGCAACGGCAAGCACATGGTCTATCTGTCGGGCGTGACCGATCATACGGTCGAGGATGCCGACATGCTCGACCACATCGTCAAGCTGGTCGAGGCGAAGGCCGCGGAGATGGAAGCGAGCGGAGCGCCGGCGCAGGCGGCATGATCGCCTGGGCGGCCCTGCTCGCGTTCGCAGAGGCCGGACCATCCGTTCTGCGCATCAAGCTGCATCAGGCTGGCGATACGTGCATGATGACGATCGGCAAGGACCGCGTCGATCAACGCGACGATACGGCGGTTTCGGCCGTGCTGTCGCGGTACGATGCAAAGCGGTATGTCATCGAAATCGTGGGCTATGAAACACTCACCTACCGCTGCGTCGGTGGCGCTGTGTACGGGATTCAAAGTCGCGGTTTTCGACTCGCCAAGGTGGGCATTGGCTCCCAACCCCCTCAATAGCCTGCTTCGCGCTGATGGCGGAGCGCGAGGCTGACGACCGCGTCATCAGCGACATCGTGTACATAGAGCGCGACATATCCGGTCGTGCCGAAGGGAATGACGAGTTCGCGAAAAGGCGGGTGGGTGCGCAGCGGGCGGCCGATGACCGGCGCTTCCGTCAGTTTGCGAAGCGCTGCCGCTATCGATGCTGCTGCCCGCGCCGAAGCGGCTTCGTCTCGGGCGGACAGAAACAGGCGGCACCGCTCGACATCCGCAACGGCGCGTTCGGTCAGGATCAGTCGCGGCACTTTGGCGCCGGCCGCTCGCCCGGGGTGCCCCAGGTCGCAAGCCAGGCGAACGCGTCGTCACCCGACAGATGCCGCCCGGTTTCACGATAGCCCTCCCAAGCAAGCACCGCGTCGGCGACGAAGCTTTCCCGTGCCTCTTCGCGCTCGAGATACTCGCGTATCGCTTCGCGCATAATCCAATGTGGCGTGCGTTCGCGGGCATCGGCCAAACGGCGGATCCGGTCCTTGGTCACGTCGTCGATCTTCAGCGAAGTCGCCATCTATAGTCTCCGGTACTACCTCGGAATATAGTCGATATTCGGAGGGTCAGCCACCCCCCAGCACGTTGATCGTGAACGCCACGATCCCGAGGTTGAAGACAAACGCCGCCAGGCTGTGGACCGTCACCGTCCGGCGCAGGCTGCGATCGGTGATGCTGACGTCGCTGGTCTGGAACGTCATGCCGAGCGTGAAGGCGAAATAGAGGAAGTCCGAATAGTCGGGCTCGTCGCAGCCCGGAAAGTCCAGCCCGCCCTCGTCCCCGCCCTGCTCCTCGTCGCGGCGGTAGAACATGTGGGCATAGTGCAGCGCATAGACGGTGTTGGCGAACAGCCAGGACAGCGCCAGCGTCGTCAGCACCAGCGCGATCTTCGGTGCTGGCACTGCGCCCTTTGCGATCAATTCGCCGGTCACCGCTGCCAGGATCGCAAGCGAGGTCGCGGCGGTAAGCGCCAGCAGCATCGCCCGGTTGGCGTCGTTACGCGCCGCCGATGCGCGGATCGCGGCACTGTCGGCCCGTCGCAGCAAGGGCACGATCGAGACGAGGAAGACCGCTGCGGCGATGTCGAAGCCGACCATCGTGCCCGTCGACCAGTCGGAGCGCGCAATCGCCAGCGGCACGGCGACGAGCGCGATGCCACAAAAGGCGAGGAAGCGAGGCGGGGCAAGGCGGTTGCCGATGGTCGGCTGGTGCGCAGACATCACGCTGCTATAGCCGCCCGCGAACCGGCCGGGGAGGGGCGATGACGACCAATAGCAGGCCTGTGCCACTGCCGCTCGCCTTCGCCGCAGCGGCACTCGGCATCCTCGTGTTTTCCGGCATGGACGCGGTCATGAAAGGCCTGGTCATCGCGCTGGGCGTCTATACGACGATACTGTGGCGTTCGCTCGCCGGTATCCTGGTGTCGGGGGCGCTCTATGCAACGGTGCGCAGCCCGTGGCCGTCGCGGCCGGCGATGCGGCTGCATATCGTCCGCGGGCTGGTGTCTACGGTGATGGCGCTGGCCTTTTTCTGGGGGCTGGCGCGCGTGCCGATGGCGCAGGCGATCGCGCTCGCATTCATCGCCCCGATCCTGTCGCTGTTCCTCGCCGCCGCGATCCTGAAGGAACGGGTGCCGCGCGGATCGATCATCGCCTGCGCCTGTGCCGCGGTCGGCGTCGGACTGATCCTGACCGGGCAAGCGCGCGCCGATCTGGGTGCCGACGCGATCGACGGCACGATCGCGGTGTTGGCCAGCGCGGTCTGCTATGCGTTCAACATCGTCCTGATGCGCGCCCAGGCGCAGGTGGCGGAACCGGTGGAAGTCGCCTTCTGGCAGAGCGTCATCGTCGGCGCCTGCCTGGCGCCCGCCGCGCCGTGGTTCGCGAGCGTGCCGGGGCCCGAACACTGGCCGGTCATCGCCGGCGCCGCGGTGCTGGCCGTCACGTCGCTGCTGCTGCTGGGCTGGGCCTATCGCCACGGGCCGGCAAGTTACCTGGCGCCGACCGAATATACGTCGTTCGTCTGGGCTGCGGCGCTCGGCTGGCTGGTGTTTGGCGAGACGCTGTCGCCCTGGACCATCGCCGGTGCCGTTGCGATCGTCGCGGGGTCGATGGTCGCGGCGCGATCGAAGCCGGCGGCGGGCTGACTCAGGCGGTCGCGGTTTCGCGGCGGCGCCACCCATTGATCGCACGCTGCGCCGGGCGCTCGACGCCATGATAGAGGATGACCGACGCCACCAGCACCATGGCGAGGTAGAGCGCGATCAGGCGGGGGGGCACGGCGTCGGCATCGCGCACGAAGACCAGCTTGAACGCGGTCCACAGCGGATAATGCGCCAGATAGGTCGCGAAACTGATCTCGCCGAGGTAGTGGAGCATGCGCCCCTCCACCGGGTTTCCGGGTATCCCGGCGGTGAGTGCGAGCATCAGCAGCAGCGCGGCGAAGGCGAGCGGCACGCCCAGCGTCTCGGGCACCCATCCGCTCAACGTCAGCACGGCGGCGGCCACCGCGATACAGGCCGCGCTTACGGCCGGCACCCGCGACCGGTCCCGCCACCGCAGCCATAGTGCCGCGATCGTCGCACCGCAGGCGAATTGCAGTACGCAGCGGATGATCCCCATCTGCGGAATGAGATCACCCAGATGGGCGAGGCCGCGCACCCGGAACACGCCATGCAGCACGACCAATAGTCCGACCGCCGCTGCGATCAGCGCCGGCGTCGAAAGCCGCCGCAGGTCGATCGCGCCGGCAACAGCGACGAACAGCAGATAGGCGAACAATTCGCAGCTGATCGACCACGCCGGGTCGTTCCAGGCGAGATCGGCGAGCCCCCAATTCTGGACGAGCAGATAATGGAGCGGCAGATCGGCGAAGGGATATTGCTCAGGGTTCGTACGCCCCGTTGCAGCGAGCGCGACCGCCATCAGCACGGTGCCGGTCAGCACGACCGCGTGGAGCGGCCAGATTCGCGCGATGCGCCGCCGCAGGAACTCGGCCGCCGTGCCGGGCCCGCCCTCGCGAAGCCGCGCGCCCCAGGCCAGCCAGATCACGAAGCCCGACAGCAGAAAGAAGAAATCGACCGCAAGATAGCCGTAGGACAGGGCGTGGACGACCTGCGCGGGCAGCCCCGCGATCGACGCGCGGATATGGTACAGCACGACCAGCCACGCGGCGATTCCGCGGACGCTGGTCAGCGCACGCAGCTCGGTCATGCCGGTGCCGTCACCGTGCGGCGCTTGCCGAAGCCGACCCACGCCGTCTCGCTGCGCTTGCGCGCGACATAGGTGTCGAGCCCGATCTGCGCGCCGATCAGCATGTAGACGAAGGGCTGGAAGGCAATGGCGATAAAGGCTGCGCCGAGCAGATAGACGAAATGTGCGTTCTGCAACGCGGCCGCCAGCGGCGCGACCCAGGCGAGCTCGCCCGTCTCCCTCGCGTACCGGCGACGCAGCACTTCCATCCGGAGCAGGCCGATCACCTGGATGAGCAGCCACAGGCCGAGCCCGAAATAGCCCTGTTCGCCCAGCATCTCGAAATAGGCGCTATGATAGGCGCGGCCCGAATCGACCTCCAGCTGCGTGTCGACGGTGGCGTTGGCGGGCGCGCCTTCGACCTTCACCTTGTCATAGCGGATCTTGTTCTGGCGATACGCCTCGAACCCGCCGCCCATCGGGTGGGTCTTCACATAGTCCATCGTCCACTGCCACACCGCGAGGCGGGTCGAGGCCGAGGCATCGGCCTGGTAGGTCTTGATCGTCCCCATGCGTTCGGTGAACGACGACGGCAGGAACGGCACCGCCGCCAGGGTGGCCGCGGCCATCAGGCTGAGGTAGAGGATGCGCCGCTTGGTATCGCGCAGCAGCAGCACCGCGAGCAGGCCGATGCACAGCAGGCCGGTCCGGGTCGACGTGCCGATGGGGATCAGCAGGCAGGCGAAGATCAGCGCGAAGCTGAACGCCTTCACCCGCCAGTCGGGGATGAAAATGGTCCCGAACTTCGTGAACCACAGGATGATGGGGATGATCGCAATCGCGACCATCGAGATGGTCGAGCCCTCGTAAAGCCCGGAGTTGTTGTCGACCATCAGGTTGAGCTGGCCGTACCCGCCGCCCGAGCCCAAGGTCTTGATCCCGCCGACGATGATGATCGACGCTGCCGACAGGATCATGAACAGCAGCAGCGCCTCGATCCTGAGTTTGGTGCGCAGCGTCAGCGGCAGAAAGATTGCAAAGGCCAGCGCTTTCCAAACCCATTCCCATTTCGACAGAGCGTCGACCGGGAAATCGGCGTGAATGGTCGTGTACCAGCAGTAGAGCAGCAGGATCGCAAGCAGCCCCTGGCGCGGGGCGAGCCGCGTGTCGGATTTGTCGTCGACCGCCAGCCAGGCCCCGATCGCCAGAGCGACCGCCATCGCCGAGATCGGCACGGCGTTCAGCAGATAATAGGTCAGCCGCTGCGGCGAGACGATGTCGATGTAGACATAGGCCAGCACGAAAATGAACGGCCGCCGAAAGCCCGCCGCGAAGAAGGCGCCCAGGAAGGCGACGAAGACGAGGTCACGCATCGCGGCGCCCCCATTTCGATCGCTTGGGCGCGCGGGTGTCGTCGCCTGCGGTGCCCTCGCGATCGAGGTCGGGGCGGCGGAGCAGATACCAGACCGCCAGTGCCATCAGGCCATGCGTCAGGCCGAGCGAGAAATTGTCGATCATGCGTTGCCCGGCCTGCGAAGGAATACCGTTCGTGCTGAGCCTGTCGAAGCATCGCTCTTCTTCGGCGAGACGCGCGGTCAAGAAGAACGGTCCGCCGACAGGCTCAGGACGAACGGATCGTGATTACCCCGGTCGGGTTAGCGCGACGTTAAACACCCGCATGGCAGGACCCGCGCTGAGATGCGCATCCTTCACCTGCTCGATCACGGTCTGCCGCTCCACAGCGGCTACACTTTTCGCACCCGTGCGATCCTGTCGGCGCAGATGCGTCGCGGGCATGTCGTCGCCGCGGTGACCGGCCCGCGCCACGGTGATGCGCGCGTGCCGCGCGAAACGATCGAGGGAATCGATTTCTATCGCACGTCCTACACGCCCCGCTGGCCGGCGCCGCTGGGGGAGATCGCCGAGATCGCCGCCTTTGCCAGGCGCATCGGTCAGGTTGTCGACGAGTTCCGCCCCGACGTGCTCCACGCACATTCGCCGGTGCTCGATGCGCTGGCGGGCCTTGCCGTGTCGGCGCGGCGCGCCATTCCTATCGTCTATGAGATTCGCGCCTTCTGGGAGGATGCGGCGGTCGGCAATGGAACGGGGCGCGAGGGTTCGGCGAAATATCGTGCGACCCGCGCGCTGGAGACGTTCGCCGTCCGTCGGGCGGATGCGGTCGCGGTCATTTGCGAAGGGCTGCGCGGCGACCTGATTGCGCGCGGAATCGACGGTGACAAGATCATGGTGTCGCCCAACGGCGTCGACCTGACCCTGTTCGGCGAACCGCCCGCGCGCGACGACGCGCTGGCGGCGGACCTGGGCCTGTCGGGCGAGACGATCGGCTTCGTCGGGAGCTTCTACGATTATGAAGGGCTCGATCATCTGATCGCTGCGATGCCCGATCTGGTCGCGCGGCGACCGAAGCTGAAACTGGTCCTGGTCGGCGGCGGTCCGATGGAAGGCGCGTTGCGCGCGCAGGCTGCAGCGTCGAGCGCGGCGGACGCGATCCGCTTCGTCGGTCGCGTCGCCCATAGCGAGGTGGTGCGCTATTACGGCGTCATCGACCTGCTGGTCTATCCGCGCCGCCACATGCGCCTGACCGATCTCGTTACGCCGCTGAAGCCGCTGGAGGCGATGGCGCAGCGTCGGTTGGTCGCCGCTTCCGACGTCGGCGGGCACCGCGAGCTGATCCGCGACGGCATCACCGGCACCCTGTTCGCGCCCGACGATCCGGCGGCGCTGGCCGCCGCCGTTGCCGGCGTCTTCGCCGATCGGTCGAGCTGGGACGCGCGCCGCGCCGCCGGCCGCGCCTTCGTCGAGGCGGAGCGCGACTGGGCGACCAATGTTGCGCGCTACGACCCCGTTTACCAAAAGGTGACGAGCCAGGATGTAAGGACAACCCCATGGTTACGTTACCGATTCACCGGCCAGTAACGCTGTCGCTGACCCCGTCGCTGGGCGTCGCGGCGGCGACGTGCGCGGCGACGATCTGTCTGGTCCTGCCCTCGGCGACTCTCGAGGCGCTGGTCCTGAACAGCGGCATTCCGGCGATCCTGCCTGCGGCCGAACCGCCGCTCGGCTATACCGCGCGCGTTGCGCTGGCGATGATCACCGGCGGTGCGGCCGGCGCCATCGTCTGGCTCGCGGCCTTCCTGGCCTTCGGCGGGGAGGGCGTGGTCACGCTGAGGCCGCGCGCCGCCCGGGCAAAGCCGGTATCGACCGTCGAGTCGGCCGCGCCCGCCCCGATCCTGCGTCGGGCCGATGCGCATCCCGACGCCCCGGCCCGCGCCCCGCTCAACGCCGCGCAGGAACTCGGCGCCTGGTTCCACGATGCGCCGGTCGCGCCGCAGCCGGCTCCGCCGCCGGTCGAGCGCGCGCTACCCAAGGATCTGGACGCTCCGCTCGCGGCCTTCGATCCTACCGCGATTCCGCCGGTGCCGGCCGAACCCCAGCCTGTCGTCGCGCCGCTCCAGCCGCGGCCGATCAAGCCCGACCTCGAACCGGGCGAGCGGATCGAGGCGTTCGAACTGCCGCGCCCGGCGGTCCAGGCCGATTCGGCCCCGATCGCCGCGCCGCGGACCGATGCGACGATTCACGCGCTGCTCGACCGGCTCGAACGCGGCGTTGCGGCGCGGCGCCAGGGCGACGCCGCCAAGCCGTCGGTCGCCGGCACGCTCGACGAACTTCGCCGGCTCGCCACGCGCTAGATCCTTGCGATCGCGTTTCGGCGCAGGCCGGAGCCTTCGGGGTCGCAGCCCGTCGCCTACCGGAACTTCGGCCTGTCCGGGGTCGCTTTCGCCGTTCCCCTAGGGCCGACGGCCTCACCCCCCGTCCTCGACGGTCAGCATTTCCACGATCGCGGTCGATCCCGCCGGACCATGGCGCTGGTGAACCATCGCCACGTCCGCGACCAGATGACCGGGGATCGGTAGATCGGCCTCCAACAGATCGTCCAGCCACGTCCGTGCGGTCGCCCCTGCCACCGTCAGCTCCAGCCGATGCCGCGCGCCGACGAAGGTCGCGCTCGCCCAGCGCGTCGACGTCATCCCGTCAATCGTCAACCCGACGCCGCCTGCCGCCGCGTGCCTGACCAGCGTCCGCTCCAGCCGCGTCGCGGCGGTCGCCCGGCCGCTCACTGCACGCCCTCCGGATGCGATTCGATGAAGGCTTCGATCTTCGCCTTCGTGTGCGGGCGCGGCTGGCGGCCGGCGATCAGATCGTCGACCAGCCGGGGGTCGTTGATCGTGCAGCGCCCGAATTGCGTTCGCGGCATACCCGTCCGCTTGAGATACCCTCGCACCTTGCTGACCAACATCGTGAACCCTCCCGAGACTCGCAGACCAAATGTTCCACTAATGTTCTCGGGAATTTCCAACTTGTCTAGGATATTTCCTACGCATATTGTGCCGCTATGGACCCAATCGACCAACGCGCCGTGCTGGACGGCCTGATCGCCCGTGACGGTGTCAGCCTGTCGACCCTGTCGCGCGTCGTCGGGCGTAACCCGGCGTGGATGCAGCAATATATGCGCCGGGGTACGCCCAAGCTGTTGCCGGAGCGGGAGCGGGGGCTGATCGCCGGCTTCTTCGGCGTGGACGATGCGGTACTGGGCGGCGCGACTCCGTCCGTGATCATTCGCGTGCCGCGGCTGGCGGTGTCGGTATCGGCCGGGCCGGGCCGGCTGGTTACCAGCGAAGCGACGGTGGCGAGCGCGGGCTATGCGGCGGAGGATCTTGCCCGGCTCGGTATCCGCGCGACCGACGCCGCGATCCTCGACGTGCGCGGCGATTCGATGCAGCCGACACTGATCGATGGCGACCGCATCCTGGTCGACCGCGGCCAGCGCACGCCGGGAAAGAAGGCGGCGATCTGGGTGCTACGCTGCGGCGACGAGCTGCTGGTCAAGCGCCTGGTCCGCGACGACGACCGGTGGCGGATTCTGAGCGACAATGCCGCGGAACGCAGCGTGCCGCTGGCGGACGTCGAGGTGCTCGGCCGCGTCGTGGAGCTCGTGCGGCGTCTATGAGCCGCCGTATTCGCTCAGCTGGTCCTTGGTCTCATGCCGGTGCCCCGGCGGAGGCCGCGGCACGTCGAAACAGTGGCGGCGGAAAACATTCGCAACAGTCGCGCGCAAACCGATGCGCCGTGGCGCTTCAGCCCCGCCGCCGGTCGTTCAGGTACAGCAGCACGCCGACCAATATCCCCGCCGCGGCGCCGCCCAGGAATCCCAGCGTCACCTGGCCCGTCACCAAACCGATGACGACGCCCGCGATCAGCAGCAGGATGAACGGCGCACCGGCGCCGATCGGGTTACGGTCAGGGGGAAGCTCGGCCATCGTCAGGCGCCTTTGCCATGTCCCGCATCCGGACGCCACCGTCCCGTTGCGGGATCGGCGGGACGCGGGGCGGGGGGCGGCACGCTGCACGTTAACCCTCGTCGCCCGCAGACCTGCGTCGAACCGCCGGTTCTGGCACGCGGCTTGATAGGTCATCGGCGATGTTCTTCGACGAAATCCTCGAGACGCCCCTGCCGTATCTGGCAGGTCCCCAGGCCGTTGCCGATGCGACCGCACTGCTCGACAAACATGGCGACGACGCCTGTTTCGAAGCCGCGATCCGTGCCGAGCGCAGCCGCGACCAGGGCAATGCCGCGCAATTCTGCCACTGGCGGCAGATCGAGCGGCTGATCGTGCTGCTGGCGAGTGGAGACGTGGTCGGCACCGTCCACTAAAATATTGTCGCCCGTCGCTGCCGCGGGCTAGAGAAGGGCCATGACCGGGCCCGTCCGCCGGCATCGTGCGCTGGCCTGTTGCCTGGTGCTCCTGCCGTTTCCCGCCCTTGCCCAGAGCGTGCCGCCCGCGCCGCAACCGCCTGCGCCTGCCGTGCCGGGCGGCCAGGACACACTCGACCCGATGTCGCCGATGACCGACATTCCCGGCATCGGCGTCGACTGGCCCGATCTGTCGAAGGCGCCGGCCGATACCGATGCGGCGTCCGATGCGCGCGCCGATCTCGCCGCGGAAACGCGCTATAGCTACACCGTCACCGGCATCGACGACATCGCCAGCCCGCTGCTACGGCAACGGTTCGACGCCGCCTCTGCCCTACGCGCCAACCGCGGCGACCCGGCCAACGCCGCGCAGATCGACCGCCGCGCACGCGAGGACGCCGGCCTGCTGGAGACGCTGTTGAAGGCGGAGGGCTATTACGACGCCCGCATCGCGACGCGGGTCGAGCCAAACGGCGGCGCGGTGGCGGTGACGCTCGATGTCGATGCCGGCCCGCTGTATCGTTTCGGCGGCGTGACCCTGGCCGGCGTAGACCAGGCGGGGCCCAAGGCCGACGACCTGCGCGCCGCCTTCGGCCTCGAGCCGCGGGCGCCGGTCAACAGCGACGCGATCGCGGCGGCGACCGACCGGCTGCGCACGGCCGTCGGCGAGGAGGGCTTCGCGTTCGGCACCGTCGGCGAGCCCGAAATCGTCGTCGATCGCGCGGCGCGCACCGCGACGCTCGACCTGGCGGTCGCGCCCGGCACCGAGCGCCGCTTCGGCCGGGTGACGATGACCGACACGCGCATCTTCGGTCCCGAGCACGTCCAGGACATCGCCCGGTTCAAGCCCGGCCAGGCGTTCACCGAAAGCGCGCTGATCGACCTGCGCCGCGCGCTGATCCAGACCGGGCTGGTCTCCTCCGCAAGGGTCGATACGGTCGAGGGGCAGACGCCCGGCACGGTCGACATCGCAGTCGCGCTGGAACCCGCCCCGCCGCGCACCATTGCGGGCGAGCTCGGCTACGGCACCGGCGAAGGCGCGCGTGCCGAACTCAGCTGGACGCACCGCAATCTGTTCCCGCCCGAAGGCGCACTGACCGTCCGCGGCGTGCTCGGCACGCGCGAACAGCTCGGCAGCCTCGTCTTCCGGCGCAACAACTTCCATGGTCGCGACCGCGTGCTGACCGCGCAACTGAGCGCCGCGCATACCGAGCGCGACGCCTATGAGGCCGATACGCTGCAACTCGCGGCCTCGCTCGAACGCCAGACCAACATCTTCTTTCAGAAGACCTGGACGTGGTCGCTGGGGGCGGAACTGGTCGCGACCGACGAGCGCGACGTGATCGCCGATACCGGCCAGCCGCGGCGCCAGACCTATTTCATCGGCGCCCTGCCGACGAGCCTGACCTATGACGGTTCCGACGACCTGCTCAACCCGACCCGCGGGTTCCGCCTGAGCGGACGGTTCAGCCCCGAACTGTCGCTGGTCGGCAGCGCGTTCGGTTATTCGCGAATCCAGTTCGACGGCAGCGTGTATCGGCCCGTCACCGACAGCGTGGTGTTGGCGAGCCGCATTCGTCTGGGGACCATCGCCGGTGCACCCCGCGACGCCATCGCACCGTCGCGGCGCTTCTACGCGGGCGGCGGGGCGTCGGTCCGCGGCTATGGCTTCCAGTCGATCGGACCGCGCGACCCGAACAACGCGCCGATCGGCGGGCGCAGTATCACCGAATTCTCGATCGAAGCGCGGGTGAAGGCGTTCGGCAATTTCGGCGTCGTACCCTTCTTCGACGCGGGCAACATCTATACGACGCCACTGCCGAAATTCTCGGGCTTCCGTTACGGTGCGGGCCTGGGCGTACGCTATTATTCCAACTTCGGGCCGATCCGCATCGACGTCGGCACGCCGCTCAACCCGCAGCCGGGCGATCCCAAGATCGGGGTCTATGTTTCTCTGGGACAAGCCTTTTGAGCGACGACGTCTTGAGCGGGAACGGGGCGCCCGAGGACTATTCGCCCCCGCCACGCCCGGCGCATCGGTTGTGGATCGGGCGGTTCCTGGTCGCGGCGCTGCTGGTCGTCGCGGTGCTGCTGGCCGCCGCTGCGCTGCTCGACACGCAGATGGGGCACCGCTTCGTCGCCGACCGGATCGCGGCGCAACGGCCGTCGAACGGCCTGCGCTATTCGGTCGGCCGGATCGAAGGGTCGCTGTACGGCAAGGCGCGGCTGATCGACGTCCGCCTGCGCGACCCCGATGGCCTGGTGTTGCAAGTGCCGCGCGCCGAGCTCGACTGGCGACCGTTCGCGTTGGTTGCCGAAAGGCTCGATATCCGCACGCTGGCGATACCGCAGGCCACCCTCCACAAGCTGCCGCGGACGTTGAAGACGGGTAAGAAGGGTCCGATCCTGCCGAAGATCGACATTGCGATCGGGCAGCTCAGGATCGACCGGCTCGACATCGCGCCGGCGGTGACGGGTGTCGCGCGGACGGGGTCGCTCAGCGGCAACGCCGTGATCCGCTCCGGGCGCGCGATGGCCAAGCTCGATGCGGTCGTGCAGGGCAGCGACCGGTTGCGGCTGTTCCTCGATGCCGAGCCCGACCGCAATCGCTTCGACGTCGATGTCTCCGCCCGCGGGACGGCGCAGGGCGTATTGGCGAAGCTGACCGGCATCGCCCGTCCGCTCGCCGCCGAAATCCATGGCGACGGCGACTGGCAGCAATGGCGCGGTAACGCGCGAATGGATGCCGCTCGGGCGCGGATCGTCGATCTGGCGCTGGCCAACGACGCTGGCCGCTATGCGCTGACCGGCATGATCGCGCCTGCAAGCCTGGTCGGCGGCAAGCTCCAGCGGCTGAGCAGCCCGCGTATTCTGGTCAACGGTGCCGCCACGCTCGCCCGGCGCCAGCTCGACGGCAACCTGTCGCTCCGCTCGCCCGCGCTTAGCCTCGACGCGACGGGCGAGATCGATCTTGCCGCCAGCCGCTTCCGCAACGTCCGCATCGCGGGCCGCCTGCTTCGCCCGCCTGCACTGTTCCCCAACATGACCGGCCGGGACATTCAGCTGCGCGCGATCGTCGATGGCGCGTTCGCGACCGCCGGGGTCGATTACCGTCTGACCGCGGCCCAGGTGCAGTTCGACGACACCGGGTTCGAGGTCGTCCGCGCCGCCGGGCGGCTGCGCCTGTCCGATCCGCCGGTGATCGTGCCGGTCGACCTGACCGCAGCGCGCGTGACCGGAGTCGGCGACGTTGCCGGCGGCATCCTGCGCAACCTGCATGTCACCGGCCCGCTGCGCGTCACCGCCCGCGAGCTGACCGGCGACGGCCTGATCCTGCGCTCCGACAAACTCAACGGCCGGATCACTCTGTTCCTGGACCTGCGCACCGGGCGCTACGAGGTCGGCCTGAGTGGCGGGCTGAGGCGCTACCTGATCCCCGGCATTGGTCTGGTCGACGTGGAGTCGCGCCTGACCGTCGTGCCCGGGCCGGGGGGCAAGGGCACCCGCGTCGTCGGGCGCGGACAAGCCACGGTGGTGCGTCTCGACAATGCCTTCTTCGCCAGTCTGACGAATGGCCTGCCGCGGATCGTGACGGGACTCGAACGCGGCAACGACGGCATCCTCTATCTGCGCGGGCTCCAACTGATCTCGCCGGGGCTGAAGCTGAGCGGCAACGGCTATCGCCGCCGCGACGGGACCTTTTTCTTCGAAGGTTCGGGTAGCCAGGCGCGCTATGGTCCGCTCACGCTGCGCCTCGACGGGCGGATCGAGCGGCCGACGATCGACCTGCTGTTGCGCCGCCCTGCCGATGCATTGGGGCTGAGCGACGTGCGCGCCCACCTCGACCCCACGGCGCAAGGCTTCGATTTCACCGCTGCGGGCGGGTCGCGGCTCGGCGCGTTCCAGGCGGCAGGAGCGATCCTGCTACCGCAGGGCAGCGACGCGCGGATCCAGATCGCCCGGCTGGACGTGGCCGGCACGCGATCGACCGGTGTGCTCGACGTCGTCGACGGTGGGTTCGCCGGCAAGCTCGACGTCGCCGGGCGCGGGCTGAGCGGCAATCTCGCGTTCCGGCCGCAGGGCGACGTCCAGCGGATCGACATTCTGCTCGACGCACAGGCCGCCGATTTGAACGGACTGCGGATCCGCCGCGGGCATGTCGAGGCGGCCGTGCTGCTCGACCCTGCCGGCACCTCGATCGAGGCGACGGTGACCGCGCAAGGCCTGCGCCGCGGATCGCTATCGCTCGCCCGGCTCGCGGCGAACGCGAAGCTGGTCGGCGGCGTCGGGGAGATCCGCGCCTCGATCGCCGGCAGCCGCGGGCGCGCGTTCGCGATTCAATCGGTCATCGGCGTCGCAACGGACCGCTACACCGTTCAGGCACAAGGAACCGTCGACCGCCGGCCGATCGCCCTTCAGGCGCCTGCGGTGATCATCCGCGATGGCGATGGCTGGCGTCTGGAGCCGACGCGACTGACGTTCGCGGGCGGCGAAGCCCAGGTCGGCGGGCGTTTCTCAGGCGTCGAGACCGCGATCGACGCAAGTCTCACCCGCATGCCGCTGTCGGTGCTCGACATCGGCTATCCCGGCCTCGGCCTCGGCGGCAGCGCGACGGGCAACCTCCGTTACGTCGATCGCACCGGGGCGGCCCCGACCGGTACGATCGACATGACGATACGCGGGCTCACCCGATCGGGCCTCGTCCTGTCCTCCCGCCCGATCGATGTCGGCATCGCCGGCACGCTCGACGCTGGCAAGGCGGGCGTCCGCGCGGTCATGGCGAGCGGCGGGCAGACGATCGGCCGCGCGCAGATGCTGCTGTCGCCGCTTGGCGGGGGCGACCTGATGACGCGGCTGATGAATGCGCCGCTGTTCGGGCAGATTCGGTATTCGGGTCCCGCCGACACCTTGTGGCGACTGACGGGCGTCGAGCTGTTCGACCTGTCGGGTCCCGTCGCGATCGGCGCCGACGTGACCGGTCGGCTGGCAAGCCCGCAGATCCGCGGCTCGCTGCGCACCCAGACCGCGCGGATCGAGAGCAGCGTCACCGGCACCGTGCTGCGCAACCTGGCGGCGAGCGGGCGCTTCGGCGGGTCGCGACTGGTCATCGATCAGTTTACCGCGCAGGACAGCGGCGCCGGCCGCGTATCGGGCAGCGGCAGTTTCGATTTCGCCGCCGCGCGCGGGCTCGGCATCGACCTGTCGGTTCAGGCCGACAATGCCCGGCTGATCGGCCGCGACGATATCTCGGCGACGGTCAGTGGCCCCTTGCGGTTCCGTTCGGACGGTGTGGGCGGCACCATCTCGGGTCAGGTTACCGTCAACCGCGGACGCTACCGGTTGGGCCAGGCTGCGCAGACGGTGCCCATCCCGCGGCTCAACATCCGCGAGATCAATGTGCCGGGCGGCGGAGACGAAGACGACCAGCCCGCCGAGCCCTGGCAGCTCGATCTCGATGCACGGATCGGCGAAGGGTTCGTCGTCCAGGGGCTTGGCCTCGACAGCGTGTGGTCGGGAAATCTCAAGATTGCCGGCGAGCCGACCAATCCGAAGATCACCGGCCGTCTCGATCTGGTTCGCGGCGATTACGAATTCGCCGGTCGCGAGTTCGAGATCGACCGCGGCAATATCCGGTTCGACGGCAGCGTGCCCGCCAACCCGGCGCTCGACATCGCCGCGAATGCGAACACGCAAGGGCTGAACGCGACGATCCGCGTGACGGGGACGTCGGAACGGCCCGAGATCGGTTTCACCAGCGTACCCGCGCTGCCCGAAGACGAGCTGCTTTCGCGACTGTTGTTCGGGACGTCGATCACCAGCCTGTCGGCGCCCGAGGCGCTGCAGCTGGCCGCGGCGGTGTCGGCGCTGCAGAACGGCGGCAATGGGCTCAATCCGATCAACGCGGTGCGTCGTGCAGCCGGACTCGACCGCCTGCGCATCCTGCCCGCCGACCCGCAGACGGGGGCGGCCACCTCGATCGCCGCCGGCAAATTCCTGACTCGACGGGTCTATGCGGAAATCATCTCCGACGGTCAGGGCTATTCGGCAACGCGCCTGGAGTTTCAGGTCACGCGCTGGCTGTCGCTGCTGTCGTCGGTGTCGACGATCGGGCGACAGAGCGTGAACGTCCGCGTGACGAAGGATTACTGAGCGGGCGGCCGGCGATTTGCTTAAAGCACATCGCGGACTCGCCACGGCGGGTGGCGGGGCCGCGCCGCGGTCCCGTCCGACGGTATTGCGCTTTTCACCGCTTCCTCACACCGCGCTCATGCCGCTCACCCGCCGACCTGCCACATCCGGTCCATCCAAGCTCACCGGAAGGACACCCATGACCAGCACCACCAACGACTCGCTTGGCCGCCGCCTGCGCATCGCCGCCTGGAGCGGCGCCGTCGCCCTGCTCGCGCTGCCGTTCGTCGCGATGCAGTTCACGCGCGAGGTCAACTGGACCGCGTTCGACTTCCTCGTCTTCGGCACCATGCTTGCCGTCGCCGGACTCGCGTTCGATCGGCTGACACGAATGGCGGGCGGTTGGCCTTACCGGATCGGTGCGGCGATCGGGGTATTCGCCGGCTTCTTCCTGGTCTGGGTGAATCTGGCGGTCGGCATCATTGGCAGCGAGGACAACGCCGCTAACCAGCTCTATGCACTCGTCATTGCAGTGGCGGTTGGCGGGGCCTTCGTGACGCATGCCCGCGCCCGGGGAATGGCCTGGACCTTCGCCGTCGCCGCCGCGGTGCAGGTCGCGATCGGCATCCTTGCACTCGCGATGGGTTGGGGCGAGGGCAGCCGCAACTATCCGCGGGACATCATCGGAGCCACTCTGGTCGTCACGACGTTGTGGCTGGCGGCCGCCGGCGCCTTTGCCATCGCCGCGCGAAACGGAGACTGATGAGATGAAGGCACGCACTGCACGGATCGAGCGTACCGGCGGACCCGAGGTGATCCAGTGGGTCGATGTCGACCTGGATCCGCCTGGCGAGGGCGATGTGCTGATGCGCAACACTGCGGTGGGCCTGAACTATATCGACGCCTATCACCGCAGCGGCCTCTATCCGGTCGAGCTTCCCGCCGGCTTAGGCAGCGAAGCGGCCGGCGTGGTCGAGGCGGTCGGGCCGGGCGTGACGACGGTGAAGCCCGGCGATCGCGTCGGCACTTTCGGCCCGACCCGCGGCGCCTATGCGACCGCGAGGGTTCTGCCGGCGAAGGAGCTGATCCCGCTACCGGACGACATCGATGATCGCACCGCGGCGACGGTGCTGCTGAAGGGCGGCACGACGGAATTTCTCGTCGATCGCTGTGCGAAGGTGCAGCCGGGCCAGACCGCGCTCGTCTGGGCCGCGGCGGGCGGGGTCGGGCATCTGCTCGTCGGCTGGCTGAAGGCGCGGGGAAGCACCGTCATCGGCATCGCCGGGGGCGCGGAGAAGGGCAAGGACGCCAGGCACGCCGGGGCCGACCATGTGCTCGATCATCGCAGCGACGACATCGCCGCGCGGGTACGCGAGATCACCGGCGGCGCGGGTGCCGACGTCGTGTTCGACGGCGTCGGCAAGGCAAGCTGGGAGACGTCGCTCACATCGGTCAGGCGCCGGGGGCTGATCGTCAGCTTCGGCAATGCCTCGGGCGCGGTGACGGGCGTCAATCTCGGCACATTGTCCGCGCACGGGTCGGTGTTCGTCACGCGCCCGACGATGTTCGATTACTACGTCACGCCAGAGGAACGCGCAGCGGGCTTCGACGCGGTGTTCGGCATGCTCCGCGCCGGGCACATCCGGCCCGAGATCGGCCGCACCTTCGCGCTGGAGGACGCCGCGGAAGCGCACCGCGCGATGGAAGCAGGCGAGACGCGGGGGAGCACATTGCTGATTCCGGGATAAGCCCATCCCCCCTGTAGTGGGAGGTGGCAGGCCGCAGGCCTGACGGAGGGGTGTCGGCCTATCCTGAGCGGGACACCCCTCCACCATCCTTCCGATGGTCCTGCTCCCCTCTCAGGGGAGGATCGGATCACCCCGGATAATTCGCGCCCTTCAGCAACCCCGCCAGATGCGCCGCATTCGATGCGACCATCTTCGCGGTCTTCGTTACCTTTTCCGGCGTTTCGGGCAGGTCCTGGAAGTCGGTCGACCCCATCGCTTCGCCGACCCAGTAGCAGGCGGCGACTGCAGGGATGGTCCAGCCGGTGTCGTTCAGCGACTGGAACAGCTGGGCGGAGCTGAAATGCGCGCCGTCCTCGTTCCCGACGATCGCCGCCACCGCGACCTTGCCGTAGGACGGCATCCGGCCCTGGTCGTCGGTTTCGCTGATGAAGGCGTCCATCCGCTCCAACACGCGCTTGGCGATGCTGCCGATCTGGCCCATCCAGATCGGGCCGCCGAAGATCAGGATGTCGTGGTCGAGGATCTTCTTGCGCATCAGCGGCCAGTCGTCACCGGGTCCCTCGTCGCTGGTGACGCCGGGTTTGACGTCGCATGCCGCGACGCGGATCGTCTCGGTGACTTCGACGTCATGCTCGGCAAACGCCTGTTCGAGCACCGCGATCATCGCATCGGTCGAGCTTTTGTCGGCGGCATTCGCCTTCAGGGTACAGTTGAGCGCGATCGCTTTCAGCTTGGCCATGGCTATTCTCCGGGAGGTTTGCCCGGACAGACGCGTCACCGCTTCGAGCGTTCCTTCGACAAGCGGGTAAGGAGCGCTGCCGAACGCAGCGCCTGGCGCGGGATGGAGGCAAGGTCGACCCATTCGCCGTCCGCATGCGCACCGGTGCCGGCCGCGCCCAGCCCGCCGATCGTCGCGACATTGGCAGCAACGAAGCCTGAGTCCGCCGCACCCCGCTTCAGCGGATCGAGTGGCGGCGTCTCCGGCAGACCCAGGTCGCGGTTGACCGCGTTCAGCTTGACCAGCAGCGCGGCGTTGGCGTCGGTCGGCGCCATCGGCGGATAGCTGTCCGAAAAACTGAGCGTCGCCGAGGTGAGGGGCAGATGCTGTTCGACGATACCCGCCATTTTCTTGCGTACGCCCGCGTCCTGTTCGGGCGTCAGCGTGCGCAGGTCGCCGCGCGCGATCGCGTCGGCGGCGATGACATTGGTCTTGCCGGTCGCAGCCACGTCGACCCCTGCCGCGTCGATCGTCGCCGGGGTGCCGCCCGCCAGCACGCCGACGTTATAGGTCAGATTGGGTTCGGGCAGGTCGCGACGAAAGGCGTCGAGGATGCGCACCATCTCGTAGATCGCACCATAGCCCATCTTCTCGTTGAAAATGCCGGCCGAATGCCCGGTCTTGCCCTTGGTACGGAGCTCCCAGCTCGCGGCGCTGCGCCGCGCGATCGTGCCCCATTCCTTGCCATCCTCGACGTACAGGCCCTCATATTCCAGCGCATAGTCGGCGGCCTTGCCCGCCGCGATCAGGCCGCCGCGCGCGACGTCGAGCGGGGTGCCGGTCTTCTCCTCGTCGCCAGTCAGATAGACGGTGATCGCCGCATCCCGCAGCGTCCCCGCCGCCTGCATCGCGCGCAGCGCCGCGACGATCACGACCAGCCCGCCCTTGTCGTCGCCCGACCCCGGGCCGGTCAGCCTGTTGCCCTCCCGCACCGCCTTCTGGAACGGGGAGGAGGGCTCGAACACCGTGTCGAGGTGGCCGATAAGGAGCAGTTTGGCGCCCTTGCCCGGCTTGGTCGCAACCAGATGCCCGGCGCGGCCGGCGGCCTTCTGGTCCTCCCAGGTGACGTTGAAACCCAGTGGCTCCAGCTCCGCCCGCATCATCTCGGCGACCTTGGTGACACCGTCGAGATTCAACGAGCCGGAGTTCTGGTTCACGAGAGCCGTCAGCAGATCGACGGTGCGCGCCTCCTCGGCCGCGATCGTCTTGCGCATCGTCGCGATCTGCGCCGGGGTTTGCGCGATGGCCGGGGTGGCGAGGGTGGCAGCGAGAGCGAGGAGGGGGAGGGCGCGGATCATGGGGCGAGGCTAGTCGAGGGCTCCCGGTGCGGCAAGCGATTGCCCGTCCCCAGGAGTGCGTCAGGATGCCGGAATTACTTTCCGTCATCCCTGCGAAGGCGGGGATCAATTGACGCTGGTTGCCGTGGTCTCATGTCGTTCAGCGACGATGGATTCCCGCCTGCGCGGGAATGACGGTGGATGCGGACGGGCAAAAGAAAAGGGCGCCCGGTTTCCCGCACGCCCCTTTCAGATTTTGCCGCGGCAAAGCCGCGTCGTCGGTCGTCGCCTGAGCGACGCCGGCCGGCAGCGATTGTGCGAGCTGGCTTTGCCGCTCGCACCGCCTGCCGGCACGGCCGGCTCAGCCGCTGTAGTACATATCAAACTCGACCGGGCTCGGCGTCATTTCCCAACGCGCCACATCGGCACGCTTGAGTTCGACATAGGCCTCGATCTGGTCCTTGGTGAACACGTCGCCCTTCAGCAGGAAGTCCATGTCGGCTTCCAGGCTGTCCAGCGCCTCGCGCAGCGAACCGGCGACGGTCGGCACTTCGGCGAGTTCGGCCGGCGGCAGGTCGTACAGGTTCTTGTCCATCGCCTCGCCCGGATGGATCTTGTTCTGGATGCCGTCCAGGCCCGCCATCAGCAGCGCGGCATAGGCGAGATACGGGTTGGCGAGCGCATCGGGGAAGCGGACTTCGACGCGCTTGGCCTTGGCGCCCGAGCCGTACGGGATGCGGCACGAGGCCGAGCGGTTGCGGCTCGAATAGGCCAGCAGCACCGGCGCTTCATAGCCCGGGACCAGGCGCTTGTAGCTGTTGGTCGTCGGGTTGGTGAAGGCGTTGACCGCCTTGGCGTGCTTGATGATGCCGCCGATGAAGTAGAGGCACATGTCGCTCAGACCCGCATAGCCGTTGCCGGCGAACAGCGGGGTCTTGCCTTCCCAGATCGAGAAGTGGGTGTGCATGCCCGAGCCGTTATCTTCCTTGATCGGCTTGGGCATGAACGTCGCCGTCTTGCCATAGGCATGCGCGACCTGATGGACGACGTACTTGTAGATCTGCATGCGATCGGCGGTCGTGGTCAGCGTGCCGAAGGTCAGGCCCAGTTCGTGCTGCGCGGCGGCGACTTCGTGGTGGTGCTTGTCGCAGGGCAGGCCCATTTCGAGCATGGTCGACACCATCTCGCCGCGGATGTCGACGGCGCTATCGACCGGCGCGACCGGGAAATAGCCGCCCTTGGCGCGCGGACGGTGCGCCAGGTTGCCGCCTTCATATTCGCGGCCCGAATTGCCCGGCAGTTCGATGTCGTCGAGCTTGTAGTAGCTGGACGAATAGGTGTTCTCGAACCGCACATCGTCGAACATGAAGAATTCGGCTTCCGGCCCGACATACACAGTGTCGCCGATGCCCAGCGTCTTGACATAGGCTTCGGCGCGCTTGGCGGTCGTGCGCGGATCACGGGTGTAGCCCTCGCCCGTCGACGGCTCCAGAATGTCGCAGAACACGATCAGCATCGGGGTGGCCGAGAAGGGATCAGTGTAGACCGCGTCCAGATCCGGCTTCAGGATCATGTCCGATTCGTTGATCGCCTTCCAACCCTCGATCG
The DNA here is from genome assembly GCA_016937575.1 of Roseomonas aeriglobus. Classification (NCBI taxonomy): domain Bacteria; kingdom Pseudomonadati; phylum Pseudomonadota; class Alphaproteobacteria; order Acetobacterales; family Roseomonadaceae; genus Muricoccus; species Muricoccus aeriglobus. Next base: position 2,474,117 of record JAFHKN010000002.1, on the reverse strand, counting down.
ACGAGCCGTCGAACATCAGGCCGTCGGTCCACTCGTCCTCGCCCATCACGCTCGCGACCATGGTCAGGTGCTGCCACTTGCCCTTGGGATCGGTGAAGCGCAGATCGATCCACTCGATCTCTTCGTCCTTGATCTTCTGCAGTACGTCGCTGGCCGTATTCGCCATGGTGATGCCCTTCGTTCTGGTTGGAACGCCGTCCCCCGGGACGGCAGAATCATGTTGCGCCGCAGCGCAATCTCTTCACTGAATATTGCGGGAGGTCAAATCGCGTCTTCGTTGCGCTCGCCGGTGCGGATACGCAGCGCGGTTTCGACCGGGATCACGAAGATCTTGCCGTCGCCGATGCGGCCGGTCTGCGCCGCGCCCGCGATCGCCTCGACCACGCGTTCGGCCAGCGCGTCCTCGACGACGACTTCCAGCTTCACCTTGGGCAGGAAGTCGACGACGTACTCCGCACCGCGATAGAGTTCGGTGTGCCCCTTCTGCCGCCCGAAGCCCTTGGCCTCGGTGACGGTGATGCCGCTGACGCCGACGTCGTGCAGCGCTTCCTTCACTTCATCGAGCTTGAACGGCTTGATGATCGCTTCGATCTTTTTCACGTGAACCCCACCAACTGGCTGCCGGACGGGCGCCAATCTCTCCGATCCCGCGCTTTGCAGCAAGCGTGCCAGTCGCTGGCGTGCGAGATTCCCTCGCTAACGATTGGTTAACATGGCGCAGGCCTGCCTTGAAAACGGGCATCGGTGTCGCACATGCCCGGTTTTGCGGCAGAAGGGGCTCCGCGTGACCGATCGTCCGGACCACTGGCGCGCGCCATCCGATCTGCGCGCCGCCAGCGTTGCCCAGCGCGAAATGGCGGAGGCTGCGGAAACTGACGACCGACTCGGACCCGTCGCGACGATCGCGGGTGTCGATAGCTCGATGAAATGGCGCGACAGCCGTGGACCGATCCACGCCGCTGCAGCGCCGGTCGGATGGCCCGATAGGACGCCGATGCCGGCCGCAACCGTGTCGGTCGTCCCGCCGATCCCCTATGTTCCCGGCTATCTCGGCTTTCGCGAAGCCCCGGCGATCGTGACCGCGGTGGAAGCGCTGGAGCGCCGGCCGGACCTGCTGATCGTCGACGGCCACGGCCGCCCGCACCCCCGCCGCTGCGGCATCGCGGTGCACGTCGGCGTGCTGCTCGACATCCCCAGCATCGGCTGCGCGAAGACGATCCTGTGCGGCACGGTCGAGGGCGAACTGGGTCCCGATATCGGCGACCGCGCGCCCCTGGTCGATCGCGGCGAACTGGTCGGCTATGCGCTACGCACGCGGCCGAAGACCGCGCCGGTGTACATTGGCAGCGGGCACCGCGTGTCGCTCGACAGCGCGGTCGACTGGATCCTCAAGCTGAGCGATGGCCGCCGCCTGCCGCTCCCGATCCGCCTCGCACATGACGCCGCGAACGCGGCGCGGCGGGATTATGAAAGTGCGAGGGCCGACTGAAGCCCCAGATGCTCGACGAACGGATCGAAGTCGCGATCGGAGTAGAGCAGGGGGAGCCCATCGAGGATGCAGCGCGTCGCGATGAGCGTGTCGATCGTCTTGCGGACGGTGATGCCGCGTTTGCGAAGGGCGCGGTAATGATCGACCGCTTCGCGCGCCACTGCGTTTCCAGCGATGGTCACGACCGGCAGCTTCGTCATCAACTCCCTTGTCCAACGATGCTCGCGATCATCATCGATGCCTTGCAGCACTTCGGTCAGGATCAGGTCGCCGATGAGGACTGTTTGGCGCTGAAGAGCAATCGCGAGCAGTTCGACCTGCGCTGTCGCGGTGCCGCAGGAAGTCGATCCAGACGCTCGAATCGACGATCATCATTCGTCGATATCGGTCCGCATTGCGTCCAGATCACCCTCCCAACGAATCTTGCCGCGCAGCTTTAGCAGTTCGCGCTGATTCTTGAGGCGGATCAACGTACGTAAGCCCTCCTCGATCACCTCACGCGCCGTGTGAGCGCCAGTCGCGTTCAGGGCATCACGAAGAAGCGCCTCATCGATGTCGGGTGCCGTCGCCATGCTCAATACTCTCTCTCAAGCCATCAATATGGCGGCCGGTCGAACCCGCCCGGGCTCAGCGTGAAGATTTCGCAGCCGTCCTCGGTAATCCCGATTGAATGTTCGAACTGCGCCGACAGCGACCGGTCGCGCGTCACCGCGGTCCAGCCGTCGTCGAGCAGCTTCACGTCGGGGCGGCCGATGTTGATCATCGGTTCGATCGTGAAGAACATGCCCGGCCGCAGTTCCGGGCCGGTGCCGGGGCGGCCGACGTGGACGACTTCGGGCGCGTCGTGGAACAGCTGGCCCAGGCCATGGCCGCAGAAGTCGCGGACGACGCCATAGCGATGCTTTTCGGCATGCGCCTGGATGGCATGGGCGACATCGCCCATGTGGTTGCCGGGCCTGGCCTGTTCGATGCCCAGCATCAGGCACTCATAGGTCACGTCGACCAGCCGCTTCGCCTTGATCGGAACCGCGTCGCCGACAAGGTACATGCGGCTCGAATCGCCATGCCAGCCATCGACGATCGGCGTCACGTCGATGTTGACGATGTCGCCGTCCTTCAGCGTCCGCTCGCTCGGAATGCCGTGGCAGACGACGTGGTTGATCGAGATGCAGGTGCTGTGCGTATAGCCACGATAGCCGAGCGTCGCCGGCACGCCGCCCCGCGCGAGCATTTCGCGGTGGACGATGTCGTTGAGTTCCTGCGTCGTTACGCCCGGCACCACGTGCGGCACGACGGCGTCGAGCACTTCGGCCGCCGCGCGCCCGGCCTTGCGCATGCCCTCGAACCCCTGGGGGCCGTGCAGGCGGATCGCGCCCGTGCGGGTCAGCGGGGCGTCGGCGGTCACATAATCGGTCATGTGCGCGCATATAGCGGCTCGCGCGCGCTTTCGCTATGTCCGCGACCATGAGCGAACGCATCTGGACCGCCGCCCTGATCGTCATCGGGGACGAAATCCTCTCCGGGCGCACCCAGGACAAGAATGTCGCGCAACTGGCGAGCTGGCTGAACGTCCAGGGAATCCGCCTGGCCGAGGTACGGATCGTCGCGGATGTCGAGGATGCGATCGTTGAGGCCGTGAACACGCTTCGCGCCCGCAACGACTATCTGTTCACCACCGGCGGCATCGGTCCGACGCATGACGATATCACCGTCGATGCGATCGCCAAGGCGCTGGGCGTCGGAGTCGAGGTGCACCCGGACGCGCGCGCGACGCTGGAGCGATACTACGAAACCCGCGGCGGTCTGACCGACGCGCGGCTCAGGATGGCGCGGGTGCCCGCGGGCGCGACGCTGATCGAGAACCGCATTTCGGGGGCACCCGGCATCCGCACCGGCAATATCTTCATCATGGCCGGCGTGCCCCACATCACCGCCGGCATGCTCGACACGCTGACGGGCACGCTGGAGGGTGGGCGTCCGGTTCAGTCGGTCACGCTCGGCTGCTGGGTCGCCGAAAGCGAAGTCGCCGACACGCTGCGCAGCGTCGAGAAGGACCACCGCGGCGAGGACGGCGGCGATGTGTCGATCGGCAGCTATCCCTTCTTTCGCGAAGGGCGTGTGGGTGCGAACTTCGTCGTCCGCTCCCCCGATCCTGCGCGGTTGAAGGCCTGCGTCACTGACCTCGCCGCGCGCCTGACCGATCTCGGCCATCCGGTGACGCGCGACGGGATTTGAACCTTAGCTGGGGTGGGCTTCGGCCTCCGCGACATCCGCTGCGGGCGGGGCGGTTTCGATCGGCTGATCGAGATCGTTTTCGCTGACGATGACGAGATCGTCGCCACTGCCACGGCCGAGTGCGACAAGGGCGGCCTTGGCGATCTGGTCGGACACCGCCGCAAAGTCCGTCGCGGGCGCGTCGGGCACGCGGCCCGTCAGTGCCTCGATCACGCTATGGCGGACGGCGAAGTCGTAACGTTCGCCATCGACTTCGCCGCGGAATTCGACCTGCAGGTCGGTGGGGTTGTCGATGACGCTTGCCGGGTCGATCGTGATGCCGTTGTCGGCCATGGGTGCGCTCCTGAAGGGGTTCGAAGCCCAAGCGCAGGAGTGAGCGGGCGGTTCCTCAAATCATCTCGTGCTCCGGCGAAGGCCGAAGCGTTGGTCTCCGCTGGCTGCCACTCGCCAGCGCTCCGGTCTTCGCCGAAGCACAGCTCCTAAAATCTAATGATCTGCCGGACAGCCTTCCCGGCATCGAGCGCGTCGAAGCCTTCGTTGATCTGGTCGAGCGTCAGGTAACCGCTCACCAGCCGGTCGACCGGCAGCCTGCCAGCACGATACAGCGCAATGAAGCGCGGAATGTCGCGGGTCGGTACGCAGGTGCCGATGTAGCTGCCCTTCAGCGTCCGTTCTTCGGCGACCAGCGAGACGATGTTGACCGGCAGCGCCGCATCAGGCGGCGGGAGGCCGGCAGTAACGGTCGTGCCGCCCCGCGCGGTCATTGCCACCGCGCTTTCGAGCGCGCGGACCGAGCCGGCCATCTCCAGCACCACGTCGCAACCGCCGCCGGTCAGTGCGCGCACCGCGGCCACCGCGTCCGGGCCCGCCTGGACCACTGCGGTTGCGCCGAGACTTTCGGCAAGCGCCAGCTTGTCGCTGTCGAGGTCGACCGCGATCACCTGCGCCGCACCCGCCGCCAAGGCCCCGAGCACCGCGGCCAGACCGACCCCGCCCAGTCCGATCACCGCTACACTCTGGCCTGCCTTCACCTCCGCCGTGTTCACCACGGCACCGACGCCGGTCAGCACCGCGCAGCCGAACAGCGCGGCTTCGTGCAAAGGCAGATCGCGGTCGATCTTCACCAGCGACCGGCGCGAGACGACCGCGTGGCTGGCGAAGGCCGAACAGCCGAGATGATGATGGACGGCCTGGCCCGTGGCATCGGCCAAGCGGATATCGCCTGTCAGCAACGTGCCCGCACCGTTCGCCTTGGCGCCGGGCTCGCACAACGCCGGCCGCCCCCCGGCGCACGGCACGCAGTGGCCGCAGCTGGGGACGAACACCATGACGACGGGATCGCCCGGCACCAGGTCGGTGACGCCCGGTCCGACGCTATCGACAACCCCCGCCGCCTCATGCCCCAGCGCCATCGGCAACGGCCGCGGGCGCTGGCCATTGATGACCGATAGGTCCGAATGGCACAGCCCTGCGGCGGCGATGCGCACCAGCACTTCGTCGCGGGCCGGCGGCTGGAGCTCCAAAGTCTCGATGGCGAGCGGGCGGCTGTCGGCATAGGGGCGCGGCGCGTCGCGGGTGCGCAGGACGGCGGCGGTGATCTGCATTCTCGGCGGCTCCGTCGATTGGGTCCGCGACGATGCGCGCACGAACGGCAAATCGCCAGCCCGATTAGCGCTTTAGCGGCGTCGCCTCGGGCGCTACATCGATTCGCGATGTCCAAGCTCCCGTTCCGGCCGCGTGCCGCCTATCGCCAGTGGCAGCCCATCGTGACGCGGTGGAGCGACAACGACATGTATGGCCACGTCAATAATTCGATCTACTATCATTGGTTCGACACAGCGGTGAACAACTGGCTGTTCGCGGTTGGTTTGCTGGATGTGGAGGCGGGCGAGACGATCGGCCTCGTCGTCGAAACCGGCTGCCGCTATGCCCGGCCCTTGTCCTACCCGCAGGCGATCGAGATCGGGCTGGCGGTCGATCGGGTGGGCACATCGAGCGTCACTTATGTCCTCGGCGCCTTCGCAGCAGGAGACGCGGAGGCGGCGGCCGAGGCACGGTTCGTTCATGTCTATGTCGACCGCGCCAATCGCCGCCCCCAGCCGCTTGCCGAGGCGTGGCGGGTCGCGCTGGCCGGCATAACCCTCGATCAGGACACCCCCCATGCGTGAAGCCGCGATCATCGCCACCGCCCGGACCGGTATCGGCAAGGCCTATCGCGGCTATTTCAACGCGACCGAGGCGCCCGCGCTCGCCGGGTTCGCGATGAACGGAGCGATCGAGCGTGCAGGCATCGATCCGGCGCGGATCGACGACATCTTCTGGGGCGTGGGCAGCCAGTGGGGCGAGCAGGGCGGTAACGCCGGCCGGATGGCGGTCTTTGCCGCCGGCCTGCCACAGTCGGTGCCGGCCTTCACGCTGGACCGCAAATGCGGCTCCGGCCTGACCGCGGTCGCGCTGGCGGCGCGCTCGATCATCGCCGGGGACATCGATGTGGCGCTGGCCGGCGGCATGGAATCGATCAGCCATACCGTCGTGAAGGGGGCGCCGCGGATGGCGGCCCGTTCGGTCACCGAACGCGTGCCCCATGCGACGATGCAGATGATCGAGACGGCCGAGGTCGTCGCCGAGCGCTATGGTATCAGCCGCGAGGCGCAGGATCGCTATGCCGCCGAGAGCCAGCAGCGCGCCGCTGCCGCTGCGTCCCGCATCGCCGAGGAGATCGTTCCCGTCACGGTCGAAAGAGCGCTGCTCGACAAGGATGGGACCGTCACTGGCACCGAGACGGTAACCGTCACGGCCGACGAAGGCGTCCGTGCCGGCACGACCTATGAAGCGCTCGCCGGCCTGCGCACCGTCTGGTCGGGTGGGACGCTGGTGCCCGAAGGCCGCGCGATCACCGCGGGCAACGCCAGCCAGCTGTCCGATGGCGCCGCTGCACAGATCGTGATGGACCGCGCGATGGCGGAGGCGGAGGGCAAGGAGATTTTGGGGCTCTACCGCGGCTTCCAGGTGGCGGGGTGCGCACCGGAGGAAATGGGTATCGGTCCGGTTTTCGCCGTTCCCAAGCTGTTGGAGCGCGCCGGGCTGTCGGTCGCCGACATCGGCCTGTGGGAGTTGAACGAGGCCTTCGCCAGCCAGTGCCTCTATTGTCGCGACACGCTGGGCATCGACCCGGCGACGTACAACGTCAACGGCGGCGCCATTGCGCTTGGCCATCCGTTCGGCATGACGGGCAGCCGCCTGGTCGGGGCGGCTCTGCTCGAAGGGCGGCGGCGCGGCGTACGCTATGTCGTCGTCAGCATGTGCACCGCCGGTGGCATGGGCGCGGCGGGGCTGTTCGAGATCGTCTGAGCCGGCACACTTCTCCCGCGGCGGCGCGCATATGTCGACGATGTTGGCGGGAAGGGCGCGTCGACGACGGCGAGCGATCCCGGGTGCGCGCTCCGAACGACGCCAGTCGCGCGCACCTCTCCGCGATCGAGCGGTCGTCTGCTGGGAGATGACAGTGGTTCAGCCGGGTCGGGGAACGCGCTAGCCTTCGTCGACGGTCATGTCGCTTACCGTCGCGCTGACATGCGTGACGATCTGCGTGTCGGTTTCCAGCGTGACGCTATCGGTGCGTTCCCAGCTGTGCGTCGTCCCGTCGGGCGTTTCATACGTCCCGCCCATGTGGCTCTCGATGGTGATCGATGGATCGAGATGCAGGTCGGTGCCGGCATCGGCGCTGTGGTCGCTCGTCTGTGTCTCGCGACCACCGTCGCTGTCCGTTTCGTCGAAGATCGTGCTGAACAGGCCGGGCATGGGTCACTCCTCTCGAAAGCTGCGGCTGAAGGCCGCGGTCAGGGGGCCGAAGATATATTCGAACAGGGTTCGGTCGGCGGTGGTGATGTTGACCGAGGCAGGGACGCCGGGCTGCAGGCCGAGCCCCTCGCGGCGCACCGCAGCCGGGTCGTCGATCGTGACCTGCGCCTTGTAAAAGGTCTGCTCGCCGACGGTCATGCTGGCGGGCGACAGGGTGACCAAGGTGCCGTCGAAGGCGTTCTGTCCGTGCGGGTTGGCGGTCGAGAAGCGCACCGTCGCCTTTTGCCCGACGCGGACATCGTCGATGTCGGCGGGCTTCACGCGCACCTCGACGATCAGCGGACGACCGGTGGGAACCAGTTCCATGATCGTCGCTCCGCCCGACAGGACCATTCCCGGCCCCATCGACTGAATGCCCGAAACGCGACCTGTCGTCGGCGCGCGCAATACGTCCTGATCGGCGGCGTAGCGGCTGACTTCCAGTTGCGGGGTGATCTGGGCGAGCTTGGCCTGGGTTTCGGCAAGTTCGGTGGAAAGATCGACCATCTGGCTGTCGCGCACCTTCTGTGCGGCGATCCGCGCCTGATTTGTGGTCGCCAGGCCTGCGGCGGTATCCGCCTGCAGCTGCGCCTGCGTGCGTTCGAGCGAGCGGATCGTCGTCTTGCGGGCAAAGCCCCGCTCGTAGAGCATCCGATAATCTCGCAGCTCGTCCTCGATCAGCGCAAGCTGCTTGCGTGCGGCGGCCTGTTGCGCGGTGGCCGCGGCCAGGCTCTGGTCGCTGTTTGCCCGGTCGGCTGCCAGAACGGCCATGTGCCGGGCGAACAGCGCCTGCTGCCCGGCCATGGCGCGCGCCACGACGGGATCGGACGCGCGGGACGTGAGATCGGCAGGGAAGACCAGCCGCTCCGCCCCGTCGCGTTCGGCGACCAGCCGTGCCTCGAGCGCCTGGAGCGTATCGCGTTCGGCCTGCGCCTGCGCCAGCGACGCCCCGGACTTCACCCCGTTCAGCCGGACGAGCGGCTGACCGGCGCGGACCAATTGCCCCTCCTTCACCAACACCTGCGTGACGATGCCGCCGGTGACCGGCTGGATCTGGTATTTGTCGCCACTGACGGTGACTTCCCCGCTGGCGATGGCGGCGCTGGAGATCGGCGCGACCAGCGCGAACAACAGGATGAGCGCGATGAAGCCGAAGCCGACGATCAAGCCGACGCGGACGGTCCTGTCGGCCTTGTCGAGCGGCTGCATGTCGAGCAGCCGCATTCGCCGGTCGATCGTCCGGCGCGGCGCACTGGCATCGGGAGCGCCACCACCGCCGAGGGAGAGGAAATCGAGCTTCATGGCATCATGCCTCCACCGGCTGGCGGGCGACCGAGCGGATCAGTTCGGTCTTCACCTTGCGGAACACGCGCGCGCGGGGTCCATCGAGCTGCAATTCGCCGTCGTTCAGCACGATCACCCGGTCGACATGCGCTATCGGATTGAGCCGATGCGCGATGAGGACGATGGTCGACCCCTCGGACTTCAGCGTCGCGAGCGCCGCGGCAAGAGCCTCCTCGCCGTCGCTGTCGAGATGGGCGTTGGGCTCGTCGAGCACCAGCAGGCGCGGCGATCCGAACATCGCGCGTGCCAGGCCGATCCGCTGGCGCTGCCCGCCGGACAGCCCCGATCCGCCTTCCTCGACGCGCGTCTCATAGCCGTCAGGCAATTTCAGGATCATGTCGTGGACGTTGGCGCGGCAGGCCGCCAGCACGACCTCTTCATCGGTCGCCTTGGTAAAGCGGGCGATGTTCTCGCGGATCGTGCCGGGAAACAGCCCGACCGTCTGCGGCAGGTAGCCGACATGTTCGGACAGGCTTTCGGGGGTCCAGTGCTTGCCCTCCACCCCACCGACCGTCACGCGCCCCTGGGTGGGGTCGGTGACGCAGACCAGCATCTGCGCCAGGCTCGACTTGCCCGCCCCGCTTGGTCCGACGATGCCGACGGCTTCACCCGCGGCAATACGCAGCGAGATATTCTTCAGGATAGGGCGTCGCCCGCCCGGCGGGATGTAGATCGCGTTTTCGACGGCGATGTCGACATCGGTGTTGGGCAGCTTGACCTTGGTCGGGCGCGGCGGCGCCTGGATGAGTGCGCGCTGGACGCGACGGCCGGCGGTCACCGCATTGCCGATCGTGCGCCAGCCGGTGACGGCCAGCTCCAGCGGGGCCAGCGCCCGGCCCAGCAACAGGTTGGCGGCAAAGATCGCGGCGGGCAGCAGCGCGCCTTGCACCGCCAGATAGCCACCGACGCCGATCATCGCGCTCTGCATGACAAGGCGGACGAACTTGAACGCGGCGGTCACGTCCGCGCCGCGATCGCTGCCGTCGGCCTGGCGGCGCATCATCGTCTCACGGTCGATATGCCAGTGGACCGCCAGCGCATCCTCCATCCCCATCGCGCGGACCGGGCCGGCATGGCGCGCGACGCTGTCGGTGAACTGGTAACTGCGCACCGATGCCTCCTGCGCGTCCTTCGCGCTCTCCTTGGTGGAGGCGTTGTTGTAGACCGCGATCGCCAGCAGGATGGCGGCCCCGATCAGGCCGGTCAGTCCCAGGATCGGGTGGATGATGAACAGCGCGATCAGAAACAGCGGCATCCACGGCACGTCAAAGAAGAATTGCGCGCCCTGTCCCGCGAGCGCGGTGCGGAACTGGTCGAGGTCGCGCAGCATCTGCGCGTTGCGTGCCGTCGCGCCGGTGCGCGGCGCGATGTCGACGATCGCCTGGAAAACGCGGTGGGCGAGGATGCGATCGAGCCGCGCCGCGGCCCGCACCAGGATCCGCGCGCGCACCGCGTCGAACACCGCCAGCGTCGCGAGCGCCATGACCAGGCCGATACTCAAGGAAACGAGCGTCGGGATGCTGCCGCTGGGGATGACGCGCTGATAGACCTCGATCAGGTAGAGCGGGGAGGCGAGGAACAGCAGATTGACCCCGCCGCTGAAGATCGCCGCGGTCCAGATCAGTCGCTTGCATTGCCGAAGCGCGGAGGCGAACTCGTCGCCTTGTTCGAGTTCGGCGGAGCGCGCGGCGCTGTCGAGGGCGACGAGCTCGGCCGTGGCGACGTCGGCCTTCTTCTGCTCTTCCTGGATATCGGATGGGGTCAGGGGTGCCGTCACTGCGTGTCGCTCCTCATAATCCCAATCCGAGCAGCCCATGCGACTCGTCGTCGGTGGGGCCGTGATCGTCGTCGCCGGCGCCCAGCAACGGCGCGTCGTCCAAGTCGACCGCCAGCAGGTCGACGATCGACCCGGTGTCGGCGACGGGCGCTGCATCGACGTGCGACAGGTCGAATTCATCGGCGGCGGCGACGATATCGACCAATGTGGCGACACCGCCGGCGGGATCGGTTCCACCGACGCCGGACAACAGGTCGGTCGTGGAGGTCGCGGCGGTCTCGATCAGCGCCGACGCAGTGTCGGGAATTTCAGTCGCAGCGAGAGCATCGACGACCGGGGCCACCGCGGGAGCAATGATGCCATCCGCCGTCGCCATCACGGGATCCAGCGCGCCGTCGGCGGCCTGTTCGGCGCGCGTCGCGATATCGTCGACCGCCGCGTCCAGGGTTGCCGCCGTCGTCGCTGCTGCATCGGCAAGCGTCTCAGTCGCGGCCTGCACCGTGTCGGCGGCTGCTTCCACGAGCGGCGGGGCGGTCTGCGCGACCGCCGGTACGACGCCTTCGACAGTATCGGTTGCGAGAGTTTGCGTCTGTCCGACGAGGCCGGGGACGGTCAGCGTCGCGGTGTCGACGACCGATCCGGTGGCAAGGACCGGTGCGGACAGGGTGGTGGCGGGATCGATCGGACTGGTCGACACCAGGGTCGGCGCCGTCGGCGGCGGAACGGGGGCGGGGACGAAAACCCCGGTCGTCGATCCCATGCTCAGATCGGTCGGGGCGCTGGTCGCCAAGGTCGAGATCGCCGGGGCCGAGAGGGCCGGCAGGGGCAGCATCGTCGGCTGGACGGCAGCGGTGGCGACCGGCCCGTCCGGCCCATCGTCCGTGACCGTCGTGCGATCGGATCCTGTCGCGAGTTCGAACGGAGGCCCGCCGGCGGCGCCGCCCGGATGCAGCGACGTGTCGCTCGACGTCGCTGGCCGCGCGCTGTCGTCGCGGAAATATTCGCGCCGTTGCTCAGCAGCCGACACCGTCGCCGGCGTCAACGCAGCGCCGTAGAGCCCCAGGTCGTTGATCGACCACGTGAGCAGACGGTTGTCGGGATTGAGCAGCGTCTCGATCATGTGCGACATCACGAAAAAGGGGCAGGCGAATGACCGCCCGCCCCTTGGTTAGATCACGTCAGGCCGATCACTCGGTGGTCTGATCACTGCTCGACACCAGGTCGGTCATGTTGCCGAGCAGGCCGTCGGTATCGGCGTCCAGGCCCAGGCTGTTGTCGTTCTGCGTCGACGAGATGTTGCCGTCTTCGTCTTCGCTGTAGTTCGACTGCGACGAGTTGACGTCGAGACCAACCATGCTCGACGCATCGGCGACGGTGTCCGTCGCAAAGTTCGAATCGTTGCTGCTCGAGCTATCGTCGTTGCCGCCAAAAATGTTCGTAAGACCAGCCATGATGAAACTCCTATCCTCGTCCGTAAAAGACCTTGAACCGACCTGCGGGTCGTTGGTCGTGGTGAAAGAACGGGTGGAGTTTTAGGGCGTTCCTCGGCAGAATTTGCCAAATACCATGATCGAAGTGTATTGAAGTCGAAACGATGCCCTGATTTCGGCGGAAAATGCTTGGTGTCGCCATCCGCGATAGGTGCGCAAGAAGCACGCTTTTGAGACGCGTGAGCACCGCGGCATCGGCAGCACGCTTATTCCACCGACGACGCAAGCGGGGCTTGCTGGCGAAAACTCGTCGGATCGCAGCCATAGGCCTTTCGAAACGCGCGCGAAAAATGGCTCCTGCTGGCAAAGCCGGTCTGTGCGGCGACCGTCTTCACCGGCAACGCGCCGGTGCGCAGCATTCCGGCCGCCTCGCTCAGGCGCAGTTCCTGGACGAACTGCATCGGCGATTTGCCCGTCGCACGCGCGAACTGGCGGACGAACGTCGCCCGACTCATGCCCGCTGCTGTCGCCAGCGTGTCGGGGGTATGCGGGGCACCGGGTTCCGACCGCACCGCGGCGAGCGCGCGGCTGACGAACGGCGCCGACCGTCCGGTCGTCGAAGCGCCGGCGCCATCGTCGACCATCGCCTTGCGCAGCGCGAGTACGATGCACGACGTCATGATGGCGATCGCGAACGCGCCATTGGCTGCACCCGGATTGGCGACCTCTTCGCGCAGCAGCGCCGACAGGCGCCGCCCGACGGCGTCGTTACTCAGCGGGATGATCTGTGGCGCGGACAGCGAAGCCTGATCCGTGCCCGTAATCCGCGCGGCTGCGACGATCAGCCCGGGTGGGCGGCCACCGGTCGCATCGGCGACGATCCAGCCGCCGGCGCGGACCAAGCAGCTACGGCCGTCCATTACGACGTCGTCGTCTCCGTCCGCGGCCATCGACAGACGCGGTGCCTGTCGGGCGGGCACAAGCATCATGGTATCGGCCGGGGCGACATGATGCGCGCCGCACTGCAGGCGGACATGCATCGTCCCGGCAAGGACATGATAGGCCGCGACGCCTTCGAAAGCCGGGCCGGCCAGCGTGACGCCTTCGGCCAGCTCGCAGACGGTGAAGGCCGTCGCCCCGGACTCGAGCGCGGCCGCGACTGTGTGCAGTTCGGGTCGATCGCCCAGCATCAATTGCCTCTCCGAAGATACGAAAAGGCGCTTCACGCCTGCTCGTCGCTGGCGTGGTTAACGACTGATGCCGGGTAAGGTTCTGGAAAGCGGCGTTTTTGTACGGTTGGTGTGATTGCGCCTAGTTCGCCGACGCCGTGTCACCGCCCCCGGCGCCGGGGGGCGGTGCAATCGGGCGCGTTCCTGGCGCCGGCGAAGATGGCTAATGGTTACCGGATGTCGACGAACCTTGGCGCGCGATCGAAGTCCGCTTTCGCGAAGGGACGGTCCCGGAACATATAGCCGTAGAAGAAGGTCCGCAGCCGGCGATGGAATTCGCGGATGCGATCCTGGTAGGCGAGCTGCGCGGCGAGGTCGGTTTGCGCCATTCGCGTGAGAAGTGCCTGCACACCGACCGAGGGCAGGACCCAGCCGAGCGCATTGGCGGTCGCCGCGCGACGTTCCAGCCCGGCGCGATATGCCTTCACTCGGTCAGCGACGCTGTCGTCGCCATTCTGATGAAAGGCGAAATACCATTTATAGTGGAAAGCGACCGGAAGCGGTGCCGAATCCGCCCACTCCGGATTGCGCGCATAGAATCGGCGCATCGTTTCCTCGCGCGGGATTTCCCAGGCGTGATGGACGTTTTCGCGCTGGGCGAGTGCGATCTGCGAGCCTTCGTCGACCGGGATGGCGCGATTGACCAGCACGTTGGCAAGCGTCGGGATGACCAGCACCAGCACCAGCCACAATCCCGCAAGCGTCGCGGCATTGGCGGTAGAGCCCCGCCCGAACCGCGAGACGAGCCCCGACAGCCCGATCCAGAACAGAAGGTAGAGCGCGGCGACCGCGACGATCGCTACGATCGCGCCCGCACTCACGCCGGACAGGATCGCCCCGACCACGAACGGTAAGATCAGTGCCGCCAGCAGCAGCGCGAACCGCACGAGCCCGCGTCGCAGCCATAGCCGCCCGCTGCCCGGCATCGCATCGAGCATCCGCGCGCGTCCCGCCTCGCGCTCGCCCGATCTCAGATCGTGGAACAGCGCGATCGCGAACAGCGGCGCCAGAAAAACCAGGACGAAGGCGAAATCGAACCGCCCCGGCAGCGCGAGTTCGGGATTGAACGTATCGCCGTCATAGATCTGCGCCTCCAGCCCCAGCGCGCGGACGCGCAGGATATAGGGCGCCACGTCCCGCATGCCGATCGCGGCGAAGGCGAGCGGGGCGGGGGCGTCCCACGTCGGGTAGAAACTGTAATAGGCGGCGGTGCCGGCATCCTTGTCGCGATCGACGAAATTGGCGATCGCGGTGATATCCTCGGTCTGCGCCGGGTGGATGGCGGCGATCGCTGCCCGTTGACGCGCAATCTCGGCCATGCCCGCGGTGACCGCAGCGGCGCTCAGCACCGCCAGCAGGACGAGCGCGATGCTCGCCAGGCGCGACCGGAGCAGCAGCCGGGTTTCGTGGATCCAGATCGGCATCACTTCGCTCCCAACCGGCGGGTGGCGACGGCCAGCGCAAGCGCGCCGATCGCCAGCCAGCCAAGGATGATGCCCAGCCCCGGCAGGCTGGCGCGTACCAGCGTCGCGGGATCGGGCTGGACGAAGGCGAACTCGGGCATCCGTTGCCAGTTATCCGCGCCGATCCGCTTGCGGCGGTCGGCACCGGCATCCTTGGCGGTGTCGTCGGCGTAGCTGACCGCCTCCGCCTGCAGTCGATTGAGCCGCTGGACCAGATCGTAGCGATACGCCTCCGCCTGCTCCAGGAAGCGGCGGTGTCCGGCGAAGTCGGTGCCGGCAGCGGCCATCGACGCCTGTTTCAGCGCGATCGTCGGGCTGAGCAGGCCGATGCCGGCGACCAGGCCGTTCTGTGCCGCCTGGACCCGGAAACTGTCGCCGGCATAGCGATCGAACAGCTTGCTGGTCATCGCTTCGC
Source organism: Roseomonas aeriglobus (assembly GCA_016937575.1). NCBI lineage: Bacteria > Pseudomonadati > Pseudomonadota > Alphaproteobacteria > Acetobacterales > Roseomonadaceae > Muricoccus > Muricoccus aeriglobus. The sequence continues at coordinate 2,458,895 of JAFHKN010000002.1, read as the reverse complement.
CTTCCAGCGCCAGCAGACCCTTGTAGTTGACGGGCAGGTCCTCGACCCGGCTCACGCCGTAGCGTTTGAGGACGTTCGCCTTGAACGCGGCGAAGTGCGGGTCGTCAGGGTTATGGCTGTCGCCCATGCGGCGCAGGTCGCGGGCGATCGCGACGTCGGTCTGGAGCCGGTTCGCCAGCGGATGGGCCTGGCCCGCGATATCGGGGGCCACACGCGGCAGCAGCACGACCGTCACGGCCCAGATCGCCAGCAGCGCCAGCAGCGCGTCGCGCCGACGCCGGACGAGGATCGAAACCAGGGTGATGGCGACGACCCACAGCGCGAGATAGGCGGCATAGGCGAGTGCGATAACCGCCATCGGTCCGGCATAGGCACCCGGCTGGCCCGAGATCAGGACGAAACCGATCATCGCCGGCAACCCGACCAGAACGGCGACCAGGCCGAGCGCGCCGAGTTTCCCGAGGACGATCGCCTTGGCCGACGCCCCTTGCAGCATCAGCGGACGCAGCGTGCCGCGTTCGGTTTCGCGCGCGACGACGCCATAGCCCAGGAAGATCAGCAGCAACGGCGCGACCGCCTGTAATACGAACGCCGGGGTCAACTGGCCGAAGCGGACCAGCAGCGAGCTTTGCCGCACGTCACCGAAATTGGCGGTGTTCTGGCGGTGTCCCTCCAGGAACATGCTGTTGCCGGTGAAGGCATCGACGCCGGGATCGAAGGCGGCGAGCGGCCCCAGCGGGCGGAAGATGAAGTGGCCGTAATGGACGACGCGGTGCGGATGGCGGTCGGGCTGCGCTTCGAAGGCATGGTTCGCCTCCGCCTGATGGCGCGCGCGCGTTTCGGCGATGCCCTGTTGATGGGTCCACGACGTGACGACTGCGGTCAGGGTGAGCACCAGCAAGAGGATGACCGCGGTCACGGCGACGCGATTGCGCCGCATCAGCCGCAGTTCGTCCCGCGCGATAAGGGAAATCGCGCTCATGCCGACGTCGCGCCCGCGAAGCGTTCGTGCAACGCGCGTACATCGAAGCGCTGGCTGCCCTCGGCCTTTACTTCCTCGACTATTCGCCCGCGTTCGAGGAAGCCGATGCGGTCGGCGACATCGGCGGCGCTCAGCAGGTCATGGGTGACCATCAGCACCGCGGTGCCGCGGGCACGAACGGCGTGGAGCAGCGCGTTGAAGTCCGCCGTGGCGCGCGGATCGAGGCCCGATGTCGGCTCGTCGAGCAACAGCACCGGCACTTCGCGCAGCAACGCAACGGCGATCGCGACCTTCTGGCGCATGCCCTTGGAAAAGCCGCCGAGCCGCTGGTCGAAGGCGCGTTCCTGCAGCCCGGCCGCGATCAGCGCGTCGGTAATCTCGGTCCGCGTCCGTGGCGTGCCCGACAGCGCCAGCAGATAATCGGCATTCTCGACCGCGCTCAGATGTTCGTACAGCGCGACATTTTCGGGGAGATAGGCGATCCGCCGGCGCGCCGCATCGGGGTCGGCCGCCGGATCGATCCCACCGACCGTCACGCTACCGCCATCGGCGCGTACGAAGCCCAGCAGAGCGGACAGCGTCGTCGACTTGCCGGCACCGTTGCCGCCCAGCAGGGCGTAGACGTCCCCTGCGGCTACCGACAGCGACAGGCCGTCGAGCACGCGGTGTGTGCCATAGGACAGCGTCACATGGTCGATGGCGATTTCCGGCGACGCGGCGGGTGGTGGGGACATATCCTGCATGGCGCGCTCTGTGGCCCGCGACGGGAACGGTCGTCAAGTGTAATGATGTATCATGGCATTGACATTTGCCGCGGGGCGCCGTTTTAGCGCGGACACGTCGATACATCATCACATCGATTTGGGGGACTGTCATGACCATGCGCCTGCGCCGGCTTGCACCGGGACTGATGCTTGCGCCGCTGCTGCTTGCGGGCACGGCCTCGGCGAACGACGATATTGTCGCTGTGTCGCCGACGAGCGACGATCAGACGGGCGATGTCGTCATCACCGGTTCCCGCCAGGCGAATGCGAGTATCAACGGCCTCGATGTCGATCCCTTGCTGCTGCCGCAGAACGTCCGGCTGCTCGACGACGCGCTGATCATCCAGACCGGCTTCACGGATCTGTCGCAGCTGTTCGATCTGGCCGGCGGGATGGCCCGCCAGAACAGCTTCGGCGGGGCGTGGGACGCCTATGCCATTCGCGGCTTTTCCGGGGACATCAACCAGGGTCCTGATCTGCTTATCAACCGCTTCACCGCCAACCGCGGGTTCAATGCGCGACGCGACGTGGCGACGGTCGAAAGCTTCCAGGTGCTGAAAGGGCCTGCGTCAGCGCTGTCCGGCAAGGGCGAGCCCGGCGGCTCGATCAACATCGTGACCAAGGCCCCGCTCGATCAGTTCCACGCCGGCGGCGAGCTCGGCTATGCCAGCTTCGACACCTGGCGCGGCAGCTTCGACGTCGGCGGACCGGCCGGCGGCGGGCTGAGCACGCGGGTGATCGGCGTCTATCAGGCCGGCGACAGCTTCCGCGATTTCGTCCACAACGACAGGCTGCTGTTCGCGCCCTCGCTCGGGTTGAAGCTCAGCGACCGGATCCGGCTGCTCTACCAGCTCGAATACAACCTCGTCCATTTCACGCATGACCGCGGGCTGGTCGCCGTCAACGGCGACGGGCGCGCGCTGCCGCGCAACCGCTTCCTGGGCGAGCCGAACGACGGACAGATGACCCAGCGCACCTCGCAACACCAGGCGACAGCCTATGTCGATCTGGCCTCCGGCATCGCGCTGGAAGGTGGCGTCCAGTATCGCGACGGGTCGCTGCGCGGCCAATCGACTCACAATGCGTCGCTAGTCGGCACGCGGCTGCGGCGCCAGCTGCGTATCCACGACTATGACTGGCAGGATGTGTCGGGCCGCGTCGAACTCAGCGCGAACCGCACGTTGCTCGGCATCGGCCACCAGCTGCGCGTCGGCGCCGACGCGTTCACCTTCGACCAGCGACGCGTCTTCTACCGCTTCAGCCCTACCGCGGCACAGCCGTACGACATCGATATCTTCAACCCCGTCTATGGTCAGCGCAAACCGGTCGCGACGCTGAATCAGGACCTTCTCGAAAAGCTGCGGGGCGAAAGCGTCTACGCGCAGGACCTGCTGACGCTCGACGACCGCTTTTCGCTGCTGCTGGGCATCCGGCATGACTGGATCCGCCAGGACAACGTCAATTTCCGCACCGGGCGAACCGACCGACAGCGCCCGCAGGCGACGAGCCCCCGCGCCGCCTTCACCTTCGCCCCGACCGACACCGTGTCGGCCTATGTCAGCTGGGGCCGCTCGTTCCGGTTCAACCAGGGTGTCGATGCGACCGCCAACGCCTTCGCCCCCGAACGCGGCGAGGCGCTGGAAGGCGGGATCAAGCTCGCCGCGCTCGACAAACGCCTGACGAGCACCGTGTCGCTGTTCGAGATCACCAAGCGCAATATCCTGGTCAACGACCCCGGCAACCCTGGCTTTTCGATCGCGACCGGTGAAGCACGCAGCCGCGGGGTGGAGGCGGATGTGAACTATCGCGCGGACGATCGCCTGACGCTGACGGCGGTCTATGCCTATACCGACGCCAAGGTCACGCGCGATACGCGACCGGGGTTGAGCGGTACGGCGCTGTCGAACATCCCGCACCACAGCGCCGCCGCCTATGGGTTCTGGCAATCGCGCGGGCGCGAGGTCGGATCGGTCGGAATCGGCGCCGGCGTCACCTATGTCGGCAGCCGCGCCGGCGACGACGTCGCCAGCGGCTTTCGTCTGCCGGGCTATGTCACCGGACGCCTCAACCTGTCGTATCAGCTGACCCGGGGGCTGACTGCGCACCTCGATGGCGAAAATCTGTTCGACGCCTATTATCTCGAGAGCAGCTATTCGAACGTCTGGATCACGCCCGGCGCGCCGCGCACGATTCGCGCCCGGATCGCATTTGCACTGTGAGGCGGTGGCATATCGCGCTGGCGATCGTCGCCGGCGGTTGGCATCTGCCCGCGATCGCGCAGCGGACCGCCGAGAATACCGTCCGGGAGGCTGAAGACGGCTTCGGCAAGAGCGTCGGCAGCGAAGCGATCGGCATCTATTCGAACGGCGACGTCCGCGGCTTCAGTGCGACGGAGGCGGGCAACAACCGGATCGAAGGCGTCTATTGGGACCGGGTGGCGACGCTGAGCAGCGTCATCACGCGCGGATCGACCACGCGCGTCGGGCTCAGTGCGTTCGGCTATCCCCTGCCGGCGCCGACCGGCATCATCGATTACGACCTGCGCCGCGCCGGGACCGAAACCGTGGTCAGCGTCCAGGTGAACAGTGGGGACTATCTGGGCACCGACCTGATCGTCGATGCCGCCATTCCGCTTGGCGATCGCGTCGGGCTCAACCTCGATTTCGCCCTGTACGACGACGAATATGTCAGCGGCGCCGGCGCGCACTTCGTCAGCTACGGCAGCATCGTTCGCGTGCGGCCGGCGGACGGGGTCGAATTGACGGGCTTCTACGGCGGTTACAGCTATGGCGATGAGGAACAGGCGCCGGTGATCTTCACCACCGACGGCCGCGTGCCCCAGCGGATCGCACGGCGCCGCTATTTTGGCCAGGACTGGGCGGACTGGGCAGGACAGGCCTATAATGCCGGCGGGCTGGCCAAAGTGACGCTCGGCAATTGGCAGATCGCCGCCGGTGCCTTCCGCAGCCGCTTCTCGCGCGACGAATATCACACCGCCTTCTACCGCGCGGTCGATGCCAGCGGTATCGGACGATCCTTCGTACTGGCAGGCGAAGATCAGACGACGGCGTCGTCATCGGGCGAATTGCGGGCGAGCCGGGTGTTCGCCGATGGCCCACGGCGTCACCGCGTGCTGGCGTCGATCCGCGCGCGCGACGTGACGGCGCAGTATGGCGGGCTGGCGACCGCCGATTTCGGCCTCGCCGCGATCGGGGTGCCCGATCCGCGGCCCCGACCCGCGTTTGCGGTTGGCGAACGCACCCGCGACGACGTGCGCCAGACGAGCTATGCTGTCGCTTATGAACTGCGGTGGGCGAAACTGCTCGAGCTCAACCTGGGGCTGACGCGGACCGATTGTCGCAAGGCGGTGGCGGTGCCGGGGGTGGCGGTCGTCACGGAGCGCGACCGACCGTGGCTGTGGAATGCCGCACTGGCGCTGCTGCCGACTGACCGGCTGACGCTGTATACGGCGACGACACGCGGGTTGGAAGAAAGTGGGATCGCGCCCGGCAACGCCGCTAATCCGGGCGCGGCGTTGCCGGCGCTGCGTACGCGGCAATATGAAGCGGGTGCGCGCTATGCTTTTCCCGGCGGCTGGCGCGCCACGGCGGCGGTGTTCGACATCGCCAAGCCCTATTTCGACCTCGACCGCCGCGACGGCGTCTATCGCCAGCTCGGCACGGTCACCCATCGCGGGGCGGAGGCATCTCTGTCGGGGAGCCCGTTGACCGGTCTCAGCGTCGTTGCCGGTGCGGTGTGGTTGCACCCCCGGGTCACGGGTCAGGCGGTGGACGATGGGCGGATCGGCGCGCGCCCGATCGGCCGTACGCCGCTGTTCGTCGATGCCAGCGTCGATTATCAGATTCCCGGCCTGACGCGGCTGTCGATCGACGCCCATGCCACGTTCGAGGCTGCGCGCACCGCCAATGCCGCCAATACCGCCGCGTTGCCGGCGCGTGCGATCCTCGATGTCGGTGCCCGCTACCGCACCCGCATCGCCCGCGTCCCCACCCTGATCCGCGCGCAGGTCCGCAATGTCGCCGACACGTTCGGCTGGCGTGTATCGGGGGGCGGGGGGTACACGCTGCTGCCGGGCCGCCGCGCGACCCTCAGCGTGACGGCGGACTTTTGATCACGGCACGAACGCCAACCGATCGGCGCGGAGGTGGGGCGGGAGAGGGGGATCGAACCCCTAGCGAAGCCCAGCAGGACGAAGCGCCATAAGGGAAGAGAGAGTTCGCTACGTACGGCAAGGTGGAGCGGGTGAAGGGAATCGAACCCTCGTCGTAAGCTTGGGAAGCTTCTGCTCTACCATTGAGCTACACCCGCGTGCACTCGGGTCCTTGCCACGGGCATGATCCCGTCGTCAACCGCTATGCCGGGCCGGTGTGCGGCCCGGCGGTGCGGGGGCTCAGGCCGATAGCCGGTACAGGCCGCTGCCGTGTGGGGGCAGGCGGCGGGTGAGGTGGCTGGTGGCGGTGCCGTCGGGTTTGCGGGCCCACAGGTCGCGGACCTTCGGAGTGCCCGACAGGCCCAGCATCGTGAGCGGCACGCCGACATCGCGCGGGTCGCCGGCGGTATTGAACAGCGCGACATAGGTGTCGCCGTTCGCGGCCTTGGCGGACCAGATGCGCATGCCGTCGGCGACGAAATGCGGGCGGTTGGCGCGTGAAGCCTGGTTGACCGCGATGACTTCCGGGTTGGTCAGCAGCGCGGTGGTCGCCGCGTCGAGGTGGCGCAGGTCGCCGCCCATGATCAGCGGCGATCGCGCGATCGACCACAGCGTCATCAACGTGCGCTGCTCGTCGGGGGTGAAGCGCGTGTTGCGCTCGCCCATTGCGAGCTTGCCGAGCGGCAGCATGTCCGCATCGGGCCAATGCCCGTCGCCCATATAGGGGTTCCAGTTCTCCAGCCGGGTGAACTGCGCCTCCAGCATGCCCCAGTCGTCCCAGAAGTCGTCGGAGATGCGCCACATCTCGGCATGGCGCCGGGCATGGTCGCCGCGGATCACCGGCGTTTCGCCCGGCGACATGCTGAGGATCATCGGCCGCCCGCAGCGTTCGATCGCGCGGTGGATCGCCTCGATCTCCGGCGCGTGCGAATCATAGGGGCGGCTGAGGTCGTCGACCTTGACGAAATCGACGCCCCAGTCGGCCAGCAGGCGGAAGACACTGTCGTAATAGGTCTGCGCGCCGGGCTTGGTCATGTCGACGCCGTACATGTCCGGGTTCCAGGCACAGATGCTGCCGGTATCCGCGATCGCGCGCGCGGTGACGCTCGTGCCCAGCACCGGCAGGTCGCGCTGCACCGCCAGCCGCGGAATGCCGCGCATCAGGTGAACGCCGAAGCGCAGGCCCAGCGCGCGCACCCGCGCCGACAGCGGCGCGAACCCGCGGCCGCCGGTGCTGGAGGGAAAGCGATTGGGCGCGGGCAGCAGGCGGCCATAGCCGTCCATCGTCGGGACCGGCCGGGCGGAATAGCCATAGCCCGATGCGCCCGGCTCATACCATTGGATATCGACCGTGAAGATGTCGTAGCCGGCGGGCTTCAGCACCCGCGCCATGATGTCGGCCTGTTCGATCGCCTGCGCTTCGGTGATGGTCGTGGCGAAGCTGTTCCAACTGTTCCACCCCATTGGCGGGGTCGGGGCCAGCTGCCCCTTTGGCTTGGCGACGGGCGCGGCTGCGGCAAGCACGGGCGCGACCGCTGCGGCACCGATCGCCGATCCCAACACAACGCGCCGCGACACTCCCGCGCGCGGCGCGTCGCTTTGTGCGATGAACTGATCGGACATCCCTGGCTCCCTGAAAAATCGTCTACGGTATTTTGTAAGACAATATCATGATGTTCAGGGATGTCGAGCCGGCACGACGGCGGTGCCGACATCGGGCGGCGTCTCAGGCCTCCAGACCGGCAACCAGCGCAGGAGGGACGCGCACCAGCGATCCGTGGCGAGCGCCGGGCGGCATGGCCAGGCGGGCGCTGACGTCGTCCCAGCGGACCATGTCGCGCGTCGCCATCGCGCCCCAGCGGCCGTCGCGATAGACGTCGTAGTAACAGATCAGCCGGTCCTCGACGATCGCGGTCATCGGCCCCTCGACCCAGGACGGCGTGAACGGCGGCGACAGCGGACCGAAGGGGCCCGCCGGACCGTCCGCCCGCGCGGCGCGCAGCCACTTGCGCGGCGGCGTCACCGTCTCGTCCTTCACGATCAGCCACAGTCCGCCGTCGGGCGCACGGCCGAGCGTTCCGTCGATCACGCTGAATCCGGGGTCGTACATCGGCTCGGCCGGCGTGAAGCGGATGAAGTCGCGCGTCGTCGTTCGCCACAGCCGGTGGTTGTAACCGCTCTCCGACGTGCCGGCGGTCTCCGCGTAGCGACCGGTGACCGTGCTCGACCAGAACAGCGTGACCAGCCCGGTCACGGGGTCGACATAGGCCTCGGGCGCCCAGCAGTTGCGGGTACCGGTCACGCCCGCCATCACCGGCAATGCGGCCTGCGGCGACCAGTCGATCAGGTTGCGGCTGGTCGCATGACCGATCGTCTGACCGTCCCAGGCGGTCGTCCACAGCAGATGCCAGGGGGCGTCGCGACCGGGCCCGCGGAACAGGAACGGATCGCGCATCAGCCGCGCCTCGCCGACCTGCGGCACCAGATAACTGCGCCCGGCGCCCAGCGGACGAAAGGCAAAGCCGTCGTCGCTGACCGCGAGCTTCAGGCCCAGCACCTCGCCCTTGCCTCCGGTGAAATAGGCGAAGAGCAGTGGGCCCTGCGGAATGGATCGACTGCGCGGCGCGCATCCGGCGGCGAGCAGCGCGCCGGTCCCGGCCAGGAAGGCGCGGCGGTCGGTGGCGATCACATCGTCTGTCCGCATTATCGAAGCCTCAACATGGCAGGGGTGTTGCGATCGACGCTGATGGTGCCGCCGCTCTCGATCAGTTCGGCGACCTGCAGGACCGATCGCTGGTGCCAATGGGGATTTGTTTTTGCCTGATCCTCGCCGCCCTGATGCACGAAATAGACGATATAGGCGCGGTCGCCGGCGACGATCACGTCGGGATGCTGCCCCTTGGCACGGTCGGTCGAGGTGCGGCCGGGGTCGGCCAGGAGATAGCCGGGCTGGCGGGTCCAGCGTTCGCCGTCGTCGGATCGCATGACCAGCAGGCCCTTCCACGCGTCCGACACCAGCCACCACGCGCCCTTCCAGCGGAACGCCTTCGGCCCTTCGCCCGGCGTTTCGGTCAGGCGGGGGCCGACCGTCCAGCGGACGAGGTCGGGGCTGTCGGCCGTGCGGATCGCCTTGCCCATGCGCTCGTCGTTGAAGAACATGCGATATCCGCCGCGGGGCAGGGCGATGACGCTGGGGTCGATCACCCGGTCGGACCCGAGGTCGAGGCGGTCGGCGCACGTCCATCGCTTCAGGTCGCGGCTGGTCAGATGCTGGATGAAGCGCGGCGCGTTCCAGTCACGGAAGACGCCCGGCACGACGGTGACCCACATATGCCACAGCCCGCCGAACCGCTGGACGTCGGGCGCCCATAACGTCTCGCCGGTGCAGCGCGCCGGGATCGCCGCAGTCCCGCCGTAGCGCCAGTGCGCGCCGTCGCGTGACCGGGCGACGCCGATCGCGGTGCCGTGGACCCAGCGCACGTCCTTGGCATCCTCCGGCACCAGATCGGCCCGGCGATTGGTGTAGAACATCACCCAGTCGCCGGAGGCCGGGTCGCGAACGATCGCGGGATCGGCCGCCCCGTCGTGGACCGGGTCGCGGTAGAGCGGTCTCGGCGCGGCGACGGCGCGCGGGGCCCGTGGCGCTTGCGCCGCTGCGGGGACGGTCAGGTCCGGGGCGGCCGCGAAACACGCGGCCAGTATCGCCGTCGCTTTGCGCCAGATCGCGCGGTCCATAATTTGTTACCCCTCCCAGACGAACCGATATTGTCTGAGTATTTATACGGCCTGCGGGCGAGGTTGGAAGGCGTTTTCGATCGAACGCCGTTTGGTATTACGCGTCCAGCGGTTCGTCGGGTAGAAGTTCGGTGTCGATCTGCGCCTGCGCGGCTGCCGGATAGCGCGCGCCAACCAGGCGGTTGGGCGGCAGGAGCGCGTCGATCGCTGCCAGCAGTTCGGCATCGACGGTCGCCGTCGCCGCCGCGACGTTTTCTTCCAGATGCGCGATCGACCGCGTGCCGGGGATCGGGACGATATGCGGCGCCTGGGCGAGCAGCCAGGCGAGCGACAGCTGCGCAGGCGTCAGCCCGGCATCGCGGGCCAGGACGTCGAAGCGCTCGATGACGCTCAGGTTGCGCGACAGCTGAGGTTCGACGAACCGTGGCATGCTGCGCCGAATGTCGCCGGTGACATAGGCGTCGTCGCGGACGCTGCCGGCGAGCAATCCGCGCGCGACGGGCGAAAAGGCGACGAAGCCGATGCCGAGCGCCGTGCACGCATCGAGCACGGCGACTTCCGGATTGCGGACGGCGGGGGAATATTCGCTCTGGACCGCGGCGATCGGGTGGACGGCGTGCGCGCGGCGGATGGTCGCGGCGGACATCTCGCTCAGTCCGATCGCGCCGATCTTGCCCGCCTCCTTCGCCCGCACCAACGCGCCGACCGACTCTTCGATCGGCACGGCGGGGTCGAGCCGGTGGAGGTAATAGAGGTCGATATGGTCGGTCCCGAGCCGGTCCAGCGCGGCGTCGAGCGTCGCGGCAATGGCGTCAGGAGAGCCGTCGAGCACGCGCTGCCCACCCCGCATGTCGAGCACGCACTTGCTCGCCAGCGTGAATTCGGCGCGCCGGTGCATGACCTTTGCCACCAGCCGCTCGTTCGCCCCGCCGCCGTACAGCGCCGCGGTATCGAGGAAGGTCACGCCCAGGTCGAGCGCATGGTCGAGCAGCGCCACGCCCTCCTCCTCGGTCGGCGGCGTGCCATAGGCGTGGCTGAGGTTCATGCAACCGAGCCCGATCGCCGAAACCGAAAACGGACCGATCGAACGGTTGGGTATGGACGTCAAAGGGGCAGTCCCACGTAATTCTCCGCGATCGCGGTCTGCATCGCGCGCGACGTCGCGACATAGTCGAGCTCGGCGGTCTGCATCCGGTGCTCGAACGCGCCGTCCTCCGGAAAACGGTGCATCAGCTTGGTCAGATACCAGCTGAAGCGTTCCGCTTTCCAGATGCGCGCCAGGGCACGCGCCTGATAGCCGGCCAGCCCGGCCTCGTCACCCCGGGCGAAGAACGCCGTCAGCGCATCGGCCAGATAGGCGACGTCCGAAGCGGCCAGATTCAGCCCCTTCGCCCCCGTCGGCGGCACGATGTGCGCGCTGTCGCCGGCCAGGAAGAGGCGGCCGTGGCGCATCGTCTCGAAGACATAACTGCGCAGCGGCGCGATCGACATCTCGAGTGCGGGGCCACGGGTGACCTTGTGATCGCTCAGCGGATCGAACCGCTCGGCGAGTTCGTCCCACAGCCGGTCCTCGCTCCAGTCCTCCACCCGGTCGCTCAGCGGCACCTGGATGTAATAGCGGCTGCGCGTCGACGACCGCATCGAGGCGAGCGCGAAACCCTTGGTCGTGTCGGCGTAGATCAATTCGGGATGGCAGGGCGGCACGTCGGCCAGGATCCCCAGCCAGCCGAAGGGATATTCGCGCTCGAACTCGCGCACCGCCGGGGCAGGAATCGCCTTGCGCGAAGGGCCATGGAAGCCGTCGCAGCCCGCGATGAACTGCGCGTCGATGCGGTGTTCGGCGCCGTCCTTGCTATAGGTCACGAACGGCGCATCACCGTCGATATCGTGAAGCGCGAGGTCCTTCGCCTCGTAGATCACGCGCAGCCCGCGTTCGTCGGCCGCGTCCATCAGGTCGCGGGTCACTTCGGTCTGCCCATAGACGGTGACATGGCGACCGGTCAGCGCCTTGATATCGATGCGGATGAGGTGATCGGCGGTGGCGAGGTTGAATCCGTCCTCGATCAGCCCTTCCGCCTTCAACCGCGCATCGAGCCCCAGCCGTGCCATCAGGTCGGTCGTGACCGTCTCCAGCACGCCGGCGCGGATGCGGCCGAGGACATAGGACGGCGACTGACGCTCGACGACGACGCAATCGACCCCTGCCGCACGCAGCAGGTGCCCGAGCAGCAGCCCGGACGGGCCGGCGCCGATGATGGCGACCCCGGTCTTCATCGCGCGGCTTCGAGCTGCTTTTCGAGTGCGTCGAGCACACGGTAGCAGGGCATGACCTGCGCCACGCTGGCATTGGGTTCGCGCCCTTCGCGGATCGCGGCGATGAATTCGCGGTCCTGCAGCTCGATGCCGTTCGACGACACCGCGACGCCCGACAGATCGATCGGTTCTTCCTTGCCGGTCACCAGATCGTCGTAGCGCGCGATATAGGTGCCGGTGTCGCCGATGTAGCGGAAGAAGGTGCCGAGCGGGCCGTCGTTGTTGAACGACAGCGACAGCGTGCAGATCGCGCCGCTTTCCGCCTTCAGCTGGATCGACATGTCCATCGCGATGCCGAGTTCGGGGTGGTGCGGCCCCTCGATCGCATTGGCCTGGACGATCGGCCCGGCCTGGTACGCGAACAGGTCGACCGTGTGCGCGGCATGGTGCCACAGCAGATGATCGGTCCACGACCGCGGCTCGCCCTTCGCATTGATGTTCTTGCGCCGGAAGAAATAGGTCTGGACGTCCATCTGCTGGATGTTCAGCTCGCCCGCCGTGATCTTGTTGTGCACGAACTGGTGGCTGGGATTGAAGCGGCGCGTATGACCGCACATCGCGACGAGGCCGGTTTCCTGTGCCTTGGTCAGCACCGCTTCGCCGTCTGCCAGGCTGTCGCACAGCGGAATCTCGACCTGGACGTGCTTGCCCGCCTCCAGGCACTGGATCGCCTGTGCGGCGTGCATCTGGGTCGGCGTGCAGAGAATGACCGCGTCGAGCCCGGGAAGCGCCAGCGTCTCGGCGAGGTCAGTCGTCGCGTGGGCTATGCCGTATTTCGCGGCGGCGGCTTGGGTCGGTTCCAGGTTGCGGCCGACGACCGAGATCACCTCTACCCCGTCGATGTTCCTCAGGCCGTCGAGATGCTTTTCGCCGAATGCGCCAGCGCCTGCGAGTGCGATTTTCATGATATCTCCCTCTCCCCGCTTGCGGGGAGTTTGTGGTCGATCATGCCCCCGGGCATGATCTGAACGTCACGGGGTGACGTTCACCTCAAACTGGCCGGGGAGAGGGGCAGTCTCTCGTCTCCGGCCCTGTCGCTTGTGGTTTGAGGACTGCCCCTCTCCCGACCCTCTCCCCTGAAGGGGGGAGGGCTTAGTCCGCGGCCTGCGCGTACCCGCTCCCCGCCATGTCGAGCCCCTCGCCATTGTCCGGCCGCAGCACGAGATGCCCGATGGCGGTATTGCTGCACGGGACGTGATAGTGGCGGTGCAGCGCCGCGGTGCGCTTGCCGAGCGCGCCTCGCATGATCAGCCACATCACCATCTCGATCCCTTCCGAGCCGGTTTCGCGAAGATATTCGATGTGCGGCACGTGCCGCAGGCGATCGGTGTCGCCGATCAGCCCGTCGAGGAAGTCGTTGTCCCATTCGGCGTTGATCAGCCCCGCGCGGGGGCCCTGGAGCTGGTGGCTCATGCCGCCGGTGCCCCACACCTGGACGTTCAGATCCTCCGGGAAGCTCGCGACCGCGCGCGCGATCGCTTCGCCCAGCGCCCAGCATCGGTTGCCCGAGGGCGGGGGATAGGTGACGACGTTCACGGCAAGCGGAATGACCTTGACCGGCCATTCGGGAACGTCGCCGAATACCATGCTCAGCGGCACGGTCAGGCCATGGTCGACGTCCATCTCGTTGATGATCGTCATGTCGAATTCGTCGAGGATCAGGCTCTGTGCGATATGCCAGGCGAGATCGGGGTGGCCGTGGACGTCGGGCACCTGGCGTGGCCCCCAGCCTTCGTCGGCCGGCGTGTAGCGCTCGCCGCAGCCGATCGCGAAGGTCGGGATGATCTTCATGTCGAACGCCGATGCGTGGTCGTTATAGACCAGGATCACGACGTCGGGCTTCTCCGTCTTCTCCCATTCGCGCGTCCAGTCGTAGCCCGCGAAGATCGGGCCGAAATAGGCGTCGCGGTCCTTGCGCTGGTCGTGCGCGACGCCCAGCAGAGGCACATGGCTGGTCGCCACGCCGGCAGTGATGCGGGCCATCAGTTGTTGTCCTTCTTCGAACGGACGCCGTCGGGCGAGCGGCCACCGGCGTTCATCATCGCCTGATAGTCCTCGACCGACACGCCGGTCATGGTGCTGACCGCCTGGACGAAGCTCAAACCGTCGGTCGAGAACACCTTGGCGAGGAAATAGATGTTGCCGCCCAGATCGAGGCAGCGGTTGTAGTCGCGCGACAGGATCGCCTCGCGCTGCTCCGCACTCAGCGGCCATTCGTCGAGATACGCCGCCTCGTCCGCCTTCCAGCGTTCGCGGTTCTCGGGCTTCATCAGGCTCATCGCGAACTGGTTCATGTGATAGCCCTGACGCGCCCGGGCGGCGGTGAAGACGCGGGTGCCGGGGATATCCTCGAACTCGGCGAGATAGGCGTGAATGTCGCGGGGCTGGGTCATCGATTTTCCTCCCCTGCAAGGGGAGGGGGACCGCCGGCGCAGCCGGTGGTGGAGGGGTGTCCCCCGCCTCCGGACCAGGACACCCCTCCGTCAGCGCTGCGCGCTGCCACCTCCCCTTGCAGGGGAGGATCGATCATCGTCCTCATAACCCACGCTCCTTCAATTTGGCATCCAACCGCGGAAACACGCGGCGCGCATTGCCCTCGAAGATCGCCGCGCGATCAGCGTCCGAAATGTCGAGCGCGTCGACATAGCGTTTGGTGTCATCGAAATACTGACCGGTCGTCGGGTCGATCCCGCGGACCGCGCCGACCATTTCGCTGCCGAACAGAATATTCTTGGTCTCGATAACATCGGCCAGCAGGTCGATGCCCGGCTGATGATACACGCAGGTATCGAAGAAGACGTTGTTCATCAGATGCGTGTCGAGCGCGGGCTTCTTCAGCATGTCGGCCAGCCCCCGGTAGCGGCCCCAATGATAGGGGACCGCGCCGCCGCCGTGCGGGATGATGAAGCGCAGCTTAGGGAAGTCGGCGAACAGGTCGCCCTGCAACAGCTGCATGAACGCGACGGTGTCGGCGGCGATGTAATAGCCGCCCGTCGCGTGCATCGCCGGGTTGCAGCTGCCCGACACATGGATCATCGCCGGCACGTCGAGCGCGACCATCGCCTCGTAGAAGGGATACCAGTAGCGGTCGGTCAGCGGCGGGTGGGTGAAATGCCCGCCGCCGGGATCGGGGTTCAGGTTGCAACCGATGAAGCCGAGGTCGCGCACGCAGCGCTCGAGCTCCGCGATGCTCGCGGTCATGTCCGCCTTGGGGCTCTGCGGCAGCATGCAGACGCCGACGAAGGTCTCCGGGAACAGCCCCACGACGCGCGCGATCAGGTCGTTGCAGCGGCGCGCCCATTCGATCGCGACGCCTTCGTCGCCGACATGCGGTGCCATGGCGGAGGCGCGCGGGGAAAAGATCGTCAGGTCGGCACCGCGCTCCTTGATCAGGCGCAGCTGGTTCGCTTCGATCGTCTCGCGGATCTCGGCATCGGTGATGTCGGGATAGGGCGGGGCGGCCTCCCCGGCCTTGTACGCCGCGACCTGGCGTTCGCGCCACGCGTCGTGCCCCTGGGGCAGCACGGTATAATGGCCGTGGCAGTCGATGATCATGCACAGTCTCCAAGGGCGGCGAGTTTCGCGGCGAGCCCGTCCGGCGCGGGCAGGCTGAGATCGCCGATCGCACGCTGGCGGCGAATGGTGCCGCGGGTCATGGCGGGCTCGACGCCCAGCGCCTCCAGCGTCGCGGCGACCTCCTCCATCTCGGCGGCGCGGCGCAGGCCATGGGCCATCATGCGGTCGAGATTGTAGTCGACCCGCGCGCTCCACCCCTGCGGCTTCCAGCTGGCGTCGAGCGAGGCGAGCACCGCATCGGCGACCCCCGCACGATGCGCGGCGAGGATGCATTCGGCGCTCAACGCCTCGATCCCCTTCACCATCACCGACCGGATCATCTTGATCGCCGACGCATCGCCGACTGTCGGGCCGGCGAGGGCGACCTCGGTGAAGCCATGCGCCTCGAGCACCGCGACGGCCGCCTGCGCGTGCGGGCCGGCGACCAGCAGCGGGACGCCCAGCCGGCCGGGCAGGACCGGCGACATGACGGCAACGTCGACATAGCGTCCGCCGGCCGCCTCGACCGCCTCGGCCGCAGCGCGTTTGGTGCCCGGCGCGACACTGTTCATGTCGAGCCACAGCGCCCCGGGGGCGAGCAGCGCGGCGGCGGTACGCGCGGCAGCAAGGGCCTGGTCGGCGGTCACGAGCGAGACGGCGGCATCCGTGCCGTCCAGCGCCTCTGCCGCGGTCGCGCAGCCGGTGACGCCCGCGGCGTGATAGTCGGCGTGCTTGGCGGCGGCGGTTGCGGGGTCGGCGGTCTTGCGATCAAAGGCACGGGCGCCGGATCGGGCAAACGCCTGTCCGGCCTCTCCGAACCCGATGAAGACGAGCGGTCGTGCCATGGCGCACCGCTAGGCGGAGCCACGGGACACCGGCCAATCGGAAAGTGCTGCTGCCTATCGGTTTTCCTGAAGTCTTGTTTCAACCGACGCGCGTTGCAGCAAGGCAATCAATCGGGTCTGCGCGCTCGTCGGGCGCCAGCCGGTCCGTGTGCTGATGCCGATCTTCCTCACCGTATCGGGCAGTTCCGGGCCGATCCGCACGAGCAGCCCGGCCGCCACCTCCAGCGCGACCTGGTCAGGGGACAACAGGGTCAGCAGGTCGCTTTCGGCCAGCAGCCCGCGAATGACCATCACCGATCCGCATTCGACCGGCACGGCCGGCAGCGTCCGCCCGGCGAACAGCGCCTCCCAATGTGTGCGAAGCGGCGTGCCGACCGGGCCGACGATCCAGGGCTGCGCCGCCACCGCGTCGAGCGTGATGGCCTGTCCCGCCAGCGGATGGCCCGCGCGGCCGAAAATGGCCAGCCGGTCGGTGAACAGCGGCACCTGGTCGAGCCCGGCCGGCGGGTCGGGCCGCAGCGCGCCGATCATCAGGTCGATGACGCCGTCGAGCAGGGGATCGACCAGCTCGCGCCACGACCCCTCGACCACATCGACCACCGTGCCCGGCGCATCGGGCAGGAAGCGGGCAAGCGCGTGGGGCAGCAGTCGCGCCCGGCTGAGTGGCATGGCGCCGACCGCGATCCTCCCGCCGCCCTGTGGGTCGCCCCGTGCCTCCGCGATTCCCGCCGCGATCTCCCGCGCCGCCAGTCGGACCCCCCGGGCGAGCGCGCGCCCGGCCGGGGTCAGCACCATGCCGCGCCCGCGCCGTTCGGCGAGCGGCGTCGCCCAGATCTGTTCGAGTTCGCGTACCGCGCGGTGGATCGCCGGTTGCGACAGTCCTCCCGCGGCGGCGGCGCCAGCGAAGCTGCCCGCGTCGGCGAAATGCAGGAACGCCTCCGCCTGAGTCGCGGTCACCAACGCTTCCGGCCGCGCGAAGCCACGCTTGCCTCCACGTCGGCCCGCCCCGGCAAGCAGCGCGAAGGCGCGTTCGGCGCGTTCGGCCAGCGCCTGTCCCGCAGCGGTCGGGGTCATGCCGTCGGGATTGCGATCGAACAGCTGGACGCCCAGCTGCCGCTCGATCTTGCCCAACCCCTGCGTCAGCGCCGGCTGCGACAGCCCGGCGGCCTCCGCCGCACGGTTCAGGCTGCGCTGGGCGACGATATGCCCGATCGCGCGGAGATGGCGCAGGTTCAGGTCAAACGGTTTCACGAATCGGTTATAGCAAAAACTTATGGGTGCGCCGCAAGATCGATTGGCCAAGCCGCGCGCCCGGGCGGACGACGCCGCCGACATTCGAAAGGATCGCCATGACCGTCGTCGTTCAGAATATCGATCGCGCCGATCCGGCCGTCATCGACGGCCTGGCCGCCGCCGGGGTCGCGACGGTGCACGAGGCGCAGGGTCGGATCGGCCTGCTTGCCCATTACATGCGACCCATCTACCCCGGCGCGCGCGTCGCTGGCAGCGCGGTGACCATCTCTGCCGCGCCCGGCGACAACTGGATGGTGCATGTCGCGATCGAGCAGCTGAAGGCGGGTGACATGTTGGTCCTCGCGCCGACGTCCCCATGTGTCGACGGCTATTTCGGCGACCTGCTGGCGACCAGCGCGATGGCGCGCGGCTGCCGCGGGCTGGTGATCGATGCGGGCGTACGCGACGTGCGCGACCTGACCCAGATGGGCTTTCCGGTGTGGTCGAAGGCGGTGTTCGCGCAAGGAACGGTCAAGAACACGCTGGGATCGGTCAACGTGCCGATCGTCTGCGCCGGAGCCGCGATCGAGGCGGGGGACGTGATCGTCGCCGACGACGACGGCGTGTGCGTGGTCAAGCGCGCCGACGCGGCGGCAGTGCTGGCCAAGGCGCAGGCGCGCGAAGCGGCGGAAGAGGCCAAGCGCCAGCGGCTCGCGGCGGGGGAGCTGGGCCTCGACATCTACGACATGCGACCGCGGCTCGAAGCGATGGGGCTGAAATATGTGTAAGGCGGCAATCCTCCCCTGCAAGGGGAGGGGGACCGCCGCGAAGCGGTGGTGGAGGGGTGTCCCGCTATCGAGAGGGCAACACCCCTCCGTCAGCGCTTCGCGCTGCCACCTCCCCTTGCAGGGGAGGATCTCGTGACCCGCTGCATGTGGATGCGCGGGGGCTCGTCGAAGGGCGGCTATTTCCTGCGCGACGACCTGCCTGCCGACCCGGCGACCCGAGACGCCTTTCTGCTGCGCGTCATGGGCTCGCCCGATCCGCGCCAGATCGACGGGATGGGCGGCGTTGATCCGCTGACCAGCAAGGTCGCGGTCGTCAGCCGGTCGGAGCGCCCAGGCGTCGACGTCGACTATCTGTTCCTTCAGGTCTTCGTCGATACGGCCGTGGTCACCGATGCGCAGAATTGCGGCAACATCCTTGCCGGCGTCGGCCCCTTTGCGATCGAGCGTGGGCTGGTGCCGGCGCAGGACGGCGAAACCCGCGTCGCGATCTTCATGGAAAATACCGGGCAGGTTGCCGTCGCCACCGTCCAGACGCCGGGCGGGCGCGTGACCTATGCCGGCGATGCGACGATCAGCGGCGTGCCGGGCAGTGCAGCGCCGGTGCCGCTGGCGTTCCGCGATACCGCGGGGTCATCGTGCGGCGCGCTGCTGCCGACCGGGAACGGCGTCGACACGATCGACGGTATCGCCTGCACGCTGATCGACAACGGGATGCCGTGCGTGGTCATCGCCGCCGGCGACGTTGGCATAACCGGCTATGAGGATCGCGAGACGCTGGATGCGAACACTGACATGAAGGCCAGGGTCGAGGCGATCCGGTTGCAGGCCGGGCCGCTGATGAACCTGGGCGATGTCGCCGAAAAATCGGTGCCCAAGATGATGTTGGTGGCCGCGCCGCAGCAGGGTGGCGCGATCGCGGTACGTTCGCTGATCCCGCATCGCGTCCATGCCTCGATCGGGGTGCTCGGCGCCGTCAGCGTCGCCACCGCCTGCCTGATCGACGGCTCTCCTGCCGCCGCCGTCGCGCAGGTGCCGCAGGGCAAGCGACTGACGCTCGGCGTCGAGCATCCGACCGGCGTCACCGAATGCGTCGTGACGCTGGACGACGACGGCCAGCCGGTCGAAGCCGGCATGCTGCGCACCGCGCGCAAATTGATGGATGGGGAGGTTTTTGCGTGAAGGATGCCGATGGCCGGATTCGCAGCTGGACGCTGACCCCTTCGCGCCCGAACTTCGTCCCCCCGCCGGGTGCGGTCGATGCGCATTGCCACGTCTTCGGCCCGCAGGCGGACTTTCCGTTCAGCGCCAAGGCGAAATACCTGCCGCAGGACGCCGACGCGCCCGCGCTGTTCGCGCTGCGCCGGCAGCTGGGGTTCAGCCGCAACGTGATCGTCCAGGCGAGTTGCCACGGCACCGACAACCGCGCGACGCTCCATGCGATCGCGGTGTCGGACGGCACATGCCGCGGTGTCGCGGTGGTCGATCCGGCGATCGGCGACGACGAGCTCGATGCGCTGCATGTGGGCGGCATCCGCGGGGTCAGGTTCAATTTCCTGAAACGCCTGGTCGATGACGCGCCCAAGGACAAGTTCCTCGACGTCGCCCACCGGATCGCGCGGCTCGGCTGGCACGTCGTCGTCTATTTCGAAGCCGATATATTGGACGAGATGCGGCCCTTCCTGGATGCGATCCCGGTACCGATCGTCGTCGACCACATGGGCCGCCCCGACGTACGCCAAGGCCCCGACGGTGCGGACATGACCGCGTTTCGCGCACTGCTCGACAGCCGGGCGGATATCTGGACGAAGGTGACGTGCCCCGACCGGCTCGATCCGGCGGGACCGCCCTATGCCGATTTTGTCCGTGCGGTGCGGCCGCTGGTGGAGGCGTATCCCGATCGCGTGCTGTGGGGCACCGATTGGCCGCATCCGAACATGGAAACGGTGCTGCCCGACGACGGCGCTCTGGTGGACGTCATCCCGCAGATCGCGCCGACCGACGCATTGCAGCGCAAGCTGCTCGTCGACAATCCGATGCGCCTCTACTGGCCGGACGAGGTCTGAGCGACCCGGCGCCGACGTGGCTCCGAGCCACCAACGTCACTGGGCCCCGGCGGAGGTCGGGGCCCAGTTGGATCAGCGAATTCGGTGAAGCTCGTAACGTAGCCCGGCTGCATCCCGGCCGTCGCCGGGGCCGGGGCGGAAGTCCCGCCCCAGCCAGCGCATCCGATCGGCTTACTTCCCGTTCTCGCCCGACGCGCCCGAGATGGCGTCGCCGGCGGACTTTAGGTCCTTACCGGCGCCGTTGACGGTGTTGCAGGCGCTCACGCCGAACAGAATGGCCAGGCTGGTCGCCACGGCGATCTTGCGGGTCATGACGTATCTCCTTCGTCGTTAAAACGGGGTGCGGCGGGCCTGGTACGCCGGCCCGCCACGAACACTCAGCAAAGGCGGCGGCGTGCGGCCGTCGTTGCGCCGAAAGCGGCAGCACCGGCGCCGGCGAGCAACGCGAGGACCAGAAGGAACGAGGTGCTGGCGGCCGCGCCGGCAACCGCATCGGTCGCTTTCTTCGCACCCTCGATCGTCTCGTTCTTCGTCTGGACGAAGTCGGCCTTGGCGCGGGTGACCTGCGCCTGAGCCTCCGGGCGGCTGATCTTGCGCTGGGCGGCGACGATGTCGACGATGCGGCTCTCGGCACGCTGGCCGTCCGTACCACCACGGGCGAGAGCCGGCAGTTCACGCGCGATTTCGGCCTGCGCCTGTTCCGACGACATCTGCGCCGGGTCGGACGGTGCGTCCGACAGATATTTGGCCGCTTCCTGGCGAACATCGGTCGCACTCACGCCCGATGCCTGTGCGACCTGGGGTGCGGCGGCACCCACCGTCGCGCCGGCTGCGGTCGCGACCGTGCCGACGGTGCGGAACGCGCCGCCGATGATCCCGCCGACCGCGGAGGTCAGCAGATAGAGCGTCAGGATCAGCGTGACGCCCCACACGACCAGGCCGTGTACCAGCGCGTCGAACTTCTCGGTCACGCCCGACACGCGCGCCGCGGCATAGCCGCCCGCGCCCAGCGCCACGACCGTCGTTACCAGCCAGTACAGCCCCGCGCCGATGCCGAATCCGGTCGCGCCGGGCGTTGTGCCGTCGGTCGGGTCGACCATCGACAGGCCGATGCCGGTGCCCAGAATGCCGAGCAGCAGCTGCACCGCCACCGCGATCACCACGCCGGCGAAGATCGCGCCCCACGAGACGCGGCGTCCGGGACGTGCGACTGCCGTTTCATACGGTACAGCCCCGCCTGCTAGCTGAGTTGCCACTTTAGCTTTACTCCTGTTCCTGTTGGTTCGTTTTGCCGCCCCGCGTGTAGCTGGCGCGGCGTTGTTCCGCGCGGCCCGTGCGGACCGCGGCATCGTCGCCGATCAGCTTGCCGATCGTTACGCGGGCCGCGCCCTTGGCGTGCCGCGTCGTCGGCGATCCCGATCGCGAGGAAGTCTTGGAAGGCTTGGAAGGCTTGGCGTCGTCGGTCATTCGCTGCGCTCCCGCTGGCCGATCGCGACCGCGTCGCTGTCGAACCCGCGCGCCCGTGCCCAGGCGGCCGCGGCGGTGCGGCGATGCACGCCGATCTTGCCGTAGATGCGGGCGACGTGATTGCGCACGGTGTTGCCCGACACGCCCAGCGTTCGCGCGATGCTCTTGTCGTCCAACCCGCGGCAGATCAGCGCCAGCACCTCGCGTTCGCGCGCCGTCAGGTCGTTCAAACCGACGCCCGTTTCGTCGGGCTGCGGCGCGCGCAGCCGGGCGAGCTTGTCCATGATCGATCGGCTGAACCAGCTGGCGTCCTTCATCACCGCCTCGATCGCCTCGACCAGCTCCAGCTCGGTTGCCTTGCGCTGGGTGATGTCCTGGAACGCCCACAGCACGCAGGCATCGTCACCCAGGTGGATGACCTCGGTCGACACCAGGCTTTCGATCCGGCCGCCATCCCTGGCCAGGATGCCAGCCTCGTGCCCGCGCAGGTCGCGGCCGGCCTCAATCGCGGCTTCGATTTCGGTGCGCGTCGCGTCGCTCGACCACAGGCCGACGTCGGCAAGCGAGCGGCCGATGATCTCGGGCGAGGCATAGCCGGTCAGCTCGGTGAAGCTGGCATTGACTTCGCACAGCAGATGTCCGTCGCGCGCCCCGATCGCCATCGGGATCGGTGCCATCTGGAAGGTGCGGGTGAACCGCTCCTCGCTATGGCGCAGCGCCGCCTCGGCCTTTCGCCGCGGCTCCAGATCGGCGAAGGTGAAGAGGATGCAGGGCTCGTCGCCCATGTCGATCGGCTGTCCTGCGACGATGACCAGCTTGGTGCCGCCGCCCGGCAGCTCGAGCTCGGCCTCCATCTGCGGAATGGTGCGGCCCTCGGCCAATCGCTCCTTCGCCAGGTCGCGCTGCTCGGCGCTGCGCAACACGTCGATGTCGTAGACGGTCTTGCACAGCACCTGGTCGCGCGCGTGACCGGTCATGTCCAGAAACCCCTGGTTGACCTTCACGAAACGCAGGTCGGACAGGCGGCAGATGACGGCGGGTGCCGGATTGGCGTTGAACGATTGTTCGAACCGATCCTCCGCCTCGTAGCGCGCGGTGACGTCCTGGACGATCATCACGACGCAGGCGGGATCGCCGTCATCTTCGTCGTTCAGCACCAGGCTGCGGACCTGATGGACCCAGCGCGGCGCGTCTTCGCCCGCCACGGTCACTTCGACCACGACTTCGGAAAACGCCTCGCCCGCCACGACGCGGCCGATCGGATAATCGTCGGCGTCCAGCCGGTGATTGTTGCGATAGCGCAGCTGGAAGCGCGCACGATAATCGTCGACCGTCTGCCCCAGCTGCTCCAGCCGCTCGACGCCATGCATGGCGAGCGCGGCCGGATTGGCCCAGAGCAGGCTCTCGTCCGGGTCGATCAGCACAACGCCTTCGTCCAGACCGGCGACGATCTGCTGCAGATGCCGCAGGTCCGTGGTCTCGCGAAGGGTCTTCAGCGACGGCAAGGAAGGGGCGGTCGACATGGAGGGAAGGCTCAGTCGCGACGCCCGTGAACCAGCCAGCCCAGCGCATAGCCGCCGATCAGCGCGCCGGCCGCCCACAACAGGCGGTCGTCGCCCTGCCTGGCGAGGTCGGCGGCCGACCTGGCGCCGCGGCGCGCGGCGTCGGTCGCGCGGTCGGCGGCGGCGTCGAGCTTTTCGCGGGCATGGTCGATCAGGCCTGGCGTCGCGTCGGCGACGTCTTCGGCGACCGACTGGGCGCGGCCGAACATGTTCTCGCCGGCGCCTGCGACCTGGTCGACGACCCCGGCCACCTGCCAGTCGCGGCGGTCGACCGCGTCGCCGACCGCTTTCTCGATCTTGCCACCGACATAGCGGGCGCCACCGCGCACTTCATGCTTGTTCATGACGAACCTCCAATTGCTGAATTTTCGGGAGAGGCTGGGCGCGCGTCAGGGCAGGACGCTGCACGCGGCAGCCGCCTTGCCGACCGCGATCGCGATTTCGGGATCGCGGATTTCGCCGGCGACGCGCACCAGATCGCTGGGGGTCAGCCGGGTCGGATCGGTATCGCCCTTCCGATAGGCGGCCGCGGCGCGTCCCAGCTGTTGCAGCTGGCCGAGCGACAGGTCGCTTTCCAACCGCGTGCCGACGCAAGCCGACCGCTCCGCGTCCAGGCCATAGCGTTCCAGGCCCGTGGCGATCCGCCGCGACGGGGCGGCACAGGCAGTAACGGCTAGCCCGGCGACACAGGCGATTACGATGGTTCTCACCCGACATCTCCGTCGACCGGCGGCACCATGCGGCCGGTCAGGCGGGATTAACTTTTGTTAGGCTGGAGTGTTCCTGGTATCTTTGGGGTAAGCTATTAGTCCTCTTCTACCCCAAATCCGCGGCGCGCCGGGCATAAGCGGCGGCGAACTGCTCATGTGCGACGCGCGATGCCGCCAGTGTCGCCCGGTCGGCGAGTGCGCGGTGATCGGCGCTCCGCTTGAGCAGATAGGCGTGCTCGTCTGCCGATGCCGTGACCATGACCGTCTCCCGACTCGTGAAGGAAGCGGAAGGGTAGGGGCCGGCCGGTCGATGCGATATGGTACAAAAGAACCGGCGCCGCGGCGCATATGTCCCAGCCGTCGCCGCCGTCAGCCAGTCGGGAGCGATGCTTCGTCGATCGCCAGTCGGTTCTGTTCCTCGTCCAGGTCGAACTGCTGGGCAACCGATTGGCTGCAAGGGCGTACCATTCGGTGCGCGAACATGCCGCATTGCCCTCGCCCTTGCGGATTCCTAAGTCGGCACGCGTGATCGATCCCGCCTCCCCCAACCGATTCAACGAGGAAGCCGCCACCTATACCGTCCGCGGCAGCGACGCGCCCGACCTGGAGGCGGGGGTGGCGGCGATCCGCAACGTCGTCCAGACGCTGCCGGTGCGCCCCGGCGTGTACCGGATGCACGACGCCAAGGGCGATGTGCTGTACGTCGGGAAGGCGCGTGCGCTGAAGAACCGCGTGACCAACTATACCCAGGTCACCCGCCTGACGAAGCGGTTGCAGCGCATGGTTGCGCAGACGCGGTCGATGACGATCGTCACCACCAACAACGAGGCCGAGGCGCTGCTGCTCGAGGCGCAGCTGATCAAACGCTATCGCCCGCCCTACAACGTCCTGCTGCGCGACGACAAAAGCTTCCCCTTCATCCTGCTGCGCGCCGATCACGACTTCCCGCGCATCCAGAAGCATCGCGGCGCCCGGCGGGCGAAGGGCAATTACTACGGCCCCTTCGCCAGTGCCGGCAGTGTCAACAACACGTTGAATGCGCTGCAGAAGCTGTTCCTGCTGCGGTCGTGCACCGACGGCTTCTTCAAGACCCGCGACCGGCCGTGCCTGCTTTATCAGATCAAGCGCTGCTCGGCGCCGTGCGTCGGGCGGATCGACAAGGCGGGCTATGCCGACCTCGTCGAGGATTCGAAGAAATTCCTCGCCGGCAAGGCGACCGACGTCCAGGCGAAGCTCGGCGCGCAGATGACCGCTGCGGCGGAGAATATGGACTTCGAACTGGCCGCGGTGCTGCGCGACCGGCTGAAGGCGCTGACCTTCATCCAGGGCACGCAGTTCATCAATGCCGAAGGCGTCGGCGATGCCGACATCTTCGCGCTCGCCTGCCACGAAGGGGTGATGGGCATCCAGGCCTTCTTCATCCGCGGCGGCCAGAATTGGGGCCACCGCAGCTTCTTCCCCGCGCACACCGGCGAGGTTGCGGAGGACGAGGTGCTGACCCAGTTCCTCGCCCAATTCTACGAAGACGTGCCACCGGCGCGAACGATCCTGCTCGACCGCGAGTTGCCCGAGGGCGAGCTGCTCGCCCAGGCGCTGGGCGAGGCGGCGGGCTACAAGGTCGCGCTGTCGGTGCCCCAGCGCGGCACGCGCAAGCGGCTGATGGAGCAGGCGCAGCGCAACGCCCGCGAAGCGCTCGAACGGCGTCTGGCCGAAAGCACCACCCAGGCCCGGCTCAACCGCGAGCTCGCCGAACTGTTCGAACTGCCCGAGCCGCCCGACCGGATCGAGGTCTACGACAACAGCCACATCCAGGGCACCAATGCGCTGGGTGCGATGGTCGTCGCGGGGCCGGAGGGTTTCCGCAAGGGCCAGTATCGCAAGTTCAACATCAAGCAGGCGGCGACCGACGACGATTACGCGATGATGCGCGAAGTGCTGACCCGCCGCTTCGCCCGCGCGCTGGAGGAAAACCCCGACCGCGACAGCGGCGAATGGCCCGATCTGGTGCTGCTCGACGGCGGCCGTGGCCAGCTGAATGCAGCGAAGGCGGTGCTGGAGGATCTGGGGATCGAGGATGTGGTGCTCGTCGGTGTCGCCAAGGGCCCGCACCACGGCCGCGAGGGGCGCGAGGTCTTCCACCTGATGGACGGCCGCGAACTGACCCTGCCGGTCAACTCGCCCTTGCTCTTCTACCTCCAGCGCCTGCGCGACGAAGTCCACCGCTTCGCGATCGGCGCGCATCGGGCGAAGCGCGCGAAGGCGATCGGGGCGAGTCCGTTGGATGAAGTCCCCGGCATCGGTCCGGCGCGGAAGAAGGCATTGCTGATGCACTTCGGCACGGGGCGCGCGGTGCGCAACGCGTCGTTGGCGGATCTGCAGAAGGCGCCGGGGGTGAGTGCGGCAGTGGCGCAGCAGGTGTATGATTTTTATCACGCCCGCTAGCGCGGGCAGCGATTAGCCCGAGCTAATCGCCCCTCGCGCAAGGGCGGCCGGCGGGGCCGCCCCGGCCCCGTCCGACGACGCGGCTTTGCCGCGGCGCGCTTCTAGCCACCACCCTTAGGATCAGCAGTCCCGTCCCGGCATCTTGTGCCGATAATCGGCGATTGGCAGGACGTCCTGATCCGGCCCGCGGGCATGATACCGTACGATTTTTTCAGGTGTCGCGCGTTTGACGTCGGTAAGATCTTCGCGAACGAACTGTTTCGCCGCTGCCAAGGCCGCTTGATCGCGCCGCAGGCCAGTCACATCGGCCTCGGCGATCCATAGAATGCCGTTTTCTTCTCTAGCCGAGAGGCGCCCAGCGATTGCGAGCATTTCCACCTTGCGTGGCGCCATCGCCAGAAGCTTCGCGGCGTAGGGCAGCGCAAACCAAAAGGCATGATCGCGCTCGATCGTTCGCGGGCGTTTTGTTTTAGGCATCCGCGTCCCACCCACTCCGATCCAGCCCCCGCATCGCCTGCGTGATTGCCACCGTATCGACACTCACCCGCACGACCTTCGCCAGCAGCGCGATCATGCTCTCCTTGTAATCGGCGAAGCGATAGGTGTTGAATTTCTCGCGGATCGTGGGATCGCGCGGGGTCTTTTCCTTGTGCTGGTCGAGCACCCAGTCGATTGCCGACCGGTTGCCCAGCCGATAGTCCCACGCCTCCGGCGGAATGCCGGTGATCTGCGTATCCTCGTCGACCCGCACGATGCCCTGGTCGGGCACCGATTTCAGGATCGGCTTCGGACTGGTTACTTCGGCGCGCTTCGGGTTCGGCGTCTCGACCCGCTCGACCGGCCAGGGGGCGACGTCCTCATAGCCGATGTGCATGTCCATCAGCGCCTGCCCCCACGCCGACCAGCGCGCGAAGTCGGGATACAGGGGGATGCGCGGAAACTCGCGCTTCAGGTTCAGCGCGTAGGTTTCGCGATAGACCGGATCGTGGAGCACGGCATAGACATAGGTGAAGATCGTATCTTTGCTGACGCCCTTCTTGCCGTAGCGCGCGACGAACTTGTTGAGCGCCCAGTCGGTGATGTTGTCGACCCGCTCGCCGGATTTGAGGTAGCGGTAGCGGGCGACGCCCTGCGTACCGGCGTTCCCGGTCTTAAGCAGGTTTAAATCGAAAACGCCCGAAGTCGCCATTGCAGTAAGATGGTTTGACGATGCTACGCTACGAAAAGCGATCGTCAAATTATGGCTGCTTTTCCCGTAGAATTGACCCGTTCGGTAAGGCTGCCCGATGAGATGTTGGTCAAAATACAAATGCTGGCGAAAAAATGGCCGGAATTGTGATACTTGAATCAGGTTGAGCTAGAAATCTTTCTGAATGCCCTTTTGTCGATATTTATCGAGCTCTCGATCCCACTTGATAGCAGATCGAAGCTGGCTTTGAGAATCACTTCTTGTTTCTTCGTATGCATTTATAAGAAAACGCACTTTGTCTGAGAGGTCGTCAGCGCTTCGATCATAAACCCATTCATCACGCTGTGTCTTGGCACCATTGGTAATTAACTTAAAAATAGCGCGTGTGCTTGTTGATCGAGCATCATTCTTAGATTTGGGATCAACCAACGGCAGAAATGCCGTCCAACCGTGTGTCGCCTGATCCACCCAATCATGCCGCTTGTCCGGCAAGATCGTCTCGACCGGCAATCCTTCGAACGACCGCGCATTGCCGACCCACGCCAGCTTGTCGGCCGCCGTCTCCATCTCCGGCCGCCGTGCGTAGCGGATCACCGCACCGCCCTTGCCCTTCCGCTTGACCAGCAGCGCCACCATCACGCCGGTCTGGATACCGAACACATTATGCGTCGTGCCCGACAGCTTGGGATTGTCGCGCACGTCGCCACCCAGATCCAGCAGCCAGATGTCGCTGAACTCTCGCTCGGCGACCTTGCGGAACCCGTCATAGGCCGCCTTGGCGATCGGCTTGCGCCCGATGACGAAGGCGATGATGCCTTCGTCGCCGATCCTGTCGGACGCCCAGCGAACGAAGCGCGTGTACATGTCGTACACGCTGTTCATGTTCTGCGCCGTGCCTTCCCTGACGTACGTCTGCTTGATGCGCTGGTCGACGCGTTCGTAGGGGCGGTTGGCGTTGTTCTGGTTATAGTTTTCCTGCCACGCATTGTAGGGCGGGTTGCCGATGATGACGCTGATTTTGCGACGGTTCTGGCGCTTCACCCGCTCCATATTCTCGTCGGCCAGGCCACCGAGCAGGTCGAACTGGTGGCCTGAATAGATGCCCAGCGCCGCGACGTTGTCCAGCGTATCGACGAAGCACAGATTCTCATATTCCGCGAATTGCCCGGTGATCGCCTGGTACGTCGCCTCGATGTTCAGGTTGGCGACGTAGTACGGCAGGATCGCGACCTCGTTCGCGTGCAGTTCCTCCTTGTATTTGTGGCGCAGCTTGTCGTGGTTGCCGCGGAAATGCTCCAGCAGTTCGACGATGAAGGTGCCGGTGCCGGTCGCGGGGTCCAGGATCTCGACGCCGCGGTCGATCAGGTTCTTGCCGAAATGCTTCTCGCACAGCCAGTCAGCGCTGCGGATCATGAACCGCACGATTTCGCCCGGGGTATAGACGACGCCCAGCCGGTCGGCGGCCTTGCGGTTGTACGCCTTGTAGAAATCCTCGTAGAGCGCCTTCAGGAATCCCTGCTTTTCCGAATGGCTCTCGATCAGCGCGGCGGTCGCCTCGATCCCGGCGTAATAGGGCGCCAGCGCGCCGAGCAGGGTGCGTTTCTCCCCGCGGTCGAACAATTTGTCCTCCAGCTTGTACAGCTCGGCGGCGACATTGTTCTTGCGGTGAAAATCGGGGTCGTTGAACACCTTGGCGAAGATGTCCTCGGTCAGAACGTGCTGGATCAGCATCTCGCGCACATTGTCGTCGCTGACCGCCGGATTGATCGCGTCGCGGGCGTGTTTCAGGAACGCGGCGACCGCATCGGCGAAGTCCTGGGACGCCGCATGCTTCTCCGCGATCCGTTCGCGCAGCGCGACCAGGATGTGGGGCAGGTCGGCGGCGAACTTCTTCACCGCGCGGTTGAAATCGGCGATCTCGCGGCGTTCGTGCGCGAAGAAGCGGGTCAGCAGCAGCAGCAGGCTGTCGTCGTCCGCCTGCATGCCGGCGCGCAGCACTTCGGCACCGTCCTGCCACAGCACCGCGGTGCGATCGTCGGTGAAGACGATGTTGTCGCGCGGGTAACCCTTGCGGAACTTGGCTTGAATTTCCGCCTCCAGGTCGTCGGCCGCGTCCTTCGCTTCCCAATAGCCGAAGGGCACGCGCAAACTGTGGAGCAGCGCGCCGTCGACATAGATGCGCGTCATCCGGTTGGTCAGCAGGTCGTGTTCGGCGACGAATTGCAGGTCGTGCGCCTTGCCCCAACGCTTCAGCAGGTCCTTGAACGCTTCGCGCAGCACGCTCTCGCGCTGGCTGCCCGAAATGGCGCGCAGCCGGTCCAGCTCGGCACGATATTCGTTGATCAGTTGGCGGCTCACGCAGGGTCCTTTCGTCACGCTCGACGATGGGCGAAGCGCGCGGGGGCGGCAAGCGGGGATGGGTTCGCTTTGCGTATACCCGCTTGCAATGTTAGATTTCGTCTGCTCGGCTGGCGCCATCGCCGCGGCCCTGCCGCCACGCTCTTTGACAGGTTCCCAACCCGACGGCTTCCGGATGCGAAAAACCGCGTCTTGGCGTGAACTTCGTGACCTTCGCCGCGCGCACGCGCGCTGGCTTCGTCATTTCTTCACGCCCTGCGCGCTACGCTATTGCGCATGACCCCCGTCTTCCTGACCATCGACACCGAACTCATGTGGCGCCACCACGCCGCCGGGCTGCCGACCGCGGAGATCGTCCGCCGCTCGCTCGAACCCGCCGGGGTCGGCGTCGCCTATCAGCTCGAAATGCTGCGGCGTCATGGGCTGAAGGCGACTTTCTTCGTCGATCCGATGCCCGCGCTGGTCCACGGCCGCGATCATGTCGCGCGGGTGGTCGATGCGATCCTGGCCGGTGGCCAAGAGGTGCAGCTCCACCTCCACCCCAATTGGACCGCCGCCGATGCCGCCGACCGCAGCGCCCACGCCCGGTTCGAGCTGATCGAATATTCGCCGACCGAACAGCGCGCGCTGCTCGAACAGGCGCGCGATCTGCTCGTCGCTGCCGGCGCGCCGGTGCCGATCGCGTTCCGCGCGGGCAGCTATGCCGCGAACGACGACACGCTCGCGGCGCTGACCTCGCTCGGTTTCGCGTACGACAGCAGCCACAACGGCGCGCATCATCCGTGGCCCAGCGCGATCCAGCTGCCGGTGCGCCAGATCGCGCCGGTCGTGCGCGGCGGGCTGATCGAAGTACCGGTAACGGTGATCGAGGATCGCGCGGGCGCCCTGCGCCACTTCCAGCTCTGCGCCCTGTCGGTGGGGGAGATGCGCGCTGCGCTCGACCATGCCGCCGCCCATACCCATGCCGCGGTGACCATCGTCAGCCACGGCTTCGAACTCGCCAACCGCGCCGGCACCCACGTCAACGGCGTCCACGTCCGCCGCTTCGATGCCCTGTGTGCGCTGCTGGAGGCGCGGGCGGACCGGTTGCCGACCGCGCATTTCGCCGACCGCCCGGCGCTGCGGCTGACCGCTGAGGACGTGCCGCTCGGCCCCAACGCCTGGCGCACGCGCTGGCGACAGGCGGAGCAGCTCTGGTCGAACCTGGTATCGGAACGCGCGGCGTGAGTGTCGCAGCGCGGATACCGCTCAAATTTCAGGTCGGCGCGCGGACGGTCTTCAGCCTCGACCGGCAGTTGGTGCGCGTGCCATTGTCGCTCGACGATGCGCTGGCCGATCGCCGGCCGGCGCTGCCGCCGCTGTCGGGTGCCGACGGCTATCTCGTCACGTCGCTCCCCGAACCCCAGGCGGCGGCGGTCGCGGCGGTCGGGCAGGGGATGATCGCGGTTCTTCGCCAGCGTTACACCCGCTATTATGTCGACCTGTCGGTGGGGGAGGGCTGGTGGACCGGCCTGTCGGCCTCGACCCGCTCGACGCTCAAGCGCAAGGCGAAGAAGGCCGGCGCGCTGACCGTTCACAGCTATCGCACGCCCAATGAGATGGCGGCCTTCCACGCGATCGCGCGCGGTATCGCAGCCAAGACCTATCAGGAGCGCCTGCTCGGCGCCGCGCTGCCCGATACGCCGGCCTTCGTCAGGGCGATGACCGCTCTGGCCGCGGCGGATGACGTCCGGGCGTGGACGCTCGACGTGGACGGGGCGCCGGCGGCGTATCTCTACTGCCCGGCGCGCGGACGCGACCTGATCTACGAATATGTTGGGCACGACCCGGCGTTCGGTGCGCTGTCGGTCGGGACCCTGCTCCAGGTCGAGGCGCTCCGCGACCTGCTGGCCGAAGGTCGCTTCGCGCGGTTCGACTTCACGGAAGGGGAAGGGCAGCACAAGCGGACGCTGTCGACCGGCGGCGTGGCGTGCGTCGACCTGCTGCTGCTCCGGCGCACGCTGGCCAACCGCGCGGCGGTCGCGGCGCTGGGCGCGTTCGACGGCAGTGTGGCGCTGGCGAAGCGCGTGGTGGCGCGGGCGGGGCTGGAGGCGTTGGCGAAGCGCGTACGACGCGGCTGAACTTCCCTCTCCCCGTGGGAGAGGGAGGGAGCCGACGCAGTCGGCGGAAGGGTGAGGGCAGGGCTGGACGAGAGCGTTCATCGGCCTCATCCAACTTCGACTAGGCAGCACGCTGCCAAGTCTCCGTATCCTTCTCCCTCCGGAGAAGGGTAAGAGGGCCCATGCACCTTCGCAGCGCCGCCATCGTCCTCGCCGTCCGCCCCCACGGCGAGCATGGTGCGATCGTGCGCGCGCTGACCCCCGACGACGGCGTTCAGCCCGGCTACGTCCGCGGCGGTCATGGCCGGACGCTGCGGCCCGTGCTGCAACCCGCCAACACCATCCTCGGCGAATGGCGCGCACGGACGGAGGAGGCGCTCGCCAGCCTGACCGTCGAGCTGATCGCCAGCCGCGCGCCCCTCTATGCCGAGCCGCTCGCCGCCGCCGCGCTCGACTGGGTCACCGCGCTGACCGCCGCCGCGTTGCCGGAAGCGCAACCCTATCCCCAGGTCCATGCCGCGCTGTCGGGCGTGATCCATGCCGTGGAGGCCGCGCCCGGCGCGCGCGGCTGGGCGGTTGCGCTGGTGCGCTTCGAGCTGTTGCTGCTCGCCGAGATGGGCTTCGGGCTCGACCTGTCCGAATGCGTGGCGACCGGCGCAACCGACGATCTGGCCTATGTCAGTCCAAAAAGCGGGGGCGCGGTCAGTCGTGCGGCCGCGGTTGGGTACGAAGCGCGACTGCTGCGCTGTCCGCCGTTCCTGCGGGGCGGCGGTGCGGCCGATTGGAACGACATCCTCGACGGGCTGGCGCTCACCGGCCGCTTCCTCGAACGTGACCTGCTCCACGGCCGCGCTGCCGAAGCCCTGGCCGCGCGCGAGCGATTGGTTGCGCGGATGAAACGCGCTCTCTCTTGACACTGCGCGCCTCGGAAGGGAGGGCGTGCCCGCTTAACGAGGGTTTACACTGATGCCGCTGATCGCCCTGCTGCCCGGAGACGGGATCGGACCCGAAGTCGTTGCCGAGGCGCGGCGTGTGCTCGAGGCGCTCGACCTTGGCCTGTCGTTCGAAAGTGCGCCGGTCGGTGGTGCGGCCTATGAAGCGCTCGGCCATCCGCTGCCGGTCTCGACGCTCGATCTCGCGCAGCAGGCCGATGCAGTGTTGTTCGGCGCGGTCGGCGATGCCCGCTACGACAGCCTGGAACGGGCGTTCCGTCCCGAACAGGCGATCCTGGGGCTGCGCAAGGCGCTCGGCCTGTTCGCCAATCTGCGCCCGGCGAAGCTGTTCGCGGGGCTGGAGGACGCCTCTGCGCTGAAACCCGATGTGGCGGGCGCGATCGACCTGGTCATCGTCCGCGAACTGAACGGCGACGTCTATTTCGGCGAGAAGGGCCAGCGCACGACTGCCGAAGGGCGGCGCGAAGGCTATGACATCATGTCCTATGACGAGGACCAGGTGCGCCGCATCGCCCATGTCGGCTTCCAGACCGCGCGCGGCCGCACCGGCAAGCTCTGCTCGGTCGACAAGGCGAACGTGCTGGAAACCTCGCAACTGTGGCGCGACGTTGTGAACGAAGTCGCGGACGCGTATCCCGACGTCGACCTGACGCACATGTACGTCGACAACGCCGCGATGCAGCTGGTGCGCAATCCCGGCCAGTTCGATACGATCGTCACCGGCAATCTGTTCGGCGACATCCTGTCCGACCAGGCGAGCATGTGCGCCGGCTCGATCGGCATGCTGCCGTCGGCCTCGCTCGATGGCAGCGGCAAGGGAATGTACGAGCCGATCCACGGCTCCGCCCCCGACATCGCCGGCCAGGGCAAGGCGAACCCCTGCGCGACGATCCTGTCGGCGGCGATGCTGCTCCGGCACTCGCTGAAGGCGCCGGACGCGGCCGACCGGATCGAGGCGGCGGTGACCGCGGCGCTCGTGTCGGGCGCGCGCACGCCGGATATTGGCGGTACGTTGACCACCTCCGCCATGGGCGACGCGGTGCTCGCCCAGCTGTGAGCGACCTGCTCGAAATCGCGGTCGTCGTTCCGGTTTTCAACGAACGCGACAATGTCGCGACGTTGGTCGCCAGGCTCGACCAGGCGTTGGTCGGCCATCGCTGGGAAGCGATCTTCGTCGACGATGACTCGCCCGACGGCACGGCCGACGTCGCGCGCGAGCTCGCCCGGCTCGACACGCGGGTGCGCGTCATCCAGCGCATCGGCCGGCGCGGGCTGTCGTCGGCCTGTATCGAGGGGATGTGCGCGACCGCCGCCCCGGTCGTCGCGGTCATCGACGGCGACCTCCAGCATGACGAGACGCTGTTGCCCAAGATGCTGGCGGCGTTCGGCGAGGACGCCAGCCTCGATGTCGTCGTCGGATCGCGTTTCGTCGATGGCGGCGGGACCGGCGACTGGGACAGCGACCGCGTGGCCAAGTCGGCGCTGGCGACCAAATTGTCGCGCCGCGTGCTGGCACAGGATCTGAGCGACCCGATGTCGGGCTTCTTCGCGATTCGCGCCGATCGGCTGCGCGCGATCGCGCCGAAGCTGTCGGGGATCGGCTTCAAGATCCTGCTCGACATCATGACCGCCAGCCCCCAGCCGCTGCGGTTCCGCGAACTTCCCTACGTCTTCCGCGTGCGCGAGGCGGGCGAGAGCAAGCTCGATCACGTCGTCGCGATGGAATATCTCATCGCGCTCTACGACCGGATGTTCGGCAAGATCATTCCGGTGCGCTTCGCGATGTTTTCCGGCATCGGCGCGCTGGGGGCTGCGGTGCACCTGGCGACCGTGTGGCTCTTCTTCCAGGCGCTGGGCGTGAATTTCGTCGTAGCGACGATCGTGGCGACCTTGGTCGCGATGACGTTCAACTTCTTCCTGAACAATGCGCTGACCTACCGCGACCGTCGCCTGACGGGGGCCAAGGCGCTGCTCGGCGGCTGGATCAGCTTCTGTATCGTCTGCTCGGTCGGCGGTGCCGCCAACGTCGGCGTCGCGTCGTTCCTGCACGAGGTCCAGCAGGGCGGCTGGGCCGCATCTTCGCTCGCCGGCATCGTCGTCGCTGCGGTCTGGAATTTCGCGCTCAGTTCGCGCTTCACCTGGGGACGGTACAAGTAAATCCCCGAATTCGTCATTCCCGCAAAGGCGGGGATCAATTCTGGCTGACCTGTCGAAAAGAGCCGAGGGATCAGCCAGAATTTATATCCGCCGTCGCGGGAATGACGAAATAGAGATCAGAACCGGAACCGCACGCCGCCGTAGAAGCGCCGGCCATACGTCTCCAGCAACGTCCGGCGATAGACGCTGTTGGCATTCTCCGCGCGGGTCGCGTCGGTCAGGTTCACGCCCTCCGCGAAGATCGAGACCTTGTCGGTCAGGTTGACGCTGGCCGACGCGTCGAGCTGGCCGAACGCTTCGCCGAATTCCGGATTATTGCCGCGGCCGATCGCGGTGATCAGATAGTTCGACCGCCAGTTGTACGACCCGCGCAGGCTGAACACGCTGTCTTCATAATAGGCCGACAGATTGTAGCTGTGCCGCGACAGGCCGGGGAAGGGCAGCGCCCCGCCGGTGAAGAAATCGCGGCCGGCGTATCCGCTGTCCTTCGAATATGTGTAGTTGGCGATGACGCCCATATGCCGGAGCACCGGCACGTTGACGAAATCGAACGCGACCTGCGCACCGACTTCGGCACCGTTGATCGTCACGCGCTGCGCGCCGTTGACCGGCAGGGTGATGGCGTAGGTCACGCCGTCGACCACTTCGGGCTGCGTCCGGTTTTCGATGAACGAGCTGATTTCCTTGCGGAAATAGGTGGCCGACAGGAAGCTGGTGCGGTTGATGTAATATTCGAAGCCGGCGTCATACTGGCGTGCACGGAACGGCTGCAGTTCCGGGTTGCCGCGCGAACCGGTCAGGCCGACGACGTCGATCGAGAAACGCGGTGCCAGCTGCTGCGGGGTCGGGCGCGCGATGACTTCGGTCGCCGATCCGCGGAACAGCAGCGTGTCGCGGATCAGGTCGGCGCGGACGTTCAGCGATGGCAGGAATTCGGTGCCTTCGCCGCGGAACTGCACCGGCGCGGTCACGCCCGTCTGGGTGCGATAGCCGTCGGCGATGGTACGCGTGTTGACGACGCGCGCGCCGATCGTGCCGCTGACGGGCACACCCAGGTCGAACTTGAACGATCCCTGGACATATCCGGCGATATTCCGCTCGGTGACCTTCCAGGTGTTGAGCAGGGTCGGCGTACCGAACGGATTGGGCAGGCCGATCGCGTCGACGAAGGCGTAGCCCGGCTGCAGCCAGCCGCGGATGCCGCCGTCGTAGCCGAGCGTCCCGGTCTTGAAGAACGGCGTGTCGTCCAGCGTCATCAGCCCGGCGACCTGCTGCACCCGGCCGAGCAGCGACGGGGTGGTGAACGCGTCGATCGTCGTGGTCGCATTGAACTCGCGGCTGTCGGCGGTGCCGTTGCGGACCTGGTAGCCCGCCTTCAGCGATGTCAGCCAGGGCGTGGCGTTGCGATATTCGACATCGCCCTTCGTCGCGAGTTCGGTCTGGACGTTGATGACGGGGCGATATTGCGCGGTCACGCTGTTGATGCCGACGGTCGTCGTCGGGTCCATCGGCAGCGTGATGTTCGGCGCCTGCTGGCCGTTGGTATAATCGACGATCACGCGGCCGATGCCGATCGCGTCGGCCGTGGCGTTGATGTAATTATTGTCGATCTTCGCGCGGGTATAGGACGTCAGCGTGTTGATCTTCCAGTCGCCGACTTCGTAATCGACGCCGACCGCGGCATTCCACTGGGTGCGATCGATCTGGCCCAGGATGTTGCGGTGCGCGACCTGCAGGCGGTTGGCCCGGGTGGCGGCCGGATTGTCGACGAACTCGACGTGGCTGACCGTGTCGTCCGGCCCGATCCGTGTATTGGCACGGTCGAGCGTTGCGCCCGCGGTGGTGACCTGCAGGAATTGCGAGTTCACGTCCTGGTCGCCGCGCGCGTAGTTGCCCTGGACGAACGCCTTCAGCCCATCCTGCGGTCCCCATTCGACGACGCCGTTGAAGGCGTAGCGCTTCGTGTCGAGGCGATTGACGATATAGCGCGGGATGTCGGGGAAGAAGTCGCCGCGCCCGTTGTTGTCGAGGTCGAGCGCCTGAAGCCCCGCAAGCGCCGGATTGCCGTCGATCTGACGCCAGCCGGTGGTGCGGGCCTCATGGCTTTCCACGCGGCGCCGTTCGTAGGTGCCCGACAGCAGCACGCCCAGCGTGTCGTTGAAGAACTTCTTCGATCCGATCAGCGCGAACTTCGGGTCCAGCGTCTTGCCGAGTTCGGTGTAGATGCCCTGCGCGGACCCTGCGAGGAAGCTGTTGTCCTTGCTGTCGAACGGGCGTCGCGTGATGACGCGCACGGTGCCGCCCAGACCCCCTTCGGTCATGTCCGGCGTCACCGACTTCACGACTTCCAGCCGGTTGACGAACTCGACCGGCAAGTCGCGGAAATCGACGTCGCGCTGGCCGGCGGTGGTCGACAGCGCGGTGATGCCGTTGACTTCGACGCGGTTCAGATTGGCATCCGCGCCGCGGATGGTGATGCCCGAGCCTTCGCCGTTGGTGCGGGTCAGCTGGACGCCGGTGACACGCTGCAGCGCCTCGCCGATGTTCTTGTCGGGGAAGCGGCCGATGTCCTCGGCCGAGATCGCATCGAGCACCTGCGCCGCGTCCCGCTTGGCGCTCAGCGCATTCTGCAACGAATTGCGGATGCCGGTGACGACGATTTCGTTCGCGCCGGTATCGTCGGTCGCCTCGGCCGGGCTGGGATTGGTGACCGGAGTCTGTGCCGGCGGTCGGTCGGCCTGGACAGGCGCGGGCAGCTGGCCCGGCGCCGGCTGGGTCTGGGCCAGCGCGGCCCCCGCAGTCAGCATCATCGACAGGGCCACGCTCGACACGGTTGCCCGCGCCACGACAGCTACGCTCGCCTTCATCACAACATCCTCTCAAGCCACGCGAAAGTCCCCGTTCGCGGGCGAATAACCGTTACCCCTCTATCGATCCGATTAGAGGGTTCCGGCGGAGAGGTCCAGAAAATATCGCATTGTGAATTTCATTCCCAGATATCGGGACTTTGCCAACCCGGGTCAGCGCCAGCTGTCGAACCACATCCAGCGGGTGAATGCCTGGGCGTCGGGCAGCGGCAAGGCGGCGATGATCGGATAGAAATAGATGAACAGGGTGCATGCGATCACGGCGAACCACCAGCGCGCGCGCGGTCGCCCCGCAAGGTGGAACGCCGCCGCCAGGGCCAAGCAGACGAAGATGCCGCTGAGGTGGTAGTAATAATAGAAGCCGAGGCTTTTGGGGATGACCGCCCAAATGCCCAGGCTGGCGGTCCACAGCAGTGCAACGCCCGCCGCCGCGCGAGTGCCGGTGCGGAACCAGTGCACCGCCAGCCACGCCACCGCGACCAGCCCGCCCCACATGATCGCCGGATTGCCAAGATACAGGATGCCGCGCACCGCCCCGTCGACCGGTTCGTAGAGATACCAGATCGGCCGCACCTCGAACGGCCAGCTGACCCAGCTCGATTGGTAGGGATGGGGGCTCAGCACCTGCGTCTGCTGCGCGTACATCTCGCGCTGCAGCGGGATCA
The DNA here is from genome assembly GCA_016937575.1 of Roseomonas aeriglobus. Classification (NCBI taxonomy): domain Bacteria; kingdom Pseudomonadati; phylum Pseudomonadota; class Alphaproteobacteria; order Acetobacterales; family Roseomonadaceae; genus Muricoccus; species Muricoccus aeriglobus. The sequence continues at coordinate 2,419,977 of JAFHKN010000002.1, read as the reverse complement.
GCCGCGCCAGCGTCACCGCGCCCTCGCGATACTGGAAGGCTGGCCAGAAGATCGCGAAATAGGCGGCGACACTCGCCCCGCCGAGCAGCGCGAGCGCCCGCACCCGCCCGAGCCCCGGCCACGCCGCCGGCATCTTTTCGCGGACGGCGAGGAAGGCGACGGCGGCGAAGGCGATGTAGGGCGCAGCAGTCCATTTTACTCCGGTCGCGAGACCGAGCAGCACGGCGCCGAGTATCCATCGACGCGTCACCGTCTCGCGCGGAGCCCGCATCGCCCACAGCAGCGCCGCGATTCCCAAGGTGACGAACGCGCCCAGAAACGGCTCCAGCATCGCGATCCGCGCGTGGACGAACAGCGTCATGTTCACCCCCGCGAACAGGGCGCCATAGCTTGCCGTTGCGACCGACCCGAACAGCAGGAACAGGATCGCGAAGACGCCGAGGACGGTTGCCGTGCCTGCGACCGTCGACATCGCCCGCCAGCCAAGCGACGTGTCGCCGAACAGATCCATCCCGGTCGCGATGATCGTCTTGCCGAGCAGCGGGTGTTCGGTGTTCGTCGGCCGCTCGCGGGCGGCCAGTACGCGTGCGGCGGGGACATAATGGACCTCGTCGAACACTAAAGTGGACGGACGGGTCACGCCGATCGAGAAGAGCAGCTGCGCCGCGATTCCGATCAGCAGCGCAGCCATTATCGGCTGTTGAGCGCGTGTCTTCACATCCATGTCGGTCCCCCGGCCTGCCCCCGGCTTGCCCGACCGCGCCGGTCCGAACAACCCTCGGTGTTGACGCTCGGGCGTCTGTGCCTCCAAAGCGGGTTTCATGAAGCGGCGAACCGGACAGGACCCCAGCATCACGCGCCACTGGCGCCCCGCGACTCAGGCCGTTCGCGGCGGCACCGCGCGCAGCGAATTCGGCGAGACGAGCGAGGCGCTGTTCCTCACGTCGGGCTATGCTTACGATTGTGCGGGCGACGCCGCGGCGCGCTTTGCCGGCGAGCAGGCGGGTATGACCTATTCGCGGTTGCAGAACCCGACGGTCGAAATGCTCGAACACCGCATCGCCCTGCTGGAGGGGGCCGAGGCGTGCCGGACGATGGCCAGCGGCATGGCGGCGATGACCGCGGCGCTGCTCTGCCAGCTGTCGGCGGGCGATCATCTGGTCGGCGGGCGCGCGGCGTTCGGATCGTGCCGCTGGCTGACCGATACGCTGCTGCCGAAGTTCGGGATCGAAACGACGATCGTCGACGCCCGCGACACACAGGCCTTCGTCGACGCGAGCAAGCCCAACACCAAGGTCTGGTTCTTCGAAACGCCGGCCAACCCGACGATGGACGTCGTCGATTTGGCGGCCGTCTGCGGCCTGGCGCGTGATCGCGGCATCACCACGGTCGTCGACAATGCGTTTGCGACGCCCGCGCTCCAGCGCCCGATGGCGTTCGGTGCCGACGTTACCGCCTATTCCGCGACCAAGATGATGGACGGGCAGGGCCGCGTGCTGGCAGGCGCGGTCTGCGGGACCGAGGATTTTATCACCAACACGCTGTTGCCCTTCACCCGCAACACCGGCCCGACGCTCAGCGCCTTCAATGCCTGGGTGGTGCTGAAGGGGCTGGAGACGCTCGACCTGCGCATCCGTCGTCAGAGCGAATCCGCGCTCAAGGTCGCGGCGTTCTTGGAAGGGCGCGTACCGCAGGTCCTCTTCCCCGGGCTGCCGAGCCACCCCCAGCATGATCTCGCCATGTCCCAGATGGCGATGGCCGGCTGCATCTTCGCGATCAAACTGGATGGCGGGCGCGCCCAGGCCCATGCGCTGCTCGACGCGCTCCAGTTGATCGATATCTCGAACAACATCGGCGATTCGCGTTCGCTGATGACGCATCCGGCCTCGACCACCCATTCGGGCGTCGCCGAGGACAAGCGCATCGAAATGGGCGTGACCGAAGGCATGCTTCGCCTGAACGTTGGCCTCGAAGATCCCGACGACCTGATCGACGACCTCGACCAGGCGCTCAAGGCGGCCGGGCTGTGAGCGAGGGCGGCATGATGGACGCGCTGTTCACCCATGCCGCCGATACCGACGGCGTGGGCGTCCGCGTCTCGGTCAGCTACCTCGCCGACCAGTCGGAGCCGGGCCGCGGCCGCTGGTTCTGGGCCTATCATATCCGTATCGAAAACGGCTCCGACCGCACCATTCAGCTGCTGACCCGCCATTGGATCATCACCGACGGCCGCGGTGCGCGCCATTCGGTGGAGGGTGAGGGCGTCGTCGGCGAGCAACCCGTCATCGCGCCGGGGGCGAGCTATGATTATGTCTCGGGCTGCCCGCTGTCGACGCCGACGGGCGCGATGCAGGGCAGTTACCGGATGGTCGATGACGAGGGGCGGACGTTCGACGTGGCGATCCCGAAATTCGCGCTGGCCGCGCCGGCGGTGGGGGCGTGAGCGTGATGACCTCACCCTCCCCCTTCCGGCGCTACGCGCCTCCCTCCCTCTCCCAATGGGAGAGGGTCGGGGCCCGCCCGGCGCAGCCGGGTGGGAAGGGTGAGGCTGACTGAGATGAAACGCACCCACCTTCCCCTCAACGGTCTGCGCGTCCTCGACGCCGCCGCGCGGCATTTGTCGTTCACCCGCGCCGCCGACGAGCTCGCCGTGACGCCCGCCGCGGTCGGCCAGCAGATTCGCGCACTGGAGGAAACGCTCGGCACCGTCCTGTTCCGCCGCACGACCAAAGGCCTGGAGCTGACCCCCGAAGGCGAAGCCGGCCTCGCCGCGCTGCGCTCGGGCTTCCTTCAGTTCGAGGAATCGGTTCGCGCGATGCAGGCCGGCCAGTCGTCGAAGGTGCTGACCATCGCCGCCCCGCGCGACCTGACCGCCAAATGGCTGATGCCGCGGCTCGCCACGCTCGCCGGCGCCGACCCCGATTTGCGCTTCGCGATCGTCGCGGATGAGGAGATCGACTTCACCCAGGCGAACCTCGACCTCGCCGTCCGCTGGGGCACCGGCCCGGGTGAGCATGAAGGCGAGGCACTGGAAAGCGACGGCATGGTCGTCGTGGCCGCACCCGGTGGTGGTGCCGATACCGCCATCGCCTGGCCCGGTTGCCAAGGGGAGGATGCCGCCGCGCTCGTTCGCGTCGGTGACGCCGGCCTCGCGATCGACGCCGCTGCCGCCGGGCTTGGCCGGGCCTGCGTGCCCGAATTGCTTGCGCGCGGCGATATCGCGAGCGGCCGCGTCGTGGTGGTCGGCGAACCGCGTGCCTCGGCCAACGGCTATTGGCTCGTCGCGCCGCTGCCGCAATGGCGACAGAAGAAGGTGAAAGCGCTGGTCGACGCGCTTGCCGCATGACCGAGGCGCCGTTCCGCAACGCGCGGTTCGCGAGCGCGCGGCTCGACATGCGCCCGCTGGCGATCGATGACGCGGACTGGCTGTTCGAGGGCTATGGCGACGCCGATCTGATGCGCTGGTGGTCCAGCGCGCCGCACACTACCCTCGAGGAAACCCGCGCGTATCTGGCGCCGCGGGTCACCAAATCCGACTGGCGCGGCTGGGCGATGGTCGATCGCGCGACGGGTACGCCGATCGGGACGCTCGCCGCCGGAGAGAGGCGGCCCGGGGTTGCGGAAATCGGCTATCTGCTCGTCCGCCGCCACTGGGGCGCCGGCTATGCGCGCGAAGCCGTCGCGCGGCTGATCGAGGTCCTGTTCGACGAAGGCCACCGCCGCATCATGGCCGACACCGATCCCGATAACGCTGCGTCCAACGCGCTTCTCACGCGGCTGGGCTTCACCTGCGAAGGGCGGCTGCGCGCGGAATGGGAAACGCACATCGGCGTCCGCGACAGCTTCATCTGGGGCCTGTTGCGCGCGGAATGGCCGCGATGAGCGAACTACCCGACCCGCGGTCGCAGGACTATGAGGTCGCGCTCGCCCACGCGGTCCTCGGCCCCCATCGTCTGGGCCTGGTCCTTGCCGCGCTGGGCGTGGTAATTGCCGTCGTCCGCGGCACCGTCCTGCCCGGCATCCCGCGCGTTGTGCCCGTCCTGTTCATTGCGCTGGCGCTGGGGCTGATGGTGATCGGCACGATCCGCCGCATCGCGATGCAGGTGCGGCACATGCGAAACCAGCGCTGATCAAGACTAAGCTCTCGATCGTCATTCCCGCGAAGGCGGGAATCACTTCTGGCTGGCCCAGATGAGACCCAGCAGCTTCAACGTCTATGTATTTTCGCCTTCGCAGGAATGACGGTGGATAGGGTAGTGCCGGTTGCGCGGAAGTTAGCCGTGTCCTATCTCCCTGATACACTATTTGACAGGACACCGCCCTCATGACCGCCCCCAGCCCCTGGTCGCACCACAAGCGCGCAGGCCTTGCCGACGACATCGATTTCGAGATCAAGGGCCAGGAGCTTCAGTTCGTCGAGATCGAGCTCGATCCGGGCGAAAGTGCCGTGGCGGAGGCCGGGTCGCTCGTCTGGAAAGATGCGCCCGTCGAGATGACGACCGTCTTTGGCGACGGTTCGGGCGGCGAGGGCAGTGGATTCATGGGGAAGCTGCTGGGCGCCGGCAAGCGGCTGGTGACCGGTGAGTCGCTGTTCACCACGGTCTTCACCCATCACGGCAGCGGCAAGGCGCGCGTCGCCTTCGCCTCGCCCACGCCCGGCGCGATCGTGCCGCTGAAGCTCGACACGGTCGGCGGCACATTGATCTGCCAGAAGGACAGCTTTCTGTGCGCGGCCAAGGGCGTGACGATGGGCGTGCATTTCCAGCAGCGCATCATGACCGGCCTGTTCGGCGGCGAAGGCTTCATCATGCAGCGGCTGTCGGGCGACGGCTGGGTGTTCGTCCAGTTCGGCGGTGCGATCATCGAGCGCGAATTGCGCGCGGGCGAGGAACTTCACGTCGATACCGGCTGTCTCGCGGCCTATACCCCCAGCGTTGACTTTGACCTGGTCCGCGTCGGCGGTGTGAAGAGCATGATCGTTGGCGGCGAAGGCGCGTTCTTCGCGCGCCTGCGTGGGCCGGGCAAGGTCTGGGTCCAGTCGCTCCCCTTCAGCCGCCTGGCCGGGCGCATGCTGGCCGCCGCCGGATCGCGCGGCGGGCAGAACCGGGGCGAGGGGAGCGTGCTGGGCGGGTTCGGCGACTTAATCAGCGGGAACTGAGGGCTCGGTCCCCGCCGCGCCAGTCCTGGGCGACGTATCCGTCGAGGCACTGGTCTTGGGATCGGCCGTGAGATCCAGGACCTCAAGGCGCGGCACTCCGCTGCGCTGGCGAATGTTGCTTCCCAATGCGGCGCCACTCCAGGGGGACGTCAACGTATACCGTTCAACCCGCCGCATCCCGTTCATGTCCGAAGGGACGTTCAAAGGGGCGTAGCGTCGGCGTGCGATCGTTTCCAAGACCGGCTTGACCCATACGGGGTTGAGTTTGCCGCTCTCGCGCAGCACTTCAACATCCTTCACTCGGCCATCGGCAGCGATCAGGAAGGTAGCGTCGATCCACTGATCGTCGAAGAATGCGTCCGGCTGCGATCCGACACGAGACGGGTCGAAAAAGGTCCCGAAATCTTTCATTAGCGGCGCATAAAGCAGCACCGCCTGCGAAGGCTTGTTCTTCGCGTAAGCTGCCGCGATCGCGTCGATCCCACGCATGTCGCCCTTCTGCGCATCCAGGCGAGCATCGATCAACCGCGCCGCGTCACGAAAGCCGGACAGTTCGGGTTCGGTCGTCGCCAGCAGCGCTGCAGCCGACTTCTTGGCCTCACGAAAGTTCGCATCGCTCGCGCCATAACGAGTCGCTGGATGTAGAGAGTTCGCGGGCAAACCGGCCAGCCCTGCTTCGACTAGCAGAATGCGCAGCATTGCCGTGCCCTTTACGCCCGGGCGCTTCAGCTTGTCGGCCTGATCGACGACAAGCCGGTACCGGGCGAGGCCCATGTCGATCCTGCCTTGCTTCATGAAGGCGTCGCCGATCTGCAGGCGTTGGAGGAGCACGCGATCGTCGGCATGGTCCAAGCCGGCCTTCAGCGCATCGACCGCCTGCAGCTGACCGCTTTTCATCCAGCGGTCTTCCCCCAGATGCGCCGAAATGCGCGCATCGGCACGCCAGATGTTGGCGACGGCGACCGGATATTCCTTCGCCCGCCGGTCGACCCGACCGATCGTGCCATGCAGCGTGTGCCGTGCCTCTTTGTAGTCGCCCTCGACGAACTGGTTCTCGGCATGCGCAAGCGCGGCGGCCACTTCCTCATCGGGCGGGCAGTTTCGTGCGATGCAGGCATCCAGTGCCTTCTTCGTCGCGTCGAGCCGCTTGGCCGTCACGACGACGGTCTTCGTGTCCTGATCCGGCATGTCCTGCGCGGCGGAGACGCTCAAGGCCGCAAGCATCACGAAGACGTTCATCGATCGACTCCCACTTTCCGATGAAAATCAATGTACGCTAAGCTCGAAGGTTCACAAGCGGATAGGTCCAGACTGACCTTATATCCGGATGCCGGTCGATCCGATGATGCCCATCATGCGTCGATCGCGTCTTCCTCCAGCCGTGCCGCATTTTCCTGGATGAAGGCGAAGCGGTGGGCCGGATTATTGCCCATCAGTCGGTCGACCAGATCCTTCACGCCCGCGCGCTCCTCATATTCCTGGGGCAGGGTGATGCGGATAAGGCTGCGGGTCTTGGGGTCCATCGTCGTTTCGCGCAGCTGCGCCGGGTTCATCTCGCCCAGCCCCTTGAAGCGCGCGACGTCGACCTTCTTGCCGCGGAACTCCTTGGCTTCGATCTGCGCGCGATGGGCATCGTCGCGGGCGTAGAGCGACTTGGCGCCGGCCGTCAGGCGGTAGAGCGGGGGTTGCGCAAGGTAGAGATGCCCGCGCCGCACCAGTTCGGGCATCTCCTGAAAGAAGAAGGTCATCAGCAGAGTCGCGATATGCGCGCCGTCGACGTCGGCGTCGGTCATGATGACGATGCGTTCGTAGCGCAGGTTATCGGGCAGGCAGTCCTTGCGCGTGCCGCAGCCCAAGGCCTGAATTAGGTCCGCGATTTCCTGGTTCGCGAGGATCTTGGCGCTGGTGGCGCTCGCCACGTTCAGGATCTTGCCGCGGATCGGCAGGATCGCCTGCGTCTTGCGGTCGCGCGCCTGCTTCGCCGAGCCGCCGGCGGAGTCGCCCTCGACGATGAACAGCTCGGTGCCCTCCGGGCTGTCGGCGGCGCAGTCGGTCAGCTTGCCGGGTAGGCGGAGTTTCCGCCCCGATGTCGCGGTCTTGCGCTTGACCTCGCGTTCCTGCTTGCGGCGCAGGCGATCGTCCATCCGCTCGAGCACATAGCCGAGCAGCGCCTTGCCGCGCTCCATATTGTCGCTGAGGAAATGGTCGAAATGGTCGCGCATGGCGCGTTCGACCAGGCCGGTTGCTTCGGGCGAGGTCAGCCGGTCCTTGGTCTGGCTCTGGAACTGTGGCTCGCGGATGAAGACGCTGAGCATCAGCTCGCTGCCGACCATGACATCGTCGGCGGTCAGGTCCTTGGCCTTCTTGTTGCCGACCAGCTCGCCGAACGCGCGCATGCCGCGGGTCAGCGCCTGGCGCAGACCCTGTTCGTGGGTGCCGCCGTCGGGGGTCGGGATGGTGTTGCAGTACCAGCTATACGATCCGTCCGACCAGAGCGGCCAGGCGACCGCCCACTCTACGCGACCCTGCGCGTCGGGAAAGTCCTGCGATCCCGAAAAGAACCCTGCGGTCGCGCATTCGCGCGTACCCAGCTGCTCCTTCAGGTGATCGGCGAGCCCCCCCGGAAACTGGAAGGTCGCCTCCGCCGGCGTATCGTCGCTGATGGCCTCGGGCGCGCACTTCCAGCGGATCTCGACGCCCGCGAACAGATACGCTTTCGAGCGCACCAGTTTGTACAGCCGCGCGGGCTTGAACATCAGGTCGCCAAAAATCTCCTCGTCCGGCGTGAAGGCGACGGTCGTGCCCCGGCGATTGGGCGTGCCGCCGAGATGTTCGAGCGGCCCCAGCGTCTGCCCCTTGGCGAAGCGCTGGCGGAACAGCTCGCGGTTGCGCGCGACCTCGACGACCGTATCCTTCGACAGCGCATTGACCACGCTGATGCCGACCCCGTGCAGGCCGCCCGACGTGGCATAGGCCTTGCCGGTGAACTTGCCGCCGGAGTGGAGCGTCGACAGGATCACCTCCAGCGCCGACTTGTCCGGGAACTTCGGATGCGGATCGACCGGAATGCCGCGGCCGTTGTCGCTGATCGTCAGGCGGTTGCCCTCGCCCAGCGTCACTTCGATCCGCGTGGCGTGGCCCGCCACCGCCTCGTCCATCGCGTTGTCGAGCACTTCGGCCGCCAGATGATGCAGCGCCCGCTCGTCGGTGCCGCCGATGTACATGCCTGGGCGACGGCGCACGGGCTCCAGGCCTTCGAGGACCTCGATCGAGGAAGCGTCGTAGTCGGTTGGCGGTGCGGACTTGGCTGCGAAGAGGTCGGAGGACATGGCGAGAACGTATAGCGGACGGCCGGGGCTTGCGCCAGCAAGCCGCGGACTCGTCCCGTCGGGCAGCGGGGGCGCGTAGCGGGCCCGTCTGACGGCGTGGCGACCCGCGCTTTCCGGAACGGACTGCAAAAACTCCCTCTCGGGACGCCACGCCGTCGGACGAAGCGGCTTGCGCCGCACCGCCGGCCGCCGTGGCGTGTCGGCGGTTTGCTAGCGCAATCCGAAGCCGCCCCCTCCTATATCACCTGCATATCCGCCCGGTAATGATGCCACGTCATGATCGCCGCCGCCCCGCGATGCGGCCGCCAGCTTTCCGCCAGGTCGCGCGTCAGCTTTTCGGACGGCCGCGCGTCGAGCCCCAGGATCCGCCCGACCTCGATCTGCACCGCCAGATCGCCCGCCGGCCAGATGTCCGGCCGCCCCTCCGCGAACAGCAGGTAGATTTCGGCCGACCACCGCCCGATGCCCTTCACCCGCACCAATTGCGCGATCGCTTCCTCATCGTCCGCGGGCAGGTTGGCGAGATCCAGCCGTCCGCTCGTCACCTCTTCGGCCAGGCTCTTGGCATAGCCCGTCTTCTGCCGGGAAAAGCCGACGCTGCGGAAGGTCTCGTCCGGCACGCCTGCGATCGTCGTCGGGTCGGTCAGGTCGCCAAGCGCCGCCGACAGCTTGGTCCATACCGACTGCGCCGCCGCGACCGACACCTGCTGGCCGATGATCGTGCGCAGCAGCGTCGCATAGCCGCGATCGCTGGAGCGCACCGGTGGATAGCCCACCCGCTTCAGCGCTGCGGCAAAGCCGGGTTCGATCGCGGCCAGCGCATCGAGCGACGTCTTCAACTGGTCTTCACTCAGGCCCATCGGGTCGCAATCCTTGAAATGGCCGCGCGGTCGCGGCATGGCGCGGGGGTAACGCAAAAGGACCGCGACACGATGCCAACATTGATCGTCACCACCCGCGACGGCACCGAACGCGCGGTCGAGGGGCAGGCCGGCCTGTCCGTCATGGAAGTCATTCGTGACAATGGGTTCGACGAGCTCCTGGCGCTGTGCGGCGGTTGCTGTTCGTGTGCCACGTGCCACGTCCATGTCGACCCGGATTTTGCCGACAAACTGCCGCCGATGAGCGAGGACGAGGACGATCTGCTCGGCGCGGCGAGCGAGCGCGACGACACGTCGCGCCTGTCGTGCCAATTGCCGTTCAGCGAAGCGCTGGATGGTCTCAGAGTAAGGATTGCAGCGGAAGACTAACGCGCCAGCGCCAATTCCCGCGCGACGTTCGCCAAAAGCGCGAGCTCGGTCGGCGGTGCGCAGCGACCGGCCGACGGCGTGGCTCCGCCACGCCGCTGATAAAAGCTTTCCCACGCATTCGTGCCGAACCTGTCGAAGCACCGTTTGCCGCGCCGCGAAGGCTGTAGGCGGCGATGCAAACTTTGGCAGCGCCGTGGGCAAAGCCCGCGGCGTCGATCGAGGCTTAGCCCCGCCGGCCGTGCTGCGAACGTCTCGAAAATAGCGTCGCTATCTTCGCGCGCGCTTGCAATGTAGGAAATTTCCTATCACATGTTGCGCATGGCCAAATGGATCACCCGCAATCAGGCGCTCCAGAACCGCGCCTTCCTCGCCGACCTCGAACAGACCGGCAATGTTCGCGAAACCTATCGCAGGCTGGACATCCACCGCGGCACCATGACGAAGCGTCGGGCTCGCGATCCGGGCTTTGCCGCCCGGTGGGATGCAGCACTCGCCGTTGCTCATGCCCGCCTGGCCCAGACAATGGACGCCTTGGCCACGGCTGACCGGCCGGTCCGCCTGATGCGCACCACGAAGGGGCAACTTCAGATGCGCCGGCAGCGCCCCGGGCGACTGACCCGCGCCGGCGAACAGGCGTTCCTCTTTGCGCTCAGCGCCTGCGCGAACGTTCGCCTTGCTGCGGCGGCGGCCGGATTTTCCCATTCCGCCTTCTATCACCGGGCAAAGACCTGCCCCGCCTTCAAGCGTGAAATGCGGCTTGCGCTCGAACTCGGCTACGAACGCCTGGAAATGGCGCTGCTTGCCGAAAGCTGTCCGGACAGTGCGGAGTACGATGCCTGGCGGTCAAATGCGCCGCCGCCGATCCCGCCAATGACCGCGGACCAGGCGCTCAGCCTGTTGAAGATGCATTATCGCACGACGCAATTGTGGGAGGAGGCGCCCTATATGAAGCGCCGTCGGGGCGAGACGAGCGAGGCGTGGAGTCATCGCCGCGCTGCCGACTATCTCGCCGAACGCCGTCGACAGGACGATCAGGCAAAAGTGGCTCGCGCCGCCTATGAGGCGTTCCAGGGCCCGCCCTCGCGCTTCGAACCGCCGCCGCCGTGGCTGCCCGATCTCGCCCAGTTGACCGACTGGAGCAGCAGCACATCGCGGTCCGGGACGACCGTTCCCGATGTCCGAGCGATCGACGATCGGCTACGCGCCGCCAAATCCGGCGGTTGGGATCGGCACGAAGACTGACAAGGGGCGATCAGGCTCAGAAGGCGTTGGCCGCCTCTCGTTCCAGCCGCCGCGCATCTTTTGACTGCCACGGCGCGAGATAGCGGTCGTTCCATTGTGCCAGCGTCGTCAGTTCCTGTGGCTGCAGGATCCGGAGATGGCCGTTTGCGAATTCGATATAGCCGAAGGACCGCAGTTTCTGCAGCGTGCGATTGGTGTGGACGCCGGTCAGGCCCACGGCATCGCCCAGCTGTTCCTGGGTAATCGGCACCTCGCACGCGCCGTCGTGGTAGAGTTCCGCGGCGCGCGCGCGTGCGTGGAGCTCGCAGAGCATTCGCGCGATCGCTTGCAGGGCGTCCCCCGACGACAACAGCCACTGCCGCAGGATCGCCTCGTCGATCAGCTTCGCGCGCCACAGCGCCTTGCCGATCAGCGGCACGCGCGCGACCAGCGCCTCCATCTCGGCGATCGGAATTGCCGCCATCTCGCAATCGGTGATCGCGACGATGGCATGGTCCATCGCCGCCCCCGCAACGGCGTGGATTCCGCAGAAATCGCCCCGCAACATGAAGCCGGTGATGCGACGCGAACCGTCCGCGCGAAGGCCATATCGTGCCGCCCACCCCGATACGATCACATAGACGAAATCAGGTTCGCGCAGCCGTGGCAGAATATCGCGGTGTCGCGATACCTGCGTGCGCTGCGCACTCAGCGACCGCACTGCGCGCTCATCATCGGCCGTCAGCTCGATCAGGCTGCGGAGTTTGTGGATGAGCACGTCATGGGCCATGATGCCAGTAAACCCAAATTTACGCGGGGTGCGTTGCCCCGGGTTAATTACCACCAAATCGACACGTATTTTTCGTCTATGGCAAGCCACGTTTCCTGCGGTGCGGGAAACGGGAAATTGTTAGCGACACAGTCGATTAACTCTCGCTAGCGTAGACGATATCCCGAGTAAGTTGCTCGATTTTCGGACAATCGCGTCGGCAGTTGGTCCGGCCCGATCCGAGCATTCGACCGACTTCGCGGAGAGTATATGCGTCCCCAGGATAGTCGAATTGCCGCGCTCGACGTGCTGCGGGGCGTCGCCATCTGCGGCATCCTGCTGATGACGATCTGCAAGATGGGCGGTGTGACCGCGTATCCGGTCGATCGTTTTCCCCCGGCGCTTGATGCGCAGTGGATCGGCTGGGGTCTGCAAACCCTGCTTGTCGACGGCACGATGCGCGGCCTCTTCACCATCCTGTTCGGCGCCAGCATGGTGCTGATGCTGCGCGGTGCGGACGAATCCGCCGCGGGGGCGGGGGTGATCGACGTGTGGGCGCGGCGGTGTCTCGCGCTGATGGCGTTTGGCATCGTCGAATGGCTCGTGTTCCTGTGGCCGGGCGAAATCCTGTGGACCTACGGCATCAGCGGGTTCGCGCTGCTCGCCTTTCGTCGAGCGCGATCGATGGTGCTCGCGCTCGTTGCCGGCGTGCTGCTGACCGGGCTGTCGGTCAATGCAGGCTATCGCACCTGGGGCGTGGTCGCGCAGGCGCAGGCGGGACGCGCCGACCTCGCCGCCGGTCGCGTGGAGACGCAAGCCGCACAGGCCGCACGGATCGCCAGCGATCGCGTTCGACCGACGGAACAGGCCCGGGCAGCGGCGATTGAGCAGCGCACCCATTGGCTGTCGCTTCTGCGCTGGAGCGAACGGTTCTGGCTCGACGAGAATATCAGCGGAACCGGTTGGCTGGAGGTCGCGGAAAGCGTCGCCTTCATGATGATCGGCATCATAGTGTTCCGCCTGGGCGTCCTGACCGGCACCGCCCCGCCACCGACCTGGTGGCGTCTGATGGCCATCGGATATGGTCTGGGCCTGCCGTTGCGCGCAGTGGCGGTATGGTGCGGGGCGACGAGCGGGCTCGATATCGGATCTTCGGCTGTTTCACCCGCGCTGTGGGCGCTGTCCGATGCCCTGTTCCAGCCTGCGCGACTTCTGGTGACGCTCGGTCATGTCGGCGCGATCGTCGCCATGCTGCGTGCCGGCTGGTTCGGGCAAGTCGAAACGCTGCGTTCGCTGGGGCGGATGACGCTTAGCGTCTATGCGCTCCAGGCAATCCTCGGCTCGCTGATCTTCTATGCGGGGGGACTGGTCGGTCGCTTCGCGCTTCCCGGCCTATGGGGGGTGGCGGCGGCGATCTGGGTCGCGACCGCGATATTCTGTCGCTGGTGGCTCGCGCGGTACGAGATGGGGCCGGCGGAGGCGGTACTGCGCGGGGTGTCGCGCGGTGCCTGGGCCTGGCCGGTACGACGGCGGGTAAAGGCCACGGACTAGCCTCGTCTGTCAACGCCGCCCGTGCGTCGGCCTGGTGCCGGAGCACGGGATCGGTCCGTGGTGCGCCATTATCGTCAGCGCGGCGCTGTGGGCGAAGCCCGCGTCGTCGGTCGAGGGCTTTGCCCCCGCCGACCGACGCTCGACCGCCTCGTGGATTAGCGCGCGTTCATCCGCATGCGGCCACAAGCGTTGCTTACTTCGAGCGCTCGACCTGCTCGAATTCCAGTTCGACCGGCGTCGCGCGGCCGAAGATCGACACGGCGACCTTGACCTTGCCCTTGTCGAAGTCGAGTTCCTCGACCAGACCGTTGAAGGTCGCGAACGGGCCGTCGAGCACCTTGACCGAATCGCCGATCTCGTAGTCGACCTTGACCTGCTGCTTGGGCGCGGCGGCGGCTTCTTCCTTGGTGTTCAGGATGCGCGCGGCCTCGGCCTCGCTGATCGGCTGCGGCTTGCCCGAGCTGCCCAGGAAGCCGGTCACCTTCGGCGTGTTCTTGACGAGGTGATAGACGTCGTCGTTCATCGCCAGCTTGGCGAGGACGTAGCCGGGGAAGAACTTGCGTTCCGACTGGACCTTCTTGCCGCGGCGGACTTCGGTCACCTGCTCGGTCGGCACTTCGACTGCCTCGACCAGCTGGGCCAGGCCCATGCGCTCGGCGTCGGCCAGGATCTGGTCGCGAACCTTGTTCTCGAAACCCGAATAGGCGTGGATGATGTACCAGCGCGCCATGTACTGAATGCCCCTTACTTCGCCAGGCTGAGCAGGAAGTCGACGATCGTGCGGAACACGCTGTCGACGCCGAGGAAGAACAGCGCGAGGATCGTCGTCATGATCATGACCATGACGCCCGTCATCCAGGTTTCCTTAGGCGTCGGCCAAGCGATCTTCTTCCGCTCTGCTTCGACCTGACGCATGAATTCCAGGGGAGTCGTCTTCGCCACCGGTTCGGCCTCGCTTCGAAATCATCTTGTCCGGCGGACATGGGCTCTCTGCCCGGTCCCGTGAAGGGGCTCGGTGCGGATTATCCAGACTGTCGGATTGATAGGGGCGATACCGCCCTTGTCCGCGCAACGCAAGCACTCGCGCAACGGATGCGCTCGCCCGATGCGTGTCGCGGGTAACGCCCGGTGCGGCCTGCCACGGCGACGCAAGCACTCGCACAACGGATGCACCTGCCCGATGCGTGTCGCCGGATCACGCCTGGTGCCGGCTACCGCGCAAGCGAGCCCGCGCGGCAGAGAGACACGAAAAAGGGCCGGACGTTTCCGACCGGCCCCAATTCGTTCGCCAGAGGCGTCGGATCAGTTGCTGTCCGAATCCGAAGCGACGGCGATGATGCCGGCGACGACGGCGGCGCCCGCGACCAGTGCGATGATCAGGCCGGTGCCGGCCAGCGCCTTCGACTTGCCGGCCTTCGCCGACACGCGCGCGTCTGCCGGAACGGCCTTTGCGAGCGACAGCTTGGCCGCCGGGTTGACGGTCGACTGCGCCAGAACCGGCGTGGCAACCATGCTGAGCGCCGTGGCGCCGATGAGTAGCTTGCGAATCATTATCAAGTTCCTTCTATCCGCCGACAGTCTATCAGACCGCAGTCTAATTGCCAGATCAAAGCGATCCGGTTTTTCCAGACGCCCATCGATATCGCGGCGAATGGCAGGGGCGCTCGGATTCGAACCGAGGGCCTTCGGTTTTGGAGACCGACGCTCTAACCAGCTGAGCTACGCCCCTGTATCCGGCGCCGTCTAGCGACGCCGGGCGCGCGCCGCAATGCGAAATCGCATCATCATGCAGCGCGAACTCGCTCGCTGCACTGATCGGTCAGCGCCCGCGCCTCTTCAACAGGGAGCGGTCGACCGAAGTAATAGCCTTGAACCTTAGAGCATCCGAGCTCCTGTGTCAAGAAATGTTCTTCTTCTGTTTCGACTCCCTCGGCTGTCGTCGTCATGCCGAGCGACTGGGCGAGCGCCACGACCGCGCGAATGATCGCGATGGCTTCCTTAACCCCCTTCGACGCGCCCTGGACGAAGCTGCGATCGATCTTGATCGTCGAGAAGCGGGTTCGGCTGAGATAGCCGAGCGAGGAATAGCCGGTACCGAAATCGTCGAGGCTGAGGCGGATGCCGAGGTCGAGCAGTCGCTCGAGCGTCTGGGTCGCGCCGGTGCCTTCGCGCATGAACACGCTTTCGGTCACTTCGAGCTCGAGCCGGTCGGCGGACAGTCCGGACGTCGCCAGCGCATTGGCGACGACCGCAACGAAGCCGGGATTGTGCAGCTGTTCGGCCGACACGTTGACCGCGACGCGGGCATAGCTGTTCCATCGCGCAGCCTCGTGGCAGGCGGTGCGCAGGACCCATTCGCCGATCGGCGCGATCAGTCGCGCATCTTCGGCCAGCGGCACGAATTTTGCCGGGCTGATCGGCCCCAGTTCGGCATGCGTCCAGCGCAGCAGTGCCTCGAACCCGGTCAGCGATCCGCTCCGCGCATCGACGACCGGCTGGTACATCAGATGAAGCTCGTTCTTCTCGAGCGCACTGCGCAACGCCATTTCGAGCACGCGGCGCTCTTCGGCCTGCAGGTGCAACTGCGGCTCATAGGCGTGGAATACCCCACCGCCGGCGTCCTTCGAGCGATAGAGCGCAAGATCGGCCGAGCGGATCAGCATTTCCGGCGTGCGCCCGTCGCGCGGGCCGATCGCGACACCGACCGAGGCACCGATGAAGAGCGTGTGCTGATCGACCTCGTAAGGCTGCGACAGCGTCGTGATGATGGTGTGGGCAAGACGCTCGACGGCAGCCGTGTCGGTCGCATCGCGGACGACGACCGCGAACTCGTCGCCGCCCAGCCGGCCGATGATCTCATTGGTGGTGACGAGGGTCCGCAAGCGGTCCGAAACCCGGCCGAGCAGGCGATCGCCGATCGGGTGGCCCAGCGTATCGTTCACCGCCTTGAACCGATCGAGATCGATCATCATGAAGCCGCAGCGCGAGCCCCATTTCTCGGCCTCCTGCATCGCCTGGCCCAAAGTCTCGTTGATCAGCAGGCGGTTGGGCAGCCCGGTCAACGTGTCATACCGTGCCATACGGTTGATCTTGTCGGCCGAGGCGCGCTGCTCGGTCACGTCGGAGCCGACGCCGCGGAAGCCGATGAAGCCGCGGTCCTCGTGCATCCGCGGGCTGGCCGACATTTCCCACCAGCGTTCGTGCCCGTCGACATAGACCGGCAGCAACAGATCGCGGAACGGCTCGCGCGCCTTCAGCTTGTCGGCCAGCTCGCGCAGGCCGGCGGCGAAATTGCCGTTTTCCCAGGTCGGGCCGGCCAGCACCTCCAGAAAGCTGCGGCCGTTGATGGTCGCCGGATCGACGCCGATCGAGCGGGCGAACCGCGGCGAGGCGCGCACGACGCGGCGCTGGGCGTCGATTTCCCAGAGCCAGTCGGCGTTGCTCTCCTCCGCCGTCTCGCGCAGCAGCAGGCTGACCGTCTCGTCGCGTTCGGCGAGCGCGATCTCATTCGCGCGCATCACCACCAGCGCCCGGCCCCGGGCAAAACAGCCGACGACCAGCAGGGCGGTGAAGACCGCCGTCGTCCCGGCCACGCTCGACATGTCGTGCAGGACGAAATTTGCGGTCGTCGCGCTGCCCAAAATACCCAGGAACAAGAGCGTCGCGAGGGGGAGCGCAGCCATCGCGATCGAGGCCGATGCCATCAGCACCACGATGACCCCATAGAGCGCGAGGAGCGCGAGCCCGTCGGCGTGCGAACCGAACAGCAGCGGCGCCACGGCCCAGACGGTGCCGAGCGCGATACCATCGACGAAGGTTCCCCGCACATCGGACAGCGTTGCGCTACTGTCGGTCCTGTTTCGGGCACTCAAACGCCGAAAGGTCACCCCGACCGATGCCGCCGCGACCAGCGCGTCCCAGGCGATCAGCCACCACGCCGGGACATGCGGCGCGAATGCCAGCGTGACCAGCGCTGCGCCGATCACGTTCGCCGCAAGCATGAGCAGCGCGAGTTGTGACCCCGCATTGACCTGCGCGGCGCGGATCGGCGCCCAATCGGTCGCGTCGGCCGGATCATAGAGGCCGAGAAGCGCCCGTGCGTCGATGCGCGGCGCGGCGAATTGAGAGGTCGAAGTACGCGTCACGCGGGGGACTTTATGCGGTGAGGGTTGATGGATCGTTTAGTCGCGGGCGTGAAAGGCTTCGATTTGATCGTAATGACGGGCGAATGATCAGCCGATCCAGGCACCGAGCAGGATCGCGCCGGCAAATGCAGCGGTCACCAGCGAAATCTTCGTGAGTTCAGGCAGCGCGGACCAGCCGATCGCGGGCGGCGGGGGCGTCGGCGGTGCCAGTGGGTGCGGCGCATAGGGCAGATGTTCCCAGCGCGGCCGGCCGTCGGACGGGCGGACGACGGTCGAGGCGGACGCTTCGGCGCCCGACATCTGCAGCGGCAGGGGCGGGGCCGAGGACCCATCGCTCGCACCCGCTCGCTTCTGCCCGTCCGGGTTTTGGTCGGCTGTCAGTCGATCGCTGGCGGCTCGCGCGGCCGCGGAAATTTCCGCTTCGTCCCCACCGGCGGTCCTGGTCAACGCAGCGGCAAGCGCCATCGCTGTCGCGCGGACGCTAGCATCAGGCTTGGCTGGCGGCGGCGTTTGCGTCGGGAGGCGGGGTGGCGTGATCTGCATCGCGTCTCGTTGGGCTCGAAGCTATCCGCTTTGGCACGGCATATCTGAAGACCGGGTTTCCATCGATGGAGGGTTGTCGGATCCAGTTGCATCTGCGGCCCGTAACAGCGGCCACGTCGTGACCCAGGCCTTCGAGTGCAGCCGATCTTCGAACACGGCGCGCTTTTCGCCGCGAAAGCGTGGAGTGGGCTGCAGAACGAGCTGCAACAGGTCGTCGAAACCGAACGGCGCCGCGACTATAACGTCGTCGTTTTCCGATCGACGAACGGCGATCGCCGTTGCCGTTTCCGGCCAGAACCGCATCGCATCGGTCGCCGACTTATAGGGTCTGTCACCATTGCGGCTATGCATCCTGGCCTGGTTTTTGACCGACCAGGCAATGCTCGGATCGACCGTTCGCAAGGCGGCCTCGTAACGAGCATCTCGCGCCGCATCGTTACGATGCGGGTCGTACCAGATGACATCGACGTCGCCGGACGGTGGGGAAGGTGCCCGACCATGAAGATGATCCCACACGGCGTTGCGTATGAAGCCGGCGCCGATCCATCCGTCGGGAAGGTTCAGGTCGCGGACGATCTCAAGCAGGCGCCAGCGAAGCGCGTCCGCGCGAAGGATCGCGGTGACGAGGGCAACGCCGTTCATCTCTGTATTTCGCGCGTTGACGCCATATCCGTCAGACGGGCCGGCTTTCGCCGCCCCGCTGGCCGGGCCTAGCGAGTCCTGACTCTGCTGACGCAAAGTCAGGCGTCTGTTACGCCGCGATCGCGTACGGCTTGATCTCGCCGGTCAGATACAGGTTGCGCGCCTTGGCGCGGCTGAGCTTGCCCGAGCTGGTGCGCGGCAGCGTACGCGGGGGCACGAGTTCGACGACGCAGTTCATGCCGGTCACTGCGCGGACGCGTTCCTTGATCGCGTCGTGCAGCCGTTTGCGCTCGTCGCCATCGCTGGTGCGGCACTGGACGAGGACCGCCGGGGTTTCCTCGCCGCCGGGCGTGGTGATCGCGAAGGCGGCAATGTCCCCCTGCTTGAAGCCGGGCAGCTGCTCGACGGCCCACTCGATGTCCTGCGGCCAGTGGTTGCGGCCGTTAACGATGATCATGTCCTTGGCACGACCGACGATGTAGATGTAGCCGTCGGACATGTACCCCATGTCGCCCGTGTCGAGCCAACCGTCCTTCATGCAGGCGTCGGTCGCTTCGGGGTCGCGGAAATAGCCGACCATCACACTGGGACCGCGACACCAGATCTTGCCGACCGCGCGCTCGGGCAGCAGGCTGCCGTCCTCCTCGCGAACCTCGACCTCCATGTCGCGCACCGGCTTGCCGCAATTGACGATGGCGCGGAACCGCTGGGGGCGATCCTCGCCTGCAGCCACGCCCGACAGCTGGGTTTCCTCGACCAGCTCGACGACGATGCCTTCACCCGGCGGCATGATCGACACGGCCAGCGTCGCTTCGGCAAGACCATAGCTCGGCAGGAAGGCCGACGCCTTGAACCCTGCGTCGCCGAACGCGTCGACGAAGCTCTGCATCACGTCGGGGCGGATCATGTCGGCGCCATTGCCCGCGACCCGCCAGCGCGACAGGTCGAAACGGTCGCTCGCCTTGGTCTGGCTCGACATGCGACGTGCGCAGATGTCGTAGCCGAAGGTCGGCGAATAGCTGAGCGTCGTGCCGGTATTGCGGCTGATGAGGTCGAGCCACGCGAGCGGACGGCGCGCGAAATCCTCGGTCTTCAGATAATCGGTCGATACCTGGTTGGCGACCGGCGACAGGAAGCAACCGACCAGCCCCATGTCATGATACCAGGGCAGCCACGACACGCAGCGGTCCGCCGGCTCCAGCTTCATGCCATGGCCGTGGGCGGCCAGATTGTTGAGCAGCGCATGATGGGTGATCGCGACGCCGTGGGGGAAGCGGGTCGATCCGCTCGAATATTGCAGATAGGCGATGCTCTCGCCGTCGAGCGTCGGCAACGTCGCCTCCGGCGCGTCCTTCGCGGCGATCTCGCTGAACGACAGGCCGTCGATCCCGGCGATCCGTGCGGCTTCGCCTGCCATCTGGGTCAGTTCGTCGGGGAAGATCAGCAGCTTGGGGTCGCAGCTGTCGAGCTGGACGCGCAACTGGTCGATGTACGACTGGGCGCCGCCGAAGCTGGTCGGCAACGGCAATGGCACCGGCCAGGCGCCGGCATAGACGGCACCGAAAAAGAGCGCCGCAAAGTCCGGCCCCGTCTCCGCGATCAGCGCGATCCGGTCCTCGGGGCGGATACCCATCGCGATCAGGCGGCGCGCCTGTGCCAGTGCATCGGCGCGCAGTTCGGCGAAGGGGTAGGGGCGGGTCAGCGTGCCACGTGCGTCGTGGAAGTTCAGTCCGCGCTCCCCGGCAGCGGCATAGTCCAGCGCCTCGCCCAGCGTTGCAAAGTCGGCGAAGCGGCGCGGCCGCCCGTCTTCGGTGGGCGTGGGGGCGGGAGCGATCGTCGTCGCCGAAACCGTCATCGCCGTGTCACCCGAATCCATCAAGAGTCTCGCGTCCCTAAATCTGTTGCGCCGCGGATTCGCGGTCGCTGAAATCCCTGCTAGCTGCGCGGTGCGCCAGCCCGGCGTTCAAAATCCGGTGTCACTGTGGCACAAACATGGCCATGCGCCGCAAATCCCCCCCGCCGCCACTGGATGGCGACGCGCTCGACCGGCTCGCGTTGCGCTATGTCGAGCGGTACGCGACGACAAGAGCGAAGTTGCGCGACTATCTGACACGCAAGGTGCGCGAGCGCGGCTGGGCCGGTGACGCACCGCCCGATCCGGCGGCGATCGCCGAGCGGATGGCAGACTTTCGCTATGTCGATGACCGCGCCTTTGCCGAGGCGCGCGTGCGTTCGCTCGGCCGGCGCGGGCTCGGCGCACGGCGGATCGACCTGGCCTTGCGCGCGGCGGGAATCGAGCCGGTGGATGCCGCCGCGGTGCGTGACGACGTCGATGCCCAGGCCGACGCCAGCGCGCTGACCTTCGCGCGCCGCCGCAGGCTGGGCCCCTTCGCACCGGAGCCAGGCAACGATCCGCGCGCGCGCGACAAGGCATTTGCCGCGATGCTGCGCGCCGGACATGATCCGGCACGGATTCGCCGCATCCTGGCATATGATCCCGGCGATGTGGCCGATTTCGATGCAGACGACGGGCATCTAACCTGAGTTTGACCCTTTTCGTGCCGGCGTTGCTCTGTAATAGTCGGCAACGGGGGAAGTAGAACAGGATGCGTATCGCCTTGGGGCAGTCCGGGTTCAGCGAAGGGGATGGTGGCGCCGCACCTGCGCGCGCGCCGGGCGTCGCGTCCCCTGACACCGATGTCCACGCCGGCATCGTCAAATGGTTCGACGTGACCCGTGGCTTCGGCTTCGTCGTCGCCGACGACCCGGCGATCGGCGACATTTTGGTCCATTTTTCCGTTCTGCAGGACCACGGCCGCCGCAGCCTGCCCGAAGGCGCGCGCGTCGTGTGCGAAACGGTGCGCCGGGACCGCGGCCTGCAGGCGTCGGCCATCCTGTCGATCGACCTGAGCGAGGCGGTCGAACCGGTGCGCGGGCGCAGTGGCGGTGACCGGATCGACCGGCTGAAGGCGATTGCCGACGCAGGGCCGTTCGAACCCGTCTCGGTCAAATGGTTCAATCGGCTGAAGGGCTATGGCTTCCTGATTCGCGACGCGAAGCCCGGCGACGTCTTCGTCCATATGGAAACGTTGCGCCGTGCGGGCATTGAGGAGGTCGAGCCCGACGACCGTATGCAGGCGCGCATCGTCGAGGGTGAGAAGGGGCCGCTGGCGGTGGCCGTGGAAAGGAACGACTGACGATGCTGCTTCGTCGATTTGCCGTCGCGCTGGCGGCGCTGGCCCTGACGCCTGCGATGACCGCGTGTTCGTCGGGCGGCTCCGCGGCGGCGAACGGCGTCGCAACCAAGACCGTGACGGTCCGCTCGGCGAACGGCGCGCACGCGTTTCAGGTCGAGCTCGCCCGCACCGCGGCCGAACAGCAGCGCGGGCTGATGTACCGTACCGACATCCAGAAGGACGGCGGCATGTTGTTCGCCCCCTATCCCCCCGAAGGCGGCCCGCCGCGCGAGGCGAGCTTCTGGATGGAAAATACGCCGACCCCGCTCGACATCCTGTTCATTCGCCCTGACGGCACGATCGCGCGCATTGCCGAGAATACCGTGCCGTTCGACAAGACCCCGATCCCCAGTGGCGAGCCGGTCAGTGCAGTGCTCGAAATCCTCGGCGGCCGCGCGGCGGAACTGGGGATCGCGGAGGGGGATAGGGTCGATTTGCCGAAGTAGGTCGCGTGCGGCCAGCAATTGCTCACGCAAACATGGATTCGCCACGTCAGGCAGCCAGGCCGCGTAGCGGCCCTGGTTGAGCGGCGCGGCCGAAAAGCGGGAGTGCGTCCTACAACCCGGCCTATCAATCCCCTTGCGGGACCAACGACTCCACGCCCTTCGCGGCCACCGCCCACCGGTAGAGCGCGTCACCCAGATACAGGCGGAATTGCGTGGGATCGAACGCAACCGTCTTCGCCCCACCGACGCATTGGCGGTCGTTCTCGATCATCTGCGCGATGGTCATTTGCAGGCCGTCTGGCAGGGGGCGTTCGTAGACGATGCGGATCGCGGTTTCCGGCTGGCGCTGGACCAGGCAAGTCGCCACCTTGAAATAGCGCATGTCGCTGGCGATGCGCAGCTTCGCACGCTTTTCCTCACGATCGACAAAGCGGTGGACGACCACCGGGTGCTGCAACACCTCGCGGGTCAATTGCAGGTCTGGCACATAGCGGCGCAGCGCCTCCGCCGTTACCGCCCCGCGGAGCAGCACGCCGCGGTCGCTGGTCGATGCCTCGCTGATCGGCGTGACGCGGCTGATCGACAGGAAGCCGACTGGCGAACCGCTGGCGAGCGCGCCACCTTCGTATTTTACCGCCGCACCCATGCCGCAGCTGGCGGTCTGACGGAAGAGGCGGTCCTGCCAGCGATCATGCTCCGACGAGTTGAACACGCCATCGACGACCTCGCGAACCAACGCCGGGCCGAAGATCCGGCCCCGGGTCGCGCATTTCGCCGCGCGTTCGGCCATTTCATATTCGCGGTGCGTGATGTCGGGGCGATAGCCGGGCGCGCTGAAGCCTGTCACGATCGTTTGCTTCAGCGCCTCGGCGTCCAGGCGCTTGCCCTGCACGACCACGTCGCCGCGCGGGGGCGTCGGGGTTTGGGTTGACGGCGTCTGCCCTGCCTGTGCCAGCAAGGCGGCGGCAATCATCATACTCATAAGCACCTCGTACAGCCATCCTGCCCTGCCGGGGGGCTCCGGTCCACTCCGGGAGGTACCGATTCGGTAGTAAGTGCCGCTCCGCCAACGTCGCGATGACGGTTCAACCTGCAGCGTATAGCGCGCCGCGCAGATGTCCTTGGTATAGTTTTCTAGACCCGTGGTCAGATTTCGCCGAATCCGTTGCGGGTCCGCAGCGCGACCGCAGCCCCGATCTTGGAACCCGCTGCCGCCCAGCGGCACGCTGCCCGACAGCACGCCGTTGATCTGATAATAGGAGCATAAGGGCCCTTCGCCATGACCGTCGAGTCGTTGCCCAGCCGGTGCGTAATGTACTTCACTGCACCACCCGTGACGTGAGCGAGCCGGTTTCGCGCTTATCGGCATCGGCTTCGAGTGCTGCCTGGATGCCGACCCGACTGGCGCCGGTCGCCGCACGCTGGGACCCACGGTCTATCGCACCGCCAGGAATCGCTTTGTCCCGAATACGGCGCCGCGTGGCAGGCGCCGGGCGTCCACCCGCGACTTGCCGTCATTCTGGAAAATGTTCGATAGGGTCGAGGAGGGCGCGCGGTCACCCATCCGCTGGGGTGTGTGACCGCGCTTTGCGTCAGGCTGCCGCACCGCCATCGATGTTGAGAGTCGTGCCGGTGATGTAGCTGGCGTCCGGTCCGGCGAGGAACGCTACGGCACCCGCGATTTCCTCGACCCGCCCGTAGCGGCCGAGCGGAATCGCGCCGATCATCTGCTGTGCGAAGTCGCTGTCGGCGGGGTTCATGTCGGTGTCGATCGGCCCGGGCTGTACCGTGTTGACCAGGATGTTGCGCGGCGCGAGGTCCTTCGCCCAGCCGCGGGCCAGGGCTGCCACCGCCGCCTTCGTCGCACTGTAGACCGAGGTCGCGGGGAACGCCTTCTCGCCGGAGATGCTGCCGATCAGGATGATCCGGCCGCCATCGTTCAGGTGCGGCAGCGCCGCACGCGTGCCGACGTGCAGGCCCTTCACATTGACGCCGAACTGACGGTCGTAGGTCTCGTCGCTATCCTCAGCGACGGTCGAGAATTCCGCCACGCCGGCGTTGTGGACCAGGATGTCGATCCCGCCGAGCGCCGCCGCAGCCTGTTCTATCCCGGCCCGCTGCGATAGCGGATCGGCAGCGTCGGCCTGGACCGCGAAGGCGGTGCCGCCCGCGTCCTGGATCGCTGCGACCGTCGCGTCGGCCGCCGCGGTATTGCCGGCATAGGTGATTGCGACCGTCGCGCCATCCGCCGCCAGCCGCTTGGCGATCGCCGAGCCAATCCCCCGCGATCCGCCGGTCACGAGCGCTTTCTTACCCTGAAGTGACATGTCTGGTCTCCAAATTCTCGCCCGCGATCACGGCGTCGTGCGCTGTCGGCAGTCGGGAAGATGGGGCATCGGTTCAACAGTTCAATATTCCCGAACTATTAAATTCCGTAGAGCCTCCTATATCGATGTCATGCCTCGCTTCACCCATCCCCGGCTGGAGGACGTGCCGCTCGATCTGGCGCTGCACGCGTTGGCCGACCCCAATCGGCTGGGCATGGTTGCGCGGCTCGCCGCGACGGAGCGGCTGAGCTGCACCGATGCGGCGCCGTGCGAGAGCATTCCGAAGAGCACGCTGTCCAATCACCTGAAGCTGCTGCGATCTGCGGGCCTGATCGAGACCACGCAGTCCGGGCGCGAGATGATCAATACGCTGCGCCGCGACGACTTCGATCGGCGCTTTCCGGGGCTGCTCGACGCGGTGCTCGCCAACGCCGCGACCTGATCCGATCCCGGCCCCGGGGCGCCGCGCGACCGGGATTGGCATCGGAAGCTGTCTGGGCGGCAATGTGCGGGGACAGTGAGAGGCTCAGTTGCCTGCCGCGGCGGCCGAGGGAAACCGGACGAACGCGCCGGCCGAGCGGCCCTATTCGATCACACGCCGACGCGCCGACCGGTGTGTTGCATGACGCCCTCGTATCCCGACGGCTTTTCCACGATAATCCCGCCCTGAGCGTGGGCAGGCGAGCTTTACCACGTCAGGAGATTTCCCCTCGGGTCGCCCGCTAGGATCGCGTCCGCGAGGCGCGTGGCCTGTGTCCGGGTCATGGGTGTCGCGCCCCGCATCGCGCAATCGACGAATTTGGCGCGCAGATCGTCGTCCGACATCGGCCGGTCGAGATGGCCCGCGGCCTGCGGGATGGCGACGTGCAGCCGCTGACCGTCTTTCGTCAGGATCGTGACGCTGCCGCTTGCCGCCTGTGCGCGCCCCCAGTCCGGGTTTCGAACCGGGGACACCGTGTCGGCGATGGCACGCAGGTCGCGATCGGCAAGGGCCGCCGGAGCAAAGGTGTCGAGCGTCACCGTTCCGTGGACCAGCGCCGCAGCGACGGTGAAGGGAATGGAGAATTTGGCGTCGATCGCGCTCGGTGGCGCGACTTTCTTGGCGCGTGGCTCGATCAGCATCTCCTGAACCGGGCCGATTTCGACCTCCACTTGCACGATGTCGGCGAGCGAAATCCGGGGTCGAAGGGCAAGCGCCGCCTCGATATAGGCGTGCGTTCCGCGACAGGCCGGCCAGGGCTTGAAGCTGACGTCGTCGCCCAGGAAGCGGGCGCCCAGTTCGGCCAGCAGCACGTCGGCGCGAAGACCGCCGCCGTGAAGTGCGAAAAAGCCGCCGCGTCCTTCTAGCGGTGCTGAGAAAGCGCGGACGCCGCGCTGCGCGAGCAACGCGCCGCTGACGGCCGCACGGGCTGCGAACCCCTCCCGCACGCCGCGCAGACGTGTATCTGCATCGAACTTTATCTCGGCCGGAAAGCTCGCTTGGCACAGGGCAAGGCCGATCGCCTGGACGATGCCGTCCGCGTCGAGACCGAGCAGCTTGGCGCATGCCGCCGCGGCGCCGATCATCCCGGAGAACGGCGGCGGATACCAGCCGCCATCCTCGAAGGGGCGGGCGGGGGCGAGAGAGATGCGACAGGCGAGGTCGCTGCCGAGCGCCATCGCGGTCATGAACGCCCGGCCATCGATCGCAGGATTGGCGTCCGCGATGGCCAGCAGCGCGGGCACCAGCGCCGCACCGGGGTGCGCGGGCCCGGCGTCGAACGTGTCGCCGAAATCGAGTGCATGCGCGAGCGCGCCGTTCGCAAACGCCGCGGCCGGCATCGGCACCCGCACGTCGTGCCCCAACAGCCGGGCGTCCGGCGCGCCGCCCTCGGCGATGGCCTGGTCCCTGAATGGCCGCGCATCGGGTGCGAGAGTCGTCGCCGCAAGCATGACCCCCATGGCGTCGAGCAACGCGCGGCGGGTCGCGTGTCGGGTCGCCGAAGGCAAATCGTCGAAACCGGTCGCGGCAAAATGCGCTGCGATGCGACGGGTTACGGGTTGGGCGGTTGCGTCGATCTCCATATTCTGCAAACGCTTTCATTTCTAGGCGTGGGAAAGCAAGCGGAAAGCGAACGGTCTGCGATGAAGCGACAATTGGGGCTTCTGATGTCTGTGGCCATGATCGCGGCGATCGCGCCGGTCGGGGCGCGACAGGCCACGTCCACGCCGGTCATCACTCCCGGCGGGATGCAGTGGGAGGGCGAGCGCCCCGCCAATTGGAACGGGACATTGCTGCTCTGGAGCCGCGGCTATTCGCCCGTTGCCGGCCGACCGGAGAGCGCGCCCCCGGCCTTGAAGGCCGCGCTGCTGGCAGAGGGCTACGCCGTCGCCGGATCCGATTACGGCAGTGGTGGCTGGGCGCTGGCGGAGGCCGTACCTGCGCAGCGCGCGACGATCGCGGCCTTCACGGCGCGCTATGGCAAGCCACGGCGGGTGATCGCCTGGGGTTATTCGATGGGCGGGCTGGTGACGACGGCCCTTGCCGAGCAGCGGCCCGCGGCGATCGACGGCGGCGTCGCCCTGTGCGCGTCGATCGGTGGCGCCTTGGGCATGATGAACATGGCGCTCGATGGGGCAAGCGCGTTCCGTACGCTGGTCGCGCCTGACGCCGGTATCCGACTCGTCGATGTCGATGATGACATGGCGAACGGAAAGCGCGCCGCGAGCGCGCTGGCCGCCGTTTCGGGGACACCCGAGGGCCGGGCGCGTATCGCGTTGGCGGGCGTGCTGGCTGGCATCCCGGGGTGGACGAGCCCGGACCGGGCCGAGCCCCGGGAAACCGACCATATCGCGCAAGCCGACGAGATCGCGCGAAGCTTAGTGCGTGGCGTCTTCCTGCCGCGTGTCGATCAGGAGGCGCGGGCGGGCGGCGTCTTTTCCTGGAATGTCGGCGTCGATTACCGTCGGCAGCTCGCGCTGTCCGGGCGCCGGGCGATGGTGGCTTCGCTGTATCGTGCCGCAGGTCTCGATCTCGATGCCGATCTGGCACGGTTGCAGGCGGCCCCGCGCATCACCGCAGCGCCGGAGGCGGTCCGCTACATGATGGCCCATTACACGCCGAATGGGCGTCCCACGGTGCCGCTGGTCGCGGTGCAGGCAATCGGCGACGGCCTGACATCGCCGTCGCTGCAACAGGGCTATGTCGACACGGCGCGCGGCGATGTTCGCAGCCTGTGGGTGCGGAGCGCCGGGCATTGCACCTTCACGCCGCAAACCGTGCTTGCCAGCCTGCGCTACCTCGACGCGCGGCTGACGCAAGGACGTTGGCCCGCGCGGCCGGCGGGCTTTATCGACCATAGGCCACCACCGATGCTGCGGCCGTGCGTTCGGGGCGGGCGCTGTCGCTAGAGCGTTCGCACGCCGCTCCGGTGCCGCGCGTTAGCCGATGCGCTTGCGCTCGACCGTCCATGTCGGGTCAATGCAAACGCCGCAGTTCGGACCGACGAAGGTCTTGGCCGCGGTCCGGTCGCCGCGCAGCTGCCAGTCGAACCACCGGGCGGAAACCTGGGCGACCGGACCGCCGTTCGGCTCGCGGAAGGTGCCGCCGTGGCCGACGTCGCGGTTCAGCAGCATCGCCGGAACATGCGAAATCCGGCGGAAATCGTCGGTCCCGTTGGGATAGGCGACGTCGCTCGGCCCACCGAGAATATAGAGCACGGGCGTGTGGAATTTCGCCAGCAGCGACTTGTCGACGGTCAGTCCGCGGATCGGATTGCTGCCGTCGGCGAAAACGCCGCTATTATGGACGATCACCGCCCTCACGCGCGGATCGGCCGCGGCCTGAATCGCCTGCAGACCGCCGCAGCTATGTCCGGCGACCCCGATCTGGGCGGGATCGATCCGCCCGAAATAGCGGCTGCCGCGACGCGTGTTCTCCCTCAAAGCCCAATCGAGCCCGGCCAGCACGTCGGCGGTGGTGGTGCGGACATACAGGCCGGGTGGTTCCTGGACCGGGGGCGGGGCGCCGGGGCCGCTCAGGATCGCGCCGGGCGCGATGACGAGATAGCCGTGGCTGGCCAACTCGCCCAGATGCTGGCGTGCGCTTGCCCCGTCCTCGCGGCAGCCGCCGTTGCCCCACAGGATCACGCCCAGTTTGCGATCGCGCGGCACGATGGCCGGACGATAGACGACGTGGTTGCGCAGCGTCGGGTCGACTTCCTTGATCGCCTTGTACGGCCCGGTTCCGGCTGCGTCGGGCAATTTGTCGGCCGCGGCGCGGATGGCCGCTTCGCGTGCGGTATCGGCGGGGGAGGGGGTGCGGGGCGGTTGCTGAGCTGCGGCGAGGCTTGCCACACCGGCCAACAGGGCAAAGATCAACGATCGCAACGGCGCTCTCCCAAGACTGTTATGGGATAAAGCTACGCAATCGCCATCGCTATGCAAGGCCTTTCATGCGCTCTCCCGCGCGATGATCCGAAAGCCGACGTCGATGCGGGTGTCGACGGTCTCGCCCGCGGCGCGGGCGCGCAGGACGCGGATGACCTCGCGGGCGATTCGGCCACCATCCACGTCGACCGACGTGATCGTCGGGCGCATGTCGCCGGCGAGGCGCAGGTTGCCGAAGCCCGTAACCGCAATCTGATCCGGCACGCGTATTCCTGCGGCCTGCGCCTCGACGATCAGCCCTTGCGCGATCCAGTCGGAGCCGCAGACGACCACATCGGGCTGGACAGGCAGGTCGGCCAAGGCGCGGTAGCTCAGCCGGCCCTGTCCGAAGTGGCTGGGAACATTGACGTCCAGCCGGGTCGGTTCGGGGCCGCCCTCGCGCATCCAGCGGTCGATGAAGCCGCTTGCCCGCCGCTCCGATCGGGTGGAGCGCGGCACGACGAGATGGGGCCGGCGATAACCGCGCCCCCGCAGGAACCTGGCCAGTTCCTCGCCGGCCTGGCGGTGCGAGAAGCCGACCGACACGTCGATCGGGTCGTCGGGCAGGCCCCATGTCTCGATGACGGTGACCGACTGCGCCCGCAATCGTGCGCGGACATCGGGGTCGCTGACGATGCCGGTGAGGATGATCGCGTCGACGCGGCGCGCCAGGGCGACGTTGATCTCTCGATCGAGCCGTCGATTGTCGGCGCCGGTCAGTGCCAGCACGACGCTGTTCCCGTCGGCGGACAGTTCGTCGATCATCGCCTCGACCGTGTCGTTGAAGATCGATTGCGCGATGTCGGGGACGAGCGCCGCGATTAGCCGCGAACGGTTGGTCGCAAGCGCGCCTGCGGTCATGTTCGGAACATAGCCCGTCGCTTCGATCGCCGCGCGGATCCGCTCCGCGGTCGCCGACTTCACCATATGAGGGGTGTTGAGAAAGCGCGATACCGTCGCCGCGGATACGCCGGCGAGGGTCGCGACGTCGTCGAGGCGGGGCACGCGCGGCAAGGTCATGATCGATGATAGTCGCAAGATCGCGGCCCATGCAAAGATCATCGTTGCAAGCGCTTTCATAAACCGATACGTAGATTGTTATGAGTCATGACTTCGATCCGCTCGTCCCGGAAAGCTTCGACAGTCCGCACGACGATTATGCCCGGCTTCGGACGAGCTGTCCGGTCGCGCACAGCGACGCCTGGGGCGGCTTCTGGGCACTGATGAAGCATGACGATGTCGCCGCGGCAGCGGCCGATTGGCGTACCTTCATCACGTCGCAGCAGAACGTCGTGCCGAAAGTTGCCTTCACCGGGCGCCGCCCGCCGTTGCATCTCGATCCGCCCGAACACACGCCCTATCGACGGGCCCTGGCACCGCTGCTGAGCGAGCGTCGTGTCGAACGGTTGCGGCCGGTGATTCGCGACATCTGTCGCGATCTGCTCGGCAATATGGTGGCGGCAGGCGGTGGCGACGTCGTCGCGGATTTTTCCGCGCACATGCCGATCGCGACCTTCGCGCACTGGATGAACCTGACGCCGGATCAGGTTCGCGAGCTGACCGCGGTCGGCAAACGCTATAATATCGCTGTCCAGTCGAACGATATCGCTGCCACGAAGGAATCGAGCCTCTGGCTCTACGACATGGCGCGCGCGATCGTCGCCGATCGCAAGGCGAACCCGATGTCGATCGACGAGGACGCGACGAGCGCGCTGCTCGCGACCCGCGTCGAGGGCGAGCCGCTGCCCGAGGAGATGATCGTCGGCACGATCCGGCAGGTGCTGGTCGTCGGCATCATCGCGCCCAGCGTGATGATCGGGTCGATCGCGGTCCATCTCGGTCGCGACCAGGCGCTCCAGTCGCAATTGCGCAGCGATCCGGCGCTGGTGCCGGCGGCGGTGGACGAGTTCCTGCGCCTCTACACGCCTTATCGCGGGTTTGCGCGCACCGCGGTCGAGGACGTGACGATCCGCGGGCGCACCATCCCCGCCGGTGAACCGATCGCGCTCGTCTATGCTAGCGCCAACCGCGACGAAGAGGTGTTCGCGGATGCCGACCGGTTCCGGATCGATCGGCCGAACATGAAGGATTCGGTCGCCTTCGGTCGCGGGCCCCATATGTGCGTCGGGGCAGCGCTTGCCCGGCTCGAGCTCATCGTCGCTTTGGAGGAGTTGCTCGCGGCCGCCCCCGGCTTTGTGCTTGCCGGCGCGCCCCAGCCCACCCGCTTTCCGGAGATCGGCGCCCTGTCGGTGCCGATCCGCTTCGAGGCCGCGGCATGACGCATGTCCTGCTCGCGACCGGCGATCTGGCGATGGATCGGGACGAGTACGCCGAAAGCTTTGTCGCAACCCGCGACGTGCTGCGGTCGGCCGACATCGTCTTCGGCCAGTTGGAGACGAGCTTCGCCACCTCCGGCGTCCGTGCGCCGCAGGCCCGCCACGCGGTGCTCGCGCGGCCCGATGGGGCGGATGCGCTGGCGGATGCGGGCTTCGACGTGATCTCGATGGCGGGCAACCATGTGCTCGACTGGGGGAACGACGCGTTCTTCGAAACGCGGGCGAATATCGAGCGTACGGGGATGCGCGTCGTCGGGGCGGGTGCGACGATCGCGGAGGCGCGCGCCCCCGTCAGCATCACGCTCGGCGATGGCACACGTGTCGCCATCCTGGCCTATTCCTCGATCCTCCCCCAGGATTATTGGGCGACCGAGCGACGTCCGGGGTGCGCCCCGATGCGGGCCTTCACCCATTACGAGCAGATCGAGCACGACCAGCCGGGCACGCCCGCCCGCATCCACAGCTGGCCGCATGGCGAAGATCTCGCGGCATTGGAGGCGGATGTCCGTGCCGCCAAGTCGTCCCACGACGTCGTCATCGTGTCGCATCACTGGGGCATCCACTTCGTCCGCGCGACGCTCGCCGACTATCAGCGCAGCGTCGCGCGTGCGACGATCGCGGCGGGGGCGGACGCGATCCTCGGCGGGCACGCACATATTCTGAAGGGCTGCGAGCTGATCGACGGAAAGCCGGTGTTCCACTCGCTCTGCAACTTCGCCACCGATCTTCGCATGGATGCCGCGCACGCGGCGTCGAAGAGCTTCAACGAGATCCGGGTTCTGGCGGAGGATTGGGAGCCCGATTTCGACAGCCTGTACAATTTCCCGCCGGCGTCGCGGCTGTCGATCGTCGCGCGGCTGGAGATTGCGGGCGGTCGGATCGTGCGGGCAGGCTTTCTGCCGCTCTTCATCGATCGCGACGCGGTGCCGCGGTTCTGCACGCCGGGCACGCCGCCGCACGCCGAGGTGATCGACTATATGACCGCGGTAACCCGCGAAGCGGGGCTCAACGCGCGCTACGTCGCAGCCGACGACATGGTCGAACTGGCGGAGGCGGCATGATGCGTGGCCGCAGCTTCCCGCTCGAGGGCTATGTCCTCCTCTATTTCCTCGCGTACCTGCCCAACGCGATCCTGCTCAAGCTGCTGTCGTCGACGCCGCATCCGGGGCTCGGCCGTCCGCTGACCGGGCTGGAGACGCTGCCGGCGTCGCTGATCATCAGCACCGTCCTCACCTACATCTTCATCTGGTGGTCCGGCTGGCACCGCGACGCGCACGGCGTGACGATCGCAGGCACGCGCGTCCCGGTACCGACCCGTTATACCTTGCTGTCCGGCTTCGGGACCGCGCTGGTGCTGTTCACCGTGCCGCTGTCGTTCACCATCCCGAATGTCAGCATCCCCTTCATCCAGCTGCTGATGCGCGGCGACATCC
The DNA here is from genome assembly GCA_016937575.1 of Roseomonas aeriglobus. NCBI lineage: Bacteria > Pseudomonadati > Pseudomonadota > Alphaproteobacteria > Acetobacterales > Roseomonadaceae > Muricoccus > Muricoccus aeriglobus. The sequence continues at coordinate 2,387,184 of JAFHKN010000002.1, read as the reverse complement.
TGATCATTGCGCCGCTGATCGACCTCGCCTTCGGGCGGCGGGTGCGGTGGTGGAGCTGGACGGCACTGGTCATGGTCGCGGGCGCGCTGCTCCTGACGCTCGGCGATCGCGGCGGGCTGAAGCTTCCGCCGATCGCGATCCTGACGGTCGTCCTCTACACCGCGGGCTATTTCCTGCGCCTGGTCGTGATGACCAAGGTGTCGAAGAGTGGCGATCCTGCGTCCGTGCGCCGCTATTTCGTCGAGGAAAAGGTGCTGGCGCTGCCACTGTCGGTGCTGTTCCTCGCGATCGTCTCGGCGAGCGGTATCGGCGGCCAGTCGAGCGAACTCAGCTGGGGTTTCCTGTCGGTGTGGACCGATCCGGTCATCTGGCCGCTGTTCGTCATCGGGCTGACGCTGACGATCGTCTCGGTCTTCGCGATCATCATCCTGCTCGATCCGCGCGAGAACGCCTATTGCGTGCCGCTGGAACGCGCCGCGAGCCTGGTCGCCGGTGTCGGCGCCGCCCTGATCCTGGCGTGGGTGTGGGGGCTGAAGTTCCCGCGACCGGCCGAACTGATCGGCGCCGGCATCCTGATCGCTGCGATCATATTGCTGTCGGTCGCCCCACGGCTGGCGACCAAGCCGGCAACCGCGGCCCGTGCCGAAACCAATTGATCACCAACGCACCGCTCGAACCCGCAAGCATCAGCGGGGCGGGCCCACGGAGAGGAACCTGAGGATGATCGCACCATCGACCCGCCTGCTGCTGAGTGCGGCGACCGGCGCCCTCGCACTTGCGACCGCGACCGCGGCCAGCGCGCAGACTGCGCAGCCCGTCGTGCAGGATCAGCCTGCGACCCCCGCCACGGCCGGGGACACGGCGCAGGAAACGGTAAGTCCGGAAGACGTCATCATCACCGGTTCGCGCATCCGCGGGATCGCGCCGGTCGGGTCGAGCGTCATCGCGATCGATCAGACGAAGATCGCCGAGACACCGGTGACGTCCACCAACGATCTGTTGCGTCGCGTGCCGCAGGTCGTGTCGCTCGGCGCGAACCGGGCCGGGGGCTCGGCCCAGAACGGGGCGGCAAACGCGACGCGTGGCGCAGGGATCAACCTGCGCGGATTGTCCACAAACGCCACGCTGCTGCTGTACGACGGCCGTCGTTTTCCGCCGCAGGGTACGCAGGGGCAGTTCACCGATCCTTCCGTACTGCCGTCGATCGCCCTCAGCCGCGTCGAGGTGATCGCCGATGGCGCGTCGGCGATCTATGGCTCCGATGCGGTCGCAGGCGTCGTCAACCTGATCCTGCGCCGCGATTTCGACGGGGTCGAGGCGCGCGCCCGCTATGGCTTCACCGACGGGAATTACGACGAGCGACAGGCGGCGGCGATCGTCGGCAAACGCTGGAAGGGCGGCTATGCAACGCTGGCGGGCGAATGGACGTACAATTCCGCGCTGCTCGGTACCGATCTCGATTTCTATCAGAACGATAATCGTCCGCGCGGCGGGCGTGATCTGCGCGTTCTCACCTGCAATCCCGGCACGATCACCGCGAATGGGGTGACCTATGCGATCCCTGCGGGCGGCGTGACCACCGCGAACGCCGGCAGCCTGGTCGCGGGTACCGCCAACCGCTGCTTCTACGACAGGGATCTGGAAGTCATCCCCGATCAGGAACGCTTCAGCGTAACCGGGGCGATCAGCCAGGAGATCGGCGACCGCATCCGCGTCTTCGCCGATGGGTTCTGGTCGCGCCGGGAAGGCACGCTGCCGCTGGTCGCCAACATCAACACATCGGTGCCGAGTACCAATCCCTTCTATGTCGCGCCGCCGGGGGTGACGCCGGGCCTGTGTCCGGCCAGCGCGGGCGTTCCGGCGGGTACGCGCTGCGTAACCGTCGCCTATTCGCTCTATCCCGAATTCGGACAGATCCAGCGGCGCTTCTGGAACGAGACGTGGAACGCCGTCGGCGGGGTGGAAGTCGACTTGTTCGGCGACTTCCGCGCCACGGCCTATTATTCGCACGGCGAAAGCGAAGAGGTCGACAATCGTCGGCAGAACGGGGTCAATGCCGCCGCGCTTGCCGCAGCGCTGCGCGATACCAACCCGACGACCGCGCTCAACGTCTTTGGCGGACGCAACAATCCGGCGACCTATGCGCGCCTGATCGACAATCTGTTCGTCATCACCGGGCGCACGCGGCTCGACGTATATAATGCGCAGGCTGACGGGACGCTCTTCGCGATTCCTGGTGGCAACGTCCGTCTGGCGGTCGGCGGCGAGCATCGCGTCGAATATACGTTTACCGATCTGCAGACCGGAACCGCCGCCGCCCCCGTCGCGGTGGGCAGTGCTGGCGAGCGCAATGTGGATGCTGTGTTCGGCGAGCTCTTCGTGCCGATCGTCGGCGCGTCGAACGCGTCGCCGGGCCTGGAGCAGCTGTCGCTCAGTGCGGCGCTCCGCTACGAGAACTACAGCGATTTCGGCAACACGACCAACCCCAAGATCGGCATCACCTACAAGCCGTTCCGTGGCCTGTCGCTCAAGGGCACCTATGGGACGTCGTTCCGCGCGCCGACGTTCACCGAAGTCTCGACCGTCGGCGGCGGTGCGGGTCTCTATTTCGACACGCTGCCCGGGCCCAACGGCAATCAGATCGGCATCGGCATCGCCGGTGGCAATCCCAATCTCCAGCCCGAAAAGGCGAAAACCTGGTCCTTCACCGTCGAAGCCGCGCCGCCGGAGATTCCGGGCCTGCTCGCATCGGTCAGCTATTTCCGCATCGACTATACCGACCAGATCCAGGCACTGCGCGGCACGCCGGGATTGCTTACCAATCCGATCTATCGGCAGTTCGTACAGTTCAACCCCACGGCTGCCACGGTCGCGAGCCTCGTCAATTCCGGGCTGCCGCTCAACGCGGTCATCGATCAGAGCCAGGTCACCTTCATTGCCGATGGACGTCGCCAGAATCTGGGGACGTCGTTGCTGCGCGGGCTCGACTTTGCGCTGAACTACAACTGGTCGCTGGGCGATGTGCAGATGGATGCCGGCATCCAGGGCAGCTACATCCTCGATTATCTGTTCGAAGCGGTGCCGGGCGCCGGCCTGCAAAGCGTCGTCGACACGTTCGGCTTCACGCAGAAGTTTCGCAGCCAGGCGGATATCGGTCTGCAGCGCGGTGGCCTGCGCAGCCGGCTGACCTGGAATCATCTCGCCGGCTATTTCAATACGACCGTCACGCCGCGGCAGCGCATCTCGAACTACGACACGTTCGATCTGTCGGTCGGCTTCGAGCTGACCCGCAACGTCACGCTCGGGGCCGATGTCCGCAACCTGTTCAACGAAGATCCGCCCTTCGTCGACACGAACTTCGGCTATGATCCGCAGGCATCGAACCCGATCCCGCGGGTGTTTGCGATTACTGCGCAGGTGAAATTCTGATGCTGCTGGCGGCGGCCGCCGCCGCGTGCGCGAGCCTCGCTGGCGCTCAGGTGGGCGGGGCGACGATCGTGCGCGCGACGGCGGTTGCCGCCACGAACGGCTGGGTTCCGCCCGTCGAACAGCGCGCTTACGCACCTGTGCCGGTATCCAAACCGCTGTGTCGGGTCGAAGCCTCGATCGCGGGCCGGATCGGGTTCGAACTTTGGTTGCCCGGAGATTGGAACGGCCGTCTGCTCGGCGCGGGCGTGGGTGGCGATGCCGGCATCTACAATTATGTCGACATGAGCCGCCGCGTTGCGGAGGGCTTTGCCACCGTCACGACGGATACCGGTCACAAGGTGACGCAGGCCCGCTGGATGGCGGATCCGCAGGCGCGGGTGGATTACGAACATCGGGCGGTTCATCTGACCGCGCAAGCGGCGAAGGCGATCGTCGCGCGCTTCTACGGACAGCCTGCCAGGCGCAGCTATTTCACCGGATGCTCGGGCGGTGGCCGACAGGCGCTCAAGGAAATGCAGAACTATCCGGGCGACTATGACGGTGTGATCGCCGGCGCGCCCGGACCCTATATGCCGCTCGTCTCGGTGCGGATGATGTGGAGCGCGCTGCTTCAGAAACAGGCGCCGGACGGTGCACTCAGCGACGCCGACTGGGCGCTTTACGAACGCCGCGCGACCCAAGCCTGCGACCGCGCGGACGGCGTTGCCGATGGAATCGTCGAAAACCCGCTCGCATGTCGCTTCAAGCCGGCCGTGCTGCTGTGCAAGCCCGGACAAACGGACGGATGCCTTTCGGCCCCCAAGCTTGCCATGCTCGAACGCATCATTGCGCCGATGCCCGACGAGGCGGGCCGGCCGATGGACAAGGGACTGCTGCCCGGCGTCAGGACCCGGCCGGGTCCGCCGTCGCCCCTGTTGCGCGCGATGTGGGCGGACGCAGTCTATAACGACCCGCACTGGAACGAGGACGGGTTCCGGCGTTCCGCAGATCTCGCCGCGATCAACCGCGTCATGCCCGACCTGCGGGCAGACAGTACACGGATAGCGCCGTTCATCGCGCGCGGGGGCAAGGCGATCATCTATCAGGGGTGGGCCGATCCCTCGGTGATCGCCCGGCCGACGCTCGATTATTATGGGCGGCTCGCGCGGGCCAATGGCGGACTGATGCGCTTGAGCAATGCCGTACGGCTGTTCATGGTCCCGGGAATGTACCATTGCCGTGGCGGCCCCGGCGTCGACAGTTTCGGTGCGTCCGGGCAGGAAAGCTATCCCGCCGACCCGTCGCGCGACATGCTCTGGTCGCTCATCCGGTGGGTCGAAGGGGGGCACGCGCCCGAACGGATCATCGGCACCCGCTATGGCGTCGACCAGCCGACGCTGACCCGCACCTTGTGCGCCGCGCCAAAGTCCGCGGTCTATCGCGCGGGCGATCGGCGTTTGGCCACGTCCTATGTCTGTCGGGCAGATCCATTTCTGACGCGAGAACTTGCCGCCCAGTGAGGTCGTGGACCGACGGCGAAGCGTCGGCGAGCAAATCAGATGATCTATATAAAAATAGTTGAAAACCAGATGTAAATGCATCATCCTCCTGTCCAAGATGGCCGGCAGGCCACGGGAAGGAGCCGTCGTGAGGAGAGGATTCGCATCCGCGTTCGCGGGCGTCGCGGCTGGTTTCGCCGTGGCAGCGGTCGCACAGGCGCCCGTTCCTGCGCCGCGTGCGATCGAGCGCACGTCGCTCTACGTGCCTGTCCGGGACGGGACACGGCTGGCCGTCAATGTCTACCGACGTGCCGGGCATAGCGGACCCGCCCCCACGATCTTCGCCTTCACCCCCTATCGCGCGCGCTATTTCAAGGATGGCGCGATCGTCGAAACCTTCGATCAGGCGATTTTCGGTTTCCCCGCGCTCGTGCAGCAGGGATATGCCGTCGTCATCGCCGATGTCCGCGGCAAGGGCGCGTCCTTCGGGGCGCGGCGCGGGTTCCTGGACCGGACGGAAGCACAGGACGGCTATGACCTCGTCGGCTGGATCGCACGACAGCCATGGTCGAACGGCAGGGTCGGGCTGACGGGCTGTTCGTACCTCGGCGGCACGACGATGCTGGTCGCCGGGACGCGTCCGCCTGCGGTCCGGGCGGTGTTCACCGCGGCCACCGACCTCGACAAATACAGTTTCGTCCGCAACGGCGGCGTGACCGCGCAGTTCAATACGCGACCCGACGAACCGCTCGAGGTCGACGCGGCCAGCGTTCCCGTCGACGCCGATCGCGACGGAAGCCTGCTGAAGCAGGCGGTCGCCCAGCATGCGCGCAATACGCCGATGGCCGCGCTGTGGGCGGGCATGCCCTATCGCGACAGCGTCTCGCCGCTGACCGGCACGCGCTTCTGGGAAGAGGTCGGCCCCTATACCCATCTGAAGGCCCTGCGCGACCCGCGGATCGCCTGGTATTTCTGGAGCAATTGGGAAGACGAGCCGACCGAGCAGATGATTCTCGCGGCGCGTAACATTCCGGGCAAGCTGATCCTTGGGCCGGGCAGTCACTGCGAGGGCCCGGCGCAATTCGACATCGCCGCCGAGCAGCGGCGCTTCTTCGACCGGCACCTCAAGGGGATCGAGAACGGCATCGATCGCGAGCCGCGCTACACGTGGTGGCGGGAAGACGGCGCGGGCGGGGCGATGGTACGCGCGGACCGGTTGCCGGGCGTCGGCATCCGACGCACGCCGCTGTTCCTCGCCGCAGATACCGCGGCGTCGTTGCAGGCACCACGCGCGGCGTCGACGCGGCGCTTCCGGGTGCGCTACGACGTCGCAACCGGGGAGTATTTCCCCTTTTGGCCGCGACCGCTGACGGGCTTCGGTCCGAGCTGGACGACGCCGCCGCTTGCCGCTCCGGCGCGGTTGCAAGGCTATCCGATCGCGCGGATCCGCACGGCGATCGATCGAGCCGATGCCGTCCTGTTCGCCTATGTCGAAGACGTGGCGCCCGACGGCGGCGTCCGCGTCATCGCGCACGGTCGGCTGGCGGCGTCGCACCGCAAGGTCTCGACGCCACCTTACGACAAGCTCGACCTGCCCTATCATTCGGGCCTGCGCGCCGATGTGGCGCCGATGACGCCGGGCGCGCCGGCGGAACTCGCCTTCAGCCTGTCGCCGCGCGCCTATACCTTTGGCGCCGGCCATCGCATCCGCGTGACACTGACCGGGGCCGACCCGCGCCAACGCGACCTGAAGGCGCTCGCCACCGATCCTGCGCCCGAATTCACCATTCTGACCGGGGGCGTCGCGGGGTCCCGGATCGACCTGCCGTTCGAGGCGACGCCGACATTCCAAAGATAAGAAAAGGGGAGGACGACCTATGAAGAGCATCCGTACCGCCGCATTGGCCACGACCGGCATGGTCCTGCTGGGACTGACATCGCCGTCCTTCGCGCAACAGACGACACCGGCCAGCGAGCCCGACGTACAAACGCCCGAGGCCGGGCCGTCGACGATCACGCAGGATCAGGTCGATCGCGACATCATCGTGACGGGCAGCCGCGTTCGCGGCGCCGCGCCGGTCGGTTCGACCGTGATCGCGCTGGGCCGTGAAGACGTCATCGCTTCGGGCGCGGTGACGACCGATCGCCTCATCAAGCAGATCCCGCAGGTCTTCGACCTGGGCGTCAGCGAGAATTCGCGCGGCCAGTCGGGCGGCAACGGCAACATCACCTATGGCAACAGCGTTAACCTGCGCGGCATCGGGCCCTATGCGACACTGATCCTGATCGACGGCCACCGCGCGGTGAACAACAGCCGCGCGCTCGACCCGTCGGTCATCCCCACACTCGGCCTGGAGCGGGTCGAGGTCGTCGCCGACGGCGCCTCCGCCATCTATGGTTCCGACGCGGTCGCGGGCGTCGTCAACCTGATCCCGCGCCGCTCGCTGGACGGGGTCGAGGCCTCGGCCCGCTACGGCTTCGGCGACGACTTCCACGAATGGCAGGTCGGCGTCGCGGTCGGGCACAAATGGAGCCAGGGCCAGATCATGCTGGCGTTCGAACATGTCCAGCGCTCGAACCTCAGCGGCGACGATCGGTCGTTCTTCACCTCCGACCAGCGCGCGTTTGGCGGCAACGACTATCGCGTCAATCGCTGCGCGCCCGGCACCATCATCGCCGGCGGCACGACCTATGCAATTCCCGCGGGCGGGCTGACCCAGGCGAATGCGGGCAGCCTGGTCGCCGGCACCGCCAATCTGTGCAACGACCTGATCGGGCAGGACCTGTTTCCAAAACAGGCCTATGACTCGGCGAACATGACGGTCACGCAGGAACTGGGCGACCGGGTGACGCTGTTCGCGGACGGCTTCTTCTCGCGCCGTACCTTCTTCCGCAACCCGGCTTCGCAAAGCGCGACGCTCACCGTGCCCCAGACCAACGCCTTCTTCGTGCGGCCGGCGGGCTTCACCGGCACGAGCTATACGATCGCGTACAACTTCATCAACGATCTGCCGATCAACGGCAATCCGGGCAGTGCCGAGAATTGGCAGATCTCGCCGGGCGTGCGCGTCAAGCTGTTCGGCGATTGGGAGGCCGAGGGCATCTACAGCTACGGCCAGGGCGAGGATCAGTCCTATACCTATCGCGGCCTGACGACGGCCAATCTCAACGCCGCACTCGCCAGCAGCAATCCGGCGACGGCTTTCGATCCCTATGGTCTCGGCCGGACGACCGAGGCGACGAAGCAGCTGATCAGCAACAGCATCTTCTTCGCCCCCACGCTCAATCGCTTCACCGGATACGAAGCGCGGCTGAACGGCACGCTGTTCGCGCTACCCGGCGGCGACGTGAAGCTGGCCGCGGGCTACGAGGGGCAGGAGATCCTGACCATCCTCGGCTCCGCGCGCGGCGTCGTGGGTACCCCCATCGCGTACCGCTATTTCACCCGGCGGGTCGATTCGGGCTATGCCGAAGTCCTGCTGCCGATCTTCGGTGCCGAGAACGCGATCCCGGGCTTCCGCAAGCTCGTGCTCAATGCAGCCGTCCGCTATGACAAGTACAGCGACGTCGGCAAGACGACGAACCCGAAGTTCGGCGTCAACTGGACGCCGTTCGACGGACTGACGCTGCGCGGCAGCTACGGCACGTCGTTCCGCGCACCGCTGATCTCGCAGATCTACGGCAATTCGAACAATCTGTTCGTCCAGACCTATCAGAATCCGGGCGGATCGCCGATCGTTGGCGTCGCGCTGTCCGGGCAAAACCTTGGTCTGCGGCCGGAGGAGGCGACGACCTGGTCGGTGGGCGGTGACCTCGACATCGGCAGCCGGCTGCGGTTCAGCCTGACCTATTTCAACGTCGAATATACCAACCAGGTCGAGGCGTATCTGTCGGACCTCGCCATCCTGTCGCGCGAACAGTCGTTTGCCGGGCTCGGCATCATCACGCGCGGGGCGGAGGCCGCGACGCGCGTGCAGCAGTTGATCGCCTCGGGCATCGGCGTCGTCGGCGCGTTGCCGACCAACGTCACGCTGTTCGTCGACGGGCGCAACAACAACCTTGGCAAGTCGCTGACCGAGGGGATCGATTTCGTCGCCAACTACACGCTGCCGACCGAGAGTTTCGGCCGGTTCCAGGTCAATCTGAGCGGCACCTATCTGACCCGCTACGAAGTCGCGATCACCGAGAATGCGGCGCTGATCGACCGCCGCAACACGATTTTCTTCCCGCTGAAGTTCAAGGCGCGGGGGGCCATCGCCTGGGATCTCGATCCGGTTCGCCTGCAGGTCCAGGCGACGCACGTCGGCGGCTATACCAACAACGCCGTCACCGTGCCGCAACAGGTGAAAAGCTATACGCCGGTCGATCTGAGCATCGCCTGGGATCTGGGCGGCAGCACCAAGCGCGGTTTCCTGGGCGGGCTGACGCTGGGTGCCGAAGTCCGCAACCTGTTCGATCTCCAGCCGCCGTTCGTCAATCTCGCGCCGTCGGGCAACGGCAGCGGCGGCTATGACGCGACGGCCGCCAATCCGATCGGGCGGCAGTTCGCGGTATCGCTGCGCGCGAAATTCTGACGCGGCGTATGGGGAGCGGCCGTCTGGTCGCTCCCCTTCACGCGGCCATGCAAGTCGTCAGCGCCGCGCGCGATAGCGGGTGACGTCGCCGGTCAGGAAATCCTCGATCCGCCGATCGATCGCGGCGGCGTCGCTGGCTTCGCGATTATAGTTGTCGAGGTCGAGTGCGAGCACCGGCACCCCCGCCTGACGCAGCGCGCGCAGGACGAACGGATCGGCGTCCGACAGTGCGATCGCGCCATCGACAGCGTGGCTCTCCGCTTCGCGGACGTGCCACGCTCCCGCCCAGGTCGGCATGCGCAACTCATCACCCATGGTAACGAACCGGGCAGCAAGCGCGCGCATCGGATCCTGTCCCGGAGCTGCGCGGCGGATGTAGCCGTCGGCGGCAAGCGCGAGGTACATCGACCAGACGAAGACCGCGCCGTGGCTTTCCTCCCAGCGCTGATAGAAGCCCATGTCGCTCCACATGCCGCGGCCGACCCACATCAGCCGCAGGCGCTCGTTCGGACACGCCGCTTCGCCCGCTGCATGCCGCGCCGCCACCTCGTCGTGGAACGCTTTTGCCGCGTCGCGCGCCCACACCGTGCCGCGGTGCCACTGTGGCACCATCGTTGCCGGCATCGTGTCGCTGATCGATACCGGTGCCGGATGCGCGCCGGCGATAAGATCGCGGGTGCGCCGGTAATAATCTTCCTGTTCGTTGACGAGGTTCAGGATCTCCACGAACCGTTCGGGATCGAAGCGGCGATCGCTGACCGCTTCGATCCGCTCGATCAGGGTGCGCAGCTCGGCAACCATCAGGTCCAGCCGTTCGGGCTCCAGCGTCGCGTCCCAGCGGTCCTGCAGGCTGTCCCACCAGTCGATCGGAAAATCGATGCGCGATTCGATGCTGCGTTCGAACAGGAACAGGTCGGCGCCCGTCTCGCGCGCCCAATGGTCGAAGATGCGCGGCGTCGCGTCGGTGCCGAGCACGGCCTGGACGAAGCGCGGCCGCGGCAGTCCGCCCCACGGGGCCTGCGTGGCATCGTCGTCGAACGCCGCGGCAAGTCCCTGGGCGCTGTACGCCTCGGCATCGCTCGGATAACCGTGCTTCGTCAGCAGGTCGAAATAGCGGCCTGATTGCTGTTTCGCTGCGGCGATCGACGCCCACCATTGATTGACGACGAACGGCACGCCCATCGCCCGAAGGATTTCCTGTGGGGAGTTGGCGTTGACGACCGCCAGCGGCGCGCCGGCGGCGACCTCTGTACGGACCTGCTGGAACCACTCGCGCTGATACGCCCCGAAGCTGGCGAGCGAAGCGAGCGACTTGCGGCTCCGGCGACCCGATGGCGACGGGGCGGGGCGGGGCGCAGCGGCCGGCTCTGCTACGACCGCCGCCTTGCCGATCCGCTCGACGGCAAAACCCTGTGCGGCAAGCCCGCGATCGAAATAGCCGGCGTCCCATGCCGCGGCTTCGTCCCCTTCCGATTGCACGATGACCGCGCGGTCGACACGCAGCGCCTGCATTCGCCCCACGATGCGGGCAAGTCGATCGGGCGTCCGCACCAGCATTCGCGGTGTCAGACGTGTCGGTTCGGCAAGCGCATCGATCGTGGCAGGGCTGTCTGCCCAGCTCTCCACCAGGGGATCCCCCCAATCCTGATCGTCGCCGACCGTGTCGAGCCCGCGCGCCGCCAGGTCGCGTTGTCGCGTCGTCGAATATTGCGACGAACCGAGCACGAAAACCGGAGTGCCCACCGGCTCGGTACCCGAACGCACCGCGGCGATGAGAGCGGCCCAGTCGCCGGGTTCGAGCGCATAGGCGGCGCCGATCGCGGCAAGGCGGGCAACGCCGGTCAGTCCGTGGATCAGCCGAGCGCGGTCGTGCTCGATCGCCGCCTGATCGGGCAATCGCGCCGCGCCGCGCGCGCCGCCGATCCGTTCGAGCCAATCGTCGAGCTGGTCGAGGCGGTGGAGATTATAGGTCCGGCTCGAGCCGCGCGGCAGATGCGCCAGGTCCAGCATATGGATCGGCCGCCTCGGCACATCGCCGGTCCGCATCAGGTCGCGGATGGTCGCGAACAGCTGCGGCAGGTCGCTGTCGGCATGCGTAAAGAGCAACGGGTCGCCGCTGTCATCGGCGGCGATCTGCTGCAGAAGCGAGCGTCCGCGCTGGCTGAGCGCGCCGCCCCCGACCAGGGCATCCGCTTGCGGCGTCGCACCCGGTCGCGGCACCATTCGCACCGGGGCGAGACCGGCCGCTCGGATGAGGGCATAGGGCGCATCCTGGCCGAGCACGCGGATTACCCGGTGCCCCCGGGCGCGCAGGGTGTCGGCGACCGCGCCCGGATCGTCGCACGCGTCGATCAGCCGGATCAGCGCATCGGCCTCATCTGTCATCAAATCACGCCCTGGGTACGCAATTCACCGATGCGTTCGGGCGAATATCCCAGCGTCTCGCCGAGCACATGGTCGTTATGCTCGCCGATCCTGATCGGCAGGACGTCGTCGAACCCGGTGTCGGCGTCCGAGAAGACGATCGGCACGCCCGCCGTCCGCAAGTCGATGTCGGCCTCATAGGAGGGATGGGCGACCGGCACGGCCTCGCGCCGTTCGATGACGCGCGGGTCGAGCAGCGCTTCATCGGGGTGCCGCACGGGGGCGACGGGAACGCCCTCCGCCTCGAGCCGCGCCACCGCATCGGCGACCGACAGCCCGCACGACCAGGCCGTGATGTTCGCCTCCAGCAGTGCAGCGTTGGCGACGCGCGCATCCCGCGTGGCGAAGCGGGGATCGCCGGCGAGTTCCGGACGGTTCATCGCGCGGAACAGACCCTGCGCCAGTTTCTCGTGCACCGCGACGAGCGCGATGAACCCGTCGCGGCATTCGAACACGCCGAACGGCGACAGGCGCTGAACGGTCAGCCCGGTCCTGGCCTGCATGCCTGCCGCCGCCATCGCCGACCAATTCTCGATCGCGACGAAACTGGTCAGCGCTCCCAGCATCGACACGTCGATATGCTGGCCAACCCCGGTACGATGCCGCTGTTCGAGGGCCGACAGGATGCCGATGACCGAGAACACCGGCGCCAGCATGTCGGCGATCGGGATGCCGATGCGCACGGGCGGCGCGTCGGCCTCGCCGCTGGCATACATCGCGCCGGACAGGGCCTGGATGATGATGTCCATCGCCTTGCCGCCCTCCGGCGCGGTCGCGCCGAAGCCGGACAGCGAGCAATAGATGATGCGTGGATTGGCGGCCTTGGCCGCGGCATAGCCGATGCCCAGGCGATCGGCGGTGCCGGCGGTGAAATTCTCGACGACGATGTCGGCGCTGCGCACGAGGTCGAGGAAGACGCCCGTTGCGCCCGGCGCTTTCAGGTTGAGTGACACACCCAGCTTGCCGCGTGCGCGCGTCAGATGCGACACCGACAGGTCGTCGTCGTGCACCTTTTCGACGGTGATCCCATCGCGTCCGACATAGGGGCTGTTGTCGCGTGCCAGATCGCCGCCGCGCGGGTCCTCGACCTTGATGACTTCCGCACCAAGGCCCGCCAGCAGCAGGGTCGCGTAGGGGCCGGCCAGCGCCCGCGTCAGGTCGATCACGCGCAGGCCCTCGAGCGGCCGTTGGCGGTGCTGTTCGGTCAAGAGAGTCTTCCTTCGAGGGCGGTGATCTGGGAATCGGAATAGCCAAGCGCGGCCAGAACCGCGCGCGTATCGGCGCCGGGTGCGGAGGCCGCGCGGGCAGGGGCGGTGTCGCCCAGCCGGACCGGGCTGCCGATCTGGCGGGCAGTGCCGCCGCCGGGCAGCGCGACGTCGATCGCCATGCCACGCGCCACGTTGTGCGGGTCGTCGAGCGCTTCGGCGATGGTCAGGACCGGGGCATATTGCGTGCCGGCGCGGGCGAAGAGGTCAAGCCATTCGTCGCGCGGCCGGGTCGCGATCCGCTCGGCGATGCGCGCCTTCATTTCGGGCCAGGCGGCGCGATCCATCTGGCGGTCGGCCAAATCGGGCAAGCCGATCGCTTCGACGAACAAGCGCCAATAGCGCGGCTCCATGTCGGTGGTCACGACGTACAGGCCGTCGGCGGTCCGCCAGATGCCACTGTCGGCACGGTGCATGCCCTTGGGCGGCGCGTGGGCGAGATCGACGTTGCGCGAAAGGACGTTGGCGACCAGCGGCAGCGAGGCGTCGGACATCGCGATGTCGACATGCTGGCCGCGTCCCGTCGTCGTGCGGGCAAGCAGGGCGCCGAGAATGCCGATGACCGCATTCGATCCGCTCAATAGATCGGCGACGGGGACGCCGGGGAAGGCGGGACGCTCGGGATCCTCCCCCATGCGCGACAATGCGCCCGCGATCGCCAACGCTACCGGATCATGCCCGGGGCGGCGCGCATAGGGGCCTGTCTGGCCGCATAGCGTGACCGAGCAATAGACGAGCCGCGGGTTGAGTGCCGCCATCTCGGGCCAGCCATAGCCCATGTCGGCCATCACGCCGGGGCGATAATCCTCGACCAGCACATCGGCGTCGGCGATCAGCCTGTGGATCGCTGCGCGACCATCCTCGCTGCCGGGGTCTATCAGCACGCTCTTCTTGCCGCGGGCGAAGACGTCGCGGGCGCGTAGCCGGGCGTTCTCTTCCTCCGACAGTTTATCCCAGCCGAACACCTTGCGCTGCTTGGCCAGTTCGCGCGGATTCTCGATGCGGATCACCCCGGCACCCAGTTCGGCGAGCAGCCAGGTGCAATAGGGGCCGGGCAGGAACTTGCTGAAATCGACGACCGTCAGTCCGCGAAGCGCGTTCATGAAGCGTCCCCCAGCGACGACACCCACAAGGGGCCCGGCAACGTCATCCCGTCGACGTCGCGCCAGAGACCGCGCGCATGCAGATGCTCGCTCGCCAGCGCGTCCTCCGGCGTATCGATCCACGACAGCCCCAGGCCGTTCTCGGTCGACATACGCCCCAGTTCGGCGCGCGTGTGGCGCAGGAAGAACCTCTCGACGATCGCTTCCCAGTCCAGCAGGGTCTCGCGCGGCAGGTCGGCGACGAGCACCGCGTCCCAATCGACTGCGCCGAGCGGTCCGGCCGTGTCGCCCAGAACCTTGACCATGCCGCGCATCATCGGCGGATTGTCGACCAGCGCCCAGGTCACCCACCCGTCTGCGCACGGCCAGATCTGGCGTACGCCAGACTTTCCGCGGATCAGCAGATTGCCGGTCCGGCCGCCGACACGTCCCGTCCAGCCATAGGTCAGCGGCTCGCGGTAATTGGCGAGCACCGCCGCCTGATAGGCCGAGACTTCGACCAGCTGTCCGCGCCCCGTGGCGGCACGCGCATGCAGCGCAGTCAGCGCGCCGATCACCGCCTGGATGCCGGCCAGCGCATAGGCCTGCCGCCCCGGCAGGGTCAGTGGTGCGCGGTCGGGATCGCCTACGATCGTCATCAGCCCCGATCGCGCCATCAGCGTCAGATCGGTTTCGGGCCGGCCCTCGTTCGGCCCACCGGGCAGGAACGGAGCGACGACCACGTCGATCAGCGCCGGGTTGGCCACGGCGAGCGCGTCGTGATCGCGGCCGGCGTTGCGGAACACGATATCGGCGCGGCCGAGCAGAGCATCGGCCTCCTCCGCCGACACCTGTCGGCTACCGTGCGTCCAGGCGGGCACACCCGGCGTCGGGCGGACCACATCGGCGCCGAGTTCGGCGAGCATCCGCCCGGCCATTTCGCCAAGTCCCGTCGTCAGGTCTAAGACGATCAGGTGCGACAGCATCCCCGTCATGCGAGCGCCCCCGTCTCGACAAGCTCGCGAACCTCATCGGCGTCCATACCGAGCAGGTCGACGAACACGGCGTGATTATGTTCGCCCAGATTGGGCGGTGGACCGACCGCGATCGTGCTTTCGGAAAAGCGCAGGGGTGGCGCCGGCATGTCACAGGCGCCGAGCTTGGAATGAGCGATCGGGCGAAAGTGGCCGCGCTCGATCAGCTCGGGGTCGGTAAAGACGTCGCGTCCGTCCGCGACCGGTTCGGCCGGGATGCCGGCGGCGGACAGGCGGTCGGCCAGCACATGCTTGTCCTGCCCGCGCGTCCATGCCGACAGCGCAGCATCCAGCGCCTCCTCCGCGCCCTTGCGTCCGGCGAGCGTCGCGAAACGGGGATCGTCGATCGCCGCGAGTTCGGCGAGCCGCGCCCAGTCGCTATCGTCGCGCACCGCGATCGCAACCCACTGGTCGTGTCCGCGCGCCGGATAGGCCCCGTGCGGCGCCATCCCGGCGTCGCGATTGCCGGGTTTTTCCGACTTGCCGGCTTGTCGCTCCGCAAAGACATCGGCCATGACATGGACCAGCGGCTCGACCTGGCTGATGTCGATAAGCTGTCCCTCGCCAGTCCTGCGGCGATGCTCGAGCGCGGCGAGCATCGCGACGGTCGCAAACATCGGCGCCACGACATCGCCGTACGCGAACGGTGGCATGTGCGGCCCGCGGTCCTCCCAGCCCGACAATGCCGCCATCCCCGACAGCGCGCCCGCCGAATTGCCATAGCCGCGCATCGTCCCCAGCGGACCGGTGCGTCCCGCGACACTGACGCTTACCTGGATGATGTCGGGCTTGATCGCCCGCAGCGTGTCGAACGACAGGCCGATGCGGTCCATGTAGCCGTGACTGAAATTCTCGACGACGATGTCGGCCCAGGCGACCAGCTGCTTGGCGACCTCCACCCCGCGCGGATCGCCCAGGTTGATCGTCACTCCCTGTTTGCTGGTGTTGGTGATCGCGAAGAAGGTCGATGCGTCGGGATCGCGCTTTCCGCCGGCGAACGGCGGGCTCAAACGGCCCAGGTCCAGGCGCTTGCGCGATTCGATCTTGATGACGGTCGCACCAAGATCGGCGAGGTCCTTCGTCGCACGCGGGCCGGCGCCGACCCAGGAGAAATCGGCGACCTTCACGCCGGCGAGCGGGGCGCTCATCGCGCGTCCTCCTTCGAACATTGGATGGGTCCGGCCGCAATCAGGCGCTGTGCGGCCTCGTAGATCGGCAGCGCGTCGATACCGACGGATCGCAGACGCACGGCCTGGGCGCGGGCGTCCTTGTTATAGAGCGCGTCGAACGCGCGCTGCTCCTGCACGGGCAGGGCGTAGAAGCGAATGCCCTCTCGCCGGCCATAGTCGAGGCCGGCGGCTTCGGCCTTCAGCAACTGCGTATTGAGCGCACCTTCCCACACCGGCTTGCCTGCCGCCAATACGGCCTGAAGGTCTGCGGGCAGGCGGCGCCAGGCGCGATCGGACATGGCGCGGGCCGGATAGGCGCCGCGGCTGAAGCGCAGCGCGGTGAAGTGCCGGGCGACTTCGGCGAAATGCAGGCTGCGGATCGTGTCGGCGGGCGCGACGACGCCGTCGATGACGCCCTTGGCCAGCGCGGAATAGACTTCGCCCATCGGCATGTTCACCGGGTCGGCGCCGAGCTGCCTCAGAATGTCGATCGCGTCGCTCTGCGCGCGCAGCCGCAAGCCCCGCAGGTCGGCGAGCGTGCGCACCGGGCGGGTGCGCGTCAGGATGCCGGGAAAATTGCCACCCTGGACCGCCAGCACGTGCAACCCTTCGGTCTCGCGGCCGAACTGTGGGAAACGCGCGGCGAGGCAATCATAGACCGCAACCTGATCGGGAATGTCGCGCACCCCACCATAGAAGGCTGCCTGACCGCGCAGCAGATGCGCGCCGCCGCGCGAGTAGATGGGCGTGATCAGGCCGATATCGGCGATGCCGTGGCGGATCTCTTCCATGCTCATGTCCGACGACAGCAGCGCGCCCGACCAATAGGGCTTGAAGGCGATTCGCCCGCCGCTCTTGGCAGTTACCCAGCGCATCCATTCCTGGTCCGCCAGACCGAACGGATGGCTCGGCGGATAGGGGCTGGCATAGGTCAGCACATAATCGGCCTTCGGCGCCGGCGCGGCGGAACAGCCGGCCAGCAGCAGCGCCGCGAGGATCGGGAGGATGCGCATCAGCCGGCGGTCACGCTGGGAAGCCACAACGTGACCAGCGGGAAGGCGATCAGCATGGCGAGGTGGACGAAATCGGCGACCAGGAACGGAACGATGCCGCGGAAGATCGCGCTGAGCGGGATATCCTTTCCGATCGCCTGGATGACATAGACGTTCAGCCCGAGCGGGGGATGGACGAAACCGATCTCCATCGTGCGGACCAGGAAGATGCCGAACCAGATCGGGCTGTAGCCGAGCTCCATCGCGATCGGCAGGAAGATCGGCGTCGTCAGCAGCATCAGTGCCAGGCCGTCGAGAAAGGAACCGAGGACGAGCAACAGGACCGCCATCGCGATGATCGCGAGCGCGGGGCTCGCATGCAGGTCGCGCACCGTCTGTGACATCAGGTCGGCGATACCGGTCACGCTGATGAAGGTGGCGAACAGGATCGCCCCGAAGATGATCAGGTAGATCATCCCCGTCGTCGACAGCGTCTTGGCAAAGGCTTCGCCGATCGCCGTGCGGTTGAAGGCGCCTCGGACCGCGCACAGCAGAAAGGCGGCGACGACCCCGACCGAGGCGGCTTCGGTCGGCGTGAACCAGCCGATCATCAGCCCGCCGATGACGAAGGTGACCAGCAGGATGATGTCGGCGATCCCCAGCAGCCCGCGCATGCGGTATGCCCAGGGTACCCGCTCCGAGGGTGGGCCGAGGTCGGGACGCAGCGCACACAGGACCCCGATGGCGACCATGTAGAACAGCGCCTGGGTGAAGCCCGGCACGACGGCTGCGACGAACAGCTTGCCGATCGACTGTTCGGCGATGATGCCGAAGACGATGAGCGCACCCGATGGCGGGATCAGCGCCCCCAGCGTGCCGCCCGCCGCCAGCGCCCCTGCCGCAAAGCCGGGACTATAGCCCGCGCGCCGCATTTCCGGCAGCGCGGCCGAGCCGACCGTCGCCACCGTCGCCAGGCTGGACCCGCTGATCGCGCCGAACCCGGCACAGCCCGCGATCGACGCCAGTCCCAGGCCGCCGCGGCGATGCCCGACGAACCGCGCCGCCACGTCGAAGAAATCCCGGCTGGCCCCCGCCGCGAAGCACAGATGCGCCATCAGCAGGAACAGCGGCAGCACGCCCAGTTCGTACTTCGTCGCGACCTCGAACACGACGACGCCTGCCTTCGCCAGCGCCGCTTCGGGCGAAATCATGACCGCGATGCCGACGATGCCGGTCAGGGCCAGGCTGACCCCGATCGGCACGCCCAACGTCAGGAGGACGAGCAGGCCGAGGATGCCGATCAGGCCGATCAGCTCAGGCGTCATGCTCTGCCCCTGTCACGGCGTGCCGAACGAAAATGCCGGCCACCAGCAACAGGGCGACGACCATCAGCACGCGCAGCCAGCGCAAGGGAACGTGCAGCAGTTCCGACCGCTCGAACCCGCCCCACAGGTCGACCAGCAGCAGGATCGAGCCTGCCACCAGCAATCCGACGGTGATCGCCGCCAGCACATTGGCCAGGATCGCAAGCCTCAGGCGCCACGTCGGGCGCAGACGTTCGGTCAGGATATGGACCGCGGCATGGCTGCGTGCCAGCGTCACGCTGACCATCGCCGAGGTGGCGATCAAGGCGATAGCGGCCTGCACGATCTCGATCGCGCCGAGCAACGGGAAGCCGGTGTGCCGCCCCAGGACGGCGATGCCGTCCGCCGCCATGGCGAGCATCAGGCCGGTCGCGCCGATGGCGAAGGCGATCTTGCCCGCGGGTCCCGTCGGGCGGGTCGCACGCGCTTCGTCACCCTGCACCGCTGCAGCATCGACGATTGCGTCGGACACGACCCCTCCCTTTTGATTGACAGACTGCACACCGGCCCGTCTAGTACTCTTGTTCTGCAAAACAGTAGATAAATTCAACAATCTGTCAACAACTTCATTTTGGTGGGAAGCGGGGCGAGTGGCGGGGCAACGGGACGACAGCAAGACGAGCAACGGCGATGCGCCCAGCCGGCTTCGGCTCGGACGGCTGGGGGACTATGTCGGCTTTCGCATGCGCCGTGTGCAGAACCAGCTGTCGGCGGGTTTCGCGGCGGCGACGACCGACTATGGCATCCGGGCCGGTCTGTTCTCGTCGCTGGCGCTGATCGAAGCCAATCCCGGCATCTCCCAGCAGGAGCTATCCAGCACGGTCGGTTTGGACAAATCGATCACCGTGCAGATCGTCGACGACCTCGAACGACGGGGATGGGCACGGCGGACGCGTTCGACCGTCGATCGCCGCCGCCACTCGCTGACGATCGAGCCTGCGGGCGAGAAGATCCTCGACGAACTGTTTGCGATCATGCTCGGCGTCGAGGCCGAGGTGTTGGCCCAGCTGAGCGCAGAGGAGCGTCCGCTGTTCGATGCCGCGTTGGATCGCATGTACGGGGTTTTTCACCGCTAGATCTGTCACGGCAGGCTGCCACGTCGGTCGCCGCAGAGCGATGGACGTGGCGTAAAATCAACTATATATATGCAGCTCTATTTCCGCGAGCGCGGCCGATAGGGTATATCGTGATGGAAGAACCGAGCCACGACATCGGGGTCGTGAGCCAACGCATCGGCTACAATTTGCGCCGCGCCGCCGCGATTTTCTCCGCCGACTTCACGCACGCTGTCGAGGGAACCGGAATGCGGCAGATCCTGATCGGGATCCTGTCCGTCGTCGCGGTAAACCCGGGGGTCAATCAAGGTGCCGCGGGCCGCCTCCTTGGTATCAAGCCCGCGAACATGGTCGCGTTCATCACCGAACTGGTCGACGCCGGACTGATCGTGCGGGACACCGATCCGATCGATCGCCGCGCCTTCGCGCTGACGGTCACGCCCCGCGGCGCGGCCCTGCTCGAGGACTGTACGCAGCGGCTCGACACCTGTGAAGATGAGCTGCTCACCGGCTTCACCGATCTCGAGAAGGCGACCTTCCTCGACTTCCTCAACCGCGTCACGAGGTCCGCCGGATAGGCCGTACGTCGAGCTGGGAATCGGGATGCCTTTCGCGATCGGCCCTGTGCCGGTGCGTCATCGGCACACGGTGACCTTGGCGCACCTGGCCCGGTAGCCGACGCCATCCGCGGAAACCTCTCCGGTGATCCGCGCGAGCGCAACAGCGTCCACTTGTTCTTGCAGCCGCTCTACCTCTGAGCTGACGTCGCCGGCACATGTCGGCGATGCGATCGATGCAGCATTCGTCGGCGTAACGGCGTCGGCGGCATGCGTCAGCGACGCGACGTCCGCGTTGCGTTCCGTGACTCCCCTGAAAACTGCAACAGGCATCCTAAGAGGTGTCACAAGACTGTTTTGATGCCGTCATCGGCCCGACCGCAAACTGGCACACCGCCGTCATGTCGACTGCCTAGCAGGCTCATCGCCAAGCGGGGTGCGGTCGGGCGTCGGCCGCAGCATCGTCCCGCATTCACAGGAGAGGCCATTCGCGTGGCCGCAAGCGGCCACCTCTCAGGGCGGGGGATTTTTCGTGTTCATCAAAGTTTCGTCGCGCGGCGTTGCGCGGTTGGCTGGCGCGGCCGTCGTGTCCATCATGGGCGTGGCTCCGGCGTTCGCATCGGACAAGGACCAGTCGGACGGGCCGAATGCGGCGCGGACCGACGTCATCGTGACAAGCAAGAAGAGCATCGTCGCCGTGAAGTCGCAGCAGGTCGCGACCGTCGACACCATTCCCTATGACGACGTCGCGTCGCTGGCGCCGGACGGCGGTGTCGCCGAACAATTGCGGCTGCTGCCGGGCGTGACGACCGAGGACGAGGGCGATTCACCGCGTTTCGTCATCATTCGCGGTATCGCGCCGGACCTGAATCAGACGAAGATCGACGGCATCACGCTGGCGACGATCGGCAACGACGGCGAAGGGTCACGCCAGATCAACCTGCAGATCATCCCGGCGGAACTTGCGCAGCGCACCGACATCTACAAGACGTTCACCGCTGAACAGGACGGTGGGGCCATCGGCGGGGTTGTCAATCTCGTGACGCGCAGTGCCCTGGATCTTCGCCGTCGGTATCTGTCTCTGGATGCGTTCGGCATCTATTCTGGCCTGGCCGGTCCCGACGGTCGGTTCGCCGCGGAAAAGAGCTGGCGACACTGGGGCGGCGGGTTCAAGGGCGTCTATTCCAACCGCTTCGGCAGCGACGGGCAGTTCGGCCTGACGCTGACCGGCCGTTACCAGAGCCGGGTGCGGAATTCGGGCAAATGGTGGCAGGTCGTGAAGACCTATTTCGACCGCAGCGGCAAGAATTTGGCCGGGCCGGATACGCCCGGCTGGGACGGGCGGATCGTGCCGGGCGACCATAGTTTCGGCAGCTATACCAATCGGCTGCAGACGGCGGGTGGCAGCGCGAAGCTGGAATGGCAGGTCGCCCCAAACGTCCGCGCCGCTTTGCTCGGCTTCGGATTCCGCATGTGGGAATCGTCGTCGATGAATAAGAACGACATCTTTACCGCCCGCACTATCTTGGGCACCACGCCGACCGGTGGCCGCTCGAGCGCCAACAGCCTGTATACCCGCTATCGCTTCGATAATTGGGACAAGAAGACGCTGGGGGGCATTGCGAGCCTGGGTTGGGCCGACGATGTGTCCTCGCTGCAGTTGCGTGCTGGCTACACCAAGGCGTTGTTCGACAACCAGCAGCCGTCGTTGGTCGCGCGCGTATTTCCGACGGGGGTAACGCTCGACTGGGAAGCCGGCGACGACGACGGCGAGGTAATCCCGCGCGCGACCGGCGTTAGCAATCCCAACATCGGCTTCACCACCGGATACCGGTTGAGCGGTGCGCAGATGTCGGATCACTCGGCGACCGAAACGCTCAGCAACGTTCGCCTGGATTACGCCCGCAATACCGGCCCGCGTGACCGGGGGGCGGGCCTCGCGCTGGGCATGGAATTTCGCCGCCTCGATCTC
Organism: Roseomonas aeriglobus; assembly: GCA_016937575.1. NCBI lineage: Bacteria > Pseudomonadati > Pseudomonadota > Alphaproteobacteria > Acetobacterales > Roseomonadaceae > Muricoccus > Muricoccus aeriglobus. Next base: position 2,364,789 of record JAFHKN010000002.1, on the reverse strand, counting down.
GACCGCGACCTCGATGTCACAATCTACCGCACCGGCGCGAATGTGGATGCCTATCTCTACGACCCCCACTATCGTCCGATCGGATCGCCGATCAGCTTCCCGTTCATCAACTATCAGAAGCTCCGCGCCGAGCTGTTGCCGACGTTGACCGTCGATGCCGCATCCAGCGCAACGCAACGGACGATCAGCGACTATCGCTATGTCGAGCGGTTGTGGACACCGTATGTTTCGTTCCACTACGGGCTGGGTGCCGCTTCGAAGATCATCGCCGGGCTACGGTACGACCTGGTCGATTTCGATGCTTATCAGCCGTATCAGGCGAACGGCGTGTTGCAGGCGGGCCTGCGCCGGCGTGGCGGCGGCTATGCATTTCTGCTCCCCTCGCTTCACGGTATTCACGACTTCGACCAGAACCTGCGGCTACGGGCGTCGTACAGCCGCACGCTCGGCCGGCCGGTGCCGGGCGACATAGCGCGGGTCGAAAGCGTCACCTGCGGGTTGGATGACGACGGCGACACCGACTGCGTCATCAGCCGTGGGAACATCGATTTGCGCCCGCGACAGTCGGACAATTTCGATATCGGCATCGAACGCTATCTCGGCGGCGACGGCATCATCGGACTGACGGCCTTTGCCAAGCGGATCAAGGACGACATCTTCCTGTTGCGGTCGGTGCAGCAGGGCCCGAACGGCGTGACGAGCGTCCGGGAGCCGATGAACGCCGAGAGCTCGCGACTCTACGGCATCGAATTCCAGATCTCGAAGCGCGACGTAGAGTTGCTCGGCGTCCGGTTCGATCCGTTCTTCAATGCGACCGTGCTGAGCGGGTCGATGCGCGTCGCGACCGACAGCGGGACGCGGACGATCGACCGGCTGATGTACCAGCCGAACTTCATCGCCAACGGCGGCGTGAAGGTGCAGCTGCCGGCCATCGACGGTGCGTTCAGCACCACCGTCTCGCACCGTACGACCGCATTGCGCGGGATCGGCGCGCTGCCGCAGGACGACTCGGCGCGCATGCCGCTGACCGTCGTCAACGCCGCGCTGTGGCACGTGGTCGGCAAGCGAGTGACGCTCAAGTATGAGCTGGCCAATGTGTTCAATTCGAAGCCGACAATGGCGATCGGCGAACGCCTGAATTCGGTCAGCCAGATCGATTACTACGGTCGGTCGGCGTTCTTGCACGTCATCCTGCGTTGATCCGGGGAGGGGAGGAATGAGCCAGATCGACCGCCGGCGGGTCCTTGCAGCCCTGCCGATCCTGTGGCTGGGCGGCGGCACCGCGGCGCTCGCGCAGCGCAACCTGATCGATGCGCCGGGCTTTGCCGCCGATCCGTTCACGCTGGGCGTAGCATCGGGCGATCCCGATGCGACCGGCTTCGTGATCTGGACGCGGCTCGCGCCCGAACCGATGGCGATCGATGGCGGCATGTTCCCGGCGCCCGTCACCGTGACATGGGAGGTCGCCGCCGATCCCGATTTTCGCCGTGTGGCGCAATCGGGGGTGGCCATCGCCCATCCCGAACTGGCGCATTCGGTCCATGTCGAGGTGGCTGGCCTGGCACCGGGGCGGCCCTATTGGTATCGCTTCACCTGCGGCGGGCGCCGCAGCGGGGTCGGCCGGAGCGCGACGTTGACGGCGCCCGGCGCGCGGCTCGACCGGTTACGCTTCGCGGTGGCGGGATGCCAGCATTACGAGGAGGGGTTCTACACCGTATGGCGCCGTATCGCCGAGGAACCGATCGACTTCGTCTTCCACTACGGAGATTATATCTACGAAGGCGGTGACCGCGGTCCGCAGCCGCGGCGGATCGGTGGGCGGGTGGTTACCCCGATCCGTCGTCATGTCGGCGAGGAAATCCAGTCCATCGTCGATTATCGCCGGCGCTACGCGCAATATAAGGCCGATAGGGATTTGCAGGCCGCACATGCCGCAGCGCCCTGGTTCGTCAGCTTCGACGACCATGAGATCGACAACAATTGGGCAGGCGATCACGATCAGGACGGGACGCCGCCTGCGCTGTTTATGATGCGCCGCGCGATGGCGATGCAGGCCTATTACGAACACATGCCGCTCCGCCTACGTTCGTTGCCGTCGGGCGGGCACATGCAAATGTTCCGCGACGCCCGGTTCGGCGACCTTATGCGCGGCTTCTTCCTCGATACGCGTCAGTATCGCTCCGACCAGGCGCAGGGCGACGGCGACCTCGTGCAGGGTCCGGACGTCTTCTCGCCCCAGCGCACCATGCTTGGCGATCGACAGGAAGCCTGGCTGTTCGACGGCTTGGCGAGTTCGGACACGCGCTGGAACCTGATTGCACAGCAGGTCCGGCTAATGAGTATGCATTATATCAAACCCGGGGAAGCGCAGCCCGTTGCCTCGATGGACCAGTGGACTGGCTATATGCACAGCCAGCGCCGGTTGCTGACCCACATCGCCGATCGCTGCCCGGGCAATGTGATGACGGTCTCTGGCGACGCGCACCGCCATTACACCGGCGACCTGATCCTCGACGACGGCCGCATCGCGTCGAGCGAGTTTCTGGCGACCTCGGTTACGTCGGGCGCCGACGGCGTGGGCGATGACGACGATTTCACGAAGCGCGTGCGGGCCGAGACGCCGGCGATCAAGGCGATGACGGACCGGCGCGGCTATGTGCTTTGCGACGTCACCCGCGACCAGTTCCGCGGCGATCTCAAGATAGTGGACACGGTGACGACACCGGAGGGGCGGCTCTCGACATACGCGTCCTTTGCCGCCGAGCGGGGCAAGCCGGGCCTGCATTCGGTGTGACCCGATAGTCGCCGCCGCAGATGCGCGGTGTGACGCCCGACCCAGGGGCAACGTCGCCAGTGCAGGCGCACGGTCAGCCTCTACAGCGAAGCCGCTCTCTGCAGAGCCAGCCGGGCGCACCGATACCATGGTCGGCGCTTCGGCGAGCTCTGCCTGAGCGGCTTCCCCCGGGGCGTTACGCGCCCCACACGTCGTGGGCCACGTCGATCACCAGGCGCATCTTCGCGGCCTGCTGCTCGACCTGAATGTCGTTGCCGTGAACCGTCAACGAGAAGCCGCACTGAGGGGACAGCGCGAGCTGGTCGAGCGGCGCGAACTGCGCGGCTTCATCGATCCGGCGCTTCACGTCGTCCGCGCTTTCCATCTCGCCGAGCTTCGTCGTGACGAGGCCGAGGACGACCGTCTTGCCCTTGGGCAGGAAGCGCAAGGGTGCGAAGTCGCCCGAACGCGGATCGTCATATTCGAGGAAATAGCCGTCGATCGCCAGTTCGTTGAACAGCACTTCGGCGACGGGTTCGTAGCCGCCCTCCGCCGCCCACGACGACCGGAAATTGCCGCGGCACAGATGGACGCACACGACCATGTCGTCCGGCCGGTCGCGGATCGATTCGTTGATCAGGCGGGCATAAAGGCGTGGCAGTTCGTCAGGGGCCATGCCCCGCTTCCGCGCATTCTCGCGCTGCGTGTCGTCACACAGATAGGCAAGGTTGGTATCGTCGAGCTGGAGGTAACGACACCCCGCATCCGCCAGGCTGGCGATCTCGGCGCGATAGGCGGCGGCGAGGTCGGCATAGAAATCCTCGAGATTCGGGTAGGCGGTCGCATCGATCGCGTCGCGCCCGCCGCGGAAGTGCAGCATCGTCGGCGACGGGATCGTCACCTTGGGCGTGCGCGCGGTGCAGGACGCCAGAAACTCGTAATCCGCGCGCTGGATGTCCTTCGCATGACCGATCTTGCCGGTGATCTTCATGACCGGTGGAGCATATTCCAGCTCCTTGCCGCCATGCTGGTGGAACTTCACCTGCGTCCCGCCGGCTTCGTCGACGCCGTCCAGCTGCAGCAGGAAGTCGGTATGGAAATAGGTCCGGCGAAACTCCCCGTCGGTGATGGCCTGAAGCCCCAGATCCTCCTGGAACCGCACCACGCCGCGGATCGCCTCGTCCTCGGCCGCGCGCAGGGCTGCAGCGTCGATGGTGCCTGCTCGGAACGCTTCGCGCGCGTCGATCAGTGCCTTGGGACGCAGGAAGCTGCCGACATGGTCGGCGCGGAACGGCGGGGTGGGCATCGCAGGGCTCTCCTGACTTTGTAGGTGTTACGTACGGCTCCTAGGCGGCGGAGCACCGTCGCGCAATGCCGGTTGCCGCGCGCAACGATCCCGGTATATGTTCAGTCCTATAACAATAAGCTGGAGAGGTACGGGTGGCCCAGGATCCGCGTGCTGTGATCGATCGGGAACCGATGTCGCGGTTCCAATGGGGCATCGTCGCGACGATGGTCGGGCTGAACGCGCTCGACGGATTCGACGTCCTTTCGATCAGCTTCGCCTCCCCCGGCATTGCCGCCGACTGGGGCATCGACCGCGCTGCGCTGGGGATCGTGCTGTCGATGGAATTGATCGGCATGGCGATCGGGTCGCTGTTCCTGGGCGGTGTCGCCGATCGCATCGGGCGGCGGGCGACGATCCTTGGCTGTCTGGGCATGATGACCGCGGGGATGCTGGGTGCGGCGACCGCGCACGACGTGGTCACGCTGTCGGTCTGGCGCGTGCTTACCGGCCTCGGCATCGGCGGGATGCTCGCGTCGACCAACGCCGCAGTGGCGGAAGCCGCGAATGCCCGGCATCGCTCGCTCGCGGTCGTGCTGATGGCGGCCGGCTATCCGGTCGGGACGATCGTCGGCGGATCGGTGTCGGCGGTACTGCTCGCGCACTACGACTGGCGCGCGGTGTTCGTGTTCGGTGCGATCTGCAGCGCGCTGTTTGTCCCGCTGGTGCTGTGGCGCGCGCCCGAATCGGTCGCGTTTCTGATGCACAAGCGCCCCCCCGGCGCGCTCGAACGGATCAATGCGACCCTGCGGCGTATGGGCCACGCGCCCGTGGACGCGCTGCCCGATGCCGAGCCGCAGTCGGCGGCCGCCAAGGCACCTGTCGTTGCGCTGTTTTCCCCGGCTCTGGTGCGAACGACCGTCTTGCTGACGCTTGCGTACCTCGCCCACATCATGACCTTCTACTTCATCCTGAAATGGATCCCGAAGATCGTCGTCGACATGGGCTTCCCGCCGCCACAGGCCGCCGGCGTCCTGGTGTGGGCCAGCATCGGCGGAGCCACGGGGTCGCTGATCCTCGGGCTGCTGACCGGGCGTATCCGCCTGCTCGCGCTGACGATCACCGCGATGCTGCTGTCGACTGCGCTCGTCGTCGTCTTCGGCCGCGCGCAAAGCGACCTGGCCGGGCTGTCGATCGTCGCCGCCTGTGCCGGGTTCGCGACCAACGCCGGCGTCGTCGGCCTCTATGCGCTGATCGCCCAGAGCTTTCCGACCGGCGTCCGTGCGACGGCGACGGGCTTCGTCATCGGCGTGGGCCGTGGCGGATCGGCGCTTGCCCCGGCGGTGGCGGGCTTCCTGTTCGCGGCCGGCTACGGGTTGCAGACTGTCGCGGTGCTGATGGGAATCGGGTCGCTGATCGCCGCCGTGGCGCTGATCATGATGAGAAGCCGACCCGCCGCGCAATTGGCCGATTGACGATCCGAACGACTCGAATTAGGCTATAAGACATAACAAAAGGAGAGCGACCCGATGGCGTCCGACAAGACATTCGATCGCATCAATCCGGTGACGGGCGAGGTCGCGACGACCGCCGCCGCGTTCGGCCCGGCCGAGGCCGATACCGCGGTCGAGGCCGCCGCCGCTGCGTTTCCCGCATGGTCGGCGCTTGGTCCCAACGCCCGCCGCGCCGCGCTGACCAAGGCGGCGGACGCGCTTGCCGCGAAGGCCGACCAGTTCGTCGAGGCGATGATGGGTGAAATCGGCGCGACCGAGGGGTGGGCGCGTTTCAACCTGATGCTGGCGGTCGGCATGGTCCGCGAGGCGGCGGCGCTGACGACGCAGATCGGCGGCGAGGTCATTCCCTCCGAAAAGCCCGGCTGCATCGCCATGGCGCTGCGTGAGCCGGTCGGCGTGATGCTGGGCATCGCGCCGTGGAACGCGCCGATCATCCTGGGCGTCCGCGCGGTCGCGGTGCCGCTGGCCTGCGGCAACACCGTGGTGCTCAAGGCGAGCGAGCAGTGCCCGCGTACCCACAGCCTGATCGCCGAAGCCTTTGCCGAGGCGCTGCCGGCGGGTGCCGTCTCGATCGTTACCAACGCGCCACAGGATGCGGGCAACGTCGTCGGCGCGCTGATCGACAACCCGCACATCCGCCGCATCAACTTCACCGGGTCGACGCATGTCGGGCGGATCATCGCCAAGCGCGCCGCCGAACATCTGAAGCCGGTGCTCCTGGAACTGGGCGGCAAAGCGCCGCTGATCGTCCTGGAGGACGCCGATCTCGACGAAGCGGTCAAGGCCGCGGCATTCGGGGCGTTCATGAACCAGGGCCAGATCTGCATGTCGACCGAACGGATTATCGTCGTCGATGCCGTCGCCGATGCCTTCGTCGAGAAGTTCGCAGCGAAGGTGGGGACGATGCCGGTCGGCGATCCGCGCGAGGGCAAGACGCCGCTCGGCGCGGTGGTCGACCAGAAGACGGTCGATCATGTCCGCTCGCTGATCGAGGATGCGGTCGGTGCGGGCGCAGTGCAGGTCAACGGCGGTGACGCGAACGGCGTGCTGATGCCCGCGCACGTCATCGACAAGGTCACCCCCGAGATGAAGCTGTTCCGCGACGAGAGCTTCGGCCCCGTCGTCGGCATCATCCGCGCCCGCGACGAGGATCATGCGATCGAACTCGCCAACGACACCGAATACGGTCTGTCGGCATCGGTCTTCACCCGCGACACCGCGCGGGGCCTGGGCGTTGCCAAGCGCATCAAGTCGGGCATCTGTCACGTCAACGGGCCGACCGTCCATGACGAGGCCCAAATGCCGTTCGGCGGCGTGAAGGCGTCGGGCTATGGCCGCTTCGGCGGCAAGGCCGGGATCGACGCCTTCACCGAACTGCGCTGGATCACGATCGAGACCCAGCCCGGCCATTATCCGATCTGATCGGGGCGGCCGCGATGTCGATCCTCCCCATGATCCTTGCCGGTGTCGCGACCGTCGCATCGGTCGTGGGCGCGGACGCTCCGGTCGCGCCACGCCTGACGCCCGTCTTCACGGTGCGTGTCGAGATCGCTCCGCCGGTCGAGCAGGGGGAGATCGACGGCGGGCGGCGTCGGTTCATCCCGATCACCGGCGGCACCATCACCGGCGCGCGGCTGACCGGCACGGTGCTGACCGGCGGTGGGGACTGGCAGACCATCTATCCCGGCGGGTTTACGCGGGTGGAGGCCCGCTATTTCCTGAAGGCTGCCGACGGCACCGTCATCGGCATCCACAATCCGGGTGTCCGCGTCGCCAGCCAGGACGTCACCGACCGTATCGCCCGCGGCGAACGGGTCGATCCGTCCGCCTATTACTTCCGCAGTTCGCCGGTGTTCGACCCCCCGCCGGGTAAGCACCAGTGGCTGCGGGAAAAGACCTTTATCGGTCGCGGCATCCGCATGCCCGACCACGTCCTCATCGAAATCTTCGCCGTCGACTGACGCGCCAGCAGAGGGTTCAACCATGACCGAATACAGCAGCAACGGCGTCGTCGCCTATGACGTCGAAGACCGCATCGCCTGGGTCCGCTTCAACCGCGCCGAGAAGCGCAACGCGATGAGCCCGACGCTCAACCGCGACATGATGGAGGTGCTCGACGCGCTCGAATTCCGCGACGACGTTGGCGTGCTCGTCCTGTCGGGAGAGGGGCCGGCCTGGACCGCGGGCATGGATCTGAAGGAATATTTCCGCGAAACCGAGGCCAAGGGCCTAGCCGGCACGCGCCAGGCGCAGCGCGAAAGCTATGGCTGGTGGCGGCGGCTGCGCTGGTATCAGACGCCGACGATCGCGATGGTCAACGGATGGTGCTTTGGCGGCGGTTATGGCCCGCTGTTCGCCTGCGACCTGGCGTTCGCGGCGGAAGAGGCGAAGTTCGGTCTCAGCGAAATCAACTGGGGCATCCTGCCCGGCGGCGGTGCGACCAAGGTGGCGCAGGAACTGATGCCGTTCCGCAAAGCCATGTATCACGCGATGATGGGCGAGAATATCGACGGCAAGACCGCGGTCGAATGGGGCTTGGTCAACGAAGCGCATCCGCTCTCGGCGCTGAAGGACCGGGTGACCGAGGTCGCCAAGGTGCTGCTTGCGAAGAACCCGGTGGCGCTCAAGGCGACCAAGGATGCGATGAAGCGCGTCGGGGTGATGAGCTACGACGATGCCGAGGACTATCTGGTCCGCGCGCAGGAAGCGGCCAATTCCTACGACAATGAAGGCCGCAAGGAAGGCATTCGGCAGTTCATCGACGAGAAGAGCTACAAGCCGGGGCTGGGCGCCTATGACAAGGACAAGGTGAAGGCCTGAGCTTCATCTGATCCTCCCCGGCACGGGGAGGGAGACCATGCGCAGCATGGTGGAGGGGGCTATCTGCGGGCGATGCCATATGCGGCGAACCCCCTCCGTCAGCGCTGCGCGCTGCCACCTCCCCGTGCCGGGGAGGATCAAAGGACGAAAATGCCCGACCTCTCCCGCCTGCTCACCCCCCGTTCGGTCGTTATCGTCGGCGCGTCGCCGACACCCGGTGCGCTCGGCAATTCGGTGCTGCGCAATCTCGAACGTCACGGCTATGCGGGCGCCATTCATCTCATCAACCCCAAGCGGGACGAGATCGACGGACGGCCGTGCCTGAAGTCGATCGACGAATTGCCGGACGGTGTGGATGCAGCGGTGCTGGCCATCCCCGGACCCGCCGTCCTGGGCGCGGTGCAGGCCCTCGCCAAGCGCAATGTCGGCGCGGCGATCATCTTCTCGGCAGGGTTCGCCGAAGGGGGCGAGGAGGGGCTCGCCGCGCAGGCCGAAGTCGCACGGATTGCGGCCGATCATGGCATGATCGTCGAGGGGCCCAATTGCCTCGGCCTCGTCAACTATGCCGCGGGCGTACCGCTGACCTTCGTCGAGGCGCCGGTGCTCGAACTCGCAGACAAGCCGGCGGTCGGCATCGTCAGCCAGTCGGGCGCGATGGCGGTGGTGCTCGGCACGACGCTGATGGCCAAGGGGCTCGGCATCACCGTGTCGGTGTCGACCGGCAACGAAGCGGCGTCGGGCGTCGAGGATTATGTCGAGCATCTGATCGACGATCCCGCCACCCGGGGACTCGCGATGATCGTCGAACAGTTCCGCAAGCCCGCGCGCTTCCTGGAACTCGCCGAGCGGGCGCGCGCGGCGGGCAAGCCGATCGTCCTGCTCCACCCCGGCACGTCCAGCGCCGCACGCGAATCCGCGGCCACCCACACCGGTGCCATGGCCGGCGACTGGCAGCTGATGCGCGCCAAGGTCGAGCGCGCCGGCGTCATTCTGGTCGACAGCCTGGAGGCGCTGGGTGACGTCGTCGAACTCGCCGTGCGCAGCCAGCCGGTTCGCCGTGGCGGCACCGCCGTCTTGACGGAGAGCGGGGCGTTCAAGGCACTGACGCTCGACCTGGCGGAGACGATCGGGCTCGACCTGCCTCAGATGTCCGGCGATACGGCGGCGGCGTTGCGGGACGCGATTCCCGATTTCATTCCCGTATCGAACCCGATGGACCTGACCGCGCAGGCGCTGGTCGACCCCGATCTCTACCGCCGCACGCTGATCCCGCTGTTGGCCGACGATGCCTATGCCGCGCTGGTGTTCGGCATCATCCAGACCGATCCCGCCACGGCAGCGCGCAAATTTCCCTATATCATCGATGCGGTGGCGGGGCTGAACCCGACCAAGCCGGTGATCTTCGCCGGGTTGGACGACGGGGCACCGGTGCCGGCGGAGTATATAGACGGGCTGCGCGCGATCGGCGTCACCTATTTCCCGTCGCCCGACCGCGCGTTCCGCGCGCTTCGCCACCTGTTGCGCGGGGCGGAGCGGGACTTCGCGCGCGCCGATGCCACGCCGGTCGCGCTCGACCTGCCGGGCGGCGTCATCCCGGAATATCGCGCGAAGCACCTGCTGGCGCCGGTCGGCATTCCGTTTCCGGCAGGCGGGTTCGCTGCCGATGTGGCCGAAGCGAAGGCGGTGGCCGCACGCGTCGGCTACCCGGTCGCGATCAAGGCGCAGGCTGCCGCGCTCAGCCACAAGAGCGATGCCGGCGGCGTCATCCTGAACATCGCCGACGATGCCGCGCTGGAGGCGGCATGGGACCGGCTATACGGCAATGTCGCCGCCTATGACGGCACGATCGCGCTCGACGGCGCGCAAGTGGAGGCGATGGGCAAGCGCGGGGTCGAACTGATCGTCGGCGCGCGCAACGATCCCGACTGGGGGCCGGTCATTCTGGTCGGCTTCGGCGGGGTGACCGCGGAACTGCTCCACGACGTTCGCCTGTTGCCCGTCGATCTCACGAAAGACGCCATCATCGCCGAACTGCGCGCGCTGAAGCAGGGCGCATTGCTCGATGGCTATCGTGGGTCGCCGGCCCTGGATGTGGAAGCGGTCGCGGACCTCATCGCAAACCTCGGTCGCGTGCTGACGGGCACGCCCGCAATCCGCGAGGTCGATCTCAATCCGGTCGTCGTCTATCCGCGGGGCGAAGGCGTGGTAGCGCTCGATGCGCTGATCCTGGCGACCGACTGAGGAGAACCATGCTCCGGCGAAGGGCGAAGCCCTGACCGCCGGAGGGCGGAAAGGTCCAGGGTCTGGACTCAGTCAGCCGTACGCACCCTAGTCCGCCGGCGTTGCCCGTTTCTCGATGCGGCCGAGTAGGTCGAGGAGCATCGCCTTTTCCGCCGCCGAGAAGCCGGCAAGCAACTGCTCCTCATGCGCCTCGATTCGCTGCGTGCACTCGTCGAGCATCGCGGTGCCTTCGGACGAGACCGCCAAGGTGAAGGCCCGACGGTCGGTTGGATCGGTTTCGCGAACGATCAGGCCGGCATCGATCAGCTCGTTGATCAGCGACACCATGTTCGCGCGCTTGATCCCCAGGATGCGTCCGACCGCGCCCTGGTTGATGCCCGGGCTGGCTGCGACGACCGCCAGGATGCCGATCAGCACCTGGCGCATGCCCGTGCCCTCGACCGCTGCGGCAAAGTCTGCGGCAAAGACGCCGGAGGCACGACGAAGGTGATAGCCGACCAACGGGCTGAGTGCGCCGATCAGGGGAGTGGGTGTCGACATCGTCGCTGGCAAGCCAGTTTTTTGGGTGGGCGTCAAACCGATAATCTTCGAAGCTTGGCGAGGCGGGTGACTTGTTCGTGCGGCGCGCTGGGGTAGAGCGACCGGCGATCGCACCAGGAGGATGGACAGGTGAGCGACATGGACCCGATGACCCGCGCCCCCGGGTCGGTCGCCGATATCCTGGGCTTTCACATCCGCCTCGCGCACGGGGCCGTCTATCGACACTTCACCGATACGTTCAGCGATCTGGGCCTGACTCAGAAGCAGGTGTCGGTGCTGTGGCTGATTCACGATCATCCCGGCATCGGGCAGGCCGAACTCGGGCGACGGCTGCAGATGGATCGCGCGACCGTCATGGCGATCGTCAACCGGTTGCAGGCTCGCGATATGGTCGTCCGCGGCGCGTCCACTCTCGATCGCCGTCGTCAGACGCTGGCGCTGACCTCTGCCGGCGACACCGCGCTCGCCGGGGCCCGTACCGCCATCTGCGCGCATGAGGCGTGGCTGAAGGATCGCTTTACCGAAGCGGAGGTACGTACGCTGATCGCGCTGTTGGCGCGCATCCACGAAGCCCGCGAGGTGTGATGTCGGAGCACACCGATTTTTCGTCCGTCCGTCACAGGCGTCGGCATGGGCACGACGCGATCCGCCGAGCGCGGGCTGGCTGTCCAACATAACAGTTATTGACAATAGCAATTACTGGCGTAGCCTGATCGCAAAGGGAGGGGGAACCTCCCGCAGTGGGAGGATGCGATGACTGGTCTTCGTTCGACGATGCGCGCGCTGTTGCGCTGTAATGCCGCGATCGGTGCTCTGGCGATCGCCGCGATACCCGGAACCGCCGTGGCGCAGGATGCGACCGCCCAGGCAGAAGCGGCGGCCGCGACCGACAACCAGGATATCATCGTGACCGCACGTCGGCGCGAGGAAAGCCTGCAGGACACGCCGGTTGCGATCTCGGCCTTCAGCGCCGACATCCTCGAACAGCGGCAGGTCGTACAGACCCAGGATCTGGAACGCATCACGCCCAGCCTGCAGTTCAAGCCGGCCGGTCAGCTTTCGGGCAACACCGCCTCGGCCGTCGTCTTCATCCGCGGCGTCGGCCAGGTCGATCCGACCGCGGCGGTCGACCCGGGCGTCGGGATCTACCTCGACGAAGTCTACCTCGGCCGCGCGGTCGGTGGGGCGATCGATTTTGGCGACATCGACGGCGTCGAAGTGCTGCGCGGGCCGCAGGGGACATTGTTCGGCCGCAACACGATCGGCGGCGCGATCCTGGTCCGCACCCGCCAGCCCGAGCTCGGCAGCTGGAGCGGGCGTGGCCGCCTGCGCATCGGCGACTATGATCTGCGCGAGGGCTTTGCGGCCCTGAACATTCCGATCGGCGACACGCTGGCGGCGCGCGTGTCCGGCGGTTTCCGCAAGCGTGACGGCTATGTCATCCGCGCGGTCGACGGTTTGGATCTGGGCAACGAGAACGGCTATTCGTTCAACGGCGCGGTGAAATGGGAGCCGTCGAAGGATTTCGACCTGTTCATCCGCGGCGATTATTCGCGACGGGACGAAAACGGCGCGCCGTTCGTGCTGGCCGGCGTCAACGAACAGGCGCCGGTCGCGGCCATCGCCAGCGTCGCGGCGGGCTGCCCCGGCGCGACGATCCCCTTTGCGCCGATCGCGCCGGGCAACCCGCGCTTCGGTGCGCCCAACGTGCCGCTGATCAACGACATTCGCTGCGCCAACGACCTTCAGGCGCGCGGCGACTTCGTCAACGGCGGCAACGCGCCGGTCATGAGCATGTCGGAAGTGTGGGGCGTAGCCGGCACCGCCAACATCCGGCTGACCGACCAGGCGCTGGTCAAGCTGATCACCGGCTATCGCGAGACCACGTCGCGCGGCGTCCGCGATGCGGACAACACGCCGCTGACCCTGATCACGACCGATGTCGGCTCGAAGTCCAACCAGTTCAGCCAGGAAGTCCAGCTCCAGCTCGACTTCGGCAAGGTCAATGGCATCCTCGGCGGCTATTATTTCAACGAAGCGACGAATGAGCGCGCGACCGTCTTCCTGGCGTTCCCGCCGTCGCCGCCGGTCATTTCCTCGCTGCTCGCCGGCGGACCTGGCAGTCGCGATCTTCAGGTGTCGCGCCTCAAGACCAATTCGGTCGCCGTGTTCGGCGAGGTCAGCTGGTCGCCGACCGCACGGCTCGAGCTGAGCGGCGGACTGCGCTACACGTCCGACCGCAAATATTATCAGGGCACGGTGCTCAACCTGTTCCCGGCGACCCAACCCGATCCCAACCCGCTGCCGACATTGGCGACGACGCAGGGCGGTTCGCTGTTCATCTTCCCGCGGCCGTTCCAGCGCGATTTCGCCGCGCTGACCGGCTCCGGCAGCGTCCAGTACCGCTGGAACGACGCGATCAGCACCTATGCGTCCTATGCCAAGAGCTTCAAGTCTGGGGGCTTCAACACCCGCTACAATGCCGCGACCGCGGATAACCTGCCGGTGCCCTTCGCCGACGAAAGCGTGACCAGCTACGAAGCGGGTATCAAGACCAACATCGGGCGACTGCGCCTGAACCTGGCGGCGTTCCAGGCCGAATATCAGGATATCCAGCTGATCTTCCGTCAGGGCGTCGTACCGTTGCTGTTCAACGCCGGCGAAGCGCGCATCCGCGGCTTCGAGGCCGAAGCCAGCTACCGCGCGCCTTGGGGGCTGATCTTCGACGGCGGCCTCAGCGTGCTGAAGGACAAGATCAAGAGCATCACGCCCATCCCCGGCGCGACCGCGACCGTTACCCCGGCCGACGATCTTCCCTTCACGCCCGACCTGCAGGCGAACTTCGGTCTGTCATACAGGATCGAACTGGGGAATGGCACCACGCTGACCCCGCGCGTCGACGGCACCTACCAGTCGAAGATCACCTTCATCACCGGCAGCATCCCGCTGATCGAAGAGGACGGCTATTTCGTCGGCAACGCGTCGGTTGGCCTGAAGTTCGCCAATCGCTTTGAAGTGAGTGCGGGCGTCAACAACATCCTCGACTCGCGCTACCTCATTCAGGGCAATGCGTCGCTGGCGACGCTCGGCTATGCCGAACGCATCTTTGCGCGTCCGCGCAACTGGTTCGCGCAGATTTCGGCGTCGTTCTGACGGGGCGAGGGGCGGGCGCCGAACCAAACGGATCGCTGCTGACCCTGGCGGGACGGCGCGACGCGGCGCCCCGCCGGGCCCTGCCGGGTACAGGCACTGCCCGCTACGGTCGACTTGGCCGACGGAGACGCGCGACGATGCGGCCGGACTAACCTGCCGGAAACCGTCCGGCCCCGGCCTGCGGGGCGGGTTCGCACCCATGATCGGACAGCAGCGCGACGCCGGCGGGCAGCCGGGCCGCGAGAAGGATCGCGCCGCTCGATGACTTGAGTGGGCCGCTTTGTCCTGTAAAGGACCGCCATCTTCCGGACCTGCTCGCGTCGACCCCTCAGCAGTCGCCGCGTGGTTGGAACGAAGACGTCCCGTTGCCCCAGTCTGCCTTTCTGCCCCAATCCGGAGCCCGGTCATGATGCAAGCTATGTCGCTCGCCCGTTTCCTGATCGAGCAGCAGCGCGGGGAGGCGGCGTTGCCGGCCGAGCTGCGCCTGCTGATCGAGACCGTCGCGCGCGCGTGCAAGACGATCTGTCATGCCGTGTCGAAAGGGGCGCTGGGCGAAGTGCTCGGCAGCCTGGACAAGGAGAATGTCCAGGGCGAGGTGCAGAAGAAGCTGGACGTGATCGCCAACGAACTGCTGCTCGATGCGAACGAGTGGGGCGGGCATCTGGCAGCGATGGCGTCGGAGGAGATGGAGACGATCCATCGCATCCCGCACCGCTACCCCAAGGGCGAATATCTGCTGCTCTTCGATCCGATCGACGGGTCGAGCAACATCGACGTCTGCCTGTCGGTCGGCACGATCTTTTCGGTGCTGAAGGCGCCGGCCGATGCGGCGGGACGCGAGATTGCGGAGGAAGATTTTCTCCAGCCCGGATCGAGCCAGGTCGCGGCTGGCTACGCCATCTATGGGCCGCAGCCGCTGTTGGTCCTGTCGGTCGGTTCGGGGGTCTATGAATTCACGCTCGATCGCGAAATCGGGTCGTGGCGGCTCACGGACGGGCCGATCCGGCTGCCGGCGGGCACGCCTGAATTCGCGATCAACATGGCGCGGCGGCGGCAATGGTCGGACAGCGTCGTCCGCTTCGTCGACGACCGCGTGGCGGGCGAAACGGGGCCGTGCGGGCGCGAGTATACGATGCGCTGGACCGGATCGATGGTCGCCGACGTCCACCGCATCCTGAAGCGCGGCGGCACCTTCTGCTACCCGACCGACGTCCGTACCGGCGGCGCGCGGTTGCGGCTGATGTACGAGGCCAATCCGATGAGCTACCTGATCGAACAGGCGGGCGGCGCGTCGATCGACGGGACGACCCGCATCCTCGACATCGTACCGACGGGCCTGCACCAGCGGGTTGGTTTGCTGCTGGGCGACGCCGAC
The DNA here is from genome assembly GCA_016937575.1 of Roseomonas aeriglobus. Taxonomy (NCBI): domain Bacteria; kingdom Pseudomonadati; phylum Pseudomonadota; class Alphaproteobacteria; order Acetobacterales; family Roseomonadaceae; genus Muricoccus; species Muricoccus aeriglobus. The sequence goes on along the minus strand of JAFHKN010000002.1, from coordinate 2,349,088 downwards.
GAAATCGCGATGCTGCGCGAACCGGCGTAGCGAGTTACGCCGTCAGAACCAGGCGCGGATGCCGGCGACCATGTTGACCCCGCCGGTCCGTTCGCCGTCGGCACGGGCGAAGCGGGCGGTGTCGCCGAAACGGCGTTCCCACGACACGCCGATATAGGGCGCGAACTCGCGCGCTATCTCGTAGCGCAGGCGCAGCCCGGCCTCGGCGTCGGTCACCCCGGAGCCGATGCGGCTCGCGGCCACGTCCTGTGCGGACAGGTTCAGCTCGACGCGGGGCTGCAGGATCAGGCGCTGGGTCACCCGCTGGTCGTAATAGCCCTCGAGCCGGGCGAGCAGATCGCCCTTGTCCGACAGGAACAGCGCGCCCTCCACGTCGAACCAATAGGGAGCGAGTCCCTCGACGCTGATCGTGGCATAGGTCCGGTCGGGGCCGGGCGCGATATCCTGGCGGACGCCCGCCTGCAGGTTGAAATAGGGACCGATCGCGCGGCTGTAGAGCGCCTGGACCTCGCCGCCTGCCGGCTCACTGAAGCGGCCATCGCCTTCGCTTTTCACGGTCAGGCGATTGATGTCGCCGCCATACCAGAATTCGCCGTCCCAGCGGTAGCCATCGCGACCGCGGTCGACCCGCACCTCGGCCAGATTGAGCATCAGCTGCGAGATCGCCATTCCGCCGTGCTCGCGCCGAAGCGTGGCGCGGGCCGCTGCCATCGCGTCGCGGCCCCAGATACGATCGGCGTAATCGGCATCCGGGGCGGCCGGCGCAGGGGCATTGCCGGCGGGCAGCGCGGTACCGATCGCAGCCGTCGGCGCTGTCGCTGCCGGCGTGGACGCGGGGGGCTTCGGCACGCAATGCCCCATCGCGGCATGCTCGGGCGGGCAGCTTGCGTCGGTGCTGGGCGGGGCGATCGGTGCCGGCGGCGGCGCGCTGGCCTCGGGCGTGCAATGGCCCATCGCGGCGTGTTCGGGCGGACAGCCGGCGGTCGCGGCGGGAGGGGGCGTGCGCGTCGCGACCGGCTTGGCGACCTTGCGCACCGGGGTCTTGGGCTGCGCACGGCGCGGAGCCGGCGTCGCCGTCGCTGCGGGCATCGGCATCGTCATGCCGGGCATGTGGTGCCCATGTCCCATCGACTGCGCCGCGGCGGGCGACGCCGTGGCGAGTGCCATCGCCCCGACGTTGGCGAGGATCACCACCCTCACGCCGCGTCGCCTGCGCGCGGCCGGACCGACACGACCTGCATCATGCCGCCGTGCATGTGATAGAGCATATGGCAGTGGAACGCCCAGTCGCCGACCGCATCGGTCGTCACGTCGAACGTCGCGGTCCCGCCTGGCTGGACCTGGATGGTGTGCTTGCGCGGCGCGTACGCACCCTTGCCGGTCACCAGTTCGAAGAAATGCCCGTGCAGGTGGATGGGGTGTCCCATCATGGTGTCGTTGACCAAAGTCACGCGTACCCGTTCGTCCTTCAGGAAAGGGATGGGCTTGGTCACTTCGCTCAGCTTCTGCCCGTCGAACGCCCACATATAGCGTTCCATGTTGCCGGTCAGGTGAATGCGCAGCGCACGATCGGGCGCGCGGACGTCGGGGTTGCGCGTCACCGCCATCAGGTCCGTGTAGACGAGCACGCGATGGCCGACATCCTCCAGCCCCTGGCCCGGCTCGCCCATGCGGTCGACCGGCATCGGGGCGATCGTCTGCACGGTGGGGGTCTTCCTGACCTCCGGCGCGACGGAGAAATCGCGCATCGAATGATTCATGCCCCCCGACCCGTGACCCATGCCGGCGTGCTGGCTGGCGGGCGGGGTGCAATGCCCCATCGCGGCGTGTTCGGGCGGGCAGGCGGCCGCGGCCGGCGCCGGCGATACGCCATGTCCCATCGCGGCATGATCCATTCCCGCCATGGCGCCCATGCCCATGTCCTTCATGTCGGCGAGCGGCCGGCGACGGAGGGGAGGGACCTCGGCGGCCATGCCTTCGCGCGGGGCGAGCGTGGCGCGCGCCATGCCCGACCGGTCGACGCTTTCGCCGACGATCGTATAGGCGCGATCGTCGCTCGGCTCGACGATGACGTCGTAGGTCTCGGCCACCGCGATCTGCATCTCGTCGATCGCGACCGGCCGCACCGGCAGGCCATCGGCTTGGACGACGGTCATCTTCAGGCCCGGAATGCGGACGTTGAAGGTCGTCATCGCCGATGCGTTGATCAGCCGCAGCCGCACGCGCTCGCCCGGGCGGAACAGCCCGGTCCAATTGTCGCGCGGGCCGTGGCCGTTGACCAGGTAGGTGTAGGTGCTGCCCGTCACGTCGGCGACGTCGGTCGGGTCCATGCGCATGGCGCCCCACGCGCGCCGTTCCTTCGCGGACTGATCCTTGCCGGCGAGCAGGCTGGCCAGCGTCTGCTTCTGATAGTTGAAATAGCCGCCCTGCTGCTTGAGCTTCCGGAAGATCGTGTGCGGGTGCAACTGGCTGTGGTCGGACAGCAGGATGACGTGCTCGCGGTCGGCGCGGACGGGGTCTTCGCCCGCGGAATCGATCACGATCGGACCATAATGTCCCATCTGTTCCTGCAGCCCGGAATGGCTGTGGTACCAATAGGTGCCCGCCTGCACGACCGGAAATTCATAGGTGAAGGCCGACCGTGGCTTGATGCCGGGAAAGCTGACGCCCGGCACGCCGTCCATGTGGAACGGCAGGATCAGCCCGTGCCAGTGGATCGAGCTGTCCTCGTCGAGCGTGTTCTCGACGTGCAGGCGGACCGTCTGCCCCTCGCGCAGGCGGATCAGCGGTGCCGGCACGGTGCCGTTGATGCCGATCGCGTGGGACCGGCGCCCGTCGATCGTCATCATCTGGTGCGCGATGCGCAGGTGAATGTCCTCGCCCGACACGCTCGGCAGCGGGCGCACGATGCCGGCGGATACCGGCTGCGCCCAGGCGGGAAACCAGGGCGCCAGCGCGGCGGTCCCGCCCAGAGACAGGGCGTTGCGGATCATTCCGCGGCGGTCGGTCGAGATCATCGTGCGTCAGCGCGTCCTGGCAGAGGTCAGGCGCAGCGTTTTCAGGTCGAAGATCTGGATTTCGCTGCCCATGTCCGCATAGATGATTCGCGTCGGGTCCGCCGGCAACACGCGGAAGAACCGGTCGCCCGCCGGCCCGATGCCGAGCGCTCCGCACGGATTCTCCTGCGGTTCCTTCGCATTGGCGATGTCATACGCCCGCTTCTGCGCGCCGGTCGGCTCGAGCAGCCAGACGGTGCCCCAGTCGCCATAGTTGCGACGCTTGACCAGACGGCACGACGACTTGGCACGGCCGGTGACCTTCAGCACCGCGGGCAGGATCGCGGTGACGGGGGCGCCCCGCGCGCGGCGAAAGGTGCGCAGGACGATCTGCCGGTCGCGGGCGGGCGCGGTCGGCACGATGGCGAAGCCGTCGACATCGTTGGCCGGCACCAGTCGCTGGTCGCCATCGGCCTTGCCGCACGCATAGCTCCAGATCGAATAGCTCCGCCCGGTGACCTTTCCCCAGCGGCAGCCGGTGAAGGTCTCCGACGCGACCTTCGAGGGGCGGACGGCCTGTGCGTCGGCAGGCGCCGCTGCGACGGCGGCCAGGAGGAGCGGGACGATCTGAATCATGGCGACCCTGCTACCGCCGATCGCCACGCTGCGAAAGCGTCCCGCGGCTCCCCGGCAAATGCGTGTCTCCTGCGGCTGGCGTTCGACAAGCGGTCGACGGTCTTGACATAGCATTGGATCGGCCTGACCGATCGGATCATACCGACACAGGCTCTCCCTTGAGGGGGCTGAGCCTTGCGGAAGCCCATCCCCCGGAGACCCTATCCCAACCCCTCGGCCATTTCCGCCAGCTCGAGCCACCGCATCTCGGCCATGTCCTTCTCGTCGCGCGCCTTGGCGACCGAAGCCATCAGGGCGTCGAATTTCTTCGGATCGCGCATGAACAGGGTCGCGTCGGCCAGCGCCGCTTCGTCGCGCGCAATCGCGGCATCCAGCTCGTCGATCCGCTTGGGCAACAGGTCGTAGTCGCGCTGGTCCTTGTACGAGAGTTTCGCCGCCTTCGGCTTGGGCGCCTCGGCGACCGGCGCCGCCTTCACCGGTGCCCTGGCGGCGATTTTCGGCTTCCGCTTGGCCTCCCAATCGGCATAGCCGCCCGCGACCACGTCGACCGTACCCGACCCGTCGAGGCCCAGCGTCACCGTCACCGTCCGGTCGAGGAAGTCGCGGTCGTGGCTGACGATCAGCACCGTGCCCGCATAGTCCGCGATGACTTCTTGCAACAGATCGAGCGTCTCGAGGTCGAGATCGTTGGTCGGTTCGTCGAGCACCAGCAGGTTCGACGGCCGCGCGAACTCACGCGCCAGCAGCAGACGCGACCGCTCGCCGCCCGACAGCGTGCCGATCTTGGCATCGACCAGCGAGGGGTCGAACAGGAACTCCTTGAGGTAGCCCGCGACATGCTTCTTGCTGCCCTGGACCTCGATCCACTCGCCGCCCTGGGTCAGCACGTCGCGCACGGTCTTGTCGGGCGCCATCAGCTTGCGCTGCTGGTCGATGACGATGCCGTCCAGCGTCTTGGCAAGCCGGATTGTGCCCTCGTCGGGCGCCAGTTCGCCGGTCAACAGGCGAAGCAGGGTGGTCTTGCCTGCGCCGTTCGCGCCGACGATGCCCAGCCGGTCGCCACGCGTGACACGCAGGTTCAGGTCCTTGATGACCGTGCGTTGTTCGTTTCCGGCGCCGAACCGCTTCGTCACGCCCTTAACATCGATGACGACCTTGGTCTTGCTGTCGTCCGCGGCGACCGACAGGGCGGCGGCGCCTTGCGGCCCCTGCATCGCGGCGCGTTCGGCGCGCATTTCCTTGAGTTTCGCGAGCCGCCCCTGGTTGCGCCGCCGCCGCCCGGTGACGCCGCGCTGCAGCCAATGTTCCTCGATCTTCAGCTTCGCATCGAGCCGCGCGGCGTTGCGTTCCTCCTCGGCATAGACCGTCTCGGTCCAGGCCTCGAACCCTCCGAAGCCGACTTCGGCGCGGCGGATCTTGCCGCGGTCGAGCCACAAAGTCGACTTGGTCAGGTTGGTCAGGAACGCGCGGTCGTGGCTGATCGCGACGAACGCGCCGCGGAAACGTGACAGCCAATCCTCCAGCCACTCGATCGCATGGATGTCGAGGTGGTTGGTCGGTTCGTCGAGCAGCAGCACGTCGGGGTCCATCGCCAGCGCCCGCGCGATCGCCGCCCGCCGCCGCTCGCCGCCGCTCGCCGTCGCCGCCTCGCGGTTCAGGTCGATGCCCAGCTGGTCGGCGATCGCCTCGACCTCGTGACGCTCGGGCGCATCGTCGCCCGACAGCGTGAAGTCGCGCAGCGTCGCGGAGCCGTCGACCTTGGGGTCCTGTTCGAGCAGGATAACCTTCGTGCCGGGCACGATCGTGCGGCGGCCTTCGTCGGAATCGATCGTGCCGGCGATCAGTTTCAACAGCGTCGTCTTGCCCGCGCCATTGCGGCCGATGAGCGCCAGCCGGTCGCGTTGGCCGATGAACAGGTCGAGGTCGCGGAAGAGCCAGCCAGAGCCCTGGACGAGGCCGAGCTTTTCGTAGGAGAGGATGGGGGCAGAGGCCATATGCCGCGCGGCCTAGCGAGTTAGCGCAGCTAAATCGAGGCTCAAGCGCAGCCTCGGCCGGCGTCGCTACGAGCGACGACCGACAAAGCCTGTCCTGAGCGCCTGCCTTGCAGGCAGTCGAAGGGCGGCTTTGCCCCGGCGCCACCACACCCGAAACTGTGGCCCAATCATCACACCCCGCGCCTTTCCTGACACTGCGCTGCCACGACCATTCACAGTCCGTTCAAAGCGATGCACCTATGCCGCCGTCCATGAGCATGTTCCTGACCGCCCTGACCGGCCTGGCCTTGACCACAGCCGCGCCCGAGCCGCCGTCGCAGACGCGCGAGCAGGAGGCGGTGCTGGCCGCCCGCCGCGAAGGGCGCATCCTGCCGCTCAGCGAGATTCAGCGCCGGGTGATCCCGTCGATGCAGGGGGCCAAATATCTCGGCGTCGACTTCGATTCGGGAACCGCGGTTTACACGCTGAAGTTCCTGCGCGATGGGTCGATGATCTGGGTGATGGTCGACGGTCGGTCGGGCAACATCATCGGTCGAAGCCGCTGACGCCCGGCACCGAATTGGCGCCACCGAACAGGGGAGACATTGATGCGCGTTCTGATCGTCGAGGACGAACCCAATCTCGGCCAACAGCTCCGCAATACGCTGGAAGGTGCGGGCTATGCCGTCGATCTGGCGACGGATGGTGAAGAGGGGCATTTCCTCGGTTCGACCGAGCAATATGACGCGATCATCCTCGACCTGGGCCTGCCCGAAGTCGATGGACTGACCGTGCTCGACCGCTGGCGCAAGGAAGGCCGCACCGCTCCCGTGCTGGTGCTGACCGCACGCGACAGCTGGTCGGACAAGGTTGCCGGGCTCGACGCGGGCGCCGACGATTATGTCGCCAAGCCGTTCCAGACGGAGGAGTTGATCGCCCGCCTGCGTGCGCTGATCCGCCGCGCGTCGGGCAACGCCTCGGCAGAGCTGACCGCGGGCGACATCCGCCTGGACACCCGTTCGGGCAAGGTGACCAAGGCTGGCGAGCCGGTGAAGCTGACCGCGCAGGAATATAAGCTGCTCAGCTATCTGCTGCACCACAAGGGCAAGGTCGTCAGCCGCACCGAGCTGATCGAACATATCTACGACCAGGATTTCGACCGCGATTCGAACACGATCGAAGTGTTCGTGACGCGCATCCGCAAGAAGCTGGGTCAGGACGTCATCACGACCATCCGCGGGCTCGGTTACAGCCTGGACGAACCCGACGAGCGCCGGCCGAGCGAGTGACCATTAAAGCCCTCTCCCCCTCTGGGGAGAGGGTTGGGAGAGGGAAAGGTTTCTCACCGAGACTATCGCCCTTGGCCCGGCCCCTCTCCCCACCAGTGTCGGGTCGGCCATGCTCCCAGCATGGCCAAAACAGCGCGGGGCGCTGTTTACCCGTCACTCCCCTCAAGGGGAGAGGGCTATGACAGTTTCTACCGACCCCCCACGCCCCTACGTCCGCGTCACGGGCTCGATCTCGCGCCGGATGATCGCGATCGCGGCGGCGTGGATCCTCGTGCTCCTCGCCGGCGGCGGTTATGCGCTCGACCGTGTGCTCACATCGGCGATCAGCAGCAATTTCGACAATCAGCTCGAATTTCTGCTCAACACGATGCTTGCATCGGCCGAGATCGATTCGGAGGGCGAACTGGTCTTCAACCGGCAGCTCGCCGATCAGCGCTTCCTGGAGCCCAATTCGGGTCTCTACTGGCAGATCAGCGGCGGCGACTTCGCGCCTTTCCCGTCACGCTCGCTGTGGGACCGGCGGCTGGCGACCACCGAGAAGCACAACGATCGCAACGTCCACATCTATAATTCGACGCAGTTCCCTGACGAGACGTTGCGGGTCGCGGAGATCGATTCGACGGTGCCGGGATCGCCGGTGCGCTGGCGGTTCCAGATCGCGCAGAACCGCGATGCGCTCGACGAACAGATTTCGGCACTGCGCCGCGTGCTGGTCCGCAGCTTCCTGCTGCTGGGCGCCGGGCTGATCGTAATGGTCGCGCTCCAGACGATCTGGGGGCTGCTTCCCTTGCGCAAGCTCCGCCTCGAGATCCAGCGGTTGCGCGAAGGCAAGTCGACGCGGGTCGAGGGCGACATGCCGATGGAAATCGCGCCGATGGTCGAGGAGTTGAACGCACTGGTCGCACACAACGACCGCCAGGCAGAGGAGGCGCGGCGGCATGCCGGCAATCTCGCACATGCGCTGAAGACCCCGCTGACCGTCATCATGAATGCCGCCGCCGCGGGGCAGAGCGACCTTGCCGAAACCGTGATCCGCGAGGCGCGGACGATGCGGCGCCAGGTCGACCATCACCTCGCGCGTGCGCGTGCGGTCGGGCGGCGCGGCTCCGCGCACAGCCGCGCGGACGTCTGGCCCTCCGTCGAGGCAGTCGAGCGTGCGGTCGCGCGCCTCTATCCCAACGTCCGCATCGACGTGGACGGGCAAAAGGACCTGATCGCGCGGATCGAGCGGCAGGACCTCGACGAAATCCTCGGCAACCTAGTCGAGAACGCCGCGAAATATGGCGGTGGCAGCGTGTTCGTGACGGCGCGGGCGAACGCCGGTTTCGTCGAGATTCTGGTCGAGGACGACGGGATGGGCATCCCCGAGGCCGACCGCATCCGCATCTTCGACCGCGGCGTGCGGCTGGATTCGGGCAAGCCGGGGACGGGGCTCGGCCTCGCGATCGTGCGCGACGTCGCGGAAATCTACGAAGGCACGGCGAGCCTGGAGGAAAGCGACGATCTGGGCGGGCTGCTGGTGCGGCTCAGGTTACCGGCAGCGTAGAATCCTCCCCGGTACGGGGGGAGACCGCCGCGAAGCGGTGGTGGAGGGGGTTCTCCACGAGCGACACCCTCTGCGGCCCACCCCCTCCACCAGCCTACGGCTGGTCCCCTCCCCGCAAGCGGGGAGGATTACAGCGACCGCATGACCTCGGCCGCGATCGACAAGCTCCGCTTCCGCGCGGCCTGGTCGTAGATCGAACTCGTCAGCATGATCTCGTCCGCGCCGGTGCGGTCGATGAACGCGCGCAAGCCCTTCGCTACCGTGTCCGCCGATCCGATCGCCGTGCACGACAGCACATGGTCGAGCATCGCGGCGGCCTGTGGGGGCAGGCTCTCGCGATAGCCGGGGACCGGCGGGGGCAGCTGAATGCCGGTGCCGGTGGTGCGGATCGCGACGAACGCCTGTTGCTGCGACGTGGCGAGCAGTTGGGCCTCTTCGTCGGTATCCGCGGCGATCACGTTGAACGCGGGCATGAAGTGCGGCTTGCCCGCGCCGGCAAAGTCCCGCCGATAGATCGCGGCGGCGGCATCGAGCGAATCCGGCGCGAAGTGCGAGGCGAAGCTGTACGGCAGCCCCAGCATCGCCGCGAGTTGGGCGCCGAAGGTGCTCGATCCCAGGATCCACAGCTTTACGTCCGCCCCGCCGCCGGGAGTCGCATGGATGCCGGTCGCGCCGTCATCGGCGAACAGGCTCTGCAACTCGACGACATCGCGCGGGAAGGCGTTGGGATCGCTGTCGAGCGTCCGCCGGAGCGCTCGCGCCACGCGCCCGTCGCTGCCCGGCGCTCGGCCGAGACCCAGGTCGATCCGTCCGGGATAGAGCGCGTCGAGCGTGCCGAACTGTTCGGCGATCACCATCGGCGCGTGGTTGGGCAGCATGATCCCGCCCGCGCCGACGCGGATGGTCTTCGTCGCGGCCGCCAAGTGACCGATGACGACCGCCGTCGCGGCACTCGCGATCCCCGGCATGCCATGATGCTCGGCGACCCAATAGCGGGTGAAGCCTTGCGCTTCCGCATGCGCTGCGAGCTTGGCGGCGTGGGCGAGCGCCTGGCCCGCGGTGCCGCCTTCGAGGATCGGGACGAGGTCGAGGAAACTGTACGGTATCATGACCGCCCATGTGGGGGCGGGGGCAAGGCTCGGTAAGAGAAGAAGAAGTTTTGTTCCGAGAAGGCGCGAAGGCGCTAAGGCGTTCAGTGCTCGCCGCGAATGCGGCCTTCTTCCCAGACCGATCAGGCGAAGGTGTCGCTGTCGCGAGACGGGGCAGCGGGCGAGGGCTCTTCGTGCCTTCGCGTCTTCTCTGAACAATCTCTCTTCTTCTTCCGGCAGCCTTGCCCTAAGCGGCCGCCCATGCGCGCCGATCTCGCCCACATCGAAGCCTGGGTCTTCGACATGGACAACACGCTCTACCCGGCGTCCTGCAACCTGTTCGCGCCGATCGAGGCGCGGATGACGGGGTATATCGCCGAGAAGCTGGGCCTGCCCGAGGCGGAGGCATCGGCGCTCCGGCGTGGTTGGTTTCTTAGCCACGGCACGACGCTCGCCGGGCTGATGGCCGAGCACGGCGTCGATCCGCACGAGTTCCTGGCCTATGTCCACGACGTCGAAATGGACGTGCTGGAGGAAAACGCGCCGCTCGCCGCGCTGATCGCGAAGCTGCCGGGGCGCAAGATCGTCTTCACCAACGGCGACGGGCCCTATGCCGAAAAGGTGCTTGGCCGCCTGGGGCTGGGGTCGACGTTCGAAGGCGTGCACGACATCCATGCGATGGCGCTGGCGCCCAAGCCCGCGCCGATCGCCTACCAGAGCCTGTGCGACGCCTACCGCCTCGACCCGGCCGCCGCGCTGTTCGCCGATGACATGGCGCGCAATCTGGCGCCGGCCAAGGCGATCGGCATGACGACGTTGTGGATCGACAACGGATCCGAACACCAGCCCGAGGCGCACGCCGCGCCGTACATCGACCATGCGACCGCGGATCTGACCGCGTGGCTCGCCGACCTGTTGGGAGACCCCCTGTGACCGATCTGCAATCGACCATCGACGCCGCCTGGGACGACCGCGCGTCGCTCAGCACCGCCACCACCGGCGCCGTGCGCGACGCGGTGAACGAGGCGCTGGCGATGCTCGATGCCGGCACTGCGCGCGTCGCCGAGCCGACCGGTCAGGGCTGGCAGGTCAATCAGTGGCTGAAAAAGGCGGTGCTGCTGTCGTTCCGCTTGAACGATAACGTGCCCATGGACGGGTGGTACGACAAGGTGCCGCTGAAGTTCGCCGACTGGGGCGCCGACCAGTTCCGCGACGCGGGCTTCCGCGCGGTGCCGGGCAGCGTCGTGCGCCGCGGTGCCTTCATCGGCAAGGGCTGCGTGCTGATGCCGAGCTTCGTCAACATCGGCGCCCATGTCGGTGACGGCACGATGGTCGACACCTGGGCGACGGTCGGATCGTGCGCGCAGATCGGACGGAACGTTCACCTGTCGGGCGGCGCAGGGATCGGCGGCGTGCTCGAACCGCTCCAGGCCGATCCGGTCATCATCGGCGATGGCGCGTTTATCGGCGCACGTGCCGAAGTGGCGGAGGGCGTCCGCGTCGGTGAAGGCGCCGTACTATCGATGGGCGTCTATCTCGGCGCCTCGACCCGCATCATCGACCGCGCGAGCGGCAAGGAATATCGCGGCGAAGTGCCGCCCTATTCGGTTGTCGTGTCCGGCAGCGCGCCATCGGCCAGCAATCCGAACGGGCCGAATCTCTACTGCGCGGTCATCGTGAAGACGGTCGATGCGCAGACGCGGTCGAAGACGGGGATCAACGAGCTGCTGCGGGACTGAAGGACTAAGCATTCACGCTATCTGGTAAGCTCACGGAAACGTCGGGCCGCTAAGACCGCGTCATGTCGATCACGGTTTTGATCATCGTTGGTGTCGTTATCGTCAACGCGGTCACGTTCGTGCAATTCGGGGCAGACAAACAGCGTGCCATGCGCGGTGTGCGACGCATCCGGGAATCGCACCTTTTGCAACTGGCTTTTTTCGGCGGCACCCCCGCGGCGTATCTCGCGCGCCGTGTCTATCGGCACAAGACACGCAAACAGCCGTTTTCGGATCAACTTGCCGCGATCGCGATGCTGCAGGTCGGCGTAACGATCGGCCTGACGATCGCATTTTTCTAGGCGACCGGCGCCACACCCAATCGCGGGATCTCGATCGCGGGGCACCGGTCCATCACGACCTTCAGCCCCGCCGCCTCGGCGCGTGCCGCCGCTTCGTCGTTGACGACGCCCAATTGCATCCACACCGCCTTCGCGCCGATCCGGATCGCTTCGTCCACCGCCTCGCCGGCGGCCTGGGGGCGGCGGAAGATGTCGACGATGTCGATCGGGTCGCCGAGTTGCGCCAGCTCGCGGAAGACGAACTCGCCGTGGACATGTTCGCCGGTGATCTGCGGATTGACCGGGATCACGCGGTAGCCATGGTCCTGAAGCCGCTGCATCACGCCGTAGCTCGGCCGGTCGGGCCGATCGGACGCGCCGACCACGGCGATGGTGCGTGCGCTCTCCAGCAGCGCCTTGATATCCTCGTCGCAGGTCAGCGGCATATCACCCTCCGTTGGTGCGGAGCCAGTCGTCCACCTGCTCCGCCACCGCATCGAACGCCGCCGCATCCGGGCCGTTCCCGGCGGCCGGGGGCGTACCGGCGTCGGACGCGGCGCGGACCTCGCGGCTCAAGGGAATGCGGCCCAGGAACGGCAGGCCCAGCCGCTCGGCATCGGCCTGCGCGCCGCCCGAGCCGAACGGATCGCTGACCTCGCCGCAATGCGGGCAAGCATAGCCGGCCATATTCTCGATCAGGCCGATGATCGGTACGCCCGCCTTTTCGAAGAAATCGATCGCGCGCCGCGCGTCGATCAGCGCCAGATCCTGCGGCGTCGAGACGATGACGGCCCCCGCCGGGCGGTGCTTCTGCACCATCGTCAGCTGGACGTCGCCGGTGCCGGGTGGCAGGTCGAGGATCAGCGGGTCGGCCGCGCCCCAATGCGCATCGAGCAACTGGCTGAGCGCGCCTGCGAGCATCGGCCCGCGCCAGGCGATCGCCTGGGCCCGGGGCACCAGCATACCCATCGAAACGAGTCCCACGCCTGCCGCCGTCGGCACCGGGAACATCCGCTTGTCGGCGGCATCGGGGGTTGCGTCCTCCACGCCGAACAGCCGCGGTTGCGACGGACCGGAGATGTCCGCATCGACGAGTCCGACGGGCCGCCCGCGCTTGGCCAGCGCGACCGCAAGATTGGCCGACACGGTCGATTTGCCGACGCCACCCTTGCCGCTGGCCACCGCGATCAGCCGCCGCGCAACCCGCGACGCCGTGCGCGCGACACGCGCTTCCAGGCCCGCCGCTTCGGCGACCGCGCGCGCCTGCGCTTCCAACGTGTCCGCCGCGTCGGGGGACAGGCCGGTCACGTCGAGGATGATGCTGGCGCGGCCGTCGGCGACGCGCGCGGTGGCGCCGGGCGGCAGACCGGGCAGGGAAGTGTCGTTCATGTCGCAGGCGATTTAGGTCCGCGGGCGCGCCGTGCCACTGTTTTTCTGAAAAGCCGCACCTATAAAGACAGGCATGAGCATCTTTTCGGGGCTGGCCACTCTCGGCGGCATCCTTCGCAACGAACCACCGAAGAGTCCATGGGGCGGGCCGCCATCGGGCGGCGACGGCAATGGCGGTAAGGGGAGTGGCGGCGGCAATGACGGGCCGCGCAATCCCTGGTCCTTCCCGCCCGAGGGGCGCCGTCCGCGTCCCGGCGGTCCCAGCGCGCTCGACGAACTGCTGAAGCGGGCAAAGACCGGCGGCGGGGGCGGCGGCGGCTTTTCGGGCGGCGGTTTCCCCGGCGGCGGCCTGCCGGCCAAGCGGCTGTGGGCGATCGGCGTCGGTGTGATCGCGGCGATCTGGCTGGTCTTCACCAGTTTCCAGCAGATCGGCCCGCAGGAACGCGGCGTCGTCACCTTCTTCGGCAAATATTCGCGCGTGCTCGAACCCGGCATCCATCTTGTCCTGCCGGCGCCGATCAACAGCGTGACGAAGGTCAACGTCCGCGCGATCCGCGAAGAGAATTTCCCGACCTCGGGGTCGGGCGAGAATCTGATGCTGACCGGCGACCAGAATATCGTCGATCTGGGCTATCAGGTGCGCTGGAACATCGCGAACCCGCAGGACTTCGTCTTCCAGATCCGCAATCCGCAGGAAACCGTCCGCGCGACCGCCGAAAGCGCGATGCGCGCGGTCGTCGCCGACGTGACGCTCGACCAGGCGATCGGCCGCGGCCGGACGGTGATCGAGGCGCGCGTGCAGCAGACGATGCAGCAGATCCTCGACGACTATAATTCGGGCATCATGGTCCAGGGCGTCGCCATTTCGAAGGCGGATCCGCCGGCGGCCGTCAACGACGACTTCAAGGCGGTATCGGCCGCCCAGCAGCAGGCGCAGGCGAACCTGAACAACGCCCGCGCCTATGCGCAGCAGGTCATCGCCCGCGCGCAGGGTGAGGCGGCGAAGTTCGACAAGATCTACGAACAGTACAAGACCGCGCCGGAAGTCACCCGCCGCCGCCTCTATTACGAAACGATGGAAGCCGTGCTCGCCAAGTCGAACAAGACGATTATCGAGGCGCAGGGCGTGACGCCCTACCTCCCGCTTCCCGAAGCGGCCAAGCGCCTGCCCGAACCGGCGACGCCGGCGACCACGCCCGCGCCTGCGGTGCAGGGAGGTGGCCAGTGACCGGCTGGTTGAAGGGCCCGATGGGCCTCGGCATCGCGCTGCTCGCGGCCGTCATCGTCCTGCTGTCGACGTTCACGATCGTCGATGAGAAGCGCCAGGCGGTCATCCTGCGCTTCGAACAGCCCGTGCGTACCGTGAACGCGTGGCAGCCGAACCGCGATTTCGGCAACACCGGCGCCGGCGTCATCGCGCGCATCCCGTTCGTCGACCGCATCGTCTGGGTCGACAAGCGCGTGCTCGACGTCGATCTGGAAAACCAGCCGGTGCTCTCGACCGACCAGCTGCGACTGCAGGTCGACGCCTATGCCCGCTTCCGCGTGATCGATCCGCTCAAGATGGTCGTGACAGCGCGCAGCGAAGAGGGCGTGACCTCGGCGCTCCAGCCGCTGTTCAGTTCGGCGCTGCGGGCCGAGCTCGGCAAGGTCGAATTCGCGACATTGCTCAGCCCCGAACGCGGCCAGGTGATGGACAATATCCAGACCCGCCTGCAGAATTACGCGACCCAGTACGGCGTCCAGATCGTCGACGTGCGGATCAAGCATGCCGATCTGCCGGACGGCACGCCGCTCGAATCCGCGCTTAACCGCATGCGCACCGCGCGCCAGCAGCAGGCACTGACCATCCGCGCACAGGGCCAACGCAATGCGCAGATCGTGCAGGCCGAGGCGGATGCCCAGGCGTCTAAGATCTACGCCGATGCGTTCGGCAAGGATCCGCAATTCTACGACTTCTACCGGGCGATGCAGTCCTATCGCTACACCTTCGGCGCCGATGGCCAGGCGGATGAAGGCCGCGGTGGAACATCGATCATCCTCAGCCCGCAGAACGGGTATCTGCGCGAATTCGGGGGACGATAGAACGAAGGGAACAGGCGGCGGACCAATTGCCTTCAGTCAGCGTTCAGCAAAGGCCAGCGAGACTGCCGCCAGAGGGGTCATCAGTTTTTCTGAGTTGAGAGGAATATCACGCACGTGCGCTACGCCTACGCATTGACCGCCGCCCTCCTGCTGGGCGGCACTGCCGCCACGATGACGCTGTCGCCGATCGGCGCGCAGACCGCGCAGAACGAACCCGGCGCGATCAGCGCCAGCACCCCGCGCGCCGGCGCGCCGATGAGTTTTGCCGACATGGTCGCGAAGCTGCAGCCGGCCGTCGTCAATATTTCCACCACCCAGCGCGTGACGCTCAACCAGCAGCAGCAGAACCCGTTCTCGGGCACGCCGTTCGAGAATTTCTTCGGCGGGCCGAGCCAGGGGCAGGGCGGTGCGCCGGTGACGCGCCAGGCGCAGTCGCTGGGTTCGGGCTTCATCATCTCGCCCGACGGCTATGTCGTAACCAACAATCACGTCATTTCGGCCGGAACGCGTAACGCCGTGGTCGAGACGATCACCGTGACGCTGAGCGACCGCAAGGAATATAAGGCCCGCCTGATCGGCCGCGACCCGACGTCGGACTTGGCGCTGCTCAAGATCGACGCGACCAACCTTCCATTCGTTCGCTTCGGCGATTCGCAGCGCGCGCGTGTCGGTGATTGGGTTGTCGCGATCGGCAATCCTTTCGGACTTGGCGGCACCGTCACTGCGGGTATCGTCTCGGCGGTTCATCGCTCGACCGGCACCCAGCCGGGCAACGCCGATCGCTTCATCCAGACCGACGCGTCGATCAATCAGGGCAACTCGGGTGGCCCGATGTTCGATCTGAACGGCAACGTCATCGGCATCAACTCGCAGATCTTCTCGCCGACCGGCGGCAATGTCGGCATCGGCTTCGCCATCCCGGCCGAAGTCGCCAAGCCCGTCATAGACACGCTGATGAAGGGCCGCAGCGTCCAGCGCGGTTACCTGGGCGTGGGCATCCAGCAGATCGACGAGGGGATCGCCTCCGCGCTCGGCCTGCCGCGCAACGTTGGCGAACTGATCAACCGCGTGGAGCCAGGCGAGGCCGCCGATAAGGCCGGCATCCGGTCGGGCGATGTGGTCGTGAAGGTCGCGGGCCAGGACGTGACGCCAGACCAGACCCTCAGCTTCCTTGTTGCCAATCAGGCGCCCGGAACCCGCATCCCGATCGAGCTGCTGCGTGACGGAAAGCGCATGACGGTGACGGCGACCGTCGGCACGCGTCCGCCCGAGGACCAGCTGATCGCGTCGGCCGGTGGTGACGACGACGACGGCCTGCCGGGTGGCGACAGCGGCAGCCAGACGCCGGCGTCGCAGTCGCTCGGCGCACAGGTCGTCGCGCTGACTCCGCAGATCGCGCGCCAGCTGGGGATCGACGCCAGCGTTCGCGGTGTCGTGATCGCCCAGGTCGACCAATCGAGCGACCTCGCGGCCAAGGGCCTGCAGCGTGGTGACGTCATCAGCTCGATCGATCGCAAGCCGGTGACGACTCCGGCTGAGGCGACGGCGGCGATTGCTGCGGCGAAGTCTGCCGGTCGCAAGACGGTGCTGATCTACTTCCAGCGCGCCCGTCTGGGCGGCCGCTACGTCGCGGTCGATCTGAAGTAAGCTTGAGCGGTCCGCGCCATCCGCTATCCCTGAACCGAATTAGGTTAGGGGATAGCGGATGGCCGACTCGATCTTCATCGGTGCCAGTGCGGACGGCAAGCGGCAGGACCTGGTCCTCAAGCGCGCGAACCGCCACGGCCTGATCGCCGGGGCGACGGGCACCGGCAAGACGGTGACGCTGCAGGGCATCGTCGAGGGGTTTGCCCGTGAAGGCGTCCCCAGTTTCGTCGCCGATGTGAAGGGCGACCTGTCCGGCCTCGCCATGGCTGGCTCTGCCCAGACTAAGACTCACGAAATCTTTGCCGTACGCGCTGCCGAACTCGGCCTGACCGACTGGTCCTACGGCGACAATCCCACGCAATTCTGGGACCTGTTCGGCGAACAGGGGCACCCGATCCGCACCACCGTCAGCGAAATGGGCCCGGTGCTGCTCGCGCGCCTGATGGACCTGAACGAGGTACAGGAAGGCGTGCTCACCATCGCCTTCCACGTCGCCGACAAGGAAGGGCTGCTGCTCCTCGACCTCGACGACCTCCAGGCGATGCTCGCCGAATGCGCTAACCGCGCCGACGAACTGACCGTCACCTACGGTAACGTCACCAAACAGTCGGTCGGCGCCATCCAGCGGTCGCTGCTCCAGCTGCGGAGCCAAGGCGGCGAGCATTTCTTCGGCGAACCCGCGCTCGCCATCACCGATTTCATCGCGACCGATGACCGGGGCCGGGGCGTCGTCAACATCCTGGCCGCCGACAAGCTGATGGCGAGCCCCAAGCTTTATTCGACCTTCCTGCTCTGGCTGCTCAGCGAGCTGTTCGAAACGCTCCCCGAAGTCGGCGACCCCGACAAGCCACGCCTCGTCTTCTTCTTCGACGAAGCGCATCTGCTGTTCAACGACACGCCCAAGGCGCTGCTCGAAAAGGTCGAACAGGTCGTCCGCCTGATCCGCTCGAAGGGCGTCGGCGTCTACTTCATTACCCAGAACCCGATCGACATCCCTGACACGGTGGCGGGTCAGCTCAACAACCGCATTCAGCACAAGTTGAACGCCTTCACGCCGCGCGACCAGCAGGCTGTGCGCTCCGCGGCAGAGACATTCCGCGCCAACCCCGGCGTCGACGTCGCCACCGCGATCACCGAACTGAAGGTCGGCGAGGCCTTGGTGTCGCTGCTCCAGCCCGACGGTGCGCCGTCGCCGGTCGAGCGTACGCTCATCAAGCCGCCGTCGAGCCGCGTCGGTCCGGTCACGCCGGTCGAGCGCGGCGTGCTGATCCAGACCGACGCGATCGGATCGAAATATGACGAGCGCATCGACCGTGAAAGCGCCGAGGAACTGCTGACCGCCAAGGCCGGCGAAGCTGCCGCCGCGGCCGCGGCCGCCAAGGCGCAGACCGAAGCCGATAAGGCCGCCGCCCTCCAGGCCAAGGCCAATGCGCAGGCGGCAAAGGAGGCCGAACGCGCGCGGCTCCAGGCGCAGAAGGACGCCGACCGTCAGGCCCGCCTCGACGCCCAGGCGCGGCGCGCCGCCGAACGCGAGGCCGCAAACAGCCCGTGGAACAAGGCGATCACCTCGGCCACCCGCTCCGCCAGCTCGACCGTTGGCCGCACGATCGCGAACGAAGTGACAAAGGCGGTGCTCGGCGGCTCGTCGCGCAGCCGATCGTCGAGCGGCGGATTGCTCGGCGGCCTCGTCCGCGGCGTGCTGGGCGGCTTGTTCAAGGGCTGAGCGGGCAGGCTTGGCGGGGGCGGCGTGGAGGCGTAGTAATTCTGTCATGAACGCCCCCACCACCCGCTGGACCGCCGCCGGAGCGGCCGAACTCGCCGATGTCGTGGCGCTGCGCCGCGCGATCCATGCCGAGCCCGAAGTCGGCCTGCACTGCCCCAAGACCACCGCGAAGCTGCGCGCGGCGCTGGAGGGGCTGCCGCTCGAAATCCACGAAAGCCGCTCGACCACCGGCTTCATCGCGATCCTGCGGGGCGGGGCCGGGGGCAAGGGCGACAACGGCCGCACCGTCCTGCTGCGTGGCGACATGGATGCGCTGCCGATGCAGGAGGAAACCGGCCTCGATTTCGCCAGCACCGTGCCCGGTGCCATGCACGCCTGCGGCCATGACAGCCACTCCGCGATGCTCGCCGGCGCCGCCCGCGTGCTGTGCGCGCGTCGCGAAGAACTGCCCGGCACGATCGTCTTCATGTTCCAGCCAGGGGAAGAGGGGCACCACGGCGCACGCTTCATGATCGAGGACGGGCTGCTCGACATCGCCCGTCCCGACGCGGCCTTTGCGCTGCACATTTCGCCGAACATTCCAGCCGGCACTGTTGTCAGCCGTCCGGGACCGCTGCTGGCCTCGACCGACGCGCTGAACTTCACCATCCGCGGCAAGGGCGGCCACGCCGCGATGCCGCACGAATGCGTCGATCCGATCCCGGTCGCCTGCGAGATCGTGACCGCGCTCAATGCCTTCATCGCGCGGACCATCCCGGTCAGCGACCCCGCCGTGCTGTCGATCACCAAGATCGCGGCCGGATCGGCCTACAATATCGTGCCGTCCGACGTGACGATGCTCGGCACGCTGCGCACGCTGTCGCCCGCGACTCGCGACACGGCGCGTGCCGGCCTGAAGCGCGTGGCGGAGCATGTCGCGCTGGCCCATGGCTGCACCGCCGAAGTGCGGATCGACGAGGGTTATCCGGTCACGATGAACGACCCGCGCGCGATCACCCTGGTGCGCGACATCGCCGAGGAGATGAACCCGCAAGCCGGCTGGATGACGATGCCCGCGCCGATGATGGGCGGCGAGGATTTCAGCTATGTCCTGCGCGACGTGCCGGGCTGCATGGCCTTCATCGGTGTGGCGCCCGAGGGGAGCGACCCTGCGACGAACCCACCGCTCCACAACACGCGGATGACGATCGAGGAGAGCGTGATGGGCAAAGGGATCGCGCTGCATTGTGCGTTCGCGGATCGAGTGTTGCAGGGCGGATTGCCGGGCTGACGCTCGCTTTCGACCGTCATTCCGCGATCGCCCCTCGACCGTCATCCTCGCAATCGCCCCGCGCCGTCATCCCCGCGCAGGCGGGGATAAATAGTCGCTGAAGGCGGAGTCGCACTGCGTTCAGCCAGAATTGATCCCCGCCTCCGCGTGGATGACGAGCGAGAGGGTAAGGGCGGCCCATGGCGCCCGCCCATCTTCCCTCCTTTTCCATCCTGTGCCACGCTCCCGCCCATGAGCGACACCCGCACCACTGCCCGCCTGCCCGAACTCACCCTGCGCGGGATCATCCTCGGCGCGATCATCACCGTGCTGTTCACCGCAGCGAACGTGTATCTGGGGCTGAAGGTCGGCCTGACCTTCGCCACGTCGATCCCGGCCGCGGTCATCTCGATGGCGATTCTGCGGCTGTTCAAGACCGGCAATATCCTGGAGAACAACATCGTCCAGACGATCGCGTCGGCCGCGGGCACGCTGGCCGCGATCATCTTCGTCTTGCCGGGCCTGGTGCTGGTCGGGTGGTGGAGCGGTTTTCCCTATTGGATCACCGCGTTCGTCTGCGCGGTCGGCGGGATCCTGGGTGTCATGTTCTCGGTGCCCTTGCGGCGCGCGCTCGTGACCGGTTCCGACCTGCCTTACCCGGAGGGCGTCGCCGCGGCCGAAGTGCTGAAGGTCGGCGCCGAATCGCGCGAGGGCGGCGCGGAGAACATGCGCGGCTTGCGCACCATCATCCTCGGCAGCCTGATCGCGGCGGGCTTCACGCTCCTGACCCAACTCCGCCTGGTCGCGGCGGAAGCGGCAAAGAACTTCAAGGTCGGTGCGGCGTCGGCAACAGGCGTCTCGACCAGCTTCTCGCTCGCGCTGATCGGTGTCGGGCACCTCGTCGGGCTGACCGTCGGTATCGCGATGGCGATCGGCATGGTGCTCGCCTGGGGCGTGCTGATGCCAACCCTGACCAGCCTGCAACCGACGCTCGACCCGGTCGATACCGTGGTCGGGTCCGTGTTCCGCAACGACGTGCGCTTCATCGGCGCCGGCACGATCGGCGTCGCGGCGATCTGGACGTTGCTCAAGATCCTGGGGCCGATCATCGGCGGCATCCGATCGGCGATGGTCGCGGCCCGCGCGCGCAAGGGCGGGGCGGTGCTGGAGCTGACCGAGCGCGACCTGCCGATCGGCGTCGTCGGCGGCACCATCCTGTTCTCCCTGATCCCGATCGCCTGGCTGTTGTGGGACTTCGCCAGCGGCGGGCCGGTGGCGGAACACCCCTGGCTCGTGATCGGCGGGACGCTTGCCTATGTTCTGGTCGTCGGCGTCGTGATCGCGGCGGTGTGCGGATACATGGCCGGGCTGATCGGCGCGTCCAATTCGCCGGTGTCGGGCGTCGGCATCCTTGCGGTGCTGGGCGCGTCGCTGTTGCTGGCGATGGTCTTCGGCCACGGCGGCGATCCCGCACGGGTCGATGCGCTGGTCGCCTATGCGCTGTTCACCACCGCGATCGTCTTTTCGATCGCGACGATTTCGAACGATAACCTCCAGGACCTGAAGACCGGCCAATTGGTCGGCGCGACGCCGTGGAAGCAGCAGTTCGCGCTGGTGCTGGGCGTCGTCTTCGGCAGCCTCATCATCCCGCCGGTGCTCGACCTGCTCAATACCGCCTTCGGGTTCGCCGGCGCGGCGAACGCCGGCCCGAACGCGCTGGCGGCGCCGCAGGCCTCGCTCATTTCCGCGCTGGCGAAGGGCGTGCTGGGCGGTGACATCAACTGGGGGCTGATCGGCATCGGGGCAGGGATCGGCGTGGTCGTCGTCGCGGTCGACGAGACGCTCGGCAAGACCAGCCGCTACCGCCTGCCGCCGCTCGCCGTCGGCATGGGCATCTATTTGCCGATGGCGCTGACGCTGCTCATCCCGGTCGGGGCTGCGATCGGCCATTGGTACGAACGCCAGGCGGCCAAAAGCGCGAACCCGGAATTCGTCAGCCGCCTGGGCGTGCTGGCCGCGACCGGATTGATCGTGGGTGAAAGCCTGTTCGGCGTCGTCTTCGCCGGTATCGTCGCCGCAACGGGCAGCGACGCACCGTTGGCGATTGCGGAACTGGGCGAGGGGGTCACCATTCCGGCGGCGCTGGTGGTGTTCGCGCTCGGGATTGTGGTGCTGTACCAGAAGACGTTGAAGGCGGCGCGGGGGTAGGTCCGGGGGACTGGCCGGCGCTCAGCCAGTCCGCGCGCTGTTGACCTGAATCCCGTCACTCACGATCGTCATCCCCGCGAAGGCGGGGATCAATAGTCGCTGAACGACATGAGACTCACGATGGCCAGCCAGAATTTATCCCCGCCTTCGCGGGGATGACGAATTGGGCGGTGTGACGGCGAATGAGACCCACCAGTGCTCCCGCGAAGTCGGGAGCCTTAAAGTTACAGAGGATTTAGTCTGTCGCCCTAGGCTCACGCCTTCGC
This sequence comes from Roseomonas aeriglobus, assembly GCA_016937575.1. Classification (NCBI taxonomy): domain Bacteria; kingdom Pseudomonadati; phylum Pseudomonadota; class Alphaproteobacteria; order Acetobacterales; family Roseomonadaceae; genus Muricoccus; species Muricoccus aeriglobus. Next base: position 2,326,934 of record JAFHKN010000002.1, on the reverse strand, counting down.
GGGAGCACCACGGGGGCGAGAAAGAGCGTACCCCCACGCCGTCAGACGGGATCGCTGCGCGACCCCGCTGCCCGCCGTGGCATCCCCTGCGATTGCTTTCCCTGCGATTGCTTTGGCAATCGCAGGGTGCCCGCACCTTACATCGCCGCCAGCAGCTTCTCGATCTCGACGAACGCAAACCCGATCGAGCTGTCCGCAATCCCGTACGGAATGAACAGCTTGTCCCCATGCCGGATCGCGCCGCAGCTATAGACCACGTTCGGCACGTATCCCTCGCGATCCTGATCCGCTGCGGCCAGGATCGGTTCCTTCGTCCGCCCGATCACCTTCGTCGGATCGTCGAGATCGAGCAAGGCCGCGCCGATCGAATATTTCCGCATCGCGCCGACGCCGTGGGTCAGCAGGATCCAGCCCGCTTCGGTTTCGATCGGCGGGCCGCAGTTGCCCATCTGGACGAGTTCCCACGGATATTCCGGCTTCAGCAACAGCTGGCCTTCGTCCCAATGGTCGATGCGATCGCTGTCGATGATGAAGACGTTCTCGCCGTCCTGGCGGCCGATCATCATATATTTGCCGCCGACCTTGCGCGGGAACAGCGCCATGCCCTTGTTGCGGCTAGCCGATCCCGACATCGGCACCAGGTCGAACGCGCGGAAGTCCTTGGTCCGCAGCATTTCCGACTGAATGCCCGACCCGTCATAGGCGGTATAGGTGCCGATCCACTCCACTTCGCCGTCGTCATGGGTGAAGTGGACCAGGCGCAGGTCCTCCAGTCCCTTCGACTGCTGCTCGGTGATCGGGAAGATGACCGTGCCCGACAGGGTGGAGTCGCGGTGCCGATAGACGGTCACCGGCCCTGACGGCATTTCCAACTCGTCGCCCACCGCGTCCGCCGCGGTGGCGAACGGCGGTTCGGGCGCCAGCGTCAGTTCGTTCTGGTCGGTGATGATGCCTTCGCGGAACGCGACCGAGCTGATGTGGCCTTCGCCGACCGCGCGCATCGACATCAGGATGCGCTGCGACCCGCGCGGCATGCCGCTCTGATCGAAATGCGGCACCACGCTGGGGTTCATCAGCGCGGCGGCGGCGTAGCTGTATTCGTGGCAGAAATAGGCGCCGATCAGCTGGCGCTTCTCGTCGCCGATCTGGCTGCCGTCGAGCCCGAGCAACGCCTCGATCTCGTCATAGCGCGTCATGAACACGCGCCGCGTCTGCCAGTGGCGCGCTTCGAAATCCTTGAGCACCGTTTCCAGCTGCTCGCGCGCTTCGCCGGGGCTCATTTCCAAGACGGCGCGGACCATCCGCTGGGTGCGGCTTTCCGCGCCCGGGGTCGGGGTCGCCCAGGCGATGTGGAACGGGCGGACCACCACGCGCGAAGGGTCGGCGTGCAGGCGCAGCGGATGGTCGTGGAATTCAATCATGCGTCCCCCCCGGGGCGTTACGGTCAGTCCTGGCGGGCGGCGCGATTACGCCGCCACGCGGGTTTGACCTGCCACGGATGCGCCCCGCTTTGAAAGGGCCGAAATCGTGCACCCGGCAAGTTGCAGCGCCAGGATCGATTCGGCACCCTGGTTGCGGTTCAAACCATTCGGCATCAGGCCGTCGAAGCAGCCGCCGTCCGAAATGCTGGCCAGCGGCAGGTCGAGGTCGTTTGCGCCCAGATACCAGCCATAGGCCTTGTTCGCTTCGGTCAGCCAGCGACCGTCGCGGGTGGCGTCGAAGGCCGCTGCGCACGCATCGACGGTCGCCTGCGCCTCCAGCGGCTGCTGGTCGAACGGCAGCGGATCGGCATATTCGCGACCGAAGCTTTCCGTGCCGACCGCGCGGAAACGACCTTCGGGCGACGTCTGGCGGCTGACGATCCAGTCGAGCGTCTCGATGCCCGTCGCAACCAGCTCGGGCTTGCCGAGCGCGACACCGGCGCGGATCATCGCTTCGGGCAGGCGGGCGTTGTCATAGGCCAGCACGATTTCGAACCAGCTCCATTCGGGCCGGCGCGCAGTGTCGAGCAGGCTGGCGAGTTCGGCAGAAAAGCGCGTCAGGATTTCTCGCGACAGGCCGTGGCCGGGATGCGCCTCCAGCATCGCCGCAGCGCCCAGCATCGCAAAGGCATGCGCGCGGGGGCTGCCGAGCTCGAACGCCAGGCTGGCGGTTTCGTCGAACAGGCGCGCAGCCCAGTCGCGGTGCTTCTGCATGCCGGCATCGCGCGCGGTGACGCCCAGCGCCCACAGCGCACGGCCGTTCGAATCCTCCGAACCATATTCCTCGCACCAGGTGCGGTCATAGTTCATGAAATTGCGGAAGCGGCGCTTGTCCGGGTTCCAGGCATATTGCACGAACGCGCCGTACACGCTCGACCATTTGTCGCGGACGACCGGTTCGAGATCGGGTACCTGCGTCATCAGGATCAGCGCACGGGCGTTGTCGTCGATGCAATAGCCGTGACGGCGATCGGGCACCGAGAGGATCGAATGCTGAAGCATCCCGGTCGCGTCGCTCATCCGCTCGACCGCTGCGATGTCGATCGGCAGGATGCGGGCGGCGTGACCCTGCTGGCCCAGGCGGCGCGGGCGATTGGCGACGATGCGCTCGATCTGTGCGAGCGCGGCCTCCGCCAGGCGCGGCCAGATCATCGAACGGCCGCGGGCATAGGCGCGTGCCGCCAGCCGCTCGCGGTTGCGGCGATTGCCGAGCAGCGCGTTGATCTCGCGCGCGAAACCGGCGCTGTCGCCGAAATCGACCAGCACGCCGTGGCCGTCGGCCAGGATTTCGGTCGCGTGGACATAGGGCGTCGAGACGACCGGCTTGCCCACGCCGACCGCATAGCTGAGCGTGCCGGACGTGATCTGGAACGGATTGTTGTACGGCGTCGCATAGATATCGGCCGCCTGCAGGTAATCGAGCAGTTCGTCATGCTCGACGAAGGCGTCGATGAAGCGGATCGCGTGGCCGACACCCAGCTCCTCGGCCTGAGCCTTCAGCCGGTCGCGATAGGCTTCACCCTCATGCGCGACCAGATTGGGGTGCGTCGCGCCGAGCACGACGTAGAGCGCGGCCGGGTTCTGCTCGACGATCGCGGGCAGGGCGGCGATCATCGTCTCGATGCCCTTGTTCGGGGCAAGCAGGCCGAAGGTCAGCACGACCTCGTGCCCCGCCCAGCCGAACGCACCCTTCAGCGTGTCGGCATCGACCAGTGGCCGGTCGGGCACGCCGTGCGGAATGGTGACGATCTGGCGCGCATCGGCACCATAGTGGCGCTCCAGGATCTCACGACCGCGTTCGGCCATCACGATCACCTTCGATGCGCGACGCAGCAGCGCTTCGAGCACACGGCGTTCGTCGGCGCTCGGCTTTTCCAGCACGGTGTGGAGCGTCACGATGACCGGCATGGTCACGCGGTCGAGCAGCGCCAGAATATGTTCCCCGGCCGCCCCGCCGTAGATGCCATATTCGTGCTGCAGCCACAGTGCCTGCGCGCCCGACGCCTCGATCGCGCGCGCGGTCGCGATATACGCGCCCAGGTCGTTCTGCGGGATCGTGCCGGTGACTTCGGCCGGGTAGTCGTAGCGGCCCGGATGGTCGTCCATCGCGTAGACGTCGACCTTCAGGTCCGGAAAACGCGACCGCATCGCTTGGGCAGTGTCGGTCGTGAAGGTGGCGAGCCCGCACTTGCGGGGCAGGTAGTTTCCGATCAGGACGATGTGGTTGATCGGGGCGGTGGCGGCCTCCTGGGTGTCCATGACGGTCCTTCGCAATTGCAGAATTGATCAGGCGCTAGGCCTTCCAACCGACTCACAACGCTATAGAACCGAATATGGTTGCCATAATTGTGCAATGCAACACGTACGATCGAGATCAACCGCGCCCACGGTAGGACGCAACCCCCTGGTCGGGCAGCCACAGGCCCTCGGGTGGCGCGCCCGATTGCCAGAACACGTCGATCGGGATGCCGCCGCGCGGATACCAATAGCCGCCGATGCGCAGCCACACCGGCTTCATCTCGTCGAACAACCGCTGACCGATCCCGACCGTGCAATCCTCGTGGAAGCCGGCGTGGTTGCGGAACGCGCCCAGGAACAGCTTCAGCGACTTCGATTCGACGATCGTCTCACCCGGTGCATAATCGATGACGAGATGCGCGAAGTCGGGCTGGCCGGTGACCGGGCAGAGCGAGGTGAATTCTGGCACCGCGAAGCGCACCAGGTACAGCGATCCCGCACGCGGGTTGGGGACATAGTCGAGAACGGCCTCTTCCGGAGAGGCCGGCAGGCTGCTCGCCTGGCCGAGATGAAGCGGTGTCATGGGTGGGGCATGTAGGGGTTTGCTCTCGACCCGTCATCCCCGTCTTCTTTCTGTCATCCCCGCGAAGGCGGGGATCAATAGTCGCTGAAGGTCGTGAGACTCACGTCGACCAGCCAGAATTTATCCCCGCCCTCGCGGGGATGACGGGGAGCGGCGATGACGGGAGGGGCGGGGATGACGGGAGGGCGGGCGGCAACGACGTGACAGGAGATTGCACCCCGCGCCGCCGCCGCTAGGGTGCGCGCCCATGCGTTCCATCCTGCTCGCCGCCGCCGCCCTGATCGCCAGTCCCGTCGTCGCCCAGGACGCGCCCGCGCCCCGGTCCGCGCCCGCCAAGGCCGACGACATCCCCCCGCCCAACCGATCGGTCACCCGCCACACCGGGGTTTTCGGCGGGCAAAGCGTCGCCTACACCGCGATCACCGGCGAGACGTATCTGAAGGCCGATGACGGCACCCCCCGCGCCGCGATCTTTTCGACCAGCTACATCAAGGACGGCGCCGACCCGCGTCGCCCGGTGACCTTCCTGTTCAACGGTGGCCCCGGTTCGGGCTCGGTCTGGCTTCACATGGGCGCGTTCGGGCCGAAGCGGGTCGCGATCCCGTCGGACGCGAAAGACGACGGCGGACCGCCCTATCCGATCCTCGACAATCCCGATTCGCTGCTCGACGTGACCGACGTCGTCTTCATCGATCCGGTCGGCACCGGTTTCAGCCACGCGCTCGGCAAGACCGACCCCAAGGACTTCTACGGCGTCACCCAGGACGCGCGCTCGATCGCGCAATTCATCCGCCTGTGGCTGAACGAGCATGGTCGCTGGAACAGCCCGAAATTCCTCGGCGGCGAAAGCTACGGCACCACCCGCAGCGCGGCGGTGCTCAACCAGCTGGAGGGTACGTTCAACGACGTCTCACTGAACGGCGTCATTTTGATCTCCACCGTGCTCGATTTCGCCGCCGGCGCCGATACGCCGGGCAACGAGATGACCTTCATCCTCAACCTGCCGTCGATGGCCGCCACCGCGCGATTCCACGGCAAGGCAGGGGCGGGGACGCAGACGGAAGCGTTCGTCGAGGACGCCCGCCGCTGGGCGACGGGTCCCTATGCCGCTGCGCTGCTGAAGGGCAATGCGCTGCCCGCGGAGGAGCGCGCCACCGTCCGCCGCGACCTTGCGCGTTTCACGGGCTTGAGCGAAACCTATCTCGAGCACGCCGACCTGCGCGTGACACCCGACCGGTTCTACAAGGAACTGCTCCGCGATCGCGGCCTGACGGTCGGTCGGCTCGACAGCCGCTACACCGGCCGTGACTTCGACAGCGCCGGGGAAGCCCCCGACAACGACCCCAGCTTCTACGGGATCGACGGCGGCTATACCGCGGCGATCAACGCCTATGTCCGCGGCGACCTGAAGTACGCGACCGACCGCAGCTATGTCACGATCGGCGGTGTGGGGCCGTGGGACTGGCGGCTGGGCGGTGGGCGCGACAGCGACGTGTACATGAATGTCGCGCCCTATATCGGGAAGGCTCTGCGCGAGAATTCGGGCCTCAGGATCTTCGTCGGCCAAGGCTGGTATGATTTCGCGACCCCGTTCTTCGCCGCCGAATATGCCCTGTCGCGCACCGGATACGACAAGAGCCGGATCCAGTTCCAGTATTACGACGCCGGCCACATGATGTACGTTCGCGACGAGGATCGCGCGAAGCTGACCCGCGACATCCGCGCCTTCATCCGCGCCCGATGATCGGCTCGCTCGTCTCCACCGCCGGCCTTGCCGATCTGGCCGGCGTTCGCATCGTCGATGCATCGTGGTTCCTCCCCGAACACGGCCGCGACGCGCGCGCGGAGTATCGCGCCGGCCACATCCCCGGTGCCGCGTTCCTCGACCTGTCGAGCGCCAAGCCCGGCGCGGTCGCGATCGACCCGGCCGCGGCCTATGTCGTCTATGACGACAGCCCGCTGAAGACCGCAGCGCGCGGGTGGTGGCTGCTCAAATCCTCGGGTGCGACGTCGGTCGCGATCCTCGACGGCGGCCTCGCCAAATGGCGCGCCGAGGGACGGCCGTTGAAGGCGGGGGAGGGCACCACGCTCGGCGCCACGACGGTCGCCCGCGTCGTCGGCTCGCTCCGCGACAAGGACGATGTCCGCGCCACCACCGACCAGATCGTCGACGCCCGCTCGCCCGCGCGCTTTGCGGGCGAAGAGCCCGAGCCGCGCGCGGGCGTCGTCCCCGGGCACATCCCCGGCGCGCGCAACGTCCATTACGCCACGCTCTACGACGCCGACGGCAGGTGGAAGCACGGCGACGCGCTCGCCGCCGCCTTCACCGCGGCCGGCGTCGACCTCGACTTGCCCATAACCACGACCTGCGGGTCGGGCGTCACCGCCTGCTCGCTGATCTTCGCCCTTCACCTGCTCGGGCGCGACGCGGCGCTTTACGGCGGGTCATGGGCCGACTGGGGCAGCGACCCCACCACACCCAAGGAAACCGGACGATGAGCACAGGACAGGGCGGCGGCAACGGGACGAAGGTGGTCACCGCGGGGCGGCGCAAGGAATGGAGCCAGGGGATCGTCAGCCCGCCCGTGTGGCGCGCGTCGACCATCCTCTACGATTCGGTTGCCGATCTGCGCGCGACGGCGGCCCACGACACGCATCACCGCCTGTTCTACGGCCGCCGCGGCACGCCGACCCAGTGGAGCTTGGCCGACGCATTGACCGAGCTCGAGCCGGGGGCGGAAGCAACCTTCCTCTACCCCTCGGGCGTGGCTGCGGTCGCCGCCGCGCTCCTGAGCGTGCTGTCGCCGGGCGACGAACTGCTGCTGGTCGACAGCACCTATGATCCGACCCGCTATCTCTCGATCGGCCTGCTGCACCGGTTGGGCATCACGACGCGCTTCTACGACCCGATGATCGGCGCCGGCATCGCCGACCTGATCGGCGAGACCACGCGCGCGATCTTCCTCGAAAGTCCCGGCAGCCTGACGTTCGAAGTGCAGGACATCCCCGCCATTGTCGCCGCGGCCAAGGCGCGCGGCGTCGTCACCCTTCTCGACAACACCTGGGCGACGCCGCTCGGTTTCCCGGCGATGGCGCAGGGGATCGACCTGTCGATCCTCGCCTGCACCAAATATATCTCGGGTCATTCGGACGTGATGATGGGGTCGGTCACGGCCACGAAGGATCATTGGCCGCGCCTGCGCGACACCAGTTTCCAACTCGGGCAGACGGTGTCGCCCGACGACGCCTGGCTCGGCAGCCGCGGTCTCCGGACCATGGCGGTGCGGCTCGATCGTCATGCGAGAAGCGCGCTGGAGATCGCCCGCTGGCTCAAGACCCGCAGCGAAGTCGCCGCCGTGCTTCACCCCGCGCTCGGCGACTGCCCGGGCAGCGAATTCTTCCACCGCGATTTCAAGGGCGGCGCGGGCCTGTTCGCTTTCGAACTCGCATCGGGCGGAGAGGCGGAGCGCGCCGCGCTCATCGATGCGCTGCAATTGTTCGGCATCGGCTATAGCTGGGGCGGGTTCGAAAGCCTGGCGGTGCCGGTCGATCCTGCCCGCCATCGCTCGGCCACGACCTGGAAAAGGGGACCGCTCGTCCGCATCAGCATCGGCCTGGAGGACCCCGCCGACCTGATCGCCGACCTGGAACGCGGGTTCGCCGCCTGGGCCGCCGCCGCACGGTGATGCAGCTGCGCGCCTGGCTGATCGATCTCGGGCTCGCGCAGGCCGGCGGAGACGATCTGACGCAGGCAGCGGTCGCGCTCGGCCTCGTCCTGCTGGCACTCGTCGCCGGATGGCTCGCCGGGCGGCGGATCGGGCCACCGCTGACCGAATTTTGGCACGACCGCGTCGGCGATGCCGGCGAATCGGTCGAGACGCGATTGTGCAGCCTCGTCCGCCACGGCACCGCCGCCGTCCTGCTGGCAATCGTCGCGCAAGCCTATTCCTGGGCCACGCTCGCCAGCATTGGGATCGGCGTCGCGCTGGGGGCGGCGACCGCCATGCTCGTGCTGACGCTATTGCGCGCGGTGCGGTTGCCGTCGTGGATGGCGTGGACGGTCGGCGCGCTCGTATTCGTCGCGATCCTCGGCCGGTCGGTCGGCGGATACGAGCCGATCACCAGCACCTTGGATGCGATCGGCATCGACGTCGGGCGACGGCGCGTGTCGCTCTGGTCGTTGCTTACCCTGCTGCTGACCGTCGTCGTCCTGCTGGCGATCGTCCGCGTCATCAACCGCGCCATCGCGCAGGCACTGGGGCGCGCGAAGACGCTCGACGCGACCCAGCGGCTGCTGATTCAGAAGCTGGCCGGCATCGCGCTGCTCGTCACCGCCTTTTTCTTCGGCATCGACGCGCTGGGCATCGACCTCACGACCTTCGCGGTGTTCGGCGGCGCCTTCGGCCTCGCGATCGGCTTCGGCCTGCAGAAGACCGTCGGCAATCTGATCGCCGGCATCATCCTGCTGATGGACCGATCGGTGAAGCCGGGCGACGTCATCGCGGTCGGCCAGAACTTCGGCTGGGTCAACAAGATCGGCGTCCGCGCGGTCAGCGTCATCACGCGCGAGGGCAAGGAACATCTGATCCCGAACGAGATCCTGATGACGCAGGAGGTGGAGAACTGGTCCTTCTCCGACCGCAACGTGCGCATCGCGATTCCGGTCAAGATCGCCTACGACAGCGACGTCGAACTCGCCGAAAGCCTGATGGCCCGCGCGGCGAAGGAAAGCAGCCGCGTGCTCGACACACCCCCGTCCGCGGTGTGGATGACCGCGTTCGGCGACTATGCCCTGGAGTACGAGGTCCGCGTGTGGATCAGCGACCCGGAAGGCGGCGTGGGCAATGTGAAGGCCGACGTTCTGAAGCGCATCTGGGCGCTGTTCGGCGAACATGGGGTGAAGGTGCCGGTGCCCCAGCGGGACGTGCGGATGGTGGTGCCGGGGGAGGGGTGAGGTGCGCTCGCGTCTTAGCGTTCGTTGGATCGTGCGGATTCAGCCGATTGCCTTCGTTATGATGATATCCGCTATCGGTGGTTGCAGTCGTTCGGAATGGACGCAGACAGGTAGCGCGATGTCTCCCGACGGCAGCTATGTGGCTGTTGCCGAATACAAGGGCGCACCCGCTTCTAATAGCGATCATGTACGGGTGCGTCTTATTAGTCGGCTAACAGGCGTGGATGCGGCGAGCGTTACGGTTGTAAAGGCTGCAAATTCAAATCGTCCAGTTCTTTACTGGGAAAGTGACAGGCAATTGATTGTCGAAATATGCGGAGCTTCCTCGTATGAGGTGCAAGCGGTAAAATATGGCGAGGTGAACTACGACCAAAAGGGAGGAAGGCGCAATGTTCGCGTGAGCGCGTTCGCGGTTAATAGCTCTCGCAACGGGCGGCAGATATGCGCTACCTTCGCCTAATCAACGAAGTTGCAATGTTGGAAATGATCTGTTTTACGGCGCATAGCTGCGCTGCATAAAATCTTCGAGATGGCTGATTACGCTGCGCTTCGTCAAAATTGGCAGGGTCTTCAAAAGTGACAAAGGCTGACGAATTGACCGCGGTATCGCAACTTTTGGCTGGACGGGCTGCGCGCGAAACCCCGCTCTTGGCATGAACTTCGTGACCTTCGCCCCCATTCCCGTCGCGCGATCGGCTCCCTAGATACGCCAGCGTGAGCTCCACTCCCGTCACCGCCCGCATCGCCGACGGCGTCCGCGCCATTCCCGCCGACCAGTGGGACGCCTGCGCCGGCTCCGGCAATCCGTTCGTCAGCCATGCCTTCCTGTCGATCCTGGAAGAATCCGGCTCCGCCACCGCGCGCGCCGGGTGGCAGCCGGTGCCGATTGTCGTCGATGGCGCCGACGGGCAGATCGCCGGCGTCGCGCCGGCCTATGCGAAGAGCCATAGCCAGGGCGAATATGTCTTCGACCACAGCTGGGCCGACGCGTGGGAGCGGGCCGGGGGGCGCTATTACCCGAAGCTCCAGGTCGCGGTGCCTTTCTCGCCGGTGCCCGGGCCGCGGTTGCTGGTGCGCGATGCGGCATCCGCGCCCCCGCTGATTGCGGCGGTCGAGGCGGTGGTCGACCAGCATCAGCTGTCCTCCGCCCATGCGACCTTCATCACGCCCGATCAGGTGCCGCTGTTCCAGGCGGCGGGCTGGCTGATCCGTGAAGGCACGCAATTCCATTGGGCCAACCGCGGCTATGGCAACTTCGACGATTTCCTGGCCGACCTCGCCAGCCGCAAGCGCAAGGCGATCCGCAAGGAACGCGCCGGCGCCGTCGAGGGGCTGACGATCCGCCACCTGACCGGCGCGGAGATCACCGAGGCGCATTGGGACGCGTTCTGGGTATTCTACCAGGATACCGGCAGCCGCAAATGGGGGACGCCCTACCTGACCCGCGCCTTCTTCTCGCTGCTGGGCCAGCGGATGGCCGACCAATGCCTGCTGATCCTGGCCGAGCGGGACGGGCGGCCGATCGCCGGGGCGCTCAACCTGATCGGCGCGGATACGCTCTACGGCCGCTATTGGGGCTGCACGGAGGACGTGCCCTTCCTCCACTTCGAGCTGTGCTATTACCAGGCGATCGACGCCGCCATCGCCCGCGGGTTGAAGACGGTCGAGGCCGGCGCGCAGGGCGAGCATAAACTGGCGCGTGGCTATACGCCGGTGCCCACGTGGTCGGCGCATTATCTACCCGACCCGAACTTCCGTCGTGCCGTCGGCGACTATCTGGCGCGCGAGCGACTGGCGGTCGCGGAAGAACAGGCGTTTCTGGGCGAGATGACGCCGTTCAGGAAGACTGTTTGAGCCGTGCGAGCCGCGCCCGCCGCTTGAGCAGGATGTCGCGGTACGGGCCCCAGTCGTCGATCGACAGCGCGGCCGGGGGCACGCTGTGGTCGACGCGGAACAGCGCGCTCGTCCCGTTGCGCCACACGGGGATCAGGCCCTGCTCCAGCCGTTTGTCGTAATTCGGCGGGCTGATCAGCCAGACATAGTCGAACGCGTCGCGGGGGAAGCGCACCAGGCTGATCGACACCGGGCGCCACCATTCGGTCGGGCACTGCGTCGTCGTCACGATCTCCGACGGGTCGTGGTTGAACGGGCGGCCCGCCTGGTACTTGACCGTCAGCAGCTGCGCGCCGGGCATCGACCATTGGTCGTTCGTGAACGCCAGCCGCCGCACCATCGCCATCCCGGGCAGGTGCTGCAGGCGGGTCATCGTCCACTGGTTGTAACAGGTCTCGCCGACGAAGCTGACCAGCCGCGCGCCGCGGGGCAGTTTCTCGAGGGCGGCGAGTTCGCGGTCGTAACTCTTGTCGTACAGCCAGAAGCTGACCGTCGTCGCCGCGGTTCGGGCCAGGAAGAAAGCGAGGCCGAACAGCGCCAAGATGCTGACGCCGCGCTGTACGGTACTGCCTGGCCGCGGGCGGATGGCGATGATGCCGATGCCGATCATGAACGGCACCAGCCGCATGTCGGCGTAGGCCGACCCGAACACGATCCGCGGCAGCAGGATGAAGACTGCCAGGAGGAAGAGTGCCGACAGCGTCAGGTTGCGCGAATATTGGACAGTCGGGTCGCGGACCGACTTCAGCAGCACGAACAGCAGGATGGCGACCGAGGCAATGTCGAACGCGAGCCAACGGTCGCGCAGTACCATCGTCACCCAGTTGACCTTCTGGCGCCAGTTGAACCAGTCGCCGGTCTGCCCCGTGACATGCCCCCCGCTGCGCCACATCAGCATCAGCAGCGCCGGCGGGGCCAGCGGCAGGCAGTGGATGCCCGCCAGGAACCACGGCCGCACCCACCGCGCGACCACGCCGCGCCCGGTGCTTCGGTCATGCTCGCGGATCAGCTCGGCGGAAAAGGCCAGCACGCCCAGCACGCCCCAGCCGAAGGTGTGGCAGACCCATAGGACAAGGCCGATCGGCACGAACAGGACCGCACGCAGCCGCAATTTGCCCAGCCGCGCAAGCCGGAGCCACAGCGCAAAGGCGTTCAGCGCCAGCGCCATCGACAGCGCGAAATTCACGAATCCGAAATGGAACGGGTAGCTGTACGCCAGCGGCAGAGCGAACAAGGCGGTCGCCGGTATCCGGCCATGAACTTCGCGAGCGATCCACAGCAACCCGACCGCAGTCAGCGGCGGGATGGTCAGCACGATCAGCTTGACCGCCAGCTCCAGTCCCAGGATCGGCGCCAGCGGCTCGATCAGCAGGTCGAGCCCCAGGTTGCCGATCAGCTGCCAGCGGAAATCATACCAGTCGTTCAGCCACGGCGCACTGTCATGCGCCAGCTGCACGCGGTAGCGCGCCATATGCCCGGGCAGGTCCACCAAGGGCGGAACGTCGGGCAAGAGAAGGGGAATGGCCGTGGCGATCGCAACCAAGACCACGAACGTCCGGGTCTGCCACCAGCATAGTGTTCTGGAATCTGCCCGTGCGCCCGCCTGCATCGCGCGTCAATAAGGCGTCGATGGGTCGGGGAGCAAGCGGCTTGAAACTTACCTGCGTATGGCCCGCTGGGGCAGCGCTCCGCCGTCCTTATCGTACGCGATAGAGCCGTAACATGCCGTCGTGGTAACCCGGTACCGGCTGAAGCCAGCCGGGAGTGTGACCCGCGCGGAGCTGATTTGCCAGATTATCCGGTCGACGGGCGCGAAACACCGCGGTGTCACCTGCGGTTAGACACAGCAGGACGTGAGTGGCCCGGTTCGCTCGCACGATTGCTTGAGCGTGGGCCGGGTCGCCGCTGAACGCCTCCACCACCTCCCGCATCTTGGCCATGTTGCGGTGATAACCGCTCGTAATGACCGTGTGATTCGTGCGAGCAAGCAGCTCCGGACCGATATCTAGCGTCGCGAACAGATGGGCGCTTGGCAATGATGCTAGTCGCTGGAGATCGCATTCGGTCTCGTTTGGGCGAAGCTTTTGACCAAAAGGTTCAAAGTCTGTCCGCGCATTGTGGAAGAATGACTCGTCTGCTGATTTCGCTAACGCGCTTGCCAGAGTTGGCGTTGCGAGCAGGGGGACAGCGAGCGTCATTGCAATACGCGGCACCACTCGCCCGATAGCACGGGCGCGCGGCAACCAGCGCGCGATGAGCAATGCGGAAAAGGGTGTCGTACAAATGCCGGCGACCGTGCCCTGCCGCATCACCAGCATCGATACGAACGAGGCTCCCAACGTAAACATGGCGAGCCACACCCAAGTGCGATCATGCAGCGGCCGGTCTCGGTCCGGCAAACCTGACAGCCATGCGGCCAGGACGATCAGCGGCGTCCAAAGAAGAACCACGCGGACCGATGTTATTTGGCTGGTTAAAGGTAAACCCTCCATAATCACGCCGTGCCAATAGCGCTTCATCAGTGGATCGATCGTTGCGAACGGGTTGACCGCGCAGACTCCGATCGGACCGATAATGATGGCGCCGGCGATCCCGCCGATCAGGGCGAGCAGTCCCGCTCGCACGACAAAACCACGCTGCCTGTCGGTGCCCGGGCAGCGCATTGCCGCTTGTGTTAGGATTGCGGCCACGCTGAAGGCTGCCAGATGTGGCCAGCCGACGGAATCGCAATGCGGCAACAGTTCTGACGACGGACGGGTCGCTAGATGACTTACCCAACTCGCCGTGGCCAAGCCGGTTAGAAACCAGGCAATACCGCGCTCACCGAACAGGATGGATCGCAAGCCGTACAGCCCGGCCAGCAGCGCGACCACGGGTAGCCCCTCTAAGGAGATCGATAGACCCAGCGCGGCGCATATCCCCGCTAGTCCTGCATCGCGCGGTCCGCGGCGACGCAGGAAAAACAGGACCGTCGCAAAGGTTGCAATCACCTGCCACCCATGATGGTCGATCCGCATCGGAAGGAAGCAGCTGAGGAGGAGCGGCGATAGTGGGACGATGGCGATCGCAATGACGCGGTGACGATAGTCAGTGTCCAGCGCTTTCATCACCCGCCAGACGAGCGACATTATCAGCGCCAGCTGACCGAGTGGCACGATGACCATCGCGAATTTGCTCGCGGCGGGTTCGGCAAGGACAAGCCGGCCGAGTATAAGGGCGAGTGCGATCGGGATATCGACCAGCCGCGACCAATGCATCTGAGCCCCGACCGGCGGATTCATCCGATATTGGGTAACGTCGAACCAGCTCTGCCCTGCCAGTAGGTCCCGCACTTCCATCAAACGCAGGAAATCATCTGGATCCTGTGTTCGAAACTCGGCGATCGCCGTGACACTGGCTATCAGGAGAACTAGGCTCCACGCGGACCAGACGCAGAAAATGGGATGCCGATAGAGATAAGCGGTAAGCCAATGGGGCGGTGCAGCGATTGCTTCAGCATCGGTGCCGAACGGTGAAATCGCGACGCCTGGCTGGTTCATGCGAACACCACGCTACGCCGCAACCACCAAGTCGTCTGGAAACTGACGACGATGGCGACGAGCTTTGCCAGCCGCGGATCGATAACGAGACCGGCCAGGCTAACGATGGCGACGGTCAGGGCGAGGCCGGCCAGTCCCGATGCCACGAACAGCGCTTGCTGCGCCGTCCGTGCCGTGCCGGGGGTCCGCAGCTCGTCCGCGAAAACCAGCCTGCTCGACAGCAGCCAGTGTGTCACAATGCCTGCGCCGTAGCTGAGCGCCGAGACGATCGCCATCGGTAGTTCGGCAGCGCGCAGCAGCAGGAAAAGACCAAGATCGACCGCCAGGGCGGCAGCGCTAACCGCTAGATAGCGAGAATAGGCAACCGTTCCGACGCGCCGAAGCAGCGCCGTCATCACTTACGCCGCCTTCAGGCGGTCGGGCACTGCTCGGACGCTCGCTAGTGCGGCCTGTTCTCCTTCGCGGCCCGACTCATGATATTCCGCGTCCTCGTTGACCGCCCAGATGTCGTAGATGCGCTCGCCTGCTACAATGTTGCGGACCGTGAGCATCGCGGTCATCATCGCGTGATCCTGATTGTTGTAGCGATGCATGCCATTGCGGCCGACCATGTGAAGCGTCGGGTACCGATCCTCGAGTTCCGCGCGCATTGCCTCGACATTCGCCTTGTACGTCTCGTCGTAGACTGGATACGCCTTTTCCTGACGAACGACCTTGCCGCCGACCACATCCTTCGGGTCGACAAGTCCGATCTGAGCGAGCTCGCGGGTGGCAAGCGCGACGAGGTCGTCATCGCTGGATTCCCAAAGGCCGTCGCCCTCAAAACAGAAATATTCGAGGCCGACGCAGGCCAGGCTGTCGTCAGGGACCATCTCGGGCGACCAGCTTCGGTAGTTCTGTACGCGGCCGACCTGAACGCGGGGATCGTGAATGTAAATCCAGTTGTCCGGGAACAGATCGTCCGAACGGATCATCAACGCAACGGTCAGGAAATCTCGGTAGCCAAGGTCGAGTGCCTCGGGCAGCGTTGCGGGTAGCGGATGAATGCGCCCGGCAAGTTCGCGCATCGGCGCAGATGAAATGACGTGGCGGGCTGAGACGATGATTGTCTGACCGTCGCGGTCACACGCGACGCGCCAACGATCAGCAGCGTCATCGTGACGCAGTTGCTTCAGGGCGGTGCCCATCAGGACCCGATTTCCGCCCTCTGCGACGCGGTCTCGAGCGGCTTCCCACATCATTCCGGGCCCTTGGCGCGGATAGCGGAAGGTCTCTAGCAGCGTCTTCACTGCCATGCCGTCATTTTTACCGCGTCCAAGGCCAAGCGATCGCTTCAGGCCGTCGAGCACCGCCCCACCCAAGCTTAATCCCTTGATGCGCTGAGCGGCCCAATCCGCGGACATTTCGTCGCAGGGCATGCCCCATACCTTTTCGGTATAGGTCTTGAAGAAGATCGAATAGAGCTTGTGACCGAACTGGTTGACGACCCACTGTTCGAAGCTTTTCGGCTCGCGGTGCGGCAACAGTTTCCAGCGCAGGTAGCTGGCCATGCACATCGTCGATCGCCAGATGCCAAGATTGAACAAGGCCTCGAACGCCCGCAGCGGGTAGCTATAAAATTTGCCTTCGTAAAAGATACGGCTCATTCGCGGCCGTTCGATGAAGTCGTCCGGGAGAATTTCGTTCCAGAGATCGACAACTTCGCGCGACTTCGAGAAGAAGCGATGACCGCCAATATCGAAGCGGAAGCCGTCGTGCTCGACGGTTCGGCTAATGCCGCCGACATAGATCGGATCTTTTTCGATGACAGTCACCGAATAGCCGAGCTTGGTCAGTTGATATGCGGCGGTCAGACCGGCCGGGCCGGCACCGATGATCGCAACGTCAACATTCTGGTCGTCTCGCATGTCGACTATAATCCCCCTAGCCAGAAAGGCAGGGAGCTGTTTGCGCGAGATTGGTTAACGAAGCGCTACCGCCGCGAGCCGCCAAGCAGAATTAAGGCGGCCGCGAAGGCCGCCAATATCTTCCTTAACGATCCCGACGCCCGAGCAACCGCAGGCGCAGTGCGTTGAGCTTGATGAAGCCGGCCGCATCGCGCTGGTCGTAGGCGCCCTGGTCGTCCTCGAACGTCACGACCTTTTCGCTGTAGAGCGAGTTGGGCGACTTGCGGCCGGTCACGATGACGTTGCCCTTATAGAGCTTCAGGCGGACGGTGCCCGACACCTTTTCCTGGCTGTGATCGACCGCGGCCTGCAGCATCTCGCGCTCCGGCGAGAACCAGAAGCCGTTGTACACCAGCTCGGCGTAGCGCGGCGCCAGTTCGTCCTTCAGATGCGCGGCACCCCGGTCGAGCGTGATCTGCTCGATGCCGCGGTGGGCGAGGGCATAGATCGTGCCGCCCGGCGTCTCGTACATCCCGCGGCTCTTCATGCCGACGAAGCGGTTCTCGACCAGGTCGAGGCGGCCGATGCCGTGCTTGCGGCCAAGCTCGTTGAGCGCGGCGAGCAACGTCGCCGGGCTCATCGCCTGTCCGTTCAGCGCGACACCGTCGCCGCGCTCGAAATCGATCGTGATCGTCTCGGGGCTATCCGGTGCGTCTTCAGGATTGACCGTGCGCGAATAGACGTAATCGGGGACCTCGTCCCACGGATCCTCGAGCACCTTGCCCTCGGACGAGGTGTGCAGCAGGTTCGCATCGGTCGAAAACGGCGCTTCGCCGCGCTTGTCCTTGCTGACCGGGATCTGGTGCGCCTCGGCGAATTCGATCAGCTTTGTACGGCTGGTCAGGTCCCATTCGCGCCACGGCGCGATAACCTTGATGTCCGGGTTCAGCGCATAATAGCCGAGTTCGAAGCGGACCTGGTCGTTGCCCTTGCCGGTCGCACCGTGACTGACGGCGTCGGCACCCACCGTCTTGGCGATCTCGATCTGGCGCTTGGCGATCAGCGGCCGCGCGATCGAGGTGCCGAGCAGGTACAGTCCCTCATACAGCGCGTTGGCGCGCATCATCGGGAAGACGTAATCCTTGACGAACTCTTCGCGCAGGTCGTCGATGAAGATGTGCTCGGGCTTCACGCCGGCCATCTCCGCCTTCTTGCGCGCCGGCTCCAGTTCCTCGCCCTGGCCCAGGTCGGCGGTGAAGGTCACAACCTCGCAATTATACTCGGTCTGGAGCCACTTGAGGATGACGGAGGTGTCGAGGCCGCCCGAATAGGCGAGGACGACACGCTTGATGGAGGAGTCGGTCATGGCCGCGCCTTTAAGGGGCTAGGCGAGCCGTCGCAACAGCTGCGGCACATAGGCGCCGAGCGCCGCGGCGCGATAGACGTAGCTGAGCGTCAGCGCGATCCATACGCCGGTGTCGCCACGCCCGCGCAGGAATAGGTCGGTCGCGATGTAAAGCGCGGTCGCCAGGATGGCGGCGTTGCGGAGTGCCCGACCCTCGGTCGCGCCGATGAAAATGCCGTCGAGCAGCCAGGCGGGCATGCCGATCACCGGCAGGACGACGACGAACGGCAGTAATCCGAGCGCCTGCGCCTGCACCGCCGGGTTGGTCGTCATCACCGGGATCGCCGCCGCGCCGCCAATTGCGATCAGAATGGCGAACATAATTGCCGCCGCGAGCGAGAATTCGCCAGTCAACCGGATCGCGCGAAGCATGTCGGCGCGCGCGCCGGCGCCGATCGCATGGCCGACGCGTGCTTCTGCCGTGAAAGCGAAACCGTCGAGTACGAACGCGACCAGCGCCACCGCCTGCATCAGGATCTGGTTGGCGGCGAGCGTCTCCGCTCCCAACCGCGCCCCGGCATTGGCGAACCAGGCAAGCAGGGTCAGCAACGCGACGGTGCGGACCATGATGTCGGCATTGACCGCGAAGAGCCGGGCGAGCGCGGTGCGATCGAACACTCGCGCCCCTGCCAGTCCGCGTAGCTGCGGCGCGACGATCGCCAATCCGGCCAGCAGCGCACTCCACTCTGCGATGGCCGTCCCCAGCCCGACGCCACGCGCGCCAAGCTGCAAATGCCAGACCAGCACCGCGCAGGCGGCGATGTTGATGACGTTCATCCAGATCTGTAGCGCGAGCGCCGCGCGCGTTCGGCCGAGGCCCAATAGCCAGCCGTTGATCGCGAACACGGCCAGCGCTGCTGGCGCGCCGAAGAACCGCGCTGCGACATAGGCGTGTCCCGCCGCATCGACTGCGGCATCGCCGGCGAACAGGGCAAAGGCGGCGGGGATCAGCAACGGTTGCACCGCCATCAGTAGCGCGCCCAGGGCGGCCCCGATCACCACCCCGCGCGCCAGCAGCGCCGACACCTCGCCCGTATCGCCGCGCCCGCTTGCCTGTGCGGTCAGGCCGGTCATTCCCATCCGCAGGAAGCCGAAACTCCAGAACAGAAAGCTGACGATCGTCCCACCCAGCGCCACCCCGGCCAGCGCCGCCGCATCCCCTGTCCGCCCAATGACTGCCGTATCGACGATCCCGACCAACGGCACCGTCGCCTGGCCCAGCATGATCGGCCAGGCCTGCGCCAGGATCGCACGGCGGGTGAGGGGGGCGTGGGACATGTCGCGACGCGATAGCCGGGGGATACAGGCACGTCATCCGCCGACCCACTTGCCCTGGAGATATTGTCACGTCACAACGCGCATCAATAACAGATTGTCTGGAGAGACATTCGCGATGACCGCCGCTCGATACCTCGCATCCGCCGCTGCTCTGTCCCTCGCGCTGACGGGCGTCGCCCGCGCCGACGAAGGGATGTGGACCTTCGACGCCTTCCCGACCGCGCGGGTGCAGAAGTCGCTGGGCTGGGCGCCGGACAAGGCGTGGCTCGATCGCGTGCAGGCGGCGGCGGTCCGGCTGACCGGCGGGTGTTCGGCATCGTTCGTGTCTGCGGAGGGGCTGATCCTCACCAACCATCACTGCATCGCTACCTGCGCGCAGGACCTGTCGAGCGACAAGACCGATTACCTCGCCGACGGCTTCGTCGCCGCGGATCGCTCCAGGGAGCAGAAATGCCCGGGCCAGCAGGCAGAGGTGGTGACGTCGATCACCGATGTGACGCCGCGCGTGACGGCCGCCATCGGCAAGTCGACCGGGGCCGCGCTAACCAAGGCGCGCGACGCGGCGATCGCGGCGATCGAGAGTGAGAATTGCGTGCGCGGCGACGCGACCGTCCGCTGTCAGGTCGTCACCTTCTTCGGCGGCGGTCAATACAAGCTGTACAAATACCGCAAATATTCGGACGTCCGTCTGGGTTGGGCGCCGGAAGCGGCGGCGGCAGCGTTCGGTGGCGATCCCGACAACTTCAATTTTCCACGCTATGCACTCGATGCGTCGTTCCTGCGCGCTTATGAGAACGGCCGCCCGGTTGCGACACCGCAGCATCTGACGTGGAACCCCCGCGCGCCGCAGGCTGGGGAGGCGACCTTCGTCGTCGGCAATCCCGGGCGCACGCAGCGTCTGCTGACCGAGAACCAGCGCGCCTTCCAGCGCGAGGTTGCGCTGCCGATGCGCGTCGCGTTGCTGTCCGAGTACCGCGGTCGCCTGATCTCGCTCCGCGAGGAAAATGCCACCCAGGCGCGTGAGGGTCTGGAAACGCTGAACGGCATCGAGAATAGCTACAAGGTCTATTGGGGCCAGCAGAAGGCGCTGAACGACGACGCCTTTACCGCCAAGCTCGCGGCGAACGAGCGCGACCTGCGCGCCAAGGCGGGCAAGTCGGTCGGCGATCCGTGGGCCGAGATCGCCGCGGCCGACGTGAAGCTGCGCGACCTCTATTATCCCTATTATTTCCTGGAGAGCGGCGCGGGCTTCGGCTCGTCGCTCTACGGCTATGCCCGTGCACTGGTGCGCGCGGCGGCGGAGCGCGAGAAGCCGAATTCGGACCGCCTGCCGGGCTTCACCGACAGCGCGCTGCCGCTGCTCGAAAAGCAGATCACCGATGTCGCGCCGGTCTATCCGTGGCTCGAGCAGATGAGCTTGGAATTCTGGCTGAGCAAAACCCGCGAGTTCGTCGGCGTCGATGATCCGCAGGTGAAGGCGCTGCTGGGGCGCGAGTCGCCGGAGGCTCTGGCCGCACGGCTGGTGAAGGGAACGAAGCTCGCGGATCCGGCGGTGCGCGAGCGACTGTTCAAGGGTGGGATGGCGGCGATCCGTGCGTCGGACGATCCGCTGATCCGCTTCGCGCTGGCGAACGATGCCACCGGCCGCGCACTGCAAGCCCGCTATGATGCGGAGGTCGCCGGCCCGGTGACCGCGGCGCAGGCAAAGCTCGCGAAAGCACGGTTCGCGGCGTACGGCGCGGCGAATTATCCCGACGCCACCTTCTCGCTGCGCATCTCCTATGGAACGGTGCAGGGGTGGACCGAGCGTGGGCGGCCGACGCCAATCATGACCAATTATGGCGGCATGTACGACCGCGCGACCGGGCAGGAGCCGTTCAAGCTGGCCAACGCCTTCGTTCGCGCCCGCGACCGGGTGAACATGGCAACGGCCTATGATTTCGTGACGACCAACGACATTATCGGCGGCAATTCGGGGTCGCCGGTGATCGCGAAGGACGGATCGGTGATCGGCGCTGCGTTCGACGGCAACATCCATTCGCTGGGCGGCAATTTCGGCTATGATCCGCTGCTCAACCGGACGGTCGTCGTGTCGTCGGCGGCGGTGCAGGAGGCGCTGGAGAAGGTCTATCCGGCGCCGGGCCTGGTCCGCGAATTGGCGGCGCGCTGAGCCGCCTTGCCCGTCCGTCTCGCCCTTCGGGGCGGGCGGGTCAGCCCCGCAGTGCGGCCTCCGCCTCCAGCATGTAATCCCGCGTGATCGGCAGGGCGTGGCGGTCCCGGGCGAACTGGAACTGGTAGTTGACGAGGCCGCCGTAGCGGAAGCTGACCATCGATCCGGCGAGGTAATAGGTCCACATGCGGTAGAAGCGTTCGTCGTACAGCGCGACGATCGCGTCCTTCGCGGCGACGGTGCGGTCGTACCAGGCGTCGAGCGTCAGCGCATAATGGAGCCGCAGCACCTCGATGTCTGTGCAATACATCCGGAGGCCTTCATAGCCGCGGGCGACTTCGCTCAGCGCCGGGATGTAGCCACCGGGGAAAATATACTTCGAGGTGAAGGTGTCGGTGACGCCGGGCCCGCCGGCGCGGCCGATGGTGTGCATCAGCATCACGCCGTCGTCGGTCAGCAACTCGCGGCATCTGGCGAAGAAGCTGCGATAGTGTTTTGTGCCGACATGCTCGAACATGCCGACCGAGACGATGCGGTCGAACCGGCCGGTCATCGCCCGATAGTCGATCAGCTCGAAACGGACATGGTCGGCGACGCCCGCTTCGTCGGCGCGGCGACGGGCGACCTTTAGCTGTTCCTCGCTCAAGGTGATGCCGGTCACGTCGGCGCCGGTCTTGGCATGGATGTAAAGCGCCATGCCGCCCCAGCCACAACCGATGTCGAGCACGCGCATGCCTGGCTGGATCGCCAGTTTCGCGACGATGTGCGCCTTCTTGTCGACCTGCGCCTGCTCCAGGCTGTTGGCCGGGTCGGTGAAATAGGCACAGGAATATTGGCGATCGGCGTCGAGGAACAGGTCGTACAGCCGGTCCGACAGGTCGTAGTGATGAGCGACGTTTCGCTTCGCCCGCCGCGCCATGTTCGCGCGGTCGAGCCGGAAGCGCAGCGCGGCCAGCCCGCGGCCGAGGGCGGTGCCGGCCAGTGCCGGGCTGCCGCGTTCCCACATGTTGCTGGCGGTCGCCATCGAGAGCAGGCCGCGGATATCGCCCTGCTCGATGGTCAGCCGGCCGTCCATAAAGGCTTCGGCCGCACCGACCGCCGGGTCGCGCAGGATCTGCAAGGCAACGCCCCTGGTCAGGCGGATGGTGACCGGCGGAAAGTCCGGGTCGGCGGTGCCGAAGGTTCGGCGGCTGCCGTCGGGATGGATGACGGTGAGTTCGCCGCGGCGGAATGCCCGGGCGAAGAAGGTGTCGATCAGCGCCATGGATGTACGCTATCGTATCGACCCGGGCCACGGAACCCCCGTTCAGCCTGCGCGGGCGAGTAACGCCTCGGCCTGACGGAGGTGCGGTCCGTCGACCATTCGGCCATCGACGCTCAGCGCGCCGGCGCCCGGATGGGCGGCAAAGGCAGCGACGATCGCTTTCGCTCGGGCGATCGCCTCGGCTGACGGCGTGAAGGCGGCGTTGATGACCGGTACCTGCGCCGGGTGGATCGCCATCATGCCGGTGAACCCGTCGCGCGCACCACGGCGGGCATAAGCCGCGAGCCCGTCGGTGTCGCGGAAGGCGGGATAGACGGTTTCGATCGGCGCGACGCCGGCAGCGGCGGCGCCGAAGAGGGTGAGCGCACGCGCCATGTGATAGGGCGGGGTGTAGCCGCCGTCCTCCTCGCGGCTCGTCTCCGCACCGATCGCGGCGGGAAGGTCCTCCGCGCCCCAGGTCAGTCCGGCAAGGCGGGCGGGCGCATCGGCATAGCTGCCGATCTGAAAGATGGCGCGCGGCGTTTCGGTGGCGATCGGCAGGATCGGCGCGGTGCGGTCGCCGCGGTCGGCGAGACGCGCGTCGAGGTCGAGCACCGACGCGCTGCCTTCGGCCTTGGGTAGCACCCAGCCGTCGGGGCGGGCCGGGGCGACGGCGTCGAGGTCGGCATCGGCCAGCCCGCCGTCGAGCGGATTGATGCGAACGAACAGTGCCATTTCGCGGCCCGCGCCGCCGAGGAAGTCAGCAACGGCGCGGCGGGCATCGTCCTTCGCCGACGGGGCGACCGCGTCCTCCAAATCGAGAATCAACGCGTCGGCGCCGCTCGCCAATGCCTTTTCCATCCGGTCAGGCCGGTCGCCGGGGACGAAGAGCAGCGAGCGGAGGCGCATTTGGTCAATCTCCAAGAGGTCGTCATCCCCGCGAAGGCGGGGATCAATAGTCGCTGATCGTGGTGAGACTCACGGCGGTCAGCCAGAATTCATTCCCGCGAAGGGGTGCGGTACTAAATCCCCGCATACCATTCATATCCCGCGACATCCTCCCAATAGCCACCCTTGCCGCCGAACACGCCGTCGAGCGACGCCACCGCCTCGATCCGCTGTATATATTTCGCGTGCTTATACCCCAGCTGCCGCTCGACCCGCAGCCTGACCGGCGCACCGTTGGGCACGCCCAGCACCCGGTCGTTGAGCATCCACGCCAATATCGTCTGCGGGTGGAAGGCGTCGATCAGGTCGATCGATTCATAATAGGGCCGCCCGCCGAGCCGATCGGCGCAGTGAAAGACGAGGTAGCGGGCGTCGTCGCGCAGACCGGCGAACTCCAGGATCGGTTTCAGCCGCGGTCCGGTCCATTTGCCGATCGCGCTCCACCCCTCGACACAGTCGTGGCGGGTGATCTGCGCCCTCGCTGGCATCGCCCGCAGGTCGGCGATCGACAGGTCGAGCGGGCGCTGGACCAGCCCGTCGATCCGTATCCGCCAGTCGGCGAAGCGGTTGGCCGCCGAGGCATTGTAGTCGGGGGTGTTCGGATTGCGCGTGCCGTTGGGGCGGAAGAAGGGCGAGCGCTGGTCCGCGCGGAACTCGGGCGCCAGCGCGGTGCGATCCGTCAGGGCGCGCTGGAGGATACGGTGACCGGTTTCGCCCGACGCCAGCATGCGCTGGCCGACGTCGCTCGACGCCACGCGGTCGCAGCCTGCGAGCAGCCCACCGGCGGCCGTCACCAATGCCTGTCTGCGGGTCAGGATCATTCGGGGACTCGCCACTTGCCGGTCACCATCGACCGCACCTCGTTCCACACTCCCGCGAGCAGGACGAGCGCGAGGTGCACGATGATGAACAGGCCGATCGCGACGGCGAAGATGAAATGGATCGACCGGGCCGACTGGCGCCCGCCAAGCACGTCGAGCAACCACGGCCATGCCGCGTTCATGCCCGGCGACATGGCGAGCCCGGTGAAGATGAGCCCCGGCAGCGCGACGAAGATGACGAAGACGTAGCTCAATTTCTGGAAGATGTTGTAGGCGCGCGGATCGGCCGGGTCATGGAAGCGCAGAGCCAGGTGCTCGCGCACGTCATGCGCCAACACACGCGGCGCCAGTTCCCTCGCCCGCACGCGCAGGTCGCGCTGGAAATGGCGGTTGATCAGGCTGACGACCATGAAGGCCAGCAGCGCGAAGGCGAGCACCAGCGCGAAGAGCAGGTGCCATTGCCGGGCAAGCGCCAGATTGTAGCTCTGGGGAATCGTCAGCCAGCCGGGCACGCGACCGCCCTCGAACACCCAGCCGACATGGAACCAGGCAGGGTCGAAATTGGCGCCGTACCGGCCCCAGTACAAATGCGGATGGGCGTTGAGAATCATCAGTCCGCTGCCGAGCAGGATGATGACGCTGACCGCCGTCACCCAATGCCACAGCCGCGTCGCCAGCGCGTGACGGCGGATGATCGGGCCGGTCGCCGGGACAGCGGGGGCAGGTTCGCTGGTCATCGGCTCAGAAACGTCCTGTCTCCGCCAGGCGCTCCGTCAAAAGTTACGGTAACGCGGTCCATTCGTCAGCCTTCGTCACTTTTGTCACTTTTGCCACATTGTTCGCAGCAGCGGCCAGGACGTGTGAAGCAGATCGCCGCGATGTAGGAAAATGGTTTTTCGTCTTCGCGGCGGCAGAAAAGGCGTCGGCGGTGTCAGCCGTACGCGCGCCAGAAGAACACCGCCGTCGTTGCGGCGGTCACCGCCAGCGTCCAGATGCGGACCGCGAAGGGCGAGAGCCGCTTGCCGAGCGCCGCGCCCAGCCAGCCCCCGATGATGCCACCAAGCAGCATCGGCAGCGCCGCGTCCCAGCGGACCATGTCGAACCAGACGAACACGAAGGCGGCGGCGAAATTGGCGACCGCCAGCATCAAGGTCCGCGGCGCGAACATCGCGCGCGGCGTGATGTTGGCGAGCAGGCCATAGACCGCGGTCGTGATCAGTCCGACGCCGCCACCGAAATAGCCGCCGTAGATACCGAGCACGGTCTGTGCGGCGACCAGCGAGCGCGGCCCGATCGTAACGCGATCGTGAAGCCATGCCGATGCGCGCTTGCCGAACACCATGACCAGAAAGGCGAACAGCAGCAGCCAGGGGACGATCAGGTCGAAAGCCCGGCCGGGCGTCAGCACCAGCAAGGCGCTGCCGGCGAGCCCGCCCATGAAGGTGATCAGCGCCAGTACCTGCCAGCCGACGCCCCCCAGCGGCGCGAGCTCCTTGCGGTACGCCAGCGCACTTGCCCCCGCACCCGGCAGCAGCGCGATGTTGGACGTCGCATTGGCGATGTTCGCGGGCAGCCCCATCGCGATCAGGGACGGCAGCGTCGCGAAACTGCCACCCCCGGCCAGCGCATTCATCGCCCCGCCGATGCAGCCGGCGGCGAAGGGGAGGGCGAGGAGGAAGACGTCTGGCATGGCGAGCCCATAGGCGCGACGGTCGCCGGGTAAAACACCCTAACGGTCGGGGCGCGCGCCTAGGCGAACCCCGCGAGCGCCCGCGCCATCACCGGATCCGCGCCGCTTGCCACTATCGCCGCCGTTCGAGCGATCGGCACGTTGGGTACGATCCCCGCGTCGGGTTGCGGCGTGCGCGGGAAGGTGCCGATCAGGGGCAGATCGGCTTCCAGGCCCGTTTCGGGCAGGCGGAAGAAGTAGAAGCAACCGCCGTTGATCCCGCGGCGATTACCGCCGGTCGGCTCGCCGATCAGCGTGCCCAGCCGCTCGCGCTGCACCATCTGGGCAAAGGCGAAGGTGGCGGAACTGTTCTGCGGACCGGTCAGCACCCGGACCTGTCCGTCGTAGCGTTTCCCGAACGGTTCGATCACGGTAGCGCCGCGCTCGGCATCGGCGAGTTCGAAGAAGCGATCGTCGTGGGGCACGGCATTGACGCCCAATGTGTCGAACGCGCGGTCCCAGGTGTCGCAATAGGGGCGCAGGTCGGCAGGCAGCGTGCGGTATCGGACCAGGCGGCGTGCGGGGTCGCTCACCAGTTTGTCGCGGATCAGTCGCGCGACCAGCACGTCGCCGCAATCTTCGCCACCTTCATTGCGACGGATATCGACGATCAGTGCAGGGACCTTCTCCGCGATCAGCCGGTCGACCGCAGCATTCAGCCAGCCGCGCCAATCCCACTTCGAATTGTAAAGGCCCCAGCTGTCCATGGTCAGCACCGCCGCCCGGCCGCGCCGCTCGATCGTCCAGATCGGGCCGTCGTCGCGCGCGGTATCGGCGATCGCCTGTTGCCCTCGGCGCTGTGCAAGGGTGACGGCGGCAACGCGAGTGGTGCGGCGGCGGCCGTCGAGACCCTCGACCACCACGTCATAGTGTGTTCGGCCGCCGAACATCAGCGCGTGGAAGATATCGAAGCTTTCGTACCGTCCTTCGCCTTGGACCGACATCAGCCGGCGGCGTTTGGCGTCGTTGTGCCCGTCCGCACGTGCAACGGTCATCAGCCCAGCGAGGATGTCGGGGGTCGCGCGGCCGTCGATCGCCAGGACGCGGCTGCCGGTCGCGATGCCGGTGCCGAACGGATCGCCGGTCACGACCATGTCCCGGCCCAGCCACAGGAAAGCGAGCGGCAGCCGCGTCGGCGCGTCGAACAACGCCGCCTGAACCGCCTTCGTCTGGTTGAAGAAATTCGCGTAGCTGTGGCCGCAGCGGATGGTCGCGAGGAAGCGCGAGAGCGCGAGGTAGAATTGCGCCTGTGTCATCGGCGTAGCGGCGGCGGCCGTAAAGGCATCGAAGGCGGCGGCACTCTGGCGCGGCGTCGCATAGCGCAACAGGCCCGGATGGAGCGTCTCATAGGCATGGCGCAGCAGGCGGATGTCGGACTGCATCGCAGCGACTGACCACGTCTGCGCCTGGGGCATCATCGCGGCACGCACGGTCGGCCCCGCCAGCAAGGCGGGGGCAGCGCCCAAGACGGCCCGTCGTGTCAGTCCGTCCATCACCCGCATCCCCACCAGTGTCCGGGGCAGACTGCGCGTTTCACCGACCTCGTGCAAGCGGGCCCGAGCCGGCAGACATTACAGACCGGTAAGGTCCGCCGAAGGGAGCGAGGCCGTCTGGATTAAGATCTTGTCATGTTCGGACCGCATCCGAAACAAAGCGCCTGGACGTACGATTCATGAGCCTCATCCAGACGGACAGGAGACGTGATCATGAAGACTTTCGTTTTCGCAATCGTCGGCGCGGCCGCCCTGGCGACCGGCGGTGTCGCTGCCGCGGCCCAGCAACAGCATAAGCCCTGGGTGACCGAACAGGCGCAGGTCCCGGGCCGCGGCGGCACCCAGCGGACGGTGCAGGTCATCAAGAGCGGCAAGAACCTGGAAACGGTGACTTGCCGCGACTTCAACCTGCTCGATGAGACGTTCAAGCCCGAGGCGATCCGCTATGCCGCCAATTACGGGCCGAAGGGCAAGCCGCACCCGTCCGTAACGATCGCCGGAATCGAGCGCATCCGCCCGGTGGTGTTCGCCGAATGCAAGGCGAAGCCCGGCAACAGCTTCGCGCAGGCAGTGAAGTCCGCGCTGAGGAAAGGCTGATCCACGGCTGAGCGACCACCCGGCAGCCACCACGCTGCCGGGCTCGTCGTGTCAGCCGAGCGCCGCCTGCTTTTCCTCAGCCAATCGGTCGAGATCGGCGCGGCTCTTGCGCTCGGCATTGGTCTTCAGCTGGCCGCACGCGGCATCGATATCGCGACCGCGGGGCGTGCGGACCGGGGCGGAGAAGCCACCTTCAAACACGATGTTCGAGAAGGACCGCACGCGCTCGGGCGTCGAAGTCTCGTAATCGGTGCCGGGCCACGGATTGAACGGGATCAGGTTGACCTTCGCCGGCAGTTTGAACTGCTTCAGCAGACGGACGAGCTCGTGCGCTTCCTCGTCGCTGTCGTTCTTGTCCTTGATCATCACATATTCGAACGTGATGCGGCGCGCGTTGTTCGCACCGGGATAGTCGGCGCAAGCCTGCAGAAGCTGCTCGATCCCGTATTTCTTGTTCAGCGGCACGAGTTCGTCGCGTACGTCCTTCGTCACCGCGTGGAGTGAAACGGCCAGGTTCACGCCGATCTCGTCGCCCGCACGCGCCATCAGCGGCACGACGCCGCTGGTCGACAGCGTGATGCGGCGCTTGCTGAGCGCCAGGCCGTCGCCGTCCATGACCAGCTTCAGCGCGTCGCGGACGTTGTCGAAATTGTAGAGCGGCTCGCCCATGCCCATCATGACGATGTTGGTCAGCATGCGGCCTTCGGGCTGGCTCGGCCACTCGCCCAGCGCATCGCGGGCGAGCATCACCTGGCCGACGATCTCCGCGGGCGTCAGGTTGCGGACCAGGCGCATCGTGCCGGTGTGGCAGAAGCGGCAGTTCAGGGTGCAGCCGACCTGGCTCGACACGCACAGCGTGCCCCGGTCGGCGTCGGGGATGAACACCGCTTCGTAATCCTGGCCGTCGTCGGAGCGCAGCAGCCACTTGCGCGTGCCGTCGCTGCTGACCTGTGCGGTGACGACTTCAGGGCGCGAGATGACGAAGCGTTGCGCGAGCCACGGGCGCAACTGCTTCGAGATGTCGGTCATCAGCTCGAAATCGGTGACGCCGCGGTTGTAGATCCAGTGCCACAGCTGCTTGGCGCGCAGCTTCGCCTGTTTCGGCTCGAGCTGCGCGGTTTCCAGCGCCATCTTCAGGTCGTCGCGCGACAGCCCGAGCAGGTCGATCCGCCCGTCGCTGCGCATGGGCAGAGGACGGGGGACGGGCACGGGATCGATATGTCCGGGAATGGACATGGGGGCGGCCGAGGCTGTGTGCATGCGCGGCATATAGCCGATCCGGCGAGGTTTTTCCAGCGTGGGCGGTTAGCGCCGCACACACCCGACAGCCGCCGCGTCGATCGCGGTCGCGGCTCCCTGAAGCGCGTAGACATCGATCGCCGGTCGCCCATCGCGACCACGGTATTCGACGCTCATGCTCCGCCCCCCGCGCAGCGCCGCGACGATGGCGGTGTCGGTGGCGGCGTCCGGGGACCAGGCGTCGGCGGGGCCGGCGAGCAGGTCGAAGCGGCGCTGGCCGATCGACAGCGTGACCTTGGCGTTCGCGGCGCGCGGGCGGCTCAAATGAACGTGAAGCTGATGGCGCAGGCCCGCGCCCGGCCACGTCGCGATGCTGGCGAAGGGGCGCGTCGGGCGCCTGCGGCCGAGCGGTTCGGCGATGGCGAAGCAGCGCGCGGGACTGGCGTCGCGAAACGCGCCCCAGCCGGCATAGATGCCGATCGCCTGCCGCCCCGCGAACGCCGCTTGGAGGGCGACTGCGAGCAGGACGCTCATGTCGGCGTCTCGTGCGCGCCGCTGCCGCGGTGGACGACCGTTTCGCGGCCATGCTCGATCAGCGCGATCGAGCCTTGCGGAAGCGCCGGGGCGACAGGGGCATCGAAACCGGGAAGGACGTCCTGGCCCGTCATCACCCCGCGCAGCACGCGGCTCGACATGCCGTGCATGATGACCAGCCGGTCGCCGGGATCGTCGTCGGTGGCGTCGAGCCAGCCGGAGACGCGCATCGCGATGGCATCATACCATTCGCCGCCCTCCGGCGGTCGTGTGTACAGGCCCTGCTCGCGGTCGACGAACGCCCCCACTTCGGGGATCAGGTCGCGGTAATAGCGGCCGCTCCACGTCCCCATGCCGATCTCGACGAGCCGCGCGTCGGTGCGCGCCTGGTGCCAGTCGAGCTCGAGATGCTCGGCGATCACGGCAAGCGTCTGCAGCGCGCGGCCGGCAGTGGAGGCCCACATCGTCAGCTTCGGCCTGGGCCCGAGCAGCGCTCGAAGCGCCGCGCCCATCGCATCGGCCTGGGCGAATCCGGCGCGGGTCAGCGGCGTATGCGGGTGATCGCCCTGCATCCGGCCTGCACGGTTGTAGACCGTCTCGCCATGCCGCGCGACGAAGTCACGCCCGGCGCGGGTGCGTCGTGGAGTCATGGACAGCAGGATTGGCGGTGAACCGTTAAGTTGTCCACAAGTCTGAGCGGCGCGTTTACCATCCGGTAATCCCCTTCGTTGGAGAGGGAAGGGCGCTTGATACCGAGTGTTTTCAGGGTAGAAAGCACATCGGCAAACTTGCCACCGGCGGCCTTTTACGAGTCGTGCTGGGGGGCGTTCCGGGGGTTTTGAAGGCATGAAGGCGACGATCGAACGCGCGACCCTGTTGAAGGGCCTCAGCCACGTCCAGTCGGTGGTCGAGCGGCGCAACACCATTCCCATCCTGTCGAACGTCCTGATCGATGCGACCGGCGAAGGCGCGATCCGGCTGATGGCGACCGACCTCGACCTGCAGGTCGACGAGACGGTGCCGGCCGCGGTCGACCAGCCGGGCACGACGACGGTCAGCGCCCACACGCTCTTCGACATCGCCCGCAAGCTGCCAGAGGGTAGCCAAGTCGAACTGACCGCCGCCGAAGGCCGCCTGCAGATCCGCGCCGGTCGCTACAATTCGTCGCTGCCGACGCTGCCGCGGGACGACTTTCCGGTGATTGCGGAAGGCGAACTGCCGACGACGTTCGAACTGCCGGCCGAAACGCTGAAGCAGATCATCGACAAGACCCGCTTCGCGATCTCAACCGAGGAGACGCGTTATTATCTGAACGGCATCTTCCTGCACGTCGCCGAAGACGGCGGGGCGCCGGTGTTGAAGGCAGCGGCGACGGACGGACACCGGCTGGCGCGCGTGACCGTCCCGCGGCCGGACGGTGCCGAGGCGATGCCGGACGTGATCGTGCCGCGCAAATGCGTCGGCGAGCTGCGCAAGCTGCTCGACGAGGTCGACGGCTCGGTCGGCGTGTCGCTGTCTGGCAGCAAGATCCGCTTCGATCTCGGCCAGGCGATCCTGACCAGCAAGCTGATCGACGGGACCTTCCCGGATTATTCGCGCGTCATTCCGACCGCGAACGACAAATTGCTCAAGCTCGACCCGCGCAGCTTCGAAGAGGGCGTCGATCGCGTGTCGACCATCGCCAGCGAAAAGACCCGCGCGGTCAAGATGGCGCTCGATCGCGACAAGATCACGCTGTCGGTGACGAGCCCCGAAAACGGCGCGGCGATCGAGGAAGTGCCCGGCGATTACGCGTCGATGCCGTTCGAGATCGGCTTCAACAGCCGCTATCTGCTCGACATCCTGAACCAGATTCAGGGCGATTCGGTCGAAGTGCACCTGGCCGATGCCGCGGCGCCGACGCTGATCCGCGAGAACGACAAGTCGCCGGCGCTGTATGTGCTGATGCCGATGAGGGTCTGAGTGAAGCGGGCAAGCATGCTTGCCCGCTGATGCGCCAGCAGCGCACACGAAAGACCGGCCGGCGCGGGCCTCCGCCCGCGACCGAGGTCACGGGATTTACTCCCATGACGGCCATTCCGGGCAATACCTAAGCGATCGTCATTCCCGCGACGGCGGGAATCCATAGTCGCCAAATTTGGTGAGTCTCACGGCGTTCAGCCAGAATTTATTCCCGCCTTCGCGGGAATGACGGATGTTGGGGCGGGGGTCAGCCCAACCTTACCCGTTTGAGCGCCCCGCCACCATCGTCGGCGCCGGTCCGGTCGCCGGGCGCAGGCCGTCTCGCTCGCTCGCCGGAACCGGCGCCGTCGGGTCGGGGCGGAACGCGTCGGGCGCGCGGTCCTTCGGCCCGGGATGCGGCTTGTCCAGCGCCAGGTCCGGAGCGGCATGCTCGGCATTCCCGGCAAAAGCCCCGCGCTTCACCAGCCGCCGCGCGAGATACGCTCCGCCGCCAACGACCGCGGCGCCCAAGGTCAGCAGCCCAAAGGTATGGGCGCTGGGAACGGGCAGGCTGGGGCGGGGATCGGCGACCATCAGGTGACTCCTTCTTTTCTCGGCGCTTGAACGGCACAGCGCGGTGCTGCGTTCCTTGCGGGCTGAGGCATCTTGATTCGGCGCAACACATTCGTCATACTGACATCATTGTAAGTAAGGACGTGTCATGGCCACCCAGGCAATCGACTTCCCGACCGAGACGCGCCGCGTGCCGGCGACCGCTCCGTACAACCCCGGCAAGCCGCTGAAGCGTGACTGGGCATCGGCCTGGAGCGCGCTGCGCAGGTTGATGGCGAATGGCGACGACACGGTGCAGGTCTTCCGCATCATGCGCGCGCTGAATGCGGACGCCAGCCAGAAGGGCTATCGCAAACTGATCTCTACGCGTGACGGCGGGCGGATCGCCTATGAACGCGTCGAGCTGGCCGAGAGGTTCGGCGACCGCGCGTGGCTCGATTCGCTGCCCGACGGGACGGTCGGCGCGGCGTATCGCGCGTTCCTCGATCGCACCGGCTTCTCGGCTGCGGGCCTGGCCGACATCAGCATCAACGATTTCGATCCCGATGCCGTGGTGGTCGAACACCCCTATACCTGGTTCGGCCGGCGCGAACGCGACATGCACGACATCTGGCATACGCTGACCGGCTATACCGCCGAGGAGCATCTGGGCGAGCTGTGCCTCGTCGCCTTTTCCTATGCGCAGACCGGTGGCCTCGGATGGGCCGCGATCGCGACCATGGGCGCGCTCAAAAGCCTGTCGATGACGAAGAGCACCGCGGTGCTGCGGGCGGTGTGGGAAGGATACCGCCATGGCAAGCGGGCCAAGTGGCTGTCGGGCGAGGATTATGTGACCTTGCTCACCGAGCCGCTGGACAGCGCGCGGCAGCGGCTGGGGATCGCCGAGCCGGTGCTGTATCACAAGGCGCAGGCAATGCTGGCGGCGAAGGGCGTACAGGCGATTTGAAACCGCAATCCTCCCCTGCAAGGGGAGGTGGCGCGCCAGCGCGTCGGAGGGGTGTCCCGCTATCCGGACAGGTGACACCCCTCCGTCAGGCCTGCGGCCTGCCACCTCCCCTTGGCTGAGGAGGAATGCTTTAGGCCGCCAGCGCCCATCCCGGCTCGTCGTCGTTCGCGGGCTTGCGGATCGCCTGCGCCGTCCGCGGGCACCGGGGCGCGCGATCCCGCGGGCGACGGATGCTAGGGAGGGTGCGTAGCCAGCTTTTCAGTCCGGCGATGCGCGTGGCAGATACTGCCGTGACGACCGCAATCGCCGCGTCGAGATAGGCGGTCACTTCGAACATCGTCACCCAGCTCGCCAGCTCCGGCAGGCCCATCGCCAGGAAGCGCGCGGCTTCGTGCCCCAGGACCGCGACGATCAGACCGGTCCCGCCGAACAGGACGACCGCCAGCGCGACATGACCGCGTGTGATCCGTGACAGCCGAACGGCCGGCCACTCGACGAACGCTCGCCGCAGCGTCCGACCCGTCGGCGTGTCACCGGCCAGCGCCACCGCCCCCCAGATGAGCGCCAACGCGACGATCGTCTCCAGCATATCCACCCCTTTGTTCCTCAGGCGTAACAGATGGGAAGTCGCTGTCCGTGCTTCCAGATGGGCGCTAGATACGGGCATTCCATGCTCTCCCGCCTGATCCTCACCGATTATCGCAACCACGCCGCGACGACGATCGATGCCACGCCGGGGTTCGTCGTGCTGGCGGGCGACAATGGCGCGGGGAAGACGAATGTGCTGGAGGCGGTATCGCTGCTCGCGCCCGGTCGCGGGTTGCGACGGGCGGCGTTGTCGGCGATCGCGCGCGTCGACGGCAGCGGCGGCTTCGGCGTCGCAGCGACATTGGCGAGCGGTGACGAGATTGCGACGGGCACGCTCGCGTCCGCGCCCGAGCGGCGGATCGTGCGGATCAATGGCGCCGCTGCCACCGCGACGGCGCTGGCCGAGCGGATCAGTATCCTTTGGCTGACCCCGGCGATGGACCGGCTGTTCGTCGAACCGGCGTCCGAGCGTCGCCGGTTCCTCGACCGGCTGGTGCTGGCTCTGGCGCCGGCGCATGCCCATCACTCTGCGCGCTATGAAGCGGCGATGCGCCAGCGCAACCGGCTGTTGGCCGACGAAGTACCCGCCGATCCCGACTGGCTGACGGCGCTGGAGGCGGCAATGGCCGAACACGGCGCGGCCATCGTCAATGCCCGGCGAACGACGGTCGATGCACTCAATGCGCGGCTGGCCGACGCACCGGGCGGCTTCGCGCGGGCCGGGCTGGCGATCGATGGCGGGGAGGAGGACGACCTTGCCCGCCGACTGGGAGAGGGGCGTCGCCGCGATGCCGCGGCCGGGCGAACCCTGATCGGGCCGCACCGCAGCGATCTGATCGTCACTCACCTCGACAAGGGGCAGACGGCGGCGATCAGTTCGACGGGCGAGCAGAAGGCGCTGCTGTTCGGCATCGTTCTGGCCCATGCCGCGCTGGTCGCCGATCGCACCGGACGCGCGCCGGTCCTGTTGCTCGATGAAGTCGCCGCGCACCTCGATCCGCAGCGCCGTGCCGCGCTGTTCGAGGCGCTGTCAGGCATCGGCCAGGTCTGGATGACGGGGACCGAATCCACCCTGTTCGCCAGCCTGCCGCAGGGAGCGACCCGGCTGCACGTCGAATCCGGTCGAATCGCGCGGACACTAACGGGCGTTTAACCTTCGCCCGCTAGCGTTCCAATCGAACCACGGGCGGCCGCGCGCCGCCACGACGGAGACCGATGTGAACGAAACGCCGCCGCCGCCGCGCAGTCTTGCCGCACAGATCGACCTCGACCACCGCCTGCGCGTCTTCGGATTCGATACGGCCGTGACCGAGACGTGCCGCGCCGTCTGGGCCGTGATCGAGCCCGAGATCGACGCCGTCTCCGACGCCTATTGGCGCCAGTGGCTGACGCATTTCGGCGACCAGCGCGAATGGGCGCCGCACGAATGCCGCAAGATGATCGCACTGGGCGCGGCATTCCTGCGCGACCGCTTCCTCGACACCGGCGGGACGCGCTGGCTCGAATCGATCGAGCGCTCGGTTACGGCGGCCTACAAGAGCCAGGTCGATCCGACCGCGCTCCGTTCCATGATCTGCGCCAGCGACCGTGTCGCGCTGGAAATCGTGCTGCGCAAAATCCCGGCCGACGATGCCGCGCTGGCGGGCATGATCGACGCGCTGATGCGGCTGACCAGCCTCGAGGGTGACATCACCGGGTCGATGTACCGCATGCTGCAACTGCATGACGAACGCGCGACGCGTGACCGGCTGGCGACGGATTTCCGCGAAAAGATCGCGACGACGGTCGAACAGGCGTCGCAGACCGGCATCTCGCTGCGATCGCAGGCCGGCGCGACGTCGCTGGCGACCCGCGGCATGCTGGGCAAGACCAGCGAAGTGGCCGCCGCCGCCGAACAATCTGCGGTCGCGATGCGCGAGGCGGCGCAGACTGCAGCGGGTCTGATCCGCGCGATCGAGGACGCCCGGCTGGAAGTCGAGACCGCTGCCGAAGTCGCGACCCGCGCGTCGAGCCAGGCGAGCGAGGCGGTGGGGATGAGCGAGGCGCTGTCCGACCATGCCAAGTCGATCGAATCGATTCTGGGGCTGATCCGTGACATCGCCGGCCAGACCAACCTGCTTGCGCTCAACGCCACGATCGAGGCCGCCCGTGCGGGTGATGCCGGTCGCGGCTTCGCGGTCGTCGCGCAGGAGGTGAAGAGCCTCGCCAACCAGACCGCCCGCGCGACCGACGACATTGCCGCGAAGATCGCCGCGATCCAGTCGGCGACCCGCGTCACCGTGGAAACCAACGCCAGCATCAAGGCAACGGTCGTCGAGGTGCAGGATTCGGCGGATCGCATCCGTCACGCCATGGAAGCGCAGGCGACGACGGTCACCGCGATCACCGCATCGGTCGACGAAACCGCGCTTGCCGCCGATTCGATGTCGGCGACGATTGCGGCGATCCGTTCGGATACCGAAACCGTCGCGGCCGACATCGACCGCGTCGGCGCCGGTTTCATCACGCTTGAAGGGCAGCTCGATGCGCTCCGCGGCAACACCGGCGCGTTCGTGACCAAAGTCGCGGCGTAGGATCCGATGGCGACGTTCCGGGACATCGACGCTCTGCTCGACCAATATGATTGGGACGGCGATCTGCGCGCCGGCTGCGCCGCGGTCGCCGCGGCGATCGCCGGGCGGGAAGAGGAGAACGTCGATACCCATTGGCAGCATTATCTGGCGCTCTCTGCCAACACTGCGATCGTGTCGCGGATCGACCCGGCGACGCTGGCCGCGCTGAAGCGCGAAAGTGTCGTGTACATCCAGGCCAAATATGCCCAGGTCGCCGATCCGGCCTGGGTCGAGATCGGTTGCAAGCATATCGAGCGCGCGGTGGCCGCGGGCGCCCCTTTGTCCGCGCAATTCGCGGCGCTGGCGTTTGCGCATTCGGCGACCATCGACGTCATCGCCGACCGCGTCGGTGACGACGCCGCGCGGTTGCACAGATTGTCGGGCATCGTGCTGCGTATGGCATCGCTCGAGGTGACCATGCTGTCCTCGCACATCCATGACCTGCAAAGCCGGCATGTCGAGGATGCCCGCGGCGAACGGGCGGGCAAGTTCCGCGCTTCGATCTCGACGTTGATCGAAGAGGCGGCGGTGCAGGGCAGGGAGGTCCGTGCCCAGGCCGGCGCGACGTCGCACGCCACGCGCGGCATGCTGGGCAAGACGAGCGAGGTGGCGGCGGCGGCCGAGGAGTCGGCGATCGCGATGCGCGAAGCCGCGCAGACCGCGGCGGGCCTGATTCGCGCGATCGAGGATGCGCGCCTGGAAGTCGCAGCGGCGACCGAAGTCGCAGCCCTAGCCTCCGACCAGGCAAGCGAGGCGGTGGGGATGAGCGAGGCGCTGTCCGATCATGCCAAGTCGATCGAATCGATCCTGGGGTTGATCCGCGATATCGCGGGCCAGACCAACCTGCTGGCGCTCAATGCCACGATCGAGGCCGCCCGCGCGGGTGATGCCGGTCGCGGCTTTGCGGTCGTCGCGCAGGAGGTGAAGAGCCTCGCCAACCAGACCGCCCGCGCAACGGACGACATCGCCGCCAAGATCGCCGCCATCCAGTCCGCAACCCGCGTCACCGTCGATACCAACGCCGGCATCCAGTCGACCGTCGTCGAGCTGCTGAATTCCGCCGAGCGCATTCGCTCGGCAATGGAAACGCAGGCAATGACGGTGACGGCGATTACGGCTTCGGTGGACGAAACCGCACTCGCTGCGGATTCGATGTCGGCGACGATCGCCGCGATCCGCAGCAACACCGAAAGCGTCGCGACCGATATTGAGCGTTTGGGTGACGACGTGAACCGGATCGATACGACATTGGCCGGGTTGCGACACGCCGCCGACGGCTTCCTGGCCCGCGACGCGGCGTGACGCCCATCGGCATTTCGTCGAAAACACGCCCGTTCACATGACCTTAACCAACATCAGTCTAGAAGGAGCATGTGCCGGGTTTGGCACGCAGCTCCCTAGCTGACAGACTGACTGGGCCGCCTTCGGGCGGCCCTTTCGTCGTTGGCGCATTGCGATCGGCGGGCGAAAAGCGTAGCGGGCGGGGATCATGACATCTTCAGACACCGTTGCGGTCGCCCTGATTTCCGGCGGCCTGGACTCGATGGTTTCCGCCGCGCGTGCGCGTGAGGACGGTCACCGCCTGTTCGCCCTGTCGATCGACTATAATCAGCGTCACCAGATCGAACTCGCCGCGGCCCGCCGCATCGCCGCATCGCTCGGTGCCGAGCGCCACGTCGTCCTGCCGCTCGACCTGTCGGCGTTCGGCGGATCGGCGCTGACCGCGGACATCGACGTGCCGAAGGGCGGGGTGGGCGAGGGCATCCCCGTCACCTACGTGCCCGCGCGCAACACCATCTTCCTCAGCCTCGCGCTCGGCTGGGCCGAAGCGATCGGCGCGCGCGACCTGTATATCGGGGTCAATGCGCTCGACTATTCGGGCTATCCCGACTGCCGCCCCGAATTCATCGCCGCGTTCGAGCAACTGGCCGAACTGGCGACCAAGGCGGGTGTCGAGGGTGCGCCGTTCCGGATCCGCGCGCCGCTCCAGAACATGACCAAGGCCGAGATCGTGGTCGAAGCGGCACGACTGGGGCTCGATGCCGGCATCAGCTGGTCGTGCTACGATCCGGCGCCGGGCGGGGTGCACTGCGGCCTGTGCGACAGTTGCCGCCTGCGATCGAAGGGCTTCATCGACGCCGGCCTGCCTGACCCCACGGTCTACGCCGTCCAGCGTTGAGGACGCGGGGGGTGAGCTACGCGGTCAAGGAAATCTTCCTCACGCTGCAGGGCGAAGGCGTGAATGCAGGCCGGCGCGCGGTCTTCGTGCGATTTGCCGGCTGCAACCTGTGGTCCGGCCGCGAGCAGGACCGGGCGACAGCGGTCTGCAAATTCTGCGATACGGATTTCGTCGGCACCGATGGACTGGGCGGCGGCAAGTTCGCCGATGCGGCGGCGTTGGCCGCGGCGGTCGGGCGGCATTGGGGGGCGGGGCGCGACCGCCGCTTCGTCGTGCTGACCGGCGGCGAGCCGATGCTTCAGATCGACGATGCGATCGTCGACGCCCTGCACGCCGAGGGGTTCGAGATCGCGGTGGAAAGCAACGGGACCTTGCCCGCACATCCGGGGATCGACTGGGTCTGCATCAGCCCGAAGGCGGGGAGCGACGTCGTCCAGCGGTCCGGCGACGAGCTGAAGCTGGTCTGGCCGCAGCCGGGTAGCGACGTCGATGCGATGGAGGGGTGGGCGTTCGGCCATTTCCTCGTCCAGCCGATGGACGACGCGCGCGGGGCGGCGAACCTGCAGGCTGCGGTCGATTTCGCGATGGCGCGGCCGAAATGGCGCCTGTCGCTGCAGACCCATAAGACGCTGGGATTGCGCTAGAGTACGAGGGCGCCGTGCCCCGGCGAAGGCCGGAGCACGGGGGGTGTCCATCGGCTCAGGCGAAGGGCGAGACGTAGGCCCCGCAGGTCTTCACGTTCCACTGTTCCTTGCGCCAGCAAACGTCCTCGAACCGCGGCAGGCGGGGGGCGGGCGGCGGGTTGAAGCCCCAGGGGAAGCGCTGTTCGCCGGCCAGCACCAGGCTGTTGCGCAGCTGGCGGAGGCGTTCCTGCGCGAGCGTGGTGAAGCTGCCGCGTGGAGTGAAGACCGCCATGTGCGCGATCTCGCCTGCGGTCTGGCAGAAGGTCAGCTGTGCACCGACCGTGGAGAATCCGGAATAGACGCGGGTGCCGAACTTATCGAGCTCGGTCTGCCCGGCCTTCGGCGTCTTGTTGACGCGGACGAAGTATTTGCCGAGCACGGCATATTGGCTGGCGAGCTCCGCCTCGTGATCCTTGATCAGCTTGTTGTAGTTGGGCAGCGTCAGCAGCTGCGGCGCGAACTGGCACTGTAGCGCCGCGACGTTGAGCGCCGCGCGCAGATTCCAGGCGAGCGCCGCCTTCAGTTCCTCGGGCGTCGCGCCGGGCAGGGCCTGGCCGACCATTCCGGGTTCGGTGCCGTCGACCGGCTGGCCGCGCAAGTCCGGCGACTGGAAGAAGAACTGCGCCCGCGCCGGGGCTGCCGCCGCAACCGCCAAACCTGCGGCCGCGACCATCGTCAGGATACGCAACGTCATCATCACCCTCTTGCCGTCGACGATACAGCCCGTCGAAGCCGCGGATTCATTAAGCATAATCCTGCCCGCGCCCAAGCGGTTTCTGTGGGGTTCGGGGTGGCGGGGCAACAGGTTGCGACGAACCGAATCCGGTTACGGATGGAGAACGATCCTTTCGGGAGGGGCGTCGTGACGGCGGGTGTCTCAGTTGCGGTCGAGCGGGCGGGGCGTGCCGCATGTCGTCCGATGCCGCCCGGCACGAGCGGTGGAAGGGGGGGAAGTAAGAGGGCGCCGGCCACGGCACCCCCCGGTCCCGGCACAAAAGAAAAGGGCCGCCCGGACGTGCCGGGCGGCCCTTGTCTCTGTCACGATGGAGGCGGAGCCGTGGCCCCGCGTCCCGCCGCGACGCGATGATTACATCGCGTTCGTGGTCGTCGTGGTGTTCGACATCATGGTGTCGTTCGCCATCATGGTGTCGTTCGACATCATCATGTCGTTGCCCATGGCGCCGTCGACCGGGGTCATGTTGTCCGACATCGTGCCGTCCATCGTCGCGTCGGTCGCGTTCAGGTCGGTGATCACGGTGTTCTCGGTGGTGTTGGTGGTCGAACCACCGCACGCCGAAACGAGCAGCGCCGCGCCGGCGATCATCGAGCCGGTCAGGGCCTTGGTGAGAAGTGCACGCATTGTGGAAGCTCCCTAGATAAGGCGATCAGGGCCGGCTCTACGCCTTGTAATACCCAAATCGGGGTGGACATTAGTCAAACAGCCCGTGACCCTCAAGCCTCGATTTTCGTAGGACAAGACAGGGCGTTCAGAAACGGCTGCGCAGAAAACGCCAGCGCCGCGTCGAAAGTTGCGTAGGATGCGTCCCGACCGAGCGCCTGGGCGCTGGTCACGCCATAGTCGGCAATGCCGCACGGCACGATCCCGCCGAAGTGCGACAGGTCGGGCGACAGGTTCACCGAAAAGCCGTGCATCGTCACCCAGCGCTTCACCCGCACCCCGATCGCGCCGATCTTCGCCTCGCCGCGGTGGGGATCATGGGTCCAGATGCCGATCCGGCCCTCGGCCCGAAAGGCGTCGATCCCGATCTGGGCCAGTGCATCGATCACCCAGCCTTCCAGCGCATGGACGAAGCAGCGCACGTCCTTGCCGCGCTTGGCCAGATCGAGCACCAGATAGCCGATCCGCTGCCCCGGCCCGTGATAGGTATAGCGTCCGCCGCGTCCGGTAGCGTGCACGGGAAAGCGCGGGTCGATCAGCTCGGCGACGTCGGCGCTGGTGCCCGCGGTATAGAGTGGGGGGTGTTCGAGCAGCCAGACGAGCTCGCGCGCCTCGCCTGCCTGCACCGCCAGGTTGCGTGCCTCCATATCGGCCAGCGCGACGTCATAAGGGACGGGCGCGGCGCTGACACGCCATTCGATATCGTCGGGAAGGTCGGCCATGATCGCGCTCAGATGCGAGCGTGCGGTGCGATTGGCAAGCGCCCGCGCTATACGCTAAGCGCCGCGTCGGTCCGGTGCGACGAAGGGGACATGCGCGATGGTGAAGATGGGATATGTGTGGGATCGCACGGTCGAGACGCTGAGCGATCGACTGTCGGTGATCCTCCCGATTGCGATCCTGGGTATTTTCCTGCCGTCCTGCGTGACGACCAGCCTGGAGGGGCTGCGTGAGGCGGCCGCGCCGGGCGCGAAGATGGGCCTGAGCCTGGTTTCGCTGTTCGCGTCGTTGCTGTCGCTGTGGGCGCAGCTGGCGATCATCGCCGCGGCGGTCGACCTGCGCCGCACGACCGGCGACGTGGCCGGCCTCGCCACCAAGCGGCTGCTGCCGGCGATCGGCGCCTTCTTCCTGATCGGCCTTGCGGCGACGCTGCTGATGCTGCCGGCCGTGGTGCTGGTGGTGCTGGGCGGAATCGATGCAAATGCGATGGCGACCGGGCAGGTCGTGGTGGAGCGGCTGAACGGCACCTATGTCGGGATTGCGACGCTCTACGGTCTGGTCGCGATCATCGCGATCCTGTTCCTGGGCGCGCGGCTGGCGCCATTGAGCGCGGTGATCGTCGAGGAGCGTCGCGGGGCGGGGGCGATCCCCTATGCCTTCCGCCTGACGCGCGGGCTGACCTGGCGGCTCGTCGGTGTCCTTCTGCTCTACGGGATCGTCGCGCTCGTCTCGGTTCTGGCCGTACAGACGGTATTCGGTACGGTCCTGCGGCTGTTCGACAGCGGCACCGGCCCGATTACGCTGACCGGCGTGGCAACCGCCATCGCAACAGCGGCGGTGTCCGCGGTATTCACGGTGCTGGCGACCATATTCTGCGCGCGCCTTTATGTCGCGATCGTCGGCGCGGCCGGTCGTCCGGCGGTCGCCGCCGATACGGCCGTCCGGCCGTTGCGGGACGACCCGCTGCCGTGATCGGCTTCTTTTCCGCTCCCTTCAGCGATGCGCAGGCGGCGTGGCGGCGCGACGGCGGGCTGTTGATGCCGCTTGCCGGGCTGGCGTTCTTCCTCGGGCCCTTCGCTGCGCAACTGCTGCTGCCGGCGCTGCCGCCCCTGCCCGACGGGCGCGACGAAGCCGCGATGCGCGCGTGGGGCGACGCGATCCAGACATGGGCGGCGAGCTATGGCGGATGGTATCTCGCGTCGCCGCTGATCGCGCTGTTCGGATCGCTCACGGTGTTCGCCCTCTACCTCAACCGTGAACCGGTCGCGTTGAGCGGCGCGTTCGGGCGGGCCCTCCTGCTGTTGCCGCGCTATCTGCTTGCCACGATCCTCGTCTCGGTGCCGATGGCGGGGTTCATGACACTCGCGTTGGCGGTGCCGATGCTGCTGGTCATCGCCGCCGGACCGATCTTCTACATCTACGGTCGCACGATGCTGATGGGACCGGTGATCGTCGCCGAAGCGCCGGTCGGCGCCGTCGCCGCGATCGCGCGCAGCTGGACGCTGACAGCAGACCGTGGCTGGATTCTGGCGGCGATCTACGCATCGGTGTTCCTGATCCCCGGCTTGCTCGGCAGCGTGGCGCTGTCGCTCGCGGGGGTCGGTGGCGGCAACCCGGTGGTCGTGGCGATCGCCGCCGGTCTGGGCTGCGCCGTCACTGCGGCCGGCGCCCTGGTGCTCGCACTGGTCCAGGTGGCGCTGTATCGGCGGCTGGCACGGTAAATCCCTTTCACCCCTTCCCTGAAGGGGAGGGGGTTAGGGTAAATCTATCCTACCAGATACGGCACATGCGGCGCGGCATCTATCGGCAGGATGCCGGTCGCGCGCGGGTCGTCGAACGTCTCGACCGTGCGCTTGTAAGGCGCGAACCCGCTGGCCCGATAGAATCCCAGCGCCTTCGGATGGTCGAGCGTGCAGGTGTGGACCCAGACCCGCGCGACCCCCGGCGCCCAGGCGCGCTGCAGCGCATGCGCCATCAGCCAGCGGCCGTGCCCCTGTCCCGCCAGTTCGGGGATCAGTCCGACATAGGATAGCTCGCACGTGCCGCCTTCGCGGAAATCGAGCTCGAGCATCCCGACCTCGATTCCGGCGGGGTCGAGCACGGCATAGACCTCGACCTTCGGGTCATGGACGATTCGCTCCAGCGCCGCATCGTCCATCACCAGCCGCGAGAACCACAGCCACGGCCCGCCGATGCGGCGGAACAACGCGCGATAGGTGGCGAGCGCGGGCGCCTTCCACCGCACCAGCCGCAGCCGCGAATCGGGGAGCGGGCGGGGGCGGGGGCGTTCGCGCATGTCCAGCGAGGTGACGATCGTCGCCACCTGCGCGTTAGCGACCGGGATCAGGGCCATGTCGCGCGCGGCGGCAGGCTCATCAGGATCGCGTCGATGTTGCCGCCGGTCTTCAGGCCGAACAGCGTGCCGCGGTCGTAGACCAGGTTGAATTCGGCATAGCGCCCCCGCCACTGAAGCATCGCCGCCTCGTCCTCCGGGGTCCAGGCATCGTTCATCCGCCGTCGCACGATCCGTGGGTAAGCGTTTAGAAACGCTCGGCCGACGTCCTGCGTAAACGCTAAGTTCGCGGCGAAGTCGCCTTCCAGATGATCGTAGAAGATGCCGCCGACCCCGCGGTTCACGCCGCGGTGGGGGATGCGGAAATACTCTTCCGCCCATTGCGAGTAACGGTCGTAATAGTCGGCGCCGTGGGCGTCGCAGGCGGCCTTCAGCTCGGCGTGGAAGTCCTGCGTGTCGTGGGGCTCGGGCAGCGGCGGGTTGAGGTCGGCGCCGCCGCCGAACCAGCGTTTGGTCGTGACCAGGAAGCGCGTGTTCATGTGCACCGCGGGCACATGCGGGTTCGCCATATGCGCGACCAGGCTGATGCCGGTCGCAAAGAACTGCGGATTTTCTGCCGCGCCGTGGATCGACTTGGCGAACTCGCCCTCGAACGTGCCGCCGACGGTCGAGACGTTGACCCCGACCTTCTCGAACACCCGGCCCTTCATGACGCCCCGCACGCCGCCACCGCCGGGCGCCCCCGACGGATCGGCGCGGTCCCACGGCGTATAGTCGAACCCGGCGTCCGACCCGGCCTCGCGCTCGATCGCCTCGAACTCGGCGCAGATCAGGTCGCGGAGGTGCTCGAACCACTGACGAGCTTGGGTCTGTTCGGCGTCTAACGGCTGCATGGGGGCGCGTTTAGCGGAGGGCGAGGGGGCAAGTCGATGGGACGGATTGTCTCAGGGCGTCGTCCGCT
This sequence comes from Roseomonas aeriglobus, assembly GCA_016937575.1. NCBI lineage: Bacteria > Pseudomonadati > Pseudomonadota > Alphaproteobacteria > Acetobacterales > Roseomonadaceae > Muricoccus > Muricoccus aeriglobus. Next base: position 2,282,008 of record JAFHKN010000002.1, on the reverse strand, counting down.
TGCAACCTCATTCCGGAATTAGTGATTTAGGGTCCAGACTCAATCACCCGATCAGCGGCTAACCGTCAGTGACGTCGAGGCATAGCGTAGGATGTACGGCTTTTCGGGAGGCTTTCCCGCTGGCTCCTGGTTGCCGAAGAAGGCGACATAGCAGTAGTAGGCGTTGATTTCGTCGTCGAGCCAGCAATGGACAACGACCCCGTATTCCGGGCCACCTTGCTCAAGACCGCCATAGCGGACGGGAGTTCCAGGCGGCAGATACGGGCCTGACGTGGCTTCATCTTCGGTCATGATCTGCCTTCACTTTTCAACGCCGTCATAGCCAGAACGCGACTGCGGTAGCGAGGGCCACACCAGAGAGGAAGTTGGCAGCGAGTTTGTCGTAGCGGGTGGCGACACGGCGGAAGTCCTTGAGGCGGCAGAAGGCGTTCTCGATGAGGTGGCGACCGGCGTAGCGTTGCTTGTCGTAGCGGACGGTGCGCTTGCGATTGCGCCGGCCGGGGATGACCGGGATGGCACCGGCATCGCGGGCCAGGCGGCGGAGCTGATCGGCATCGTAGCCTTTGTCGCCGAGCAGGTAGCGCATGCGCCCGGCGCGCTCGAGGAGGGCGGGCGCGGCCTTCACGTCGCTGACGTTGCCGGGTGTCAGCATCAGCGCATAGGGACGGCCGATGACGTCGGTGAGCGCATGGACCTTGGTGGTCCACCCGCCGCGTGAGCGGCCGATCGCCTGCGCCGAACGCCCCCTTTTGCGCCGAACGCCGCCCGTTGTGCCTTCACATAGGTGCTGTCGATGGCGGTGCTTCTCGTCACCGCGCCGGCATCCACCAGAGCGTCGAGCAGCTTGAGCCAGAAGCCCCGGTGCGACCAGCGGTTGAACCGGTTGTAGACCGTCGTCGACGGCCCGTATTATGCCGGGCAATCGCACCAGCGGCAGCCGACCTTCAGCACATGCAGGATGCCGGAGATCACCCGCCGGTCGTCCATCCGCCGGGCCCCGGGCTGGTTCTTGGGCAGGTGCGACTCGATCGTCGCCCATGCTTCGTCCGATAACCAGAATAGCGCCACGCCCAGCCTCCCGTGATCCACCATCACAGTGAATCAGGAAAGCCGCTTCGCCTCAACCTGCTGATTGGGTTTGAGCCCTAAAGCCGGGTATCGTCCTTGGCGTGATAAACCTGTCAGATATCCCGATCCTCGCGATTGCTCTTACAGCATCAGCGTTTGTGACTACGTGGACTTTCTTCTGCCTTCGAGCGTTGAAAGTTAGGGCGATAGCGTTGTGGCTCCTTAGCGCAGCGGCCTTTCCCGCGTTTCTTATCGCCGTGATCGTGTACGTTGAACTTTGGAACCCCGACCCTCACGGGTTCATAATGGTCGGACTTGGATTGCTCGCGCTTTTAAGTTTGCCCTGCAATATGCTCACCGCGTACTTCCTCGCGAGACGCTTCGCGTGATCGAAAAACTAAACGTCGGCTTTCGCCCAATAGCGGACATTTACCCCGGCCATCCCCCCGTCTGCCGCAACCCCTCCGCCAGCACGATCGCGGCCGAGACGCTGAGGTTGAGCGACCGGAGCGGTGGGGCCATGGGAATGACGACGCGGGCGTCGGCGCGGGCGTGGACCTCTTCCGGCACGCCGGCGCTCTCGCGGCCGAAGAGCAGGACGTCCTCATTCTCGAAGGCGAAGTCGTGGAGCGGGGTCGCGCCGCGCGTCGTCAGCAGGACCAGCCGGCCGGCCGCCTGGGCCTGGAACGTGTCCCAGTCCGCGTGACGCGTGACCGAGACATGGTCGATATAGTCCATCGCCGCGCGCGCCACGCGCTTGTCGTCCCACTGGAAGCCCATCGGCTCGATCAGGTCGAGCGCGACGCCCAGGCAGGCGCAGGTCCGCATCACGGCGCCGACGTTTCCGGCGATATCGGGCTGGTACAGGGCAACGCGCATGGGTGGCCGGGTAGCGCTGTGCAAGCGCTCGCGCAAATTGCTGTTGGCAAAGCGGGTGGGGCCTGTTTATCAGGCGAGCCAACCACCGGGGGCAACCGGGGGTGCATTGCGGCTATGCCACAATGATTCCCGCGTATCGGCGCCCATCCGCGGTGCCGGCAAGATTCGAAGTGCAAGGGCTAGTGCATGGCAACTGACCACGAGGCGATCGCAGAGGGTCCGCAGGATCCCCGCCGCCGTGACTATCTGCAGATCGGCGCGGTCGCTTTCGCCGGCGTCGGCGTCGGCGTGATCGCGCTGCCGCTGATCAACCAGATGAACCCGTCGGCCGACGTGCTTGCCGCGTCGAGCACCGAAGTCGACATCTCGGCGATCCAGCCGGGGCAGGCGATCAAGACGACGTTCCGCAAGCAGCCGCTGTTCGTGCGCAACCTGACGCCGAAGGAGATCGAGGAGGCCGACGCGGTTCCGGTGTCCTCGCTGCGCGATCCGCAGACGCTGGAGCAGCGCACCAAGGCGGGCAAGACCAACTGGCTGATCACGCTGGGCGTCTGCACGCATCTCGGCTGCGTGCCGCTGGGCGCGGGCGAGGGCGAGAACAAGGGGCCGTTCGGCGGCTATTTCTGCCCGTGCCACGGCTCGGCCTACGACACCGCGGGGCGTATCCGCCAGGGTCCGGCGCCGACCAACCTGGTCGTGCCCGACTATGAATTCACCTCCGACACCGTCGTGACGGTCGGCTGATAGGGACGAGAGACAGACAATGAGCTTTCCCTGGGCCAAGCATTACGAGCCGAAGGCGCCGCTGATGAAGTGGCTGGACGACCGGCTGCCGTTGCCGCGCTTCGTCTACAACGCCGTGGGCGCCGGTTACCCGGTGCCGCGCAACCTCAACTATTTCTGGAACTTCGGCGTGCTCGCCGGTGCCGCACTGGCGATCCAGATCGTCACCGGTATCGTGCTGGCGATGCACTTCTCGACCGACGCGAACACCGCGTTCAATTCGGTCGAATCGATCATGCGCGACGTCAATGCCGGCTGGTTCCTGCGCTATGCGCACGCCAACGGCGCATCGATGTTCCTGGCGGTCGTGTACATCCACATCGGCCGTGGCCTCTATTACGGCTCGTACAAGCCGCCGCGCGAAATGGTGTGGCTGCTGGGTGTCGTGATCTTCCTGCTGATGATGGCGACCGCCTTCATGGGCTATGTGCTGCCGTGGGGCCAGATGAGCTTCTGGGGCGCGCAGGTCATCACCGGCTTCTTCTCGGCGATCCCGCTGGTGGGTGAGACGATCCGCATCTGGCTGCTGGGCGGTTACGCTCCGGACGCAGCGGCGCTGAACCGTTTCTTCTCGCTGCACTATCTGCTGCCGTTCGTGATCGCGGGCGTCGTCATCCTCCACATCTGGGCGCTGCACATTCCCGGGTCGTCGAACCCGACCGGCGTCGAAGTGAAGGACGAACAGGACACGGTGCCGTTCCACCCCTATTACACGGCGAAGGACGGCTTCGGCCTGGGCGTGTTCCTGCTGATCTTCGCGACGCTGATCTTCTTCGCGCCGAACCTGCTGGGCCACCCGGACAACTACATCCAGGCCAACCCGCTCTCGACGCCGGCGCACATCGTTCCGGAATGGTACTTCCTGCCGTTCTACGCGATCCTGAAGTCGTTCACGATCGACTTCATCATGCCCGCCAAGCTGTGGGGCGTGCTCGCGATGTTCGGCTCGATCCTGCTGCTGTTCTTCCTGCCGTGGCTCGACACCTCGCCGGTGCGCTCGGCCAATTACCGGCCGGTCTACCGCTGGTTCCTGGTCGCGCTGCTCGTCGACGTGCTGATCCTGGGCTATGTCGGCGGTGCGGAACCGATCGCGCGCAACATCATCATGGGCCAGATCGCATCGGCCTATTACTTCCTCCACTTCCTGGTGATCCTGCCGATCGTGTCGGCGATGGAGCGTCCGCGCCCGCTGCCCAACTCGATCACCGAGGCGGTGCTGGCCAAGCGTGGCGGCACCGCACCCACCAAGACCGCGATGAGCGGCGGCGCGATCGCGCCGGCCGAATAAGGGACGAGAGACATCATGGTTCGCATCATCGGCGGTCTCGTCGGTCTCGCCTTTGCGGTGATGGCGTTCGTCGGGTTCATCTCGACGACCGTCGGCGCCATCAAGGAGCCGGAAAAGCCCACCGCGGAACACGAGTTCCACAAGGGCCCCAAGGAGCTGAAGCTCGCCTCGAACGGCGTGTTCGGCCGGTTCGACAACCAGCAGCTGCAGCGCGGCTTCCAGGTCTACAAGGAAGTCTGCTCGGCGTGCCATTCGCTGAAGCTGGTCGCGTTCCGCGATCTGCAGCAGATCGGATATTCGGAAGCCGAGGTTAAGGCGATCGCATCGCAGTGGGCGATCGAAACGCCCGCCCCGAACCCGGAAACGGGGGAGATGGCGACGCGCAAGAACCTGGCATCGGACCGTTTTCCGGCGCCCTTCGCCAACGACATCGCCGCGCGTGCCGCCAACAACAATGCGGTGCCGCCGGATCTGTCGCTGATGACCAAGGCGCGGCATGACGGCCCGGCCTATGTCTATTCGCTGCTGACCGGTTACCAGAACCAGCCTGCGGAGCTGTTGCGCAAGTTCCCGGACGCGAAGACCCCGAAGGGGCTGCACTACAACCCGTATTTCGCCAACCTCAACCTGGCGATGGCCCCGCCGCTGACCAGCAACGGCCAGGTCCAGTACACCGACGGCACGCAGCCGACGGTCAACCAGATGGCGACCGACGTCGCGGCGTTCCTGACCTGGACCGCCGAGCCGAAGCTCCAGACCCGCCATGCGGCCGGCTGGGCATCGGTGCTGTTCCTGGTGATCTTCTGCTTCCTGACCTGGGGCGCCTACAAGAGCGTCTGGCGCGACAAGAAGCACTGAGCGGGCGCCCTGCGATTGCGGAAGCAATCGCAGGAGACGCCACGGCGGGCGGCGATGCCGCAAAGCGGCTTCGTCCGACGGCGTGGCGGTGTCTGAGATAGCGAACGGGCGGTGCGTCGAAGGACGCGCCGCCCGTTTCTCGTTGCGGTTGCTGGCCGGATCGACGCGGGGCCTCGAGCTACGCTGTCGTCCGGCGACAGTAGTGCGATCGGCCAGCGAGGCCTGTGGACCGGCAACGCTCCCGGCCTGCATTGGAGCATACCCTTTGGCTCGTGAAGGAGCGCCGCGCCAGTCCCGCATGCACCCCGACGGAACCCCGCCGCCCTGCACCACGTTCCCGCCATCAGACATTCATGATGACCCGGGAGTTCACCATGGCGAAGCTGCCCCTGATCGTGCTTGCCGCCGCTAGCGGTCTGGCACTCACCGCCTGCACCGATGGCTATGGTTATTCGGGCGTCGCCGTCGGCTATGGGGCCGGCTATGGCGGCTATTACGACAGCGGCTTCTACGATGGCGGGTATGCCGCCTACGGCAATCCCTATTGGGGCTGGTACGGGGACTATTATTATCCCGGTACCGGCTATTATGTGTACGACCAGTATCGCCGCCCGTACCGCTGGGACGACCGCCAGCGCACCTATTGGGAGGGCCGCCGCCGCGATTGGCGCGGCGATCGACGCCAGATCCGCGACAACTGGAACGACTATGCCCGCGATCGCCGCGCCGACGACCGCGCATATTACCGCGACCGCCGCAGCGACTGGCAGGAGTATCGCCGTGGCAATGCGTCACCGCAGGAATATCTGCGCGAACGCCGCGAGGATCGGCAGCAGTATCGCCGCGAATATCGTGAAGACCGCCGGGACCTACGCCGCGAGAACCGCCGCGATCGACGCAATTAGGTCGAGTAAGCGCAGAACGGCGGCGTCTCTCGTCCTCTCTTAGCGGAGCGCGGCCTCGACCGTGGCGAGCGTGCCGTCCTTGTTGCTGGCGGGCGGCAGGCCGATCACGCGGCGGATGAGGGCATAGACGTCGACATTATCGAATACCGGCAACGTCCGACCCGCGCCGAAGGCCGGACCATTGGCGATGAACACCGCGCGCATGTCGAGCGCGTCATTGTCATAGCCATGTTCGCCCCCGGTCGGCCGACTGGCGGGCTTGCTCAGGATACGCCAGCCGGGGTCGGCAAGACAGAACCACGCCGGGATGCGCGGATTGGCGCCGTAGTGGAATCGCGCCGGAATGCGCGCCTTCGGCCAGCACTGCACGTGGGCGCGTGGCCGTGACAGGCTGGCCGCCAGCGCCGCCTCCCGACCGGGGAGCGGCTGGAAACTGGCGAAGACCCCGGTCTCGACCGCGCGGCCATCCTTGTCCGATGCCAGATCGCCGAGCGGGATGACCTGCTGGGCCGTGACCGGCGCCATGCCATGGTCCGAGACCACGACGATATTCGCCGTCTGCCCCAGCTTTGCCAGTTCGGTCGTCAGATAGCCGATCGCGCCATCGACCTTCCGGACGGCGTCGTTCGTGCGCGGGTCGGCAGGCCCATAGCGATGACCGGCGTTGTCGACCTCTTCGAAATACAGCGTCAGGAAGGTCGGCCGCGTCTGCTGCGGACGGCGCAGCCAGTCGATGATGGTGTCGACCCGCTGCGATTCGTCGACCGCCTCGCCGTAGGGAATCCAGTCGTTCGGGCGGACGCCGCCGTGAATGTCGTTGGGCCATTCGTCTTCCCGGACGCCACCATAAGCGACCGACGCGCCGGGCCAGAACATGGCTGCACTCCGGATACCAGCGGCCTCCGCGTCGACCCAGAGAGGCGGGGCGGTATTCCACCACCACGGATCCTCGGTCTGCATCGTGAATTTGTCCCGCTTGCCCGCAGGATCCTCCATGTTGTTCGACACGATCCCGTTGCGGTCGGGGCGCAGGCCGGTGACGATCGCCCAGTGGTTGGGGAACGTCTTCGACGGGAAGGACGGCCGCATCGCGGCGCGCACGCCGCCGGACGCGAGCCGCGACAGATTGGGCGTGATGCCGCGGTCGAGATAGTCGGGACGGAAGCCGTCGATCGAGATCAGGATGGTGACCGGCGCACGGTTCTCGCGCGCGGCCAGGGCGGGCGCCGAGGGCAGGGCCGGGGGCAGGTTGGCGGCACAGGCGCCGAGCGACAGGGCGGCAAGACAGGCGGCAGGGAGCAGAAAACGCTTACGCATCCGCTGCTTGTGCCTCAGCTATGTGACAATCTCTAGACGCCCTTTGCCGGGCGTCGTCGGATCAGCGGCGGAACATCGTCGCCTGTTCGGGGTCCCAGGCCGCCGGGATCATCATCAACGCAGCGCCGGGCGCGTCGATAATGCGCGGGCGAGTCGGGATCGCCGACTGTTTGCGCTCCACCTTGCGCGGCAGTGCGGCGCGCGGACTGCTTTCGGCACGCGGGCTGGTGTCGGCGGTCTGGGCGGAGGGCGACGGGTCGGCCGCCTGCACCGCGGGTGCGGCGAACAGGGCGGCAGCAGCGAGAAGATGGCGAAGCGTCATAGCCGGATCGTACACCTTTGCTCTCTCCCCCGCAAGACGAACGGTTCGTCGCACCGCCGATCGCTGCGGTCAACCCGAACCGGTCGCCGGTGTCGCGTCAGACGTTGAAGCGAAACAGCATCACGTCGCCATCCTTGACGACATAGTCCTTGCCTTCCGACCGCAGCTTGCCGTTGTCGCGCGCGCCGGCTTCGCCCTTGAACTGGACGTAATCCTCATAGGCGATCGTTTCTGCGCGGATGAAGCCGCGTTCGAAGTCGGTGTGGATCTCGCCCGCCGCCTGCGGTGCCCTGGCGCCGACATGCGTCGTCCAGGCGCGCGCTTCCTTCGGGCCGACGGTGAAGAACGTCAGCAGGTTGAGCAGATCGTATCCGGCGCGGATGACGCGGGCGAGGCCGGTTTCCTCCAGTCCCAATTCGGCGAGGAATTCGGCGCGGTCCTCGACCGGCATCGTCGCGATGTCGGCCTCGATCGCGGCCGAGACGACGACCGCCTGCGCGCCTTCCGCCTTGGCTTTCTCGAACACCTTGGCCGACAGCGCGTTACCGTTGGCGGCGTCCTCCTCGTTGACGTTGCAGACGTACAGCACCGGCTTGGCGGTGATCAGCTGCGATTGCGCGAAGACGCGCGCTTCCTCGACGTCCTTGGGAACGGTCAGACGCGCGGGCTTGCCGTCGCGTAGCAGCTCGAGCGCCTGGCCGAGCACCGACGCCGCGACTTTCGCTTCCTTGTCGCCCTGCGTCGCTTTCTTGGCGAGGTTGGGCACGCGCTTTTCGAGGCTTTCCAGGTCGGCGAGCATCAGCTCGGTCTCGACCGTCTCGGCGTCCGCGATCGGATCGACCTTGTTGTCGACGTGCTGGATGTCGTCATTCTCGAAGCAGCGCAGGACGTGGACGATCGCGTCCACCTCGCGAATATTGCCGAGGAACTGGTTGCCCAAGCCTTCGCCCTTCGACGCGCCGCGGACCAGGCCGGCGATGTCGACGAAGCCCAGCTGCGTTTCGATGATCTTGGCGGAGCCGGCGATCTCGGCGAGCTTCGACAGCCGCGGATCGGGGACGGCGACGTTGCCGACGTTCGGCTCGATCGTGCAGAACGGATAATTGGCGGCCTGCGCGGCGGCCGTCTCGGTGAGCGCGTTGAAGAGCGTCGACTTGCCGACGTTCGGCAGGCCGACGATGCCGCAGCGGAAACCCATGTCTTAAAACCTATCGGAAAAGCGTTTTCAGCCGGTGCCGATAGGGGATGGGCGACGCAAACGCCACCCCATGCGGCGCGTCAGACGTAGCCGAGCGCCGATCCCGCGGCATAGCCGGTCAGCAGCAGCGACGACGCGGCGAGCAGGCCGACCAGGGCATAGCCGGCGTGGACCAGCATCGGGTGATGCGGGCGACGCTGGCGGTGGTTGCGCTCGACGCCCGTCATCACGAAGCTGAGCAACAAGCTGCACGAAAAGGCCAGCACTTCCAGCATGATATTCCCTCAGTGACGATCGCAGGTCGACACCAGGCCCCCCGCCCGGTTGCGCCGTGCTGACTCAAGGCAAGGCGATCGGCAATCGCTTTGCTTCGCACGTGCGGAAAAATGCGACGAGTTGAGTGGAACCTTTTCGGATTCGCATCATCGCTCCGCCAGACGACACTGGCAGGATGTGGTTAACGATAGTTGAAACTGATCGAGATGCGATCGTCCTTCGCCCCATTCGGCATTACTTCGTGCCGCATCCAGCTTTCCCAGAGGAAGACGCTGCCGACCCGTGGTTCGGCGTAGACGAAGGTGCCGGGGCGGGCGGGGGCGGCCATCAGCATCGGCAGGCGGGGATCTTCGAGCTTCAGCGCGCCGGATCCGGATGGGACGGCGACATAGACCGTGCCCGAGACGACGCTGTGCGGGTGGATGTGCCCGCTGTGGGTCCCGCCGGGCTTCAGGACATTGACCCACAGGCTGTCGAGCTTCAGCTTCTTGCCGAGTTCGAAACCGGAATCCTTGGCAAAGACGGCGACGTGGCGATTGAGCAGGCGGACGAGGTCCTCGAACCGCGGATCGCGTGACGGCAGATCGTCGAGCGAGGCGTAGCTGGTGTAGCCGCGATAGCCGTGTTGCTTCGACCAGGCGCGTCCGGCGCGGTCTTCGCTCGCGAGGTCGCGGCAGGCGTCGGCGAGCTCGTCGATCAGGGGCGCGTCGCCCAGATCGGCTTCGTAGAAATGGGTGGGGAAGAGCTGGCGCGTCGGCATGTCAGGGCTTTGCGAGACGACGGTCGGCGCGGCAAGCCTTGAGCGGGCGTTGCCGGGCGGAAAGGACGCGGGTCACCCGCTTCGACCGGCGGTCGACCTGCATCGTCAGGCATGTGCACCCATAGCCGTAGGCGCCATTGGTCCGCACCCATTCGCGCTCGGTAAGTTCGGGCAAGGTGTCGAGCCCCGGCGTCTGATAGCCGCCCTGCGAACCGAGCAGCCATTCGCCGGCGCGGTCGGTGATCCACCAATTGCCGGGCGTCGGATTGGCGATCCAACCGCAGCGTTTGGCGGGCGGGTCGGCAGCGGCGAGCAGGATCAGCAAGGCGATCACGGGCGCATCCTGAGTGCGACGTCGTTCATGAAGCGGACGTCGTCGCCCTGGGCCAACCAGTCGGCCTCGGCGGCGATGGCGCCGAGCAGATCGCTCAGGGGCTCGACCTCGGTCTTGTGCCAGTTGGACAGGACATGGCCGGTCACGCGGTCCTTGTGGCCGGGATGGCCGATGCCGATACGCACGCGGCGGAAATCGGGGCCGATGTGTTGCACGATCGACTTCAGCCCATTCTGGCCCGCGGTGCCGCCGCCGGTCTTCACCTTGAGCGTGAGCGGCGCGATGTCGAGTTCGTCGTGGAAGACGGTGATGTCAGCAGGCGTGATCTTGAAGAAGTCGAGCACCGCGCGGACCGATCGGCCGCTTTCGTTCATATAGGTGCCGGGCTTCAGGATGACGACCTTGTCGCCGCCGACACGCCCATCCTGGGTCCAACCCTGGAACGCCTTCTTGGGCGCGGAAAAGCCGTGGACCTCGGCGATCGCATCGACCGCCTGGAAACCGGCATTGTGCCGGTTGAGGGCATATTCGGGGCCCGGATTGCCCAGGCCGACCCACAGTTGCATCGTCGTATTCCCTCTCCCCTTCAGGGGAGAGGGCTAGGGAGAGGGGCGGGGTCTCACCGAGACCGTACGCCCGTGGCACTCCCCCTCTCCCAACCCTCTCCCCGCAAGCGGGGAGAGGGCTAGAAGGTAACTTACTCGCCCTTGGCTTCGCCGTCGGCGTCGCCTTCGGCCGCATCGCCTTCGGCTTCAGCGGCTTCGGCCTGCTGCTCGGCAGCGGCTTCGGCAGCCAGCGCGTCGGCTTCAGCCAGCGATTCCTGGACATCGGCCTTCATCGCCGACGGGGCGATGATGGTGGCGATGGTGAAGTCGCGGTCGTCGATCGTCGGCTCGGTGCCCTTGGGCAGCTTGACGTTCGAGATGTGGATGGTGTCGCCGACTTCGAGCCCTGCGAGCGAGATCGTCACTTCGCTGGGGATTTCAGCGGCGTCGCAGACCAGTTCCAGCTCGTGACGGACGATGTTCAGCACGCCGCCCTTCTTGATGCCGGGAGCGTCTTCCTCGCCGGTGAACACGATCGGCACCGCGACGGTGACGGTCGAGTGCTCGCCGATGCGCAGGAAATCGACGTGCAACGGGCGATCGGTGACGACGTCGAAAGCGACGTCCTTCGGCAGGGTGCGCACGGCCTTGCCGCCGGCGTCGATCATCACGACCGAATTCATGAAGTGGCCCGTGTTGAGCAGCTTCATGAGCTCGCGCTCGTTGACGCTGATGCTCTGGGGGTCCTGCTTCAGGCCGTAGATCACGGCGGGGACGCGGCCTTCGCGACGCAGTGCCCGGGAGGCTCCCTTGCCAGCCCGGTCACGCGTCTCGGCCGACAGGTTAAGCGTGTCGCTCATTGTCGTATTTCCGATTCGCTAGATGCTATTGTTCGTCTGTCCCGGCAGGCCTCCAGGGATGACCCTGCCGTGACAAGCGCGCGCCCTTAGCGGGGATGGGGCGGAAAAGCAATCGGCGGGCGGCAGTGCGTCCATCAGCCCGCGGTCTTCGCCCCCGTGTTGACCCCCATCGACTGCAGGTACTTCTTCACGTTCCGCGCCGCCTGACGCAGGCGCTGTTCGTTCTCGACCAGTGCGATGCGGACATAGCCTTCGCCGTCCTCGCCGTAGCCGACGCCCGGCGCGACCGCGACCTTGGCGTGGGTCAGCAGCTGCTTCGAGAATTCGAGGCTGCCCATGTCCTTCAGGGCGGGCGGGAGCGGCGCCCAGGCGAACATCGACGCCTTGGGCGCAGGAATATCCCAGCCGGCGCGAGCGAAGCTTTCGACCAGCACGTCGCGGCGCTTGTGATACAATTCGCGGTTCTTGCTGACGATATCCTGCGGGCCGTTCAGCGCCGCGCAGGCCGCCGCCTGGATCGGCGTGAAGGCGCCGTAATCGAGGTACGACTTCACGCGCGTCAGCGCCGCGATCAACTGTTTGTTGCCGACCGCGAAGCCGATGCGCCAGCCGGCCATCGAATAGGTCTTGCTGAGCGACGTGAATTCGACCGCGACGTCCTTCGCACCCGGCACCTGCAGGATCGAAGGCGTCGGGTTGCCGTCGTAATAGAGTTCCGAATAGGCCAGATCGCTGAGGATCCAGACCTTGTTCTCCTTCGCCCAGGCGACGAGGCGTTCGTAGAAGGCCAGGTCGACCGTCTCCGCCGTCGGGTTCGACGGATAGCCGCAGACCAGCACGCTCGGACGCGGTACGGTGAAGGCCATCGCGCGGTCGAGCGCTTCCCAATACCGCTCGTCCGGCGTCGTCGGCACGCTGCGGATCGTGGCTCCGGCGATGATGAAGCCGAACATGTGGATCGGATAGGACGGGTTGGGCGCAAGTACGACGTCGCCCGGCGCGGTGATCGCGGTCGCCAGGCTCGCGAGGCCTTCCTTCGATCCCATCGTCACGACGACTTCGGTTTCGGGATCGAGTTCCACGCCGAAGCGACGGCCATAATAATTCGCCTGCGCACGGCGCAGCCCCGGAATGCCTTTCGACTGCGAATAGCCGTGCGCATCGGGCTTCATCGCGACTTCGCACAGTTTCTCCAGCACATGCGCCGGCGGCGGCAGATCGGGATTGCCCATGCCGAGGTCGATGATGTCCTCCCCCGCCGCACGCGCCGCGGCCCGCATCGCGTTCACTTCGGCGATGACATAGGGGGGCAGGCGCTTCATGCGGTAGAATTCTTCGGACATCGGTCTCCCTTTCGGTTGGGGCAACTCCCTACGCCATTCGAACGCATCCGGGAATGACGCGCGTGCTCTAGGGCGCTAGAAAGCCTCGACACGACGGAGAGGACGCCATGCCCGACACGACTCAGCCGCCCCTGCCGAGCCTGGCCGACATGCAGCACTGGACCTGGGTGCTGGGTCGTGCGCAACAGATGATGCTGGAGGCGGGGATCGACGTTGCCGAAGCGGCGCCGAAGATCACGACGCCAGCCATCCCGGCACTGACGTTCGATCCGGCGCAGATGATGCAGGCGTCCGCCGATTTCTGGACCGATACGCTGAAGCTGTGGCAGCGCTTCCTCGACCCCGCCGCGGCCGAACCCTTCGTCGAGACGCCCGAACAGGCGCGCGATAAGCGTTTCAAGGCGCCCGAATGGCGCGAACAGCCGGTGTTCGATTTCCTGCGTCAGAGCTATCTGACGATCGCCGAGCATCTGCTGAAGACTGTCGATCAGGTCGAGGGGATCGACGACGCACAGCGCGAGCGGCTGCGCTTTGCGACAAGGGGCTTCGTCGATGCGATGAGCCCGTCGAACTTTGCCGCCACCAACCCGCAGGTCATCGCCAAGGCGATCGAGACGAAGGGGGAAAGCCTGCTCAAGGGCCTGCAGAACATGCTGGCCGACATCCAGCGCGGGCAATTGACGCATACCGACGCGGACGCGTTCGAAGTGGGGCGCAATATCGCGACCACCCCCGGAAAAGTTGTTCACCGCACGCGGCTATACGAGCTGATCCACTATACGCCGACGACCGACAAGGTGCTGGAGACGCCGCTGGTCATCTTCCCGCCGTGGATCAACCGTTTCTACATTCTCGACCTGACACCCGAGAAGAGCTTCATCGCCTGGGCGGTGGCGCAGGGCCTGAGCGTGTTCGTCGTGTCGTGGAAGTCGGCGGATGCATCCCTCGCCGATGTGAAATGGGACGATTACGTCGCCGCGCAATTGGATGCGATCGACACGATCCGCGACCTGCTCGACGTGCCGTCGGTCCACACGATCGGGTATTGTGTCGCCGGCACGACGCTCGCGGCGACGCTGGCGGTGCTCGCGGCGAAGGGCGAGGCGGAGAAGGCCGCGAGCGCGACCTTCTTCACCGCGCAGGTCGATTTCGCGAGCGCGGGCGAGCTGCAGCATTTCGTCGACGACGAACAGCTGGCGATGATCAAGGGCCTGTCGACCGACGGCTATCTCGACGGGCGCTACATGGCGGCAACCTTCAACCTGCTGCGCGGGCGCGACCTCATCTGGAACTACGTCAGCAACAATTATCTGATGGGGCAGGATTATGCGCCGTTCGACCTGCTGCACTGGAACGGCGACGTCACCAACCTGCCGGCGGGATGGCACCAGAGCTATCTGACCGATCTCTATCGCGACAACAGGCTGGTCGTACCGGGGTCGCTGAGCGTGCTGGGCGTACCGCTCGACCTCAGTCAGGTGCGAACCCCGACCTATGTGCAGGCAGGACGCGAGGACCATATCGCGCCGGCAGAGAGCGTGTGGAAGGTCACGCACCATTTTGCCGGACCGCTGAAATTCGTGCTGGCCGGCTCCGGCCACATCGCCGGCGTCGTCAACCCGCCGGCGGCGGGCAAATATCAATATTGGACCAATGAGGCCAAGGTCGACACGCTGGCGGACTTCATCGCCGGCGCCAAAGAGACGAAGGGCAGTTGGTGGCCCGACTGGATCGAATGGATCCGCACCCAAAATGACAAGGTGGTGAGGGCAAAGGGTGCACGCGTGCCGGGGAAGGGTAAGCTTGCAGCGATTGCGGAAGCACCTGGAGACTATGTCCGCGCACGATAACTCTCTGGAACGCCATCATATTTAAAGCCATATTGGGCTATGTTGCACCGCACAAAAATGCCTTGCATTCTGCGCTGTTGATCGTTATTTGTGCGCCGCAACAATTGATGCAGGTGCGTTATGGCGAACAAGATTTCGAAGAGGACGACGCCCGCGCCGAAGGTGACCGCTGACGTCGCCAAGGCCGCGGCGGAAACCGTCGCTGCGGCGGTCAAGGCGCCGGTCGACGCGACCCAGGCGGTGATCGACGCGGTTGAGCGCGCGCCCGTGAAGTCCGTGCCCGCGGCGATCGCGGCGCCGGCCAAGGCCACGCCGCGCGTCGCTAAGGCGACGGCTCCGGTAGCCCAGGCGGCCGCGCCGGTCGCCGACGTTGCCGCGCCGGTCGTCGAGGCGGCGACCGCTGCGGTCGCGGCCGTGGCGGAACCCATTACTCAGGCGGTCGAAACCGCCGTTACCGCGACCCCAAAGGTCGCTCCTACCGTAGAGAAGGACGTGACTAAGATGGCTACCCAGTTCGAAACCCCCAAGATGTTCACCGACGTCAGCGAGCGTGCGAAGGCGATGTTCTCGAAGAGCCAGTCGGCCGTTGCCGACATGGGCGAGTTCAGCAAGGGCAATGTCGAAGCGATGGTCGAATCGGGCAAGATCGCGGCCAAGGGTTTCGAGACGCTCGGCCAGGACGCCGCCGACTATACCCGTCGCTCGTTCGAGACGATGACCAGCGCGTTCAAGACGCTGGCTTCGGTGAAGTCGCCGACCGAATTCTTCCAGCTGCAGAGCGAATATGTCCGCTCGGCATTCGACCAGGCGGTCGCGCAGTCGTCGAAGAACACCGAAGCGATGATCAAGCTGGCTAGCGATGCCGCCCAGCCGCTGTCGAACCGCTTCGCGGTTGCCGTCGAGAAGGTGAAGACCGCCGCCTAACCGCGGGCGGTGCCCGTCCGGCATCGATACGAAAAGGGGCGGTTGCCATGCGGCGGCCGCCCCTTTTTCGTGGCTTACATGGGCGCGTCAGGGTTGTCGGCTCGCCCGCGTGCGCATATTTTACCCGGCGTGACGACGATCCTCCCCCCGACCGCCGCTTCCGGCCCCGGCTCCGACGACGATGACGGCGGCATCAACACCGGCGTCGCGACCAAGACCCGCGCCAAGACGAAGAAGCCCACGCCCTACCGCGTGCTGATGCTCAACGACGATTATACCCCGATGGAGTTCGTCGTCCTCGTCCTCCAACGCTTCTTTCGCATGGACATGGAACAGGCGACGCAGGTGATGCTGCACGTTCACCAGAAGGGCGTCGGCGTGTGTGGGACGTTCAGCTACGAGGTTGCGGAAACCAAGGTGAGCCAGGTGATGGATTTCGCCCGGCAGAACCAGCATCCGCTGCAATGCACGCTGGAGAAGGCGTAGCGGGCGGCCGGCGGCTTTGCGATAGCAAAGCCGCGGACTCGCCACGGCGGGCAGCGGGGCGGCGGGGCCGTCCCATCTGACGGTGTGGCGTGCGGGGCAGCGGATTAGCCGCGCTAATCCGCGTCGCGGCCCCGATCGCGGCCGGCGGGGCTATGCCCCGGCCGACGACGCGGCTTTGCCGCGGCACTGGGTCTGACCACGATTTATCGGCTCGCCCCGCGCAAATCTCGTCCACCACCGTCATCCCCGCGAAGGCGGGGATAAATTCTCGCTGGTTCCAGTGAATCTCACGGAGTTCAGCGACTATGAATTCCCGCCTTCGCGGAATGACGGAATATAGGGCGGGCAGCGTGACCTACCGGAAACTATGCCGCGTCATCGCCGCGACCATCGCGACCGCGAGCACCGCACCCGCCACGCCGCCGATCGATCCATAGGTCCACGGATCGGGCGACTGGAACACCTTCACCTGCAACAACCACGGGAAATAGTCCGCCTTGTCGGTCCGCGTGATCATTGCCGAAAGCGCGACGAGCACGCCGGCTATGCCCACGCCCAGTGGCACGACGAAGCTGGCGAAGCGAAGCGCGGTCCATAGCAGGATGACGCTGAACGCGGCGCTCGCGACGAGCATCGCGGCGGTACGCCCCAGCACCATGTTCCACGGGATCACGCCCAGTGGCATCGTGCCGCGGATCGTGCCGGCCAGCGCCGCGGCCGCAGTTGCGAAGGCGAGCATCAGGCCCGTCATGCCGACGATGACCGTCAGCGTCACGATCAGCTTCGCCGCGAACAGCTGCCACCGCCGGATCGGCAGCGTGAGCAGATGATCCCAGCCGCGCGAGCGATGTTCGATCTGGCCGACCAGCGCGACGAAGGCGGCGATCGTCATGGGCATCAGGAACAGCGACCAGACCGGCAGCGCGAAGCTCAGGTAGACGCTGCTCCACGCGGGCGTCTTGCGGCTGGCCAGCATGCCCAGGAGCACCAGCAACGCGGGCAGGGCGGGCGCCGCGACCGCCAGCAGCAGCGCGAGCGACCCGCGCAGCTTCGTGACTTCGGCGCGGATCAAGGCGATCATACCGCGTCCTCCAGCGCGACAGTGTCGCGGTACAGCCCTTCCAGCGAGCGCGTTTCCGGCACCGCGCTGAACACGTCGAGGCCGGCGTCGACCAGATGCCGCAGCGCCGCTGCCGTCGCGGCGCGCATGGCGTCGGCGGCGCACGCAAGCACCACCGCATCGCCGTCCGGCGCCGCGTCGAGCCCCGCCGCCGCCAGCAGCGCTGCTCCACGTGCCGCATCGCCGACCGCGATCCGCACCGTCTGCGCGGTGCCGATCAGCGCGCGGACCTCGCCCTGCAGCACCAGACGGCCGCTGCGCATCATCCCCATATGGGTCGCCATCTGCTCGACTTCGCTCAGCAGATGGCTCGACACGAACACGGTGCAGCCGCTCGTCTGTGGCAGGTCCCGGATCAGGTCGCGCATCGCGATGATGCCGTCGGGATCGAGGCCGTTGGTCGGCTCGTCGAGAAGCAGCAGCCGCGGGCTGCCGAGCAGCGCGCGGGCCAGCGCCAGCCGCTGTTTCATCCCCAGCGAATAGGTGCCGGCGCGACGTCGTGCGGCGTCGGTCAGGTCGACGATTTCCAGCACGCGATCGACCTCGCTTGGCGGCAGATCGCGCAGACGACGGCTGAGGTCGAGGTTGGTGCGCCCGCTCAAGTGATCATAGAGGCCGGGCGCCTCGATGAACGCGCCGATCTGGGCGAGGGCAGCGCGCGCGCCGTCCGGCATGACGTGGCCGAGCAAGCGTACCTCGCCCGCGTTGCGCCGCATCAGTCCGAGCAGCAGCCGCATGGCGGTCGTCTTCCCCGCGCCGTTGGGGCCGAGGAAGCCATAGACCGACCCCGCCGGCACCGCGAGCGCGACGTCGTCGACCACTGTTCGCCCACCGAGCGTCTTGGTCAGCCCGGTGGTTTCGATGGCGAGCCGGTCGCGGGTCAGCGCGCTGCCGTCACTGCATAGAGCGCGATCGCCGCGGCATTCGACACGTTCAGGCTTTCGACCTTGTCCGAGATCGGCAGACGCGCGAGCAGATCGCAGTGCGCTTCCACATTCTGCCGCATGCCTTCGCCTTCGGAGCCGAGGACGAGCGCGACCTTCTGCTTGCCGAGTGCTTCACCGAGCGTGACGGTGCCCGCTCCGGTCAGGCCGATGCGCCAATATCCGGCCTCCGCCATCTCCTCCAGCGCGCGCGACAGGTTGACGACGCGGACCCACGGCACCGTCTCCAGCGTCCCCGACGCCGAACGCGCCAGAGCCCCCGATTCGGGCGGCGCGTGGCGATCCTGCGTGACGATGCCCAGCGCATCGAATGCCGCGGCCGAACGCAGCACCGCGCCGACATTGTGCGGATCGGTCACTTGGTCGAGGACGATGATCGGCCGATCGTCGTCCGCGCCTTGCGCCAGCAGGTCGCCCAGCCAGATGTCCTCGAGCGGATCGACTTCCGCCACCAGCCCCTGATGCGGCGCGTCGCTCGGCACCAGCCGCGCGAGATCGGCGGCGTCGGCGATCAGCAGCGGGATCGACGGGTCGGGCTTGCCGAGCAGGCCGACCGTGTCGGGCGTCGCCCAGATCTTGCGGATACGCCGTTCCGGGTTGGCGAGTGCGGCGAGCACGGGGTGGCGCCCCCAGAAGCGGGGGCGCGTCGATGCGGCGGACTTGCCGGGGCGATGCCCGGTCTTGGGCGGGCGGCGGCTCACCGGTCTTCGTCCGGATCGGCGTAGGCGAACGGATCGGTGACCTTCGGCTGCTGCGGCAGCGGCCCGCGCGGCAGCGGCTTTTCGGCATTGGCCGCCTGAAGCAGCATGCCGGCCAGCACGATCGATCCCTGGCGCATGTCGTCGCCCTTCAGCTTGTCGAACGTGTCCGCGCTGGAATGGTGGGTGCGCGAATCGTAGTCGAGCGGATCCTGGATGAACTGGAAACCCGGGACCGCGACGGACTGCATGAACACATGGTCGGTGCCGCCGGTGCGCGAGATGACGACGTCCTTGGCGCCGAGCGACGCGAAGGGGGCGAGCCATTCGCGCAGGATCGGCGCGGCGGCGATATTCTGTTCGGCATAGATGCCGCGCAGCTTGCCGCCGCCGTTGTCGATGTTGAAGTATGCCGCCAGATCGTTGTAGCCCGGCTGCGGATTGACCGGCCAGCGGTTGCCCCAGCCCATGTAGCGGTCGAGCCCGGTCTGGGTGTTCGCGCCCGTCCCGCGTGTCGCCAAATGCTTTTCGACATAGGCCAGGCTGCCCAGGATCCCCTGCTCCTCACCCGACCACAGGGCGAATCGAATCGTGCGCTTCGGGCGGACGCCCATTTTCGACAGGATGCGCGCGGCCTCCATCACCATCATCACGCCCGCGCCGTCGTCGGTTGCGCCGTCACCCGCGACCCAACTGTCGAGGTGCCCCCCGGCCATCACATAGCCGGCCTTCGGATCGGTGCCGGGAATCTCGGCGATGATGTTGTACGCGTTGCGGTCGCTGTCGTCGAAACGCACGTCGCTCATCACTTCCAGCACCGGCGCGGGGCCGACCTTGGCGATGCGGGCGAGACGGCGGTAGTCTTCGGCCGCGATCTGGATGCCGGGGATGGGCGAGGTGTCACCGACGCCGAACAGATAGCCTTCGCCGTGCACCAGCATGCCGTCGCGATAGCTTTCGGTGGCATAGGCGACCGCGCCCTCGGCTTTCAGGAAGGTGACGAGCTTCTTCATGAAGTCGTTCCGCTTCAGGCGGCGTTCGGCGGCGTCCGGGTCGTAGCGCGGCTGGCGATAGGTATCGAGCTTGGCGATCTGCTCGCTGCTCAGTCGCTCGAAGGGGGCGTCGGTTTCCTCCGACCCGTTGGTCGGGCGCGAGATCATGACGATCTTGCCGTTGAGCTTCCCGCGCCACTTGTCGAAATGCCGCTCGGCGCTGATCGGGGCGACGATGACGGGGGCGGTGACCGTGCCGTTCGTGCCCGGCGTCCAGGCGATGGGGATCGCGGTCAGCTGGATCGGGCGGGGCGAGATCATGCGGACGCTGGAGCGCTCGATCGACCAGCCGCGGCCGAAATCAAAGCCTTCCTTGTGGACGTTCTTCAGGCCCCAGTCGCGGAACTTGTCCATCGTCCATGCCTCGGCCTTGCGCATGCCGGGCGAGTTGGTCAGCCGCGGACCGATCATATCCATGAGGTACTGGCTGTTGACCATCACCTCGGACTGGTTGGTACCCTCATCGATGATCCGGGCGATGACCGTGCGGTCGACCGATTGCGCGGCGGCCGGCAGAGCGGCGGCAAGCGCCGTGGTTGCGGCAAGGACGAGTGCTAGGCGACGCATTGATCATTCCCCCTGGTCGAACGATTTTTCGATTCCGCCCCTGCTATGCGGCGCCCGCGCAGGTGGCAAGGCAACTCGCAACGCACAAAGGTGCGTTGACAGCACGCATCCGCTTCGGCATTGGGCGCCCTCGCTTCACCACGAGCGACCGCCTTTTCGCAAGGCGCAGACCTGATGGACAGGTGGCCGAGTGGTTAAAGGCAGCAGACTGTAAATCTGCCCGGGTTTCCCGTACGCTGGTTCGAATCCAGCCCTGTCCACCATTCCCCCCTTACGGCGCAGCAACGGCCCGGGGGCGATGCGGCCCCCCGGGGGCCTTCAAAAAATCTTGCGCAGGCTGAGCGCGACCGTACGGCCGACCGGGTTGAGATAGGCGCCCTGATAGGGGAGCGGCGTCGCGCCGAGACCGTCGCGCACGCGCTGGCGAGCGTTGAAGGCGTTGGTGATGCTAAGGCTGACGCGAGAGCCCCTCAGCCAGTCCGGGGCCTTTGCCCTGCCGATCGTGTCGGCGACATTGGCAAATAGATTGAGGTTGACCGTCGCCAGCGGGCTGAACGTCAGGTCGCCCGTTGCCGTCCCGGTACCGCGCAGCGACGTGCCGCTCTGCCAATCGGCCGTAATGCGGGCGCCGAGCCCGCGCTTGAACGCGCCTGCCTGGGCCTGGATCTCGTGCCTGGGCCGTCCGCCGCGCGCGTCGAGCGCGCCGCCGTCGAGCAGGTCGAGAGCGGGACCGCCGGGCCGTAGCAGTACATTGTCCTCCAGTCGCCAGCTGTGCTGGATCGACAGCATCAGCCGGCTCGACAGATTCTCGTATCGGCGCGCGGCCGGGCTGCCGGCCTCGACCCGCATGACCTGGGCATTGGGGGGCAGGCGGCGCTTCGCCTCGGCCTCGCTGGAAAAGACACGCACGTTGCCGCTCTGCACGCCCGGCGGCAGCGGCCCGAGCGGCTTCATGAAGCTGAGGCCCCAGCGGATCTGCTGCTGGTCGAACCGTGCGAAATTGACCGGCGTCGCGTCGATGCGCTGCAGCCGTCCGCTCGCATCCCGGGTGAAGCGATTGGGAAAAGCATCCTCGATCTGCGGTGTCAGGATGGGAAAGGCAGCGATCGGATCGTCGGTCCGGGTGCGCAGGTAATCGACGTTCAGGACGAGGTCGGTCTTGGTCCAGGGCTTGATCGTCGCGCCCAGGCTGAAGACGTGGCGATCCTCGGTCCGCAGGCCCGCGTTGCCGCCGAAACTGCGCGTGACGTCGACGGTTTCGCGCCGGCGCACGTCGAAGGTCCGGACGTTGGGCACGACCAGCAGCGGTGCGCCGAGTTGGTCGACGGTCGGGGCGACCTCGGTGTCACTCTGCGATGCGATCAGCGAAAGGGCAGGCGACACCGCCCATTGCAGACCATAGCCGATGGCGCGGATCGTGCCGACATCGGACAGCCGTTCCACGGTCGCGTTGGCATTGACGGACAGTGCGCCCAGCCAGGCGAGCGGCGGGGTCGCGGCGCCGGCGATCGGCAGGTCGATATTGGCCTGGACGCTGCCAGCGTCGCGAGAGAGGTCGCCGGTCAGCGTCGTCGCACCGAATTGCGATCGGCTGTCGGCGTCTCGGGTCGATATCCCCGAGCGCAGGCTGAACGCCGCGGCGCCCGCGGGCAACGCGAACGGCGATCCGGTGACCAGCAGATCGGCGTTGGCCGTCGAAGTGACGAAGCGGGCGACGTTGGTCGGCGCAGCGGTGACGCCCGTATCGGTCGTGCTGTCGGCCACCGATCGGTCGAGATTGCCGGTCGCGGTCCACTGCCACCGTCCCGCCCGCCCGCCGACGGTGGTGCCGAGATGGAGTGTCGCGGTATCCGCATCACGCCGCAGTACGCCGCCTTGGCCGAGCCCGACCAGGGCACGTGTCTTGCCGCTTTCGAAGCGACCGTTGAGGGTCGCCGCGACGTCCTTGGCAAGCGTACCGGCAATCGTGCCGTTCAGCGTGAAGCGATCGGAAGCGGGCAGCAAGGTGCGATAGTCGCCGAGCCGCGGGTCGATGCCCGGTTGGACGATATCCCGCTCGCTTTCCAGCAGCGCGCTCGATCGGCTCAGGTCGGCGTCGAGCATGTAGCGCGTATCGTCCCGGATCCGCAGATAGCTGGCGCCGCCGCCGGTCGTGCTCTGACCGCCTTCGGTCGGTCCTGCGCGAAACAGCTGGCCGATCCGCGAAGTGAAGCGCTCGAAGGCGACGACGTTCACGACCTTGCGGTCGGCCGGATAGCCGTATTTCAGCGCGACCTCCTCGGGCAGGATCTCTGTCCGCTCGATCGCTTCGGTCGGCAGCCGCGCGATCTCGGCGAAGCTGGACACGCGGCGACCGTTCAGCAGGACGATCGGATCGCCGCCATCCTGGCTACGTCCACTCGCCACCTGCGCGCCGAGCGACTGGATGAGTTCCGATACCGTCGCGGCGCCGTAAGACCGGATGTCGAGTGCGGAGAGCGTGCGTTCGGGTGGAATGTCACCGATGACCGATCCTCGCGGACGCCGACCGGTGACGACGACGTCTCCGCCTGCGGTCGGCGCCGGCCGGGCAGCGGGCGGCGGACCGTCCTTGAACCGCTCGCGCAACTGCTGCTGCACGTCTTCGGGCAGCGGCTTTCCGTCCGGTCCGCGAAATTCGACAGTCGGCGCTGCCGGCGCTGCCGGTGCTGTCGGCGTAGGGGCGGCGGGCGTCGTCGCTTGCAGGGCGGCCAACAGGCTGGCGCCGAGTGTCACCGTCGGCATGGCGTCACGCCGCGCGCTTGGCAGTGAAGGGCAGCGTGGCGACACCGTCGATTTCGACGTTGCCCGCGAGCGTCGCTCCGGCCGCGTCCGGTGTCAGGATGAAGGTCAGTCGCGGTTGCGACTTCAGGCTGAATCGGGCGGTGTCGCCCGTGACCGACACATCTTCCAACGCTCGCCACGTCTGCGCGCGCGACGACTGATACCGTCCAGACCAGCCGGCGTCGGTGCGGGTCAGCTCGAACGTCCAGTCCGCACCCGCGAATTCGCCGACCCAGCGGCCGGCGATGCGATCGCTGGCTTGTACGGAAAGCGACGCCGTCGCGGGGGCAGGTGTCGCCACTGGACAGGCCAGGGCCAGGATGATGGTCGTGATCATGAAGCTCTCCCGTATCGGACGCGACCATCAGAGCAGCGCGACGTAGCGGCGTGATGCCGGTTTCGTCACACCGGCCGATACGAAGATGCTACAAAGCCATGCTATTGCCTCCGACCATGCATAGCGCCGCCATGTCCCAGGATCGGATCGTCGTGGTGGACGACGACACCAGCATCCGCGAGGCGCTGGCCGAATATCTCGGCAATCACGGCTATGCGGTGCGCACCGCCCACGGCGCCGCCGCGTGCGATCGGTTGCTGGCGGAGGCGCCGGCCGATCTGCTGGTCATCGACGTGATGATGCCGGGGGAGGATGGGCTGTCGCTCTGCCGCCGGCTGGCACCCACGGGCACGCCGATCCTGATGCTCAGCGCGCTCGACGGCGTCACCGACCGCGTCGTCGGGCTGGAAGTCGGGGCGTGGGATTACCTCGCCAAACCCTTCGAGCCGCGAGAGTTGCTGGCGCGAGTCCGTGCGTTGCTGCGCCGGCCACGCAGGGAAGCGCCATCGGACAGCGGCGCGCTCGCCTTTGCCGGATGGTGGTTCAGCCCCGACGAACGGCGCCTGCGCGATCCGCAGGGGCGACCTGTGTTGCTGAGCGAAGGCGAACATGCGCTGCTCGCGGCGTTCGTTCGCCGCCCTGGCCGGGTGCTCAGCCGCGACACGCTGCTCGACGTCGCGCGCGGGCTCGATGCGGCATCCTATGACCGCGCGATCGACATCGCGGTCAGCCGGTTGCGGCGGAAGCTGGCCGAGGCGGATGCCGCGCCGTTGATCGAGACTGTGCGCGGGGCGGGCTATCGCTTCCTGCCCGCGGTGCGCCCGGCATGATGCGGGCCTTCTGGCGCCGGCCGAGCGCGCTGACCGCGATCGGCGGCTTCAGCGTCGCCATCGCGGTGCTGAGCGTCGCGATCACCGCGAGCGTCGTGTTGATCATGCCGGATCCGCCCGCGGTACGGATGACCGTGACCGAGGCGGTCGGTGCCCTGCGCGGGACGAACCCTGCGCTCGCGCGCGATGTCGGCCCGGCGCCCGAGGGACCGCCTGCGCCGCTGCTGCAGCCGATCCTGGCGCGCGCGCTCGGCCGGCCGGTCGAGGCGGTTCGCGTCGTCTGGCTGGACCGCGCGCCACGCCCGCCGCGTGGCGACGGTGTCGTCGTCTTCGCCGGTACGCGCCTAAAGGGCGAGGCGCTGGGAAAGATGGTCTTGCCGAAAGATGTGGCGGCTTCGGGCTCGCCGATCGTGATCCGACGCCAAGGCGTCCTGCCGATGCGTATCGTGCCGGAGTCGATGACCGATGCCCTGATCGGCGGCATCCTGCTCAAGCTGCCGCAGCCGGCTTTCGCCGCCAGCGTTCGGCTGGCCGACGGACGCTGGCTGACCGCCAAGCCGCGATCGCCGACGTTCGGCGGGTGGCGGCTGAAGGTGCTGATCGCTCTCGTCGCGAGCCTCGCGCTGCTCGCGCCGCTCGTCTGGCTGTTCGCGCGACGGTTGACCCAGCCGTTCCGCACGCTGGCCGCCGCGATCGATGACGGGCGCGACCCGCCCCAGTCGCAGGGGCCGCGCGAGTTGCAGGATGCGGCCCGCGCGATCCTGCATCTGCGCACGCGCCTGGCGGCGGAAAGCGACGAGCGCCGGCGGATGCTGACCGCGGTCGCGCACGACCTGCGGACGCCGCTGACCGGCCTCAAGCTACGGATCGAAGCGGTGGCGGAGCCGCATCGCAGCCGCATGGCTGCCGATGCCGACCGGATGGGCGCGATGATCGCGGGCGTGCTGGCATTCGCCCGCGATGTCGATGCGCCACGACACGCCGTCGACGTCCGCGCGACGATCGCCGAGATCGTCGCCGACATGCCCCAGGTGCGGCTGGACGATGGCCCCGACATAGTGGTGGTCGTCGTCGAATCGGCGTTCCGCCGCGCGATCGAGAATCTCGTTCGCAACGCGATCGACTATGCCGGCGGCGGGCGGATCGCGACCGGGATCGCGGGGGCTGACGCGATCGTGCGCGTCATCGACGCCGGCCCCGGCATTGCTGTCGACGACCGCGCGCGCCTGGTCCGCCCGTTCGAACGCGGCGAGGCATCGCGCAACCGCGATACCGGCGGCGTCGGGCTGGGCCTCAGCATCGTCCAGAGCTTTGCCGACCTGCACGGCGGCAGTCTGTCCTTGGACGAGGCGCCAGTCGGCGGGACGGTCGCGACCCTGCGCCTGCCGTTGCCGAGCGGCGGTGCGTGACCGCGCCTAGCCCGCCTTCGCGCGTGCGTAGTCCTGTGTACCGACGGTGATCGCATGGTCGTCCGCGAGTACCGCGTCGACGGGGATCGCCGGCTTGCCGACGATGTCGTCGTACAGCGGTGCGAAATCGGTCTCGACCGTCTGGCGCAGCAGGTCGTCGAAGCTGTCGATGACGAAATAGGTCTGCTGGAAATCGTCGATCCGGTAGTCGGTCTGCATCACCCGCTTCATGTCGAAGCCGATACGGTTTGGGCTGGCGTCCTCCAGCGCGAATTTGGATTCGGCGAAGCTGGAGACGATGCCGGCGCCGTAGATACGCAGCCCCTCGGGCTCGGCGACCAGGCCGAATTCGACCGTGTACCAGTACAGTCGGGCGAGCTGCTTGAGTGCCCCGAGTTCCAGCGCGCGCAAGCCCCCACGGCCATAGGCGGCGAGATAGTCCGCGAACACCGGGTCGGCGAGCATGGGGACATGGCCGAACACGTCGTGGAAGACGTCGGGTTCCTGCAGATAATCGAGCTGGTCCGGCCGGCGGATAAAATTGCCCGCAACGAAACGGCGGTTTGCCATATGGTCGAAGAACACGTCGTCGGGCACCAGGCCGGGGACGGCGACGACGCTCCAGCCGGTCAGCCGGGTCAGCCGCTCACTCAGCTCGTCGAAATCGGGAATACCGGGCTTGGACAGTTTCAGGACGTCGAGCCCGCGCAGATATGCCTCCGACGCGCGGCCAGGCAGCAGTTTCGCCTGGCGGGCGAACAGCGTATCCCAGGTGGCATGTTCCTGCGGCGTGTAATGCGCCCAGTCCTGCGGAATCGTCCAGTCGGCGTTGGCGCCCTCCGGCGGGGCAGCGAGTACGTGCGTTTCGTCAGCCATGCGAGGGAGGTAGCATAGTTGCAAATGATACGATACCGCCCGTTTCGTCTGCTGCTCGCGCTGCCGCTGATCGCGGTTGCGCTATGGGCGCTGGCAGCGGCGGTCGGCGGCTGGTGGCCGGTCAATCGCGACCGGCAGCCGGCGGAAGCGGGCGTTCGCATCTATGTGATCGACAACGGCATTCATACCGGCATCGCCCTTCCGGCGGCGGGGTGGGGCGATATCGTCCGGCCGCAGGATTTTCGCGACCCGCGCTACGCGGGGCATCGCTGGCGCATGTTCGGCTGGGGCGACCGCGCCTTCTATATCGAGACGCCGACCTGGAGCGATGTGCGGCCGGTGACCGTGATCGGTGCGGCATTTGGCGACGACCGCACGGTGATGCATGTCGATGCGATCCCCGAGCCGCGGCCCGGCCCCGACGTGCGCTCTATCATCCTGCGGGCCGACGAATTCGCACGACTGACCGGGTTCATCCGCGCAAGCTTCGCGGACGGGGCGCCGATTTATGGCTATGGTCCGGACGACGCCTTCTACCCCGCACGCGGCAGGTACAGCGCCTTGCGGACCTGCAATGCCTGGACCGGCGAAGCGCTGCGCCATGCAGGGGTGCGGATGGGGGCGTGGACACCGACGTCGGGCAGTGTCATGCGATGGCTGCCGCAATGACCGCCCCGATCGCCCCGCCACCCTTGCGCCTGACGTTGCGGGAATGGCCGCGCGCGGCGGTGACGGTCGCGCGGCTGGCGTGGCGCTGGCGGACCTCGATGCGGGCCTGCGCGGCGACGGGCGGCCGGTGATGCTCCTGCCGGGACTATTCAATTCGGATCGCTCGAACGTCGCGCTGCGCATTTTCCTGCGGCGGATCGGCTATGACGCGCGCGGTTGGGGGCTAGGGCGCAACTTCGGCTCCCGGACGATCGGAGCGGAAGCGGAGAGGCTGCTCGACCGCGTCGCGACCCTGGCGCATGAGGCCGGACAGCCGGTAACGCTGATCGGCGTGTCGCTCGGGGGCATCATGGCGCGGCTGGTCGCGCATCGCCGGCCCGATCTGGTGCGCGAAGTCATCACGATCAGTTCGCCTTACGCCGGCCATCCGCACGCGACGCGCGTGTGGCGCGCCTTCGAACTGATCACGGGCGAGCGCGTCGACGACCCTCGTGTAACGGCTTTGGCGGCCGAAATCGTCCGACCACTGCCCGTGCCCGCCACCGCCATCTGGAGCGCGTCGGACGGCCTAGTCGCGGGCGATGCGTGCCGCGGCGGCGACTGCGCGGATATCGAGGTGCGCAGCGGTCATCTGGGTGTGCAGTTGCACCCAGAGGTGTTGATCGCGGTCGCACGAGTGCTGGAACCACTCCGTCGCTGACAGCGACATTCATCTGGCGTACAGTTGATCTATATCAGCATCGGTGCAGCTCAGTGAACGGGGGTGCCATGAGGGTCGGGATTTTAGCCGCGGCGGTCGCGATCGTCTGCGTGACGCCGGCCGCGGCACAGGCGCGGTTCGATGCCGCCGCGGCGCAAATCCGGTTCGACGCGCTGATCGAGAAGATCGGCCAACAGGACATGCGTCTGATCGTCACCGACACGCCCCCGGCCGAAATGCCCAGAGTCCCGACGATCCTCCTCCCGCGGGCGGCGCTGTCCGCGATCCGGACGGAGCAGGAACTGGACGCTGCCTTGAGCGTGCTGGTCGTCGATCTGTTCAATCCGACCGTAGATCCCCGGGGATCTCGTCCGACGGTCGGCGATTATCTGGGTCTCGCCGCCTATGCTGCGGCGGTGGAGGCGATCGACCCGCCAAATCCGCACGACCCGCGCAACATCCGCGATACGCGAATTGGTGGTATCGATCTGAACGATCCGCGTCGAATGCCGGTGAAGGACACGATCTCGCCGCGAGGGCGCCTGTTGCTCGGGTATCTGCGGCGCACGCGTAGCTGCACCGGGGCGGCAATCGATGTGCTCGCGCGATTTGCGAGGACGCCGGCCTTGGCCGACAGCCGCCTTGCCCGGCTGGGGACGCAGACCCGGAGCGATCTGGGGGCGGCGGTGATGCCGCCCGACCACAGCTGCGTGACCGCTGCCGCGCGCTAGGGTCCGTATTCCAATACGATCCCCGTTCCGATCGAATGCAGACCCTTAGTGAACCCGGCCGTCCTGCGACGCGACATAGCCGTCGTAGGGTCCGCATTCCGGATCCTTGCGACACCGTTTCGCCCAGTCGCGGCGTTCCTTGCCTTCACGCGCTTCTGCCTTGCGCATGCGGCGGCCATAGTTTCGGTCGGCTTCGTCCTGGCTGGTGGTAGCCCAATCGGCGGCCTGGCCGACCGCCTTGACCGGCAGAGTGACGACATCGAAGGCGGTCTTGGCGAGGCAACCCGACAGGCCGAGCGCGGCGACCGGCAGCAATATCAGGACTTTCCGCATCGATACGCCCTCGAATACTCAACGCAGCCGGCGAGCGTCGCGGGCGCGGGAACCCTCTAGCGGAAAATCGGTGAAGAAACCATCGACGCCCAACTCGATATACCGCGCGATCTCGTCTTGCAGCCGCCCATGCGCCCGCGGGTCGATGCCGGTGCGCAGCGACGCGGGAAGAAAGTAGTTTTCTGCCCGAAACGTCCAGGGATGGACCTTCAGCCCCGCTGCATGGGCGTCGGCGACAAGGCTGGTCGGTACCGCGTCGCCATCGCGGATCATCGCCTTGTTCGGGCCGATGCCATAGGCATAGGCGGCTACAGCCGACAGCCCCTCGGGCGTCGCCATCGCGGCATAGCTGGGCATTGCGCCGTCGGCGGGCCCACCCTTTGCGTCCATCAGCTGGATCAGGCGAACCTTCGTCAGACCGTGCAGGCGTTTGAGGTTCGCGACTTCGAACGATTGGATGAAGACCGGTGCATCGTCGCTGTCCCACCCCGCCGCCCTCAATTCTGCGACGAGGCGGCTGTCGGTTTCCAAGCCGATCGACGCGAAATAGGTCGGGTGCTTCGTTTCCGGATACACGCCGACCTTATGCGCCTTGGCGAGCGCAATGATCTCCGCAAAGGTAGGAATCTCGAACCGGCCGTCATGGTCGGTTCCGCGCAGTAGCGGCAGACGTTCCTTCGCGCGCAGCGTCTTCAACTCGGCTAGCGTGAAATCTTCGGTGAACCAGCCGGTGACCCTAATGCCGTCGATCGTCTTCGTGACCTTGCGGTCGGCGAATTCGGGATGGGCGGCGACGTCGGTCGTCTCCGAAATCTCGTTCTCGTGCCGCGCAACCAGAACGCCGTCCTTGGTCGGCACCAGATCGGGTTCGATGAAGTCGGCGCCCTGTTCGATCGCGAGCCTATAGCTGGCGATCGTATGCTCTGGCCTGAGGCCGCTGGCGCCACGATGGGCGATCACGATCGGATCGGACATGCCTGCAATGTGCCCCACACTCGCTGCCAGAGCCAGCGCCATCCAGACCGACATTCGCGTGCTCCATGGAAACCCGGGGAGTTAAGGTGCGTTAGCCAGCTTATCATCACGGGACCAGCTGACCATGCACTTCACGATCAACGGCGAGCGGCACGAGGCCGATCCCGATATCCGCGCCTCGCTGCTCGACGTTCTGCGCGAGCATCTTCAGCTGACGGGCACCAAGAAGGGTTGCGACCACGGCCAATGCGGGGCGTGCACCGTGCTGGTGAACGGCCGTCGCATCAACAGCTGCCTGACGCTCGCCGTAATGCATCAGGATGACGAGATCGTGACGATCGAGGGTCTCGGTTCGCCGGACGACCTCCACCCGTTGCAGGCGGCGTTCGTCGCCCATGACGGCTTCCAGTGCGGATACTGTACGCCGGGGCAGATCTGTTCCGCGGTCGGCATGATGGACGAAGCGAAGAAGGGCTGGCCGAGCCATGTCAGCGACGACCTGTCCGGCGACGTCGTGCTGGAAGACGGCGAGATCGCCGAGCGGATGAGCGGCAACCTCTGCCGCTGCTCCGCCTACCCGAATATCCGCGACGCAATTCGCCAGGTTTGGGAGGGCGCGAAGTGAAGCTGTTCGACTATGCCCGCGCCGACACGCCCGAGGCCGCCGTTCAGGATATGAGCGCGCGGTTCATTGCCGGCGGGACCAATCTGCTCGACCTGATGAAGCTGCAGGTCGAGACGCCGGCGAAGCTGGTCGACATCAGCCGGCTCGACCTAGCCGAAATCGAGAAAATCGACGACGGGGGGCTGCGCATCGGCGCGCTGGTGCCCAATTCCGATCTTGCCGCCGACCCCCGCGTGCGCGATCGGTACCCGGTGCTCAGCCGCGCCTTGCTGGCCGGCGCATCGGGACAGTTGCGCAACAAGGCAACGACCGGCGGCAATCTGCTCCAGAGGACGCGCTGCGGGTATTTCTACGACACGCATGCCCGCTGCAACAAGCGCGAGCCCGGCAGCGGCTGCGACGGCCGCGAGGGCTTCAACCGCATTCTCGCGATCCTCGGCACGTCGGAGGCCTGTATCGCGACTCACCCGAGCGACATGGCCGTCGCGATGCGCGCGCTTGACGCGGTGGTGCTGACGCTGGCGCCGGGCGGCGATCGGCGGCGGATACCGCTGAGGGACTTCTACCGCCTGCCGGGCGATACGCCGCAGATCGAAACGGTGTTGCAGCCGGGCGAGCTCATCACCCACGTCGAACTGCCCGCACCGCCCGCCGGTCGCCAGACGTATCGCAAGGTGCGCGATCGCGCCTCCTATGCCTTTGCGCTGGTGTCCGTCGCGGGCGTCGTTGCGGTGGAGGACGGGAAAATCGCCTCCGCGTCGCTCGCCTTCGGCGGGCTCGGGCCGATGCCGTGGCGCGACGCTGCGGTCGAGGCGGCGCTGGTCGGGCAGGCGCCGGGCGATGCCGCCTTCGCCGCCGCAGCCGACGCGTTGCTCGCTGATGCACAGGGCTATGGCGAGAACGACTTCAAGATCCCGCTCGCGCGCCGGACGCTGACCGCGGTGCTGCGCGAGCTCACGGAGGATGCGGCATGACCGATACCAAGACGCTGCAACTCGACGTGCCAATCGAACACAGCCTGCTTGAAGGCGCGCCGCAGGGACTGACCGGCAAGCCGATCGACCGCGTCGACGGCCCGCTGAAGGTCGCCGGCCGTGCGACCTATTCGGCGGAATATGCGCTCGACGATATGGCGTACGGCGTGCTCGTCAGCGCACCGTTCGCCCAGGGTCGGCTGAACGCGGTGATCGCGGACGACGCGCTGGCGGTGCCAGGAGTGATCGACGTCGTCGTCGATCTCGACACCTTCGCCCGCAATCCGCAACAGGGTGGTGAGGAAGAGGCCCCGACGCAGGGCGTGCGGGATATCGATTATTTCGGCGAGCATGTCGCGGTTGTCGTGGCAGAGAGCTTCGAAATCGCGCGGGATGCCGCGCACCTCGTCCGGTTCGACTATGTCGAAGGGCTGCCCGACGTCGATTTCGACGGCCGCCTGGACGAAGCCGAAACACCGCCGCCCAGTCAGATGCCTCCGCATCAGGAAACGGGCGATCCCGATGGCGCACTCGCCGCAGCGACGGTGAAGGTCGATGCGGTGTGGACCACGCCCAGCCAGAACAGCGCGGCGATGGAGCCGCATGCCTCGATCGCGACATGGGACGCGGACGGGCGGCTGACGCTCTACAGCTCGCTCCAGATGCCGTCGTCGGACAAGAAGCAGCTGATGGACGCGCTCGACCTGACCGATGATCAGGTCCGCATCGTCGCACGCTACATTGGCGGCGGTTTCGGATCGAAGCTCGGCATCTCGACCGAAGGCATCGCAGCGGCGATCGCTGCCAAGCAGGTCGGTCGGCCGGTGAAGGTCGTGATGGCGCGCCAGCAGGTGTTCGACGCGACCGTCCGCCGGTCGAACACCCGCCAGCGCGTGGCGCTGGGCGCCGATGCCTCGGGCAAGCTCACGACCGTCATCCACGAGAATATCGTCAGCAACCTGCCGGGCGAGGATTTCTTCGAGCCGGTCGGCATGGCGACCCAGTTCCTCTACGCGGGCGAGAACCGGCGGATCACGCATGATACGGTGCGGATGAACTGGCTGATGTCCGGATCGATGCGTGCGCCGGGCGAAGCGGTCGGCATGCTCGCGCTCGAGGGCGCTATGGACGAGCTGGCCGAGGCCGCCGGGATCGATCCGGTCGAGCTGCGCAAGCGCAACGATACCGATATCGATCCGACGCAGGACGTGCCGTTTTCGACCCGCAACCTGTCGCACTGCCTGGACGAAGGCGCGAAGGCGTTCGGCTGGGCCCCCGCCAAGCCCGGCACGTCACGTGACGGCGATTGGCTGATCGGTACCGGCATGGCCGCCTCCACCCGCAGCAACATGGCCCAACCATCGACCGCGCGGGTCACCCTGACGCCGGCGGGCGGGGCGATCGTCGAAACCGACATGACCGACATCGGCACCGGCACCTATACCATTCTGGCGCAGATCGCGGGGGACCTGCTCGGGCTGCCGATCGATCGCGTCGAGGTGAAGCTGGGCGACACCGACACACCGTCGGGTGCCGGATCGGGCGGGTCCTGGGGTGCCGGATCGTCGGGCAGTTCGGTCTATCTGGCGGCGGAAAAACTGCGCGAGCGGATCTGCGAAAAGCTGGAATGCGAACCCGCCGGCCTGACGCTGAAGGACGGGCACGCCATTGCCGGCAACCGTCGCGTGCCGCTGACCGACCTGGTCGGCGAGGGACTGAGCGCAGAGGGGACGATCAAGCCGGGATCGAACGAGGACACCCATACCCAGGCCTCCTATGGCGCGCACTTCTGCGAGGTGCGGGTGAATGCGGTATCGGGCGAGGTCCGCGTGACGCGCTGGCATTCGACCTTCGCCGCCGGGCGTATCCTCAATGAAAAGACAGCGCGATCGCAGTGTATCGGCGGGATCGTGTTCGGCATCGGCGCGGCGCTCAGCGAAGAACTGGTCCACGACCCGCGCGACGGGCGTGTGGTCAACAACGACCTTGCCGAATATCATGTGCCGGTGAACGCCGACGTGCCGATGATCGACATCCAGTTCCTGCCCGAACGCGACGTCTGGGCGAACCCGCTCCAGGCGAAGGGGATCGGCGAGCTCGGTATTTCGGGCGCCGGCGCGGCGGTCGCGAACGCGATCTACAATGCGACCGGCGTGCGCGTGCGCGACTATCCGATCACGCTCGACAAGCTGCTGGCGGGCTTGCCCGAGGTATGAATTGCGCGATGCCGTGCTCCCGCGAAGGCGGGAGCCTAGAGCCGCGAGCGATCTCCCCTGTTACCCTGGGCCCCCGCCTTCGCGGGAGCACGGAGGTACTTGGTGGCCGATAACGACAGCGTGCTCGCCGCCGCGCGGGCGTGGAAGGACGCGCCGCTCGCGCTTGCGACCGTGGTATCGACCTGGGGGTCGGCACCACGCCCGCGCGGCAGCCACATGCTCGTCCACGCCGACGGCCGGTTCGAAGGATCGGTGTCCGGCGGTTGCGTCGAAACCGATATCCTCGCGACCGCCGCCGAGGTCATCGCTGGCGCGCCTGCGGTCGTCAAACGCTACGGCGTGGCCGATGCCGCGGCCTGGGAGGTCGGCCTGCCGTGCGGCGGCGAGATAGCCGTGCTGGTCCAACCGGTGTCGGCGGAGGGCTTCGACCCCGAATTGTTCGATCGCATCGACGACGCGCGCGCCGAGGGCAGGGGACTGGTCGTCGCGACCGATCTGACGACCGGGCACAGCGATCTGCGCCCGCTCGAGACGGGAGAGGTCTTTCTCAACCGCTACGACCCGCCGCGGATGTTGCTGATCGTCGGCGCGGTACAGATCGCGCAGTCGCTCAGCGCTCTGGCCACCACGCTCGGCATCCGTACCGTCGTCATCGATCCGCGCGCGCGCTTCCTGACCGAGGAACGCTTTCCCGGCGTCACGCTCGACGATCGCTGGCCCGACGAAGCGGTCGCCGCCTACACGCCGGGCCCGTCGACAGCCGTCGTGACGCTCAGTCACGACACCAAGATCGACGATCCCGCGCTGATCGCCGCGCTCGCCACCGATGCGGCCTATGTCGGTGCGCTCGGCAGCCGTCGCAGCCACGCCGCGCGACGCGAACGGCTGGCCGCGGCGGGGCTTGCCGATGCGCAGATCGACCGCGTCGACGGGCCCGTCGGGCTCGATATCGGCGCGGTCGGACCGGCGGAGATCGCGTTGTCGATCGCCGCCGCCATGATAGGAGCCTTCAACCATGATCGCCGCTGAGGATGTCGTCCTGATCCTGCTTGCCGCGGGTCGCTCCTCGCGGTTCGGCGGGGGCAACAAGCTGGAGGCGGAGTTCCTCGGCAAGCCGGTCGGGCTGCACGTCGTGACGGCGCTGGAAAGCATTCCGTTCAAGCAGCGCTTCGTGGTGCGTGACGATTGCTCGCTCGATTTCCGTGGGTACCGTGTCGTCCACAACGACCAGCCGGAAGACGGCATGGCGCGGTCGGTCCGGATGGGCGTCGAATGTGCGAAGGCGGAGGGCGCGAAGGCCGTGCTCATCGCGCTTGCCGACATGCCGCGGGTAACGGCGGCGCACATCTATCGCCTGCTCGACGCCGCGGATTCGAACGACGCCGTGGTGGCCTCCAGCGACGGCACCCAGCCGCGTCCGCCGGCTTTGTTCGGGGCCGGCCGGTTCGACTTCCTGACGACGCTGGAAGGCGACGCCGGCGCGCGCGAGCTGGTGAAGGCGGGCAAGCATGTCGTGACCTCGCCGGCCGAGCTGATCGACATCGACACGCCGGAGGATCTGGAAGCGCTGCGCGCGCTGGTCCATGCGCCGGAGCTCACGATTACGCGCCCGCAAGGGTGAGGCGCGCGCCAGGTCACCCGTCATCCCCGCGCAGGCGGGGATGAATTCTGGCTGACTTCACAAAAGGAGCCGCATGCTCTCCATCAATTGATCCCCGCCTCCGCGGGGATAACGGCGTGGAGGTGGCGGCTCTATCTCACTCGTGGCGCAGCGCGTCGATCGGGTTGAGCGCCGCCGCCCGGCGCGCCGGGAAGAAGCCGAACACCACACCGATCACTGCCGAGATCGCAAACGCGATCAGGTTGATCTGCAGGTCGAACGTCCAGGGCACCTTCATCAGCGGCGTGATGCCCGCGATGGCCAGCTGTGCGATGGCGAGCCCCACGAGCCCGCCGAGCATCGACAGCACGACCGCCTCGACCAGGAATTGCAGCAGCACTTCGCTCGCCACCGCGCCGATCGCCAAGCGGATGCCGATCTCGCGCGTGCGCTCGGTCACGCTGACCAGCATGATGTTCATGATGCCGATGCCGCCGACGATCAGGCTGATCGCCGCCACCGCCGCGACGATGTTGGTCAGCATCGTCGTCGTGCCGGTCAGCGTGTCGCTGATCTGCTTGGTGTCGAAGATGTTGAAATCGTCCTGCTTGCCACCGGTGATGTTGCGGCGTTCGCGCAGCAGGTCCTCGATCCCCGACTGGACGGTGCTGGTCGAGAAGGCGGAGTTCACACCGACCAGCATCAGGCGGATGTCGCGGTTGCCGGTGAAGCGGCGTTGGACCGCCTTGATCGGCATGATCACCACGTCGTCCTGGTCCCCGCCGAAACCCTGCTGACCGCGCGTCGTAAGCACGCCGATGACGTCGCAGCTGATCCCGTTGATCCGCATCCGCGTGCCGACCGCCTGCCCGCCGCGGTAGAGATTGGTGTAAACGGTGTTGCCAATGATGCAGACCGCTTTCCCCGCGGCCTCCTCGGCCGGCATGAAGGTGCGCCCCGACGCCAGCGGCCAGGGCTGGACCTGGAAATAGGCCGATGTCGTCCCGTTGATCGTCGTCGACCAGTTGCTGCCTTCGTAGATCGCAGTGCCGGTCGCCTGCGCCTGCGGCGCGACGGCGGTGACGCCGGTCACCTGGTCGCGGATCGCCTCCACGTCCTCGGGCTTGAAGTCGGGCGGGCGCGGGCCCCCGCCGCCGCGGCCGAAGCCCTGGCCGGGTCGGATCTGGAGCACGTTGGTGCCGAGCGCGGAAATCTGCGCCTGGACGGCGGACGTGGTCGCCTTTCCGAGCGTGACCATGGTGACCACGGCGCCGACGCCGATGACGATGCCGAGGATCGTCAGGAACGAGCGCAGCAGGTGGCGGCGGATCGATCGGATGGCGAGGATGAAGGTGGTGCCGAGCATGACCCTACTTTCCCTCCCCCCGGAGAGGCGGGAGGATAGCGAAGCTTGCGCGCTTGCGCGTTAGCGGAGCTTGGAGAGGGGTCGAGCGCGCCATCGGCGCGCGCGGCGCGGTGCGCCGCTTCCCCCTCACCCAGCTCCGACTAGGCGGCGAAGCCGCCAAGTCTGCGCAACCCTCTCCCACCTTTGGGGGGCGAGGGGGAATAGGGCCACTCACGCCGCAACCTCCGCGCTGCGTTCGATACGCTCGACCAGCCCATCCTTGAAATGCACGATCGTCCGCGCGAACGCCGCCATGTCGGGTTCGTGGGTGACCATCAGCACGGTAATGCCGGAGTTGCGGTTGAGGTCGGTCAGCAATTCCATGATTTCGACCGATCGCTCCGAATCGAGGTTCCCCGTCGGTTCGTCCGCCAGCAGCACGTCGGGCTGGGTCACGATCGCGCGGGCGATGGCGACGCGCTGCTGCTGGCCGCCGGACAGTTCGGCGGGGGTGTGATCCCACCAGTTCGCCAGGCCGACCTTGTCGAGCGCGGCCATGCCGAGATCGTGCCGCGTCTTTTTGTCCTCGCCGCGGTAGAGCAGGGGCAGTTCGACATTCTCCAGCGCCGAGGTGCGCGAGAGCAGGTTGAAGCCCTGGAAGACGAAGCCGAGATATTTGCGACGCAGCAGCGCGCGCTGGTCGCGGGTCAGCGTTTCGATATGGTGGCCGCGGAACAGGAACGTCCCGCCGGTCGGCACGTCGAGACAGCCGAGGATGTTCATCGTCGTCGACTTGCCCGACCCCGACGGACCCATGACCGCGACAAAATCGCCCGCATCGATATCGAGGTCGACGCCCTTCAGCGCCTGGAACATCGTCGCGCCGGTACCGTAGGTCTTGGTGACGTTGCGGAGGGAGATGATGCTCATTCTCCCTCTCCCCGCTTCCGGGGAGAGGGTCGGGGAGAGGGCCCTGTCAACAAGAGCTGGTCTCGGTGAGACACCGCCCCCTCTCCCAACCAGTTTCGGGTCAACGTCGCCCCGCGATGTTGAGCTTGTGCCGGGGGCACAAGCGACCCGAAACTCCCCTGAAGGGGAGAAGGCTTTAGAAGTGCCTTACTGCCCACGCTGGCCGCCTCCGCCGCCCGCGCCACCACCGCCGCGCCGGCCCGAGCCGCCACCCTTGGTCTGCGTGTCCGCACCGCTCGCCATCTGGCCGGTGATGACCTGCATGCCAGGCTTCAGGTCGCCGCCGACGACTTCGGTCATCTGGCCGTTGGTGTCACCGGTGACGACGCGGACCTGCTGCGGCGTCCCGTCGGCGCCCTTGACATAGACTGTCTGCTGCGCGCCGCGGCCGGTGCGAACCTGGCGTTCGGCGTTGCCGCCGCGCCGCGGCCCGCGCATCACTAACGATCCTGCGATCCCGCTGTCGCCACCCTGGCCGGTCGACGGGCGGAAGCGGAGCGCAGCGTTGGGGACCAGCAGCACATTCTGCTTCTGCGTCGTCACGATATCCGCGGTCGCGGTCATGCCGGGACGCAGCGTCAGGTCCGGATTGGCGACGCTCAGGTCGGCCGCGTAGGAGACGACCTGGCCCGTCGTCGATGCCGTGGTCGTACTGCTCGACGCCGAAGCGCTGCTGACGGTCAGATTGGAGCCGAGATCGACCCGCGTGATCTCCGCGGGGAAAGTGCGGCCCGGGAAGGCGTCGACGGTGAAGCTCGCCTTCTGCCCGACCTTCACTTCGCCGACGTCAGCCTCGTCGATCGAGACCTCCAGCTTCATTTTCGACAGGTCTTCGGCGATCACGAACAAGGTCGGCGTGTTGAACGACGCCGCGACCGTCTGGCCGGGATCGACCGCGCGGGCGAGGACGACGCCCGAAACCGGCGAACGGATGATCGCGCGCTGACGCTG
The DNA here is from genome assembly GCA_016937575.1 of Roseomonas aeriglobus. Lineage (NCBI taxonomy): Bacteria > Pseudomonadati > Pseudomonadota > Alphaproteobacteria > Acetobacterales > Roseomonadaceae > Muricoccus > Muricoccus aeriglobus. The sequence goes on along the minus strand of JAFHKN010000002.1, from coordinate 2,243,289 downwards.
GGTCTGCGACTGAGCCAGCTGCGCTTGCGCCGCGGTCACATTGGCCTGGGCGGCCCGCAGTGCGGCCAGTGCGCGCTGATAGTTCGCGCGGCCGGTCTGCAATTCGGCTTCGGACGGCACGCGCTTGTTCGACAGGCGATAGACCTCTTCCAGGCGGTTCAGCTGTGCCTGGGATTCGGCAACCGTCGCGCTCGCCTGGGCGACCTGGGCCTGGTTGGCGGCGATTTGCGCCTGGCTGGCGCGAATCTGATCGTCGATCTGTTCAGGATCGATCAGCGCGAGCGCCTGCCCCGCGACCACCCGGTCGTTGACGTCGACCACGACCCGGGTGACCAGACCCGACAGCTGCGAGCCGACCGTGACCTGGTTGGTCGGGGCGAGCTTGCCCGTTGCCGACACCGACACGGTCAGGTCGCCGCGCTTGGCAGCCTCGGTCGAATATTCGGGCGCCGCGTCCCCGCGGAAACAGCGGCTGACGAGCAGGCCGAGCAGGATGACGCCGACGATGATCGCGGCCCATTTGGCGTAGCGGCGCCACGGCTTCACGGGCTTCACGCCCAAGAAATCGTCGGTCGATTCGGTGGTCGTGGCCATCAGCGATCCTGCGTCGTGCGTTCGGGGGCTTGGGGGGCGCCGGCCGCGGCATCCCAGCCGCCGCCGAGCGCGAGATAGAGCTGGACGAGTGCCGTCGCTTCGTCCGACTGCGCGCTCGTCAAACCGTTGCGTGCGCTCAGCAGCGACGTTTCGGCCTGGGTCAGCGTGATGAAATCGGTCAGTCCCGAGCGATATTGCAGCCGCGCGAGCAGGGCGGTTGCATTTGCCGCGTCGAGGGCGGTCGCGAACTCGCGCTGGCGGGCGCGAGCGGTGTCGAGCGCGACGATCGCGGTTTCGACATCCTCCAGCGCGGTCAGCACCGTGCCCTTGTACGCCGCCAGCGCGGCATCGGCAGCTGCTTCGTTGGAGCGCACCTGTGCCCGCGCCCGTCCGCCGTCGAAGATCAGCTGCGTCACGCCGGAGAAGAGCGATCCGATAACGGTATCGAACAAGCCGCCGATCGCGGATGCATTGGTGTTGATATTGCCGCTGATCGCAAGCGCCGGGTAGAGTTCGGCCTGGGCCACACCGATCCGCGCCGTTGCAGCGGCAAGCGAGCGTTCGGCGGCCAGCACGTCGGGCCTTTGCCGCAGGACGTCGGCCGGAATGCCGGCGCCGACGACCGATGGCCCTTTCGGGATCGGGCGGGCGGCCGCCAGCTCCGCCTTCAGCGCGCCCGGCGCCTGTCCGGTCAGCACGCCGATCCGCGACACCGCGTTATTATAGTTCGCCTCCAGCGTTGGGATGGTCGCGGCGGTCTGCGCGCGCTGCGACCGCGCCTGTTCGCGGTCGAGGCTGGAGACGAGCCCGGCCTGCACCCGGAACCCTGCGATCTGCAGATTGTCGTCCTGCAGACCGAGGCTGGCGCGGGCGTTGGCGAGCTGCGCCTGCGCCGCGCGCGCGAGAATATAGTTGCGTGCGATCTCGCCCTGGGTCGACAGGATGACGGTGGCAAGATTGTACCCCGACGCCTGATAATCGGCGCCGCTCGCCTCCACCGTCCGGCGAATCTCGCCGAACAACCCGAGCTGGTAGGAGACGCTGGCGCCGAGCTGGAAGTTGTTCGAATTGCCGCGCGAAATGTTGGTAACGGTGCCGTCGGGCAGCACGATCGTCGACGATCCGCCGATCAGATTCTGGTTGCGCGTATAGCCGCCCGATCCGGTGATGTTCGGGAGCAGCTGTGCCCGCGACTGGACCAGCGCCTCGCGCGCTTGCCGCAGTCGGGCAACGGCCTGTGCGACGTCCAGATTGGTGTCGGCGGCAGAGGCGACCAGGCGCTGGAGCAACGGGTCGTCGAACCGCGTCCACCACTGTGTCAGATCCTCACGCGTCGGGGTCGCGGGGACGGAGAAGGTCGCGGGCACGCCAAGCTGTTCGGCGCTTCGCGGGCGATAATCGGGGCCCACGGTACATGCGGAAACGCTCGCCGCGAGCAGGGCCGCTGTCATGCTACGCTTCATCGAGATGAGGTGTGACGGCACGGGCGGGCGGCGTCCAGCACGAAACTGTCGCATCTTGTCGCAGCGACATTTTCGGATTGTCTGAAGACTTGCTCCCGCAATCCTGCTGCCGCACAAGCGCGCTCGATAATAAGGAGTGGGATGTGTCGGACGTGTACCCGGTGCCGGAAGAATGGGCGCGACACGCGCATGTCGATGCCGAACGCTATGCAGCGCTCTACGATGCCGCGAAGAGTGATCCCACCGGTTTCTGGCTGGAGCAGGCGCAGCGGCTCGACTGGATCGTGCCGCCGACCAGGGCCGACGAAAGCTCGTTCGACGAGGCCGATTTTGGCGTCCGCTGGTTCGCGGACGGGCGTCTCAATGTCGCGGCCAATTGCCTCGACCGGCACCTTGCCAGCCGTGGCAATGATATCGCGCTGGTCTGGGAGCCCGACGCGCCCGAGGAAGAGCCCAGACGCTTCACCTATCTCGAGCTGTTTCAGCACGTCTGCCGTTTTGCCAACGTGTTGAAGGCGCAAGGTGTCGCGAAGGGTGACCGCGTCACCATCTATATGCCGATGATTCCGGAAGCGGCGTTCGCGGTGCTCGCCTGCGCCCGGATTGGGGCGATCCATTCGGTGGTGTTTGGCGGCTTCTCCCCCGACGCGCTGGCGGGCCGGATCGAGGATTGCGATTCGAAGATCGTCGTGACCGCCGACTGCGGCCGGCGCGGGGGAAAGACCATCCCGCTCAAGGCCAATGTCGACGCCGCCGCCGATCGCGCGCCGAGCCTCAGCCGTGTCATCGTCGTCAAGGCGACCGGCGCCGATGTACCGATGACCGAACGCGACGTCTGGTATCACGAGGCCGCAAGCCACGTGTCCGCCGATTGCTCGGCCGAGCCGATGGATGCGGAGGATCCGCTGTTCATTCTCTACACCAGCGGATCGACCGGCAAGCCCAAGGGCGTGCTGCATTCGTCCGGCGGCTATCTGCTCTGGGCGAGCCTCACGCATCACTGGTGCTTCGACTATCGCCCCGGCGACGTGTGGTGGTGCGCCGCCGATATCGGCTGGGTGACGGGGCATAGCTACATCCTCTACGGCCCGCTGGCGAACGGCGCGACGACGCTGATGTACGAAGGCCTGCCGAACTGGCCCGACGCCAGCCGCATCTGGCAGGTCGTCGACCGGCACAAGGTCCACACGATCTTCACCGCACCGACCGCCCTGCGCGCGCTGATGAAGGAGGGGGATGCGTTCGTAGCCGGGACCGACCGATCGAGCCTGAAGCTGCTCGGCACCGTCGGCGAACCGATCAACCCGGAGGCGTGGCGCTGGTATTACGATGTCGTCGGCGAAGGGCGTTGCCCGATCGTCGATACCTGGTGGCAGACGGAAACGGGCGGTGCGATGATCGCCCCGATGCCCGGCGCGACCGACCTGAAGCCGGGCTCCGCGACCAAGCCGCTCCCTGGTGTCCACCCGCAGCTGGTCGATGAGACGGGGCAGGTGCTTGACGGCGCCGTCAGCGGCAATCTGTGCATCACGCGCAGCTGGCCGGGGCAGATGCGGACGGTCTGGGGTGATCATGCCCGCTTCTTCCAGACCTATTTCACCACCTATCCGGGGAAATATTTCACCGGCGACGGCTGCCGACGGGACGAGGTCGGCTATTATTGGATCACCGGCCGGGTCGACGACGTCATCAACGTCAGCGGCCACCGTATGGGCACCGCCGAGGTCGAAAGCGCGCTGGTCCTTCACGCGCGCGTCGCCGAAGCCGCGGTCGTCGGTATGCCCCACGACGTGAAGGGGCAGGGCATCTACGCCTATGTGACGCTGAACGCCGGCGAGGCGGCGTCCGAAGATCTTCGCGCCGAACTCCGCCAATGGGTTCGCTCCGAAATCGGCCCGATCGCGACCCCCGACGCCATCCAGTTCGCACCCGGCCTGCCCAAGACCCGCTCGGGCAAGATCATGCGCCGCATCCTGCGCAAGATTGCGGAAGGCGACGTGTCGTCGCTGGGCGATACCTCGACCTTGGCGGATCCGTCGGTTGTCGACGATCTGGTGGCGAACCGGGTGGGGTAGGTTAGTCGACGGTCGGGACGTCGCGGTCCTGTCCGGCGCCCCGAGTGTCGACGATCGCGTGGCACGTCGACACCCCTCGCGTTCGACGGAGGCCCGGGTATCCAGGCACTGCCGCCGGCTCGCCGGTTGCTTACAACCCCTGCCCGAACGTGTAGCTGATGCCGGCTCCCGCCGACCATTGGTTCTTGTTCCCGAACAGTCGCGTCACGGGCGAGTCCGCCGCGTCGCCGACGATCCGGTCGTATTTCGCGTAGCCGAACACACCCCATCGGGTGGTCAGTTGGCGACTTGCGCTGCCGGTCGCGCCGACCATCACCATCGATTCCGGGCGATAGCTGGCGATGCCCGTCGCCAGCGCCTCCCGGGGACTGACACCGAAATACGCGCGGGCGTATTTCGCGTCGCCCAGCGTTACGCGCGGACCGATCGACCAGAGCCACCGGTTCCCGTCGCGCGCGACATAGTCGAGCCCGACCATGCCGACGAAGCCCTTGTGACCGGTCACGCCCTTGCGCGCCTCGATACGAGCGCGGACCGCCGGCGTCAGCGCCAGCTGCGCCGCGCCGCCCAGTTCGACCGAAAAGCCGACCTCATCGAGACCACCCGTGTCGCGCCGCCGCCGCTTGCCTTCGAAATTGAGCGCCGGGCCGAAAGCGAAGCCATCGCGATTGTAAAGCGAGAAGCCGGTGCTTTCGTCCGGCGCCTCGAACCGGAAATCGGCATCGCCGCGCGCGCGCGACACATCGACATAGGGGCGCACCGCCATGCCGTCCGCGCCAGGGAAGCGTGGTACGATTTGGGGGCCGAGCACGACACGGGTGCGGCGCGGTTCGTCCGATCCGCTGTCCTGTGTCTGGGCGTGTGCCGGCAGGGCGATGGCAGCTAATCCCGCTGCGACGATCGCCTTACTGACCACGGTCGAGCGTATCGCTGGGGCTGCGAGCATCGCCTTCCTTCTGATGCTCGGTCGACAGATTGGGGTTCGGCTGGGTCTCGGTACCCGGCTTTTCCGCCGTCGATTTGTCGCCGGGCTCGGTCGAGATGTTGGGGTTCGGCTGAGTCTCGGTATGTTCGTGGGCCATCGCGCCTCTCCTTGTCACAGAGGCGGAACGATCGGTTCTCGCACATGATCCATGGGCGGGAACATGGGTGCCGGTATCGCGCCGGCACCCCATATCGTCAGCTGCGCAGCTCGCCGGCCGGACGCGTGCCGGGGGCGGCGGGTTCGGCAAGCCCGGCTTCGCCCGCCAGACCGTGACCGATCTCGTCGCGCCCGATCGTGTCGAGGTGCATCAGCTTCGTCACGAGCCAGCTGACCGGGATCGCCACGATGCCGATGCCGATGATCCAGATGCCGATCGTCTGATACACTTCCATCACCCGATCCGGCCCGACGCCTTCGCCCCCGGTCGCCTGCGCGATCTTCGCGGCCAGGAAATTGCCCGCGGCGGTCGACAGGAACCAGGTGCCCATCATCAGACCGGTCATCGATGCCGTCGACAGGCGGGTCATGCTCGACAGGCCGACCGGCGAGAAGCACAGTTCCGCCATCGAGTGGAACAGATAGAGCAGGATCACGAACAGCGCCGGCGTCAGCGCGCCATTCTGGCCCGCCCCGGCCACCAGGACCAGGAACCCGATGCCGATCTGGATGAAGCCAAGCGCGAACTTGAGCGGGGCGCTCGGCTCCAGCCCGCGCTTGCCGAGCCAGGTCCACAGCGCGCCGAACAGCGGGGCGAGCGTGATGATCCAGAAGCTGTTGACCGACTGGAACCACGACGCCGGCATTTCCCAGCCGAAGATCGTGCGATCGACCGACCGGTCGGTGTAGACGTTGAGCGACGATCCCGCCTGTTCGAACAGCGCCCAGAACAATGGGCACAGCGCGATCAGATAAAGGGCGGCGAAGATGCGGTGACGCTCGACCTTCGGCAGGGTGAAGGCGGCGCGGTAAAAGATGTAGAGGAACGTCGCGCCGACGCAGGCCAGCAGCAGCGTGCCGACGACGCTTTCGTCGCGGATCAGCAGCCAGGCGACGCCGACCATCAGCACCGATCCGATGTAGATCAGCCATTCGCGCGACAGGCCGACCGGCGTGCGTGCGGTCAGCAGGGCAGGGTTGGCGGGCTCGCCCGCGCCGTTCAGCTCGCGGCGGAACAGCACGAACACGATCAGACCGGCGAGCATGCCGATGCCCGCGGCGCCGAAGCCGTACGACCAGCCGACCCGTTCCCCCAGATAGCCGACCAGCAGCGGCCCGGTGAACGCGCCCAGGTTGATGCCCATGTAGAAGATCGAGAACGCCCCGTCGCGCCGCGTGTCGTCGCGGCGGTAGAGCTGGCCGACGAGCACCGAGATATTCGCCTTAAGGAACCCCGTCCCGACGATGATGAACGCAAGCCCCAGGTAGAAGCCGTTGAGGTAGAAGCCCTGCTCCCCGCTCGGCCCTTCGACCAGGGCGATCAGCAGATGCCCGATCGCGATCAGCACGCCGCCGGCCAGCACCGCCTTGCGTGCGCCGAGATATTTGTCGGCCAGGAACCCGCCCAGCACCGGCGTGATGTACACCATCGACGTATAGGCGCCGTAGACGGCATAGGCCGGGTTTTCATCGAACAGAAAGTGCTTGGTCAGATAGAAGATCAGGATGGCACGCATGCCGTAGTAGGAGAAACGCTCCCACAATTCGGCGAAGAACAGCATGAACAGGCCGCGCGGGTGGCCGAGGAACTGCTTTGCGGTCGGCGGGACACCGCGCGCGATGGCATCGGACATGAACTCTCCGGAAATTGGCAGGTGCCTTGCGGCAATGGCGGGGGAGACTAGCGCGAAAAGCACGGCTGTAAAGCGAGCGGAAACCAGCCTATGGCGCGGCGCATGTTCAACGACCCCACCTCTCCGCTGACGCTGCTCGCCACGCGCCGTTCGGGCAAGCCGCGCGACATGGTCGCGCCCGGCCCGGACGCCGCGCAGCTGGCCGACATCGTGCAGATCGCCAGCCGCGTGCCCGATCATGGCAAGCTTGCGCCATGGCGGTTCGTCGCCGTTGGGGCTGACCAGCGCGATGCCTTCGCCACATTGCTGCAGGCCGCCTATCGTGTCGACAAGCCCGACGCCGGACGGCTGGAGGCGGAGGCGATAGACCAGTTCGCACGCCAGGCGCCGACGCTCGTCGTGGTGCTGTCCAGCCCGAAGCGGGAGAGTCATATCCCGTTGTGGGAACAGGAACTGTCGGCAGGGGCGGCCTGCATGCAGCTGTTGAACGCGGCAACGGCGCATGGCTTCGTCGGCGGCTGGCTGACCGGCTGGGCGGCCTTTTCGCCCATGGTTCGCGACGCGTTCGGCGGGGCGGAGGAGCGGATCGCCGGCTTCGTTTTCCTTGGCTCGCCGTCCCGTCCGCTGGAGGAGCGTCCACGCCCCGCGCTCGAGAATATTTTGTCGCCCTGGCGGATTTGACGAATCGGCGAAACGCTGTATTATGACAGCATGGCAGTATCAGAAGAAAGTCCGGTCTATCTGAAACTTCGCGCCGGGATCGCCGCAGCAATTCTGCGCGGCGAATATCGCGCCGGCGACCAGCTGCCCTCGGTCCGCGCCTATGCCGCCGAACAGGGCGCCAATCCACTGACGGTGGCGAAGGCGTATCAGAGCTTTCAGGACGACGGCTATGTCGAGGTCCGCCGCGGGGTCGGCATGTTCGTGCTGCCCGGCGCGGTCGACAAGCTGCGCAAAGCCGAACGCGACCGCTTCCTGACCGGCATGTGGCCGCGGGTGCGCGAGCATATCGAGTTGCTGGGGCTGGACGTCGCGGATCTGCTGGAGCGCGAGACGGCCTGAGACCTTCGATGCTCTAATGCTTGAGCTGTCATCCCCGCGTAGGCGGGGATAAATTCTGGCTGACCGACGTGAGACTCATCACCTTCAGCGACTATTGATCCCCGCCTTCGCGGGGATGACGTGTGAAGCAAGGGCTCACCTTACTTCCCCGCGCAACCCTTGCCCGTCTTCGCGCAGAACGCCTTCAGCACGTCGCGTTTGAAGTCCATCCCGCCCATGCTCTGCGCGGCGGCGGCCATCGCATTCGGTTCGGCCGCCCGGTATTTGCGCGCCGCGTCGGTGCGGTTGAACGCGAGGATCGCCCGCATGTCCGCCACCGACAGGGCCGATGCATAAGCGACGCCCATCCGCTCGGTCACCCGATCGACCATCGCGCGCCCGGTCTGTGCGGCGATGTCGCGCAGGGCCGCCTGGTCGGCCAGGCTCAGCCCCTTCGCGTCGCGGACCAACTCATCGGTCTGCTGCTGTATCAGCGCAGGCGCGATCTGGCTGAAGGTACCCGATCGCGCAACCTCGGTGCCCAGACGCGCCGCCTCCGCCGTCGGGGCGGGGGCCGCTTGCAGGAGCAGCGCGAGCAGGATCACTCTGTCACCTCGACGACGCCCAGCTGCCAGAGCACGAACGCCATTTCCTCGGCGGCTTCCTTCAGGCTTTCCCACCGACCCGACTTGCCGCCGTGGCCGGCGCCCATGTTGGTCTTGAGCAGCAGGATATTGTCGTCGGTCTTGGTCGCGCGCAGTTTGGCCGCCCATTTCGCCGGCTCCCAATAGGTCACCCGCGGGTCGTTCAGGCCTCCGCTAATGAACAGCGGCGGATAATCCTGTGCTTTCACATTGTCATAGGGCGAGTAGCTGCGAATCAATTCGAACGCGTCCCTGTCCTCGATCGGATTGCCCCATTCGGGCCATTCGCCGGGCGTCAGCGGCAGGCTGGCGTCGAGCATGGTGTTCAGCACGTCGACGAACGGCACATCGGCGACGACCGCGCCCCACAAATCGGGATCGGAATTGACCACCGCACCCATCAGCTCGCCGCCCGCCGACCCGCCAGCGATCGCGATGCCGCCCTTCTGCGCGAAGCCGCGCTCGATCAGCCCCTTCGCCACGTCGACGAAATCGTTGAAGGTATTGGTTCGCTTGGTCAGCTTGCCGTCGTGATACCATTGCTGGCCCAGGTCATCGCCGCCACGGATGTGTGCGATGGCGAACGCCATGCCGCGGTCGAGGTAGGACATGCGCCCGGTCGAAAAGCCCGGCGGGATCGCATGGCCGTAGGCGCCATAGGCGTAGAGATAGACCTTGCCCGTTCCGTCCTTCGGGAAATCCTTGGGGTAGACGATCGAGCATGGCACCTCGACGCCGTCGCGCGCGACGATCTTCAGCCGCTCGGTGCGGTACTTGGACGCGTCGTACCCGCTCGGGATCGTCTGGACCTTGCGCACCGTCAGCGCGCCATCGCTCAACGCATAGTCGTAGACCGTGCCCGGCGTGACCATCGACTGGTAGCTCAGCCGCAGCGTGTCGACGGCATATTCCGGATTGTCGCCCAGGCCCGTGACATAGCTTGCCTCGGGGAACTGGATGCGGCGCTTGGGGGCCCCGTCGTAATAGTGGATCTCGATCTGATCGAGCCCGTCCTCGCGCCCCTCGACCACGAAGAAGTCGGCGAAGGTGGCGACGCCGGTCATGTAGAAATGCGGGTCCGCCGGGATCAGCTCCGACCAATTGCCCGGATCGCTGATCGGCGCGGTGACCAGCCGCCACATCGGGTCGGTGTCGTTGGTGTGGATGAACAGCGTGCCGTCATGCTCGTCGACATCATATTCGCGGCCGGTCTGGCGCGCGGCAACGAGGATCGGCTCGGCGAACACGTCGTCGGCCGGAAGCAGGCGGATTTCGCTCGTCACATGGTCGCCGGTGGAAATCACGATCCACTTGCGCGACGAGGTTTCGCCGACGCCGACGCGGTAGCCTTCGTCGTCCTCGTGATAGAGCTCGACGTCGTCCTTGGGATCGGTGCCGAGCCGGTGGAAGCGGGCGTTGTCGGTCCGCCACTGGTCGTTGGCGAGGCCATAGAGGAATCCGCTGTCGTCGGCGTTCCAGACGATGTCGCTCAGCAGCCCCGGGATTTCATCGGGCAGGTGTTCGCCCGTCTCCAGGTCCTTCACCCGCAGCAGGAAGCGCTCCGATCCGTTGTCGTCATAGGCATAGGCGAGCAGCCGCCCGTTGTTGCTGACCGACAGCCCGCCCAGCCGAAAATATTCCTTACCCTTGGCGAGCGCGGGTTCGTCGAGGATCAGCTGGTCGTCGCCGCCCGCGACGGGCTTGCGCCACCATCGGCGGTACTCGCCCCCGGTTTCGTGGTCGCTCCAGTACAGATAGTCGCCGTCCTTCTGCGGTACGGTCGCGTCGTCTTCCTTTATGCGCGCGCGCATTTCCTGGAACAGCGTATCGGTCAGCGGCTTCAACGGCGCCATGACGGCGTCGAAATAGGCGTTCTCGGCCTCGAGATAGTCGAGCACGTCGCGGTCGGTGACCTTGGGGTAACCGGCGTCGCGCAGCCATGCCCAGTCGTCGGTGATCTCGATGCCGTGGTGGGTGGTGGTGCTGGACTGCCGCTTGGCGACGGGAGGCGTGGGAAGGCTCGTCATGGGTGATGCGTTAGCCGCGGCGGGGCGGGAAGGGTAGGGGGAGCCTGCTCAATCCTCCCCTGCAAGGGTGGTGGCGCGCGGGAGCGCGACGGAGGGGTGTCACCCTCTCGATAGCGGGATACCCCTCCGTCAGGCCTTCGGCCTGCCACCTCCCCTTGCAGGGGGGATTGAAAGCTGCCCTTCCCCCGCCGCCGCCCGGCTGGCATGACGCGCGGCATGACGCATCACGACCGCCTGACCGCCCTGCGCGCCCATCTCGCCAGCCAGAACCTCGACGGCTTCATCGTGCCACTCACCGACGAGCATATGTCCGAATACGTCGGTGCCTATGCCCGCCGCCTCGAATGGCTGACCGGCTTCCAGGGCTCGGCGGGCGCGGCCGTGGTGCTGGCCGACCGGGCAGGCATCTTCACCGACGGGCGGTATACGCTCCAGGTGCGCCAGCAGGTGTCGGGCGACGACTATGACTATGTCCTGGTCCCCGACACCTCGATCGCCGCGTGGCTTGGCGCCAATGCCCCGGCAGGTGCGCGGGTCGGGTACGATCCGTGGCTTCACACCCGCGCATTCGTGAGCGAGGCGCGCGCGGCGCTGTCGGCGAGGGGCGGCGAACTGGTCGCGGTCGCCGCCAACCCGATCGACGCGGTGTGGACCGATCATCCGCTGCCGTCCGACGCCACGCTGATCGTCCAGAGCGACGCGCTCGCCGGCAAGTCGTCGGCGGCCAAACGCGCCGAGATCGCCGACTGGCTGAGCGAACAGGGCGCGGACGCAGCCGTCCTGTCCGCACTCGATTCGATCGCCTGGACCTTCAATATCCGCGGCACCGACGTGTCGCGCACACCGGTCGGCCTCGCCTTCGCGCTTGCTCATGCCGATGGCACCGCGGACCTGTATGTCGCGCCGGACAAGGTGACCGACGCCGTCACCCAACATCTGGGCAACGCGGTGCGGGTCCATCCGCGCGACGCCTTCGCGCCCGCGCTCCGATCGCTGTCGGGCAAGCGCGTCGCGGTCGACCCCGACCGCGCGGTCGCCGCAATTTTCGAGGGGCTGGAGCAGGGCGGGGCGAGCATCCTGCCCGTCCGCGACCCGACCGTCCTGCCGCGTGCGCAGAAGAACCCGGCCGAAATCGCCGGCCATGACGCGGCGCAGGCGCGCGATGGCGTCGTCATGGCGAAATTCCTGCGTTGGATCGAGGCGGAAGCACCCAGGGGGCAGCTGACCGAGATCGACGCCTCCGACCACCTCCAGCGGCTGCGCGAGGATGCCGGAGCGGTCGATCTGTCGTTCGACACCATTTCCGCCACCGGCGCACATGGCGCGAGCCCGCACTACAAGGCGGACGAAGGTTCGAACGCGCGGATCGAGCCGGGTCAGCTCTACCTGATCGACTCGGGCGGCCAATGGCCCGACGGTACTACCGATATCACCCGCGTCGTCCCGATCGGCGAGCCGACCGCCGAAATGCGCGACCGCTTTACCCGCGTGCTCCAGGGCCACATCGCCATCGCGACTGCGGTCTTTCCGCAGGGAACCACCGGCGGCCAACTCGACAGCTTCGCACGCCGCCCGCTGTGGGCCGCGGGGCTCGATTTCGCCCACGGTACGGGGCACGGCGTCGGCGCCTATCTTTCGGTCCACGAAGGGCCGCAGCGGATCGCGAAGCCGAACTATCCCGGCGGCGGTCCGTCGGAGCCGCTGCGCGCGGGCATGTTCCTGTCCAACGAGCCCGGCTATTACAAGGCGGGCGAGTACGGCATCCGCATCGAAAATCTGATTCTGGTCGAGCCGCGCTCCATTCCCGGCGGCACCGAGCCGATGCTTGGCTTTCGCACGCTGACCTTCGCCCCCATCGAGCGCGACCTGATCGACGTCGCGCTCTTGACGGATACCGAGCTGGCGTGGCTCAATGCCTATCACGCTGAGGTCGTCGAAAAGATCGGCCCGGCGCTGGATGGAGAGGATCGGGCATGGCTCATCGCCAAATGCGCGCCGCTCGGGCGTGTACCATCAGCGAATCGTTGACGCACATCGCGTGTGCGGTCGCTGTCGTGGTGATCGTGTATCTGCTGGCCGGCGTGATCGGCGACGGCGCGGTGGCCGCGGCGCGTTACCTGTCGGGCTGATCGTCCGCAGGCGCAGATGAGGATTCGGGGCGGTCGGCTCCGCGTGGGGCATCGACCGATGCCCGCGCCTGTGCCTTGCGCCGGTGCAGGTTCGCCCTCAGCTCGGCGGCCAGGCGGGCCTTGCGTTCATCCATAGTCGTCATGCCAATCGCAATAATCCGACACATGGCGGGTTGACAACGCCCGCCCGATCGTCTCTTGAGCCGCCTCCCGCAGGGGACGAGTGCTGCCGTAGCTCAGTGGTAGAGCGCATCCTTGGTAAGGCTGAGGTCGTGAGTTCAATCCTCACCGGCAGCACCATTCGTCCCAGCTAGCGAAGTTTTCCATCAGCGTTTGCGTCACCGCCTTGGGCTTTGGCGACAAGTCGGCTACGGCACAGCGATGGATTTCGATCAGCTGCTCGTCCGCTTCTTCAACACCACCGAGATTCAGGATCTGCCGCCCGAGCAGGTCGCCGCGGGGGTCGATCGACTGCGGCTGCAGTTCGGGCTTGAAAAGGATTCGGGGCGACGCTTCGCCTTGTGGTGCCTGATGTTCATGCTCGGCATCGCGCCCGATATCGACGACGCGTTCGACGACCCCGAAGACCGCGACGCCGCGCGCGATTTCATGGACGCCGCCGAACAGGAAATGGCGGACGAAGAGGACGAGTAAGGCCTCTGGCGGATTAAGGTGCACCGTTCGTGCTGAGCGTGTCGAAGCACGGGAAACTATGCGCGCCCTTCGACAGGCTCGGGGCGAACGACGGGTGAGGGGGCTGACATGAAAGCTGGATCGATCGACCGCCGCGCGCTGTTGGTGGGCGCCGCCGCCACGCTGGCTCTTCCGGCCGCCGCCCAGCGTCGGCGCGGTCGCGAGGAACGCGTCCCCAATCCGCTGATTCGCCAGCGCGCCGACCCGCAGATCGTGCGGCAGGCGGACGGCAGCTACACCTTCACCGCCTCCGTTCCCGAATACGACCGCGTCATCCTGCGTCGGACGCGCAGCATCGCTGCGCTCGCTACGGCGCCGGAAGCCGTGCTGTGGCGGCGCCCGGCCAAGGGCAAGATGGCCGGCCATATCTGGGCGCCCGAACTCCACCGGATCGACGGGCGCTGGTACGTCTATGTCGCGGCCGGCGACGGGGACGCGCGGTTCCGGATCCGCACCTATGTGCTCGAATGCGACAGCCAGGATCCGATGACCGGCACTTGGTCGGTGCTGGGCCAGCTGGTGACGCCGTGGGACAGTTTTACGCTCGACTCGACGCTCTTCACCCATCGCGGCACGCGCTACATCGCCTGGGCGCAGCAGGAGCCGGGGATCGCGACGAACTCGAACCTGTATCTGGCGCCGCTTGCAACGCCCACGACGCTGGGTGCCAAGCCGACCCGGCTGACCGTTCCGACGCTGCCGTGGGAAGTGCAGGGGTTCAAAGTGGCGGAGGGCCCTGCGCCGCTGATCCGGGGCGGTCGCGTCTTCATGACCTATTCGGCCAGCGCGACCGACGCGCGCTATTGCCTGGGCATGTTGAGCGCGCGCGACGACGCCGACCTGATGGATCCGGCCGCGTGGGTAAAGTCGCCCGAGCCGGTGTTTCGCACATCGGCGGAACGCGGCATCTACGGACCCGGCCACAACAGTTTCACGGTCGATGCCCGCGGGCGCGACGTGCTCGTGTATCACGCACGCGATTACGAGAAGATCAGCGGCGACCCCCTCTATGATCCCAATCGCCACACCCGTGTCGAGCGACTGCGCTGGCGCGCCGACGGGACACCCGATTTCGGCGCGCCCGCGGCCAACGGCGAGGTCCTGATCTAGAAGCGGAAGCTGACCCAGCCCGCCAGGAAGTCGGAACTGCGGTAGTTCGCTTTCGTCAGCGACGGCCCGGCGGCAAGATGTTCGTAGCGGCCGGTGACCGACAGGCGCGGCGTGATCGTCCACACTGCCTGCAGCCGCCAAACGTCGGCGATCTTGGCATCGGGCACGCGCTGCGTGCCCGCGAAGGGCTGGCCATTTGCGCGGTAGACCGCGTCCCGGACATTGTCGCGCCACGTCAGCATATACTCGCCAGTCACGCGTAGCTTCGGGGTCGGCGACACCGTTACATTCGGCGCGACCGCGATCAGGTTCGATGGGGTCAGGAACAGCTGGTAGCTATAATAGATGTTGTTCCCGAACGGGGCATAGGCGTTGCGCAGCTTGCCATCGCCATAGCCGCCGCCGCCACTCGCATAATCGACATGGACGCCCACGCGGGGCGCGCGTGGCGACGCGGCGATCCGGTAGGTCTGGGCCAGGAACACCTGCCACGCATCGATCCGCTGGTCGATATAGCTGCCCCATTGACGGTTCGCCGACCAGTCGATTGTCCACCGCCCGGCATCGCCCCACAGCCGGGTGCCCAGGTAGAAACGCTCCGCCGGCCCGATCCGGCCGCCCCACGCGCCGACGTTGTTGCGCCGTCGCCAGAAGAAGGGGTCGAAATAGAGCTTCGATCCGCCGAACCACGTCGTCGGCACGACGATGCCGGCCGTGACGCCCGAAAAGCGTCGGGCAGGATCGATGACGTCATCGTCGGTGCCGAGATCGCCATATTGGGTGGGCTTCAGGTCGAACAGGTCGACCCGCATGCTGCGGCCCCGCGCCCAGGCCCGCCAGCCGTTCAGCGTGTAGCGGATCGTATTGTTGTCGCGCTGCGAGACGAGCAGATTGGGCCCATCGGTGAATTCCTGCCGGCCGTAGCGGGCGCCGATCGCCACCGTGCCGACGGTGCCTGCCGCCTCGACGAAGCTTTGCTGGACGACCACGTCGTTGCGCAGGGTCGCGGCGGGCGCGCCCAGTTCGACTCCCGAAATCCCGCCGTGCGCCACCTCGACGAACCCCCGCAGGTGGGGGCCGACATGAAGGTCGGCGGCGGCGACGAGACGGTTGATGTCCTGCCGCTGGGCGCGGGCGTCGCGCAGGCCGGGATTGGTCGTCAGATTGACCCGCAACCGTGCCTCGCCCGACAGCGTCAGATAGACGTCACCGTCACTGTCGAGCCGCAGGAACTTCAGCCGGTCGAACACATCGTCGCGGTTCTCGGGCGCGCGCATCTTCCGCCAATCCTCGGCCCAGCGCGACAGATTATATCCGGCGACGGTCGCGCCATCGCCATTGGCGGCGGCGGGATAGCCGATCACGACCGGCGTCGCGGGAGCGGGCACTTCCTTCTGTTCGGACGGGGATGCCGTCTGCGCCGCAGCAGGGAGGACGATGGCGCAAGCGAGCATGGGAACGGCGGCACGGATCATCCGACACCCATACAGCGGACTGTAAGGTGCGGGTACGGACGGTGGAACGCGGACAGGGGTGGCAAGCTAAGAGACTGTAAACATTGGGGTATGGCTGGCTCGATTGCGTCTCACGGCAGTGCGGTTGTTACTTTCGCATCATGCGAACAGTTCAAATTTTGCCCTCGAATGTGTCAATTTCCGCACAATGATCATGACCCGGCTCGTGCGACGGACACAGGGCTCCTGACCACCCGGCGACGGCTGGCTTCTGCCATTCACGCGAGAGCGCCGAGGGATCCGGTGAGCAGGCGGGCGCCGAGGATGGAGGGATCATGCGCCTTGCGACGAACCATCAAGCCCGCGCCACAAAAAAACCGCCGTCCGGGCTTCCCCGAACGGCGGCGTGTACAAGGTCAGCTATGACGCCGTCGAACGTCACCGGCGTTGCCGGCCGCGTCGTCCGTCGCAGCGACACCCGGGATCGCTTTCGCAACCCCGGGGCGCCCATTGCTTATTCCTGGTTCAGATATTCGCCGGCATCCGCATCGGTGCCCGAACCGCTCGGCACGACTGCGGCAAGCGGATCGTCGCCGGTGCCGACTTCTTCGCGCGGCGAACGGGCAGCTTCCGCTGCACGCTCTTCCGCCGCCGAATTCGGCACCATCGCCGCGGCCAGCGCTCGCTGCTGGGCACGCAGCGCCGCGTCACGCGACGTTGCCGCCACGCGCAGGCGGTTCATACCCGCACCGGTCCCCGCCGGGATCAGGCGGCCGACGATGACGTTTTCCTTCAGGCCGTTCAGCGAGTCGATCTTGCCCTGCACCGATGCCTCGGTGAGCACACGTGTCGTTTCCTGGAACGAGGCCGCCGAGATGAAGCTGCGGGTCTGCAGCGACGCCTTGGTGATGCCGAGCAGGATGGGCTTGCCCTGCGCCCGCGCCTGATTCTTGGTCAGCTTCGCGTTCGCTTCGTCCATCTCGTCACGATCGACCTGTTCGCCCGCCAGCAGCGTGGTGTCGCCGCCATCGGTGATCTCGACCTTCTGCAGCATCTGGCGAACGATCACCTCGATGTGCTTGTCGTTGATCTTCACGCCCTGGAGTCGGTAAACTTCCTGGATTTCGCTGACCAGATATTCGGCCAGCGGCTCGATGCCGAGCACTTCCAGAATGTCGTGCGGATCCGGCGAGCCGCCGATCAGGTTGTCGCCACGCTTGACGTAGTCGCCTTCCTGAACGTCGATCACCTTCGACTTCGGGATGAGGTATTCGACCACATCGCCGCCGTCCTCCGGCATGATCCCAATCTTGCGCTTGGCCTTATAGTCCTTGCCGAACACGACACGGCCCGAGACCTTCGCGATGATCGCGTTTTCCTTGGGCTTGCGCGCTTCGAACAACTCGGCGACGCGCGGCAGACCGCCGGTGATGTCGCGGGTCTTGGCCGATTCACGCGCCACACGCGCCAGAACGTCACCGGCCTGGACGGTCGCATTGTCCTCGACCGACAGCACCGCACCCGGTGCCAGCATGTAGCGCGAACCTTCGCCTTCGCCGTCACCGGTCAGGGTCAGGCGGGGACGCAGGTCCTCCTTCGTCTTCGACGTCGCGCGATATTCGGTGACGACGCGCTGGGCGATGCCCGTCGCTTCGTCGACCTGCTCGGTCAGCGTCTTGCCCTCGATCAGGTCCTGGAACTTCACGACACCGCCGGTTTCCGTAATCACCGGCATGGTGAACGGATCCCATTCGGCCATGCGGTCGCCCTTCGACACGATGTGACCGTCGTCGAACAGGACGTAGGCACCATAAGGCACCCGGTCGACCGAGAGCTCGCGGCCGTCCATGTCCTTGATGACGATCTCGCCCGAACGGCTGAGCACCACACGGCGACCACGCTGGTCGACGATGACGCGCAGATCGCGGAATTCGACCGTACCGTCGGCATGCGCTTCCAGGTTCGACGTTTCGTTCAGCTGCGCCGCACCACCAATGTGGAAGGTACGCATGGTCAGCTGCGTGCCCGGCTCACCGATCGACTGCGCCGCGATGACGCCGACCGCTTCGCCGATGTTCACCGGCGTACCGCGCGCGAGGTCACGACCGTAGCACTTGCCGCAGACACCGACCTTGGCTTCGCAGACCAGCGGCGAACGGATCTTCATGCCCTGGACGCCCAGGGCCTCGATCTGCGCGACCATCGGTTCGTCGAGCAGCGTGCCCGCCGGGATGACGACCTTGCCGTCCTTGTCGACCACGTCCTCGCCGGTGGTCCGGCCGAGGATACGCTCGCCGAGCGACGCGATGGTGCTTCCGCCCTGAACGATCGCCTTCATCTCGAGCATGCGCTCGGTACCGCAATCCTCCTCCATGACGACGCAGTCCTGCGACACGTCGACGAGGCGGCGGGTGAGGTAGCCCGAGTTCGCGGTCTTCAGCGCGGTATCCGCAAGACCCTTGCGGGCGCCGTGGGTCGAGTTGAAGTATTCAAGGACGGTCAGACCTTCCTTGAAGTTCGAGATGATCGGCGTTTCGATGATCTCGCCCGACGGCTTGGCCATCAGACCGCGCATGCCCGCCAGCTGCTTGATCTGCGCCTGCGAACCACGCGCACCCGAGTGCGCCATCATGTAGATCGAATTGATCGGCGCTTCCCGACCATCATCCAGGCGCTTCACCGCCTTGATCTCGTCCATCATGGCCGACGCCACCTGGTCGCCGCAACGGCTCCAGGCGTCGATGACCTTGTTGTACTTTTCCTGCTGGGTGATCAGGCCGTCCTGATACTGCTGCTCGTAATCCTTCACCTGGTCGCGGGTCTCGTCAACCAGCGCGGTCTTGGCGTCCGGAATGATCATGTCGTCCTTGCCGAACGAGATGCCGGCGCGGAACGCGTGACGGAAGCCCAGCGCCATGATGGCGTCGGCGAACAGCACCGTCTCCTTCTGACCGGTGTGACGATACACCTCGTCGATGACGTCGGTAACGTCCTTCTTGGTCAGCAGGCGGTTGACGGTTTCGAAGGGCACCTTGTGGCTCTTCGGCAGCGTTTCGCCCAGCAACATGCGGCCCGGGGTCGTCTCGAAGCGCACCATGCGCTCGACACCATTTTCATCGACCTGCGGAACGCGGCTGGTGATCTTGGTGTGCAGCGTGACCGCCCCTGCATGGAGCGCCTGATGGACCTCCTGCATGTCGCTCAGGATCATGCCTTCGCCCGGCTCGCCGGTCTTTTCCATCGACAGATAGTAGAGACCCAGCACCATGTCCTGCGACGGCACGATGATCGGCTTGCCGTTCGCCGGCGACAGGATGTTGTTGGTCGACATCATCAGGACGCGCGCTTCCAGCTGCGCCTCGAGGCTCAGCGGAACGTGCACGGCCATCTGGTCACCGTCGAAGTCGGCGTTGAACGCCGAGCAGACGAGCGGGTGCAGCTGGATCGCCTTGCCCTCGATGAGGACGGGCTCGAACGCCTGGATGCCGAGACGGTGGAGCGTCGGCGCGCGGTTCAGCAGCACCGGATGCTCGCGGATCACCTCGTCGAGGATGTCCCAGACTTCCTTGCGCTCCTTCTCGACCCACTTCTTCGCCTGCTTCAGGGTCATCGACAGACCCTTGGCGTCGAGGCGCGCGTAGATGAACGGCTTGAACAGCTCGAGCGCCATCTTCTTGGGCAGGCCGCACTGGTGCAGCTTGAGCTCAGGCCCGGTCACGATGACCGAGCGGCCCGAATAGTCGACGCGCTTGCCGAGCAGGTTCTGGCGGAAGCGCCCCTGCTTGCCCTTGAGCATGTCGGACAGCGACTTCAGCGGCCGCTTGTTGGCGCCGGTGATCGTGCGGCCGCGGCGGCCGTTGTCGAAGAGGGCGTCGACCGCCTCCTGCAGCATGCGCTTCTCGTTGCGGACGATGATGTCCGGCGCGCGCAGCTCCATCAGCCGCTTCAGACGGTTGTTGCGGTTGATGACGCGGCGATAGAGGTCGTTCAGGTCCGACGTCGCGAAGCGACCGCCGTCCAGCGGAACGAGCGGGCGCAGTTCGGGCGGGATGACCGGCACGACGTCCAGGATCATCCATTCCGGACGGTTGCCCGATTCCAGGAAGCTCTCGACGACCTTCAGACGCTTGATGATCTTCTTGGGCTTCAGCTCCGACTTGGTCGTCGCCAGTTCCTCAAGCAGGTCACGCTTCTCGCCCTCGAGGTCGAGGTCCATGAGCATGATCTTGACCGCTTCGGCGCCGATGCCGGCCGAGAAGGCGTCCTCGCCATACTCGTCCTGCGCTTCGAGCAGCTCGTCCTCGGTCAGCAGCTGGAACTTCTCCAGCGGCGTCAGGCCGGGTTCGGTGACGATATAGCTCTCGAAATACAGCACGCGCTCGAGCTGCTTGAGCTGCATGTCGAGCAGCAGGCCGATGCGCGACGGCAGCGACTTCAGGAACCAGATGTGCGCGACCGGGGCGGCGAGCTCGATGTGGCCCATGCGCTCACGGCGGACCTTCGACACGGTGACTTCGACACCGCACTTTTCGCAGACGATGCCCTTGTATTTCATGCGCTTGTACTTGCCGCACAGGCACTCGTAATCCTTGATCGGACCGAAGATGCGCGCGCAGAACAGGCCGTCACGCTCGGGCTTGAACGTGCGATAGTTGATCGTCTCGGGCTTCTTGATCTCGCCGAACGACCACGACCGGATACGGTCGGGCGACGCGATGCCGATCTGGATCTGGTCGAAGGTTTCCGGCTTCGCGAGCGGATTGGCGAAATTGGTCAGTTCGTTCATGGGTTTAAGACCCTTCCTCGAAAATCTTCAAAGCCCTCGCCCCTTTAGGGGAGAGGGTTGGGAGAGGGGGAGGCCTCGCAGAGCGTGACGCTCGCGGCACTGCCCCTCTCCCCGACCCTCTCCCCGCAAGCGGGGAGAGGGAGACAGATCGTTACTCCGCCGCCTCAGCCAGCGCGTCGCCGTCCAGGTCCGCCTCGTTGTTCTTCAACTCGACGTTGAGACCCAGCGAGCGCATTTCCTTGACGAGCACGTTGAAGCTTTCCGGAATGCCGGCCTCGAAGGTGTCGTCGCCCTTGACGATCGCTTCGTAGACCTTGGTGCGGCCGACCACGTCGTCCGACTTCACCGTCAGCATTTCCTGCAGCGTATAGGCGGCACCGTAGGCCTGGAGCGCCCAGACCTCCATTTCGCCGAAGCGCTGGCCGCCGAACTGCGCCTTGCCGCCCAGCGGCTGCTGGGTGACGAGGCTGTACGGCCCGATCGAACGTGCGTGGATCTTGTCGTCGACCAGGTGGTGCAGCTTCAGCATGTAGATGATGCCGACGGTCACCTTGCGGTCGAAGGCGTCACCGGTGCGGCCATCGTACAGCGTCGACTGGCCCGACGTGTCGAGACCCGCCAGCTCCAGCATCTCCGACACATCGCTCTCGCGCGCGCCGTCGAACACCGGGGTGCCCATCGGGACACCGGTGCGGATGTTCTGCACCAGCTCCGCGACCTGTTCCGGCGTGCGGCTGTTGATGTCGTCCGCATAGTGATCGCCATAGATCTCGACGAGACGATCCTTGACCGCACCCGGCATTTCGCCGGCCTGCGCGTTCGGGTTCGCTTCACGCCACTCTTCGAGCGCCGATGCGACCTGCATACCCAGGTTGCGGGCGGCCCAGCCGAGGTGCGTTTCGAAGATCTGTCCGACGTTCATGCGCGACGGCACGCCCAGCGGGTTCAGCACCAGATCGACCGGCGTCCCGTCGGCGAGGAACGGCATGTCCTCGGCCGGCAGGATGCGCGAGATGACGCCCTTGTTGCCGTGACGGCCGGCCATCTTGTCGCCCGGCTGCAGCTTGCGCTTCACCGCAACGAAGACCTTGACCATCTTCAGCACGCCCGGCGGCAGCTCGTCGCCACGCTCCAGCTTCTCGCGGCGATCCTCGAACTTCTCGCGGATGCGCTTGGCGGCTTCGTCGTACTGGCCCTTCACCGCTTCCAGGTTCGACTGGACGGCGTCGTCGGCAACGGCGAACTTCCACCATTCGTGGCGATCGACGCTGTCGAGCAGGTCCTGATCGATCACGGCGCCCTTCTTCAGACCCTTCGGCACGGCGGTCGCGGTCTGGCCGAGCAACATGTCGCGCAGGCGCGACCAGGTTGCCCGGTTCAGGATGGTGCGTTCGTCGTCCGAGTCCTTCTTCAGGCGCTCGATCTCTTCGCGTTCGATCGCCAGGGCGCGTTCGTCCTTGTCGATGCCGTGACGGTTGAACACGCGCACGTCGACGATCGTGCCCGACACGCCCGGTGGCAGGCGCAGCGAGGTGTCGCGGACGTCCGAGGCCTTTTCACCGAAGATGGCGCGCAGCAGCTTTTCTTCCGGCGTCATCGGGCTTTCGCCCTTCGGCGTGATCTTGCCGACCAGAATGTCGCCCGGCTCGACCTCAGCCCCCACGTAGACGATGCCCGCTTCGTCGAGGTTGCGCAGCGCTTCCTCGCCGACGTTCGGGATGTCGCGGGTGATGTCCTCCGGCCCGAGCTTCGTGTCGCGGGCCATCACTTCGAACTCGTCGATGTGGATCGACGTGAACACGTCGTCCTTCACGATGCGCTCGGAGATCAGGATCGAGTCCTCGTAGTTGTAGCCGTTCCAGGGCATGAACGCGACGAGCGCGTTGCGGCCGAGAGCGAGTTCGCCGAACTCCGTCGACGGACCATCGGCCAGAACGTCGCCGACGTTGACCACGTCGCCCACCTTCACCAGCGGACGCTGGTTGATGCAGGTCGACTGGTTCGACCGCTGGAACTTCATCAGCGTGTAGATGTCGACGCCCGATTCATTGGCATCGACGTCACCGGTCGCGCGGATGACGATACGGCTGGCGTCGACCTGGTCGACGATGCCGGCCCGACGGGCCGAGATCGCCGCGCCCGAATCTCGAGCCACGGTCTCTTCCATGCCAGTGCCGACGAACGGCGCTTCGGCGCGCACCAGCGGCACGGCCTGACGCTGCATGTTCGAACCCATCAGTGCGCGGTTGGCGTCGTCGTTTTCCAGGAACGGAATGAGCGAGGCGGCGACCGACACGAGCTGCTTGGGCGACACGTCCATCAACGTGATCGTTTCCGGTAGCGCCATCAGGAATTCGCCGGCCTGACGGGCCGAGACGAGTTCCTCGGTGAAGCGGTTGCCTTCGTCGACCTCGGCCGAGGCCTGCGCGATCGTGTGCTTGGCCTCTTCCATCGCCGACAGGTACACGACCTCGTCGGTCACGACACCGTCGACGACCTTGCGGTACGGTGTCTCGATGAAGCCGTACTTGTTGACGCGGCTGAACGAAGCCAGCGAGTTGATCAGACCGATATTCGGGCCTTCCGGCGTTTCGATTGGGCAGATACGGCCATAGTGGGTCGGGTGAACGTCGCGGACTTCGAAGCCGGCGCGCTCACGGGTCAGACCGCCCGGCCCGAGCGCCGAGACGCGGCGCTTGTGCGTCACTTCCGACAGCGGGTTGGTCTGGTCCATGAACTGCGACAGCTGCGACGAACCGAAGAACTCGCGCACCGCGGCGACCGCGGGCTTCGCGTTGATCAGGTCGTTCGGCATGACCGTCGATACGTCGACCGACGACATGCGCTCCTTGACCGCACGCTCCATGCGCAGCAGGCCGACGCGGTACTGGTTCTCCAGCAGCTCGCCCACCGAACGGACGCGGCGGTTGCCGAGATTGTCGATGTCGTCGACTTCGCCCTTGCCGTCCTTCAGATCGACCAGCGTCTTGACGACGGCCAGAATGTCCTCGGTGCGCAGCGTGGTGTGCGTGTCCGGCGCGTCGAGGTCGAGGCGCATGTTCAGCTTCACACGGCCGACGGCCGACAGATCGTAGCGCTCCGGATCGAAGAACAGGCCGGCGAACAGCGATTCTGCGGTTTCCAGCGTCGGCGGTTCGCCCGGGCGCATGACGCGGTAAATGTCGGCCAGCGCCTGCTGACGCTCCTCGGCCTTGTCCGCCTTCAGCGTGTTGCGGATCCACGGACCCGTCGAGATATGGTCGATGTCGAGCAGTTCGATGCGCTCGATGCCCGCCTTGTCCAGCAGTTCGAGGTTTTCGGCCGACACTTCGTCGCCGGCTTCGATGTAAATCTCGCCGGTCGTCTCGTTGATGAGATCATAGGCGCTGTAGCGGCCGAAGATTTCCTCAGTCGGGATCAGCAGCGTCTCGAGCCCGTCCTTCGCTGCCTTGTTGGCGGCGCGCGGCGAAATCTTCTGGCCCGCCGGGAACACGATCTCGCCCGACTTGGCGTCGACGATGTCGAACATCGGCTTGGCACCGCGCCAGTTCTCGGCGGCGAACGGAATCTGCCAGCCGCCTTCGCCGCGGACGAAGGTCACGCGGTTGTAGAAGTGGTTGAGGATCTCTTCCGAGTTCAGGCCGAGCGCATAGAGCAGCGTGGTGACCGGCAGCTTGCGCTTGCGGTCGATACGGACGTTGACGATGTCCTTGGCGTCGAATTCGAAGTCGAGCCACGAGCCGCGATAGGGGATCACGCGCGCGGCGAAGAGATACTTTCCGCTCGCATGCGTCTTGCCGCGGTCATGGTCGAACAGCACGCCCGGCGACCGATGCATCTGGCTGACGATGACGCGCTCGGTACCGTTGATGAAGAAGGTGCCGTTCTCGGTCATGAGCGGCATGTCGCCCATGTAGACATCCTGCTCCTTGATATCGATGACCGACTTGGCCTCGGTATCCGGATCGACCTCGAACGCGGTGAGGCGCAGGGTGACGCGCATCGGGGCGGCATAGGTGATGCCGCGCTGACGGCATTCCTCGACGTCGAACTTCGGGTCCTCGAGAACATAGTCGTCGAAGTCGAGATAGGCGGTGCCGGCGAAGTCCTGGATCGGGAAGACGCTGCGCAGCGTCTTTTCGAGGCCCGAGACATGGCCCGTGCTTTTGTCCGAGCGCAGGAACTGCTCGTAGCTTTCGCGCTGAACCTCGATCAGGTTCGGCATCTGCACCACTTCGTGGATGTCGCCGAACACCTTGCGAATGCGGCGCTTGGTGGTGCCGCCGGTCGCGATCGCCCCAGAGTTCGCTTTGCTTGCCATGTCTTTTGCTTTGCCTCGTCAGCCGTCAATTGCCCCGGATGAAGACCCGCGGGGCGCGGACGCAGCAAAGGACGCATAAAAGGCCGCACGATAACCTCATCGGAAATCGGCAGCCTTGTCAGCGTCCTCTGTCAGAACCGAACAGTTCCCATTCGTACGATGCACTGCGCGACGGCGCACCATGTCCCGAAACTGTGGTAGGGCACCGCATATAGGCGCAGTGCCATAGATAGTCAAACCGCCCCTCATTGGCGTCGACGCAACGTTTCGTCGATAGATTTGCACGGTTCGCCGCTAATTCAAGCCGTTTCGGGGCCGGAATCGATCTGCCGGTCATTGAGGCTGCGATATGAAACAGGAAAGCACCCCCGCCCGTCGCGCGGCCTGGCTGTTCCTTGCAGCCCCCGCGTTCCTTGCGATCCCTGCCCATGGACAGGACGCGACCACCCAGGTCGATACGCCGCCTCCGCCGGTCGTGCGGACGGTGCCGCAGGCCTCTGCGCCTACGACCGGCGTGCCGGATGGGGCCTCGACCGCAGGTCAGGCGCCGCAGCGCTCGACGGTGCGGGGCGCCGACCCGAACTCGACTACACCGGTCGCTCCGGGCGCTGCCGATGTGGTCGACGACGCCCGTATCGCCGCCCGGAACGAGCGCCGCGCAGACGTGCGTCGGGCTGCGCCCCGCGCCGCGACCGCCGCGCGCACCGCCGCACCTGTCGCTGCGGCTCCGGCAGCCGCGATCACGCCTGCCCCCGCCACGGCGCCGGCGACGCCCGCTGAAAGCGCGGCGGCTCCGGCAGCCGAGCCAGCGGCTCCGGCCACGACGGAGCCGGCCGCGACCCCGACCGACGCCGCCACGACGCAGACCAGCAACGACAATGGTGCACCGCTGTGGCCGCTCGCCGTGATCGCTGCGCTGATCATTGCAGTCGGCGCCTTCGTCTTGATGCGCCGCCGCAAGGCCGACGCCGATGAGGAAGAGGAAATCTATTACGAGGAGCCCGCAACGACGGTCGTCGAGGAACCGGCGCCTGTCGCTGCGGCGCCGGTGGCCGCCGTTGCACCGGTTGCTGCTCCGGTAGCGGCCGCCGTGGCGATGACGCCTAAGCACGACGAGCCGGTCGCAGCGGGCCTATCGGAGGACGCGACCGTCACCGACGCGCCCGCGGAAGACGTCGCGGCGCTGACCAACGCCGCACCGGCCGTTCGCGACCGTCCGTGGCTGGAACTCGCGATGCGTCCGATCCGCGCTGGCACCAGTGCCGACGAAGCGATGGTGGAGATCGAGCTGACGGTCGCCAATTCGGGTACCGTCAAGGCGGAGGACGTCCGCGTCTCGACCTTCATGCTGACCGATGCCCATGCCAGCGAGATGGAGAATATGCTAGTCGACGCGCCGGCCGATGCCACCATCGATCCGGTCACGATCGAACCTGGCGAAGGCACCCGTATCGACGCGACGCTGGCGGCGTTGAAGGCTGATTTGGGCGTCGAGGGACGCTTCAACCCGGTCGTCGTTGCCGACGCCCGCTATCGCCTGCCCGATGGCAGCGAAGGACGAACCTCGGCCTCGTTCGTGGTCGGCGTGTCGGACGACGAAGGCGGAACCCTCATCCCGATCGACCTGGCCGACCGCGTGATGCGCGAGGACGTCGAAGCGCGCCTGCACGGCGAACCCGCACACGCCTGATCCACAACGTCTCGCTGAGAGATGGCCCGTCCTCACTGTGGTGGGGGCGGGCTTCGTCGTTGATCACTCAGTGCTCGTGGAGGGGGCAGGCTTCCGGACCGAAGCGGGACAGCCTTTCGTACCGCCAGACGCGCAACTCGTGCCAGCCCCATTGCCGCTGCGTCGTCGCCGAGCCTAGCATCGGCGCAGACCTTACGGAGCCATGCCCACCCATGAAGCTGATCCTCCTCGCCGCGACCGCCGCCATCGCCATTACCCCGCTCGCCGCGCAGCAGCAGGCCGCGCCCGGCGGCGACATTCCGGCGAAATACGAGGTTCCGAAGACCGACTACGACTATGACAAGCGCGTGGTCATGGTGCCGATGCGTGACGGGACGAAGCTCTATACCGTCATCGTCGTGCCCAAGGGCGCGAAGAACGCGCCGATCGTGCTGACGCGCACGCCCTACAATGCTGCCGGACGCGCCAACCGGATGGACAGCCCGAAGATGCTGTCGACGCTGCCGCTGGCCGACGAGATCTTCGTCAAGGACGGCTATCCGCGTCTATCAGGACGTCCGCGGCAAATATGGCTCGGAGGGCGAGTATGTCGTGACCCGCCCGGTCATCGGTCCGCTCAACCCGACCAAGGTCGATCACGTCACCGACGCCTATGACACGATCGACTGGCTGGTGAACAAGGCGAACCTGCCCGAAAGCAACGGCCGCGTCGGCATGATCGGGTCGTCTTACGAGGGCTTCACCGTCGTCATGGCGCTGCTGAACCCGCACCCCGCGTTGAAAGTCGCCGCGCCGGAAAGCCCGATGATCGACGGCTGGATGGGCGACGACTGGTTCCATTACGGCGCCTTCCGCCTGGCGAACATCGCCTGGCTCGGCGGCCAGACCGGGTTCAAGGGCAGCGGCAAGGCGCCGCCGACCGGCGGGTACGACGATTACGAGAATTTCCGCACCGGATCGGCCGGCGACTGGGCGAAGAAGGCCGGCTACGACCTGCTGCCGTATTGGCAGCGTATGCAGGCGCACCCGGCGTATGACGCGTTCTGGCAGGGCCAGGCGCTCGACAAGCTGGTCGCGGCCAACCCGTCCAACGTCCCGACGCTCTGGGAACAGGGCCTGTGGGACCAGGAGGACATGTATGGCGCGATCGTCACGTGGGAAGCGCTGAAGGCGAAGGGCAAGACGGGTAACAACTTCCTCGTCATGGGTCCCTGGCGTCACAGCCAGGTCAACCGGGAAGGCCGCAGCCTCGGGCCGTTCCAGTGGGACGGCGACACCGCCGCGCAGTTCCGCGAGGACATGGTCCTGCCGCTGTTCAACCAATATCTGAAGGATGGCCCGCCCGCGAACCTGCCGCAGGTCGCGATCTACAACACCGGCGAGAACCACTGGGATCGCCTGAGCACCTGGCCGCTGGCCTGCGAGGCGGGGTGCGCCGCGCCGCTGAAGCCCATCTACCTCCAGGCCGGCGGCAAGCTCGGCTGGGACAAGGGCGGGGCAGGGGGGGACGCATATGTTTCCGATCCCGCCAAGCCCGTCCCGCACCTGTCGCGCCCGGTCAATTTCGGTGACGGCCGCTGGGGCGACTGGCTGGTCAGCGACCAGCGTCACGTCGACGGCCGCCCCGACGTCATGACCTACCAGACCGACGTCCTGACCGCCCCGGTGCGCGTATCCGGCGCGCCGTTCGCGGAAATCTTCGCCAAGACGACCGGCACGGACGGCGACTTCATCGTCAAGGTGATCGATGTGTTGCCGGAGGAGAACGCGACCGACCCCAAGATGGGCGGCTACCAGCTGGCGATCGCCCAGGACATCTTCCGCGGCCGCTACCGGGACAGCTTCGAGAAGCCGACCGCGATTCCCGCCGGCAAGGTCCAGAAATATCGCTTCCGCCTGCCGACGGTGAACCATGTCTTCCAGCCCGGCCACCGCATCATGGTGCAGATCCAGTCGAGCCAGTTCCCCCTCTACGACCGTAACCCACAGACGTTCGTCCCCAACATCTTCCTGGCCAAGCCGGAGGATTACAAGGCGGCGACGGTGACGCTGCAGCGCGGCGGGGCGGCGGCGAGCGCGGTGTGGTTGCCGGTCGTGGCAGTAGACCAGTCGGCGGTGAAGGTGGCGCGCTAGCGAAGCGTCGAAAGGCAAAAAGGAACCGGTTTGACGTTCATCGTGCATTCAAACCGTGCCGGGGATCGTTGTTGATGCCGACACCCCGGTGATCGGTACCAACGGAGGGATATGATGGCTCTGCTGCTCGTCGCTGCTGCGCTTGCTGCCAATGCGGTTTCAAGCGATCCCCGCTTTTTCGAGAAGACGCGATCCGACGGTGTTACCGTTGTCTGCGTCCGACACGATCAGAAGCCGACGATCTTCACGTCGAGGGTCGAATGCAAGGAGCCGGCCGCGTGGCGCCGCGAGGTACTGGCCGCCGCGAACCAGCCGATCGCGCCGCGAAGCGTGGCCAACCTCGAACAGTTCCTCACGACGCCGCAGCCGACACCGCGTATCGTCGGGCGGTAACGCCCAGGCGGGCGAGCGTTGATCGACGATCCGCCGCATGGGGTGGCGGATCGCGATCGGAATCCCTATCTCTGCGTCATCACCGGCTTGGTTTTCCGTAGGCGCCGATGACTGAGAGACCATCCGCGCTTTCGCTTACGACGCGAAAGCTGTCATCATGGACCTTAATTACCTCCTGTCCCGCCACCAGATCGCGCTCATGCGTGCGCAGTCGGCGGTGACCATCGAAGCCCGTCATTCGCATCGAGGCATGGCTTCCGGCTACGCTGACGCCATCCGATCTATTCAGGCATCGCTCGGCGCGAGCGGTTCGCTTGTGGAGGTCCGCTGACGCGATGTCCGCAATCACGATCCTGCCTGCCTCGGGCGACCTGTCGCCCGCCCCGACCAAACGGTTTCGTCGGACCTTTTCCGGACGGCGAGACACGCCGGATGTCCTCGCGCGGCAGGCTAAGGTCACCTTGCTCGCGTTTCGGGCACATGCGACCCGGGAAGATGCGGTCGCCTTTCTGAACGTGGAGCACGCCCAACTCGGCGGTCGGCCGATCGATATCGGCGGGGACGACGATGCGGGCTTTGCCCGGGTCGAGGCCTTGCTGGTTTAGCAGACCGCGTTCCCCGGTGTCGCCGCCTCGTGCGGCGAAACATTGACCTGGCTGCGCTATCGTCCGACAGGCGCGGGCATGATTCCGTCGAACGAAAATCTCATCGCCGACCGCCCGTCCTTCGTCACGCATCTGGAATGCGGCCTGACCGGCGAACGCTACGAAGCCGATACGCTGCAAGGGCTTAGCCGCGTCGGTCGGCCGCTTCTCGTGCGTTACGACCTCGACGGCGTCCGCGCGGCGATGACGAAGGACGGGCTGGCCGCGCGCCCTGCCGATCTGTGGAAATATCGCGAGTTGCTGCCTGTGCGCTCGCCCGAGAACATCGTGAGCTTGGGCGAGATGGAAACGCCGCTCGTCACGCTCGACCGCGTCGGCGCCGCCCGCGGCGCTCGCGCGCCGATCGTGAAGGACGAAGGGCGCCTGCCCACCGGTAGCTTCAAGGCGCGCGGGCTCGTCATGGCGATCAGCATGGCAAAGGCGCTGGGCGTGAAGACCATCGCGATGCCGACGAACGGCAATGCGGGCGCCGCGGCGGCGGCCTATGCGGCGCGCGCTGGGATTGAGGCGGTGATCCTGTGCCCCGCCGACACGCCCGAAATCAACGTCCGCGAGATCGCCGCGCAGGGTGCGCGCGTGTACCGCGTCAACGGGCTGATCGACGATTGCGGCGCGATCGTGGGGGCTGCGTGCAAGGAAAACGGCTGGTTCGACCTGTCGACGCTGAAGGAGCCGTACCGGATCGAAGGCAAGAAGACGATGGGGCTGGAACTCGCCGAACAGCTCGGCTGGACGCTTCCGCAAGCGATCTTCTACCCGACCGGCGGCGGCACCGGGCTGATCGGCATGTGGAAGGCCTTCGACGAACTGGAGCGCATCGGCTTCATCGGCCCCGAGCGTCCGCGCATGTATGCGGTGCAGGCCGAAGGCTGCGCACCGATGGTTCGGGCATTCGAACGCGGCGAGCGCCATGCCGAGCGCTGGGAGGACGCCCACACCGTCGCGGCGGGCATCCGGGTGCCGAAGGCGGTCGGCGACTTCCTGATCCTGGACGCGGTACGCAAGAGCAACGGCGCCGCGCTGGCGGTCAGCGACGAAGCCATCCTGGCTGCGGTCGACGAAGCAGCGGGCGACGGGCTGTTGCTCTGTCCGGAAGGCGGTGCGACGCTGGCGGCCTATGACCGCGCTTTGGCCGACGGGATGGTTGGCCGCGACGAGCGTGTCGTGCTGTTCAATTGCGCCACGGGTCTGAAATATCCGATGCCTGATAAGTCGCGGACGCTGGACCGCCACGGCGCGATCGATCTGGCGGCGCTGTGATGATGCATGCAGCTGTCGTTCAGCCGCCCCGGCGTAGCGGCGCCCGCGTGAAGATCGCGCTCCTCGCCACCAGCTTGCTCGCGTTCGGGCCGATGACCGCAGCGGCGCAGGATACGCCGCCGGTGCAGACGCTGCCCAGCGCCGACCGGTTCCAGCTGCCGCCGGGCAACAGCCAGGCCGTGCCGACCCCAACGCCGACCCCCGCGCCGACCATCATTACGCCGCCGCCGGTCGTGCGCACGGTGCCGAGCCCGACGCCGACGCCGACGCCGACGCCGCCCGCCACGCGCACCCCCGCGGCAGGCGCAACCCCGACGCCGCAGCCGACGCGCACGCCCAGTTCGAGGTCGACACCGACACTGACACCGACGCCGCGCGATGCTGCGACACCATCGCCAGCCGCGACGCAGACCTCGCCGGCCGTCGCGACCCCGATCCCCGGCCCGACGCCCGACGCCCCGTCGACGCCCGCTGTTGCCGAAGCGCCAGCCGAGGCTCCGGCCCCGGCGGGGGGCCCGCCGGCATGGCTGTGGTGGCTTGCCGGACTCGGGCTTGCCGGCAGCGCAGTCTATGCCGTTCTCGCCTGGCGCCGGAAGCGGGCAGAGATCGCGGACATGGCCTATGAACCCGTCGCGCCGCCGCCGGCACCCCCAGCACCTGCGCCGAAGCCGAAGCCGGCCGCACCTGTCCAGCCGACGCCGGCTGCACCGACTGTGTCGCCGGCACGCGCGCTGGCCTTCGACTTCCGTCCGCAGCGCCTGTGGACGCGCGGACCGAATGCGTATCTCGCTTTCGAGCTGCTGCTGACCAACGCGTCCTCCACGCCGCTGTCGGGCGTACGACCGGTCGTGACCCTGGGCAGTGCAGGGCCCGAGACGGCAAGCGAGCTGGCCGGTTTTGCTGCGCAGGTGGCGTCGTTGCCGGGTACGGAGCCGTTCGACCTCCGCGCCGGCGAAACGCGCCGGATCGCCGGTGAACTGACCTTGCCGGGCGACGCGATGCACGTGACCACCGTGGCCGAGCGCGAAATGATCGTGCCGGTCGCGATGGTCGGCGCGGCGTGGCGCGGGGGGCTGTCGGTCGCCTCCGCGGCAGACGCATTTGTGATCGGAGCGGGTGATCCGTCCTCGGCGAAGCTCGGACCGATCTGGGTCGACCGCCCGGGCCAGATCTACGGTCGGCTGGACGCGCGCCGCTTCACGCCGCGCTGACGGTTTACAGCGCCCTGGCGACGTGTATTGTTTGTACAGTACACAAGAAAAGGGGGCGTCGATGACCGGGATCTTTCGTGCCGCGCTGCTCGCTGCGGTCGGCATCGCGCAGCCGTTGGCGGTCGCGCCTGTCGCCGCGCAGGCCGTCGCGCCGGCGGATCTACGCACGAGGCTCGATGCGCTTCTTGCGGCGAGCTATCCGGCCGATGGTCCCGGGGCGACGATGATCGTCACCCAGGGCGGCCGGACGCTCTATGCCGGCGCGCGCGGTATGGCGGATATCGCGGCGAAGCGCGCCCTGACCCCGGACAGCGTGATCTGCATCGGCTCGATCACGAAGCAGTTCACCGCTGCGGTGATCCTGCAGCTGGTGGGGGAGGGGGCGCTGTCGCTCGACGATCCGCTGATCAAATTCTACCCCGACTATCCCGCGCCGGGCGGGGCGGCGACGCTGCGCCAGCTGCTCAACCACACGTCGGGCATCCAGAGCTACACCGGCATCCCCGGCTGGATGGTTCCGGCGAACACCGGCCGCGCCTTCACCACCGACGCGCTGATCGCCGAATTTCGCGACAAGCCCGTCGAATTCGCCGCCGGTGCGA
Organism: Roseomonas aeriglobus; assembly: GCA_016937575.1. Lineage (NCBI taxonomy): Bacteria > Pseudomonadati > Pseudomonadota > Alphaproteobacteria > Acetobacterales > Roseomonadaceae > Muricoccus > Muricoccus aeriglobus. The sequence continues at coordinate 2,210,223 of JAFHKN010000002.1, read as the reverse complement.
GGTGGAATTACAATAATTCCGGCTATGTCCTGCTCGGCGGCATCATCGAAAAGGTGACCGGGGCGCCTTGGTATACCGCGATCGACACGCGGATCGTGAAGCCGCTCGGCCTTACGTCGATCCGCTACGGCAACCCGCCGGCGGCGGCGGACTGGGCGACGCCCTACGGCATGGCCGGCATTCCCGCGCAGGCGGTCGACATGAGCGTGCCGCACGCCGCCGGTGGCCTGGTCGGCACCGTCGCCGACCTCGCGAAATGGGCGCAAGCGCTGCACCACGGGCGCGTCGTGCCGCCGGCGCTCTATGCACAGATGATCGCGCCGACGCGGCTCAACGACGGCAGCACCAATCCTTATGGCTTCGGTCTGACGAACCGGACGGTGCGGGGCGCGCCCGACCTCGAACATTCCGGCGGCATCATGGGCGGCTCGACCGACAGCCTGTATGTCCCCTCGCAGGATCTGTTCGTCGCCGTCTTCTCGAACAGCGACGCGCCGATGACCTCGCCCGGCCTAGTCATGCGACGCGCCGCCGCCATCGCGATGGGTAAGCCCTATCCAGACCTGAAGCCGCAAACCGTCGATGCCGCCGCCATCGCGCCGATGTTGGGCGTCTACACGGTTGCCGGTTCGCCCCCGGTCGAGCGGCGCTTCTGGGGGCAAGACGGCAAATACTTCATCCGCCGTGGTGATGGGCGCCCGAGCGAAGTGATCTACGCCGGCGACAACCGTTTCGCGGTGGCGAACGGATCGCTCACCTGGTTCCGCGTCGTACCGCAGCCGGGCGGCGGCTATGCGATGGAGATGTTCCAGAACGGCGAGGAACCGGCCGAACGCGCAGTGCGCACCGGGGCGCTGCCGGGGGAGTGAGGCCCAATGATGCGTCGTGGTAGCCGGTTGTGAGGCTGTCGTGTGCCGGTGGGCGGCGGATCGCGGTGCGAAAACGGGCAAAAGAAAAGGGCGGCCTGCGATGTGCAGGTCGCCCTTTCTTCGAAGCGGCCGTCACGGGCGTAAATCCCGCGAGCCTGCCCCCGCGACGGCGGGGGTCGGTCGGTGCTCGGCACCGCCGGCCGGCCTTGTGCAAGGCAGGCCGGTTTACCGGCCCGCCCGCCCTGCGGCTTACTTGAGTTCGACGGTCGCGCCGGCTTCCTCGAGCTGCTTCTTGATCTTCTCGGCTTCGTCCTTCGACACGCCTTCCTTGACCGGCTTCGGAGCGCCTTCGACCAGGGTCTTGGCTTCCGTCAGGCCCAGGCCGGTGATGGCGCGGACTTCCTTGATGACGTTGATCTTCTTGCCACCGTCGCCGGTGAGGATCACGTCGAATTCGGTCTTCTCTTCAGCTGCCGGAGCAGCCGCACCGGCGCCGCCGGCGGCCGGAGCCGCAACCGCAGCAGCGGCCGAGACGCCCCACTTCTCTTCGAGCAGCTTCGACAGCTCAGCGGCTTCGAGCACGGTCAGTTCGCTCAGCTGGTCAACCAGCGCGTTCAGATCAGCCATTGTAAAACTCCAGTATCAGATCGGGTTGTAAGTATTTGGGAAACGACGTGATTACGCCGCATCCTTCTCTGCGTAAGCTGCCAGCACGCGGGCGATCTGCGCCGCCGGTGCCTGAGTGATGGTGGCGATCTTCGTGGCCGGTGCCACGATGAGACCGACCAGCTTCGCGCGCAGCTCGTCCAGCGACGGCAGCGATGCGAGGGCCTTCACCCCGTCCGCGTCGAGCACCTGGCTCCCCATCGCGCCGCCGACGATTTCGAACTTGTCGTTCGTCTTCGCGAAGTCGACGGCAGCCTTGGCAGCCGCGACCGGATCGGCGGAGGTGGCGAGCCCGACCGGACCGGTCAGCAGGTCGGACAGACCCGCATAATCCGTGCCCTCGAGCGCGATCTTGGCAAGCTTGTTCTTGGAGACCTTATAGGACGCGCCGACGTCGCGCATCTTCCCACGCAGCTGCGTCGACTGGGCGACGGTCAGCCCCAGGTTGCGGGTCACGACGACCACGCCCACCTGCGAGAAGGTGTTCTTCAGTTCGGCAACGGCCTGGGTCTTCTGCGAACGATCCATGCCATTCTCCTCAAAAATGGGCCGAACCCCGAAAGGCGCGGCCCGGTTACGAGCCCGCACGTCCGAAGACATGCAGACGGTTCAGTCCGTTGAGGGGGAAGGATCGTGTCGAGAAGCGCGCGCAAATGGCCTCGCTTACCCGATCCGAAGCCGCGGGCAGGCCGCGGCTCGAGAAATCTGTTCCCCGTCTCGGCAGGGCATTAAGGTCGGGCAAATCCCGGCCACCTGCTGTCTCGGACGGCGTGCACGCGAACGGGCGAACCCGATCTCATGCGACCGGGGCGCCCTAGCGGATTATCGGGGGAAGTCAATGGCGGGCGATCGTGCCCGCCGCCTTACTCAGCGGCGTCGACGGGGATACGGGCCGCGGCGGTCGCTTCCTCGCGCGCGATTCGGCGCTGGGTGGTCCGCTCGGCACTCACCGCCATTGCCTCGAACGCAGCGACGGAGCGCAGCGCGCGGTCGCGGACATTGTCGAGCTCGGCGGCCTGTGCATCAGCGCGCGCGCGATCGGCCTGGGTGCGGAAATAGGCGGCATCATGCGCCATCGTCGGTGCTCCTTACATGTTGGAGGAAAAAGGGAACGACGATGCCCGGCCGGCGACGCGCAGTTGCCGGCCGGGCCTGCGGCATCAGTCCGCAGCCTGAAGGTTGACCGCGCTGGTCTTGCCGCGCTTGTCGGTTTCCAGTTCGTAGCTGACGCGCTGGTCCTGCTTCAGCGTCGCCAGGCCGGCGCGCTCGACCGCGCTGATATGAACGAAGGCGTCACCGCCGCCGCTTTCGGGCGCGATGAAGCCATAGCCCTTGGTGTCGTTGAAGAATTTGACCGTACCGGTGATCGACATGCGATCCTCCTTTTTCTCGTGCGGCATCCCCAAGAGCGGCGATACCGGCTGTAGGGCAGAAAGAAGGAGTAAGGGGCCGCAAAGCGCCGAAGACCGTCGATGTGCGACTGTAGCGAGCGGGATATGGGAAGCGGTGCGGTGTTTCGCAAGGGTAACGGTCGCGCGCCGTACCGGCATGGAGGCGGAGAGGCTGAGCGGCCGTCAGCCTCGGCGGGGGGGGGGGGGCGGACCGGAACGGCCCGTCCCCCCGGGGGATCATTTTTCTTCCGACACCTGGCTCTGATTCGCCGCCGGAGCCGGGTCTTCGTCGCGGTTCACCCGTGCGGTCATGCCGGTCGCGTCGGCATCCGCCTGGATCTGCTCGCGCTCGTCGACGGTCGGTTCGGGCGCATCGGCCATGTTCGTGGCCGGCACCTCGGGTACGTTCATCGTGACCGGTGCTTCTTCGACGCTAGTCGCTTCATTGGTCACGTCGAGCATTTCGGTACCATTGTCTTCCACCGGCGCGGCGGCTTCGTCGTTCGACGAGCAGGCGGCGAGGAGGGCCAGGGCGGCGAGCGCGGGCAGAGTTTTCTTCATGAGTGTATCCCCTTTGCGTGTCAGTCGGCCATCGTCGGCGCGGCGGCCTGAATCTGCGAGCGTTTTTCGATCTTGGCGGCGAGTTCGCCGTCCCAGCTGTACGGATCGGCACGGAAGTTCATGACACCGTTCCCGGACGCGAACGCGGTCCAGTAGAGCAGGTACACGGTCGCTGGCGTCGGCAATTGCGCACGCGTCGTCTTGCCGCTGGCGATCTGGGCGTCGATCGCCTCCGGCGTCCATTCGGCCGATCCGCGCAGCAGCAGGCGCGCGAGGTCGGCGGGCTTTTCCAGCCGCACGCAGCCGTGGCTCGCCAGCCGATCGTAGCTCGCGAACTTCGCCTGTGCGGGCGTGTCGTGGAGGTAGACGGCGTAAGGGTTGTCGAAATCGAACTTGTACCGACCCAGCGCCGACTGCGGCCCTGCGGCCTGTTGCAGACGGCGGTTCGGGCCTTCGCCGATCACCCGGAAGCCGTTGGCCTTCAGATAGCCCGCGCCCTTCGGAAACAGCTCTCGCGCGGCGATGCCGGCGGGCACGTTCCACGGCGGGTTGAGCACGACCGAGTGGATCGACGACTGAAGCATCGGCGTCTCGTCGCCCGGGCGACCGGTCACGCCCTTCATCGACATGATCGGCTGGTCGCCCTCGAACACCGTCACCAGCGCAGCGGCGATGTTCACCTGGATGCGGTTCTTATCGAGTTCGCGCGGAATCCAGCGCCAGCGCTCCATGTTCGCCATGATCTGCGCGACGCGGTCGCTCGCCGAGACATTCAAGGCCGCCAGCGTCTGCGTCGATACCGTCCCGGCCGGATTGAGCCCGAAGCGTCGCTGTGCACGCTGCACCGCGGCCTTCAGGTCGGCGTCGAACGTGTCGCCGGTCTTCGCCACCTGGGCGTCCTCGACGGCGAGGCGCTGGCGCAGCGCGCGCACGCGCGCGCCGGTCGCGCCCATCACCATGTCGGGGCCGGCGGCGAGGCGCGGCCAACCGCCGGCGGCTTCGATCGTGCGATAGGCCTTCAGCCCGTCCTTCAGCCCGTCATAGCCCGAATAGGGCGGCGGCAGCTGACGGGCCCAACGCGCGAGGCTGTTCTTGGCGACGGCATCGGCAAAGCTGGGCAGCGGGTCCCAATATTGCGGGCGCAGCCCCCAATCTTCCTTGAAGTCCGCCTCCGCCAGACGCCCGGTGCGCACCGCACGCGCGTAATCGAGTGCCGCGCGAACCAGCGCGTCATTGTCACTCGCGGTCACCTTTGCCGCCGCAGCGTCATGGCGCAGGCCGTGTTCGATCCGGCCGCTCTCGATGATCGCCACCAACTGGCGGGCCTGCTCGCTGGTCAGTCGTGGCAGCGGGACGGCGGCGGCGACTGGCGCGACCGGTGTCGATTGCGCGCCCGATTGGGCGGGGGCTGCCTGCGACGCGGGCAGCGGGGTCGACTGAATGACGGTCGGTGCCTGCTGGGCGAGCACGGGTGAGGCCAGAGTGGCCAGAAGGGTGGATCGGAACAATAAGCTACGCATGGATCCTGTACGCCTGGGGGAGGGACGGGCCGCGCCTATTTAGGGGAGGGGCGGTGCGGGTTTCAAAGGAAAACGCGCAAAATCGTCCACGGGTGCGTCAGGATCGTCAGATTGTTCGCCGCGTCAGAACGCCTTGCCGGTCGCCTTGCGCCGCTTGCGGCAGAAGGTGCAGGTTTCCATGCCTTCGTACCGCTGGCTAGGTTTGAACCGATGACCGCGTTTTAGCACGCAATGAAGATATTCGAGAACGGACATGCCCGTCTTTTGTAAGGATCCGACTCGTTCCGCCAAGCCCCGGGGCGATTCGGATTGCGCCGAACGGCCGGAAAATCGCTGCCAAATTGACCAAGACCGATTTGACTCGGGCCAAGCGCTTCTTGCCATTGCCGCGCCGCGACGCCCGCGCCATCTAGGCGTCATGCACACGACGCAAGACACGCTATCGCTGATCGGCAACACGCCCCTCGTCCGCCTGAAGGGGCCAAGCGAAGCGACCGGATGCGACATCTACGGCAAGTGCGAATTCGCCAACCCCGGCGCCAGCGTGAAGGATCGCGCAGCGCTGTTCATCGTCGAGGATGCCGAACAGCGCGGCGCCATCGCCCCCGGCGGCACGATCGTGGAGGGCACGGCCGGCAACACCGGAATCGGCCTCGCGCTGGTCGCCAATGCCAAGGGCTACAAGACGATCATCGTCATGCCCGAGACGCAGAGTCGGGAAAAGATGGACACGCTGCGCGCGCTGGGTGCCGAGTTGGTCCTGGTCCCCGCCGCCCCCTATTCGAACCCCGGCCATTTCGTGCACACCAGCCGGCGCATCGCCGAAGAGACGCCGAACGCCATCTGGGCGAACCAGTTCGACAATATCGCGAACCGGCGTGCGCACATCGTCGGGACGGCGGAGGAAATCTGGCAGCAGATGGAGGGGCGGATCGATGGCTTTACCTGCGCGGCGGGCACCGGTGGCACGATCGCGGGCGTCGGGCTGGGTCTGAAGGAAAAGGACGACGCCGTCACCATCGCACTCAGCGATCCCCATGGCGCCGCGCTCTACGATTACTACGCGCATGGCGAATTGCGGTCGGAGGGATCGTCAGTCGCCGAAGGCATCGGCCAAGGCCGCATCACCGCCAATCTGGAGGGCGCGCCGATCGACACGCAATATCGTATCGGTGACGCGGAGGGCCTGGAATGGGTCCGTCGCCTGCTGGCGGAAGAGGGGCTGTGCCTGGGCCTGTCGTCGGGCATCAACGTCGCCGGCGCGGTGCGCCTGGCGCGCGATCTGGGGCCGGGCAAGCGGATCGCGACGATCCTGTGCGACAGTGGCTTTCGGTATCTCTCGACGCTCTACAACCCCGAATGGCTGGCGGCGAAGGGGCTGTCGACCGGCGCCTGAGGCATGAACGGTTCGCCGACAGGATCGAACGGCTCGACAGCGCCCGACAGCTTCGTTACATTTCTGCCACAGTGAAGAACACCGAACCTTCGACGACGCCCTCCGACGCGTCCCAGACGGGACAGCGTGTGCGAGTGGCGATGACGGGTCTGGGGGCCGTGATGATCTTCATCGGCCTGGCCAGCGTGGTCTTCAACTACGCCAGCACCGAACAGGCGGTGACTGCGGTCGGCGCGGCCAAGCCGGACGTAGTGGCCAATATCGCCGAAACCACGGTCAGCAATGTCGCCGCCAGCGAGCCGCTGGCGGACCTGGGCATTGCACCGGGGCCGGCGGCGCCGACGGAAAACAGCGCGACGGTAAAGTAAGAGCGGCGCTCCGAGCGAGGGTGCCCCTGTTCCGGCAAGGGCTGGCTCTGCGGCCGATAGCTTGCGATTTCCGCTACTCCGGGCGTCTCCGAAGCAGCGGGATGAGTCAGTCGATCGACTTGCGCCGGTTTTTCAACGCCGCCATCCGCGTCGGCAGGACCGCCATAACCGCATCGCGCTCGGCGTCGCCGACCGCCATCCAGCGACCGATTTCGTCACCCGTTCGCCCGCACCCCAGACACCAGCCGGTCGCGGCATCCAGACGGCAGACATTGACGCACGGGCTCGCGACCCGGACGGGTTGGAAATACTGAAAGATCGGGTCGTCCATCGTCGCCGGCGGGCGGGTCAGACGCTCAGCTTGACGTCCAGGAACGACGGGATCGGTCCGTTCCAGCCGACGTCGGGACCGTCGTCATGACTATCGCGGCCGCGACGGCGATCGTCGCGGCGCGGATCGCGATCGTGACGGGCCGGGCGATCCTCGCGGTAGGGACGCTCGTCCCGCGCCGGGCGGGCGCTACGCGGATCACGCTCTTCGCGCGGTGCCCGGTCCTCGCGCGACGCACGCGGCTCCCGTGCGGTGCGGGGAGCTTCGGCAACCTCGCTGCGGTCGTTGCCGCCGCCACGCCGTACGCGACGCGGACGCTCTTCGCGCGGCGCGTCGTCGCGGGCCGGACGGCTCGCCTCGACTGCGACCTCTTCGCGCGGGATCGTCTGGCCGGTCAGCTTCTCGATATTCTCGATATTCTCGGCATCGTCGGCGGTGACGAACGTATAGGCCGTGCCCGTCGCGCCCGCGCGGCCGGTGCGGCCGACGCGGTGGACGTAATCGTCCGGGTGCCACGGCGCATCGAAATTATAGACGTGGCTGACGCCCTTGATGTCCAGCCCGCGCGCGGCGACGTCGCTGGCGACAAGAATGTTGATATCGCCCGACTTGAACAGCGCCAGTTCGGCCAGCCGCTGCGGCTGTTCCATGTCGCCATGGATCTCGCCCGACTTGAACCCGTGCCGGCGCAGCGACTTGTTCAGCTCGCGCACCGTGGTCTTGCGATTGCAGAAGATGATCGCGGTTTTGACCTCGTCGCGGGTCAGCAGCGTGCGCAGCACGTCGCGCTTGCGATCGGCCTTCACCGGCACCAGCCGCTGGGTGATGTTGGTGTTGGTCGTCGCCGGGCGCGCGACCTCGATCTGCTTGGGGTTCGACAGGAATTTGTCGGCCAGCTTCTTGATCGGCGGCGGCATGGTGGCCGAGAACAGCAGCGTCTGCCGCGTCTTGGGCAGCTTGGTGCAGATTTCTTCGATATCGGGGATGAACCCCATGTCGAGCATACGGTCGGCCTCGTCGATGACCAGCAGTTCGCAGCCCGTGAGCAGGATCTTGCCGCGCTGGAACAGGTCCATCAGACGACCCGGCGTCGCGATCAGCACGTCGACGCCCTTTTCCAGCGCCTTCACCTGATCGCCCATCTGCACGCCGCCGATGAGCAGCGCCATGCTGAGCTTGTGGTTGACGCCGTATTTCTCGAAATTTTCGGCGACCTGCGCCGCCAGTTCGCGCGTCGGCTCCAGGATCAGGCTGCGCGGCATGCGCGCGCGGCTGCGGCCCTGGGCCAGGATGTCGATCATCGGCAGCACGAAACTGGCCGTCTTGCCGGTGCCGGTCTGGGCGATGCCGATCATGTCGCGCATCATCAACACCGACGGAATCGCCGCTGCCTGAATTGCGGTGGGTTCGGTGTAGCCCGAACTTTCGACCGCCTTCAGCAATTCGTCGGATAGGCCGAGATCGGCAAAACTCATGCAATTGTCCGGATAATGGGGCTGCGAACGCCGCACGCCCGATACAGTAGCTCGCGCTTGCGTATCAGGCAGGAAAAGTCAAGGTTGGCGCTTGGGAACCAGGGTCCTGAACGCCTTTATCCGGCATTCCGCGCCAGAACGTGACCGAAACGCATCACGCGCGGCACAGGCTTTGCCGTCCGGCGTCATCTTCACATAGAAGCCGGTGTAGAAATCGAGCGCGCGGCATTCCCGCTCCAATTTCGCGCGCAACCGCTTCCCGCCGTTGAGGATCAGGTCGACGCTGTCCTCACTGGGCAGCGACGCGGCGGCGATGTCGATCAGGGCGACGCACTTGTCCGCCTTCTTCTCCGTCCACTTCGTCTGCTGGGGCGTGCGGGTCAGCGTCACCGCCGTGCCGGGGCGGGCCGACAGGCGGGGCACGCGGATAATCATGCGCTGCTGGATCGTCACCGTCGTCGACGTGATGCCGCCTGCGGGCGGCGGCGGCGGACGCACCGGCCCGCGTTGTTGCGCCTGTGCGGTCAGCGCGGGCAACGCGATGGCGACGGCGAAGAAGGGCAGGCGGGGCGGGAGAATCACGGTAGGCGGCGAATGCCCTCGGGGGATTGAACCGCCGATGAATTGGCGGCGCGGCACGGTGATGCTAGCGGGCTAACCATGAACACGCCAGTGGCCGATGCCTTTCTTGCCGACGTCCGGGCCGCGATTGGCCCGCGCGCCGTGACGACCGATGCGGGGGATCTGGCGGCGTGGCTGACCGACTGGCGCGGGCGGTATCACGGAAATGCCTGCGCGCTGGTGTCGCCGGCATCGACGGCGGAGGTCGCCGCGATCGTCGACGCATCGCGCCGCCACCGCGTGCCGCTCGTGCCTCAGGGCGGCAATACGTCAATGGTCGGCGGCGCGACGCCGGGGGCGGACGGCACTGCGGCGATCCTATCGCTGCGCCGGATGAACGCCATCCGCCAGCTGTCAGCAGACGAGGGCACGGCGGTGGCGGAGGCCGGGGTCGTCCTGTCCCACCTGCACGACGCCGCCGCCGGCGTCGGTTGCCGCTTTCCGCTGACGCTCGGCGCGCGCGGATCGGCGACGATCGGCGGCTTGATCTCGACCAACGCGGGCGGCACGCAGGTCCTGCGCTGGGGGACGATGCGCGCGCTGGTCGCCGGGTTGGAGGCGGTGCTGCCCGACGGCACGGTCCACCACGGCCTTGCCCCACTGAAGAAGGACAATCGCGGCTACAGCGTCGACCAGCTGTTGATCGGAGCGGAGGGGACGCTCGGCATCGTCACTGCGGCGACGCTGCGCCTCGCGCCCGCGATCGTCGCGCGCGGCGTCGCCTGGGTCGGGCTCGACAGCCCGCACACCGCGCTTGCGCTGCTGAGGCGGCTGGACCGCGCGACGCGCGCGATCGAAAGTTTCGAGATCATCCCCGGCGACAGCCTCGACGCCGTGCTGCACCATATCCCGAACACGCGCAGTCCGCTTGCCGGCCAACATCCCTGGCACGTCCTGATTGAAGCGGTCGCGATGGACGGCGCCGACGAATCGCCCGCCGCGCTGCTCGAGCGTTTGCTGGCCGATGCGCTGGCCGAGGGGATCGGCGACGACGCGGCGCTCGCGGCGAGCGAGGCACAGGCAGAGGCAATGTGGCGCATCCGCGATTCGCTGTCGGAGGCGGAGCGTGCGATGGGCCCCGCCGTTCAGCACGATATTTCGGTGCCGGTCGCGGGCATGCCCGATTTCATGATCGACGGCGCCGCAACGGTGGAGCGCGCCTGGCCAGGCACGCATGCGACCGCCTTCGGCCATTTGGGCGACGGCAACGTGCATTTCCACGTGCGCGCGCCGGCCGGCGCCGATCGCGACCGATGGTATGCGACCGACGCACCGGCGATCACGCGCATGGTCCACGACCTGGTCGTCGCGGCAGGCGGTTCGATCTCCGCGGAACATGGCATCGGGCAGATGAAGCGTGAGGAACTGCAGCGGTTGAGCGATCCCGCCCGGCTGAGCGCGCTACGGGCGATCAAGACCGCGTTCGACCCGCTCGGCCTGTTCAATCCCGGCAAGCTGGTCTCGCTTGCGCCCGCCCCGGCGGCTTCATAAGCCTGTCCCCGATGTCTTGGGCGGGGTCTCTATCATGCGCAGTGCCATTGTCCGTACGGATCGTTACGCTCGTGGATCGATCGTCTTCCATTGGGTGATCGCGCTGGCGATCCTGTTCAACCTGGGGCTCGGCATCGGTCATGACGCGCTGCCCGACGCCTGGACGGTGATGCCGGTGCACAAGGCGCTGGGGATAACCGTGCTGGCGCTGACCCTCGCTCGCCTCGCCTGGCGCCTGGCGCACCGCCCGCCACCGCTTGCGCCCGACATGCCGAGCTGGGAGCGGACCGCCGCCAATGCGTCGCACTGGGGTCTCTACGTCTTTTCGATCCTGGTCCCGCTGACCGGCTGGGCGATGGTCTCGGGCGGAGCGGTACGCCGGCCGCTCGAGTGGTTCGGGCTATTTCCCATCCCCTATCTGCCGGTGTCGCAAGGCGCCGCCGGGGTGGCGCATGAGGGGCATGAGATCCTCGGCTATGCCCTTCTCGCGCTGGTCGTCGTCCACACGCTGGCGGCACTGCGCCACCATCTGATCCTGCGCGATGCGACGCTTGCGCGGATGCTGCCGATCGTGCGCGCGCGCGCATCGCGATAACGTGTCGCGGGCGATCGACGGAAATTGCAAGGCGTTCGAAAACAAGCGAAATTCGTCTCTTGAAACCCAATTGCACTCGACCTACATTGTGAGTGCAAGGCTTCGTGTCCCCCCTTTCGCGGAGCTTTGCGGCACGCCTTCGGGTGTGTCTCCTCCCTGAACCTTGGCCACTCCGGAGCTTGTCTCCGGGGTGGTTTTTTTATTCCGCGGCAAGCGAGGTCGGCAGCGATTCGTCGGCCAGCGCGTCGATCACGTCGCGCACGAACCGCGCCACGTCGTCGAACCGTCCGCCAGGCGCGTCCAGCGCGTCGTCCAGATACAGCGACCGGTCGATCTCCAGCTGAATTCCGTGAATAGCGCGCGCCGGCTGGGCGTGCCGTTCGAGCACATGTCCGCCCGAATAGGGGACGTTCAGCGCGGTGGCGAAGCCGGCGCGTCGGGCGCATCCTTCGATCCGCGCGACGAACCGGGCACCGGCGGTCCGCCCGAAACGGTCGCCGACGACGATTTGCGCCGGCGCCACTCCGGCCAGCGAGGGCATCGAATGGAGGTCGAGCAGGACCGCGATTCCGAACTGCGCCCGTGCCGCCTGCAACGCGTCGGCCACCGCGGCGTGATAGGGCCGGTGATCGCCATGGATGCGCGCGGCGACCTCGTCCGCGCTCCAGGGCTGCGCCCAGATCTCGGTACCCGCCGCCGCCCGGCGCGGGATCAGCCCCAGCCCGCCGCGCACCCGCGCCGACAGCTGCGGCGTCCCGAACCGCGCCGCGCCCAGGTCGACTCGCGGATCGCGGTCGCGCTCGCTGCGATTGAGGTCGATCCACGCCCGCGGGCGTCGGGCGATGACCGCGACTTCGTCGCTTCGCGCGGCCAGCGCGAGCGTGTCGACATGACGGTCCTCGAGCGGACGCAGCTGCACCAGCGGCACCCGCAACCGCTCGACGAGCGCCTCGGGATACTCCCGGCCGGCATGCGGCACCGACAACACGACGGGGCTGGTCGGTAGGGCGGGGCCCAGGCGGTCGAAGCTCGGCGTCACGTCACCCACGCTAGGCGGTGCGCCCCGCCAGGACAATCGCCTGCGATGAACCGCGTACGGAACCCGCCGGTGCGGCTGGAATTTCTTAAAGGCTTGGCGGATACAAGGCGCGCGGATCGCCCGGCGTGCGGTCATGGGGATAATTTGATGATACGGATTCTGCTGGCCGAAGACGACGATGTGATGCGCCAGTATCTGGCGCGCGCACTGGAACGGTCGGGCTATGCCGTCACATCGGTCGACCGCGGCACCGCCGCGCTGCCGCTATTGGAGGCGGAGACCTTCGACCTGTTGCTGACCGACATCGTCATGCCCGAAATGGACGGTATCGAACTCGCCCAGCGTTGCGCCGACATTGCGCCCGATACGCGGGTGATGTTCATCACCGGCTTCGCCGCGGTGACGCTGAAGGCCGGCAAGGCGATGCCCCAGGCGCGCGTCCTCTCCAAGCCGTTTCACCTTCGCGATCTGGTGCTGGAAGTGGACCGCATGTTCGAGGTCGGCAGCGCCAGCGGGCATATCTGAGATTTTTCTCACCGAACGCGCTTGCGCCGATCCGATTCGGCCGCTAGGAGCGCGCTTCCCGCAAGGGCAGTGGGCGTGTAGCTCAGTGGTAGAGCACTGTGTTGACATCGCAGGGGTCGCAAGTTCAATCCTTGCCACGCCCACCATTAAAAACTCCGACAGGCCGTTGGTCTGTCGGGGTTTTTGCTTTCCGGGGCCGACACGACGCCATCGCGGCGCATCGGCGGGAGGGAAGGCGGCGTCCGTCACTCCGCGAATGGCCGATCGATCGCTACCGACGGTTGCGTGAACCAGGCGGCGCCATCCTCGGTCACGTAGAAATGATCCTCCAGCCGAATGCCGAACCGGTCGGGCACCACGATCATCGGCTCGTTGGAAAAACACATGCCCGGTGCCAGCGGCGTCGTATCGCCGCGGACGAGGTAGGCGGGCTCGTGGATCGACAGACCGATGCCGTGTCCCGTGCGATGCGGCAGGCCGGGCAGGCGATAGTCGGGGCCGAGCCCGGCGCGTTCGAGAACGACGCGGGCAGCGGCATCGATCGATTCGCAGGGGCGACCGGGTTCGACCGCGGCGAAGGCGGCGGCCTGAGCTTCCTTCTCCAGCTCCCAGATCACGCGCTGCTCGTCGTCGATACGGCCGAAGGCATAGGTGCGCGTGATATCGGAGTGGTACCCCTCGACCCGACAGCCGGTGTCGATCAGCACCAGATCGTCCTCCGCCAGTACGTCGTCGACCGGCAGGCCGTGCGGAAAGGCGGTCGACCGGCCGAACTGGACCGCGCAGAAATAGGAGCCGTCGGTCGCGCCGATCGCGCGATGCGCGGCGTCTATGAAGCGGCGGACCTCGGACGCGCGGATCCCGGGGGCGAGCACGCGGGCGGCACAGCGCTGCACCTCCAGCGTCATCGCCTTGGCCTGGGCAAGTAGGGCGATCTCGGCCGACGACTTGACCGATCGACACCCGTCGACGACCGCCGCGGCATCGACCAGCGTCAGCGCGGGTGCTGCAGCGCGGATGCGCTCCGCCGCCAGGAAAGGTAGGGCGGGATCGAGCGCCAGCGTGCCGCCGCGCGCTGCGCCAAGCGTATCGACGACCAGGTGCGCAGGGCTTTCATGCTCCTCCCACAGACGGATATCGGCGTCGATCTTCAGATCGGCCTCGAGCGAGCCGAGTTCGAACGCCGGTGCGATCAGTACCGGGCGGCTGGCGACCGGCAGCAGCAAGGCGACCAATCGCTCGGTCGCGCCCCACGGGACGCCGGCGAAATAGCGCAAGCTGTCGCCTGCGCCGATCAGCAGCGCATCGGCGCCCATGTCCCGGGTAAGGCGACGAGCTTTTTCGAGACGGTATTCGCGTTCGGACGAAGCGATCGACGGCGCCCGATTCCCCCATGGCACGATCGCAGCGAGTTCGCGGTCGATCGTCGATCCGCCTATCTGAGACATAGTCAAATCCTTTTTTGTTTCGAGCCGCAATAAACAATTTGCCAGCGCTCGACGAGAATCGTATACGATGATTAGCTTCAGGAGATTTCAGTGACGAAGACCGCACTCTGGACGGGTGTCTATCCCGCCGCCACCACCCAATTCGCTGCCGACGGTTCGGTCGATATCGACGAAACTCAGCGCGGACTGGTCGCTCTGGTCGACGATGGCGTTGACGGTCTGATCCTGCTCGGCACCTGTGGCGAGAACAACTCGCTGGACGTCGCTGAAAAACATGCCGTGTTGAAGGCCGGCGTTGAGGCGGTCGGCGGTCGCGTCCCGCTGATCACGGGCGTGTCCGAATTCACGACGCACCGTGCGGCCGAATTTGCCCGTGAAGCCGAAGCGATCGGCATCGATGCGCTGATGCTGCTGCCAGCGATGGTCTATGTTCCGACGCCCAACGAACTGGCGACGCATTTCCGGACGGTTGCGGAATCGACCGGTCTGCCGATCATGCTCTACAATAACCCGCCCGCGTACCGCGTGTCGGTCGACTTCGCGACGCTCGAACTGCTGAATCCGGTCAAGAACATCGTCGCGGTCAAGGAAAGCGCGCCGGATCCGCGCCGCTTCACCGACGTCATCAACCGCTTCGGCGACCGCTACACGGTGATGGCCGGTCTCGACGACGTCGCGCTCGAAGGCATGCTGCTGGGCGCATCGGGCTGGGTGTCGGGCCTGACCAGTGCCTTCCCGCAGGAATCGGTCGCGCTGATCGCCGCGGTCTATCGTGGCGATTGGGAAGAGGCGCGACGCATCTATCGCTGGTTCATGCCGCTGCTCCACCTCGATGCCGAGCATGACCTGGTCCAGTCGATCAAGCTCGCCGAACAGATCATGGGCCGCGGCTCGGAACGCGTCCGCCTGCCGCGTCTGCCGCTGGAAGGGGCACGTCGCGCCGAAGTTATCGCGATGGTCGAAAAATGTGCGGCGACGCGGCCGACGCTGACGCCCGCGATGCCGAAGGCCGTCGCTGCCTGAAGGTTGATCCAGTCAGGTTGAGACACGTGCCCCGGCGCAGGCCGGAGCGGTGGCGATCGAAAGCTGTGACTGCCACGGATTCGGCCTGCGCCGGAGCATGTCCAATTCAACCGAGGTGGATCATCCACTTATGCGTCATACCTTCTTCTGCATCGATGGCCATACGGCGGGCAATCCCGTTCGCCTGGTGGCCGGCGGTGCGCCTTTGCTGCAGGGGCGCAGCATGGCGGAACGGCGCCAGGATTTCCTGGCGCGGTTCGACTGGATCCGCACCGGCCTGTGTTTCGAGCCGCGCGGGCACGACATGATGTCGGGCGGTTTCCTCTATCCGCCGTGCGGCCCCGATGCCGATGCCGCCATCCTGTTCATCGAGACATCGGGATGCCTGCCGATGTGCGGCCACGGCACGATCGGCATGATTACCTTCGGCCTGGAAAACGGGCTGATCCAGCCGCGCGAGCCGGGCAAGCTGGTTGTCGAGGTGCCTGCGGGCACGATCACCATCGACTATGTGGCGGACGGCAACCGCGTGCGTTCGGTGAAGATCCGCAACGTGCCCGCCTATCTCGCGACGCGCGGACTCCAGATCGACGTTCCCGGCCTCGGGCCCCTCACGATCGACGTGTCCTATGGCGGCAATTATTATGCGATCATCGAACCGCAGGGTGGCTACACCGGCCTCGACGATCTGGGCGCGGCGGCGATCGTCGAATACAGCCGCGCGATCCGCACGGCGGTGCGCGCGGTGTACGAACCGGTCCATCCGCTGGAACCGACCATCCGCGGCGTGACCCATGTCCTTTGGGCCGACAAGCCCAAGGGTGAGGGCGCCGATGGCCGCAACGCGGTGTTCTACGGCGAGCGCGCGATCGATCGCAGCCCATGCGGCACCGGCACGTCGGCGCGTCTTGCCCAGCTCGCGGCGACGGGACGCCTGGCGGTCGGCGATACCTTCGTCCACGAAAGCTATATCGGCAGCCGCTTCATCGGCCGCGTCGAGGCGGCGGCGACCATCGGCGATCAGGCCGGTATCATTCCGTCGATCGAAGGATCGGCGATCGCGACCGGGCACAACACGATCTGGATCGACCGCGAAGACCCGTTCTGGGCCGGCTTTACGGTCGTCTGATCCGCGTGACGGTGGATACGGCCGCTCGTCCCCGCAGCGCAATCGTCGTCGGCAACGGCGTCGTCGGCCTGTCGGTCGCCGTCGCGCTGCGGCGGCAGGGCGTTGCGACCACGATCGTTGCGCCGGACGCCGCCTGGCGCGGCGCATCCTGGGGTAACGCCGGACATATCGCAGTCGAGCAGGTCGCACCGCTCGCGTCGCGCGCGACGCTGCGCAGCATGCCGACGCGGCTGTTCCTGCGCGGGGGCGCGCTCGGCCTGCCGCCGCGCGACCTCGCGACCTGGTTGCCGTTCGGGCTGCGGCTAATGCGGGCCAGCGCGCCGGACCGATTCGAAGCCGGCAAGATCGCGCTATCGAAACTGCTGGCCGACGCGCTGCCGGCGTGGCGGCGCTTGCTCGACGTGGCGCAGCGGAGCGACCTGCTGCGCGAGGACGGGCATATCGTCCTGTGGGAGACGCCCGAGACCGCAGCGCGCGGCCGCGCGGCCTGGGCATCGAGCGATATCGGTACGGCGCAGTTTCGGGACCTGATGGCGGACGAGCTGGCCGAGCTCGGTCGCCGCATATCGGTGCCGCTCGCCGGGGGCATCCGCTTTTCCGGCAGTGGCCAGATCGTCGATCCGGCGGCGCTGGGCGATGCCCTGCACGCCACCTTCACCCAGGCTGGCGGACGGCGGCGCTCCGGACAGGTCGCCGCGCTGGTGCCAACGCAGCAAGGCGTGCGCGTCGCGCTCGACGATGGCGGTGCGCTCGACGCCGATGTCGCGGTGGTCGCCGCAGGGGCAGCGTCGGCACGGCTTCTCCAACCGCTCGGCCACCGTGTCCCGCTGATCGCCGAGCGCGGCTATCACCTCGAAGCCGAACCAGTCGATTGGCCGCGCGCGCTGCCGCCGGTGGTATTCGAGGATCGCTCGCTGATCCTGACCCGTTTTGCCGGCGCCCTTCGCGCGGCGAGCTTCGTCGAATTCTCGACGATCGAGCGAGCGCCGGACCCGCGCAAATGGGCGCGGCTCGCGGGACATCTCGCCGCGCTCGGCATCGGCTTTGCCGAAACGCCCCGGCCGTGGATGGGCGCGCGGCCGACATTGCCCGACTATCTTCCCGCGATCGGCCGCAGTCGCCGCCACCCGTCGATCGCCTATGCCTTCGGCCACCAGCATCTGGGCCTGACCCTCGCGGCGACGACCGGCGAATTGCTCGCAGGCTATCTGACCGGCGCGAAATCACATATCGACCTGTCGCCCTACAATGTGGCAAGGTTCGACCGCTGACGATCCGCTTCTTGGTATCGCGGCCCGTCGCCATGCCATTGCGACGGTCACTTTTCCGGGTTGTCCGCAAATGAGCCTAGTCGTCCGCACCCTGTCCGATCGCCTCGTCGATATCGTCCGCGACCGCATCCTCGCCGGTACGGTCCAGGGCAAGACCGCGATCCGTCAGGACGCACTGGCGGCCGAGCTGGGCGTCAGCAAGATCCCGCTCCGCGAGGCCCTGGCGCGGCTGGAGCAGGAGGGGCTGGTCCGGTCGCAGGCCAACCACGGCTTCTTCGTCCGCGAGCTGACCGCCGAAGAAGCGGAGGACGTCTACGCCCTGCGCCTGAAGATCGAGCCGGATGCGGTCGCGCTGGCCGCGGAACGCGCCACCGACACCGATCGCGATCAGGCGATTGCCGCGCTCGCCGCGCTCGACCGCGAAACCGATGCGCACGACATCCACGTCGGCGCCGCCAATCGCGCGTTTCACATCGCGCTGCTGCGTCCCGCGGGCCGCGCGATCACGCTGCAGCTGCTCGAACGGCTGCACGTCCTGAGCGAGCGCTACGTCAGCATCCACCTCCAGCCCGCAGGCCGCGATCGCCGCGCCAATGACGAACATGCGATGCTGCTCGAGGCGTGGCTTGCCCGCGATACCGACCGTGTGAAGCGCGACATGTACAAGCACATAGACCAGACGCTGGACGATCTGCGCCGCGAGCTGGCGGTGGCCAAGGAATCTGCCGCCTAGGGACTCCGCCGTCGTTCAGGCCAGCGACAGCCGCCATGCCGCTCTCTCGGTACAGCAACGTAACGACAGGGAGAGTCGGCATGAGAGCGGCGATGACATGGGCGCTGGGCGCGATCCTCTTGAGCGGCGCCGCCACCGCGACGGCCGGCGGGCCGGCGCTGACGGGCTTTCACGCCTTTGCCGCGCGTGGCGAGCTGATCGAGGTGCGCAAGCCGCTGTTCATGGACGGCAAGCTGCGCGTCGGCGCGGCGGTCGGCACGGTGAAGCGCCGGTCGAACGGCCGGACGGAGACTATCGGCGATGGCGCGGTCGCGTTCAGCCAGACCGAGCGGTTCGGCCGGACAAGCTTCGAGGTGACCGGGGGGGAGGTCGGGGGCACCGTATCGGGCGCCTGCGGCTATGACCGGTCGGAGGAAAGCGTCGCTTATGGTCAGGCAACGATCAGCCAGCCGGTCGCCCCCTTGCGGATGCGCTGCGACTTTCAGCGTGACGGGCGGCCGATCGGGCATCTGTTGCTGGGCGCACCGCTCGGCCCGCCCCGGGGCTTCCAGCCGAGCGTGCGCAGCGGCGAAGTGGTGATCGGCGACACGCGCCTCGCGTTACGCTCGGCGCACGAGATGGGGAAGGGGGGCGTCGCGACGTCCAGCCCGATCGGCTATTGGCTCGACGACGCGCAGGGGCTGCCGGTGGCGGCAGTCGACACCAACGGCTTCACCCGCGTCCGCCTGGCGCTGCCGCGCGACCCGGCACAGCGCGACGCGGCGTTGCTCGCGGGCATCGCCATCGCGACCTTCTGGGACCCCGGCGACACCGACGATTGAGTGCCCCCCGTTATTCCGAGTGATGTCGAGCGGACCGTCGGCGATCGGGATGGACGGTGAACCGCTTAATATGCCGCGTCGTCGACCATATCGAACTCGCGTACCCCGCGCCGTCGTCGGGCGGCCTCGACCCGGGTCCGCAGTTCCTCGCGGCGGGCGCGGGCGCGGTGGACGTCGCGCATCACCAGCGGCTGCGCCCGCGTCGTCTCGTCCGACGTGGTCAGCGTCAGCGTGCCGATATCGGCCATCTGGTTGATCAGGCTGAAGTCGATCCGCACGTCCTTGACGCGGTACAGCTCGACCTCGTCGATCGACTTGTTGATGAGGCCACGGTGCAGGATCAGCCGGTCGGCGGTCAGCTCGTACTTCGTCGATTTATCCTCGATCCACCGTACCCCGACGATCACCAGCGCGATGGCCGACAGGAACAGCGGCAGCACCGGATTGACCGTTTCGGTCGTCCCGCTGGCGATCACGGCGCCGACGGGGCCGGCGAGGAACAGCAACACCGTACCCCACCCGGCCAGCGTGCCCCGCAGCCACCCGTTGGTGGACGAGCGGAAAATATCGATCGTCTGTGCCATTCGGCCCTCCCGGTCGTGAAACTACGGGGGTGTGGGAGCCGCCGCAATGGCGGAATTCGAGGGGGCGGGCGCCCTCGTCCCCTCTGCGGGAAAGCGGCCGGTCATGGCAGGGCGAAGTGGAACAAGCCGTACCAAACGACAAAAGCGAATAGGAACAGGCCAGCTCCGCAGGCCCTAGCGAAGCCTGCGGGCGTGAGCGTTCCGCTCGCCACGCAGGCGAATGCCACGATGGGAGAAATTGGCAGGTACAAGATGGCGGCTGTGACCAGCCCCGGAGAATAGCGATCGGTCGCCGCTGTCATCCCCACGTGAAAGAGGGCGTCCCAGAACACATTGCCGCTCGCCCACAGAATTAACAGGGTCGACGCCCTTCGGGAACCGGTTCTGCTGGTCCAAGCGGTCAGGGCCACCATGATGGCGAAGAACGCAGCGTTGTTCGCGGCGAACGCCTCGTTGTTGAATGATCCCCCAACAACATTCGTAACCCAGCCAGGGAAGTTTCCGAGATACTCCTCTGCGATGTGCGAAGCAAATGCTAGCGGGAGCAACCAAATAACCCGACGAAACGCCTGTTGGTTACCCAGCCGATCGACCATGCTGCCCGTCCCCGTCGCCAATGTCGCTAACGCGTGGATGTAGTGTCCTCAACCGGCGTAACCTTAACGATCCGCCGGACAGGCTCACAATGTCTGCCAGTGGGCATCAGCGATCATTGTAAACCTGTAAGCCTGTCGGCGGACGCATATGCCGCCGGCGTTACTGCACGCTGTCCCCCGCGCCACGCAGGCGGGCCTTCGCCTCCAGCTGCGTTCCGTCCGCCAGCACCAGTGTCAGCCGCGTCTCGTCTCCGGCTTTTAATTTCGGATCCATGTCGAACAGCATCACGTGCCGCCCGCCCGGCGCGAAGGTGACGGCGCCGTTCGCAGGCACCGCGACCGAGGCGAGGGGCGCCATCGACATGCTGCCATGCGCGCCGGCCATGCTTTCGTGCAGTTCGGCGCGCTTGGCCGCCGGGGTCGTCACCGACGCCAATGTCACCGCGCTGCCGCCGGCGGCCAGCGTGAAGTATGCCGCCCCCGGTCGGCCGGGCACCGCGGGCAGGCGAACCCAGGCGTATTTCACCGCCGGTTCGGCCGGTGTCGGCTGGCACGCGCTCAGCACAAGACCCAGGACCGCGACGATCGGTAGCCGCATGCAACCCACTCCCAATTCGAGAAAACGCCATGCTTTCCTAAGGGGCGGGCGGCCCTTGCGGCAAGGCCGGCTCCACCTATATCGCGCCGGTAACAATTGGTTCCCGCGTCGCCTAGAATTGGGACGAGGGGGCCTTTTCTAGTGAACAGAAACCTGGGGGTACAGGCAGAAGACTATGGCAAAAGTTATCGGTATCGATCTGGGCACGACCAACAGCTGCGTCGCCGTCATGGAAGGCGGCAAGCCGAAGGTCATCGAGAATGCGGAAGGCGCGCGTACGACGCCGTCGATCGTCGCCTTCGCCAAGGATGGCGAGCGTCTGATCGGCCAGCCCGCAAAGCGCCAGGCGGTGACCAATCCCGACAACACCATCTTCGCGGTGAAGCGCCTGATCGGCCGCCGCTTCGACGATCCCGTCACCAAGAAGGACACCGAGCTGGTTCCGTACACGATCGTGCGCGGCTCGAACGGTGACGCGTGGGTCAAGGCCGGTGGCGAGGACTACAGCCCCTCGCAGATCAGCGCCTTCACGCTCCAGAAGATGAAGGAAACCGCCGAGAGCTATCTCGGCGAGACGGTGACCCAGGCGGTCATCACGGTTCCCGCATACTTCAACGACGCCCAGCGTCAGGCGACCAAGGACGCCGGCAAGATCGCGGGTCTCGAAGTGCTGCGCATCATCAACGAGCCGACCGCAGCGGCGCTCGCTTACGGCCTCGACAAGAACGAGAACAAGACGATCGCGGTCTATGACCTCGGCGGCGGTACGTTCGACATCTCGATCCTCGAAGTCGGCGACGGCGTGTTCGAGGTTAAGGCGACCAACGGCGACACCTTCTTGGGTGGCGAGGATTTCGACGCCAAGCTCGTCCAGTATCTGGCCGACGGCTTCAAGAAGGACGAGGGCATCGACCTCACCAAGGACAAGCTGGCGCTCCAGCGTCTGAAGGAAGCGGCCGAAAAGGCGAAGATCGAGCTGTCATCGGCGGCCTCGACCGAAGTCAACCTGCCCTTCATCACCGCCGACCAGAATGGTCCGAAGCACCTGGTGAAGTCGATCACCCGCGCCGACCTCGAGCGGCTGGTCGACGACCTGATCCAGCGCACGCTCGAGCCGCTGAAGAAGGCGATGGCCGACGCCGGCGTCAAGAACGACAGCATCGACGAAGTCGTGATGGTCGGCGGCATGACCCGCATGCCCAAGGTCCGTCAGGTCGTGAAGGACTTCTTCGGCAAGGAGCCGCATGTCGGCGTGAATCCGGACGAAGTCGTCGCGATCGGCGCGGCGATCCAGGCGGGCGTGCTGCAGGGCGACGTCAAGGACGTGCTGCTGCTCGACGTGACGCCGCTGTCGCTGGGCATCGAGACGCTGGGTGGCGTGTTCACCCGCATGATCGATCGCAACACGACGATCCCGACCAAGAAGTCGCAGACCTATTCGACCGCGGACGACAACCAGCAGGCCGTCACCATCCGCGTGTTCCAGGGCGAGCGCGAAATGGCGGCGGACAACAAGCTGCTCGGCCAGTTCGACCTGGTCGGCATCCCGCCGGCGCCACGCGGCGTGCCGCAGATCGAAGTCACCTTCGACATCGACGCCAACGGCCTGGTCAACGTGTCGGCCAAGGACAAGGGCACCGGCAAGGAACAGCAGATCCGCATCCAAGCCTCGGGCGGCCTGTCGGACAGCGACATCGAACAGATGGTCCGCGATGCCGAGAAGTTTGCGGATGAGGACAAGAAGCGTCGTGAAGGCGCCGAGGCGAAGAACAACGCCGAGAGCTTGATCCACACGACCGAGCGCCAGCTGGCCGACAATGGCGACAAGGTCGATGCGTCGCTGAAGTCGGAAATCGAAGCGGCGATCGCCGAGGCGAAGTCGGCCGTCGAGTCGAACGATGTCGACGCGATGAAGACCAAGTCGGAGGCGCTCGCGCAGGTCGCGATGAAGCTCGGCCAGGCGATCTACGAAAAGCAGCAGCAGGCGGAGGCTTCGCCTTCGGCCGATGCTGCGGGTGATGCGCCGAAGGAAGACGTCGTCGACGCCGAATTCTCGGAAGTGGACGACAACCAGAAGGCGTAAGCGCTATGATGTTTCACCGTCATTCCGGCAGCGGGCCGTTTCGCGATCATGATCGCGGTGCTGGTCCGGGGCGGAATGGCGGTGGAGCGGATATGCGCTTTGGCGTGAACTTCGTGAACTTTGTACGCGTAAACTGGGGCGGGGGCCCGTCATGAGCACCGAAATCGACTATTACGAGCTGCTCGAATGCAGCCGGGATGCCGACGATGCGACGATCAAATCGTCGTACCGCAAGCTCGCGATGAAGTACCACCCCGACAAGAACGGCGGGTGCAAGGATCACGAAGCCAAGTTCAAGGCGATCAGCGAAGCCTATGATTGCCTGAAGGACCCGCAGAAGCGCGCCGCTTACGACCGCTTCGGCCACGCCGCGTTCCGTAACGGTGGCCCCGGCGCGGGTGGTGGTCATCCGTTCGGGGGCGGCGCCGATTTCGGCGGCTTTTCCGACATCTTCGAAAGCGTATTCGGCGAATTCATGGGGGGCGGCCGCGGCGGCGGGCGCCCGCAGCAACGTCGCGGCGCCGACCTGCGCTACGACATGGAAATCACCCTCGAAGAGGCGTTCCACGGCAAGGACACCGAAATCACGGTGGACGTGTCGAGCGCGTGCGAAACCTGCAACGGATCGGGTGCTGCACCCGGCACCGGCACGCGCGACTGCCAGCTGTGCCATGGCCACGGCAAGGTCCGATCGCAGCAGGGGCCGTTCGTGTTCGAACGCGCCTGCCCGGGCTGCAACGGCGCGGGTCAGGTCATCTCGGATCCGTGCACCCGCTGTCGGGGTGAGGGCCGGGTCGACAAGACGAAGACGCTGTCGGTCAACGTGCCCGCCGGCGTCGATGAAGGCACGCGCATCCGCCTGAACGGCGAGGGCGAGGCCGGCCAGCGCGGCGCGCCTGCGGGCGACCTGTACATTTTCCTGCACGTCAAGAAGCATCCGCTGTTCGAGCGTGAGGGCACCACGCTCTACGCCCGCGCCCCGATCAGCTTCACGACCGCGGCGCTGGGCGGCGAGATCGAGATTCCGGGCCCCGACGGCACACCGAACGTGATCCGTATCGCGGCGGGCACCCAGTCGGGCCGCGAGGTCCGCCAGCGCGGCGCGGGCATGCCGGTGCTCCAGGGCCGCGGCCGCGGCGACATGGTCGTGCGGATCGAGGTCGAGACGCCGACCCGCCTTTCGGCCCGCCAGCGCGAGTTGCTCGAAGCGTTTCGGGAAACGGAGACGGGCGAGGAATGCCCGGAGAGCCAGGGCTTCTTCGCGAAGATCAAGGCAGCGTTGGGATAAGAGCGCTACCGCCGAGCGCTTCGGCCGGAAATTCGAGTGGAATGCGGACGGGCAGGTCAAGCGCCGCCCCGTCCATGGTCACCGGACGGACGCGGAAGACGGGGGACAGCGAGCCGCCGCGCGGCGAAGCCATGGCCTCGCGGCCGTTCCTGCTCAACCCGACAGCCGCGGAGCTGGCCGGTTCGTCACACGAAGCAGGATGCTAGTACCCATCCGCTCGCGTTCTCGCGTACAGCCTCGGGCGGCCAGACGGCCAGCCATTCGTGTTGCTCGGGCTTCCGCACCCAATCGGCTTTCAGAAACGTCGGCTCGTCACCATTCCCGGTGCTGCCAGTCCCGTTGCTACCGGTCTCGCCTCCCCCCAGGTGCCACCACCACTTCCGCTACCCGACGCCGGCCCACCCGCGGCGGCCCCGATCCCGGTGCCCATCCCTGGCGGGCTTGTTTCCGTCATCGCCGGAATGACGTCTGCCTGCTGCGACGTCGCAGCCGCGACTTGATCACGTGGGATAGCCGGGGCGCGGGCGCACTCTGCGGCGTGTCGCGAAGCGGCACGTCCCACTGCGTCCGTGGCTGCTCAGGCGGCGGCGGCGCCACGAGCCGGGGCGGGGGCGAAACGTCGAACGTCACCATCGCATTCGTCTTGTCCACAGGGAGGAGGACGATCCGCGCCGCCAGAATCAAGAAATCGCCAGCGCATGCAACGCGACCGTCGCGGCCAACGCCATCGCTCGCTCGTTGCGGGTTGCTGCTTCGATGCGAACAGCGACGACCTTCGCTCTCCCCGTACCATGTCGGGATTGGAAGCTAACGCACGCCTGATCTGCGGCAATGCGCAGATGCGTTCACTTCAGCAGCTGTTCCAACCCCCTGCGCAGGTTCGCCGCGGTGTAGGGCTTCTGCAGTACGGGTGTGTTCTCGAGTTCGGGCGGCAGGCGGAGCTGTTCGCCATATCCCGTGGCGAAGACAAAGGGGATGCCGCGAGCGTGGAGCATCTCGGCGACGGGCAGGCTGGTTTCGTTGCCCAGGTTCACGTCGAGCACGGCCAGGGTGAGCGCGTTCTCGACGATCTCGTCGAACGCCGCAGTGGTGGAGGCGGCGGTGACGACGCGGGAGGCGCCGAGCGACGTCAGGATGTCCTCTGCGTCCATCGCGATGATCAGGCTGTCCTCGACCAGCAGCACGGTACCGGTCAGCACGCTGGCCGGGGCAGCGGTCGTCACGTCGGGGTCGCCGAGGACCGCCGGGGCGGCGGTCGGCGCGGCCTCGCCATCGACGACGATGTGCTGACCCGGAACGCAGAAATCCGCTTCCAGCCCCGTCACCGCATAGCGGACCTCGGCCTTGCCGCGCAGGTCATAGGGGATCGATCGCTGGATGATCGTGGTGCCGAAGCCCTGGCGGGTCGGTGCCTGGACGGCGGGGCCGCCCGTCTCGCGCCACAGGATGCGCAGGTCGTTCTCCGCGTCCAGCGTCCAGTCGACCCGAACGATGCCGCTATCGGACAGCGCGCCATATTTTGCCGAGTTGGTCATCAACTCGTGGAAGACGAGCGCCAGCGTCGAGAAGGCGGCCGGGCGCAGCAGGACCGGCGGGCCACTGGTCGTCACGCGTGCTGCCTTGCCTGCCAGATAGGCTGACGCTTCGGTTTCGATCAGGCGGATCAGCGGGGCGGGGGACCAATTGTCCTGGGTGATCTGGTCGTGCGCCCGGGCCAGCGCTTCGATCCGCCCCTCAAGCATTTCGACATAGTCGCGCACGCTGCCGGCCGAACGGTTCGACTGACGCACGAGACCGCGGATCAGCGACAGGATGTTGCGGACGCGGTGGTTGAGCTCGGCGATCAGCAGCTCCTGCCGCTCCGACGCGCGCTGGCGCTCGGCTTGGGCATCGTCGCTCAGCCGCAGCACGACTTCGATCAGCGAAGCGCGCAGCATCTCGGCCACGCGGACTTCGGCCTCGGTGAACGGTTCGGAGCGGTGGCGGACCTCCTGCGTCCAGGCCTCGAAGCTCTTGCGTGGGCTCAATCGGGCGCCGTTCGGGCCCCAGGTCGCCGGCTTCTGCGGATCACCGCCCCAAGTGACGGTGCGGACGCGCTCCTGACGGAACAGCAGCACGTAGTCGCGCGGGCTGCGCGAGATGGGGATTGCGAGCACGCCTGCGCCGGTTTCGGCATAGGCCTCGGCGGCGGGCAGGACCCCGGCGAGGTGATCGGTCGCGAAGACCCGGCCGGACGCCATCGCGTTCAAGCGCCGCACGAGCGCCGGAAAGGCGGAGGTCGGCGGCGTGATGCCGCTCGATGCGACCCTGCCGTCGACCCAGATGCCGATGCCGTCGCACGGGACGGTCTGGCTCAGCATTTCGCCGAGCCATTCCGGCCGGTCGAGCAGCGACGCGTCGCCGGCGATCGCGGCGAGCAGCCGGTCGGACGTCGCGCGCGCCGATTGCTCGTACACGGCCAGTGCCTTGCGTTCGCGCGATTCCAGCTTGAACGCGAACATCGCGCCGAACAGCTCGGCAATCGACCGACGTTCGAAATCGGGCGCGCGCGGTCCCGAATAATGGTGACAGGCGAACAGGCCCCACAGCCGCCCTTCGACGATGATCGAGATCGACAGCGATGCGGCGACGCCCATGTTGCGCAAATATTCGATGTGGATCGGCGATACCGCCCGCAGGATCGACAGCGACAGGTCGAGCGGAGCACCGGTCTCGTCGCGGCTCGGAACGATCGGCACGGCCTCCGCATTCACATCGGCAATGATGCGAAACGGCGTGCGCAGGTACAGCTTGCGCGCCTGGACCGGAATGTCGCTTGCGGGATAGCGCAGGTCGAGGAAGCTTCCGATACCCGACCGTGCCGACTCCGCGACGACAATGCCCGATCCATCGGTATCGAACTTATACACCATCACCCGGTCGAATCCGGTGATGGCCCGCACCTGACGCGCGCCTTCGCGGAAGAAGGCGGGCAGCTCGCCCGTCTCGTCGAGCCGTGCCATCATCGCGCGGATGGTCCCGGCCGGGTCGGCGGTCGGGTTGGCCGAAGTCGGCTCGCCTTCCAGCACGATCGTGCCGTCGACCATATGGACGGCGAAGTCGAACCGCGTATCGTCGCCGTCGCGCAGCGGCAGGCCGAACACGCGCTCCACCGCATCGTCCCCCCGCAGCATCGTCAGGCGATTGCGCAGGACGTGGATGGTTTCGGCCGACAGATAGTCCGCGATCGGCGCGCCGAGCAGATCCTCCGCGCCAATGCCCAGGATGTCGGCAACGTTCGCCGAAGCGCGCTTGACCAACCAGTCCGGCGATACCGCGATCAGGAAACCGAGCGGTTGAATCCCGCCCAGCTCATGGATCGGTTCACGATCGCAATTGGTAAGATCGACGTCAAATTCCGCTTCGGCCAATTACTCAACTCTCGCCAGCCACGCCCGCCCGGATGCCTCGAACGACGCGAACACGGCGCGCGCGGAGACGATCGCCTCGGTCACTCGATGATCGGTGTACAACAGCTCTTCCAAACGGACCAGTAGCTTGGACCAGTGTCCTGTGGGCTGATCGGGATCAAGATATTCCCGCGGAAAATCGCTTGCGACCTGTCGCGCCAGCATCCGGCCGCCCAGGCGCGATCCCTCGAGCACGTACAGTGCGCCGAGCAGGCCCGCATCGCCCGCAACGGGCGGGCAGGCGAGCGGCGGCGGCAGCGGGCGCGACAGTGCCGTCAGGTCCGCCGCAATCGCTGGCGCGCGGCGGCGGTCCGGCCAGTCGTCGACCAGCGTAGCGATGCCCGCATCGTCGAGCATCGTCTCCAGGGGCAGCACGATCGCAGCATGCGCGCTCAGGAATGCGGCGTAGGACCGGCGATCGGCCAGGTCGAACCCGCCGTACACCGCGTCCACCGCATCGTGTGCGTCGCGCGTATCGTCCCGCAGGGCGCGGTGCGCGTCCCTCAAGCGAACACGCGGTCGAAGATCGTGTCGACGTGGCGCAGGTGATATTCGAGGTCGAACTTCTCCGCGATCGCGTCCGCCGGCAGCGCGGCGGTAACCTCGGGATCGTTCTGCAACAATTCGAGCAAGGACAGTTCGCCGTCGCTTTCCCAGACCTTCATCGCATTGCGCTGGACGAGGCGATAGCTGTCCTCGCGGCTCACGCCGGCCTGGGTCAGTGCCAGCAGCACTCGCTGCGAGTGGACCAGGCCGCCCATGCGGTCGAGGTTCTTCTGCATGCGCTTCGGATAGACGACCAGCTTGTCGACGACGCCGGTCAGGCGGGCGAGCGCGAAGTCGAGCGTGATCGTGGCATCGGGGCCGATGTAGCGTTCGACTGACGAATGGCTGATGTCGCGCTCATGCCACAGCGCGACATTCTCCAGCGCGGGCGTGACATAGCCACGCACCATGCGGGCAAGGCCGGTCAGGTTCTCGGTCAGCACCGGGTTGCGCTTGTGCGGCATCGCCGACGAGCCTTTCTGACCGGGCGAGAAATATTCCTCCGCCTCCAGCACCTCGGTGCGCTGCAAGTGGCGGATTTCGGTCGCCAGACGCTCGATCGACCCGGCGATAACGCCCAGTGTCGCGAAGAACATCGCGTGGCGGTCGCGCGGGATGACCTGGGTGGAGACGGGCTCCACGCTCAGACCGAGCTTCTCGGCGACATAGGCCTCCACGCGCGGATCGATGTTGGCGAAGGTGCCGACCGCACCCGAGATCGCGCAGGTCGCGACATCGGCGCGGGCGGCGAGAAGGCGGGTCTTGGCGCGCGAGAATTCGGCATAGGCCTGGGCGAGCTTCAGGCCGAAGGTCACCGGCTCGGCATGGATGCCGTGGCTGCGGCCGATCGTCGGGGTCAGCTTGTGCTCATAGGCGCGACGCTTAATCGCCTCCAGCAGCGCGTCGAGGTCGGCCAGCAGCAGGTCGCTGGCGCGCGCCAGCTGTACGGCAAGGCAGGTGTCGAGCACGTCGGACGAGGTCATGCCCTGGTGCATGAAGCGCGCTTCGTCGCCGACCTGTTCGGCGACCCAGGTCAGAAAGGCGATGACGTCATGCTTGGTTACCGCCTCAATCGCGTCGATCGCGGCGACGTCGATCGCCGGCTTCGTGGCCCACCAGTCCCACAGTGCCTTGGCCGCCGACTGCGGCACGGTACCCAGATCCGCCAGGGCTTGGGTCGCGTGCGCCTCGATCTCGAACCAGATCGCGAAACGCGCCTCGGGCGACCAGATCGCAGTCATGTCGGGTCGCGAATAGCGGGGAATCATGGGAACCTCGTGTAGCGGAAAGCCGGGACGAGCCGGCCGTTAGCAGGGACGAGCCGTGCGCGACAAATCTAAAATTCTTGGAACTGTCTCCTAAATACATCAGTTGAAGCGAGGTAATCCAGTGAAGCTTCAGTGGCCCGTCGGCGCCTGACAAGCGATGTGCGGGCTTGAACAAACAGGAGATATTCCGATGCTGAAGACGATTCTTCTTGCCAGTGCAATGGCCGTAACGGTGCCGGCGATGGCGCAGGACATGCCGCAGCAGACGCCGTCGCCATCGACGACTGTGCCGGCGCAGGACAACACTGTGCCTACAACGACCGAGTCTGCCTTGCAGCAGACGCCGCAGCAGACTCCGACGACGCAGGGCGCGCCGATCGCGGGTGCCCCGGTGACCGATCCGGTGGCGACACAACAGGCCGCGGCACCGACGAGCGATCAGCTCGCGACGCCGACCGATCCGGCTGCCTCCACAGCACCGGCGGAAACGGCGTCCGCGACACCGACTCCGGCGACGGGAACACCCGTGACGGGTGAAAGTCAGATCGCGCAGGTCGTGAGCACCGAGTTCCCGACCTATGACAAGAACGCGGACAAGGCGCTCGACAAGGCCGAATTCGGCCAGTGGATGGTAGCGCTGAAGTCGGCGAGCGACCCGACGACCAAGCCGACCGATCCCGCAACGAAGAAGTGGGTCGACGGTGCGTTCGCCTCGGCGGACACCGACAAGTCGAAGACGGTGACCCAGACCGAACTGACGACCTATCTGTCGAAGAGCGCCGGCTAACGTCCGACGCTGAAATCAGCCCGGTCATGGGCTGATACGGCCGCCCGGTCTTCGGATCGGGCGGCCTTCTCTTTGACAGAGAATGCGGACCTTTGGGGCGTATCCGTCCTATGCCGACCAGCGGGGCCGGTCGGGTTATTCGGTCACCGCTTTCGGGAAAAAGCGGTCGATCACATCCCGCGCCAGACGGGCGGGGCGCAGGGTGGTCGCATCGACGCAGCACCAGCTCGACCGCACCTCGGCCAGCACCTCTTCGCCGCGCTTGATCACGGTCTCGTAGACCGCTCGTGCCCCCTGCACCTTTTCCAGCAGCACCGTCGCGATCACGTCGTCGCCCAGGAAGGTCGGCCGGCGATAGGTGATCTCGTGCTTCAGGGCGACCCACAGATGCTGCGCGATGGCGTCGGCAGGCGCCAGCGAACGCCAATGGTCGATGACCGCGTCCTGCACCCACTTCAAATAGCTGGCGTTATTGACGTGCCCCATGAAGTCGATGTCTTCGGGCGCGACGTCGATCGGATAGAGGTGGGGCGACGGATTGCTCACATTCGTGTCAGTAACACGAGTCGCCGGCGCTTATCCAGAGGTGACGTGCGGGATTGATGCGCAGATGCGACAAGCTGCCGGGTTTTCATGGCCGGCAACGCCCTGACGAAAAGGGGGCCGGCATTGCTGCCAGCCCCCGTGTCGTCGACCGGCAAGGCCACGGGGTGTCGCGGCGCCCTTCGGTCGGCGGTCCGGCGTCCGCCCCGGCCGGTTGGGCGGGGTGGGCCGGTTCGGTCACCGGGGCCGACCGGATACGCGACCCACGCGGGGTATTGCGCATCCAATGTCGGCCTCGATGGCCTTCACGGATCAGCGGATATGCGAACACATCCCTCGATCCGCCGGTCGCTCGGTCCTGAGCGGTCTCGCCGCGGTGAAGCGACGATCGTCCGGTCTCCGGTCGACCCCGGGGCCGGGCAAGCCCGTTCCCGTTGATCGCGGTCGCTGGATCACCGAAGCTCCGTCGCCGGACCTTCCCGTGCCTCCTGCGGGCCTGCAATCTCGCCGCGGCCGCACCCCCTTCGCAAAAAGCAGGTTCAGCGCCGTGCCTTTCCTCCACCGCCCAGTCGATCGATCCATGGCTGCAGCTTGCGCCGTCGCCATCGATCGTTCGTCCTGGACCGGAAGTCCGGCCCGTCCATCGCGCCTGCGGTTTCCTAAGGCACCAGCTGCGCGATATCGGCGGTCAAGTGGTTGATCCGTTTCGGATTTCTCCGTCCCGTCCCGCCCTCTCGACACGTAGAGACTGTCACCGAATCCGAGTCGCACCAAGACCCCATCAGCGCTCGCGCGCCTGTGGATAACGTGGATTATGGGTATGAAATGACGCCTGCAACGGCCGAAAATCGCTACATGAACGCAAGGTTGTTTTAGGTTCATGCAACCGGATTTAGTTCCCTGTCGTTCCCACCCCATAGGATTTTTCAGGGACTGAGAGGAGCAGTATTATGCGTACCATGTTTCTGGCGGCAGGCGCCGCGGCACTGCTGGTTCCGGCTTCGCTGACCGTGCCGGTCGCGGTCGAGACCGGCTATTCGAAGGCCGAGGCTCAGCGCAACTATCGTTATCGCGAGTGGCGCGGCCGGGATGGCCGTTACTATTGCCGCAAGCCGAACGGCACGACCGGCCTGGTCGTCGGCGGCGTCGCCGGTGCGCTGGTCGGTCGCACGATCGACACGCGCGGCGACCGCACGGTCGGCACGCTGCTTGGCGCCGCCGCCGGTGCCGTGGCGGGCCGCGAGATCGAGCGCGGCGGCAGCAACCGTCGTTGCCGTTAAGGGCAGCAGGGAAGGCCGCTCTCTTCGGAGGGTGGCCTTAACCTTTTGAGACTAGGCACACGGGGCGATGCTCCGGGTGCTGACACTCTCGACGCTGTTTCCCAACGCGTCCGCGCCCAATCTGGGCGTGTTTGTCGAGCGACAGACGCTCGGGCTTGCTGCACACCGGCACGTCGATCTGCGCGTGATCGCACCCGTCGGCCTGCCGCCGTGGCCGCTGAGCCGCCACAGCCACTATGCGCCGCTTGCCACATTGCCGTCAGGCGAAAGCTGGAAGGGCGTGCCGACACTCCGCCCTCGCTTCGTCAATCTGCCGATGACCGCAGGCCGGTTCCATACCGCCGCTCTCGTCCGGACGCTGCGCCCGATCCTGCGTGCGGTTCGACGCGACTTCGCATTCGACGTGATCGACGCGGAATTCTTCTTCCCTGACGGTCCCGCGGCGGTGCGACTCGGTCGCGAATTTGGCGTGCCCGTGTCGATCAAGGCGCGGGGGGCGGACATTCATCATTGGGGGCGGACCGGACCGACCGCGGCCCAGGTCATCGCGGCGGGGCAGGCGGCGGATGGCTTGCTCGCCGTCTCGGCGGCCTTGCGTGACGACATGATCGCGCTGGGCATGCCGGCGGATCGTATCGCGGTGCACCGTACCGGCGTCGATGGCGATCGGTTCGCGCCGCGCGATCGGGCGGCGGAAAAGGCTGCGCTGGGCGTCGCCGGGCCGCTGGTGGTGTCGGTCGGCGCCCTCATCCCCCGCAAGGGTCATGCGATCGTCATCGACGCCGTCGCGCGCCTGCCGGGAACCACGCTGCTGATCGCGGGCGAAGGGCCCGAACGCGCGGCGCTGGAAGCGCAGATCGCCGCCCGAGACTTGTCCGACCGCGTTCGGTTGCTGGGCAGCGTCGCCCACGACCGATTGCCCGCGCTCTTCGCCGCCGCCGATGTGATGGCGCTGGCCAGTTCGTCCGAAGGTCTCGCCAATGCCTGGGTCGAAGCGCTGTCGAGCGGAACGCCGATCATCATCACCGCTGCGGGCGGTGCCCGCGAAACCGTCGATCGGCCGGAGGCGGGGCGAATAGTCGATCGTACCCCGGAAGCGTTCACGGACGCGATCGCCGACCTGCTATCGCGTCCTCCCGATCCCGCTGCCGTGCGGTCGGCGGCCGCGCAATTCAGCTGGCAGGCGAATACCGACCAACTCTACGCCCATTTAAAGCGGTTGGTGGAGCGCACCGGGCCCTAGTCGTATTCCCGCACAGGCGGGCGGCCAAGGATGGTGAGGCTTCGCGCTCTCGGTACGGCGCGCGCGCCTGCGCGGGCACAGGATGAAAGGGGACGATCCCCCAGCCGGTCGCGCTGTCCGGGCAGTTCAATCGAGCGGGTACAGCGCCCCGACGATCTGCCGGCCTTCGCCACGCAGTACGCCCCACGCCCGGGCGGCGGCGCGGCTGTCCATCACCTCGACCCCGATCCCGCGTGCCTCCAAGGCGTCGACGAACGCGCGCGGCGGGTGCTCCAGCGTAGCGCCGGTGCCGAGCAGCAGGAATTCCGGGGCCGGCTGCAGCGGCAGGACGGGCGCGACGTCGGCATCGGTCAGCGCGAGAAGCGCAGGGGGCGTCCACCCGTCCGCCCGCTCGGGCGTGATCAACAACGCGCGATAGACATTGTCGTCGACGCGGAATCCGCCGCCCGAGAAGCCGGAGATCACCGGTCCCGGAACGGCGGAGTTACGGTCCATCTTCACGGCAGGTCTTTGGCCAGCTTGGCCTTCGGCGCCGTGCCGTCCGCCTTGGCCTCCGCCGGCAGGAAGCTGTCGGGCTTCAGACGCAGCCACAGCAGAATCGCCGCGGACACATAGACCGACGAGAAGGTGCCGATGACGATCCCGAGCAGCATCGCCGCGGTGAAGCCGAAGATCACGTCCGGACCCAGCACCAGCAACACCGTCAGCACCAGGCCGATCGACAGCGACGTCGCGACCGTGCGGCTCAACGTCTCGTTGATCGACAGGTTGAGCAGCTCTTCCATGCTCATCTTGCGGTACTTGCGCATGTTTTCGCGGATGCGGTCGTACACGACGATCGTGTCGTTCAGCGAATAGCCGATGATGGTCAGGATCGCGGCGACGACATTCAGGTCGAATTCGAGCTGGGTAAGCGCGAAGAAACCCAGCGTCAGGGCGACGTCGTGGAACAGTGCGAACAGCGCGCCGACACCGAACTGCCATTCGAAGCGGAACCAGATGTAGAGCGCAATCGCGATCATCGCGAGCGCCAGGCTGGTCGCGCCGGTGCGGAACAGCTCCTGGCTGACCTTGCCCGACACGCTCTGCACCGCACCGACGCTGGCGCCGGGATAGTTTTTCTCGACGGTGTCCTTGATCGCGGTCGCTGCGCGGTCGGCGGCGGTCGCATCGGTGTCGTCGGGCAGCGGCGTGCGGATCGCGATCTCGCGGTCATTGCCGAACCGCTGGATGGTGGCTTCGCCGACGCCCAGCGCCTCGATCCGCTCGCGCAGTTGCGGGATATTGACCGGCTGCTGGAAGCTTACGCGCACGGACTGGCCGCCGACGAAGTCGACGCCCAGGTTGAAGCCTTGCGTGAAGCACAGCACGATCGAGGCGAGGATCAGGCCGAGCGACAGCGCCATCGCCACGGTCCGATACTTCAGGAACGCGATGTTGGTGTTGTCGGGGACGAGTTTTAGCGGGCGCATGATCGTCCTGCCTTAAATGTTGATCGACTTCGGCCGGTTGCGCTTCAGCCAGCCGGCGACGAGCAGGCGGGTGAAGGTAACGCCGGTGAAGACCGAAGTGACGATGCCGATCGCGAGCACGACCGCGAATCCGCGGACCGGGCCCGATCCGAAGACGAACATGATGACCGCCGAAATGACGTTGGTCAGGTTCGCGTCGAAGATCGCGCGGCTGGCTTCCTTGTAGCCGACCTCGACCGCGGGCAGGGCGGCGCGGCTGCGGATGCGCTGTTCCTCGCGGATGCGTTCGTT
The DNA here is from genome assembly GCA_016937575.1 of Roseomonas aeriglobus. Taxonomy (NCBI): domain Bacteria; kingdom Pseudomonadati; phylum Pseudomonadota; class Alphaproteobacteria; order Acetobacterales; family Roseomonadaceae; genus Muricoccus; species Muricoccus aeriglobus. The sequence continues at coordinate 2,174,922 of JAFHKN010000002.1, read as the reverse complement.
GATCAGCACGTTCGCGTCGACCGCCGCGCCGATCGTCAGCACGAAGCCGGCGATGCCAGGCAGCGTCAGCGTGGCGTTGAACAGCGCCATCAGCCCCAGGATCATGATTGCGTTCACCAGCAGTGCGGCAGTCGTGTAGATGCCGAACCGCAGATAGGTCGCGATCATGAAGATGATGAGGGCGACCGATCCGACGACGCCGGCCAAAATGCCCTTGTCGATCGAATCCTGGCCCAGTTCGGCCGAGATCGAGCTTTCCTGCACGACCTTCAGATCGACCGGCAGCTTGCCCGAACGCAGCGCGATGGCGAGTTCGTTCGCCGTTTCGACGGTGAAACCGCCGCCCGAGATGGTCGCGACGCCGCCCAGGATCGCCTGGTTGATGTTCGGCGCCGAAATCACCTGATTGTCGACGATGATCGCGAACGGCTTGCCGACGTTTTCCTGCGTCACGCGCGCGAAGCGGCGACCGCCTTCGCCGTTGAACGTCAGCGTCACGTCGGGCTGGCCATTTTGGTCGTAGGTCTGCTTGGCGTCGGCGATCTGGTCACCCGAGATGACCGTCGAGCGCTTGACCGCGATCGCCCCGCCGCCGTTGGCATAGGGGAGGACCTGGCTGCCGATCGGCGCCTGGCCGCGCTGGACGTCCTGTGGATTCGCTGCGAGATCGACCAGCTTGAATTCCAGCTTCGCGGTCTTGCCGATCAGCGCCTTCAGCTGCTCGGGATCCTTCAGGCCGGGCACTTCGACGACGATGCGGTTGGAGCCTTCGCGGACGATATTCGGTTCGCGCGTGCCCAGCGCGTTGATGCGCTTGCCGACGATCTCGCGCGCATCGTTCATCGCGGTGTCGATCGCCTGGGTGATGCCGGCGGTGGTCGGCTTCATGACGAAGCGGTTGGTGTCGACGACCGAAATGTCCCAGTCGCGCTGGCCGGTCATGCCGGCGCCGGTGGTCATCGGCAGCAGGCGTTCGCGCGCGGCATCGACCTGCGAGCTGTCGCGCACCACGAACGACAGCTGGCCGTCGCGGGTCGAGATGTCACCGATCGCGATCCGCGGGGTTGCACGGCGCATCTCCGTCTGGATCTGCTCGCGCATCCCCTCGATCCGGGCGTTGGCGACGTCCTTGGTATCCGCTTCCAGCAGGATGTAGCTGCCGCCGGCAAGGTCGAGCCCCAGGTTGATGACCGGCTGCGGGATCCAGCCCGGCCATTTCGCGCGCGCGCTTTCGGGAACCAGGCTCGGCACCGCGAGCAGCGTGCAGAAGGCGATCGTGGCCCAGACGAGCCAGACCTTCCACTTCGGAAAGTCGAGCATCAGTCGTTTGCCGGCTTGCCGCCCAGCGGCGTCACTTCGGCGATGGTCGCCTTGACGATCTTCACGCGGACGTTGGCCGCCACTTCGACCTCGACCAGCGTGTCCTCGACCTTGGTCACCTTGCCGACCATGCCGCCGGCGGTCACGATCGTGTCGCCCTTCTTCACCGCCTGGATCGACGCCTGCAGCGTCTTCATTCGCTTCTGCTGCGGGCGAATCATCAGGAAATAGAAGACGACGAAGATGAGGACGAGCGGCGCGATCGATACGATCGAGGCGAGGCCGCTATCGGCGGCGGCGCCGCCGGCGGCTTGGGCATGGGCTGCGGGAATGAACATGGCTCTCGATTATCTTTGTAGGAAGCGTCGTGAAGCGGCGCCCCCGGGGCCGGCACATGGGGCGCTCCGCTAACAAAGTGAAGCGGCCGGCGCAACTTTTGGCACGCGTCGTCACGCCGCGCTTGCATCGCCGGACGACCGGGCTTAGAGGCCGCGCCTTCGGGCGCAGGCGGCAACGCCGGCGTCCCCGGTCGGGGCGTAGCGCAGCCTGGTAGCGCATCACACTGGGGGTGTGGGGGTCGCAGGTTCGAATCCTGTCGCCCCGACCATTTTCTTCATCGGGGGATCGCGCGGGCATGCGCGACGAAGTTTGTTCCCGAGGGAGCAAAGCGGCGCTAACCTGCGTTTACGAGCCTTTTCCGGGTATGCCGACGTTCGGCGTACCGCGAAGCCGCAGGACCACGCCTGGCCGATGTCGACCGATCCCGTGACCGTTCTCATTCTAGCCGACACGCCCGTGCCGCCGTTCCTGGCCGGCGGCGGCGACTGCGGCCGGCTGATCGCCGAACGTGACTGGAGTGCGACCCCGCTCGGACCGATCGAAACCTGGCCGCAGAGCCTGCGGACAGCGACCGCGATCCTGCTGCGCTCGCCCGTTCCCATCGTCCTGCTGTGGGGGCCGGACGGCGTCATGATCTACAACGACGCCTATTCGGTGTTCGCCGGCGGCCGTCATCCGCACTTGCTGGGATCGAAAGTGCGCGACGGTTGGCCCGAGGTCGCCGATTTCAACGATCATGTGATGCGCGTCGGTCTGGCCGGAGGAACGCTGCACTATCACGATCAGGAACTCACGCTGCACCGCCACGGTCGCCCCGAGCGCGTATGGATGGACCTGGATTATTCGCCGGTACTCGACGAAGGCGGGCTGCCCGGCGGCGTGATCTGCATTCTGGGGGACACGACCGAGCGAGTCGCGGCGGAGAAGCGCAATGCCTTCCTGCTGTCGCTGGCAGACGATCTGCGCGCGCTGCGGACGCAGGACGAGATCATTCAGCTGGCGTCGGAACGCGTGGCTTCATGGCTGGATGCGAACCGCGTGTTATTCGCCGAAATCACCGACAGCGGCTGGATGACGGTGGAGCGCGATCATCTTCGCGGCGTTCAGTCGCTGGTCGGGCGCCATTCGCTGCAGTCCTTCGGGCCGGGGCTGCTCCAGGCCTATCGCTCGGGCCAACCGCTGGTCGCGTGCAATATCCCCGGCGACGACAATCTGACGCCGGACACTCGCGCAGGTCTGGCCGAGCGGCGGGTCGCCGCGTTCGTCGACATCATGCTGTTCGACGACAGCGACCGGGTGCACGTTTTCGCCGTCCAGTCGGCGACGCCGCGCGAATGGACTCAGGCCGAAATCACCTTGGTTCAGGAAGTAGGTGAGCGGCTGAAGGTCGCGGTCGAGCGAGCTCGCGCCGAGGAGGGGCTGCGCAAGCTGAACGAGACGCTGGAGGAACAGGTCGCCGTTCGTTCGGCGGAGCGCGACCGGCTATGGACCCTCTCGCAGGACATGCTGGCACGCGCCGACTATCAGGGCATGATCTCTGCGGTCAGCCCGGCGTGGACACGGGTGCTCGGCTGGTCGGAAAACGAATTGCTGAGCCGCGGCTATGCCAGCTTCATCCATGCCGACGACGCCCCGCACACGCTGGAGGCGATCGGCCGGATGGAGCAGACGCGTCAGCCGACCCGCTTCGGCAACCGCATCGCGACGCGGGACGGCGCCTGGAAGCACATCGAATGGACGGTCGCGCCCGAGACGGACGGCGTGAACTTCGTCGCGGTGGGGCGCGATCTGACCGAAACCAAGCTGCGCGAAGCCGACCTTGCCGCGGCGCAGGATGCGTTGCGCCAGAGCCAGAAGTTGGAAGCGATGGGCAGCCTGACCGGCGGCGTCGCGCACGACTTCAACAATCTGCTGACCCCCATCATCGGTTCGCTGGACATGCTGGTCCGCAAAGGGCTGGGCACCCCGCGCGAACGGCGGCTGATCGAAGGAGCGCTGCAATCGGCGGAGCGCGCGAAGACGCTGGTTCAGCGCCTGCTCGCGTTCGCCCGTCGTCAGCCGCTTCAGCCGACCGCGGTCGACGTCGGGCGAGTCGTCGATAACATGGTGGGGCTGATCGGCGCGACGATCGGGCCGACCATTGCCGTCCGGATCGACGTCGGCGACCTGCCGCCGGCGAAGGCCGATCTCAACCAGCTCGAAATGGCGTTGCTCAATCTCGCGGTCAACGCGCGGGATGCGATGCCCGACGGCGGCGAACTGACGATCGCGGCGCGACGCGATAATCTGGCCGATGGAAACGACGCGGGGCTGACCCCTGGCGCCTATGTCCGGCTGAGCGTGACCGACACGGGCTTTGGAATGGACGCCGACACCCGGGCGCGCGCGATCGAGCCCTTCTTCTCGACCAAGGGGGTCGGCAAGGGCACCGGCCTGGGCCTGTCGATGGTGCATGGCCTTGCCGCCCAGCTCGGCGGCGGGCTGACGATCGAAAGCGCGCCGGGGGAGGGCACGGTAATCGCCCTGTGGTTGCCGGTCGCCGCAACGATCGCGGCCGGAGAAACGCGCGCGTCGGGGTGCCTGGCCAAACCCAGGGGCATCGGCGTCGCCCTTCTCGTCGATGACGAGGACCTGGTGCGGATGAGCACCGCCAACATGCTCGCCGACATGGACTATGACGTCGTCGAGGCGGTCTCTGCGGAAGAGGCGCTGGCCTTCATCCGCGATGGGCTGACACCCGACCTGCTGGTAACCGATCATCTGATGACCGGGATGAGCGGCGCCCAGCTCGCGCGGACGTTGAAGCATAGCCGCCCCGACCTGCCGGTGCTGATCGTGTCGGGCTATGCCGAGGAAGACGGCATCGACGATGACCTCCCGCGACTGGCCAAGCCGTTCCGCAACGCCGAATTGGCGGCCAGCCTGACGGTCCTGCGCGGCGGCGTTCCGGTCGCCAAATAGCAAGAGGCGCTCGGCAACGGCTGGCCGCGCGACGCGCGCGCTTCGGGCTTTAGGTGTCGCGCTTTGGGAATCGGCCGGCAAATCGACCTGTAAACTGTGTTGTTTGTGCGGTCGGAAGCGGTTTACACGCCTTTAGTCATATCCGGAACAACCGGAATGATTCTTGGGGGACTCCGGACTTGTCTGAGGCGCGTAGCACGGCAGCATTGGGATCGTATCGCTGTTGTGGTTTCGGCGACTGCGGCGCCGGCTGATCGATGGACCGCTTTTCGTTTGTCGCCGGATCGTCGGCCTACGATGCGCCGCACATGCCCGCGGGCACGCGCGTGCGCTATTTCCCGCCAGCACCGGCGCTTGCCCCCTTCCTGACCGCGTACAACGCGTACGGCGCAGTGGATCGGACGCCGCGGGTCGACCCGTTCCTGCCGATGATGACGATGGTCACCATCCTGGTCGATGCGGGCCCCGTGTCGGTGCGGGTGCGCAATCATGTCTACGACGACGTGCCTCCCGTCGCGCTGTACGGCGCGATGACGCGGCCGATCGTCGCTACGACGCATGGCGGCGTGCAGATCGGCATCGGCATCAGCCCGCTCGGCTGGGCGCGCCTGGTCCGGCGGTCGGCGGAGGATTTCCACAATCGCCTCGTCCCGCTCGGCAGTCTGTTCGGTCCGGGGTGGGGGGAACGCGTGCACGCCGAGCTGATCGCGGCGGAGTCGGACGAGGCGATCCCCGACATCCTCGACCGCCATTTCGCGCCGTTGCTGACCTGCCCTCATCCGCAGGAAGCGCTGATCGCCCGGCTGGCAGCGATCGTCGCTGGCCCGTCCACGCCGGATATCGCGACGCTAGCCGAGGAAATGGGCGTGACGACGATCACGCTGCGGCGGTTCGCCCGACGATATTTCGGGATGCCGCCCAAGCAGATGGTGCTGCGCGCGCGCTTCCTGCGATCGTTTCTGCGGGAAAGCGGGCTCGACGGCGGCCCGCCGGGCCGATCGATCGCCGACAGCTATTTCGACGAATCACATTATCTGCGCGATGCGCACACGTTCCTCGGCACGACGCCGAAGCGCTTCCTGCGTCAGCCGCTGGACTTTCTGCGCGGGTCGGTGGCGAGCCGCATCCGCGCGCTCGGCGCGGCGGCGCAAGTGCTCCACCACGTCGATCCGCCGGCGCTCACGGACGCGAAGGCGGCACCCGTCGTACCCGGGCCGACCGATCGGTGGCCGCCGCCAGCGCCAGAGTTAGCAGACCCGCTGCCACCGCCGCGATCGTGATCGCACTTGCAAGCGACGTGCGGCTGGCCAGCGCCCCCATCACGCCGCCGCAGACGAAACCCAGCCACAGCGCGAGAAATGGCACCCAGGCGTGGTCGCCGGGGACGCGCATCAGCGTTGCCGTCAGCCGCTGGCCGAACCGCACCAGCGTCCCGGTCATGTAGGTCAGCCCGATGGTGACTTCGCCGTCGCGGTTGAACACACCGTTTTCCGCGCCCATCGCAAAGGCGAGCAGCAGGAGCGGCGCGGTCGCATAGCCCCACCAGGCCGCGCAGGCCGCCGTGGTCAGGGCAACGGTGACGACCAGCATCACCGGTGCCTTGTGCCGCCCGGCAAAGCGATGGCCGACGACGCTGGCGGCGATCACGCCCGACAGGAACATCAGCACCAGCGCGCCGCCGATCCGCACCGCCGTCCAGTCTCCTGTCGCGATGCCGATCGCGACACGCGTCGAATTGCCGCTCATGAACGAAGCGAAGAAACCAAGCAGTTCGATCCAAGCGACCGCATCGACGAAGCCGGCCAACGCGGCCAGCGCGACGGCAGCCGCGGCAAGCGGGGCAGGGTAGCGCGTCATCGCCCGGCTCTATGGCGGAGGCGGAGCGGCTTGTCAGCGGGGATTTGCATGGCCGCCGCCGCAGGTCGTGCCGGGGAACGGGTTGGACAGCCGGCCCGTCGCGCGACAGGAACGGTCGCATGCCAACCGACCGCATCGCTCTCGAAGCCCGCTGGCTCGACCTCACGCGCCGCGAACTGCCCGGCATGGCGGCGGCCCGGGCCTGGCCGGTCAGCGCCGATCACTGTTTCCAGCGCATTCTGCTCGACGCGGCGTGCGACGGCGTGTGGTACGATCATATCCCGCGCCGCCCGGCCTATGCTCATGCGCCGGACGCGATCCTGCGAGCCGCGATCGCGCTGGGGGAGGGGGTGGCTGCCGGCACCGCCGACCTCGCCGCGCTCAACCGGCGCTCGCTCGCTTGGCGCAGAGCGCGTAGGGAGCGGGCATGACGCCGATCGCTGCACCCTTGGGGCATGTTCTGCCCTATCTCGACCTGCTGGGTATCGCGGTATTCGCGACGACCGGGGCGCTCGCCGCGACGAAGGCGAGCCAGACTTTCGTGACCGCCGGCTTCTTCGCGCTGGTGACAGGGGTGGGCGGCGGCTCGGTGCGCGATCTGCTGATCGGGGCGCCGGTCTTCTGGACGCATGATCCATGGGTGGCGGCGGTATGCCTGGCCGCGGCGGCGATCATCTGGCTGACGCCGGAGGGCTGGTGGCGCGGGCCGGCGCTCGACTGGTTCGATGCGCTGGGCCTGGCTGTCTATGCGGTGTTCGGCGCGGCCAAGTCGATCGCGTTCGGGATTCCGCCGGTGCCCGCGGCGCTGATGGGCGTGGTGACGGCCTGCGTCGGCGGCGTCATCCGCGACGTGCTGGCGGGGGAGCCGTCGATCATCATGCGGCCCGAACTCTATGTGACTGCAGCGGCGTTGGCGGCGGCGCTCTATGTCGCGCTCCATGCCTTGGGCGCGCCGATGTGGCTGGCGGCGATCGTCGCAGCGACGGCGGGGTTCGGCCTGCGGGCCGCGGCGATCGCGTGGAAGCTCCGCTTGCCGGCCTATCGCGGGCGACGCTGATCCAGCCCCCGCCCGTCATCCGCCAAGATGCGAGGGGGTCACGAAGGATCGGTCACAGCGTCACGAAAAGCGTCGCATTCAGCACGTGGTTGGTCCGATCCTCGCCCGCGCGAAAGACACGCTGGTTGAGATATCCAGGCTCCAGCCGCGCCGTCTTTCCCACCGGCAGGCCGAGCCCCACGAAGGTCCGCCACTGATCGACCCCCGACCGTGCGCCGAAATCGGTGGTGTTCAGATTGAAGAAGCCTTCCGTGAACGCGACCGCCTGGACGCCGCCTCGCGTGACAGGCACGCCCGCGCGCAGGAACTGGCGCAGCCGCCAGCCGGTCTTCGTCCGACCCTCGACCATGCGCTGCTCCAGGCGCGTGCGGCTGGTGACGACCGGCCTGCCGGCGCCGTTGCGGACCAGCGCAAACTGCACCTGCTGCCACGGGCGATGTTCGCGCGTGATCACCCCCGCCGACGACCGCGACTGGACATAGGCGTAGCCCGCGATCGCGCTCGCATCGGGGGCGAAGCGGATACCGGCGGCGGGGCGCAGGATGAATTGGCCGAGCTGTCCGATATCGTCGGTGAAGCGCGCCTGCCCCTCGAGCCAGACGTAAAGGTCGCCTTTCACCGCGCCCTGGGCGACGACTCCGGTCCATGCCTGCACGTCTTCATCCGCCCTTGCGGCAGGGGCGAACAAAAGGACCGGAAGAGCGAGTGCAGAGACAAGATAACGCATGCGGTGCACTAGCCGGCCGGCGCCGTCGGGTTCAACCCCGCACCACCCCCGTGTCGCCGAACGGCCTGGGATCGACCGGGGGCACGGTCGCATCGCGCAATTCGCATTGCCAGAAGCCGACGTCGATCCACCGTCCCTGCTTGTAGCCGATTTCGCGATATACCCCCGCGCGGCGGAAGCCGACCGCTTCGTGCGTCTTGATCGACTGGTCGTTGGGCAGCGAGATGACGCCGATCGCCTGGACGAAACCCTGTGCGCGCAGCGTGTCTATCAGCGCCTCGTACAACAGTTGTCCGACGCCCCGGCCCTGCACCGCGCCGGCGACATAGACCGATGTTTCCACCGTCCACTTATAGGCCGGCCGATCGCGGAACCGCGTGGCATAGGCATAGGCCAGAATCCCGGCATCGTCCTCGCCCGCGGTCGCGACGATCCAGGGATAGAGGCCATCGAACGCCGCCATGCGCGCGCGGATCGCGCGTGCATCGGGGGCCTCGGTCTCGAACGATACCGTGCCGCCCAGCACATAGGGGGCATAGATCGCCGCGATCGCCGTGGCATCGTCGGGACGGGCGGCGCGGATGGTTACCATGCGAAGACCTTTGCAAGGAGCGTTTCGGCGAGTCCCTGATCGGCAGCCGACGGCGCAGGCGGCGCGAGGCTCGCGCATTCGAGACACCGGACCTGCATCGCGGGGCCGCGCACCAGGCGGCGGGCGTCGGCAATGGCCTGGGCGAAGACCGCGCGGCGTTCGGCCGCGATCTGCGAGAAGGGATCGCGCGCCTGCACCGTTTCGGTCGCTTCGTCGCCATCGCGCGCCAGCGCCTCGGCAAGCTTCGCCTGCCAGCCGGCCGGGCGCTCCAGATCGACCCGCTGAACGCGTGCCGGGTCGATCTTCGCGCGGCGGGCGGCCTCGGCGATCGCGTCGTCGATCCCGCCGAACCGGTCGACCAGCCCCAGCTGGCGCGCCGTACCGCCGTCCCACACGCGGCCCTGCGCAATCTCGCCGACCCGCGCCGGCGTCATCTTCCGCGAGGTCGCGACCAGATTGATGAAGCGCATATAGCCCGCGTCGATCGTCGACTGCAGGACGGCGTCCAGCTCCGGCGTGAAGCCCCGGTAGACGTCGGGCTGTCCGCTGAGCGGCGTGGTGCGCACACCGTCCGCGGTCACGCCGATCTTTGCGAGTGCGCGCTCAAAGCTGGGCAGCACCGCGAAGATGCCGATCGATCCGGTCACCGTATTGGGCTCGGCATAGATCATGTCGCCCGCGGTCGAAACCCAATAGCCGCCCGACGCTGCGATCCCCGCCATCGAGATGACGACCGGCAGGCCCTTGGCCTTGGCCGCCAGCACCGCTTGGCGGATCTGTTCGGATGCCGGCACCGATCCGCCGGGGGAATCGACTCGCACAACCAGCGCCTTCAGGTCGTTCTTCGCCAGCGCGTCGCGGATCAGCTTGGATATCGTCTCGCCGCCCGCAGTGCCCGACTTGGCCTTGCCCTCGACGATGTCGCCGGCGACCGTGATGACGCCCACCTTGCCGCCGCCCGTCGGCAGCGGGTTGGCGGCGACCCAGTCCTTCATCGCGATCGCGGCATAGCTGCCCGCGCGCTTGCCGGTTCCCGCGCCTGCGATCTGCGCGACGCGCGCCTCGAACGCGTTGCGGTCGCCCAGCTTGTCGACCAGCCCCAGGTCGACGTTCATCTTCGCCATGTCGCCGCCCGCGGCGCGCACCAGCTCGGCCGGCCGTGCGATCAGGTCGGCGATCTTCGCCTTGGGCCGCGCTTTCGCGACATTCTGGCGCCACTGTTCGAACAGCGCGCCGTACAGCGCCTCGCTCGCCGCGCGCGCCGGCGCGGACTGCTGCGTCTCGGTGAAGGGCTCGACCGCCGACTTGAACTGCCCGACGCGATAGACGTGGACGTTGACGCCCAGCTTGTCGATCAGCCCCTTGTAGTAGAGTTGCGACCCGCCCGGCCCCATGAACAGCGTCCCGCCCAGCGGATTCATCCAGACTTCGGACGCGTTCGCGGCGATCAGATAGCTCGAATCGATGTATCCGGTGGCATAGGCGAGCACCGGCTTGCCGCTGTCGCGCACCCGCCGTACCGCGTTCGCGACATCGGCGACGGTCGCGGGATAGCCACCCGCGAACCGGTCGAGATCGAGCACCACCGCCTTCACCCGCGCGTCGTCGCGAGCCGTATCGAGCGCCCGGATCACGTCCCGCGCCCGCGCCTCGCGCATCACCTCGCCTCCGCCGATCCCGGCGAACGGATCGACCTCCGCCGGCTGCTCGACGACGCGACCGTCGAGATCGACGACCAGCGCGCCGGGGGCGATCGTCTTCGCCCCAGGCCGCGCATTGAGCGCGGCGAACAGGATGCCGAAGAACATCAGCAGCAGCGCCAGGACCATGAAGTCCTTGATCCCGACCAGCAGCTTCCACGCGCCACGCAGCAATTTCACGGTTCGACGGACTTTCGAGAGGGAGGTTTGCGCAAAGTCCTAGCCGAGGGGCGGGAAGGGGGCAACGGGCTGTGTTGCGGGGGTAAGACGGGCGCCTGGCCGAGGGTCCTATCCGATGCGCTTGAAGTAGAAATTGCGGATGAAGGGTTCGCCTTGGGCATTCACTGCGGCTGCGGATTCGGTCATGATTCGCGCGTCGGGAGACAAGGTATAGACCCGCACCGACCCCAGCATCTTCGCCCGAGCCAGGTTCATCACCAGTACGCCCGGCGTCGGCGTCAGGATGGCGGCGCTGTCGGCTTCACTCGTGTCGGCCTCGCTGCGGACCATCGTGCCGTCGCGCCGGTAGCTGACTGCCATATGGCGTAGGCTGTCATCGGGCGCCGTGATGTCGACCGTGGTCCGCCACTGCCCCGATCCGATATCGGCAAAGGTATAGACGACGCGCTTCGGCGGCGGGCCATAGGTGGTGGGCATCCGCGACAGATCGAGCTCCCATGTTCCTAGGAACGCGGACGCCGCGACACGCTCCGCCCCGATATTGGGGGACTGTGCCGACACCGACCCTGTGCACAATCCGATCGTCGCGATAGCCACGACGATCGAAACCTTCCGACCAAGCTGTTTGCGCATATCTTCTCTCCTGACGATGGTCGCACGATACCGTCGGCAGACGCGCAGGTGCCGTCCGACGTCGAAATGGCGTGGTGAGAACGCAGGTCGGGGCGCACCGCGCCGTATCGGGTCAGGCCGGGTGTTCGGGTTCGGACGATACGAACAGCTGCGTGTGACGTCGAATGACGAGCGTGATGATGGCGAGCTCGATGACCAGGATCGCTGCCTGCAGCACGGCCTGTCGTCCGTCGAGGAACAGGACGAATAGGAAGACGATCAACGTCGTCGCCGCCGCGAGCGTCCTCAGGCCCCACCGGATCGCGGCCGCCCAGTCGCGTTCGAGCAGCGCCCACGCCAGCCGCACATGGCCGACCCCGGTGACCAGCTGCGCAAGCGCCAAAGAGGGAACGGCGGCCTGATAGAGGCTGCGCAACAACGGTTCGTGCGCGGATCCTTCGGTCACCGCGCCGGCCAGTCCGCCGTCGCCCGGATACAGATAGGGTAGCCCGAACAGCGCGCAGCCGATCTGCACCGTCGCCATTGGTAGGAGCAAGACAAGCACGAGCAGATAGTTGGTCAGGATGAACCGCCCTTGCGCGCATTCAATCGCCTCCCGCCCCGCCGCGACCAGGCAGCCGGCCGCGAAGGATAGCAGCCGGCCGTCGTCCTTCGCCGCGTCGGCCTCCGCCTCCATCGCGTCAGCCCAGGCGCCGCGCCGCTCGCGCAGCGAGGTCGTCGCAAGCCGAAGCAGCCCGCGGGACAGGCGATCGATCATGCCAACGCTCCCTTTGCCCGCACCGCCATATCCTGATGGGCCACGTCGCGAGCGAGTGCGGCGCCCGCTCCAGTCAATCGATAGACGTGACGCGATGGCCGACCGGGCACTGCGGGCGCATGCCAGTCGGCCTCGACCAGCCCCTTGTCAGTCATCCGCATCAGGAGCGGATAGAGCGTTCCCGACGACAGTCCGGTCTGCTTCATCAGATCATAGCCATGACGCCATTCCGCGCTCTGTTCGGCCAGGGCGGCAAGGACCTGCTTCATCTGGGTCGAGGGCTGACGATTGCGGATCATAGCCTTACTCAACATATGTAGAGTTAAGAGTCAAATGCGGTTTTTGTTGTGACATGCGTTGCGACCGCCGAGGAGGTGCGGGCGGGTCATCACCCTCGCTCTGGGTCACGCTGCTTGCGCCGTTCCCAACAGCCGGTAAGGCGGGCGCCATGGACGCCGTGCCCTCCAACAAAGCGCTCGACGCGTCCGCTCCGGCTTCCGCGCGGGAGGAGTTGTTCGCGCTCCTTCGCCTCGCCGGCCCGCTGGTCGCGGCCAACCTGTTGCAGATGTCGATCTATGCCAGCGACGTGATTTTCGTCGCGCGGTTGGGGACGGAGGCGCTCGCCGCGGCGACGCTGGGGGTCTACCTCTATTCGGTCGTGATGTTCGCGCTCCAGGGGCTTGTGGGGGCGGCCGCGCCGGTGATCGCCGCGGAGCTTGGTCGCAAGCGCCACGCCGTGCGCGAGGTGCGGCGGTCGTTCCGGATGGCGATGTGGCTGGCGGCACTGGCCAGCGTGCCGTTCATGCTGGCGCTCAGCCACGGGCGCGAAATCCTGACGCTTATCGGACAGGATGCAGGGGCGGCGGCGGCGGCGGACGGGTTCCTCGACATCCTGCTTTGGGCGATGATCCCCGCGATCATGGCGAGCGTTCTGCGCGTGACCATCGCCGCCCTCGGCCGGCCGGGTTGGGCGATCGGGGTTGCGGCGCTGGCACTGGGCGTCAATCTGCTCGGAAACTGGCTGCTCGTCTTCGGCAATTGGGGCTTTCCCGCGCTCGGGCTGACCGGCTCTGCCATCGCCAGCGTCGTCACGTCCACGGCCATGTGTCTGGTCTATGCCGCGATCGCGCTGACCGACAGGCGCATTCGGCGCTACAGGCTGTTTGGCAACTGGTGGCGGACCGAATGGTCGCGGTTTCGCGAGCTGGTGCGAATCGGCGTGCCGATCGCGGCGACGCTGACCTTCGAAGGCGGGCTGTTCTCCGCCGCCGCTTTCCTGGTCGGGCTGATCGGCGTGACCGAAGTGGCCGCCCACGCGATCGCGCTCCAGATCGCGGCGGTCGCCTTCCAGGTGCCGTTCGGCATCGCCCAGGCGGCGACGATCCGGGTCGGCATGGGCTATGGCGCGCGCGACCGCGTTTGGATCGGCCGCGCGGGTTGGGTGGCGCTCGGACTGGGTACCGGGTTCATGGCGCTGACCGCGGTTGCCATCTGGCTCGCGCCGCGGCTGTTCGTTTCGGCCTACATCGACGTCGACGCGGTAGAGAATGCGCGTGTCGTCGCGCTGGCCGTCCAGTATCTCGCGGTCGCCGCTGCCTTCCAGCTCGTCGACGGGGCGCAGGCGGTGGCGGCGGGCGCTCTGCGGGGCCTGCAGGATACGCGCGTGCCCATGGTGCTGGCGGCGATCGGCTATTGGGTCGCGGGCTTCGGGTCGGCGGTCCTGCTCGGCTTTCCGCTCGGGTGGCAAGGGCTCGGCGTCTGGATCGGTCTGGCGATCGGCTTGCTGGCGGTGTCGATACTGCTGGTGTGGCGCTGGCACGCGCGTGACCGGCTTGGTCTGGTTCCGGCCACGGTCTGACCCGTTCGTCACGCACACGTCAAAAAATTGTTCCAGGGGCGTGTTGACGCGGGGCTGGCCGCTCCACATATCCCGCCCGCTGGCACTCCAATCCGGCGAGTGCCAACACGCAATTCATCCGTTAGGGTAAAGGGAAAGCCATGAACTTTCGTCCGCTGCACGACCGCGTGCTCGTCCGCCGCGTCGAGGCCGAGGAAAAGACCTCGGGCGGGATCATCATCCCCGACACCGCCAAGGAAAAGCCGCAGGAAGGCGAAGTCGTCGCCGCCGGCGCCGGTGCCAAGAACGAGAAGGGCGAGGTCTCGCCGCTCGACGTGAAGGCCGGCGACCGCATCCTGTTCGGCAAGTGGTCGGGCACCGAGGTCAAGGTCAACGGCGAAGACCTGCTGATCATGAAGGAATCGGACATCCTCGGCATCATCGGCTGAGCGACGTCGACCTTCTCGCAAACCTCAACTTTCTCAACTTTCGAAATTGAAAGGGTAGCCACATGGCAGCCAAGGACGTGAAATTCTCGCGTGACGCACGCGAGCGGATCCTGAAGGGCGTCGACATCCTGGCCGACGCGGTCAAGGTCACGCTGGGGCCGAAGGGCCGCAACGTCGTCATCGACAAGAGCTTCGGTGCCCCCCGCATCACCAAGGACGGCGTCACCGTCGCCAAGGAAATCGAGCTCAAGGACAAGTTCGAGAACATGGGCGCGCAGATGGTGCGCGAAGTGGCCTCGAAGACCAACGACATTGCCGGTGACGGCACGACCACCGCGACCGTTCTCGCCCAGGCGATCGTGCGCGAAGGCATGAAGTCGGTCGCGGCCGGCATGAACCCGATGGACCTGAAGCGCGGCATCGACCTCGCGGTCGCCAAGGTCGTCGAGGACGTGAAGTCGCGCTCGAAGCCCGTCTCGGGCTCGTCGGAAGTCGCACAGGTCGGCATCATCTCGGCCAACGGCGACAAGGAAGTCGGCGAGAAGATCGCGGAAGCGATGGAGAAGGTCGGCAAGGAAGGCGTCATCACCGTCGAGGAAGCCAAGGGCCTGGATTTCGAGCTGGACGTCGTCGAAGGCATGCAGTTCGACCGCGGCTATCTGTCGCCCTACTTCATCACCAACCCGGAAAAGATGCAGGTCGAGCTGAACGACCCGTACATCCTGATCCACGAGAAGAAGCTGTCGTCGCTGCAGGCGATGCTGCCGATCCTCGAGGCGGTCGTGCAGTCGGGTCGTCCGCTGCTGATCATCGCCGAGGATATCGAAGGTGAAGCGCTGGCGACATTGGTCGTCAACAAGCTGCGCGGCGGCCTGAAGGTCGCAGCGGTCAAGGCGCCGGGCTTCGGCGATCGCCGCAAGGCGATGCTCGAAGACATCGCGATCCTGACCAAGGGCGAAGTCATCAGCGAAGACCTGGGCATCAAGCTCGAGACGGTCACGCTCGGCATGCTCGGCACCGCTAAGCGCGTCACGATCGACAAGGACAACACCACCATCGTTGATGGGGCCGGTGAAGCCGATGCGATCAAGGGCCGCACCGACGCGATCCGCCAGCAGATCGAAGTCACGACCAGCGACTATGACCGCGAGAAGCTCCAGGAGCGTCTGGCGAAGCTGGCCGGCGGCGTCGCCGTCATCAAGGTCGGCGGTGCGACCGAAGTCGAGGTGAAGGAGCGCAAGGACCGCGTCGACGACGCGCTGCACGCGACCCGCGCCGCGGTCGAGGAAGGCATCGTTCCGGGCGGCGGCACCGCGCTGCTGTACGGCACGCGTGCCCTGCAGGGCCTGACCGGTGTCAACGACGACCAGACTCGCGGCATCGACATCGTCCGTCGCGCGCTGACCGCGCTGGTTCGCCAGATCGCGACCAACGCCGGCCATGACGGCGCGGTCGTGTCGGGCAAGCTGCTCGACCAGGACGACACCTCGTTCGGCTTCAATGCGTCGACCGACACCTACGAGAACCTGGTCTCGGCCGGCGTCATCGACCCGACCAAGGTCGTCCGCACCGCGCTGCAGAACGCAGCCTCGGTCGCCGGCCTGCTCATCACGACCGAAGCCACGGTCGCCGAGCTGCCGGAAGACAAGCCGGCGATGCCGATGGGCGGTCACGGCGGCATGGGCGGCATGGGCGGCATGGACTTCTGATCTGGACCGGGCGAGCGACAGCTCGCCCGGGCACGGATCGGAACGGCCGGCGGTTCGGCTCAGCCGAACCCGGTCGACGCCAGGGCGGCGGCTTTGCCGTCGCCCGCCCGATGCTGATAAAACGAAGGGCCGGTGGATCGCTCCACCGGCCCTTTTGCTGTCCCGCGCCGATCGGCGAGTTCACGCGAGCTCGACGAGATTCACTTCATATTTTTCCTGTCGCAGCGCGTTCAGCAGCCGGTCGAGATGCGCCCGATCGCGCGTCTCGCATTCGACGTCGAGGCTCAGGCCCTTCGCCGGCAGGTTGGTGAAGATGCGCTGGTGCGACAGCTCCAATATGTTGACGCGCTCCTGGTCGAAGATGCGCGCGACCTGGAACAGAGCGCCGGGCCGGTCCTGCAACCGGATGCGCAGTCGCGCGAGGCGGCCCGAGCGGGCGAGGTCGCGCAACAGCACGTTTGCGAGCAGGCGTGTGTCGATATTGCCGCCACAGATGACGATGCCGACCGTCCGCCCGCGGAATTTCTCCCGGAAGGCGAGGAGCGCGGCGAGACCGGCCGCCCCGGCGCCTTCGGCCACGGTCTTCTCGATCTGGAGCAGCAGGCTGACGGCTTCCTCCAGCCGGCGCTCGCCGACCAGAACGATGTCGTCGACCAGTGCCTCGACGACCTGCGCGGTCAGGCCGCCGGGCTGCTTGACCGCGATACCCTCGGCCAGGGTGTCGCCGCCGCAGTCCATGTGCGTCCCGCGGATGCGGTTGTACATCGAGGGATAGAGCTCGGCCTGGACACCGACGACCTGGATCTCGCGACTTTGCGCCCGCGCGACGGTGGCCATGCCGGAAATGAGGCCGCCGCCGCCGATCGGCACGACCAGCGTGTCGAGCTCCGGCACGTCCTCCAGCATTTCCAGCGCGACCGTGCCCTGGCCGGCGATGATGCGCGCGTCGTCGAACGGGTGAACGAAGGTCAGGTCGCGTTCTGCCTCCAGCTGGCGCGCATGGTCGTAGGCGGCATCGAACGTCTCGCCTTCCAGGATCACGGTCGCGCCGTGGCTCTCGGTCTGCATGACCTTCACCGTCGGGGTCAGGCGCGGCATCACGATGGTCACCGGAATGCCCAGGCGATTGCCGTGATAGGCCAGGCCCTGGGCATGATTCCCCGCCGACGCTGCGATCACGCCCTTGGCGCGCGCCGCGTCGTCGAGCTGGAGGAGGGTATTGAGCGCGCCGCGTTCCTTGTAGGCGGCGGTGAATTGCAGGTTTTCGAACTTCACGAACACGCGCGCGCCGGTCAGATCGCTCAGCGTCTTGCTGTGGAGCGTGGGAGTGCGCACCACCGCGCCGCTAATCCGCATCGCCGCTGCCTGAACGTCGGCGTAGCTGACGGGGAGCAGTTGCTCGGCGGGCGCGGGGTTCGTAGCCATGGCCGCGCGCCTAACTCAAATTGGGTCCCAGGTTAACCCCGTGCGATGAAGCCGGCGCGATATTCGGGCTTCACCGCACGCAGCAGCGTGGGTGTGACCGGCAGAGTCAGGTCATAGGCGCCCTCGGCGTAGGGTCCGGCGACATAGGGGCCGACGAGCAGACCGATGCGGTCGATCGCCTGTCCGTTGGTCGATCCCAGGATCAGCGTCGTCTCCGATACTTTCGGGCACCCATCGAAGCTGTCGCCACTGCTGCGGACGACCGGCCTGCCGCGGCGCTTGCCGCGCTGGACGTCGAGCGCGTCGCAAAACGCCGCGCCCACCGCCTGCTGGATCGCCCGATCGGAGGTAAAGATCTCGGTCGGTTCGAGCCTTTGTCCGGCCTGGCGGTCCCAGACGAGGCCACGAAAGCCCGGTGAGCCGTGTGCCCCGCCGGTGTAGGCGTAGGTTTCGGCCGACAGGCTCAGGAACCGCGGTGTCGACGTAACCCGCTTCCACACGGTCGTCGATTCATATTTGCGGAACGGGAAGTCGTTGGCGGTCGCGTCCTTGCGGAACTCGGCCGCGTCCTTCGCGACCCCGGCGCGCACCGCGTCGCGATCGGCTTCGAACCAGCCGGTCAGCGCCGGGATCGCCACGACGTCCGCCGGGACGGTGTACGTAAAGTCGTAATCGTCGGTCGACACCTTGGTGTCGGCGGTGAAGCGCGCGGCCGGGGCCGGGGCCGGGGCCGGGGCGGTGGGCGTGGTCGGGTTGGGTGGCGCAGCGGGTGCCGGCGCCCGTGCGGTCGGCGCGCTCGCGTCGGCGGTCGCGGTGCGCTCGGCGCCGCCGTCGCAGGCTGTCAGCGCGAGGATCAGGCCAGCGGCCGCCGTTGTCCCGAGCCTAAGCATCATCTCCTCGCCAAATCCTCATCGTGCCGATAGTGGCGTCACCATGCTGAACCCATTCCGAACGTTGCGGTTGCGTATCGCCTTCCTGACCGCCGCCGCCCTCGTCGCCTCGCCCGCGTTCGCCGACGCGCTGGTCGACAATGTCAACGGCGTCGCGCTCGACAAGGACGGGCGGGAAGTGCGCTTCACCGGCATCCTGATCAACGACGGCAAGGTCGTGCGGCTGCTGAAGCGGGGCGAAAAGCGGCCCGACCGGCTCGACTGGCGCGCCGATATGCGCGGAAAGGTCGCGATCCCGGGCATGATCGACGCGCATGGGCACGTGATGGACCTCGGCTTCCGCGCGCTGGAGCTCGACCTGTTTTCGACGACGTCGCTCGCGCAGGCGCAATCGCGAATCGCGGCCTTCGGTCAGGCCAACCCGACGCGACCGTGGATCATCGGTGGCGGCTGGAATCAGGAGGTCTGGAATCTCGGCCGCTTCCCGACCGCAGCCGAGATCGACGCGGTCCTGTCCGATCGCCCGGTATGGCTGCAGCGCGCCGACGGCCACGCCGGCTGGGCCAATTCGGCCGCCATGCGCGCCGCGGGAATCACGGCGAAGACCGTGTCGCCAGCGGGCGGGCGGATCGAGAAGCTGGCGAATGGTCAGCCATCGGGCGTGTTCGTTGATGCCGCGATGTCGCTGATCACGGACAAGATGCCCAAGCCCAATCCGCGCGACCGCAACGCCGCGTTTCTGAAGGCGCAGGAGGCGCTGCTGGCGGCCGGTATCACCGCAACGGCCGACATGGGCACGACGATCGACGACTGGCTGACCTATCGCCGGATGGGCGACCAGGGCCAGTTGCGTCTGCGGATCATGTCCTATGCCGCCGGCATCGAGCCCGCACTGGCGGTCGCCGGGGCCGGCCCGACGCCGTGGCTGTACGGCGACAAGCTGCGGATGGGCGGGATCAAGCTCTATGCCGACGGTGCGCTCGGCTCGCGCGGGGCATGGCTGAAACAGCCCTATTCCGATTCGCCCAAGAACAGCGGGCTCGGTTTCCTGAAGGACGATCAGCTGCTCAACCTGATGAGCCGCGGCGCGATGGACAATTTCCAGATCGCCGTCCACGCGATCGGCGACCGGGCCAACAGCCAGGTCCTCGACGCGATCGACGAACTTGCGGTCACCTATAAGGGCGATCGGCGCTGGCGGATCGAACATGCCCAGATCGTCGATCCGGCGGACCTTCCGCGCTTCGGCAGGAACGGTGTCATCGTGTCGATGCAGCCGGTCCACGAATCGAGCGACTGGCGTATGGCGGAGGCGCGGCTGGGCCCGGCGCGGCTGGGCGGAGCCTATGCGTGGAATTCGATGCTACGCGCCGGATCGAAGCTGGCGTTCGGCAGCGACTATCCCGTCGAAAACCCCAATCCCTTCGTCAATTGGGCGGTGGCGATTACCCGCCAGGACGCCAGCGGCCAGCCGATTCAAGGCTGGCGACCGGAGGAGCGCGTGACGCTGACGCAGGCGTGGTGGGCCTTTACGCAAGGCGCCGCCTATGCCGGTTTCGCCGAGGAGAAATTCGGCACGCTGGCACCGGGTCAGCGCGCGGACTTCGTTATCATCGACCGCGACCCGACCGAAGTGGGGGCGGTTGGCCTGCGCCAGACGCAGGTGCTCGAGACCTGGGTCGGTGGCGAAAAGATGTGGGAGCGGAAATAGGGCCAAAGCAAATCCTCCCCTGCAAGGGAGGTGGCGGCCCGAAGGCCTGACGCAGGGGTGTCACGATCCGGATGGGGTGACACTGTTCACAGAAAAAGGCCGCCGCTCCCTCCCGGAACGACGGCCTCTTCCTAGCTCACATAGGCGCGCCGATCAGGCGACCGCGACTGCCGCTTCCGCCACCGGCAGGCCTGCTTCGTCGGGCTCGCGCAGCACATAGCCGCGGCCCCAGACGGTTTCGATGTAGTTGTCGCCGTCGGTCGCCATGCTCAGCTTCTTGCGCAGCTTGCAGATGAAGACGTCGATGATCTTCAGTTCCGGTTCGTCCATCCCGCCGTACAGGTGGTTGAGGAACATTTCCTTGGTCAGCGTCGTGCCCTTGCGGAGCGACAGCAGCTCCAGCATCGCATATTCCTTGCCGGTCAGGTGGACGCGCGCGCCATCGACTTCGACCGTCTTGGCATCCAGGTTGACCGCCAGCTTGCCGGTCTTGATGACCGACTGCGAATGCCCCTTCGAACGACGGACGACGGCGTGGATGCGCGCGACCAGTTCTTCGCGGTGGAAGGGCTTGGTAACGTAATCGTCGGCGCCGAAGCCGAACGAGCGTACCTTCGAATCCATTTCGCTGATGCCCGACAGGATCAGCACCGGCGTCTGGACGCGAGCGACGCGCAGCTTCTTCAGCACGTCGTATCCGTGCATGTCCGGCAGGTTCAGGTCGAGCAGGATGATATCGTAATCATACAGCTTGCCCAGATCGAGGCCTTCCTCGCCCAGATCGGTCGTGTAGCAGTTGAAGCCCTCGCTATGGAGCATCAGCTCGATCGCCTTGGCGGTCGTCGGCTCGTCCTCGATCAGCAGCACGCGCATCTGCGTTTCCCCTTGGCCGGATCGTGAGGACATCCCTGTCGCCCCACGCCATTCCGCAATTCATTAACCTAAGCATCACTGAAGGCAAAAGGTTAATTTCTTCCTAACCCGCAGGAATCCGCGAGTCGCGGCGATTCCCGGGGGGCGGCGCCCGCCGTCGGCCAGCGAAGGAATGTTGCGTTTTCGCGTCACCTTGGCGGGAAAGCGAAAAATACGAACCTAAGTCGTTGCCATAAGGTTGCGCCGTGATAGCGTTTGCAACCGATATGAAACAAAAGGGCACGGGGGTGCCCGGCGCGGTGAGGGTCGCGTCGCAATCGGCAAATTCTTGGGGGAAATCATGAAGCTGAAGGCCGCGCTGTTCCTGTCCGCCACCTGTCTCGCCTGGCCGGCGATGGCGCAGACCACGACCGAGGGGACGACCCAGCCGGCGGCCGACGCGCGGTTGGAACAGGCGACGACGCCGGGCGGCACTGCGGCGGAAAGCACCGGCGACGTAACCGTAACCGGATCGCGAATCGTGCGTGACGGGTTCCAGTCGCCGACGCCGCTGACCGTCCTGTCGCTGGAGGAAATCCAGAACGGGTCGCCGTCGAACAACATCGCCGACTTCGTCAACCAGCTTCCCTCGCTCGCCGGGTCGACGCGTCCGGCGAATTCGCGACTGAATATCTCGAGTGGGCAGGCCGGTATCAACGCGCTGAACCTGCGCAACCTGGGCGCGGAACGCACGCTGGTGCTGGTCAACGGCCGTCGCTCGGTCGGATCGACGATCACCGGCTTGGTCGACGTCAACACGATCCCGCAGGCGCTGATTTCCAGCGTGGAGGTCGTGACCGGTGGCGCATCGGCCGCCTATGGCTCGGACGCGGTCGCCGGTGTCGTCAACTTCGTGCTGAACAACAAGCTGACGGGGCTACGGACCGAAGTCGACAGCGGAATCACCGACAAGGGCGACGGATTCAACTATTCGATGAACGTCGCCGGCGGCCTGTCTTTCGCGGGCGGGCGCGGCCATGTGCTGCTGAGCGGCGAAGTCGCGCACCGGGATGGTATCTTCCAGGTCGACCGCGACTGGAACGCGACCGGCTTCGTGCGTATCCAGGACCCGAACTACACCGCGACCAGCGGCGGGCCGCAGTTCCTGATCCGGCGTCAGGTGGGTGCGGCCAATTCGGCGCCGGGCAGCCTGATCACCGCGTCGACCGGCGGGACCGCAAACCGGCTGCGCGGGCTGTATTTCACAGATGGCGGCGCGGTGAACCAATATGTGTACGGGGCGCTGACCTTCCCGTCGCCGACCGGGACCGCGGCGCCGACGCTCACCCAGGGCGGATCGTGGCAGGTGAATAATTCGGGCCGCAACATCGGTCTCGATCCCGAGGATGACCGCTACGGCGTGTTCGGCCGGGTCAGCTTCGAGATCGGTAGCGGGATCGAGCTGTTTGCGGAAGGCGCATACAATCAGCAGAAGATTCGGTTCAACGCCGGCCCGAACTTGCAGACGGGCGTCGTGCTGAACGCGACCGGATGTACGCAGACCCCGGTGCCGACCACCTGCAACGCATTCCTGCTGAACACGCTGGGCGCGGCACGTCTGCAGGGCATCACCAGCGTGACGATCGCAACGACGTCTGCAGACCTGCCTGGCCGTGGCATCGACAACCGCCGCGAGGTCCAGCGTTACCTGGTCGGGGCGCAGGGCGAATTCGACGCGTTCGGAAAGACCGCGCGCTGGGACATCTACGGCCAGTACGGCCGCGCCGACCTGCGCGAACAGCTGCGTAACATTCAGAATGTGGCGCGGATAAACGCGGCCCGCGACGCGGCCTTCGCGCCGGCAGGCAGCGGCTATCCGACAGGCTCCATCCAGTGCCTGATCAACGTCGACAGCAATCCCGCGAATAACGATCCGGCCTGCGTCCCTCTGAACCGGCTGGGTCTGAACGTCGCCAATCCGGCGGCGATCGCCTATGTGCTCGGCGACCCCTATCGCGACCAGCGGATTGAGCAGACCGTTGTCGGCGCAAATTTCTCGGCCACGCCCTTCGCGACCTGGGCTGGAGATGTCAGCGTCGCGATCGGTGCGGAATATCGTAAGGAAAAGGTCAGCGGATTTGTCCCGGATCAATTCCAGCCCGTCCCGATCCGCGATGCCAACGGGAACGTGACCGGCGCCACCAACCGCTGGTCGGTCGGCAACTATCTGCCTAGCTTCGGCTCCTACACGGTCAAGGAGGCCTATCTCGAAACCGTGATCCCGCTCGGTCTCGGGCTCGAATTCAACGGCGCGGCGCGCGCGACCGATTATTCGACCGCGGGCTATGTGACGACTTGGAAGGCCGGTGCGACCTGGCAACCGATCGATGATTTCCGCCTGCGCGTTACGCGGTCGCGCGATATTCGCGCACCCAACCTGAACGACCTGTTTCAGGCCGGCACCGCAAACAGCGATTCGGTCAGCAACCCCGGCTTTGCCACCGGCACCAGCCCGTCGTTCGTCCCGGCGGGCCAGCCGGCGCAGGCGAGCTACGCCTATTCGGGCTTCGCCACCGGCAACCGCGCGCTGGTGCCCGAAAAGTCGAACCAATGGAACATCGGCGCAGTGTTCTCGCCGACGTTCGTGCCCGGCTTCAACCTGGCGGTCGACTATTTCGACATCAAGGTGGACCAGGGCATCAGCGCATTCAGCGCGCAACAGATCGTCAATCTGTGCTTCCTGGGCGAACAGGCGTTCTGCGGCGCGATCGCCACCGATCCTGCGCGCACCCAGAACCCCAGCCAACCCTACCTCGTCATCCAGACCCAGCCCTTCAACGCCGCCAGCCAGAAGGTGCGCGGCGTCGATATCGACGCGTCGTACCGCTTGCCGCTCAATCGCTTGTTTGATGATAGTGCGGGGGCGATCACGCTGCGCGGCGTTGCGACCCGCTATATCGAGAATCGCTTCAACAGCGGCGTGCCGAACACGGTCATCGTGAATTCGGTCGGCGTGAACGGGGGGCAGGGCAGCACGCCGACGTGGCTCTACCGCGGCAGCGTCGCGCTCGACACGCCAGACTTCTCGATCACCGCGATCGGGCGCGGGGTCAGCGCGGGCAAATATGTCGCCGACGCGATCGTGTGCACGACCGGATGCCCGGCCTCGACGGTCAATGCGCCGACGTATGACAGCAACCGCATCTCCGGCCTGTTCTATGCGGACCTGAACCTGACCCAGAAAATCCGTTTCGACACCAACGAGGCGCAGCTGTTCTTGAACGTCAACAATCTGTTCGATCGCTGGCCGATGCTGGTGCCGGAAACCGGGCTAGCTGCGAACAGCACCTATTCGGACCTGCTGGGACGCCAGTTCCGCGTCGGGTTCCGGATGCTGACGCGCTGACCGATCATGCGGAGCGGGACGGATCCAGGCACAGGGTTCGAAACCGCTCCGCCAGAAAGTCGATCACCACCTCCACGCGCGCCGGCCGCAGCGGGCTCGGTGGGGTCAGCAGGTGCAGCGCGATGCCGGCGCTCGTCCATTCGGGCAGGATCTCGACCAGCCGACCCGCTGCCAGTTCTGGATCGACAATGAAGTCCGGCAATCGCGCAATGCCGAGGCCCGCGCACAGCGCTGGCAGCATTGCGTCGCCATTGTCGGTGACCAAGGGCCCCGCCGGGCGCACCGCGGCTTCCTCGCCGCCCGGACCCCGAAAATGCCACGTCCCGATCGCATTGGCATAGGCGAAGCAGGCGTGGGTCGCGAGTTCGGCCGGGTGGCACGGGGTGCCATGGGCGGCCAGATAGGCCGGTGCCGCAACGACCCGTACGGTGACCGGCGCCAGCCGTCGCGCGCGCAGCGAGCTGTCGGGCAGGTCGGCGATGCGCAACGCGATGTCGAAATTCTCCGCGACGATATCGACCCGCGCGTCGGACAGCCGCAGGTCGATCTCGATTCCCGGATGCGATGCGATCAGGTCGGCAACGGCGTCCGCAACGAAGCGGATGCCGAAGGTGATCGGCGCGGCGATCCGGACCAGCCCCTTGGGCGCGCTTGCCGCATCGCGCGCCGCCTCCTCCGCCCCCTGCGCCTCGGCCAGGATACGTGCGGCGCGGGTCGCCAGCGCCTGCCCGCTGTCGGTCAACGCCAGCCGGCGCGACGTGCGGTGGAACAGCGTGGCGCCGAGCGACTGTTCGAGCCGCGCGATCGCCTTGCTGACGGTCGCCTTGCTGACGCCGATCGCCTCGGCAGCGGCGGAGAAAGAGCGGTGTTCGACCACGCAGGCGAAGATCGCCCAGGCTTCGAAATCGGGTAGGCGCATCCGCAAAACTCCGTCGGGCTCCGGCGCGGGCGTAAGCCGAGGCTCGGAAAGCGAAATGCCTGCCGCTCTTTGCGTCTGCCCGCGCGGCTACACCGTAGGATCCGACTCCATCGGAAACAATCCGTTTCCAACGTTTCCATTTACGTGATCAAACTCCTCTCCCACATTGGCGGCAACCAAGGAGTTGTCCCATGCTCGACACCGCCACCAACACCATCGACCGTCGCCCGTTCGAAACGCTCGGCCATGCCAATCACGGCTGGCTCGACGCGCGGCATCATTTCAGCTTCGCCAATTATTATGATCCCGCCCGCATGGGCTGGGGCGCGATCCGCGTATGGAATGACGATGCCATCGCGGCGAACAGCGGCTTTCCCCCGCATCCGCACCGCGACATGGAGATCATCACGTACGTCCGCAGCGGCGCGATCACGCACAAGGATTCGATGGGCAATCAGGGCCGCACCGGCGCCGGCGACGTCCAGGTGATGTCGGCGGGCAGCGGCGTGCGCCATGCCGAATATAATCTTGAAGCGGAGGAGACGCGGATCTTCCAGATCTGGATCGAACCGCGCACCAGCGGCGGCGCCCCGTCGTGGGGAGCAAAGCCGTTCCCGAAAGGCGACCGGTCGGGTAGCTTTCAGACGCTCGCCAGCGGGTTTGCCGACGAGATCGCGGCGGGTGCCCTGCCGATCCGGGCCGAAGCGCGCGTGCTCGGCGCGACGCTGAAGGCCGGCGAAACGCTGACCTATGATCTCGGCGCGGGGCGTCATGCCTATCTCGTCCCCGCGACCGGCGCGCTCGACATCGATGGGGAGGCGATCGCGACCCGCGACGGGGCGGCGTTGCTCGGCGGCAAGACCTACACGATCACCGCAACCGACGACGCCGAAATCGTTCTCGTCGACAGCGAATAAACTGTTTCTGGCTCGGGGCGTTACCCGCCTTCAGCCTGACCACCCAATTCAGATCAAGGAGCACATTCCATGGCGAAGGTTCTCGTCCTCTATTACTCGTCCTACGGTCACATCGAGCAGATGGCGGACGCCGTTGCCGAAGGCGCACGCGGTGCCGGTGCCGAAGTCGACATTCGTCGCGTTCGCGAAACCGCACCTGAGGACGTTGCGAAGGCTTCCGGCTTCAAGACCGACAGCGCGCATCCCGTGCTGGACGATCCGAACGAACTCGAGAAATACGATGCGATCATCGTCGGTTCGCCGACTCGCTTCGGTCGCATGTCCAGCCAGATGGCGGCGTTCTGGGATACCGCCGGGGGCCTGTGGTACAAGGGCGGCCTGAACGGCAAGGTCGGCGCGGCCTTCACCTCGACCGCGACGCAGCACGGCGGGCAGGAAACGACGCTGTTCAGCATCATCACCAACCTGCTGCACTTCGGACTGGTCGTGGTCGGGCTCGACTATGGCTATGAAGGCCACACCGGCGTGAGGGAAGTTCACGGCACGACGCCCTATGGCGCATCGACGATTGCCGATGGTGACGGCAGCCGCCAGCCGAGCAGCGTCGACCTCGACGGGGCTCGCTATCAGGGCCGCCGCGTGGCGGAAGTCGCCGCGAAGCTGATCGGTTGAGCCGGGCGCCGGCGCGAGCCCGGGTTTACCCGGGCTCGCGTCGGTCCGCGCCTTCCACTTGCGCGGCTTCGGTGGCATGGCCCTCCGATGCTCGCAGATCGTATCCTGTTCCTCGACGGCGAGGCGATCGTCCTCGACAAGCCCGCCGGCCTGCCGGTCGATTCGCCGCGCGACCGTTCGCCCAGCGTCGAATCGATGCTGCATGAGCTGACGTTCGGCTTTCACCGCCTGCCGCACCCGGTCCATCGTATCGACCGCGATACCAGCGGCTGCCTGTTGCTGGCGCGCAATCCTGGCGCGACGAAGCGGTTCGGACAGGCGTTCGAGGGTGGACGGGTCGAAAAGCGGTATCTCGCGATCCTCGACGGGGTACCGGACGGGGAGGGCGGGACGATCGACCTGCCGCTCGTCAAGGTCAGCACGCGTGAGAGCGGCTGGCGGATGATCGGCCGCGAGGACGGCAAGGCAGCGCGTACCAACTGGTCGCTGCTCCAGGTGAAGGACGGCCACGCGCTCGTTGAATTCCGGCCGGAGACGGGGCGCACGCACCAGCTGCGTGTGCATGCCGCGACCGGTCTCGGTGTCCCGATCGTCGGTGATCCCGTGTATGGCCGTGACGGCAGCAGGGGGATGATGCTTCACGCGGCGACCCTGCGCCTCGAACGGCCGGGCAAGCCGCCGATCGAAGCGGAGGCCGACCTGCCGGAGCGGTTCGTCGCGCTCGGCTTTGCGCGGTGATCCCCGACGCGGCGATCCTCGAGGAGAAATTCCTCGCCGCGACCGGTCCTGGTGGGCAGAACGTCAACAAGGTCGCGACCGCGGTGCAGCTGCGGGTCGACGTCTTTAAGCTGGGCCTGCCGCCGTACGCCTATGCCAAGCTGAAGACACTTGCGGGCAGCAAGCTGACCGCAAACGGCGAACTTCTGATCACCGCCCGCCGCTTCCGCACCCAGGACGCCAACCGCGAGGATGCCCGAGCGCGCCTGGCCGAGCTGATCGCCGAAGCGCATGTGCGCCAGGCGAAGCGGGTGAAGACCAAGCCGTCGAAGGCGGCCAAGGCGCGCCGTGTGGACGAAAAAAAGGGCCGCAGCGCGGTAAAGGCCGGGCGGGGCAAGGTGAGGGTGGATTGAAATACCATCCTCCCCTGCGAGGGGGGGGGCAGGCCGCAAGGCCTGACGGAGGGGTGTCGCCCTCTCCGGATAGCGGAACACCCCTCCACCACGCCGCTTCGCGTCGCAGTCCCCCTCCCCTTACAGGGGAGGATCGCCTACATGGCCCGCATGTACGATTTCACCATCACCGCCGAATCCAAGTCGGATCTTTACCGCGACCTCGAATCGGCGCTCGACGCGCTGACCGCCGACGAGCCGGATGCCATTGCCAATATGGCGAATGTGTCGGCGTTGATCTGGCAGTATCTGCCCGACCTCAACTGGGCGGGCTTCTATCGCAATGTCGGCGGCGAACTCGTGCTCGGGCCGTTCCAGGGCAAGGCGGCGTGTATCCGCATCCCGTTCGGCAAGGGCGTCTGCGGCACGGCGGCGGAAACCCGCGAGACGCAGCTGGTCGAGGACGTTCACGCCTTCCCCGGCCATATCGCCTGCGACGCCGCCAGCCGGTCGGAACTCGTCGTGCCGATCGTCAGCCAGGGCGAACTGATTGGCGTGCTCGATCTCGATAGTCCCTCGCCGGCGCGCTTCGATGCCGGCGATGCGGCGGGTTGCGAAGCGCTGATGCGCATTCTGGCCCCGCGCCTCGCGGGACCGGGACCCCGTTGACGCGCGCCTGCCCCGGAACGGGACGGCATTAACCATCGTTACGCGTTCAAAACGTGCGTCTCTAGGCTTACTCTGGCGTTAAGCCTTAACTTTTGGTGCGGGGGCGCACCGACAGGGAGTAAACGATGCGCAGCCTTTGGATCGCAACGCTGACCGCGACCGCACTGGTCCCCGTGGCGGCTTCCGCTCAATCCGTCGCCCGCAGTGGTGCGATGAGTGGGCCGGGCACCTTCGCCGGCGCGCGGGCCGGTGCCGGCGGCGCGTTCAGCCAGGCGCGCAGTGCGCCGGCGATGCCGATCCAGCACCGCGGCGGCGGCAACTGGTCGGGGCCGCGCGGCGGCGCCTGGTCCGGCGCCAACAGCCAGGCGCGCTCGGGCAGCTGGTCGCGTAGCTGGAGCGGCCCGCGCGGGACATGGACCGGACAGCGGTGGACCGGCGGGTCGCGGTGGGGCAACCGTGTCGATGGCCGCTGGGCCGTCGGTGGCTGGGCGCCGGGCGGCTGGAGCGCCTATCGCCGCCCGACCCGGGGCTGGGTGCTGCCGAGCTATTGGTTCGCACCGAGCTATTACATCAACGACTTCGCTTTCTACGGCCTCGGCGCGCCGCCGGCAGGCTACACCTGGACGCGCTATTATGACGATGCCGTGCTGGTCGATGGTCGCGGGCGCGTGTTCGACAGCGTCAGCGGAATCGACTGGGACCGCTACGACGGCGCCGCGGCCTATGACGACTATGCCTATGATGATGGCGATGCCTATTACGCCGACGGCGTGGATGATGATTACGCTCCGCGCGACCGGCGCGATCGCGATCGGGGTGTCGGCGGTGCGGTGATCGGCGGCGTCGTTGGTGGCGTTGCGGGCAATGTCATCGCCGGCCGCGGCAACCGTCTGGGCGGCACGCTGATCGGTGCGGGCGTCGGCGCGGTCGCCGGTGCAGCGATCGATCGGGCCGAGGATCGCGGGCGCGAGCGCCGCGTGTACCGCGAGCGTCGGATCGACGACCGTGGCGCGCCCTATCCGTATCCGGGCCCCGACCTGCCGCCGCCGCCCCCGGGTGCCTATCCGCCCCCGCCGCCGCCGATCGTCCATCATGGCGGTGGCTATGCTGGCGGCTATGAGACGCGCGTCTATAGCTCGGGGGGCTATGGCTATTACGGCGGCACGACGACCACGGTCACGGTAATGCCGACGACGACCGAGACGGTCGAGACGATCACCGTCTACGACAACGTCCAGACCAACCGCTATGTCTACAAGAAGGCTAAGCCGGTCGTCCGCCACCACCGTGCACCGACCAAGATCATCCAGCGCTCGAAGATCCTGAGCCGCTGACCAGAGCTAGGGCGGGGCTGGACTACACCCCCGGCTCCGCCCGACCTCCTCTCTGTCCTCTTCCGCAAAGGGGGGCGCGCTAGCGCGACGGAGGGGTGTCCAATCATCCGAAGAGGGTAACACCCCTCCGTCAGGCCTTCGGCCTGGCATCTCCCCCCTCCCGGGGAGGGTAATTTCAGCTGACCCGATCAATATCCTCGCGGCTGAGCGACCCCGGGATCAGCATCACCGGCACGCTCAATGCGCCCGCGTCGGTGCCGGCGAAATGGCTTACCAACGGGCCGGGTGCGCCGCTCGATGCCGCACCCAGCACCAGGGCCGCGATGTCGGGGTTGGCATCGATCATCTCGCGCACGATCTTCGGCCCGTCGCCCTGGCGCACCACGATCGAAGGCGTCACGCCCGATTCGGCGAGCAGGGTGCCTGCCGCGCCCGCGACGATCGCTTCGGCATGCAAGCGCGCCTCCTCCTCGATCGTCGCCTGCACGCCGCCCCATTGGACGAATTCGGACGGCGGAATCAGTGCCAGGATTTCGACCCCGCCGCCGGTCTTCACCGCGCGCCGGGCCGCAAAGCGCAGGGCGTTTTCCGCTTCCGGACTGTCGTCGACCACGACCAGATAGGTGCGCATTTCAGTTATCCCCGCCTTTTCCGACGCCTTGGTGGCGCTTCGGCGATGCCAACGCAAGCACTGCGCCTGAGAACCGCCCTTGACCCGCGGCGGTACGGGCGCAAGAGAGGGCGCCCTAACGGAAACAGGACCCGTCATGGCGATCGATCTGAAAATGCCCGCGCTTTCCCCGACGATGGAGGAGGGCACGCTCGCCAAGTGGCTGGTCAAGGAAGGCGATGTGGTGAAGGCGGGCGACCTGCTCGCCGAAATCGAAACCGACAAGGCGACGATGGAATTCGAAGCCGTCGACGAAGGCACGATCGCCAAGATCCTGGTCGCCGAAGGCACCGATGGCGTGAAGGTCGGCACCGTCATCGCGACGATCGCGGCCGAGGGCGAGGATGCCTCCGCCGCCGCCGCTGCCCCCAAGGCAGACGCCCCGAAGGCGGAAGCTAAGCCTGCCGAAGCCCCCAAGGCGGCGGCCCCCGCACCGAGCCCGACGCCATCGCCGACCCCGGCTCCCGCCGCCGCCGCTTCGGGCGAGCGCGTGAAGGCCTCGCCGCTCGCGCGCCGCATCGCCGCCGACAAGGGTGTCGACCTATCGGGCGTCACCGGTTCGGGCCCGAACGGCCGCATCGTGAAGGCCGACGTCGAGGGCGCCAAGCCCGGCGCCGCGCCCGCCAAGGCCGCGGAGAGCGCACCGGCACCGACCGCCAGCGAAGCGCCCGCCGCACCCGCTTCCGCTGCCGCCGCAGCACCGGCGAAGGTCTGGTGGGACGAGAGCATCCCGCACGAGGTCGAGAAGCTCACCAACATCCGCAAGACGATCGCGCGCCGCCTGACCGAATCGAAGCAGACCGTTCCGCACATCTATCTGACGGTCGACATCCGCCTCGACGCGCTGCTGAAGCTGCGTAGCGACCTGAACAAGGCGCTGGAAGCGCGCGGTGTGAAACTGTCGGTCAACGATCTGCTGATCAAGG
The DNA here is from genome assembly GCA_016937575.1 of Roseomonas aeriglobus. Classification (NCBI taxonomy): domain Bacteria; kingdom Pseudomonadati; phylum Pseudomonadota; class Alphaproteobacteria; order Acetobacterales; family Roseomonadaceae; genus Muricoccus; species Muricoccus aeriglobus. The sequence goes on along the minus strand of JAFHKN010000002.1, from coordinate 2,143,304 downwards.
CGCTGGGTGTCGCGCTCGAAGCCACGCCCAAGTGCAACGTGACCTTCACCGGTGATTCGCTGGTCAGCTACAAGCGCGCCGATGTCTCGGTCGCCGTGTCGACGCCGACCGGCCTCATCACCCCGATCATCCGCGATGCCGCCAACGCCTCGCCGTCGTCGATCTCGACGCAGATGAAGGAGCTCGCCGGCCGTGCGAAGGAAGGCAAGCTGAAGCCCGAAGAATATCAGGGCGGCACCGCCTCGCTCAGCAACATGGGCATGTTCGGCATCAAGCAGTTCGAAGCGGTCATCAACCCGCCGCAGGGCATGATCATGGCGATCGGCGCGGGCGAGAAGCGTCCGTACATCGTCGACGATGCGCTGGCCGTCGCGACCGTCATGTCGGCGACCGGCAGCTTCGACCACCGCGCGATCGATGGCGCGGACGGCGCACAGCTGATGAAGGCGTTCAAGGACCTGGTCGAGTCGCCGCTCGGCATGATCGCCTGAGCAAAGGGGAAGGCGCGTGCCCAAGCACACGCTGCTCGAACTCTTCTTCGTGGCTACCGGCCTTGTCGCGACGCTGGTCATCGTCAGCGTTGCGGCCTGGGCCTATCCGCTCGCGCGGCGCGAGATCGAAGTCAGCGGCTGGATAATCGCCGTGGTCGTACTGCTGCTGGGGATTGGCCCCATCCGCCGCGCGTGGCGTCAGGATCGTAACCATGGATGAACCCCGCCGCGGCCAGCCGCAGCAGCAACCCGCCATCCGGGTGACGACGATGCCGGCGGATGCCAACCCCTATGGCGACATCTTCGGCGGCTGGCTGATGAGCCAGATGGACATGGCCGCGGGCCTGGTCGCCTCGCGCCACGCCCACGGCCGCGCGGTGACGATTGCGGTGGAGGGCATGAAATTCCACGCGCCCGTCGCCGTCGGTGACGAAGTGTCGGTCTACGCCGATCTGGTGAAGGTCGGCCGCACGTCGATGACGATCGATGTTCAGGCCTGGCGCCGCGGTCGCCATGTCGAGGAAAGCTGCCTGGTCACCCAGGCGCAGTTCGTCTTCGTCGCGATCGACGAACACCGCCAGCCGCGGCCCGTGGCGGGATGATCCCCGCGCTTGCCTATCCGGTCGCGATCGGGGCGGCGGTGCCGACGACGCTCGTGGTGCTGGCGCTATGGGTGCTGCGCGCGCGGGTGGTCGATCATGACAGCGTCGACAGCGTGTTGCTGCCGATGATTTTCCTGCTGGTCCCGTTGATCTTCTTCGTCTCGATCGCCGGCAATGTCGCCGGGGTACTGGTCGGGCAGATCGCGAGCCTGTTCGCGCCGGTCGCCGCGCGGCTCGTCGCGGTGCTGGCAGCCGGCGTGATCTGCGCCGCCGCGTGCGTCTGGACTCAGCGCGGCACCTTCGGGCGTCGATCGAATCCGGTGTCCGCTAGCGCGGTCGTGCTGCTCGCGGTCGCCGACATGCTTATCCTCGCCGGCGGGCTCAGCCTGGTGCCCGGCGATCCCATTCTCTGAACAGGAGTTTTCCCGCCATGGCCGACACCTATGACCTGATCGTGCTGGGCTCCGGTCCCGGCGGCTATGTCGCGGCGATCCGCGGCGCCCAGCTGGGCCTGAAGGTCGCGATCGTCGAGCGCGAACTGCTCGGCGGCATCTGCCTCAACTGGGGCTGTATTCCGACCAAGGCGCTGCTGCGCTCGGCCGAGATTTTTCATTACATGCAGCACGCCAAGGACTACGGCCTGGCGGCGGAAAAGATCTCCGCCGACCTCGACGCGGTCGTGAAGCGCTCGCGGGGCGTGTCGAAGCAGCTCAATCAGGGCGTCACGCACCTGATGAAGAAGAATAAGATCGCGGTCCACATGGGCACCGGCAAGCTGACGGGGAAGGGCAAGCTGAGCGTCACCGACAAGGACGGCAAGACGACCGAGCTGTCGGCCAAGAACATCATCGTCGCGACCGGCGCGCGCGCCCGCGACCTGCCGAACCTGCCCGCCGACGGCAAGCGCGTCTGGACCTATCGCCACGCGATGGTGCCCACCGAGATGCCGACCAAGCTGCTGGTCATCGGCTCTGGCGCGATTGGAATCGAATTCGCCAGCTTCTACAACGACATGGGCGCGGACGTGACGGTCGTCGAGATGATGGACCGCATCGTGCCGGTCGAGGATGCCGACGTCTCGGCCTTCCTCGAAAAGGCGCTCAAGAAGCAGGGCATGAACATCCTGACCGGCGCCAGCGTCAGTGACATCAAGGCGACCGACAAGGGCGTCACCGCCAAGCTGAAGGACAAGGCGGGCAAGGAGACGTCAGCCGAGTTCAGCCACGTCATCGTCGCCATCGGCATCGTGCCGAACACCGCCGACGTCGGCCTCAAGGAACTGGGCGTCCAGATGGACGACCGCGGCTTCCTGAAGACCGACGCGATGTGCCGTACCAATGTCGAGGGGGTGTGGGCGATCGGCGACATCACCGCGCCGCCATGGCTCGCGCACAAGGCCAGCCACGAAGGCGTGATCGCCGCCGAAGCGATCGCCGGCAAGCATCCGCACGCAATGGACCCGAAGAACATCCCGGGCTGCACCTATTGTCATCCGCAGGTCGCCAGCGTCGGCCTGACCGAAGCGAAGGCGAGAGAAGCCGGCTACGAGCTGAAGGTCGGCACATTCCCCTTCATCGGCAACGGCAAGGCGATCGCGCTGGGCGAGGCCGAAGGGTTCATCAAGACGGTGTTCGACGCCAAGACCGGCGAACTGCTGGGCGCACATATGGTCGGCGCGGAAGTGACCGAACTGATCCAGGGCTACACCGTCGGCAAGACGCTGGAGACGACCGAAGCCGAACTGATGGAAACGGTCTTCCCGCATCCGACGCTGAGCGAGATGATGCACGAGAGCGTGCTCGCAGCCTATGGCAGGGCGTTGCATATCTAGGCGGGCGGCCAGCGATTTGTGCAAGCAAATCGCGGACTCGCGACGGCGGGCAGCGGGGCGGGTGCGGCCGGCCCCGTCTGACGGCGTGGCGCTCGGGACGAACGGGAGTTTCCCCTCGGGCAAGTCCGGTCCCCGTAGCGTCCGGCAACACCCAGGGAACACGGCCGCGCACTAATCGGTTGGGCAGCAAACCTTGCTAGGAGCTTCCCCGATGCGCCGCCTGTTTCTCACCGCCATTCCCGCTGCCCTGACGCTCGCCGCCTGCGGGGGCGGGCAGGACATCACGACGACCGAGAGCAACAACGTCGTGCTGAACGAAGCCCATTCGACCGTCGCCTTCAGCAACGACGGTGAAGTGCCCGCGAACGAGCTGATCATCGCCAACGGCACGGCGATGAACGAAGCGGAGGCGAACGCGACGATGCCGGCCGGCAACGCGATGTAATAGCCCGACGCTCCTGCGAAGGCGGGTGCCCATAGTCGCACGCGACATAGTGTGTGACCCTGGGCTCCGGCCTGCGCGGGAGCGCGGCGGTCCTACTCCGCGTCCGCCCGTGCGACCGCGGCATAATAGCGCGCAGCCCGCTCGACGCTGACCGTCTGCCAGCCCCCGAACCCTATCGGCATATTGTCGTTTGCCGCGCGCCGGCTCCAGTCGCGCAGAATCAGCGCCAGGCTGCGGCGCAGCGTCGGTCGGGCAGGGCGGGGCGGACAGGCCATGCAGCGCTCCTATCCCCCCACTTGTTGAAAGCGCGTTAAGTCGCTGACCGGGCTCGGCACCCCCGGTTGACCGAAAGCGCCCGTCTGCGTATAGGCGCCCCCGTCCCGGCCCGTGGCCGCGCGGGTGATTCCGCCTGTGCGAGCATATCCGGGACAGAGCTGAACGTTGCTGGAGACTGACCGGGCCCGGGGGGCGATATGCTTCCCACGGCCCTTTACGTGTTTCGAGAAACATCAAGGGCTCCAGCAAAGTAACCGCCGGAATTCGCCGGTAAACACAAAGGTGAAGGGCTTCATGCCAACGATCAACCAGCTGATCCGCAAGGGTCGCGAACCGCAGAAGGCCAAGTCGAAGGTCCCTGCGATGGAGCAGAACCCGCAGAAGCGCGGCGTCTGCACGCGCGTCTACACGACGACTCCGAAGAAGCCGAACTCGGCGCTCCGCAAGGTCGCCAAGGTCCGTCTGACCAACAGCCGCGAAGTCATCTCGTACATCCCGGGTGAAGGCCACAACCTGCAGGAGCACTCGGTCGTGCTCATCCGCGGCGGCCGTGTGCGCGACCTTCCGGGCGTGCGCTACCACGTGCTGCGCGGCGTGCTCGACACGCAGGGCGTGAAGGACCGCAAGCAGAGCCGTTCGAAGTACGGCGCCAAGCGTCCGAAGTGAGCCGGCGGGCCGTCCGGCCCGTGGCATCCTGGGCGCTTCAGGCGCTCTGTAGGTTTTAGAAGGAAGAGCAAATGGCTCGTCGTCGTCGTCCCGAGAAGCGGGAAATTCTGCCGGATCCCAAGTTCGGTGATGAAGTTCTGTCGAAGTTCATGAACAGCGTGATGCTGGACGGTAAGAAGGCCGTCGCCGAGGGTATCGTGTATTCGGCCATGGAAACCGTTGAACAGCGCGCGAAGAAGGATCCGCTCGGCGTGTTCCATGATGCGCTGAACAACATCAAGCCGGGCATCGAAGTCCGCAGCCGCCGCGTCGGTGGTGCGACCTACCAGGTTCCGGTCGAAGTCCGTCCGGAGCGTGCGCAGGCCCTCGCGATTCGCTGGCTGATCGGTGCGGCGCGTAACCGCAGCGAGCACACCATGTCGGCGCGTCTGTCGGGCGAACTGCTCGATGCGTCGAACAACCGTGGTAACGCGGTCAAGAAGCGCGAAGACACGCACCGCATGGCGGAAGCGAACCGCGCGTTCAGCCACTACCGCTGGTAATTTCGGTTACTATATGGGGAGTTCGGGTTTCGGCCCGGCTCCCCGACTACCGTTTCCCTTGAGCCCCGGATGGGGCTTGTCTTGCATTCGGCAGGCGCGGTGAGAGGGACGGGGGCGACCCCAAAGATTTTCAGGCACCGCCGGGCTGATCCGGCACAGGAGTGAACGATCATGGCCCGCAGCCATCCGCTCGAGCGTTACCGCAATATCGGCATCATGGCGCACATCGACGCCGGCAAGACCACGACGACCGAGCGCATCCTTTATTACACCGGCAAGTCCTACAAGATCGGCGAAGTGCACGAAGGCACCGCGACGATGGACTGGATGGAGCAGGAGCAGGAGCGCGGCATCACGATCACGTCGGCTGCCACCACCTGCAAGTGGAAGGCCGATGACGGTCAGGGCGAAGAGCATCTGATCAACATCATCGACACCCCCGGCCACGTCGACTTCACGATCGAAGTCGAGCGTTCGCTGCGCGTGCTCGACGGTGCGGTCGCCTGCTTCGACGGTGTTGCCGGCGTCGAGCCGCAGTCGGAAACCGTGTGGCGTCAGGCGGACAAGTACAAGGTTCCGCGGATGTGCTTCGTCAACAAGCTCGACCGCACCGGTGCCGATTTCTACTATTGCGTCGACACGATCATCGAGCGTCTGGGCGCCCGTCCGGCCGTGCTGTACCTGCCGATCGGCATGGAAGGCGGCTTCAAGGGCCTGGTCGACCTGGTCAACAACCGCGCGATCATCTGGCTCGAAGAGTCGCTGGGCGCGAAGTTCGAATATCAGGACATCCCGGCCGACCTGGCCGAGAAGGCAGCGAAGTATCGCGCCGACCTGATCGAGCTCGCCGTCGAGCAGGACGACGAGGCGATGGAAGCGTATCTGGAGGGCAACGAGCCCGACACGGCGACGCTCAAGAAGCTGATCCGCAAGGGGACGCTGGCGATGGACTTCGTGCCGATCGTCTGCGGCTCGGCGTTCAAGAACAAGGGCGTTCAGCCGCTGCTCGACGCGGTCGTCGACTATCTGCCGTCGCCGCTCGACATTCCGGACGTCCAGGGCGTCAAGCTCGATGGCGAAACCGCGGATTCGCGTCCGCCGGAAGACAACGCACCGTTCTCGGCGCTGGCGTTCAAGATCATGAACGACCCGTTCGTCGGCTCGCTGACCTTCACCCGCATCTATTCGGGCACGCTGACCAAGGGCAGCTACCTGAACTCGGTGAAGGACAAGAAGGAAAAGATCGGCCGTATGCTCCTCATGCACGCGAACTCGCGTGAGGACATCGACGAAGCGCGCGCAGGCGACATCGTCGCGATCGCGGGTCTGAAGGAAACGACGACCGGCGACACGCTGTGCGATCCGGCGAACCCGATCATCCTGGAACGCATGGAGTTCCCGGAACCGGTCATCGAGCTGTCGGTGGAACCGAAGACCAAGGCCGACCAGGAAAAGATGGGCATCGCGCTCAATCGTCTGGCCGCCGAGGATCCCTCGTTCCGCGTGTCGACCGATCACGAATCGGGCCAGACGATCATCAAGGGGATGGGCGAACTCCACCTCGAGATCCTCGTCGACCGCATGAAGCGCGAGTTCAAGGTCGAAGCCAACGTCGGCGCTCCGCAGGTCGCCTATCGCGAATATCTGAAGAAGCCGGTCGACATCGACTACACGCACAAGAAGCAGTCGGGCGGCACCGGTCAGTTCGGCCGTGTGAAGGTGAAGCTGACGCCGGGCGAGCGCGGTGCGGGCATCATCTTCAAGGACGAGATCAAGGGCGGTAACATTCCGAAGGAATATATCCCCGCGATCGAAAAGGGCTTCCGTGAGACGGCGGCGACGGGCTCGCTGGTCGGCTTCCCGATCATCGACTTCGAAATCACGCTGTACGACGGCGCGTACCACGACGTCGACTCGTCGGCGCTGGCGTTCGAAATCACCGCGCGCGGTGCGATGCGTGAAGCCGCCCAGAAGGCCGGCATCACGCTGCTCGAGCCGGTGATGAAGGTCGAAGTCATCACCCCGGAAGACTATCTGGGCGACGTCATCGGCGACATGAACAGCCGCCGTGGCCAGATCCAGGGCACCGACACGCGCGGCAATGCGCAGGCGGTGACCGCGATGGTTCCGCTGGCGAACATGTTCGGCTACGTGAACTCGCTCCGGTCGTTCACGCAGGGTCGCGCGAACTACTCGATGCAGTTCTCGCACTATGACGAAGTGCCGCAGAACGTCGCCGACGAGGTGAAGGCCAAGTTGGCCTGAACCGAAGCGCACGGAGCCAGGTGAACCTGGCTCCGAGACGCGCGGAGGCCGGCCGGCTGTGGCGCAGCCACGGTCCGACGACAGCGGATTCACTCCGCTGTCGGCCCCGCCCATCGTTGGGGGCTGGAAATCGAACGAATCCCTCGCTAAGGGGCCGCGTCCACACCGCGGCACCGCTCGCGAACAAGACAATTCAGACCAGAAGGTAGGAAACAATGGCCAAGGCAAAATTCGAGCGGAACAAGCCGCACCTGAACATCGGCACCATCGGTCACGTCGACCATGGCAAGACCTCGCTGACCGCCGCGATCACCAAGGTGCTCGCCGAGAACGTCGCCGGCAACGCCGCCGTCGACTTCGCGAACATCGACAAGGCTCCGGAAGAGCGTGAGCGCGGCATCACCATCTCGACCGCGCACGTCGAGTATGAGACGGCCAACCGTCACTATGCGCACGTCGACTGCCCGGGCCACGCCGACTATGTGAAGAACATGATCACCGGCGCGGCGCAGATGGACGGCGCGATCCTGGTGGTTGCCGCGACCGACGGCCCGATGCCGCAGACGAAGGAGCACATCCTGCTCGCCCGTCAGGTCGGCGTGCCGACGATGGTCGTCTTCCTCAACAAGTGCGACCTGGTCGACGACGAGGAAATCCTCGAGCTGGTCGAAATGGAAGTCCGTGAAGAACTCAGCAAGCGCGAGTTCGACGGCGACAACATTCCGATCATCCGTGGTTCGGCGACCGCCGCGCTCAACGGCACCGACGACAAGCTGGGCAAGGACGCCGTCCTGGCGCTCATGGCCGCCGTCGACGAGTCGATCCCGCAGCCGGAGCGTCCGCTCGACAAGCCGTTCATGATGCCGATCGAAGACGTGTTCTCGATCTCGGGTCGCGGCACCGTCGTGACCGGCCGCGTCGAGACCGGCGTGGTCAAGGTCGGCGAAGAAGTCGAAATCGTCGGCATCCAGGAAGCCGTCCGCAAGACCACCGTCACGGGCGTCGAAATGTTCCGCAAGCTGCTCGATCAGGGTGAAGCCGGCGACAACATCGGCGCGCTGATCCGCGGCGTCGGCCGTGATGAAGTCGAGCGTGGCCAGGTTCTGGCCAAGCCGGGTTCGATCAAGCCGCACACCGACTTCAAGTCGTCGGTCTACGTGCTGTCGAAGGACGAAGGTGGCCGTCACACGCCGTTCTTCGCCAACTACCGTCCGCAGTTCTACTTCCGTACCACGGACGTGACCGGCACGATCGAGCTGCCGGAAGGCACGGAGATGGTCATGCCGGGCGACGAAGTCGCTCTGGGCGTTAAGCTGATCGCGCCGATCGCTATGGACGTCGGCCAGCGCTTCACGATCCGCGAAGGCGGCCGCACCGTCGGTGCAGGCGTCGTGGCGACGATCGAGAAGTAAGCTTCGCCCGAAAGGGCTGAGTTCGAAGAGCCCGGCTTCCCGAAAGGGAGGCCGGGCTTTTTGGTTATGGGGCAGGGTGAGATGACGCTCACGTGCTCCGCCAAAGGCGGGAGCGCGGACCGCCATCGGCCTGTCGGTCGCCAACGCTCCAGCCTTCGCCGGAGCAGAGGATAGATGCCTCTCCCACCGTTCGTCCTGAGCTTGCCGAGGGACCGTCCTGCGATACATTCCGCGACGACTTCGCGGCTCGAAGAATGGTGCTTCGACAATCTCAGCACGAACGGGGAGGGGCCTATGGCTATGACTGCGAGACGATCAGCCTTGCTGGCCGCGCTCCTGTGCCTCAGCTCGTGCGGACAGGCCCCGCCGTCGCCGCCACCCCCGGACCTCGCCTTCGACGGGCTCCCCGTCGCCGGCACGCGCGCCTTTGCCGAGCGGCAGGGCTTTACCGCCTGCGCCGACACCGGCAGTGCGATGCGGTGCCGCCGGGACGGCGTCGCCTTGCTCGGCACCGGTCCATACCAGGCCGCCGTCGATGTCGCCCGCCGGCAGGAATCGGGCTTTTCCCAGCTCACGCTCTGGCACGACAGCGACCCGTCTGCGGTGTTCAAGGCGACGGAGGCGCTTGCCGCACAGGGTTGGCAACGCTGCCGGACGGGATCGGAGAATCGCGGGGACCAGGAGATCTGGACAAAGCCGGGCGCCGCGGTCCGCTTCTCGATGGACCTCAGCTATTGGGGCAAGCGCCGCCTGCGCGTCCTTCCCGAAGCGGGACAGCCGACGGGAAATGTTGGTAGGGACAAGGGCGTTCGTCGCTTTTTCACGTCCCGGGGTTGATCCGGGAACGAAGCCTCTGTAAGGGCGCGCCTTCGAATTTCACCGCAACAGCAAGAACCCCGGCAACGGGGTCCGCTCTTTCGCATCGGTAGGGTACATGGACAACAATATCCGCATTCGTCTGAAGGCGTTCGACCATCGCGTGCTCGATGCCGCGACCGGCGAGATCGCCGACACCGCGCGCCGCACCGGCGCCCTGATCCGTGGCCCGATTCCGCTTCCGACCAAGATCGAGAAGTTCACGGTCAACCGTGGCCCCCACATCGACAAGAAGAGCCGCGAGCAGTTCGAGGTGCGCACCTACAAGCGCATGCTCGACATCGTGCAGCCGACCGCCAACACGGTCGATGCGCTGATGAAGCTCGACCTAGCGGCCGGCGTCGACGTCGAAATCAAACTGGCTTAATTCTGCCTGTGTCGTCACCCCCGCGAAGGCGGGGGTAAATAGTCGCTGGTGGATGTGAGACTCATTGCCTTCAGCGACTATTGATTCCCGCCTCCGCGGGGATGACGATCTCGAGGGGTGGTCCTGTTGACGGAAGCAGCCGCTTCCACTAAGGGGCCATCTCCCGCAGCGGATACGTCCGCCGCGTGCTGAGAATCGCCAAGGTGGTTCTCACGAAAGCAGGGATACCGGTCAGTCCACGGACTGGCGCCTGAGTCCCCGTCTTTCGCTTTATAACGAAGCGAAAACGCTAGCCCTGACGGGGGCACTTGTACTTGGGCTGGCCCTTCGGCGGTGTCGTCGAGGGGTCTTTTCGTTGGCACGCTCCTGGCAACGGGAGCCTCTGTTTGGAAGGAATACGCATCATGCGCACAGGCGTGATCGCGAAGAAGTTGGGCATGACCCGGCTGTTTCAGGACGATGGGCGCCACGTGCCCGTGACCGTCCTGCAGCTCGATGGTCTCCAGGTCGTCGCACGCAAGGAAAACGACCGTGACGGGTATGTCGCGGTGCAGCTGGGCGCGGGCAGCGCCAAGGCCAAGAACGTCGCCAAGCCGCAGCGCGGCATGTTCGGCAAGGCCGAGGTCGAGCCCAAGGCGATCCTGGCGGAATTCCGCGTGACCGAGGATAACCTGCTCGACGTCGGTGCCGAGATTTCGGCAGAACATTATGTCGCTGGCCAGATGGTCGACGTCCAGGGCACGACCCAGGGCAAGGGCTTCGCCGGCGCCATGAAGCGCTGGGGCTTCGGCGGTCTGCGCGCCACGCACGGCGTGTCGGTGTCGCACCGTTCGCACGGTTCGACCGGTAACCGCCAGGACCCGGGTCGCGTCTTCAAGAACAAGAAGATGGCCGGCCACATGGGCGCCCGCACCCGCACCCAGCAGAACCTCGAGATCGTCTCGACGGACGCAGAGCGCGGCCTGATCTTCGTGAAGGGCTCGGTGCCCGGCTCGAAGGGTGGCTGGCTGCTCGTCAAGGATTCGGTCAAGCTGAAGCCGCATGCCGACGCGCCGCGTCCGGCGGGGCTCAAGCAGGCTGCCAATAGCAACACCGCTGACGCTGCTCCGGCAACGCCCGCGACCGACGGCCAGGAGGGCTGAACGTGAAGGTCAAGGTTCAATCCTTCGCCGGGACCAACGCTGCAGACGTCGAGCTGAACGACGAGGTCTTTGGCCTCGAGCCGCGCGCCGACATTCTGCACCGCGTCGTCACCTGGCAGCTCGAAAAGCGTCGTGCGACCGCACGCGGCACGCGTGAGCGCGCTGACGTTGCGCGTTCGGGCAAGAAGCTCGGTCGTCAGAAGGGCGGCGGTACGGCACGTCACGGCGATCGCCGCGCTCCGGTGTTCATCGGCGGTGGTAAGGCGCACGGTGCCCGTGTTCGCGACTTCAATCCGTCGCTGAACAAGAAGATCCGCGCTCTGGGTCTGAAGATGGCGCTGTCGAGCCATGCCAAGGCCGGTACGCTGGTCGTCATGGACAACCTGAGCGTCGACGGCAACAAGACAAAGACGCTGAAGGGCGATCTGACGAAGCTGGGCTTCGGCAAGACCGCGCTGGTCATCGACGGCGACACGATCGACACCAGCTTCGCGCTGGCGGCGGGCAACCTGCGTCAGGTCAACGTCCTGCCGGCGATGGGCGCCAACGTGTACGACATCCTGAAGCATGACACGCTGGTGCTGACCCGCGCCGCTGTCGAAAAGCTGGAGGCGCGCTTCAATGGCTAAGCCGCAGAAGCAGGCGGTCGCGAACCGCCACTACGACGTCATCCTGGCGCCGCATATCACCGAAAAGTCGACGCTGGTCAGCGAGGCGAATGCGGTGGTGTTCAAGGTCGCCAACGACGCATCGAAGCCGGAAATCAAGGCTGCCGTCGAGGCGCTGTTCAACGTGACCGTCACGGGCGTGAACACGCTGGTCCAGAAGGGCAAGACGAAGCGCTGGAAGGGCACGCCCTACAGCCGCAGCGACATGAAGAAGGCGATTGTCACGCTGAAGGACGGCGACTCGATCGACGTCACCACGGGGATCTGAGGGCCATGGCACTTAAGAACTACAACCCCACTTCGCCCGGCGTCCGCGGCCTGATCCTGGTCGACCGCTCGGCGCTGTGGAAGGGCCGTCCGGTCAAGGCTCTCACCGAGGGCAAGACCAAGACGGGTGGCCGTAACAACAAGGGCCATGTGACGTCGCGCGGTATCGCCGGCGGCCACAAGCAGCGCTATCGCATCATCGACTTCAAGCGTCGCCTCTGGGACGTCGAAGGCACGGTCGAGCGGATCGAATATGATCCCAACCGCACCGCCTTCATCGCGCTCGTGTCGTACGGCGAAGGTCAGCAGGCCTATATCATCGCTCCGCAGCGCCTCGGCGTTGGCGACAAGGTGATCGCGGGCAAGAAGACCGACGTGAAGCCGGGCAACGCAATGGAGCTGGGCTCGGTGCCGGTCGGCACGATCGTCCACAACGTCGAGATGAAGCCGGGCAAGGGCGGTCAGATCGCCCGTTCGGCAGGCACCTACGTCCAGGTCGTCGGTCGTGACCGCGGCATGGTCATCGTCCGTCTGAACTCGGGCGAGCAGCGCTACATCCACGCCAATTGCATGGCGACGATCGGCGCGGTGTCGAACCCCGACAACCAGAACCAGAACCTCGGCAAGGCCGGCCGCAATCGCTGGCTCGGCAAGCGCCCGCTGACCCGCGGCGTCGCCAAGAACCCGGTCGACCACCCGCACGGCGGTGGTGAAGGCCGGACCTCGGGCGGCCGTCACCCGGTCACCCCGTGGGGCAAGCCGACGAAGGGTGCGCGCACCCGTCACAACAAGGCGACGGACAAGATGATCATCCGCAGCCGCCACGCGAGGAAGAAGTAATGGCTCGCTCCGTATGGAAGGGTCCGTTCGTGGACCTGAACCTTCTGAAGAAGGCCGAAGCCGCTCAGGACCAGGGCACCCGCGCGGGTGCGATCAAGACCTGGTCGCGTCGTTCCACCATCCTGCCGCAGTTCGTCGGCCTGACCTTCAGCGTCTACAACGGCCGCAAGCACGTGCCGGTGTCGGTGAACGAAGACATGGTCGGCATGAAGCTCGGTGAGTTCGCGCCGACCCGGTACTTCCCGGGCCACGCCGCCGACAAGAAGGGCAAGCGCTAATGAGCAAGCCAGCAGCAGGTCGCCGCGTGGGCGACAAGGAAGCGCTGTCGGTCGGCACGCAGATCCGTGGTTCGGCCCAGAAGCTGAACCTGGTCGCGGGCCTCATCCGTGGCCGCAAGGTCGGTGACGCGCTGAACATCCTCGCTTTCTCGAAGAAGGCGATGGCGGTCGACGCGCGCAAGGTGCTGGCCTCGGCCATCGCCAATGCCGAGAACAACCACAACCTCGACGTCGACGCGCTCGTCGTCGCCGAGGCCTCGGTCGGCAAGTCGATCACCATGAAGCGCTTCGCGACGCGCGGCCGTGGCAAGTCCACCCGCATCCTGAAGCCGTTCAGCCGTCTGCGCATCGTCGTGCGCGAGCAGGAAGAAGCGTAATGGGTCACAAGAGCAACCCGATCGGTCTGCGTCTGCAGATCAACCGCACCTGGGATAGCCGCTGGTTCGCAGAAGGCGCCGATTACGGCCGTCTGCTGCTCGAGGATCTGAAGATCCGCCAGTACATCCTGAAGACGCTGCCGCAGGCCGCGATCTCGAAGGTGGTCATCGAGCGTCCGGCGAAGCTCGCCCGCATCTCGATCTATGCCGCTCGTCCGGGCGTCATCATCGGCAAGAAGGGCAGCGACATCGAGAAGCTGCGCAAGACGCTGAACGGCATGACCTCTTCGGAAGTCTCGCTGAATATCGTCGAGATCCGCAAGCCCGAGATCGACGCCAAGCTCGTCGCGCAGGGCATTGCCGACCAGCTGGAGCGTCGTATCGCGTTCCGTCGCGCCATGAAGCGCGCGGTGCAGTCGGCGATGCGCCTGGGTGCCGATGGCATCAAGGTGATGTGCGGTGGCCGTCTCGGCGGCGCGGAAATCGCCCGCACTGAGAGCTATCGCGAAGGCCGCGTGCCGCTGCACACGCTGCGTGCGCACATCGACTATGCAGAGGCCCAGGCGCACACCGCCTACGGCGTCTGCGGCGTGAAGGTCTGGGTCTTCAAGGGTGAGATCCTGGGCCATGATCCGCTCGCGCAGGAGCGGCTGATGATGGAAGCGCAGACTTCGGGCGTTCGCCCGATGCGCGACGATCGCCGGAACTGAGGGCTAGATCATGCTGCAACCTAAGAAGACCAAGTTCCGCAAGCAGTTCAAGGGGCGCATCCATGGTGTGGCCAAGGGCGGCACGGACCTGAACTTCGGCTCGTACGGGCTGAAGGCGATGGAGCCGGAGCGGATCACCGCACGCCAGATCGAAGCGGCGCGCCGCGCGATCACGCGTCACATCAAGCGCCAGGGTCGCCTCTGGATCCGCATCTTCCCGGACGTCGCGGTGTCGTCGAAGCCGGCCGAAGTCCGCATGGGCTCGGGCAAGGGTGCGCCGGAATATTGGGCCGCGCGCGTCAAGCCGGGCCGCATCCTGTTCGAACTGGACGGCGTGGCGGGTCCGCTCGCTGCCGAAGCGTTCGAGCGTGCGGCCATGAAGCTGCCGATCAAGACCAAGGTCGTCGCGCGCCTCGGCGACACGTCGCACCTGGAAGGATAAGACAATGACGAAGGCAACCGATCTTCGCGCCAACAGCGACGATCAGCTGAACGAGCAGCTGGGCCAGCTGAAGCGCGAGCAGTTCAACCTGCGCTTCCAGGCGGCGACCAGCCAGCTCGAGAAGCCGAGCCGCGTCCGCGAAGTCCGTCGCGACATCGCACGCATCAAGACCCTGCAGGCGCAGCGCGCCGCAGCGGCCAAGTAAAGGACGAGAAGACATGCCGAAGCGCGTGCTGACCGGGGTGATCGTCTCGGACAAGACCGACAAGACGGTGGTTGTGAACGTGGAGCGCAAGGTCAAGCACCCGCTCTACGGCAAGATCATCCGCCGCTCGAAGAAGTATCATGCCCATGACGAGGGCAATGAATACAAGCAGGGCGAGACCGTGCGCATCGAAGAGACCGCGCCGATCTCGAAGCTGAAGACGTGGAAGGTCGTCGAGCGGGTCAACACCCACGCGACCCCGGAACGCGTCGAGCTGTCCGGCGAGGAAGCGGCAGCGGCATAAGCCCTGCGCTCCGCCGGACACGCGCTGCGCCTTGTGCAACGCGGCAAGTTCGGGCAGGGGCGTCCGACTTCGCCCGGTCCCCGCAAGGGGCTGGGCGAAATTTTAAGGCGCTACCGGGTCGGTATCCGGTGGCAGATAGAGAGAAGGATACGGATCGATGATCCAGATGCAGTCCAATCTCGACGTCGCTGACAACAGCGGCGCGAAGCGGGTGCAGTGCATCAAGGTGCTCGGCGGGTCGAAGCGTCGCTTCGCCGGCGTGGGCGACGTCATCGTCGTCAGCATCAAGGAAGCCGCACCGCGTGGCAAGGTGAAGAAGGGTGACGTGCACCGCGCCGTCATCGTCCGCACTGCCAAGGACGTTCGCCGGGCCGATGGCTCGGTCATTCGCTTCGACGGCAACGCCGCCGTCCTGGTCAACAAGAACGAGGAGCCGATCGGCACCCGTATCTTTGGCCCGGTCGTCCGCGAACTGCGCACGAAGGGTTTCATGAAGATCATCTCGCTCGCGCCGGAGGTGCTGTAATGGCTGCCGCGAAGATCAAGAAGGGTGATCGCGTCATCGTCCTGTCCGGCAAGGACAAGGGCAAGACCGGTGAAGTCACCGCTTCGCATCCGAAGGACGGCAAGGTCACTGTGGCCGGCGTGAACATCGCCGTGCGCCACACCAAGCCGACCCAGGGCGACCCGCAGGGTGGCCTGAAGCGTTCGGAAGCGCCGCTGCACATCTCGAAGGTCGCGCACGTAACCGCCGACGGCAAGCCGACGCGCGTCCGTTTCGAGACCAAGGACGGCAAGAAGGTCCGCGTGGCCGTGAAGACCGGGGAGGCGATCAATGGCTGATTCGTACAAGCCGCGCCTGCGCAAGCAGTATGACGACAGCATCGCCGCGGCGATGCAGGCCAAGTTCGGGTACAAGAACCCGCTCGAAGTGCCGCGTCTCGACAAGATCGTGATCAACATGGGCGTCGGCGAGGCGACCCAGGACAAGAAGAAGGTCGACCAGGCTGCCTCCGAGATGGAGAAGATCGCCGGCCAGAAGCCTGTCATCACCAAGGCGAAGAAGTCGATCGCGCAGTTCCGTCTGCGTGAAGGCATGCCGATCGGCGTGAAGGTCACCCTTCGCCGCGAGCGCATGTACGAATTCCTCGATCGTCTCGTGACGATCGCGATGCCGCGTATCCGAGATTTCCGCGGGCTGAACCCCAAATCGTTCGACGGCCGCGGCAATTATGCGATGGGTCTGAAGGAACAGCTGATCTTCCCGGAAATCAGCTACGACAGCGTGGACAAGATCCGCGGCATGGACATCATCGTGACCACCACCGCGAAGACCGACGAGGAAGCGCGCGAGCTGCTCCGTCTGTTCGGCTTCCCCTTCATCGGCATGGTCGGCGACCAGGCCGAGAAGCAAGCGGCATAAAGAGAGCTTAAGTCCAATGGCGAAACTGAGTTCGATCAACAAGAACGAGAAGCGCAAGCTGCTGGTGAAGAAGTACGCCGGCAAGTATGCGAAGCTCAAGGCGACCGCGAACGACGAAAGTCTCGACGAGACCGAGCGTCTGATCGCCCGCCTGAAGATGGCGGAGATCCCGCGCAACGGTAACCCGACGCGCATCCGCAATCGCTGCGAGCTGACCGGGCGCCCGCGCGCCTATTACCGCAAGTTCCGCCTCGCCCGTGTGATGCTGCGCGAACTGGCCAACAAGGGCCAGATCCCGGGTCTCACGAAGTCGAGCTGGTAAGGGTAGCACAATGGCATTGACCGATCCCCTGGGTGATATGCTCACCCGCATCCGCAACGGCCAGCGCGCTCGCAAGGACAGCGTGCTGACCCCGGGTTCGAAGCTGCGCCAGCGCGTGCTCGATGTGCTCCAGCGCGAAGGCTACATCCGTGGCTACAGCGAAGAGCAGATGGGCCCCGCCGCCGGCATCCGCATCGAACTGAAGTATTTCGAAGGCCAGCCGGCGATCAAGCACGTCGCGCGTGTCTCGAAGCCGGGCCGCCGCGTCTATTCGGGTTCGACCGAACTGCCGCGCGTCCGCAACGGCCTCGGCATCACGATCGTCTCGACGCCGAACGGCGTTCTCTCCGACGCGGAAGCGCGTGAGCAGAACGTCGGCGGCGAAGTGCTGGCGGAGGTGTTCTGATGAGCCGCATCGGCAAGAAGCCGGTTCCCGTACCGGCAGGCGTCACCGCCTCGATCGACGGCCGCAAGCTGAACGTGAAGGGGCCCAAGGGCACCCTCTCGCTCGATCTGCGTGACGAGATCACCTACGACGTCCAGGATGGCGGCATTTCGGTGCAGCCGGCCAACGACAGCAAGGCTGCGCGTGCCTTCTGGGGCATGCAGCGTACGATGGTGCAGAACCTGGTGACCGGCGTGACCGAGGGCTTCTCGAAGAAGCTGCTCATCACCGGCGTCGGCTACCGCGCCAATGCGCAGGGCAAGAAGCTGAAGCTGCAGCTGGGCTATTCGCACGACGTCGATCTCGACGTGCCGGAAGGCATCGAGGTCAAGACGCCGGATCAGACCACGGTCGAGATCTCGGGGTCGGACAAGCAGGCGGTCGGCCAGTTCGCCGCGGAAATCCGTCGCTGGCGTAAGCCTGAGCCCTACAAGGGCAAGGGCATCAAGTACGACGGCGAGTTCATCTTCCGCAAGGAAGGGAAGAAGAAGTAATGACCAAGGGTCTCTCCCTCTTCGAGAAGCGGCGTCGCCGCAACCGCACCGCGCTGCGCGCCCGTGCGGGTACTCGCCCCCGTCTGAGCGTGCATCGCTCGGGCAAGCACATCTACGCGCAGGTCATCGACGATGCCGAGGGCAAGACCCTCGCCGCTGCGTCGACGCTGGGCAAGGACAACGCCGGCAAGTCCGGTGCGACGATCGACGCCGCGAAGGCCGTTGGTCAGCGCGTGGCCGAGGCGGCGAAGGCCGCGGGCGTCACCCAGGTCGTGTTCGACCGCGGTGGCTTCCTGTTCCACGGTCGCGTGAAGGCGCTGGCGGAAGCGGCGCGTGAAAGCGGATTGGAGTTCTAAGATGGCCGACGAGAACAACACGCCGGAAACCGGCGCGCCTGTCGAGGCCAATGCGGCTCCGCAGCAGGATGGCGGCTTCGGCGGCCAGGGTGGTCGCGGTCCCCGCGGCGGCCAGGGTGGTCGCGGTCGTGGTCCGGGTGGCCCGGGCGGCAATCGTGGCGGTCGCGACGGTGGTCGCGGTCGTGACGGTCGCGGTCGCGGCGGTCCCGGCCAGGACGACGGCGGCGAAGAGCTGATTGAGAAGCTGGTCCACATCAACCGCGTCTCGAAGACGGTGAAGGGCGGTAAGCGCTTCGGCTTCGCAGCACTGGTCGTCGTTGGCGACGGCAAGGGCCGCGTGGGCTTCGGTCACGGCAAGGCGCGCGAAGTGCCGGAAGCCATCTCCAAGGCGACTGCCGCCGCGAAGAAGGCCATGGTCCGCGTGCCCCTGAAGGACGGCCGCACGCTGCATCACGACGGCAACGGCCACTTCGGTGCCGGTCGCGTGACCATCCGTACGGCCCCGGCCGGTACCGGGATCATCGCCGGCGGCCCGATGCGCGCGATCTTCGAATCGCTCGGCGTCCATGACGTCGTGACGAAGTCGGTCGGCACGTCGAACCCGTACAACATGATCCGTGCGACCTTCGAGGCGCTGACCGAGCAGACGTCGCCGAAGTCGGTCGCCCAGCGTCGTGGCAAGAAGATCGCCGACCTGCTCGGCCGCGGTGGGTCTCAGACCGCCGAGGCGGATGCAGCTGCGATCGCGGAGTAAGCGAACATGGCTACCATCAAAGTCAAGCAGATCGGTTCGCCGATCCGCCGCACCAAGGATCAGCGCGCGACGCTGATCGGCCTGGGCCTCAACAAGATGCACAAGGTCAGCGAGCTCGAGGACAGCCCGGAAGTCCGTGGCATGATCCGCAAGCTGCCGCACATGGTGGAGATCGTGGAGGGCTAAGGCTCTTCACCTTTCCCAGGTGACAAATGCGGGGAAGGGGGCTAACGGCCCCCTTCCTCTTTTCCTAAGCGCGAACATAGCGAAAGCGAGTGCACGATATGAAACTGAACGATCTCCGCGATAACGCCGGCGCCCGTCACCGCAGGATGCGGGTCGGCCGTGGTATCGGCTCGGGCAAGGGCAAGACCGGCGGCCGCGGCGTCAAGGGTCAGAAGAGCCGTGAAGGCGTCTCGATCAACGGGTTCGAGGGCGGTCAGATGCCGCTCCACATGCGGATCCCGAAGCGCGGCTTCAACAACATCTTCGCCAAGGATTATGCCGAAGTGAACATCGGCGCGATCCAGAAGGCGATCGACGCGGGCAAGCTCGACGCGTCGGCCTCGCTCGACCAGGCGGCGCTGAACGCAGCCGGCCTGACGCGCGGTGGCAAGGATGGCGTCCGTGTGCTCGGCAAGGGCGAACTGACCGCCAAGCTGACCCTGACGGTTGCCGGTGCGTCGAAGTCGGCGATCGAAGCGATCGAAAAGGCCGGTGGTTCGGTCACGATCCCGGAGATCGTGCCGGCCGCCGACAAGGCGAAGGCCAAGCACCGCACCGGCCGCGCCGCGCCGAAGGCGTAAAGTTACCCACGCGAAATTGCGCGTCGAGGTTCGACAAGCGTGATTGCGTGACTATATGGACGGCGGCCGGCGGGATGAACGCCTGCCGCCGTCTTTGTTTCCGGGAAATCTGAACCCATGGCATCCGCAGCCGACAATCTGGCAACCGGCCTCAACCTGTCCAAGTTCGGCAAGGCGACCGACCTCAAGAAGCGCCTGTGGTTTACCATCGGCGCGCTGATCGTGTTCCGCCTGCTGAGCTACGTGCCACTGCCGGGCGTCGATGCGACGGGCCTCGCCGCCCTCGCCGATCGCTCGCGCGGTGGCGTGCTCGACTTCTTCAACACCTTTTCGGGTGGTGCGCTGGAACGCGCGTCGCTGATCGCGCTGGGCGTCATGCCCTACATCACGGCCTCGATCGTCGTGCAGCTGGCGACGTCGCTCAGCCCGCAGCTGGCCGCGATCAAGAAGGAAGGCGAATCGGGCCGCAAGAAGCTGAACCAGTACACCCGCTACGGCACGGTGCTGCTGACCGCGATCCAGGGCTATTTCATCGCGACCGGTTTCGAAGCCGGCGGCGCGGTGGTCGAGCCCGGGTTCGTGTTCCGCGTCACCGCGATCGTGTCGCTGATCGGCGGCACGATGTTCCTGATGTGGCTGGGCGAGCAGATCACCAGCCGCGGCGTCGGCAACGGTATTTCGCTCATCATCATGGCGGGCATCGTCGCCCACCTGCCGCGCACGCTGATCCAGCTGTTCGAGGGCGGCCGGTCGGGGTCGCTCAACCCGCTGTCGGTCGCCGCGATCATCGTCGCGGTCATCGCGCTCGTTCTGTTCATCTGCTTCATGGAGCGCGCCCAGCGCCGCATCCTGATCCAGTATCCCAAGCGCCAGACCGCGCGCGGCGTCCAGGCCGAGCGCAGCCACCTGCCGCTGAAGCTGAACACCGCGGGCGTCATCCCGCCGATCTTCGCCTCGTCGCTGCTGCTGCTGCCGCTGACGATCACGCAGTTCGCCGGTCAGCGCGTGGCGGGCGAGAGCACCTTCGGCGACTTCGTCATCACGCTGAACCAGTATCTGACGCATGGGTCGCCGGTGTACATGGCGCTGTACGGCGCAGGCATCATCTTCTTCTCGTTCTTCTACACCGCGGTTGTCTTCAACCCGGAGGAGACGGCGGACAATCTGAAGCGTTACGGCGGATTCATTCCGGGCATCCGTCCGGGCAAGAATACCGAGACGTATTTCGATTATGTCCTGACCCGCATCACCGTCATCGGTGCTGCCTATCTGACGGTCATCTGCCTGCTGCCGGAATATCTGGTGTCGGCGCTCAGCATTCCGTTCTACCTCGGCGGCACGTCGCTGCTGATCGTCGTCAACGTGACGATGGACACGGTCACGCAGATCCAGTCGCATCTGCTGGCACATCAGTATGGCGACCTGATCAAGAAGGCCAAGCTCAAGGGCGGCCGCCTCCGCTAACGGGCGGCCGCAGCTTCGATCCATTCCAATCGCGACAGGGGACCGCGAGCCGTGAACATCATCCTTCTGGGGCCTCCGGGCGCAGGCAAAGGCACGCAGGCGAGCCGGCTCGAGGCCGATCGCGGCATGGTCCAGCTGTCGACCGGCGACATGCTGCGCGCAGCGGTGAAGGCGGGGACGCCGGTCGGCCTGAAGGCGAAGGCCGTGATGGAAGCGGGTGAGCTCGTCTCCGACGCGATCGTCTCGGCGCTGATCGGGGAGCGGCTCGACATGGCCGACACCGCGAACGGCGCGATCTTCGACGGCTATCCCCGCACCGCCGCGCAGGCCGAGGCGCTCGATCTCCTGCTCAGCGAGCGCGGCCGCAAGCTGGACGCCGTGATCGAACTGGCCGTGAACGAGGATGCGTTGGTCGAGCGTATCACGGGCCGCTACACCTGCGCCAAGTGCGGCGCGGGGTACCACGACAGCTTCAAGCAGCCGAAGGTCGAGGGCGTCTGCGACGTCTGCGGTTCGGAAGAGTTCAAGCGCCGTCCGGACGACAATGCGGAGACGGTACGCACGCGCATGGCCGAATATCGCGCCAAGACCGCGCCGATCCTGCCGATCTACGACGCACGCGGCATCGTCCACCGTGTCGACGGCATGGCCGACATCGCGCAGGTGACGGCGGAAATCGAAGCGATCCTCGACCGGTTGGGGTGAAAGACAACCTCCCCCCGGCAAGGGGAGGGGACCGCCGCGAAGCGGTGGGGGAGGGGTGTCACCCTCTCCGGATAGCGAGACACCCCTCCGTCAGCCCTGCGGGCTGCCATCTCCCCTAGCAGGGGAGGATTCGTCGGTGCTCTTGACGGCGGCCCGCGGCGGCGCATCCTTTCCGATCAGGGAGGGACTGCACATGAAACACCTGCTCACCGCCATCGCGCTCGCCGCCGCGACGCCCGCGACGGCCGGCGTTACCAGCGCCACGCCGACCAGCTTCGTGATCGAGACGAGCGTCACCATCGATGCGCCACCGGCGAAGGCCTGGGACACGCTGCGCAATCCACCCGCCTGGTGGAACCCCGAACACACCTATTCGGGCAAGTCTGCGAATCTTTACCTGGACGCGCAGGCGACCGGCTGTTTCTGCGAGCGCCTGGACGACAAGGGCAGCATCGAACACACCCATATCGTCTATGTCCAGCCGCGGCGGATGATCCGCATGATCGGTGGGCTCGGTCCGTTGCAGGCCGAAGCGGTGACCGGCACGCTGACCTTCAAGCTTGATGCCGAGGGGGCAGGAGCGACGAAGCTGTCGATGATCTATGTCGTCGGCGGATTCATGCGGCAGGGTGGCGAGGCGCTGGCGCCGGTGGTCGACCGTGTGCTGGGCGATCAGCTGGCGCGACTCAAGGTTGCAGCCGAAGGCGCCTCGACGGCAGCACCCGGAACATGACCCTTTTGTAATGCTTCGGCCAGCCGCCGGACGGGGGGCGGGGTGCATAGCGTCTTTCGGAACGGCAACGTGCCGGACCCGAATTGACGCGAAGGAGATTGCCGATGTCCCGTCTGTTCCTGTCGACCGCTGCGCTCGCGCTTATCGCGGCGCCGACGATCGCGTCGGCCCAGCAGCCGACTGCGGCGGCCAAGACTGCGGCGGCCAAGCACAAGGTCGTCGCGACCAAGACCGTCAAGACGGTGAAGACCACGAAGAAGAAGTAATCGCTGACGACGCGAAGTCATTCCCTGTGTTTCCCCGGGAGCAAATCCCCTTACGCCCGGGGATGCAAACGGCCGGTGAAGGTTACTCCCGCCTTCCCGGCCGCATTGCGTTTCGACGCTGCGGCGTCGTAATCGGCGTCATGCGCCGTAAGCTCTCCCCGTCGGGTTCGCGCTGATGCGCCTGTCGACCACCGCCCGCATCGGGCTGATGACGGTCGCGCTCGCGCTGGTCGCGGGGTGGGTGCCGGTCGCCTTTCTGTGGAATTCGACGCATGACGACGCGATCGGCGTGCTGCGGCGCGATACGCTGGAGCGCAGCCGGATCCTGACCGCGGCCGTGCGCCGCGACGGGCGTCGTGCGCTCGACGATGCGGCGGCGCAGGCGCGCAGTGTGCAGGACAGTTCGTTGATCGTCGCGCTGGTCGACGATGACGGCGACCGTCTGGCCGGGATCGGTCCGGAACGGCTTGCGGAGCCGCCGGTGCCCGGGTTCCGCATCGCTCATGTCGGCACGACCGAACCCTGGAACACGCGCGAGGCCGGGGTCGACCTGGCGCGCGTGCCCGGCGGGTGGCTGGTCACCGGCCGGATGCTCGATGACTGGCAAGCCTCCCAACGCGGGATCGAGCGGGCTTTGCTCTTGTCGGCCCTGGTTGCGCTGGTCATGGGCGTTGCCGGCGCCGCTGTCCTGATGCGCTATGTCAGTCGCCGCATCGACGCCGTCGCGACCACTGCCGATGCCGTCGCCGCGGGCGACCTCGCCCGCCGGGTCGCGCTCCCGCCCGATGGGCACGACGCCTTCGATCGCCTGGGATCGCGGGTCAATGCGATGCTCGACCGGATCGAGCGTCTGATGGAGGAGTTGCGCATCGTCACCGACAGTCTGGCGCACGACCTGCGCTCCCCGGTCGCGCGGCTGCGGGCGAAGGCGGAGGCGGCGCTGGTCGCGACCGACGAAGCCCAGCGCGAGACGGCGCTGGGCGGGCTGATCGGGGAGGCCGACATGCTCGGTCGCATGCTGGGCGTGTTGCTGGAGATCAGCCGGTTCGAGGCGAGCACCCGCCGCACCGGCTTCACGCCGGCCGAACCCGGCGCGATCGCCGCGGCGCTCGCCGAACTCTACGAACCCGTGCTGGAGGACGCCGGCATCGCCTTCGCGGCCGACATCGCCCTCGTCGCGCCGATCGATCTGCACCGCGAACTCCTGTCTCAAGCGATCGCGAACCTGATCGACAACGCTGTCCGACACGCGCCTGACGGTGGCAGCATAACCTTGTCGGTTACGGAGCAGACGGAGGGCGTCCGCATCGCCGTCGCCGACCGCGGCCCCGGCATCGCGCCCGAGGACCGCGAGGCAGCGTTGCGCCGTTTCGGTCGACTCGATCCGGCGCGCAGCAAACCGGGCGCAGGGCTGGGGCTGACGCTGGTCGCGGCGGTCGCCCGGTTGCACGGCGGGCGGCTCGAATTGGGGGACAATGCGCCGGGGCTGGTGGCAACGCTGATATTGCCGCGGGGGTAGGGAAGGGCCCGCCACGTCGTTCCGGGCGATGGTGGGTGTCTATAGATCGGCCTAGGGCTTTCTATAGGGTGACCAGCCGTGCGGGACGGGTGAGCTGCTTTCAGGACGCGTTGCCGTCGCCATACGATTGCACGTGCGCCGGAACGGGCGACAGACGGGTTGACTCGCCGGGCAACGCCCCCTAATTGCCGCGACTTCCGAACCTCCGGCTGACCGGCGGCGCTTTTGGCGCACGTCGGCATTTGTGCGTTTCGGGAATTTCAACGCGATGAGATGCGTCGACGGCCATGTCGGCGCGTGGAGCTGGGAGACCAAATTCATGGCACGTATTGCGGGCGTTAACATCCCGACCAACAAGCGCGTTATCATCGCGCTGCAGTATATCCACGGCATCGGCCCGGCAAAGGCCAAGGAACTGACGACGAAGCTGGAGATCGCTCCGGAGCGTCGCGTTCAGGACCTGACCGACCAGGAAGTCCTGCAGATCCGCGAAGCGATCGACGCCGGCTACACCGTGGAAGGCGATCTGCGTCGCCAGACCGCGATGAACATCAAGCGCCTGATGGACCTGGCCTGCTACCGCGGCCTGCGTCATCGCAAGGGCCTGCCGGTCCGCGGCCAGCGTACGCACACCAACGCGCGCACCCGCAAGGGCAAGGCGAAGCCGATCGCAGGCAAGAAGAAGTAAGCGCGGGGCGCTTACTTCTCCGCCGGAGGCAAGCATGAGGCAGACCGCCCGCCGCTCTCCGGACCACTTGCTACGATCCACTTGAGAATTCAGGTCAGGAATACCACATGGCACAAGCACCGCAGCGCCTTCGCCGTCGCGAGCGCAAGAACATCACCGCCGGCGTCGCGCACGTGAACGCCAGCTTCAACAACACCATGATCACCATCACCGATGCCCAGGGCAACGCCATTTCGTGGTCGTCGGCCGGCATGATGGGCTTCAAGGGCTCGCGCAAGTCGACCCCGTATGCGGCGCAGGTCGCAGCGGAAGACGCTGGCAAGAAGGCCGCCGAACACGGCGTCCGCACCCTGGAAGTCGAAGTGAAGGGTCCGGGTTCGGGCCGCGAATCGGCGCTGCGCGCGCTGCAGGCGGTCGGTTTCCAGATCACCTCGATCCGCGACGTGACCTCGATCCCGCACAATGGCGTGCGTCCGTCGAAGCGCCGCCGCGTCTGATTACCGTTCGTCGGTCCGCGCGCGGTTGATCGCGCTGCGCGGACCGATTTTTTTCCAGGCGCCGGCCCGATCAGCCGGTGTCCAAGAGCAAGGGGTAGCCCGTGTCCGTCAATCCCAAGAACTGGCAGGAACTCAAGAAGCCCAATGGCCTCGAGAAGAAGGGCGGCGACGGCAAGCGCAAGTCGACCTTCATCGCCGAGCCGCTGGAGCGTGGCTTCGGCCTGACGCTCGGCAACGCGCTGCGTCGCGTTCTGCTGTCGAGCCTTCAGGGCGCCGCCGTCACCTCGATCAAGATCGAGAACGTGCTGCACGAGTTCTCGTCGCTGGCCGGCGTCCGTGAAGACGTGACGGACATCGTGCTGAACGTGAAGCAGATCGCGCTGAAGATGCAGGGCGAGGGGCCGAAGCGCCTCCAGCTTTCGGCCACCGGTCCGGGCGAAGTGAAGGCAGGCGACATCGCGGTGTCGGGCGATATCGAGGTGATGAACCCCGATCTGGTCATCTGCCATCTCGACGACGGCGCGACGCTGAACATGGAACTGACCGCCGATACCGGCAAGGGCTATGTTCCGGCCGCGAACAACCGTCCGGCCGATGCGCCGATCGGTCTGATCCCGGTCGATGCGCTGTATTCGCCGGTCCGTCAGGTGTCGTACAAGGTCGATCCGACCCGCGTCGGCCAGGACCTCGATTACGACAAGCTGACGCTGACCGTCGAAACCGATGGCACGGTGACCCCGGAAGACGCGGTGGCCTATGCCGGCCGCATCCTTCAGGACCAGCTGGCGCTGTTCGTCCACTTCGACGATTCGAGCGTCACGCGCTCGGCGCCGATCGGCGTGGCCGTGCCTTCGGCCCAGCCGGAAGCTGCCGGCGACACCGCGACGATCAATCGCTTCCTGCTGAAGAAGGTCGACGAGCTCGAACTGTCGGTCCGCTCGGCCAACTGCCTCAAGAACGACAACATCATCTACATCGGCGATCTGGTCCAGAAGACCGAAGCCGAGATGCTGCGCACGCCGAACTTCGGCCGCAAGTCGCTCAACGAGATCAAGGAAGTGCTCTCCTCGATGGGGCTGCGCCTGGGCATGGAAATCCCGGGTTGGCCGCCTGAGAACATCGAAGAGATGGCCAAGAAGCTCGAGCAGGAGATCCTCGGCTGATCGCAGCGGATTAGCGAATGCTAATCCGCGTCGCGGCGATCAGCACGGACGGCGGGCTTCAGCCCGACCGACGACGCGGCTTTGCCGCGTCGCTGCCCCTCCACCGCTCTTCGAGCGGTCCCCCTCCCCGAGACAAGCTCGGGGAGGACTTAGAAAGGCAGACGGTGGCCGCCTAAGAAGTGCCACCAGGCTTGGGGTTCCGTTGAACGGCCCCCTGACGAACGAAGAAGGACTTACCCATGCGTCATCGCGTCGGCGGCCGTAAGCTGCAGCGTACCTCGGCCCATCGTATTGCGCTGTTCCGCAACATGTCGGCCGCGCTCATCAAGCATGAGCAGATCACCACGACCCTCGCCAAGGCGAAGGAACTGCGTCCCTACGTCGAAAAGCTGATCACGTTGGCGAAGAAGGGTGGTCTTTCGAACCGCCGTCTGGCCCATGCCCGTCTGCTCGACGATGCGCAGCTGACCAAGCTGTTCGACGTCCTCGCGTCGCGCTACGCCGACCGCAACGGTGGCTACACCCGCATCATCAAGGCCGGCATCCGCGCGTCGGATGCGTCGCCGATGGCGATCATCGAATTCGTCGACCGCGACGTCTCGGCCAAGGGCCAGGATTCGGGTCCGGTAATGAGCGAAGAGTTCGAAGAGGCGTGAGCCTGGCGTAGCCTGGGGGCCGAAACCCTCTTCGAACGGCCGGCGGTGCTCAGGCACCGTCCGATTACGCGGCTTTGCCGCGGCGTTCGTGGGATGGGATCGGCACTTCGCAGCCTAAACGCTTGAAGGGGAGGTCTCACCGGCTACGGTGCGGCCTCCCTTTTCGTATCCGGAGATCTCGATGCGTCGCGCGTTCCTCGTCGCCCTGCTAGCCGCTACCTCTCCCGCCATCGCCCAGGATGCCATGCCGAAGCTGACCTATCCGCAGACCGAACGCGGCACGACCGTCGATGAACAATTCGGCATCAAGGTGGCCGACCCCTATCGCTGGCTCGAGGCCGACGTGCGGAACGACGAGAAGGTCCGCGCCTGGGTGACCGCACAGAACGGCGTGACGGACGCCTATCTGGCCACGCTGCCGGGCCGCCAGATCTTCAAGGACCGGATGAAGGCGCTCTACAATTACGAGCGTTTCGGCCTGCCGTCGAAGAAGGGCAGTCGCTATTTCTATTCGCGCAACACGGGGTTGCAGAACCAGTCGGTCCTCTATGTCCGCGACGGTCTGAACGGGACCCCGCGCGTCCTGATCGATCCCAATGCCTGGGCCAAGGACGGCGCGACCGCGCTCGGCGGCTATACCGCCTCGCACGACGGCACCAAGCTGCTCTATTCGATCCAGGACGGTGGCACCGACTGGCGCACGCTGAAGGTTATGGACGTCGCAACCGGCAAGGACACCGGCGATCAGCTGGAATGGATCCGCGGCCTGGGCGACTGGATGAAGGACGGATCGGGCTTCTTCTACACCCGCTATCCCGAGCCTGCCGCGGGCCAGAAATATCAGGCGGTGCCGCTCAACTCGAAGGTCTATTTCCACAAGCTCGGCACGCCGCAGTCGGCCGACCGCCTGGTCTACGAAACCCCGGACATGCCCAAGCGCGGCCATTATGCGGGCGTCAGTGACGACGGCCGCTACCTCATCATCTACACCAGCGAAGGCACCGACAATCGCAACGAAGTGTCGGTCGTCGACCTCCAGTCCGCGGACTGGACGCCGCGCAAGCTTGTCGACGGACTGAACAACGAATGGTCGGCGTTCGGCAACGTCGGCACGAAATTCTACTTCAAGACCAACAAGGATGCCCCGCGCGGCCGCGTGGTGACGCTGGACATCGCGCAGGCCAATCCGCAGCCGGTCGAAGTGATCGCACAGGACGCGGCGGTGCTCGACGGCGTCAGCATCGTCGGCGGCATGATGCTGGCCGACTATATGGCCGACGTGAAGACCGACGTGCGCCGCTATGCGATGGACGGCAAGCCCGCGGGCAAGGTCGCCCTGCCGGGGATCGGTTCGGCCGGCGGCTTCGGCGGCGATCCGGAGGATCCGGAGACCTTCTTCGCCTTCACCAGCTTCGCGACGCCGTCGACCATCTACCGCTATGATGTGAAGACCAACCAGGCGACCGTCTGGGCGGCGCCGAAGGTCGCGTTCGATCCCAGCGCCTTCGAAGTGAAACAGGTCTTCTACCCGTCGAAGGACGGCACGAAGATTCCGATGTTCATCATCCACAAGAAGGGGTTGAAGGGCCCGGCGCCGACGATCCTGTACGGCTATGGCGGGTTCAACGTGTCGCTGCTGCCCAGCTTCTCGGCGACCCGCATCGCGTGGATGGAGCAGGGCGGGGTGATCGCCCAGCCGAACCTGCGCGGCGGTGGCGAATACGGCAAGGCGTGGCACGACGCCGGCCGCCTGCAGAACAAGCAGAACGTGTTCGACGACATGATCGCCGCGGCCGAATATCTCGACAAGCAAGGCATCTCGTCCCCGCAGAAAACGGTCATTCAGGGCGGATCGAACGGCGGCCTGCTGGTGGGCGCGGTCATCAACCAGCGCCCGGACCTGTTCGCCGCCGCGCTGCCGGCGGTGGGCGTGATGGACATGACCCGCTTCGACCGTTGGACCTCGGGCCGCTACTGGGTCGACGATTACGGCTATCCGTCGAAGGAGGCCGATTTCAAGACGCTGTACAAATATTCGCCCTACCATAACGTCCGTTCGGGCGTGACCTATCCGGCGATCCTGGCGACGACCGCCGATACCGACGACCGCGTGGTCCCCGGCCACACGTTCAAATACGCCGCGGCGATCCAGAATGCCGATATCGGCCCCAAGCCGCACCTCGTCCGCATCGAAACCCGCGCCGGCCACGGATCGGGCAAGCCGACCGACAAGATCATCGAGGAAGCCGCCGACCTGTGGGCCTTCTCGGCGAAGTGGACCGGCATGGAAGTGAAACCGGTGCGGTGACGCGAAAAGGCCGCTGCACAGCATCGTGCAGCGGCCTTTCACGACATTCAGGCCGCCTATAGCTGGAAGCCAATCAGGCCTCCAATCGCAGCCGCAGTTAGCATGTAAACGATAAACGGCGCGGTCAGCAATTTCGGCCGGACGTGTCTGTGCCAAGGCAGTGGCTCAAACTCATCAAGGGAGCGCAGGCGCTTGCGGTGCGGCATCCCGGAAGTTTAGCGTCCAAAAGTTGCCGCGGGATTGCCAAGCGTCACGACATGGCAGTGCTTGCCTGAACCCTTGCCCCCCGCGCCCGACCCGCTAGATGGGCGCATGGTCGACCATCCCGATTCCATCCTCATCGTCGATTTCGGCAGCCAGGTAACCCAGCTGATCGCGCGCCGCGTGCGCGAGGCGGGGGTCTATTCCGAAATCGCGCCCTTCACCTCCGCTGAAGCTGCGTTTGCGCGGATGCAGCCCAAGGGCGTCATCCTGTCGGGCGGTCCCGCTTCCGTTGTGGACGAGGGAAGCCCGCGCATCCCGCAGGCGATCCTCGATGCAGGGCTCCCGATGCTCGGCATCTGCTACGGCCAGCAGGCGCTGACCGCACAGCTCGGCGGTCAGGTCGACAAGGGCAACAGCGGGGAATTCGGCAAGGCGTTCGTCGAAGTCTCGGACGGCTGCAGCCTGTTCGACGGGCTGTGGAGCGAAGGCGACACGCATCAGGTGTGGATGAGCCACGGCGACAAGGTGACCGAGCTCGCGCCGGGCTTCCGCGCGGTCGCCTCCAGCCCCGGCGCGCCCTACGCGATCATCGCCGACGACGCGCGCCGCATCTATGCGATGCAGTTCCATCCGGAAGTCGTCCACACCCCCGACGGCGGCAAGCTGATCGCCAATTTCGCGCGCCATGTTGTGGGTCTGGCCGGCGACTGGACGATGGCCGAGTTCCGCCAGACCAAGATCCAGGAAATCCGCGCGCAGGTCGGCAAGGGCCGCGTGATCTGCGGCCTGTCCGGCGGTGTCGACTCGGCGGTGGCGGCGGTGTTGATCCACGAAGCGATCGGCGAGCAGCTGACCTGCGTCTTCGTCGACCACGGCCTGATGCGCTCGGGCGAGGCCGATCAGGTCGTCAGCCTGTTCCGCGGCCACTACAACATCCCGTTGGTCCATGTGGATGCGTCCACGCTGTTCCTCTCGGGTCTGGCCGGCGTCACCGACCCCGAGGCCAAGCGCAAGTTCATCGGCAAGACCTTCATCGACGTGTTCGAGGCCGAGGCGAAGAAGATCGGCGGCGCCGAATTCCTGGCGCAGGGCACGCTCTACCCGGACGTGGTCGAAAGCGTCAGCTTCACCGGCGGCCCGTCTGTGACGATCAAGAGCCACCACAATGTCGGTGGTCTGCCCGAACGCATGGACATGAAGCTCGTCGAGCCGCTGCGCGAGCTGTTCAAGGACGAAGTCCGCGACCTCGGCCGCGAACTGGGCCTGCCCGACATCTTCGTCGGCCGCCACCCGTTCCCCGGACCCGGCCTGGCGATCCGCATCCCCGGCGAAGTGACGCGCGAACGCTGCGACATCCTGCGCAAGGCCGATGCCATCTACCTCGAGGAAATCCGCAACGCCGGGCTGTACGATGCGATCTGGCAGGCCTTCGCGGTGCTGCTGCCGGTCCGCACGGTCGGCGTGATGGGCGACGGCCGCACCTATGACAGCGTGCTGGCGCTGCGTGCGGTCACCTCGACCGACGGCATGACGGCCGAGGTGTTCGGCTTCCCCGGCGACTTCCTGCCGCGGGTCGCGACGCGGATCGTCAATGAGGTGAAGGGCGTTAATCGAGTGGTGTACGACTATACGTCGAAGCCGCCCGGCACCATCGAGTGGGAGTGACCGGGACTCGGGATCGCGCGGGGCGCGAGCCCGGCCCGGTCGCTCGGCAGCGAACAGCTGCCGCGCCGCAGGTTGAGGCCGCGACGACGCACGACCGCGAGGCGGTCGTCGCCCTGTGGCGCGCCTGCGACCTCACGCGGCCGTGGAACGACCCTGACCGCGACTTCGTGCAAGCCGTCAGCGGCGCGACCTCCGCAGTGCTGGTGGTGCGCGACGGCGAGCGCGTCGTCGGATCGGTCATGGTCGGCTTCGACGGCCACCGCGGATGGGTGTATTATGTCGCCGTCCACCCCGTATCCCGCCGCCGCGGCCTCGGCCGCGCGCTGATGGCGGCGGCGGAGAACTGGCTAGTGGCGCGGGAAGCGCCGAAGCTGCAACTGATGGTCCGCGAGGGGAATGAGGCGGCGGCGCGATTTTACGAGGCGCTGGGGTTGGAGCGGCAAGCGGTCGTCACGTTTGGGCGTTTTCTCAACGACGTCGAGTGAGTACATTCTTTCGCGACCGTTATTAACGGGCGTTTCGAAAGCGCGGCGAGAATGATGATTGCCTTACGCACTATTGGTTTCGCTTTAGGGTCAGGACTCATTGGTCATAGCCAGAAGATGACGGTGGCCGCGAGGGCGACGGCAGAGAAGAAGACGGTTGGGCAGCGGTCGTAGCGAGTTGCGACGCGGCGCCAATCCTTCAGACGGCCGAACATGATCTCGATGCGGCTGCGGCGCCGGTAGCGGCGCTTGTCGTATCTGACCGGCTCGTTGCGCGATCTGCGGCCCGGGATGCAGGGCTGGATGCCTTTGGCTTCCAGGGCGTCTCTGAACCAATCGGCATCATAACCACGGTCGCCAAGCAGCCACTGTGCTTTCGGCAGATCGTCGAGCAAGGCTGCCGCGCCGGTGTAGTCGCTGACCTGCCCGGCGGTCATGAAGAAGCTCAAGGGCCGCCCGTCCGCATCGCTGACGGCGTGCAGTTTGGTGTTCATGCCGCCTTTCGTGCGGCCGATCAGACGGCCGAGATCCCCTTTTTTACCCGCAGACTCGATGCCGTGCGGTGTGCCTTCAGGTAGGTCGCGTCGATCATGACGGTCTTCGGCACGGCCTCCGCTGCCGCGAGACCTTCCATCATTCGCAGGAAAATACCCCTCTCGCTCCACCGCTTCCAGCGATTGTAGAGCGTCTTGTGCGGCCCATAGTCCTTCGGTGCATCACACCAGCGTAGCCCGTTGCGATTGACGAAAATGATGCCGCTGAGCACCCGCCGATCATCGACCCGAGGCTTGCCATGGCTCTTGGGAAAGAACGGTTGCAGACGCGCCATCTGCTCATCCGTCAGCCAGTACAGGTCGCTCATCCACTCTCTCCTCACGGAGCCTGAATCAGATCGCGCCTCCCACATCAATGGGTCCTGACCCTAGCGGCGCTTCAGCCGTTCCTGAGCAGTCATAGTGCGGCGTGTTTCATCGTGCCGACATCAAAGCAGATTTCTCAAGATCAGTTTGACGGCGCGATGCTCGCGTCGGTGCGCCGGCTCGGTCAAATCTTCGAGGCCGAAATCCTGCAAAACGACATTCCCGGCAGGTGGAGGCTGAAAGTCGGAAACGTCTTTCTCGGATCGATGAAAAAAGGACAGATCTTACAAGGCGTTTCAAGCAGAAGCGCCTGTAATCGAGCGACATTGGTCAAGGGCGATCGTGGGTTGATACTGGCCGGCTGGCAGCACGATGGACTGAGCTTCCAGCATTCCTTCCTAGAGAGTGAAGAGGTCGCCTCACTAAAAAGGGTCGGACTTCTGCCAGCGGATTATCCAACGCCGCGACCTCGCCGCCGACCATCCGACATCTCGAAATGAAAGCGCCATGACTCTTACCTTCTACGGCATCCCCAATTGCGACACCGTGAAGAAGGCCCGGACGTGGCTCGACTCCCGCGCCATCGCCTACACCTTTCACGACTACAAGAAACTCGGCGCCGATCGCGACAAGGTAACCGCCTGGGCGGACGAAGTCGGTTGGGAAAAGCTGCTCAACCGCGCCGGCACGACGTTCCGCAAACTGCCCGACGCCGATCGCGCCGATCTGGATCAGGCCAAGGCGATCGAACTGATGGTCGCGCAGCCCTCGCTTATCAAGCGGCCGGTGGTGGAGGGGGCAGGGGCGTTGCTCGTCGGGTTCAAGCCGGAGCTCTACGACGCGGCCTTCGCCTGACCCGTCGTTGCTGGCGGTCTGGTCGAAACGCCTGCGTTCCGATACGCTTCCCGTGGGATTTGGGGAGGATTGGATATCATGGCAATCGGTCGCGCAAAGGCGCCGGCGTGGTTCTGGCTCGTGGCGGTGCTGCTGGCGCTGTGGGGCGCGATGGGCGTGTTCGCCTGTATCCAGCAGTTCCGACTGGGCGCCGACGCGATGGGGCCGGCGGACGACTATTACCGCGCGCTCTATGCCGCACTGCCGGCGTGGTACAACATTGTGTATGCGGTGGCGACCGGCATGGGCTTCATGGGCAGCGTCGCGCTGTTGATGCGCTCGCGGGTGGCGCGGTCGTTCTATGTCGTTTCGTTGGTCGCGGTTGTCATCCAATTCGGCTGGCTGTTCGTGATGACCGACATGATCGCGGTGCGCGGCGTCGCGGTGGCGGCGGGGTTTCCGATCGTCATCCTGGTGGTCGCGCTGTTTCAGGTCTGGCTCGCCGGGCTGGCGATCCGGCGCGGGTGGATCGGCTAAGTCTTGTCCTCCCCTGGAAGGGGAGGTGGCCCGCGAAGCGCGTCGGAGGGGTGTAAAGCTCTTCGGATAGCGGGACACCCCTCCGTCAGGCCTTCGGCCTGCCACCTCCCCTTGCAGGGGAGGATTGGGCGTAAAAAATCATTTTCCTACATGGCTGCAATCTGCTTCACCCTGTCGGATGGCTCAGACGGATTCCTCGCACCGCATCCGATCGTCAAAAGTGACAAAGGTGACGAAGGCTGACGAATTGACCGCGGTATCGCAACTTTTGGCCGCGGCGCTTCCCGCGCTGGACCCGGCGGACCCCGAAGCGTAGGCCCCTTTTAACCATGTCCACGACCTTCACCCTCGACACCGCGACCAGCCGCGCGAACCCCACGCCCGCGCCGATGAAGCGGCTGACCGTGCCCGCGATCCAGGGGCGCAAGGGCGGCGATCCGATCGTCATGCTGACGGCGTACACCGCGCGGATGGCGCAGCTGCTCGACCCGCACTGTGACATGCTGCTGGTCGGGGACAGCCTGGGGCAGGTGATCTACGGTCTGCCCTCGACGCTGTCCGTCACGCTCGACATGATGTGCGCGCATGGCGCCGCGGTCGTGCGCGGTAGTTATCATTCGGTCGTCGTCATCGACATGCCCTTCGGCAGCTACGAAGCCTCGCCCGAGCAGGCGTTTGCCAGCGCTGCGCGGATCATGGCGGAAACCGGCGCGGCGGCGGTGAAGTTGGAGGGCGGGGCGGCAATGGCGCCGACCGTCGCTTTCCTTTCGCAGCGCGGGATCCCGGTATGCGGCCATGTCGGCCTGACCCCGCAGGCGGTCAACGCCCTGGGCGGCTATGGCGCGCGCGGGCGTAGCGATGTGGAGGCGGCAAAGATCCTGTCGGATGCCAGGGCCATCGCCGAGGCTGGCGCCTTCGCCCTCGTGGTCGAAGGGGTGATGGAAAGCCTGGCCAACGAGATCGTCGCCGCGGTCGGGTGCCCCGTCATCGGCATCGGCGCCTCTGCGATGTGTGACGGGCAGGTCTTGGTGACCGAGGACATGCTGGGCCTGTTCGAACGCACGCCGCGCTTCGTGAAGACTTATGAGGACATTGCCGGCCGCATTTCCGCCGCGGTCGACGCCTATGCAAACGAAGTGCGCGCACGCAGCTTCCCCGGCGACGGGCAGGTCTATCGTCCCAAGGCCTGACAAGGCGCCGCTTTCGTTTCCCCTGCATCGCCGCTAAGGCAGCGCGCGAGTTTGCCGTTTGGAGTGACTTTACGTGGCGTTGACCCCGCAATCGAACGAAGCCTTCCTGCGCGAGGTCGACGAGGAGCTGCGTCGCGAGGAAGCGATCAAGCTGTGGAAGCGCTGGGGCATCGTCATCGTCGCCGTGATCGTCGCCGCGCTGGTGGCGCTGGCCGGCTGGCTGTGGTGGCAGTCGCATCAGAAGAACGTCGCCGGCGAACAGGGCATCAAGTTCAACCAGGCGATGGATGCGCTGGGCAACCAGCAGCCGGACAAGGCCGCGCCGATCCTCGCCGATCTCGCGAAGAACGGAACCGAGGGCTATGCTGCGCTCGCCAAGTTCACCCAGGCCGACATCGCGCTGCAGAAGGACGACCTGAAGACCGCGGCGAAGCTGTTCGCGGAAGTCGCCGGAGACAGCGGCAACGCCGAACCACTGCGTAATCTGGCGCTCGTCCGCCAGACGCTGGCCGAATATGATACGCTGCAGCCGCAGGTCGTGATCGACCGGCTTCGCCCGCTGGCGGTGAAGGGCAATCCCTATTACGGCTCGGCGGGCGAGATGACCGCTGTGGCGCATCTGCGGATGAACCGCCGCGACCTGGCCGGCCGAATGTTCGGCGAAATCGCGCGCGATGAAAATGTCCCTGCCTCGATCCGTCAACGCGCGGTTCAGATGGCGGGTGTTCTGGGTGTCGATGCCGTCGACCAAGCTGAGGAAAAGAAGGCAGGATGAAGTCGTACGTTAAGACCACCGCGGCGATCGCGCTGATCGTCAGCCTGGGTGGCTGCGGCATCTTCAAGGGCTCGGCGAAGAAGACGCCGGTGCTCGGCGATCGCGTGCCGATCCTGATGACCGAGAATTCGATCGACATCGATCGGACCATCGCGAACATCGAGGTCGTCGTGCCGCTGGCGGTCGCCAACGACGCCTGGACCCAGCCGGGTGGCAATGCCGCCAAGGCGATGGGGCATGTCGCACTGGCCGAAACGCCGTCGCGCGCCTGGTCGATCGAGATCCCCGGCGGCGACAAGCGCACGCGCCTGGCCGCCGCCCCGGTTGTCGAGGGCGGCAAGCTCTATGTCACCGACACCGCCGGTGCCGTCCACGCCTATACCGCCGACACCGGCGCGACGCTGTGGACCGCGCAGACCGTGAAGGGCGAGGAAAATACCAAGGCGCGCTTCGGCGGCGGCGTCAGCGTCGAGGGCGGCAAGGCCTTTGCCACCAACGGCCTGGGCGATGTCGTCGCGTTCGACGCGAACACCGGCGCCGAACTGTGGCGCGCGAAGCCGGGCGGTCCCCTGCGCGGAGCGCCCACGCTCGCCAACGATCAGGTGTACGTGCTCAGCCAGGACAACCAGCTGTTCGCGCTGAACCAGTCGGACGGCAAGATCGCCTGGACGTCGTCGGGAAGCCTCGAATCGCAGGGCGTATTCGGCGTGGCCGCACCGGCCGCGGCGCAGGGCACCGTCGTCGCAGGCTTCTCGAGCGGAGAGCTCAACGCCTATCGCTACGAGAATGGCCGGACTTTGTGGGCCGATGCCCTGTCGCGCTCGAGCATGTCGACCAGCGTGTCGGCGCTGTCGGACATCGACGCCGAACCGGTAATCGACCAGGGCAAGATCTACGCGATCGGCCAGGGCGGCCGTATGGTCGCGCTCGATGTGCTGAGCGGTCAGCGGCTGTGGGAACAGAATCTCGCCGGCATCGCGACGCCGTGGGTGTCGGGCGAATGGATCTTCGTCGTCACCGACGATGCCCGGCTGATCTGTCTGGCGCGCGCGTCGGGCAAGATCCGCTGGATCAGCCAGTTGCGCAAATATCGCGTCGAAAAGAAGAAGACGCAGAAGGACCCGGTGTCCTGGGTGGGGCCGGTGCTCGCTGGCAACAAGCTCTGGCTGGCGAACTCGCTGGGTGAGATCGTCGCCGCATCGGTCACCGATGGCACCGTGCAGACGACCCTGTCGGCGAAAAAGGCAGTCTTTAGCCTGTCGCCGATCGTCGCCAACCAGACGCTGTATCTGTTGTCGGAAGAAGGGACGCTGGTCGCCTATCGGTGATCTTCGACCTCCCGGTTCTTCTATGCGGACCCCGGTTGCGAAAGCGATCGGGGTTCTGCCATTTTTCCGTTCGGGCCGAACGGTGTTAAGGGTGCGCACGTACCCGTTGTCGGATTGCTAGAAACCCATGCCCCTTCCCACCGTCGCCATCATCGGGCGTCCCAATGTCGGCAAATCGACGCTGTTCAACCGCCTGGTCGGCAAGCGGCTGGCGCTGGTGGATGATCAGCCCGGCGTCACCCGCGACCGGCGCGAAGGCGACGCGACCCTGCTCGGCATGGATTTCCGCATCGTCGACACGGCAGGCTTCGAGGACAAGGACGTCGCGACGTTGCCGGGCCGGATGCGCGTCCAGACCGAAGCGGCGGTCGAGGATGCCGACGTCGCGCTGTTCATGGTCGACGCTCGCGCCGGCGTCGTGCCGCTCGACGAGGAAATCGCCCGCTGGCTGCGCGGCACCGACACGCCGATCGTGCTGGTCGCCAACAAGGCCGAAGGGCGCGCAGGTGAAACCGGGGTGATCGAGGCGATGGCGCTGGGCTTCGGCGAACCGGTCCAGCTGTCGGCCGAACATGGTGAAGGCATCGTCGAGCTGTTCGAGGCGCTGCGCCCGCACGTCGAGCGCGATGAGGACGAGGTCGCGGAGGAGGATCCCGAATCGCCCGACGCACCGTTGAAGCTGGCGATCGTCGGCCGCCCCAATGCGGGCAAATCGACGCTCATCAACCGGATCCTGGGGCAGGATCGCCTGATCACCGGGCCGGAAGCCGGCATCACACGCGATTCGATCGCGATCGACTGGACCTGGCACGGCCCCGACGGGCCCCGCGCCGTGCGCCTGATCGACACCGCCGGCATGCGCAAGAAGGCGCGGGTGCAGGAAAAGCTCGAGAAGCTGTCGGTAATGGATGCGCTGCGGGCCGTCGATTTCGCCGAAGTCGTCGTGCTGATGATCGACGCCACGCGCGGGTTGGAAGTCCAGGATCTGAAGATCGCCGACCGTGCGCTGCAGGAGGGCCGCGCGCTGGTGATCGCGCTGAACAAATGGGACGTGGCCGAAAACGCCTCCAGCCTGTTCAACGGGATCAAGGCCGCACTCGACGAAGGACTGGCGCAGGTGAAGGGCGTGCCCGTGCTGACCGTGTCGGGCGCGACCGGCAAGGGCATCGACGTGCTGCTGAAAGTCGCATTCGAGACGCGCGAGGCCTGGTCGCGCCGCGTGTCGACCGGCCAGCTCAACCGGTGGTTCGAACGCGCGATCGAAGCCAACCCGCCGCCGGCGCCTGGCGGCAAGCGGATCAAGGCGCGCTACGTCACGCAGGTGAAGACCCGCCCGCCCAGCTTCGTATTGTTCGGCACCCGGGTCGACCAGCTGCCGGAAAGCTATCGTCGCTACCTCGTCAACGGGCTGCGCAAGGAATTCGACTTCGGCGCGGTGCCGGTGCGCCTGACGATGCGCGCGCCGAAGAACCCGTTCGATCACAGCAAGGACTGACCGGCGCGGTGGTGATCGACGCGCGGGACATGCGCTGTCCCTGGCCGGCGTTGCGGCTGGCGAAGGCGTTGCGGACAGCGGAGGGTGCGGTGGAGGTGCTGGCCGACGATCCGATCGCGCCGCGCGAGCTCGCCGCGGTCGCCTCGGCGGCGGGCTGGTCGGTCGAAACGCTAGCCACCGATCGATTTCGTTTTGTGCAACCCTCTTGAAATCAACGAGCTGTTTACTCCCACCCCCTAAAACGGCGGAAAGGACCGGTGCAATGGCGCACCGCGGAGTGGGCATATGGTGACCGGAATTCCTGAAGCAGCGGTGATCGACTGGCGGGCGCTCGCGGCGGCGCGGGTCGAACTCGGTGCGAATTTCGTGCGCATTCTCGGTTATTTCCGCGAGGATGGTGAGAAGTCGGTCGCGGCGATCGAAGCCGCAATGCGCGCCGGCAATGCGGCCGCAATGGTCATTCCGGCGCACACGCTGAAGGGCGAATCGGCGCAGTTCGGCGCCGAGCTATTGTCCGTCCGCGCCGAGGCGATCGAGACGATCGCCCGCGACTGTGTCGAAACCCACGACACGCCGCAGGAGGCGTTGGAGCATGTGGCCGGCCTTCGAGCCTTGTTCGAGGAAACGCTGAGCCTGCTCGAACGCGAAACGAGCCCGCTCGTCGAGCGCCGCCCGGCCGCCGGTTTCGGACGCCGCGCCGTCTGACGGACCGCCGACGCCTTTCGACGTAAAATCACTTCCCTCCGCGCCGACCTTAAGTATTGTCGGACAAAAAGGAGGGGTGTTGGATGGCCAGTCACGAAGCGATCGTTCGCGATCCGCGGTATCGCGCGCTGTTGAAGCGGCGGGGACGGTTTGCGACGGTCCTGACCATCGTCATCCTGATCGCCTATTTCGGGTTCATCGGGCTCGTCGCCTTCGACAAGCCGCTGCTTGGCGCGTCGCTGTCGGGCGGGGCGACGTCGATCGGCATTCCTGTCGGACTCGGCCTCATCATTCTGTCGATCGTACTGACCGGCCTGTATGTTCGTCGCGCCAATGGCGAGTTCGATGCGGACCTGGCGGCCATCCGTGCGGAGCATGACGCATGAGCCCGCGCTGGCTGATCGCCGCCGCGTTGATCTGCGCGGCCACCGCGGCGTCGGCCCACGCCGTCGCCCCGGCCGTGCAGCAGGCGACCAACCGGACCGCGATCGCGATGTTCGGCGCCTTCGTGGTCGCGACGCTGGGCATCACCCGCTGGGCGGCCGGCAGGACCAAGACGGCAGCCGATTTCTACACCGCCGGCGGCGGGATCACCGGGTTCCAGAACGGCCTGGCGATCGCGGGCGACTATATGTCGGCGGCCTCGTTCCTGGGCATTTCGGCGCAGATCTATACGGATGGCTATGACGGCCTCATCTATTCGATCGGCTTTCTGGTCGGCTGGCCGATCCTGCTGTTCCTGATGGCGGAGCGGCTGCGGAACCTGGGCCGCTTCACCTTCGCCGACGTCGCCTCTTTCCGCTTCGCGCAGACGCCGGTCCGGACCTTCGCTGCGATCTCGACGCTGGCGGTCGTGCTGTTCTACCTGATCGCGCAGATGGTCGGGGCCGGGCAGCTGATCAAACTGCTGTTCGGCCTGCCCTATCCTTACGCGGTCGGCATCGTCGGCGTGCTGATGACCTGTTACGTCCTGTTCGGCGGCATGACCGCGACGACCTGGGTCCAGATCGTGAAGGCCGCGCTGTTGCTGGGCGCGGCGAGCTTCATCGCCATCGCCGTGCTGTGGCGCTTCAACTTTTCACCAGAGGCCCTGTTCGCCCGCGCGGTCGAAGTGAAGGGCACGTCGGCGATCATGGGGCCGGGCGGGTTCATCAAGGATCCGATCAGCGCAATTTCGCTCGGCATGGCGCTGATGTTCGGCACAGCCGGCCTGCCGCATATCCTGATGCGCTTCTTCACCGTGCCAGATGCCAAGGCAGCGCGGACCTCGGTGCTGTGGGCGACGGGGTGGATCGGCTATTTCTACTGCCTGACCTTCATCATCGGGTTCGGTGCGATCGTGCTGGTCGCGACCGATCCCGGCTTCCTGGACGCAGACGGCGCCCTGCGCGGGGGCACCAACATGGCGGCGATCCATCTGGCGCAGGCGGTCGGCGGCAATCTGTTCCTCGGCTTCATCTCCGCGGTCGCCTTCGCGACGATCCTGGCGGTCGTTGCCGGGCTGACCCTGTCGGGCGCGTCGGCGGTGAGTCACGACCTTTATGCCAGCGTGTTCAAGCGCGGCGCTGCCGATACGGCATCCGAGCTGCGCGTGTCGCGGATCACCGTGCTCGTGCTCGCCGCGGTCGCCATTGCGTTGGGCATCGCGTTTGAGAAACAGAACGTCGCCTTCATGGTCAGCCTGGCGTTCGCGCTGGCGGCGTCGGGCAATTTCCCGGTGCTGCTGCTGTCGCTGCTGTGGAGCGGCTGTACGACCCGTGGCGTGGTCGCGGGCGGCCTGAGCGGCGTGGTGCTGGCGTTCGTGCTGACGGTGCTGTCGCCGGCGGTGTGGGTGAAGGTGCTCGGCTATCCGGAGGCGATCTTCCCCTATGGCTCACCGGCAATCTTCTCGATGCCGGTGGCGTTCTTCGTCATCTGGCTGGTGTCGGTGACCGATCGTAGCGGCCGGGCGGCGGTGGACCGCGACGGGTTCGCGGCGCAACAGGTGCGGCAGGAGACGGGAATCGGTGCGGCGGGAGCCTCGGCGCACTGAGGCCTTTGCCCTCGCTAAAGTTGCGATACTGCGGTCAATTCGTCAGCCTTCGTCACTTTTGTCACCTTTGTCACTTTTGGACGAGCGCTCGCGCCTTCCGGCGTGGGTGACGGCTTCACGGGTTCAAGGAGCGGTGGCCGTTTGAGCGGCTTCCTCGTCGAAGCAAATGAATTCCAACATTGCAACTGGCCTGGTGCTCCTGTGCAGGCGGGACATTTTCACCCCTCCCCTTCAGGGGAGGGGTTGGGGGTGGGCCTATCCGCGAGCGATTAGCCTGCGGCACCGCCCCACCCCAACCCCTCCCCTGAAGGGGAGGGGCTTGCTTCAAACGTAGCGCTCTAACTCTACAGCGCCCGAAACCGGAAATCGCGGAACTTCGCTTCGCCCTGACCGGCCGAATACAGCC
The DNA here is from genome assembly GCA_016937575.1 of Roseomonas aeriglobus. NCBI lineage: Bacteria > Pseudomonadati > Pseudomonadota > Alphaproteobacteria > Acetobacterales > Roseomonadaceae > Muricoccus > Muricoccus aeriglobus. The sequence continues at coordinate 2,101,183 of JAFHKN010000002.1, read as the reverse complement.
CCGGGCGCAACATCAGGAAGCCGCCGCGAACGTTGTGGTGGTAGCCCGACACTTCCATGCCCCGGTCGAACCGCGTCCAAGTCCGTCCGTCGTCGCTGGACGTGTGGAAGCTGACGATATGCCGGTTGTTGGTCACCCGCATCCGCATCCGGCGGCCATGCGGGTTGGCGGGGCGGCCGCGTTCGATGCCGTACTGGTGCGTGACGAAGCGTTTCTCGTCGAAGCCCAGCCCGCAATAGAGCTTCTCGTCGTAGAACAGGATCAGCCCGGCGGTGCCACCCGGCGCGATTTCGATATCGCATTCGAACTGATAGGCCTGGTCTCCCGCGATCAGCAGGAGCGGAGAGGACGACGACGGCGCCGCACCGCGTGCCGCCAGCACCAGCGCACCGTTCTCGACCCGCGCGCGGGTGCGTTCGTCCGCGGCAGGTTTGAAGAAATTCCATTTGCTGCCGATCGCCAGGTCACGGAAGTCGTCGCTCAGCGCCTGGCCGTGCGGACCGACTTTTCGGCCACCCTTGGGCGCGGCAAGGGGGCGGGACAGGTCGCCGCCCGTCATCCGGAACCAGCCGTCCGCGGTCCATTCGACCGGATCGAGCAGGGTCTGGCGCCCGAGCGTCCAATAGCCGTTCTCGTACCCGTGATAGACGCTCCACCAGTCGCCCGCCGGCCCCTCGACCAGCGTCGCATGGCCGCGTGACCACCATTTCTCGGCCGGGTCGGTCGTGCGGACGATCGGGTTGTGCGGGCAATTCTCCCACGGCCCATGGATCGACCGCGAGCGTGCGGCGATGACCATATGGCCGGTCGGCGGCCCGGCCGTCCCGCCGACCGCGAGGATCAGGTAGAACCAGCCCTTGTGCCGCAGCACCTTTGGCCCTTCGGGACTGAAGCCTTCGACGTCCCAGTCGTTCGGATAGCGCCAGGGGTCGTAGACATGCTCGGGCTCACCGACGCGGGAGAGGCCGTCGTCGGACAAGCGGACCCGGTCACCGCCCGACAGGAACAGCCAGCGACTGCCGTCCTCCCCGACGGCATGGCCGGGGTCGATATGCGCGGGCAGCTTCAGGTCGACGGGCTCGCTCCACGGCCCCCGGATGTCGTCGGCCCAGATCACCCAGTTGGTCGTCGGGTTCTTGGTCGGGATATAGAGGAAATAGCGGCCCTTATGCTTGGCGAGTTCGGGCGCCCAGACCGATCCGATGTTCTTCGTCAGCGCCGCGGTGATCGGCACCCAGTTCAGCAGGTCGCGCGAATGCCAGATGACCAGACCCGGATAGGAATCAAAGGTCGAGAAGGTCATGTAGTAATCCGCCCCGTCCTTCAGGATCGTGGGGTCGGGATGGTCGCCGGCCATCAGCGGGTTGAGGAAGCGGCCGTCGCCCAGGTCGGCGACCCGCTGATTGTCGAGCCCGCGCTTCCAATCCGGAGCGGTCCCCCGCCGCTGCGCCGTCGCGGATGCCGGCAGCGCTGCAGCGATAGCAGCGGTACCAGCGGTCAGAACGGCGTCGCGGCGGGTGAGGGTCATCGTGTCGTCTCGTCCGATCGCGTCAGAATTTGAACCGCGCGCCGATGCGATAGATCGGGCCCGAGCTGGCATATTGGGTTACGACGTTGCGCGCTTCATAGGCGTAGCGGTTGCTGGTCTGGTTGGTCAGGTTCAGACCCTCGGCGGTGATCGAGAACCAATCGGTGAACTTGTAACTCGTCGACGCATCGACGTTCAGCGTCGAGCGGGAAGACACGAAGTCGTTGACCAGCGGACCGTTGCATTCCGTGCCTGCAATCGACGGATTGGCCGGAATGCTCTGCAGGCCGGGTGCGCACGGCCCCGATGCGATCGGATATTGCGTGCTGTAGCCCTTGCGATAGGCACCCGAGACACGGGCCCGGAACTTCTTCGTTTCGTAGAAGAGGGTCGCGTTGACCGCCTGGGGCGAAACACCCAGGAACGGACCACGGCCCAACACCTGCGGCGTCACCTGTACACCCTGCGCATTCTGCACGCCGGGGTCGAGAATATAGTTCAGCTGAGACTTGATGTAGGTGTAGTTCAGCTGCGCGCCGAAGTTCTTGAGGAATCCCGGCAGGAAGGTGAAGTTCTGCTGGTAGCTGACTTCGACGCCGCGCAGATAGCCGCCGGGCGCATCGGCGAACTGGCGTGCGGTAAAGGGGTTGTTCGCGTCGAGATATGCGATCTGCGCCGCGTTGGTGAATTGCGCGCGGATCGCCGCGATCGTCTCGGCATCCGCAAACTGGCTGAGCGGCGCGGTGAACAGGATCGTCTGCGGGAAGCTTTCGATATCCTTCTGGAACAACGCGACCGAGAACAGGCCGCCACGCGCGAAATACCATTCGTAGCTGAGGTCGAGGTTGGTCGAGCGGAACGGCTTGAGCTTCGGATTGCCGACGGTCAGCGTCGCGCCGACGTTGTTGCCGTCGTTCGGAACCGAAATCGCGGTGATGGTCGGCGACAGATTGCCGAGCAGCGGACGCGCCATCACCTTCGATACCGCGAACCGAACGATGACGTCGGGCAGGGGTTCGAACACCAGGTTCATCGACGGCAGGTAATCGGTATAGCGATTGGTGCCGACGATCGGGCGGCCGGCCGTCGTGGTGCCGTTCGATGTCACGTCGGTGATCGCGATGCGGGTGCCGGCATTGCCGCGGAACGGAATGTCGAAGATCGTCGTGTTCCAGTCGGCCTGGAAGTAGAGCCCGGTATCCTTTTCGGTGACCGAGAAATTCTCACGCCCGCCGTTGCGCCGCGTCGTCAGGCGCCAGTCACCCCATTTGTTGACGCAGTCGCAGGTGAAGTCGAACAGGTTCTGGAACCCGGCGATCGTCGGCACGATGAATTGCGAGGCCGTGCCCTCCGGCACGTTCAGCCCCTGTCCGAAATTGACGACCTTGCTGACGGACGCGACGGTGGCGCCGGCTTCCTTCAATGTCGGATTGAGCAGGTCGTTGTTGCGTTCCGCCAGTGACGTTTCAAACCCGAACTCGCGATAATTCCCGCCGAACCCAAGATTGAATTCGTCGTTCACCTGCCAATCGAAGTCGATCTTCCCCTGCTTGTAGGTGTTCTTCACCTTGCGCTGGTAATGGCGGATCGCCGAGAAGCCCTTGACGACTTCCCAGGCATTGGGATCGGCGGCATTGAAGCCGAAGTCGATCTTGGGCATGTCGCCGCCGCCCCGTTCGTCGTAGACGAAGTTGTTGGGGCTATCCATGCGGTTGAATTCGACGAGCAGGCCTTGCGTATTGTTCGTCGATTCGGACATGCCGCCGATGAACACGGCCTTGAACGTGTCGGTGAACTGATGCGACAGGTTGAGCGATGCCTGCTTGAACTCCGTCGTATATTCGCTCTGGTCGGCCGCCGAGCGGAAATCGACGTTGCGCAGGACGAGATAGTCAGCGACGCCGTTTGAAACATTGGCATCGAGCACATCGACCGCCGGGCGGCCGATCAACTGGCCGCGGAAGGCGGTGCGGTTGATCGAAGGGATGTAACCGACCGAATTCGGGTTGTTGTAGTAATCATAGGGATCGAGATTGAACGGGTTGGTCGAGAAGATGTTGGCCGCCGCCGGATCGCTTGCCGCCAACGCGCCCGGCACGACGGCCGAGGGCGCCAGCACCGAGGTCACCCGGTTGCCGTTGCGATCGAGCGCGGTCGCAAATGCCGGGGTGGTGCCATAGAGTTGCTGGCCGCAATCCTGCGCGGGGACCAGATCGCTCCCCGCGGCGGGCGTGCATAGGCCGGGATATAGCGCCCGCGAGCCGGTCGATCCGGTGATCGCCAGGCCCGCGCCGGGCGCCAGCGCACCGCCGACCGATGGGGCGGTGTTATAGGCGGCGTTGGTGTTGTTTCGGTTCAGGCCGACGGACGAGATCTGATTGTTCGTCGACCGGTTCTTGAAGCGCGAGTAGGCGCCGTCGATGCTGAGCAGCGTCCGGCTCGAGATCCGCCATTGATAGGCGGCGGTCAGGCCGATGCGCTCGTTCTTCACGTCCTGCTGTTGCAGCGTCGCAAGCGCCGGAATGCGAACCAGCGAATCGTCGAAGCGGCCGGCCGTGTTGTACGGCGCACCGGGATACAGCTTCGCATAGGCCGCGGCGTCCGACCCGGTCTGGAAGGCTATGGCGTCGGGGTTGGTGATGGCGCTGCCGAACGTCGTACCTGCCGGGGCCGCGAAGCCGGCGCGCTGGGGATTCTCGTTCCCCGCCCATTGCGTCCCGCGATAGAGATAGTCCGACTGGCCGGCCGCGCGGGCGTACTGGTCGAGCTCGTTCTGCGCCTTCGCGTAGGCGCCCGAGATCAGGATTCCCATGTCGCCGCCGGCGAACCGCGTCGACGCCAGCCCGGCGATACGCGGCGACCATTTCTTCGAATTCTGCTGGTAGCTGCCTTCGGTCGATAGCGCGAAGGTGCTCTTCTTATAGTCGAACGGCCGGCCGGTCTGCAGGTCGATCGTGGCGCCGAGCGAGCCTTCGTCGGTTTCGGCCGACGGCGTCTTCTGGACCTTCAGCGAACTGAAGAGTTCGGAGGCGAAGGTGTTGTAATCGAAGCTGCGGCTGCGGTTGGGGCTGGTGCCCGCATCGTTCGACCCCGCGGTTGCCAGCGCCTCCAAGCCGTTCAGGCGAGTGCGGTTGAAGTCGCCGCCCAGGCCGCGAACCGTAATGCCGCGCCCTTCGCCATTGTCCCGATCGATCGAGACGCCGGGAAGGCGTTGCAGCGATTCGGCCAGGTTATTGTCGGGAAAGTCGGCAATGTCGTCGGCATTGATCGCGTCGACCTGCACGGTCGCGATGCGCTTGGTATCGATCGCGCTTTCCAGGGCGGCCCGGTAACCGGTGACGACGATGTCGCCTTCGCTCGCGTCCTGCGGGCTCGGGACAGTCTGGGAGGGCGTTCCCGTCTGAACCGGCACGGTGACCGCTGCGGCAGGCGTCGGGCCGTCATGCGCGTCCGCCGGCGTCGGACCGAACAGCGCCGCGACCGCAATCGCGAGCGTGGACGTGGCGCCGAGGCGAGAAGCGGTCTTCAGGGCTTTCATCAAATCCTCCCAGATATGTGTGCGTCGCGCTGGCTGCGCGATCGTCAGTTCGAAACAGCGATGGCGGGTGCGGTGACGGCAGCGTGCCGAGGCGTGCGCAGGGCAGGGGCGACATGCTGCGCGCCGCCGACGCGGGCGGCCCTGACGTCGCCGACGATAGCGCGACGCGGCTTGTAAGCGATTTGCGCGATCATGCGGCTGCCCCCTCCTCAACTCTCTCTGGCGGCTCAGACCGCTCTTTGCCGGCTATGACACCGGTATCAAAGCGAGACATACAGAGGCTTGGGTCGTCAAGCAAGGGGCGCAGTGTTCAGGGCAGGGCGTAGCGCCGCCGTTCGCTCCATTTCGGCAGCCGTGCCGAAATCGGACGGCCGTTAACCGCAAATCCCGGATGGCCGAAATCGTAAACGGCGCGTTAACTGGTGGCTATGAAACGCCGTTATCTTGTCCTGACCGACGAAGCCCGACGCCACCCGTTTCGCCGATCGCTCCCCCCGCAACGCGTGGTAGCGGTGACGAGCGATGACAACGACCTGAAGCTGTTCGCGCTGAGCTTCACGGCGTTTTTCGTGTGTTTCTATACGTTTCTGGTGTGAAGCCGCTTAGCGTCGGAGCAATCGCCACTCGCCGGCCTGTGCTCCGGCGACGGCGGGAGCCTTGACGAGGGCGACCTGTTGGTAGCCGGCGCTCCGGCCGTCGTCGCAGCATGATTTTCAGCGGACCCGGGCGGGCCCGCCTTCAGTCACAGGCGCGGTGCAGCTTCTGCGCCAGCCAGGCGGAGAACAGGCACATCGCCGCCACCAGCAGCAGCATGTCCTGCGGTGTCACACCGAAGCCGGTAATGACCAGCACGGCGATCGCGCCGACCGTCATCGCGCCGGCGTTGACGACATTGTTCGCCGCCACGGTGCGCGCCGTCTGGTCCTTCGTAACCGTCGTGGTCAGGAACGCGTAGAGCGGCACGACGAACATCCCGCCGGCGACCGCGATGGCGAGCAGCGTGGCCATGATGATCAGCGACTGCGAATGCGTCAGGAAGGTCGCGACGTCGTAAAGCTGGCCCGGCGGTGCCGGCTGGAACATCCGTGCCTCGACCGAGAAGGCAACGACGAAGGCGCCCATCGCCACGACCGAAATCGGTGAATAGCGCGCCGAAATCTGCCCCTTCAGCATCGCATTGATCGCGACCGAGCCGATCGCGACGCCGACCGAGAAGATCGCGATCGCCAGGCTGGCGACCTTTTCGTCGGCGGTCAGCACGTTTTTCACCAGAGGCGGGAAGATGATGATCAGCACGCTGCCGATCGTCCAGAAGAAGCTGATCGCCAGGATCGCCAGGAACAGGCGGCGGATGTGCATCGTCGCCGAGATCAGATGCCAGGACGCGGTGATCGGATTGTAGTTGATCTTCAGTGGCGGCCCCACGCGCGGGGCGGGGGGGACCAGGCGACCGGTGACCCACCCGATCAGCGCAACGATGATGACCATCCCGGCCGCCGCCTCCACCGCGATCCAGCCGGCGAGCACCGTGCCCATCAGAATCGACAGATAGGTCGCGGCTTCCACCAGACCGGTGCCGCCCAGGACTTCGTGATCCTTCAGATGCTGTGGCAGGATGGCGTATTTGATCGGCCCGAAGAAGGTCGAATGGGTGCCGAGCATCAGCACCGCACCCAGCATCATGCCCAGGCCGACCGACGTATAGCCGGCCTTTGCCGCGAGCAGCCCGGCGGCGCCGAACACCATGATGAAGATTTCGGCTGTCTTTACCAACCGGATGATGCGCGATTTGTCGTAAGTATCGGCAAGCTGCCCCGACAGCGCGGACAGCAGGAAGAACGGCAGGATGGCGAGCCCTGTCGCCAGCGCATTGAAATGCGCCTCCATCTCCGCGTCATTGAAGATCTGATAGGTCGCGAACAGGACCATCGCCGTCTTGAACAGATTGTCGTTGAACGCGCCCAGGAACTGCGTGACGAATAGCGGCAGGAACCGCCGCTCCTTGAGAAGCCCGAGGGCATTGAACATGTTACGCGACGCCTCGAGCGATTGTCCCCGCCGCGGGCAATAGCGGAGAGTGGGGCGGGGCGGCAATGGCGGATCGGCCGGATGCGTCCTCCCGCGAGGCTCCTACCTCCTGCAACTGTCGCGCATTGTCGCGGCCGAGGGCAGGGCGCGTCGACGAACCGGGGGGCGACCGAGGATGGCCCCCCTCGACGCAACCCTCCCTCAACCCCGGTTGCTCCCGCGTCTGCCCGCGCGTAAGCCAGCGTCGTCAATGCTTACGCTTCCGAACCTCCTGACCCTGTCGCGGATCGTCACCGTGCCGCTGCTCGTCGCGCTGCTGTGGTGGCCTCAGTGGGAGGCGGGCTATGCAATGGCATTTGCGCTCTACTGCCTGATGGGCATCACCGATTATTTCGACGGCTATCTGGCGCGCGCGCAGGGGACGGTGTCCAAGCTCGGCCAGTTCCTCGATCCGATCGCCGACAAGATCATGGTTGCCGCCGTCATCTTGATGCTGGTCGGCACGCGATTCGAGGATCGCGCGATCATCACCGGCATTCACCTGATTGCGGCGATGGTCATCCTGCTGCGCGAAATCATGGTCAGCGGGTTGCGCGAGTTCCTGGGCGGCATCCAGGTGTCGGTGCCGGTATCGGCGCTCGCCAAGTGGAAGACGACGCTGCAACTCGTGTCGCTGGGCGCGCTGATCCTGGCGGGCGCGCTGCCGGGCTGGGCGTTCGTCAAGATCGTCGGCCTCGCCAGCCTGTGGGGCGCGGCAGCGCTGACGATGATCACCGGCTGGGACTATCTGCGCGTCGGCCTGCGCCACATGGACAGCTGATGGCGCTCGAGATGCTCTATTTCGCCTGGGTGCGCGAAAACGTCGGTCGGGGTAGCGAGCGGGTCGAACCGCCGGCGGAGGTGACTACGGTCGCGGCGCTGCTCGACTGGCTGGCGGCCGGCAGCGCGGCGCATGCGCAGGCGTTCGACGACCGTGCGAAGCTGCGCGCGGCGGTCGACCAGGCGTTCGTGCCGCTGGACGCGAGCATCGTCGATGCAAGGGAAGTGGCGATCTTTCCCCCGGTCACCGGCGGATGATTCGGGTCGTTGTCCAGCGCGACCCCATCGATATCGCGTCCGCGTTGGCCGAAATCGAGGCGGACGGGGCCGGGGCGGTCGCGAGTTTTACCGGGCTCGTCCGGGCCGATGACGGAGTGAGCGTCCTCGATCTCGAACATTATCCCGGCATGACCGAGGCGGCGTTGACCGCGCTGGCCGAGGGTGCCGCGACGCGGTGGGATTTGCTGAACGTGACGATCGTCCACCGCGTCGGGCCGATGGCGCCGGGCGAGCGGGTGGTGTTCGTCGGCACCGCGGCGCGTCACCGGGTCGCGGCACTCGAGGCATGCGCGAGCCTGATCGACCGGCTGAAGACCGAAGCGCCGTTCTGGAAGCGCGAAGTGACGGCCGACGGTTCGCGTTGGGTCGAGGCGCGTCACGACGACGAGGATGCGGCGGCGCGCTGGCGGTAAGGGGCTGTCCGGAACGACGCAGCGCGTAAGATTTCGGTCGTCATCCCCGCGAAGGCGGGGATCAATTCTCGCTGAATGCACGGCTCCTCTCACCAAGGTCAGCCACAATTATCCCCGCCTTCGCGGGGATGACGACGGAGGTCGAAATTGACGGCGGCTTGGGCGGGGAACGCCTACCCCTCTCCCAACACGGTTGCCAGCAATCGGAAATCCTTTTCCCGCGGGCTCGCCTTGCGCCACACCAGCGCGATGTGCCGCGAGGGGTTGTCGGCGGCAAGCGGTGCCGACGCGATCTGCGTCCGCTCGAGAATCCCCGCTTCCAGCGCCATTTCGGGCAGGATCGTCATGCCCAGACCATTGTCGACCATTTGCACGATGGTGTGCAGCGACGTGCCCAGCATCGTCGCCTCGGCGCGGATCTCGGGGCGATTGCACGCCGCCAGGGCGTGGTCCTTGAGGCAATGCCCGTCCTCGAGCAGCAGCAGCCGGCTCTCGTCGATCTCGCTCGGGCGGATGCCCGCGGCGGTGGGCGTCAACTCCCCTTTGGGATAGGCAAGGTGCAGTCGATCCTCGAACAGCCGCGCCGCCTCCACTTCGCCACAGGCATAGGGCAGGGCAAGCAGGACGCAGTCGGTGCGGCCCTGGTGCAGGCCTTCGCACGCGGCGCCGCTCGGCTCCTCACGCAGATAGAGTTTCAGGTCGGGATAGTCGCGGCGCAGGCGCGGCAGGATCTGCGGCAGCATGAACGGCGCGATGGTCGGAATGACGCTCATCCGCATCTCGCCCGACAGCGGCTGGCCGGCGGCGCGGGCCATGTCGCCCAGTTCCTCCGCCTCGCGCAGCACGCGGCGTGCCTTTTCGGCAATGCGTTCGCCCAACGGCGTGAAGCGGACGACGCGGCGCGTGCGCTCGACCAGCGTGATTCCGATCAGCGTCTCCAGCTCGCGGATGCCGGCCGACAGCGTCGATTGGGTGACGAAACATGCCTCTGCCGCCCGGCCGAAATGGCCGACGTCCCGCAGCGCGACGAGATATTGGAGCTGTTTCAGCGTGGGGAGGTAGGTGGTCACCGGGACGCTCTAGGCTCATCGGACCGTCCGATCAAACATAACGGCCATAATCGATTTGCCTTTGTGCTGCACCGCACCCATAACATGCTGCAACGCGGCAAACGGACCGCGACCCCCCAACCATAATCAGAGGAAGCAGACATGCTTACCGTCGGCGACAAGCTCCCCGAATTTACCGTTCCCGTCCAGCAGGGCACCGACGCTTTGCCGGCTGGCGAAACGATCAGCCACGACAGCTTCCCCGGCAAGTGGAAGGTCCTGTTCTATTGGCCGAAGGACTTCACCTTCGTCTGCCCGACCGAGATCGTCGGCTATGCCGGCCTGAAGGATGATTTCGAAGACCGCGACGCCGTGCTGATCGGTGCCTCGACCGACACGGCCCATGTCCATCTGGCGTGGCGCAAGTCGGATCCGGATCTGGCCGCGGCCGATTTCCCGTGGATCGCGGACAACGGCGCGGTGCTGGCCAAGGCGCTGGGCATTCTCGATGCGAACGAGCATGTCGCCTATCGCGCGACCTTCATCATCGATCCGGACAATGTGATCCAGGCGGTGCAGGTCAATGGCCTGAACGTCGGTCGCAACCCGGCCGAAACGCTGCGCGTGCTCGACGCTCTTCAGACCGACGAACTGTGCCCGTGCAACTGGAACAAGGGCGACGACGTCCTGAAGATCGCCGCCTAAGGTCTTTACTTAAATTCGGGGCGCGGGGAGGGAGGACTTCGCCGCGCCCTTTTTCTTGCCCGGAGAAGACTCATGTCCCTCAAGGAATTTGCCGCGGTCCTGCCCGATTATGCCAAGGACATCCGCCTGAACGTCGGTTCGCTGCTCAACGAAACCCAGATGGGCGACCAACGCAAATATGGCACGCTGCTGGCCTGCGCGCACGGGTCGGGCCACAAGCCGCTGGTCGATGCAGCCGAAGCCGAATGCGTGCCGAAATTGTCGCCGGAGGCCGCAAATGCCGCGCGTGCCGCCGCTGCGGTGATGGCGATGAACAATGTCTATTATCGCTTCACGCATCTGGCCGGGAACAAGCAATATGCCGACATGCCGGCAAAGCTGCGCATGAACGTCATCGCTGCACCGGGAATCGACAAGGTCGATTTCGAGCTGTTCAGCCTGGCGGTCAGCGCGATGAACGGCTGCGGCCTGTGCATCGACGCGCATGAGGCGGTGCTGAAGAAGGCCGGGATGCCGGCGGAAACGATCCAGAACGCCGTCCGTATCGCCGCCGTGATGACCGCGGTCGCGACGGTGCATCGCACGTTGGGGTGAGCCTGATCTGACCGGTCGTCATCCCTGTGGAGGGCGGGGGTCAATTCTGGCTGACACCTCGGTTCTCAATCGAAATGTCGGCCGGGATCTACCCGCGTCTTCGCGGGGGTGACGATAAGGGGTTACACCAACGCCCGATACAGGCTGAACGCACTCGTCGCGGTCAGCACGACGCCGACCATGACCAGCAGAGCCTTGGTCGGCACGCGCTTGGCGATGATCGCGCCAAAGGGGGCCGCGATGACGCCCCCGATCAGCAGGCCGACGACCGCGGTCGTGAACGCTGCGAATCCGAGATGCGCAATGAAGGTGATCGACACCGTCAGCGTCAGGAAGAACTCGACGCTGTTGACCGTGCCGATCGTCATTCGCGGCTGTGCGCCTTGAACGAGCAGGTTGGACGTGACCACCGGCCCCCAGCCGCCGCCACCCGCGGCATCGAGGAAGCCGCCCGCAAGCCCCAGCGGCTCAATGATCTTCGGTTCCTTATGTTGGTGCCCGGGAAAGCGCAGACCGCGATAAAGAAGGTACAGACCGATCGCGGCGAGATACGCCATGACAAACGGCCGTGTCACCGACGCGTCGAGCGAGGTCAGGACATAGGCGCCTGTAACGCCACCGATCACGCCTGGAATGAGCAGTCGCAGGAACAGCTTCCAGTCGACATTGCGGTGGATCGCATGGCTGATGCCGGACACGCCGGTCGTAAAGCACTCGACCAGATGCACGCCGGCCGATGCCGTCGCAGGCGGCACGCCCAGCACGCTGACCAGCAGCGTGCTGGAGATGACGCCGAACGCCATGCCGAGCGCACCGTCAACGACCTGCGCCGCAAATCCCACCGCGACGAACGTCCAGACCGCCGACCAGTCCAACCCTTCGAACATCAACGTCCCCTGTCGTATTGACTGTCCAGCATAGGGTGCGCGCCAACCCCTACAAGACAGATAGGCTTTAATCCTGACAAGCCCGATGGTTTGCGATGCTGGCATTGACGCGCGCTGCGTCCTACATCGCAGTGGAGAAGGGGACCGCTTACGACCATGTCACGGCTCGTCGATTATCTGGATTCGATCAAAGCGCGCGATCCGGCGCCCCGGTCCCGTTGGGAAATTCTGCTGTATCCGGGCGTCCTCGCGCTGGGCCTGCACCGCGTCGCGCACTGGCTGTTCCAGGCCGACCTGTTTTTCCTGGCGCGCTTCGTCAACCATCTGTCGCGCTGCCTGACCGCGATCGACATTCATCCCGGCGCCAAGATCGGCCGCAATTTCTTCATCGACCACGGTTTTACGGTGATCGGGGAGACCGCGGAGATCGGTGACGACGTCACCATCTATCAATGCGTGACGCTGGGGGGCACCAGCCCGGACAATGGGGTCGCGGGCAAGCGGCACCCGACGCTTGCGGATGGCGCGATCATCGGATCGGGCGCGCAGGTGCTGGGGCCGATCACCGTGGGTGCGCGCGCACGCGTCGGTGCCAATGCCGTCGTGACGAAGGACGTTCCTCCCGGTGCGACGATGGTCGGCATTCCGGCGCGCCCGGTGCTGGTCGAGGCGGAGACGTACAGCCGCGATTTCGTGCCCTATGGCACGCCCTGCCGCGAGATGAGCGAAGCGAGCATGACCCGGTTCGACCAGCTCGAGCGCGAACTGGCCGGTTTGCGCGCCGAACTGGCCGGGCTGCGCGACGGTGAAGAGACACGCGACCGCGCCTGATGGGCACCGTCACCCCCTTTCCCTCAGGCTCGGCCAAGCCGAACCAGGTCGGTTTCGACCGCACCGAGCTGTCGCGCATCCTCGATCTCTATGGCCGGATGGTCGCGGCGGGGCATTGGCGTGACTATGCCATCGATCTGGGCCGCGACGCCGCCGTTTTCGCGACCTTCCGACGCGCGGCGGAGCGGCCCGAATATCGCATCGAAAAGCGCCCGGCCCTGCGCAACCGCCAGGGCGAATGGGCGCTGATCGGCGAGCATGGCGCAGTGTTGAAGCGTGGTCACGAGCTCGGCCCCGTCCTGGCGCCCGTCGAGCGGCGGCTGCTGAAGCTGATCGAGGATTGAGCCGGGTGGCGAGCACGCTCCTGTCGCGTGCGCCGCTCGACGCTCTTCAATCGCGCTACGGCGAACCCTGGCGTCACTACCACGTCTGGGCGCATCCGATGGCGATGCTCGGCCATCTCGCGGTGGCGCAGGCCGACGGCGTCGGTCTTGCCGATCCCGATGCCGCGGTCGGTTTCGTGCTGTGGCATGACGCGATCTACGACCCGCAAGCCGGGGGCGGACGCAATGAACGACTGAGCGCGGTGCTGTGCCGCGCGGAGATGGCGGCAATCGCAGAACCGCGCTCGGTCGATCGTGCGATCCGGGCGATCGAGGCGACGATCGCCCACCGCTTGCCGGACGGCGACTGCCCCGACGCCGCGCTGCTGCTCGATATCGACCTGGCGATCCTGGGCGCCGACGACGCCGGCTTCGACGCTTATGATGCGGCGATCCGGCGGGAATATTCTTATGTACCCGAAGCCGACTATCGCGCCGCCCGTGCCGACATTCTGGCGCGTTTCCTCGACCGCGAGCGATTGTACATGACGCCGTGGGCGCAGCAGCGCTGGGCGGCGCGGGCACGCGCGAACCTGTCGCGCGCCATCGCCCGGCTCAGATGAGACGACGCCCGCCGGCCGTGAGGCCGACGGGCGTGTTCTCCGCCGCTTCGATCCGCTTACGCGGCCATCATGCGCGGCTGGTTCACCGGGGGCAGGCGGTCGGACAGGCTGCCGGTCAGCCCGACGACCAGAGCGCGACCCTTGTGCCAGAAGGCCGAGAGCAGCAGCAGCGCCGAGCCGATGACCAGGCCGGTGAACGCCGCCGACAGTTCGACTGCACCAGCGGTCTTGAACAGCGAGACGAGGGCGTAGAGAACATAGGCGAGGCTCGACACGAGCAGCGCGCGACGGTCGACCGCCAGCGCGACCGCAGCGAAGACGACGTAGAGCGCGATGACGAGCAGCGCGGTGGGCACGCTGATCGCGGCGTCGAAGACGCCCAGCATGTTGAACACCGAATGCGCGATCATCGGCGCGGCGGCGAGGTGCAGCCAGAAGGCGACGTCGCTGCGACGCGTCAGCCGCTCGCGGTCGCTCATGTCCCAGCGCATCGCAAAGGCGAACATGCCGAGCCCTGCGACAAAGACCAGCGGGAAGACGGCGTCCTTCGCGCCCGGGATCAGACCCAGCACCAGCGCCATGGCGACCGCGACGACCGCGACCGCGCCGGCCGCGACAGTGATTGGAACCATGAACCGGCGCCAGTGCAGCCACGCGGCGCCGGCGGTCAGCGCGGCGATGACGGCGGCAATGCTCCCGACGATGGCATATTGCGCTTGCTCGGACGAGAAGCTCTGCAGCCAGGGCTCGAGTGTCTCGCCGTTTTCGGCAATCACGCCGGCCAGCGTTCCCGCCACGCCGCCGACGAACGCGAGCAGCAGCAGGATGCTGGGCAGCGCCATGCGCCGCTGGCGGGTGAAATATTCAGCGAGCCCCCACGCCGCGACTGCAATGGCGGCGCCACCCAGCGGCGACCAGACCGTGCCCCCGATCCAGCCGACCGCGGCCAGCAACAGCGCGCTGGCGATGGCGACGAAAATGTCGTTGAACCCGGTCAGCAGCCGGAAATGTTCTTCGTCCACCGTTGGCGTCGCGCGCACCGCGGCGACGTGGTTCCTGAGCGCCGCCGCGGCCTCGGGCGTGATCGCCCCGGCTTGGACGGCGTTCAGCAGATCCTGTTCGCTGTACATAGGCTTCCTCCTGTTGCGCAGGAGGATAGCCGATGTGTGTTGCCGTATCAATACACCAAATACGGTGGGTCAGCCCTGTAGCGTCCGCAGAATCGTCATCGCCTGTTCCGCGCCGGACTGCGGCACGGTTTCGCCCGTTCGGTCGGTGATCTCGGCCCAATGCGCCGCAATCCCCTCCGCCGACAGGGCATCACCGCGAAGCGCGACGCCGGGAGTGAGAGTCACATACGCCGCCTGGAATACGCCCGCGCCCGCACCGACGATGGCATTGGTCGGGGCATCGTCGCTGACGAGATAGACCGCCGCTGGTGCAACCGCCTCGGGCGTGAACAGCGCGAACGCGTCTGCCGGGAACAGGTCCTCGGTCATTCGCGTGCCGGCGGTCGGCGCGATGGTGTTGACGCGGATGCCATATTTGGCGCCTTCGATCGCCAGCGTCTTCGTCAAGCCGGCGAGCCCGAGTTTCGCGGCGCCGTAGTTCGCCTGCCCGAAGTTGCCGTAGAGCCCGGTCGACGACGCGGTCATCAGGATACGACCGTAATTCTGCTCGCGCATCGTGTCCCATACCGCCTTCGTGCAGTTCGCCGATCCGTTGAGGTGCACGTCGACGACGAAGGCGAAATCGACCGGCTCCATCTTGGCGAAGCTCTTGTCGCGCAGAACGCCGGCGTTGTTGATCAGGATATCGACGCGACCCCACGCTGCCTTCGTCGCCTCGACCATATCGACCATCTGGTCGTAGTCGGTGACGCTGCCGCCGTTTGCCATCGCCGTGCCGCCGGCCGCTTCGATTTCCGCGACGACCCTTGCCGCTGCGTCCGACGTTCCGGTACCGTCGCGCGAGGCGCCGAGGTCATTGACGACGACCTTCGCGCCGCGCCGGGCGAGGTCGAGCGCGTAGGCGCGGCCCAGGCCGCCACCCGCGCCGGTCACGATCGCCACCTTGCCCTCGAACGAAATCGTCATGCGCCTGTCCTCTCCCAAATCTTCGCGCCCGTGTTGACCGCTTCGTAGCCGAAAACAAGACGGGCGCGACCTCCCGGGGGAAGGCCGCGCCCGCACAACGGGTCAATTCAGGCCGATCAGCCGCCGCGCTGGCGGCACTTGTCGGTCTGACCCTTCTTGCAGATCGGATAGCTCTGCAGCGGGGCAGGGGCCGGATAGGCCTGTTCGATCGACGGTCCCGGCTGGAAGATCGGGGTCACGCCCGGCTGCGCCATGCCGCTCATCGGGGGGTTGGCCGGTTGATAGCCGCCCGGGGTTTCGGTGCCCGAGAACGTGCCCGAAGCCATTGGCGCCGACTGCATCGGCGCCGGGGACGTCATCGGAGCGCCCGGAGCTGCGGGCATGGTCGATGCCATCGGCGCAGCAGGGTCGGCGGTCGGCGGCGCCGTCATCGGCGCGGCCGGCGGCGGTGCGGCCGGATCGGCCGGGGGCGGGGTGGTCGTCTGGGTCTGCGCGGCCGGGTCGGCCGGTGGCGTGGTCATCGTGTCCTGAGCGATGGCCGTGCCACCGAAGGCGAGCGCGCTCGCCAGCAGAATCGTCTTGAAGGCCATGATCGAGTCCCTTGCAAATGGGGCGCACCTCAAATCGTGCGTCGCGGCAGTAACGCCGCACCCCATGACTCGTTTCCCGATCGATCCTGATCTGCGTCAGGCGCGACCGTCAGGCACCTGAATCCAGGGCATAGCCTGCCGAGCGAACGGTTCGGATGATATCGGGCTTGTCGCCGACGTTAATCGCTTTGCGCAGGCGGCGGATGTGGACGTCGACGGTCCGCGCCTCGATGTCCGAATCATGCCCCCAGACCGCATCGAGCAGGCGTTCGCGCGAGAACACCCAGCCGGGATGCTCAAGGAAATGCTTGAGCAGGCGGAACTCGGTCGGACCCAGCTGGATCGTCTCGCCGCCGCGTTTCACCTTGTGGCCGACGGTATCCATTTCGAGATCGCCGTAGCTGAGCGACTCGCCCGCTAGTGCCGGCCGTACGCGGCGAAGAACCGCGCCGACGCGCGCGATCAGCTCGCGCGGGGAGAAGGGCTTGGTGACATAGTCGTCGGCACCGGTCTCCAGCCCGCGGACGCGGTCCTCTTCCTCGCCGCGCGCGGTCAGCATGATGATCGGGACGTTCTGCGTCGCGGGCGAGCGGCGCAGCTGGCGGCAGACCTCAAGCCCTGAGATCGGCCCTTCGATCATCCAGTCCAGCAGGACGATGTCGGGCGTCGCCTCGCGCGCCAGCAGCAGGGCTTCCTCGCCATCGGGGGTGTGGCGGACCTCGAAATCCTCGCGACGAAAATTCCAGGACACCAGTTCGGCGAGAGCGGGATCGTCCTCGACCAGCAGCATCGTCGCGCGGCTCATGCGCGGCCCTCCAGGCTATCGCGATCGGTCAGATATTTGCCGGTCGCGGCGAAATAGACCATTTCGGCGACATTGGTCGCGTGGTCGCCGATCCTCTCCAGGTTCTTGGCGACGAACAACAGGTGCGCGACTTCGCTGATCGTCTTGGGATTTTCGACCATGAAGGTCAGGAGTACGCGAAAGATCGAGTTGTAGAAATCGTCGAGCGCGCGGTCGCGGCGACAGACCTCCAGCGCCGCCTCGGCATCGCGGCTGGCAAACGCGTCGAGCACGTCGCGGACCATGTCGCTGGCAAGGTTGGCCATTGCCGGCAGGATCGAGATCGCCTCGATCCGGTCGGGGCCGGTGTGGATCGAGGGTACACGCTTGGCGATGTTCTTGGCGTAATCGCCGATGCGTTCGATGACGGCAGCGATTTTCAGCGCGGCGACGACCTCGCGCAGGTCGTCCGCCATCGGCGCGCGCAGCGCGATGACGCGGACGGCAAGCTTTTCGACCTCCGCCTCGATCGCATCGATCGCCTTGTCCTTCGCGCGGACCTGTTTGGCGAGCTCGGCATCACCACGGCTGAGCGCGGTCATCGCATCGGCGATCGCTTCCTCGGCAAGCCCGCCCATCTGGCTGATAAGCCCGCGCAGCTGCCCGATGTCCTGGTCGAACGCCTTGACGGTATGTTCCTGGCCGGTGGCCATGTCTCTGCTCCTGACCTCTCGGTCTTCATTCCCGCGAAGGCGGGAATACATTGTGGCTGAACGAACTTATCTATCGAGACGTCAGCCAGAATTTATCCCCGCCTTCGCAGGGATGACAATGGTTGGTGCGGGTCATCACCCATAGCGCCCCGTGATGTAATCCTTCGTCCGCGGCTGGCGGGGCGCGGTGAAGATCTCGTCGGTCAGGCCGTATTCGACAAGCTCGCCCAGGTGGAAGAACGCCGTGCGCTGCGACACGCGGGCGGCCTGCTGCATGTTGTGCGTGACGATCACGATCGCATATTTGCCGCGCAGGTCGGCGATCAGCTCCTCGATTCGCGCGGTCGCGATCGGGTCGAGCGCCGAACAGGGCTCGTCCATCAGGATGACTTCCGGATCGACCGCGATGGCGCGGGCGATGCACAAGCGCTGCTGCTGGCCACCCGACAGCGCGGTGCCGCTGTCGTCGAGACGATCCTTCACTTCGTCCCAGAGGCCGGCGCGCTTCAGCGAGCGTTCGACGATCTCGGTCAGCTCCGCCTTGCCGCTGGCCAGCCCATGGATGCGCGGGCCGTAGGCGACATTCTCGAAGATCGACTTGGGGAAGGGATTGGGCTTCTGGAACACCATGCCGACCCGGGCGCGCAGCTGCACGACGTCCATCGACGGGGCATAAATGTCCTCGCCGTCGAGCAGGATTTCGCCCTGCACCCGCGCCGAGGGAATGGTGTCGTTCATCCGGTTGAGCGTGCGCAGGAAGGTCGATTTGCCGCAGCCCGACGGACCGATGAATGCGGTCACCTCGTCCATCGACATGGCGATCGACACGTCGCGCACGGCCTGCTTGGCGCCATAGAAGACGCTGACGTTCTGCGCCGAAAGCTTTGGAGTCTGAAGCGTCACCAGCGGGTCTCGAACTTGTTGCGGAGGTAGATGGCGAGCGCGTTCATCGCCAGCAGGACGGCGAGCAGCACCAGGATGGCGGCCGACGTCTTCTCGACGAAGCCGCGCCCGACCTCGTCCGACCAAAGGAAGATCTGCACCGGCAATACGGTGGCGGGATCGCTGAACCCTTCGGGGGGTGAGGCGATGAAGGCGCGCATGCCGATCATGAGGAGCGGCGCGGTTTCGCCCAGCGCACGCGCCATGCCGATGATCGTACCGGTCAGGATGCCGGGGAGGGCGAGGGGCAGGACATGGTGGAACACGACCTGGATGCGGCTGGCCCCGATGCCGAGTGCTGCGTCGCGGATCGACGGCGGCACCGCCTTGATCGCGTTGCGTCCGGCGATGACGATGACCGGCATGATCATCAGCGCCAGCGTCATGCCGCCGACGATCGGCGCGGAGCGCGGCAGGCCGAAGGTGCCGAGGAAGACCGCGAGCCCGAGCAGGCCGAAGATGATCGAGGGAACGGCGGCCAGATTGTTGATCGACACCTCGATCAGGTCGGTCCAGCGGTTCTTCGGCGCATATTCCTCCAGATAGACTGCCGACAGCACGCCGACCGGGAAAGCGAGGAGGAGCGTGACGAGCATCGTCATCAGCGAGCCCTTCAGTGCGCCCCAGATGCCGACGGCACCCGGATCGGTCGCGTCGGCGCGCGTGAAGAACGGCCAGTTGAAGCCGGTCGAGATCAGCTTCAGTCCCGCGAGCCGCGCCACGACCGCCTCGTCCGCCGGCTTGCCTTCGCCGCGCGCGGCCAGGTCGATGCCGGTCGACGCGGGCACCGGAATCGCCGCGCGGGTCTTGAGGATCGCCGGATCGGCCTTGATCGCATCGCGGACCGCCAGCCAGGCGGTGTCGGCGATATACGCCGACCCGCCGGGCCCGAAGGCATTTTCCGCCGCGCCCGACACCTTGTCCTGCAGTTCCGCCCCCGCCAGCGCCAGATCGGCGCCGGGGCCCGCCAGCTGCGCGGGCGTGACCGGCAGCGCCATCGATTGGAAATCGAGCGACAGCGTGACTTCGGTGCGCTGGAAGCCGCGCAGGCCGCTCGCCATCATCGTGACGAGCAGAAAGGCGAGGAACGCCCCCGACAGCACGACGGCGGCCAGCCCCATCAGGCGAAAGCGGCGTTCGGCGGCGTAGCGGCGGCGGATACGGCGCTGCATCGCGTCCGTCCGCCAGTCGGTCGGCGCACGGCGGGCAGGCTCGGCCCCTTGCGCGGGCACGCCGGCGACGAGCGCGGAGCTATTCATACGCCTCCCGATATTTCTTGACGACGTTCAGCGCGACGACGTTGAGGAGGAAGGTGATCGCGAAGAGCGTGAGCCCCAGCGCGAAGGCGGCGAGCGTCTTCGGGCTGTCGAACTCCGCTTCGCCCGTCAGCAGGTCGACGATCTGCTTGGTGACCGTGGTCGCACTTTCGAACGGGTTGAGCGTGATCGTCGCGGCGCCGGATGCCGCCATGACGACGATCATCGTCTCGCCGATCGCCCTGGACACCGCCAGCAGGATGCCGGCGACGACGCCGGGGAGCGCCGCGGGGAGCAGCACCTTGCGGATCGTCTCGTTGGTCGTCGCCCCCATGGCGAGGCTGCCGTCACGCATTGAGGTCGGCACGGCGGCAATCGAGTCATCAGCCATCGACGACACGAACGGGATGATCATCACGCCCATGACGAGGCCCGCCGACAGCGCGCTCTCCGACGAGGCATAGGGCATGCCCAGCGCGACCGCGACCTGCCGGATCGCCGGCCCGACGGTCAGCGCGGCGAAATAGCCGTAGACCACGGTCGGCACGCCCGCGAGCATTTCAAGCGCCGGCTTCATCCAGCGCCGGAAGCCCGGCTGCGCGTACTGCGTCAGATAGATCGCGCTCATCAGCCCGAACGGGATGGCGACGATCATCGCGATCACCGCGCCGATGAAGAAGGTGCCCCAGAACAACGGAACGGCGCCGAGCGACGCGCCCGGGTCCTTCGCGCTGATGATCTGCGGGCTCCAGTGCGTGCCGAACAGGAAATCGGTGACCGGCACGATGCGGAAGAAGCGCACGCTCTCGAAGACGAGGCTCAGGAAGATGCCGAGCGTGGTCAGGATCGCAATGAGCGATGCCACGAGCAGAATCAGCATCACCCCGCGCTCGACGCGGGTGCGTGCGCGCAAGCTGGGTGAGACGCGCGTGTAGGCGAAGGCGCCCCCTGCAAAGGCGAGCAGCAGCGCGACGATCGCGCCGATCCAGCGGAACTTGGCCATCGCCGCGGCAAAGGCGGGCGCGAGCGCTTCGGACTGGGTGAAAAAGGCGCCATAGGCACTGCCGCTTGCCAGACTGCGCGCTTCATTCAGGATCATGTCGCGTTCGTACCCGGTGGCGGGCAAGACACCGGCGGCCGGATCGGCGAGCGCGGACGCCGTGATCAACGACGGACTGATCGCCGACCAGAGCGCGAGGAAGGCAAGCGCCGGGAGGACCGTCCACAGCGCGACATAGGATCCATGCTGGCCGGGCAGCGAATTGGGTCGCACCGGGCTGGTCGCAGCCTGCGCCAGTGCACGCGTGCGGGCAGTGAGCCAGCCGATCAGGCCCAGCCCGACGATGATGACGAAGAGCGCGAATGGCGTCATTTGAAGCTCGCCGGAGTCAAGACAATGCCCTCCGCGATGATGCGGGCCGAGGCGGCGCGCTCGGCCGACGACGCGGCGATCAGGCCGCGGCGCGTGAGCGGGCCACCGGGGTTCCAGGCCTTGGCGTAATCGGCGACGAACTCGCGCAGCCCCGGCACCGCGCGCAGATGCGCCTTCTTCACATAGATGAACAGCGGGCGCGCACCGGGATAAGTGCCATCGGAAATCGTCCGATAGCTGGGCGCAACGCCGTCGAGCGGCACGCCGTGCAGCCGGTCGGCGTTCTCCTCGAGATAGCTATAGCCGAAAATGCCGATGGCGTTCGGATTGGTCGTCAGATTCTGGACGATCAGATTGTCGTTCTCGCCCTTGTCGACATAGGCTCCGTCGTCGCGCAGCTTGGTGCAGAGGTTGGCGAAGGCGTCGGGGTCCTTGTCCTTCAGCGCCTTGGCCTGGTGGTTCGCCGCCTCGCAGGCGGGGACCAGCACGAGTTCCGCAAAGGCGTCGCGCGTGCCGCTGGTCGAGGGCGGGCCGTAGAACTGGATCGGGATCGCCGGCAGCGCCGGGTTGACGTCGGCCCACGTCCGACGCGTGTTGGGCTTGCCGTCCGGCGTGGCGGCCAGCGCGCGGTAGACGTCGGCACGGGTCAGCTTCAGCTTCGGCCCTGCGTTCGATTCCGCCAGCGCAATGCCGTCGGTGCCGATGCGGATTTCGAGAATATCGGTGACGCCGTTCTTGCGGCATGCGGCGAACTCGGCCGGCTTGATCCGGCGACTGGCGTTCAGCACGTCGGGATGCCCTGGGCCGATGCCGCCGCAGAACAGCTTCACGCCGGAGCCGGTGCCGGTCGATTCGATCACCGGCGGCTTCAGACCGCGGCTGTTGACGAAATTTTCGGCGACGGCGGTGGTGAAGGGATAGACGGTCGACGATCCGACGATGCGGATCTGGTCGCGCGTCGTGCCGCCGTCGCAGCCGGCCAGCGCCAGCAGCGCCGCCCCCGTCGCCGCCATCGATCGCACTTGTCGCCTCACCGTGCCCCATGCTCCCCGGCGCGACTCGTCATGCGCCTGGAATTGCCCTGTTGCGCTTTCGTTACGTCCTGATGACAGCGATCAAGGTCCTACCACTTCCTCCCCTGCAAGAAGAGGCGGCACGCCGCAGGGCCGGCGAAGGGGGGCCCGGCTATCGGGAGAGGCCCACCCCTCCGACGCGCTATCGCGCGCCACCTCTCCTTGCAGGGGGATAGAGGCTAGCGCGGCGTTGCAGGCAGTAGGGCCGTCACGGTCGTCCCTTCGCCCACCGCACTGTCGATCCGCAGGCGTCCGCGGTGCCGCTCGACGATGTGCTTGACGATCGCCAGGCCAAGCCCGGTGCCGCCGATCGCGCGGCTGCGCCCCGGATCGACGCGGTAGAAACGCTCGGTCAGGCGCGGCAGATGTTCGGGGGCGATGCCGTCGCCCTGGTCGGACACCGCGACGCGGACCATCGCGTCCCCCTCCGGCGCGATCGTGATCGTCACCGGCGTGCCGGCACGGCCGTATTTCATCGCATTGCCCGCGAGGTTGTGGAGCAATTGCGACAGCTGCACCCGATCGCCGAGCACGCTGGCGGGCTCGGTCACGTCGAGCGCCAGGTCGGCACCGCGGGGGTTGCCGTTCGCCGACAGCTCCCGGCAGACGTCGCGACCGAGTTCGGCCAGATCGACCGGCGTTTCGGGAATGCGGAACTTCTCCGCCTCGATCCGGCTGAGGCTCATCAGGTCGCCGACCAGCCGCTCCATCCGTCGCGCCTCGTCGTCCATCACGCTCAGGAAGCGCTCGCGGATGGCGGGCTCGTCGCCCGCCCCTTCGCGCAAGGTTTCGATGAAGCCGAGCAGCGAGGCGAGCGGGGTGCGCAGTTCGTGGCTGGCGTTGGCAACGAAATCGACACGGATGCGGTCGGCGGCGGCGCTGGCGGTGCGATCGGATAGGTGAATCAGCCGGTGGTCGGCAGCGGTCTTGACCCGCATCGCCCAATGCTGGTCGCGCGCGCCGAGACCCACCAGCTCGACCATCCCGTCGTCGGGCGTGATCTGTAGCAGGCGTTCGGCGGCGGCCGGGTGGCGGATGGCCAGGCGAACGTCCTCGCCCGCGATGTGATCGCCCAGCAGCGCGCGTGCCGCGCGGTTGGCGCGTACGACGCGCGTCCCGGCGATGACGACGACCGGGTCGTCGAGCGCGTCGAGCAGGGCGTCGGCATCGGGTCCGTCGCTTTTCCGATCGTCGATGGGCGGGCGATACGTTGGCGCCGGCGCGCTGGCCGCGACCAGTACCGCGGCGATGCCGAAGACCAGCATGATCCCGGCCGCGGACGCATCGCGCGTGACGACGGCCATCGCAGCCGTGGCGACCACGACCAACGCCATCGCAAGCAGCATCGGCAAGCGGCGCCCCATCCCCATATGCTCGTGCCTAGCCGAGATGGGACACCATGGCCAAGGGGCCGCTTGCGCACACTTTACGATTGTGAAAGGCGTATGCGTGCAGAAAGGCCGACCATGAGCGATGACAGCGACATCACCGGCGGCACCACCCGCCGCCGCGCCCTGCAATTGGGCGCGATCGGCGCATCCGCGGTCGTGTCGATCCGTCCGGCGCTCGCGCAGGCCGCAGGCTCGGTCCTGACGTGCGAGATCCCGGTGCCGGATCCCGCGCGAGCGGGGAAATATATCGCCGCCGACGGCTCGCTGGTCGATCCGGGCACGCCCGGCGCCTTTCCGCCCGCAAGCGGCGCGTTCAAGGGCGAAGACGTGAAGCGCGCGATGTCCGGCGGGCAATTGCCGGGCACGAATTACGATCAGTCGAAGGCCTATACCAACTATATCCGCCGGCTGCAGTCGGGGCAAAGCGGCTTCACCTGCTTCGCATCGTTGCAGATGCCGCGGGGCTAGCGAAGGTCTTCGTTCGCCCCGAGCGGACAGGCCTCACCCCGTTCGCCCTGAGCTTGTCGACGGGCTGCCCTTCTTTCTCTGGGAAGAAAGTATAGTGCTTCGACAGGCTCAGCACGAACGGGATGTGAGCGAGCGCTTCATCGCCGCCGCACCGCATATGCTGCGGGTCGCCCCGCTCGACACGCTGACCGCCATCTATCACCGCGCGTCGGGCATCACCCATCTCGTCGACAGCCCGGTGCCGGAACTCCTCGCAGCGCTGACCGAGCCGCGCACGCTCGACGATTTGCTGGCTTTTCTCGCGACGGAATATGAGCTGATCGACGCCGACCCCGTCGCGTTGCGCGAACGGCTGGCCGAGCTCGACGCCGTTGGGCTGGTATCGCGCCTGTGAAGCACGTCCACCATGTCCAGATCGGCCCGGCGTCGTTCCGCATCGGCAGCGACTGGCGTGCCCCCATCGCCCAGATCGCCGATCTGTACCGCGATTATCCCGCACCGATCGACGGCGTATGCGACTACACCGTCCGCCTGTTTGCCGCGCGGCCGTGGCGGCGGTGGGTGCGGCCGGCGATTACGCTGGGCGGTGACTTCACGTTGCCCGATGCCGTGCCAATGCCGCTCGATTGGGGCGTGCTTGCGGCCGAAATGGCGATGAACCTCCAGCTGGCCCTGGGGGAGCGACGCTATCTGCTGCTCCACGCCTCTGCCGTCGAGCGGGAGGGGCGCGCGCTGCTGATGACCGGACTGTCGGGGGCGGGCAAGTCGACGCTCGCCGCCTTGCTGGCGACGCGCGGGTGGCGGCTGATGGGGGACGAATTCGCGCTCGTCGATCCGGCCACGGGCCTTGCACACGCGTTCCCGCGGCTGGTCAGCCTGAAGAACGAGAGCGTCGGCGTGATGGCGCAGGCGGTGCCGGACGCGCGGTTCGGGCCGTTGCTGACCGGGACGCCGAAGGGCGACCTGCGCCACCTCGTCCCCGACCTGCCGGCCATCGTCCGGATGGCGGAGCCGGCGCGGCCGGCGCTGGTGCTATATCCACGCTTCGGCTTTGCGGCCGCCGAGCGGACGGTGCCGCCGTCCGAGGGGTTCGTCCGGCTGACGCAAGCGTCGACCAACTACACCGCGCTGGGAGAGCGGGGGTTCGATGCCCTGATTCGCTTGGTGCGCGACGTGCCGGCCCTGGCCATCGACTATCCTGATACCGACGCCGCGCTGGCGCAGGTCGAGCGGCTGTGGGCGGCGCTGTGAGAGACGCGATATCCCTCGTCCATGCGTTGCGCGACCCGGCGAGCAGCGCGACGTTGGACGGAGCGGGCTGGACGCAGCTCATCGCCTCGGCACGCGCCGAGCAGCTGGCGGGCACTTTGGCCGATCGCGTGCGCGGCGTTGTCAAACCCCGTCACGCCGATCACCTGCTGGATGCGGCCTATGCCTCGGCAGAGCAGGGACGGGTGCAGGCGCTGTGGGAGGCGGAGATGGCGCGTCGCGCGCTGGCGCCGCTCGGGCTGCCGGTCGTCCTGTTGAAGGGCACCGCCTATGTCGCCGCGGGGCTTGCCGCGGGGCGGGGGCGCTCGATCGGCGACCTCGACATCCTGGTCCCGCGCGACCGGATCGACGAGGTCGAACGCGCGCTGCTCGCCGCCGGGTGGGAATGGGTGAAGCCGGACCCCTACGACGATGCCTATTACCGGCAGTGGATGCACGAGCTGCCTCCGCTGATCCACCGCGAGCGGGACCGAATGATCGACGTGCACCACACGGTGTTGCCCCTGACCGCACGAATCACGCCGGACGCGGGGGCGATGCTCAGCGATGCGGTGGGCTTGCGCGACGGGCTGGCGGTGCTGTCGGGCGACGACATGATCTGCCATTCGGCGGCGCATCTGTTCGCGGACGGCGATCTGGCGGGCGGCTTGCGGAACCTGTGGGACTTGCACTGCCTGTTCGCGGAGGTCGCAACGCCGGCGCTGTGGGAGCGGGCGCGGATGCACGGGCTGGAGGTTGCGGTCGCGAGGGCGTGGCGGTTGGCGGGGGCGTTGTACGCCCCAACCCGTGCTCCCGCGCAGGCGGGAGCCCAGAGCCGCAGGCGAACGGCCCGTAACCCTGGACTCCCGCCTGCGCGGGAGCACGGACACATGCCTGACCGCCTCTACCGCCGCCGCCTGCTGGCCCGCGACGGTTGGGGCCGCGCGACCCGGCCCGTCACCCGCTTTGCCTTCTTCGTCCGCTCGCACTGGCTGCGCATGCCGCCCGCGATGCTCGCGCGGCACCTGTTCACGAAGTGGCGCAAAGGCCATCGAGCGTCGGGATGAGCGAGGCATAATCGTCAATCACCGCATCAGCGCCCATCGCCTCGACGGGGCCGAGCAGAAAGCCGAACGACACCGCGATCGCCGGGATGCCGGCGGCCTGCGCGGCCTGCATGTCATAGATCGAATCCCCGACGAACGCCGCCCGCCCGTCGCCCAGCCGCTCGATCATCGCGCGGATCGGGGCGGGGGCAGGCTTGGCGTTGCCGGACCCCAGCGTGTCGCCGCCGATGATGCAGGCGAAACGGTCGGCCAGGCGAAGGTCGGCCAGCAGACGCGTCGCGAAACTCTCGAACTTGTTGGTGACGACCGCCAGGCGGACGCCGCGCTTGGCCAGTGCGTCCAGAGCGTCCACCGCGCCGGGAAACGGGCGGCTGTGGACCGACAGATTATCGCCATAAAAGGCAAGCAGCGCCTTGTAATAGCTGCGGAAGTCCTCCGCGCTGCAGCCGCCCGTCGCTTCGAGCGCCTGCGCCAGCATATGCTTGGCGCCGCCGCCGATCATACCCTTCACCTGCTCCTGCACCAGCGGCGCGCGACCCGCTGTGCCAAGTGCGTGATTGACTGCGGCGGTCAGGTCGCCGCTGGTGTCGACCAGGGTTCCGTCCAGGTCGAAGCCGACGATGTCGAAGAATGGCGCGCGCATGACCAAAGCTTAATCCGCCCCGCTATGGAATTGGCAAGGCTTTCGTGGCAGGGCCGCGCGCATGACGACGCGTCCTCTGGCCGCCATCGTCCTGGCCGCGGGCCAGGGCACGCGGATGAAATCCGACCTGCACAAGGTGCTCCACCCGATCGCGGGCCGCCCGATGCTCGGGCATCTGCTGGCGAGCGTCGGTGCGCTCGATCCTGCCCGGACGATGGTCGTCGTCGGCGCGCGGCGCGAGCAGGTCGAGGCCTTTGCCACTCCGCTCGGTGCCGAGATCGTCGAACAGCGCGAGCAGCTGGGGACCGGCCATGCCGTGCAACAGGCCGAGGCGGCGCTGGGCGGGTTCGCCGGCGACGTGCTGATTCTCTACGGGGACGTGCCGCTGGTCCGTGCCGACACGATGCGCGCGATGGTCACGCGGCTGCACGGTGAGGATACGCCGGCCGCGGTCGTGCTCGGCTTCCGCCCCGCCGATCCGGGTGCCTATGGCCGCGTCATCGCCGATGCCGATGGCCGTATCGTCAAGATGGTCGAATTCAAGGACGCGTCGCCGGACGAACGCGCGGTCGACCTGTGCAATTCGGGTCTGATGGCGGTCCGCGGCGAAGACCTGTTCGCGCTGCTCGCCCGCGTCGGCAACGCAAACGCGGCCGGCGAATATTATCTGCCCGACATCGTCATGCTGGCGGCCGAGGATGGCCGGCACTCGGCCGTTATCGAAACCGCGGCGACCGAAGTTACGGGCGTCAACAGCCGCGGCGAACTGGCCGCTTTGGAGGCGCAGTGGCAGGCGGCGCGGCGCACGCAGGCGATGGTCGACGGCGCCACGCTGATCGCGCCCGAGACCGTGTGGTTCGCGCATGACACGGTCATCGGCCGCGACGTGACGATCGAACCGAATGTCGTCTTCGGCCCTGACGTGAGCGTCGCGGACGGCGCAACGATCCGCGCGTTCAGCCACCTCGAAGGTGCGACCGTCGGCGCCCGCGCCGACGTCGGCCCCTATGCCCGCCTGCGCCCCGGCGCGGTTCTGGGTGAAAAGGCGAAGGTCGGCAATTTCGTCGAGGTGAAGAAGGCAACGCTCGGCAAGGGCGCCAAGGCCAATCACCTGAGCTACATCGGCGATGCCGACGTCGGCGCGGGCGCGAACATCGGCGCGGGCACGATCACCTGCAACTACGACGGGTTCCTGAAATATCGCACGTCGATCGGGGAAGGGGCGTTCATCGGCTCCAACTCCGCGCTGGTCGCGCCGGTCAGCATCGGTGCGGGCGCGATCGTCGGGGCCGGATCGACCGTCACGCAGGACGTCGCCGCCGACGCGCTGGCTCTCGCCCGTGCAGCGCAGACCGCCAAGCCAGGCTGGGCCGCGAAATTCCGCCAGATCATGACTGTTCGAAAGGCTGCGAAATGAACCCGCGGCATGAAGGCAAGCCGCTGCTGCGGTTGCTCGACGGCTATGTGATGGACGCGATCGGCCATCTCGATCCGGTCGAGGCGTCGGCGCTCCAGGCGATGGAGCCGCAACTGCGCCGCGAGTGGGGCGGGACCGGCGACTGGCGTGCCCTGTGCGCCGCGCAGATGCGCTTTCCCGACGGCATGGCCGGCGCGATCCGCGAGGTCTGGGAAAAAGGGCGGGCCAGGTTCCTGGCCAGCGAAGGCTATGAACCCAGCGCCGAGCAGTTCACCCGCTCGTTCGTCGACAGCAAATTTCCACGATAATTCGGCTTGATAGGGGCTCGGCGGCGACATGCCCGGGCCGAGGAGAAGACTGACATGTGCGGCATCGTAGGTATCCTGGGCACCAGCCCTGTCGCCGAACGTCTGTTCGAGGGACTAAAGCGCCTCGAATATCGCGGCTATGACTCGGCGGGGATCGCGACGCTGGTCGATGGCAAGATCGACCGCCGCCGCGCCGAGGGTAAGCTTGCCAATCTGGCGGCGCGGTTGGCCAGCGACCCGTTGCCCGGCACGATCGGCATCGCCCACACCCGCTGGGCGACGCACGGTGCGCCGACCGAGGACAATGCCCATCCGCACATCGTCGGCGAGGTGACGGTCGTCCACAATGGCATCATCGAGAACTTCAAGCCGCTGCGCGACGAGCTGATCGCCGAGGGGCGCGAGTTCAAGTCGCAGACCGATACCGAAGTCGTCGCGCACTTGATCGATCGCGAGCTGAAGGCGGGCAAGGCCCCGCGCGATGCGGTTGCCGCCGTCCTGCCGCGCCTGCACGGTGCCTTCGCGCTGGCGGCGATGTTCGCCGGCGAACCCGACCTGCTGATCGCCGCGCGCCTCGGTGCGCCGCTGACGGTCGGTTATGGCGATGGCGAGAACTACCTCGGCTCGGATGCGCACGCGCTTGCCGGGCTGACGCAGCGGATCGCCTATCTCGACGAAGGCGACTGGGCGGTACTGACGCGCGCGAGCATCGAGATCTTCGATCGCGACAACCAGCCGGTCACGCGCCAGATCGTCGCATCGGGCGTATCGCCCGCCGCGATCGAAAAGGGCAACCACGCCCACTTCATGCTCAAGGAGATCTACGAGCAGCCGGTCGTCGTTGCCCAGACGCTTCAGAGCTACATCCGCCCTGTCGAGCAGATGGTCGCGATGCCGCAGATGGATTTCGACCTGGGCGCGATCGAACGCGTCGTCATCATCGCCTGCGGCACCGCAAGCTATGTGGGCATGATCGGCAAATATTGGATCGAACGGTTCGCTCGGCTGCCGGTTGAGGTCGATGTCGCGTCCGAATATCGCTACCGCGACCCCGTGCTGCCGCCGAACACCTTGGGCGTCGTCGTCAGCCAGTCGGGCGAAACCGCCGATACGCTGGCGGCCCTGCGCCACATGAAGGCGAACGGGGTCACGACCGCGGGCATCATCAACGTGCCGACCAGTTCGATGGCGCGCGAGGTCGACCTGCTCCTCTCGACGCACGCCGGGCCGGAGATCGGCGTCGCGTCGACCAAGGCCTTCACCTGCCAGCTGGCCGTCATGGCCGCGCTCAGCGTCAATCTGGCACGCGCCAAGGGGCGGCTCGACGCTGAGCAGGAACAGGCGATCGTCCGCGACCTGATCGCGGCGCCCGAGGCGATCAACGCCGCGCTCGCCCATGACGACGAGATCAAGGCGATGGCCGGCGCGATCGCCGGTGCACGCGACGTGCTCTACCTCGGGCGCGGACCGGATTACCCGCTGGCGCTGGAGGGAGCGCTGAAGCTGAAGGAAATCAGCTACATCCACGCCGAGGGCTATGCCTCGGGCGAGATGAAGCACGGGCCGATCGCGCTGATCGACGACTCCGTGCCGCTGATCGTGCTCGCGCCGTCGGGCCCGTTGTTCGACAAGACCGTCAGCAACATGCAGGAGGCGCAGGCGCGCGGGGCACAGGTCGTGCTGATCTCCGACGCCGCCGGCATCGCCCAGGCCGGCGAGAACACGATCGCGACGATCGAGATGCCGCAGGTCCACCCGCTGATCGCACCCATCGTCTATGCGGTGCCGGTCCAGCTGCTCGCCTATCACGTGGCGGTCGCCAAGGGCACCGATGTCGACCAGCCACGCAATCTGGCGAAGTCGGTGACGGTCGAATAGCCTGATCTAGTTCGCCAAACGGCTGCCGCCCTGATCGGCGGTGGCCGCCAGGCGGCTCCTGGCGCGGCCGAGAACCGCTACGCCGGACTCGCTGCGCCCGGCGATGACCGCGGCGGATGCGGTGACGGACCCGATATACTGGCCGCTGTCGCGCAGCCGCAGACGGCGCGCGGCCATGGCGTCGAGTGCGTCGCGTACCTGCTCGCGCACGACCGCGATCGCGGTGTCGAGCACGACGATCAGAAATTCGTTTCCGCTCCACCGGATCAGTTCCTGGTCCGGGAAGGCCTGGCGCAATGTGGTCACCAGCGCGGTGAGCACGTTGTTACCGACCGATTGGCCATAGCGATCGTTGATCGCAATCAGGTCGTCGAGCTGGAAGAGCACCAGCGCGAAACCGCGGTCGAGGTCCGCCAGCTGCGCCAGCATCGCCTCCGCCCCGCGTCGGGTCAGCGCGTCGGTCATGACGTCTATCACGGGATCGGCGAGGCGATCGGACGCCTCGTCACTGTCGTCGGCGTCCCTGTCGGGCGGCGTCAATCGATCGCGCAAGGACGAGATGTCGTCGCGCATGGTGGCGAGGTCGCGCCCGGCCTGGTTCAGGCGGTCGGAAAAGGCGCTCGCCCCGTCCGCCCAGCGGTCGCGATCGGCGGCGAAGGCGTCGACGTCGCGGCCGAGCGCGGTCGTCAGGTTGCGCGCGCCGTTCGTCAGCGAGCTCAGCTGTGCGCTGTGTTCCGACACCGCCTGTTCGCGCGCGCCGAGTGTCGCGGCGGCTTCGTCGCCGCCGTGTCGCGCGACCAGGATCGCGACCTGTTCGGCGGTCAGCCTCAGGCCGCCATCGGTGAGCGCGGCGATCTGTCGCGCGAGCGGCCCGTCCGGCTCCGTCTGATAGTGCAACGCCAAAGCGTAATGGGCCGGGGACGGCGCGATCTGATGGGATTCCAGAAAGGCGAGTGCCGCCCGGGCATTCTCAAAAGCCGCTTTCATGCCGTTGTCCAGATTGCGCTACCGGGACGGCTGATCGTTGATACCGGCAGTCGCCGCAAGGGCTACGTCGCGCCGTTCCAGGTGATGCGGATCCATGTTATTCGGTTTGTTGCAAGAGTGCGGCGAGATCGGCCTTCCAGAAGCTTGCGGCCGTATGCGTGCCGTGACCGCGGGTCGTTTCGTCCTCCGGGATCATTCGAAAAGTCGCCCGCTTCATCCGCTTTACCGCCTCCGCCGGAAAGGGCAGGCCACGGGGGTTGATGAAGTCGTCGGCGGAATTGATCCACCTGACCGGCGCGGTGATCGCCTCCAGCCTGCCCCAGGGGTCGTAATCGCGCGAGGCGTCGAGTTGGTAGATAAGGTCGTTGGCATCGCGGGTCGCGATATCCTTCGCCAGCCGGTCGCGGACGTAGGCCGTGGCAGCGTCACGGGTGGGATAGGTCTTTTGCAGCGCCAATGGGGCTGACCCGGCGACGATCAAAAGCGAACTCGCCGTGCGCAGGCCCTGGATGGGCTGGGCGATGTAGTTGCCGTCCGCCCACGCCGGATCGGCCTTCACGGCGTCGATCGCCATCTGCCGCCACATGCGGTTCAGCCCGGCGATCTGCACCGGCTCGCACGCCATCGGCATCAGGGCGCGGGCGGCGTCCGGATAGGTTTCCCCCCAGACAAAGGCGTGCATGCACCCCATCGACGTGCCGAAGATCAGCCGCAGTTGCCTCACGCCCAACGCCTCGGTCACCAGCCGGTGCTGGAGCGCGACCATGTCGGTGTAGCCATACTCCGGAAACGTCGCCCGCATCCCGTCCGATGGCTTGGAGGAGGCGCCGTGGCCGATATTGTCGGGCAGGATGATCCAGTATCGTGTGATGTCGAGCGGTTGGCCGGGCCCGTAGAGGTCGTCGGCGAAGACCGGGTTCAGGAACTGTTTCCCCGTCCCCCCGGTACCGTGGAGGATCAGCACGGCGTTATCGATTTCGCCCGCGGCGTTGCGGTGCGGCGACCCGAGCGTCGTATAGTGGAGCCGGACGTTCATCGTCGCGCCGCCGATGAAGCGGTGGGCCTTGGCCACATACTCCGCTTCCCGTGTCGGCCAGACCTTAACCGGGGCCGGCGTCTTGGGGGCGGGGGAGGGCTGGTTGGGCGCCGTCGCCTGAAGCAGCAACGCGATAAGCGTGGTCAACATGGGCGCAGGCTGGCACCTATTTCGCAACCAAGCAATTGTTTGCGGCAGCCGGCGAATGCGTGGCTAGATAGGCGCGACCATGGCCCGCCTGACCCATCTCGACGCGCTCGAAGCCGAATCGATTCACATCCTGCGCGAAGTCGTCGCCGAGGCTGAACGCCCGGTGATGCTCTATTCGATCGGCAAGGATTCCGCTGTCATGCTGCATCTGGCGCGCAAGGCGTTCTACCCCGCGCCGCCGCCGTTCCCGCTGCTCCATGTCGACACGACATGGAAATTCCGCGCGATGTACGACCTGCGCGACCGCGCGGCGGCGGCCGCGGGGATGGAGTTGCTGGTCCACCGCAATCCGGAGGCCGAGGCGCGCGGGATCAACCCGTTCGACCACGGCAGCCTCCACACCGACCTGTGGAAGACCGAAGGGTTGAAGCAGGCGCTGACGCTCCACGGCTTCGACGCGGCGTTCGGCGGGGCGCGGCGCGACGAAGAGAAAAGCCGGGCAAAGGAGCGCGTGTTCAGCTTCCGCTCGGCCGCGCATCGTTGGGATCCGAAGGCGCAGCGGCCCGAGCTGTGGCGGCTGTACAATGCGCGCAAGGCCAAGGGCGAGAGCATCCGCGTCTTTCCGATCAGCAACTGGACCGAGCTCGACATCTGGCAATATATTCTGCGCGAGGGGATCGAGATCGTGCCGCTCTATTTCGCCGCGCCGCGCCCGACCGTGGAGCGCGACGGGATGCTGCTGATGGTCGACGACGACCGCTTCCGCTTGGGCGAGGGCGAAGTGCCCGTGGAGCGCTCGATCCGCTTTCGCACGCTCGGCTGTTACCCGCTGACCGGCGCGGTCGAGAGCGAAGCGACGACGCTGGCGCAGGTGATCCAGGAAATGCTGTTGACGACCACGTCCGAGCGGCAGGGGCGGGCGATCGACCACGATCAGGCGGCCAGCATGGAGAAGAAGAAGGCGGAGGGGTATTTCTGATGGCTTCTCCTGACTTTGATTTCGTCATCCCCGCGCAGGCGGGGATAAGTTCTGGCTGGCTCATCGAGCCCTTCCTTGACTTGCGCCAATTTACCCCCGCCTGCGCGGGGGTGACGAAACCCGGAAGAGGGGCGGAGACCCGCCCATGACCACCTATCGCCCCGATGCGCTCATCGCATCCGACATCGACGCGTATCTCGCGCGGCACCAGGACAAGTCGCTGCTGCGGTTCCTGACCTGCGGCTCGGTCGACGACGGAAAGTCCACGCTGATCGGCCGATTGCTCTACGACAGCCGGACGATCTTCGACGACCAGCTCGCCGCTTTGGAGGCGGACTCCAAGCGGCTCGGCACGCAGGGTCAGAACATCGACTTCGCGCTGCTGGTCGACGGTCTCGCCGCCGAACGCGAGCAGGGCATCACGATCGACGTCGCCTATCGCTTCTTCTCGACGGATAAGCGCAAGTTCATCGTCGCCGATACGCCCGGGCACGAGCAGTATACGCGCAACATGGTCACCGGCGCCTCGACCGCGGACCTGGCGGTCATCCTGATCGACGCGCGCAAGGGCGTGCTGACCCAGACGCGGCGGCACGGCTTCCTGGTCAACCTGCTCGGCATCCGTCACGTCGCGCTGGCGATCAACAAGATGGACCTGATCGGCTGGGACCGTGCCGCCTACGACGCGATCGTCGATGAGTTCGGTGCGTTTGCCGCCTCGATCGGCATGGCGCCGCCGGTCGCTTTCCCTATTTCGGGGTTGGGCGGCGACAATATCGCGACACGGTCGGCCCATACGCCATGGTTCACCGGCACGACTTTGCTCGACCATCTCGAAAGCGTCGAGGTCGATGCGACACGCGACGCAGCCGGCGCGTTCGCGATGTCGGTGCAGTGGGTCAACCGCCCGAACCTCGACTTCCGCGGCTTTGCCGGGCGGATCGCGCGGGGCGTCGTGCGGCCGGGCGATGCGGTGCGGATCGTGCCGTCGGGCAAGACCAGTCGGATCGCGCGCATCGTCACTTTCGACGGCGACTTGGGCGCGGCGCAGGCCGGCCAGTCGGTCACGCTGACGCTGGCGGACGAGGTCGATTGCTCGCGTGGCGACGTAATCGCGGCGGCCGAGGATGCGCTGGAGGCGGCCGATCAGTTCGAGACGACGATCGTCTGGATGGACGAAACACCCTTGTTGCCGGGCCGGGCCTATTGGCTGAAGACCGGGGCAACCACCGTCAGCGCCACCGTGCGCCCGCCCGAGCACGCGATCGACGTCAATTCGCTCGCCCATCTGTCGGTCAAGACGCTGGGGTTGAACGACATCGGCGTCGCGCACCTCCACGCCGACCGCGCGATTCCGTTCGCGCCCTATGCCGACAGCGGCGAACGTGCCGGCAACCGGGACCTGGGCGGCTTCATCCTGATCGACAAGCTGACCAACGCGACCGTCGCGGCGGGCATGATCGACCGGCCGCTGCGACGCGCGCAGAACGTCCATTGGCAGAATATCGAGATCACGCGCGAAGCCCATGCCGCGCAGAAGGGGCAGGCGGCCAAGCTGCTGTGGTTCACCGGCCTCTCCGGGTCGGGCAAATCGACCATCGCCAATCTGGTCGAAAAGAAGCTGCATGCGCTGGGCAAGCACAGTTTCCTGCTCGATGGCGACAATATCCGTCATGGGCTCAATCGCGATCTGGGCTTCAGCGATGCCGACCGGATCGAGAATATCCGCCGGGTGGGTGAAGTCGCCAAGCTGATGACCGACGCGGGGCTGATCGTCCTCACCGCCTTCATCTCGCCGTTCCGCGCCGAACGCGAAATGGTACGCGCGATGATCCCGGAGGGCGAGTTTCTGGAGATCTTCATCGATACGCCGCTCAGCGTCGCCGAGGCGCGCGATGTGAAGGGCCTCTATGCCAAGGCGCGCGCGGGCGAGATCGCGAACTTCACTGGCATATCCAGCCCCTATGAGCCGCCCGAGGCGCCCGATATCCGGATCGACACCGGTCGTCTCTCTCCCGAAGACGCCGCAGAACTGATCGTCGACCGTGTCGTCGGCATGTGGAGTCCGGTGATTTGAACGACGCGCAGCTGGCCCGGGACATTGCGACGGAGGCGGGGGCGCTGCTCCACCAGCTCCAGCACGCCGGCCGGCTGGAGGGCAGGGCGCTGGGCGACGAGGGCGACCGCGCGGCCAATGCGCTGATCCTCGATCGCCTTCGGGCTGCCCGCCCCGACGATTTCGTGCTGTCGGAGGAGAGCGAGGACGATCCGCGTCGTTGCTCGGCACGCCGTTGCTGGGTGATCGATCCGCTCGACGGCACGGCCGAATATGCGTCCATGCGTCCCGATTGGGCCGTGCATGTCGGCCTGAGCATCGACGGGCGGCCCGAGGTCGGCGCGGTGGCGCTACCGGCGCGCGACGTGACGCTGTGTACCGAGGGGTGCCGCGCCGCGCCGCCCGCCCGCGTGCCGCCCCGCATCGTCGTCAGTCGCAGCCGCCCACCGGCCGAGGCCATCCGCGTTGCCGAAGCGCTGGGCGGCGAACTCGTCCCGATGGGGTCGGCGGGTGCGAAGGCGATGGCGGTCGTGCTGGGGGAGGCGGACATCTACCTCCATTCCGGCGGGCAATATGTGTGGGACAACTGCGCCCCGGCCGCGGTCGCGCTGGCCGCGGGGTTACACGTCAGCCGGCTCGACGGCAGCCCGCTCGTCTACAATCGAGCCGAGACCTGGCTTCCGGACCTGCTGATCTGCTCGCCGGCCGTCGCGAAGACGGTGATCGCGGTCGCCACGGCGTGAACTGAATCCTTGATCCGCGTTGGTGTTGTAGGGTTGCAACACGGTGATTGCATAAACCTTATCCAGATTGTGGGCGCTGCGGGACGCGCCGATACACCCTTCGACCGATACCATCGGCCGTACGCGTCCGCGCGTAACGATAAAAAGAAACGATCGAAGGGAAAAACCATGATCTCCACCTTCCGCCGGCGCATGCTGGCGTCGACGCTGCTGTTGACGGCCGCTGCCGCTGCACAGCCGGCGCTCGCGCAGACCGCGCCCGCCCCGCAGGATACGACCGCAACGGTTCCCCAGACGACCGATACGACCGCGGACGAGCCGCAGGACGTCGTCGTCACCGGCACGCTGTTCCGTGGTGCCGACACGCTGACCGCCTTGCCGGTGACCGTCGTGACGGCCGAGACCCTCACCCGTGCGGGCGTCACCAACACCGCAGACGCGATCCGTTCGGCTGCGGCCGACGGCGCCGGTTCGATCGGTATCGGTTTCACCAGCGGCTTTTCGGCCGGCGGTTCGGCGATCTCGCTGCGCAACCTGGGCGTCTCGTCGACGCTGGTTCTCGTCGACGGCCTGCGCGTCGCCAACTTTCCGCTGAGCGACGACGGCCACAACAGCTACGTCGATCTGAACAGCATTCCGCAGGTCGGCGTCGACCGGATCGAAGTGCTGAAGGACGGCGCGTCGTCGCTGTACGGCGCGGACGCGATCGGCGGTGTGGTGAACATCATCACGCGCAAGAAATTCACCGGCATCGACGGCGGCGCCGAAGCCGGCGTGACCGAAAAGGGTGACGGCCACAAATATCGTCTGCGCCTGCTGGGCGGTATCGGTGACTATGATACCCAGGGCTGGAACTTCTACATCGGCGGCGAATATGAGGATTCGGGCAAGATCACCGCGGATTCGCGCGGCTTCCCCTTCAACACGCTCGACCTGCGCGCCGCGGGCGGCAACGATAACAATCGCGCCGACGATACGCTGACCACGCCGACCACCAACGCGGTGGTCACGCGCACGACGCAGACCGACCTGAAC
This sequence comes from Roseomonas aeriglobus, assembly GCA_016937575.1. Classification (NCBI taxonomy): domain Bacteria; kingdom Pseudomonadati; phylum Pseudomonadota; class Alphaproteobacteria; order Acetobacterales; family Roseomonadaceae; genus Muricoccus; species Muricoccus aeriglobus. Next base: position 2,063,334 of record JAFHKN010000002.1, on the reverse strand, counting down.
AACCCGCTGGCCGGCAGCGTCGCCAACGCGACGACCCCGGCGATCTTCACGTCGCTGACGCCGCTGGCGAACTGCCCGTTCGGCACCTTCTCGGAAAATACGGCCTCGCGCGTCGGCACGGCGTGCGCGCACGACCTGACCCGCGAATATGTCCAGATCCTGCCCAAGCAGCGCCGCTTCGCCGGTCAGGCGCGCTTCAGCTACCGCGTGACGGACACGATCGAAGGCTATCTGCAGGGCAGCTATTCGAACAACAAGGTCGATATCCAGCTGCTGCCGCGTGGCATCCGTCAGAACCAGGCGTTCGGCGGCGCGCCCAGCACGTCGACCAGCAATCCGGGCATCGTGCTGCCGTACTTCATCTGCTCGGCCGGCATCAATTGCGCGACCGCAGCGGATCGTCAGCTGAACCCGAACAATCCTTATGCGACCAACGCCGCCGCCACCCCGGCGATCGCTGCGGCCAATGCGGCGCGCATCTACTATCTGTTCGGCGACGTGAAGGCGGGGTCGGAGCGCACGAACGAGCTGTACCGCGTCACCGGCGGCCTGCACGGCACGATCGCCGATGCGTGGCGCTGGAACATCGACGTGGGCTATTCGCGCGACGAGCTGGAACTGGTCCAGACGGGCTTCGCCAACCTGAACGGGCTGGTGCGCGCGATCAACACGGGCACGTACAATTTCGTGAACCCGAGCCTGAACAGCCAGGCCGTTCGTGACTCGGTGCTGCCGCCGATCACGTCGCTGTCGAATTCGTCGATCTTCACGACCGACGCATCGGTCGCCCGCGACCTGTTTGCGCTGCCGGGCGGCAACGTCCAGCTGGCGGTCGGTGGCCAGTACCGCAAGGAAAAGCTGACCAACCGCAGCGCCAACCCGAACCTGGACGTGCCGGGTCTGTCGACCGCCCAGGCCTATGGCGATCGTGACGTGTGGGCCGCCTATTTCGAAGCCGCCGCGCCGATCCTCGACGTGCTGAGCGTCAACCTGTCGGGCCGCTACGACCATTATTCGGAAGGGTTCAGCAAATTCTCGCCGAAGGTCAGCGCGAAGTTCACGCCGATCAAGGAAATCTCGCTCCGCGGGTCCTATTCGGAAGGCTTCCGCACCCCGACCTTTGCCGAGATCGATCCGCGCAGCTCGTTCTCGGGCTTCGTCGGCTACACGCCGAACGCCGATTTCCGCGCGGCACACCCGAACAACTCGAGCTACACGACCGCCTATTCCGTCGGTCGCGGCTATGTCGGCAACCCGAACATCAAGCCGGAACAGTCGCGCAGCTTCACGGTCGGCGCGATCGTGCAGCCGACGCCTTGGTTCAGCTTCACCGCGGACTATTTCAACGTGAAGAAGACCGGCCTGATCACGGCAGGCTCGCTCGCGGGTGAGGCTATCAACGCCTATTACTCGGTCGCGAACCAGAGCTTCGCGTCGGCGGCCGCCGCAGCGGCAGCCGGCTGCGCCAAGGTCGCCGCGGTCGGTGCGGGCTATTCGTGCAACGTCATCGACGGTGCCGATCCCTTCGCGCTCAATGCGCTGCCGCGTCTGCTGGTGCTCAACGCGCCGTATGTGAACGTCAACTATGACGTCACCACGGGTCTGCAGTTCACCGCGAACGTCCAGGCGCCGATCAGCGAAGGGCTGCGCTTCGAGAGCCGCCTCGATCTGCAGGGAACCCTGAAGTTCGACCGTCACCTCGACAACGGCTCGGTCCAGCGCTTCGCAGGGTCGGTCGGCCCGGCCGACCTGTCGTCGGGCGGCGGCACGCCGAAGTGGCGCGGCAACTGGCAGAACACGTTCCTGACCGACAATTTCTCGCTGAGCGCGACAACCTATTTCGTCGGTGCGATGCGCGCGGTGGCGACCGACCAGGGCAACCTGGATACGTCGTGCAACGCATCGGTCTATAAGGACGCGCAAGGCGGCAATTCGTTCTGCCGGATCCGTCGTTTCATCTACACCGACATCAACGCGACGATTAAGGTGAACGACCAGTTCAGCTTCTTCGGCTTCGTCGGCAACGTGACGAACGCGCGGGCGCCGTTCTATCCGAACACCTTCTACACCACGCAGCCGAACTATCTGGCGTCGTGGCACCTGCCGGGCCTGATCGGCCGCTCGTTCCGCGCAGGCGCGAACTTCAAGTTCTGATCGGACCCGCGCAAGCGGGTTGAAACTCGGGGGCGGCGCCTTATCGGGGGGCCGCCCTTTTTTCGTATCAGCCGACGCGCATGGCGCGGACCCCCCGCGAGGTGGCGGTACGGACCATGTAGCTTCCCAGCGCCGCACGCTTGATGGTCAACATGGCGCCCACCTCCGGCGGGCGACCGCCCGACCAGGCTTCGGTCGTGTTCCAGCGGGCGCCACCCTCGACCGTCAGGCCATATTTGCCGTAACCCAGATCGACGACGCGCGTGACCTTGGCCTCCAGCTGCGTGATCTCGTCCTCTGGTTTGTCGGGGCCGTCGCGGCCGAACAGGCCGATCCTGGGCAGTTGGAAGCCGAACAGCGACCGCCGCGTCGACTTCACTTCCTCGCGATCGACAATCACCACGTCCTTGCGGCGCACCGCATCGACCAGCTTGCGTGCGGCGGCGTCGCTGCATGCCAGACGCTGCGCAGCGTCACCGATGTCCAGACAGGCGGCGATGCCGTCGATCAGCGAAGCTTCGACCTTCCGCTCCTGCGCCGAAGCTGGCGTCGCCACCGCAACGACGGCGGTGATCGTCAGAATATAGCCACATTTCATCAAGTTGCATCTCCGGATGATTGCGTTGCTAGGCAATGTTAAGCGAAACGTAATTGAAAACCCGTCTAAAATTATTGCCTGTTGCGGCGGTGCAACAGGTTTTGGCGAAATCGCGCCCTAACGACTTCTAGCATTGCGAAGTTTTCTTTCGAAAGTGACGATAAAGGCTGGCCCGGGTCGAAAGCCGGGAACAACGATTGCCGCCGGCCAAGGCGGCAAAAGGGGATGAGAGAATGACCTCCATTTTTCGCCGACGCCTTCTGACGTCGACGCTTTTCCTGTCCGCGGCGGTCGCGGCTGCGCCGGCAATGGCGCAGGTCGCAGAACCCGCTGAAACCGCTCCGCAGGCACAGGACGGCGGCGACGTCGTCGTTACCGGTTCGCGCATCGCCCGTCCGGATCTCGAAGTGGCCAGCCCGGTCAACGTGATCGGGTCGGAAGAGATCGCGCTTCGTCAGCCGAACACCGCCGAAGATCTTCTTCGCGACCTGCCGTCGGTTCGCCCGAACCTCGGCCCGGCCGTCAACAACGGCTCGGACGGCTCGGCCTCGGTCGACCTGCGCGGCATCGGCTCGAACCGTACGCTCGTCATCCTCGACGGTCGCCGTATCGTGCCGTTCGGCCTTGACGGCGTGGTCGACCTGAACGTCATCCCGACCGGCCTGGTCGAGCGTATCGACGTCGTGACCGGCGGTGCATCGTCGGTGTACGGTGCCGACGCGGTCGCGGGTGTCGTAAACTTCATCACGAAGCGCAACTTTGCCGGCGTCCAGGCCTCGGCGAACTATCGCATCTCGGAGCGCGGCGACGCCGCACAGTATCGCGGCGATTTGCTGCTCGGCGCCAACCTCGATGACAATCGCGGCAACGTCGTGCTCGGCATCGGTTATGGCAATCGCAAGCCGCTGCTGACCACCAGCCGCAAGATTTCGGAAGTTCCCATCGGTTCGGGCACCGGCACGTTCCTGGGGTCGACCGGCGCGGTGCCGTCGATCTTCCAGTCGAGCCTGGCATCTGCCACGAACCCCAACGGTCTGCCGACCACCGGCCTGGGCGCGGTCATCGACCCGACGACCGGTTCGTTCCGCGCTGCGACGCAGAACGACACGTTCAATACGAACATCGGCACCTACTTCCTGACGCCGCTCGAGCAGTATAATCTGTACACGGCGGGCCGTTACGAAGTCGCGGACAACATCGAAGTCTATGCGACCGGCATGTTCACGCGGAACAAGGCCGAGCTGGCTTTGGCTGCGTCGGGTACGTTCAACAACGCGTTCGATCTTCCGCTGAACAACCCGTATCTGCCGGCGACCGCACGCGCGCAGCTGTGCGCCGCCAATGGCATCTCGGTCGCCGACTGTAACGCGGCTGCTGCCATCAACACCGGCGTTTCGCGCACGGTGCGCGTCATTCCGTCGCGTCGTTTCCTGGAATACGGCCCCCGCGGCAACCCGATCGAATCGACGATGTTCCAGGTGCAGACCGGCATCCGCGGTGACATCACCGAGGGTCTGAAGTTCGACCTGTCGGCGCAATATGGCGAAACGAACCAGAACCAGGCGCGCGTCAACTGGGGTTCGGCATCGAAGGTACAGCAGGCGCTGCTCGCCTATCGCAATGCGGCCGGCCAGCTGGTCTGCTCGAACACGGCCAACGGCTGCGTTCCGCTGAATCTGTTCGGTGCCAACGGCAGCATCACGCCCGCCCAGCTCGGCTTCATCGATCTCGACGCGCAGATCCGCCGCGTCGTGTCGCAGAAGGTGATCACGGGCTCGATCAACGGCGACCTGTTCAACCTGACCAGCCCGTTCGCCACCTCGGCCGTCGCGTTCTCGGTCGGCGGCGAATATCGCAAGCTGACGGCGTCGGCCACGCCGGATGCGCCGTCGCAGATCCAGGGCGAAGTGCTGGGCACCGGCGCGCGCACGCCGCCGGACTTCGGTACGTACAACGTCAAGGAAGCGTTCGGCGAAATCATCGTTCCGCTGATCGAGGACGGGTTCCTGTATCGGGCATCGGTCGAAGCCGGCATCCGTTATTCGGACTATTCGACGACGGGCGCGAGCACGACGTGGAAGGCCGGTGGCTCCATCGAGCCGATCCAGGGCTTCAAGTTCCGCGGCATGTACCAGAAGGCGGTTCGCTCGCCGAACATCCAGGAACTGTTCCAGTCGCCGGTCCAGGGTCTGTCGAACCTGCTGGTCGATCCGTGCGCCGGCGCGACGCCGACAGCATCGCGCGGTCTGTGCGAAGGCACGGGCGCTCCGGCCGGCACCTACGGCGGCATCTCGCAGCCGTCGTCGAACCAGATCAACGTCACGACGTCGGGCAACCCGAACCTGGACGTCGAACGGGCGACCACCTACACCCTGGGTGCGGTCGTCGCTCCGCGGTTCATCCCGCGCTTCTCGCTCACGGTCGACTACTTCAACATCAAGATCCGTGACCTGATCAGCGCCCCGACGCAGAACGACATCCTCAACGGCTGTTATTCGACCGCGTTGAACCCGGGCCAGACGCTCAATGCGTTCTGTCAGCTGATCCGTCGTAACCCGCTGAACGGGTCGCTGAACGGCGCCGGCGAAACGCCGGGCGTCATCCTGGGCTCGTCGAACCTCGGCCGCCTCGCGACTGCGGGCATTGACGTCGGGTTCAACTATTCGATCCCGATCGACGGCACCGACCTGCGCCTCGGCTTCAATGGGACGTGGCTGGATTACTATCGTATCCAGGCATCGCCGAACTCGATCTATCGTGAATGCACCAACTTCTATTCGACGAGCTGCACCAACGCGCGTCCGGAATGGAAGTGGAATGCGCGCGCCAGCTACGACTTCGGCTTGGCGGACGTCTCGCTGCTGTGGAACCACATCGGCGCGGTCGAACTGGAGCCGATCCGCAACAGCGCGCTCGGCCTGAACGATGCCGGCCCAGGCAACACCGCGACGGCGTACAACGGCATCCTGCCGCAGTTCCGCCAGATCAAGGCATACGACTATTTCGACCTGAACGTCCGGTTCAACGTGTCGGACGAGTTCGATTTCGGCCTGCTCGTCGAGAATCTGTTCGATCGCAAGCCGCCGCTGCTCGGCAACGGCGTTGCGGGCACCGCGTTCAACAACGGCAACACGATGCCGACGATCTACGACGTCGTCGGTCGCTCGTTCACGATCAGCGGCCGTCTGAAGTTCTAAGACGATCGAGACTGTGATCACTGGATGGGGGGTGGCCAAAGGCCGCCCCCCTTTTTTCTTTTCATCCGGCCGTCATCGCGGCAGTGATCCCGCATGGTGAGCGCACCTGAAGCTGTGAACATGGCGATTGCCCAGGCGGTCGCATACCGCGACCGTGGGGAGGGCGAATCCGCCGTCGCGATGATACAGGAGGCGCTTCGCGATCATCCCCGCGACAGCCATTTGTGGCAGACGCTCGGCACCATCTATCGTGCGCTCGATCGATCCGCGGATGCGGTCATGGCCTTTGGCAAGGCCGTCGAATATGATGCCGGGAATGCGCGGGCGGCCTATGGCGTCGCCCAGTCGATGCTGGAGGCCGGCCGCCCGGCCATCGTCGCATTCGATCGCGCGGCGGCGGTGGCGCCGGGCGATGGTGGGCTGATTCTCGGTCGGGTCGCCGCGCACATTGCGACGGGGCAGGGGGACGCCGCGATCGCGACGCTGGCGTCGATCGTCCGCAGCAATCCTGCTTGGCTGGATGGACATGCGACGCTGTCCCGGTTGCGGTGGCAACAGGGTGACCGCACCACGTTCGCGAGCAGCTATGTGGAGGCGCTCCAGGCCGAGCCGCGCAACCTACCGCTGTGGCTCGCGCTGATAGACGCCCTCATCCAAGTCGAAATGTTCGAAACGGCGAGTAGTGTCATCGCGCGGGCGAACATGGCGACCGGCGCGGTCGAGCCGCTGCTGCTTCCCGAAGCCGTCTGCGCGTCGGAGCTTGGCGACGTGGCCGCCGCCGACGCTGCTTTTGCCCGGATGTCGGGGGTCGAGACTCCCCTCGTTCAGGAACGCCTGCTGCGACACTTGATCCGCACCGGACGCCTCGATCGCGCCGCCGCGTTGGCTGATTCGGCCGCGGACCGAGGTGAGGACGGCCCCTTGTGGCCGTATATTTCCCTTATCTGGCGCGTGACCGATGACTTGCGATGGGCGTGGCTGGAAGATCCCGTGCTAATCCGCTCGTTCGATCTCGATGTCGATCTGGATGCGCTGGCCGACCGATTGCGGACACTTCATGTTCTGCGCGCCGATCCCTTGGGTCAGTCGGTTCGACGGGGCACACAGACCGACGGCCCCTTGTTCGCGTTGGAAGCACCGGAAATTCGCAGTCTGCGCGCTGAAGTCGTTGAGGCGATCGAAACCTACGTCGCCGGGCTGGGCGCGGCGGACAAGCGTCATCCCGTTCGGCGGCATGCCGGAAAGCGCTTCCGTTTTTCCGGTTCCTGGTCGGTGCGGCTTACGGAGGGTGGGCACCACAGCCCGCATGTGCATTCGCAAGGTTGGCTCAGTTCGGCATGCCACATCGTCCTGCCAGACGGGGCGAACACGGGTGCGCTCGAATTCGGACGACCGCCGGCCAACCTGAACCTCGATCTTCCGGCCTTCAAGACGGTGCAGCCGAAGTCTGGACGCTTGATCCTGTTCCCCTCGACGACATGGCACGGCACCCAGCCGATCGACGATGGCGAGCGTTTGACGGTAGCGTTCGACGTCGCGCCGCTCAGCTGATCGACTCCAATCGTCAACGCGTTCTTAACCCTCTCCGGTTACGCCGTCGAAACGGTGTAGTGAGGGGTCAGGCGACGTGCGCATTCTGATTATCGACGACGAACAGGCGATGCATGACAGCTACGCGCGCAGCTTCGCGCCGCGCGATACGGCTGCCGGCGATGCTTTGTCGGCGATGGCGAGCGAGTTGTTCGGCGACAGCGGTGACGCTGCGCCGGCCACGCCGTGCGATACGCCGCAGTTCGCGCTGACGCACCGCATGCAGGGCCTGGACGGCGTCGCCGCGGTCGAGGCGGCGGTGAAGCTGGGCGAGCCCTACTCGGTCGCATTCATCGACGTGCGCATGCCGCCGGGCATCGACGGGAAGGAAACCGCACGCCGCATCCGTGCGCTCGACCCCGACATCAACCTGGTGATCGTCACCGGCTATTCCGATTTCTCCCCGCTCGAGATCAGCCGCGCGGCAGGGCCCGCCGACAAGATCTTCTACATCGCCAAGCCGTTCGAGGTGGAGGAGATCGTCCAGACCGCGACCGCACTTTGCCACCGCTGGGCGGCGGACCGCGAGCTTGCGGCGGCTCGCGAAGCCTTGGCGGGGCAGGTCCACCTGCTCGAGGAGCAGGCGCTGGAACTCGCCGCGAACGAGAGCCGCGCGGTCCATATGGCGAACCATGATTCGCTGACAGACGCGCCCAACCGCCTCGCGTTCCTGCGCGCGCTCCACGCGTCCGTCCGCAGTGACGAACGGTTCGCGATGACGATGATCGACCTCGATCGCTTCAAGCTGGTCAACGACAGCTTCGGGCATCTGGCCGGCGACGAGCTGATCCGCGTCGTCTGCGGCAAGCTGCACGCCGCTGCCCCGCGCGGGTCGTTCATCGCGCGGCTGGGCGGCGACGAATTCGCAGCCCTTTTCCCCGCGACCGGCGAGGACGAGGCGGTGATGATCTGCGAGCGGCTGCTGAAGGCCTGCTCGGACACGTTCACTGTCTTCGGCCACTCGGTCCAGGGCGGGGCGTCGCTGGGCGTCGTCGTGGTCGAGCCGGGATCGACCAACGATCCGATCGACGTGATGCGCCGCGCCGACCTAGCGCTCAACGAAGCCAAGCGTGGCGGTCGCGGCCTCGTCCGCGTGTTCGACGAAAGCATGGACGAATCGATCCGCTTCCGCCGCCAGATCGAAAGCGGGCTGTCCAAGGCGATCGCCGGTGGCGAACTGAAGCTCGTCTATCAGCCGATCGTTGCCAGCGGCGCGATGAAGGTGACGGGCTTCGAGGCGCTGCTGCGCTGGCACAGCCCGGAATATGGCATGATCTCGCCGGCGATGTTCATTCCGATCGCCGAGGAATCGAACCTGATCCACGAGCTGGGCGACTGGGTGCTGGAGACTGCGCTGGAGGCGGTGAAGCACTGGCCGGACCAGTATGTCTCGGTCAATTTCAGCCCTCGCCAGTTCCGCCGCCAGAATTTCGTCGGCCGGGTGATCGAACGCGTCCAGCGCTCGGGCGTCAGCCCGACACGGGTTCAGATCGAAATCACCGAAACCGCGATCTTCGACGACGCCGAGCGCGCTGCCGAGACGCTGTACCGTCTGCGCCAGATGGGCTTCCGGATCGCGCTCGACGATTTCGGCACCGGCTATTCGTCGCTGTACAACATCCGCAAGTTCGCGCTCGATTGTCTGAAGATCGACCGCAGCTTCATCGACGGGCTGGGTCGCGAGCGCGAAAGCTCGGCGATCGTCCAGTCGGTCATCCACCTCGGTCGTGCCCTTGCGATGGAAGTCGTGGCCGAAGGTGTCGAGACCGAAGCACAGGTCCAGGCGCTGCGTGTCGCGGGCTGCAGCCACCTGCAGGGTTATTTCCTCGCTCGCCCGATGGCGGAGGAGGATGCGCGCGCGCTGGCCGCACAGGCATTCCTGTTCGACGGTAGTGCTGACACGGCCGAGGGAGTGGCGACCGGGACAAACGGCTGATGCCCGGCCGAACGCTGCGCTGGATGGACCGCATCGGGCTGAGGCGCATTCCGAAGTCTCTGGGCGCGCAGCTGGTGTTGATCCTGACCGGCGTCGGGCTGGTCGGGTCGATCGCCATCACGCTGCTGCTGGCCGCGGTCATTACGCCAAGCTTCAATTGGCTGGAGGAGGCCGCGGTCGAGGCAAACGTCGAGCGCACCCAGGCGGCACTCGGCGAGTTCGCGGCCAAGGTCGAGACGGCGGTGCGCGATTATGGCGACTGGAACGCCAGCTACGATTACATGGCGGCACCGTCGGAGGCATTCGAGCGCGAAAGTTTCTCGCCGCTCGCGATGCAGAACCTCGACGTCAGCGGCATGGCCTATGTCGCGCCGGACGGACGGATCGTCATCGCGCGCTGGCTCGACCCGCGGGCCGGGCAGGATCGCGCCGATATGCGGGCCCGGCTGATCGCGCAAATCCCGACCATGCGACTGCCCGGCCTGCTGTCGAAACAGAGCTCGCGATCCTTCTACATGCGGTTCGGCACGACGCTGGCGGCGGTCGGCGTCGCGCAGGTCCGACGCAGCGACGGCAGCGGGACGCCACGCGGCTATGTGCTGATGGCACGCGAACTGACTCCGGCGCAGTTGGGGCAGCTGCTGCAGCTGCCGGCCCGGCTGGATCTCAGCGCCCGCGACACCAGCGTTTCCGTCGACTCCACGCGGGACAGATTGCGGATTGCGGTGCCGATTTCCGGCGCCGACGGCGCGACCGTCGCCAGCGCGCGGTTCGGCGTGCCGCGCGACCTGTCGCTGCTTGGACGGCGGATGCTGTTGCTGGCGGTCGGCGGGGCGGTGCTGCTGCTCGGACTCGTGCTGCTGGTGCTGCGGCGGATGATCGGGCGACTGGTGCTGAAGCCCCTCCATCGTGTCGAGCGGCATATGGGGGTCGTGCGTACGTCCGGCACGCCGGTCCTGCTGACCGACGACGCGCGGGCGGACGAGATCGGCAGCCTGGTCACCAGCTTCAATTCGATGCTCAGCCAGTTGAAGGACCTTCGCGAACAGGTCGAAGTCCAGTCCTTCAAACTCGGCCAGAGCGAAAGCGCGGTGGCGGTCATGCACAATGTCCGCAATGCGCTGGGGCCGATCGCGACGATCCTGTCGCAGGGTCTGGCCGCCGCACCGCCGGCCGATCGAGCCCTGCTCGACCGCGCGATGGCCGAGCTGGCGGACGACGGCGTGCCACCGGCGCGCCGGCAGAAGCTGGTGGCCTTCGTCGCCGCCGCGCTGGAGGCCGATCGCAACGACCGCGACGCGCGGCGCGAAGGGCTGGAGACGGGGCGCAAGGCACTCCACAATGTGCTCGAGATCATCGGCCAGCAGCAGGAGCAGGCGCATGAGAAGCCACCGCTCAGCCTGATCGACCTGAGCGACGTCGTCGCACAGAATGCGACCATCGCGCGCTATTCGGGCGACGCGTCGATCGCCTTCGTGTTCCCGTCGACCCCGCACTGGGCGATGGCGAACCGCGTGATCCTCAGCCAGGTCATCGGCAACCTGCTTGCCAATGCCGGGGAAGCCATCGTCGCGTCGGGCGGGGAGGGCGGTCAGATCACCGCCTCGATTGTCGAGGTCGGCGACCGTGTCGAGCTTCACATCCGCGACAATGGCGAGGGGTTCGATCCGGCGAACGAGCCGAAATTCTTCCAGCGCGGCTATTCGACGCGGGCGCACAAGTCCGGCGGGCTCGGGCTGCACTGGTGTGCGAACGCGATGCTCGCGATGGGCGGATCGCTGCGGCTGGAAAGCATGGGGAAGGGAACGGGTGCGAGCGCGATCCTGACCCTGCCGGCGCCGGATGCCGCTGTGATGCCGGTTGGGGAGGCGGCGTGACCGTCCCCAGCCGTCATTCCCGCGACGGCGGGGATAAATTCTGGCTGACGTCTCGCGTCCTTACGACCACCTGTTCCAATTGATCCCCGCCTTCGCGAGGATGACGGTGGCGGTGGGCAGCGATCAGCCCCGAACCCGCTTTCCCACCTCAACCGCATCCCGCCGCCGCAGATAAGGCGCCACCAGATTGCGCGCGCGGTAGAATTGCTGGCGTTCGGGATCGATCGTCTCGAAATTCCCGATCACCCGCCGGCAGTTCGCCGACCGACACCCGCAGATCATGTGCCAGTTCGATTCGGTCAGCGTGGTCGAATAGTCCCACGTCACTTCCTCGCCCGCTGCAATGTCGCGGATCGCGACCAGAAAGACGCCCTCGCTGGTGAAGCGCAACCCCGCGTTGGGGTCGCAGCTGTGGTTGACCAGATCGTCGAGCCATCCGGACGGGCCCATATAATGGTCGGGTGTCACCTGGACATAGCGGTCGGACCCGCCGCGCATCAGGCCGGGCACCTTGCCCGCGGCCAGCCGCCGGCCGGTGAATTCGAGCAGCGGTTCGCCCTCGGCAAAGCTGCGGCCTGCAAAGACCGCCTTGCCGAGGTGCGTCTCGCCGACGGTGAACATCGCCGCAGTCCGACGATAGTCGCCCAGCGCGTAGGCGCCGCCGCGGCGCGCGAGCGAGCGCAGCGGATTGATCGTCCCGACACCAATCATCACCCAGACGCTGGCGTGACACAGCAGCTCGACGATCAGATAGGCATATTCGCCCGCGCCCTCGCCGCCGTGGCGGGCGGCGACGATCAGTGTCGCCAGGTCGCCCACCGTCCATAGTCCCCACGCCGGCGAGCGTTCGCGGGTCCGGTCGGCGACGACACTGGCCCAGGTCGGCAGGAAACTGACAGGCACCGCCGCGACGACCAGTATATGCGCCCAGAACGCCTCGCTGAAGATCAGCCACAGCGCCAGCGCGGCGAGGCAGACGAGGACGCACAGCGCCTCCGTCACGCTCGGCATCGCCCACGCCGATCGGCGCCAGATGCCGATAGTGACGGCGATGCAGGCGATGGCGGACACGACGAACACCGCGGTCTGCACGGCGCCCGGGTTGACCGCCCAATAGGTCGCCGCCTCCAGCCCCGTCGATGCGCTCCAGATCAGCCAGGAGGCGCGATTGGGGGCGACCAGATCACGGCGAAGGCCAGCCAGATAGGTCGCGTAGCCCGCAAAATTGCAGGCGATCGCAAACCATACCCAAGGCTCGAACCCCGTCACCGCGTGCAGCACCCCCTGCGCCGGCGTTTACCATCCCCGGAAACCATCGTCCACGGACAGCGAACAGAACGCCTGCGGTCGATTCAGGAACGTAGCATGAATCCTTCGCCAAATTCCCCGAACTGGGCGCAAAATCCCCGTTTGAGGCATGCAATCCCCTTGCGGGATTAGTAGGTTTCGATTACCAAAATCGCAGAGGGGCACTCTCCCGTTTTGGATGGTCGGGATTCGAAGGTGGCGCCGGGCTGCTTTCGAAGGCGGGAGTGTTTTGCCGCTCGTGGGGCGAACGGGCGTGACGGACTTCGAGCTATACGAAGGCAGTGCACTGCAGGGTGTCGATGCGAAGGGTCGCGTCGCCATCCCGGCCGACTTTCGCGCGGTTTTCGAAAAGAACAGCGACGCGCGCACCATCGTCATCGGCATCCACCCGACGCTGCCGTGCCTGCGCGCCTATGACTTGACCTGGTCGCGCATCAATTTCGAAGAGATCCGCGAAGCGATGCGCAGCCCCGATGCGGACGTGCGCAAGCTGGCCGAACAGCGCAACGCCGATTTCTCCGACGTCGATCGCGCCCCGTTCGACCCCTCGGGGCGCTTCGTGCTGGACGAGTTCTTCCGCCAAGAAGCGAAGATCGAGGCGCCCGGCTGGGCGTTCTTCTCGGGCGACGCGCAGACCTTCAACATCTGGAATCCCGAGATCCTGATGGCGCAGACCGATGGGGTCAGCGCGGTCACCCGACGCCGCTGCGCGCATCTGATGGCCAACCGCAAGGTGCGCGCATGACCGCCGCCGCGCCGCATATCCCCGTCCTGCTCGACGAAGTGATCGACGGCCTGCGCCCCGCCCCGGGCGAAGTGCACGTCGACGCGACCTTCGGTGCGGGCGGTTACACCCGTGCGATCCTCGCGACCGGCGCGCAGGTCATCGCCTTCGATCGCGATCCCGACGCCGTACGCGAAGGGCAGGGGGTCGTCGCCGACGCCGGGGGCGCGCTGACGCTGATCGAGGCGCCCTTCTCGTCGATGGCCGCCGAACTCGCCGCGCGTGATGTCGAGCGTGTCGATGGCGTGACGATGGATATCGGCGTGTCGTCGATGCAGCTCGACCGCGCCGACCGCGGCTTCTCGTTCCAGGCCGACGGCCCGCTCGACATGCGGATGAGCCAGTCGGGCGAGAGTGCGGCCGACTTCGTCAATACCGCCGACGAAGCCGCGATCGCCGACGTGCTGTACCTTTACGGCGAGGAGCCCAAGTCGCGCCGCGTCGCCCGCGCGATCGTGGCTGCGCGCCCGATCACGCGGACCAGCGAGCTGGCGAGCGTCGTGCGCAAGGCGCTGGGTCACAAGCCGCATGACAAGAAGGATCCGGCGACCCGGACCTTCCAGGCGATCCGCATCCATCTGAACCGCGAGCTCGACGAACTGGCCGACGGGCTGCGTGCGGCCGAAGCGCTGCTGCGCCCCGGCGGGCGGCTCGCGGTGGTCAGCTTTCACAGTCTGGAGGACCGCATCGTGAAGCGGTTCCTGCGCGAGCGGTCGGGCAGCACGCCGGCCGGCTCGCGGCACCTGCCGGCGGTGCAGGCGGCGAACGCACCGACGTTCGAGGCGCTGTCGAAGGCGATCCGGGCGGACGAGGCCGAACTGGCGCGCAACCCGCGCGCCCGGTCGGCGACATTACGGGTGGCGCGGCGGACGTCCGCTGCGGCGTGGGGCAGATGAGTTTTCGTAACGTGGGCGTGGGGCGTGTGAGGAGTACAGGGCAATGGCAGTAAGCGGCTTCAAGGGGTTCGGCTGGTTGCTCGGCATCGCGATCGTGTCGCCGACCTGCTATATGGTGTCGTCGCAGGTCGCGGCGGAGCGCGGGCGCGTGGAGGCGGTCGAAATGGCCATTCTCGACGCGAAGAAGGATATCCGCGCGCTCGAGACCGAGTTCGACACCCGCGCGAACCTGGCCCAGCTGGAGCGGTGGAACGGCGACATCCTGTCGCTCAGCGCGCCGCGCCCGGAGCAGTATGTATCGAGCGACGCCCAGCTCGCCACCCTGCGCCCGATGGAGGGGGGCACCAGTACGCCTCGCTCGTCGTTCCCGCCGCGACCGACCTCGCGCTTGCCGAAGTGAAGCCGGTCGAACAGCCGGCGGTGAAGATCACGCTGCCCAAGACCAACCCGGTCCAGACCGCCCAGGCCGCGCCGGCGCCGACCCCCGCGATCTCGCGTCCGACGCTGCAAAAGGCAGTCGCCACCACCGTCACGTCGAAGCCGCGCGTGCAGAAGGTTGCGATGGTCGATACCGGCCTGCTGAGCGATGCGACGTTCGGCGACCTCGTCTCTAGCGCGCGCCGCGAACGGGGGACCCTGCGTTGATCGTCCTGGTCGCGCCGCAGTCGAACGACCGCCGTCGCGAAACCGGCCGGCATTCGCTGGTCGCGGTGGCGCACGTCCGACTGATGATCCTGATGCTGTTGTTCGCCTTCGCGAACCTGGCGATCATCGGGAAGCTCGGTTACCTCGCCATCTCGGCGGAACCCGCGACGACGCGCGATGCGGCCGCTGCGCTGGTGCCACTGCGCGGCGACATCGTCGATCGCAACGGCGCGCCGCTCGCGCGCACGATCGATGCCTGGTCGATCGGCATCCAGCCGCAGAACGTCATCGGCGACAAGATGGAGCTGGCGCAGAGGCTGGCCGAGGTCATGCCGGATCAGGGTGCCGACGCCTATTACCGGATGCTCACGTCATCCTCGCGGTTCGTGTATTTGAAGAAGCGCGCGATGCCCGAACTGGTCAGCGCGGTGAATGCATTGGGCAACCCGGGCATCATCTTCGCGCGGGAGCCCGAGCGGCTCTATCCGCAGTCGAGCCTGGCGGCGCAGGCCATCGGCTATGTCAACGCCGACCGTCAGGGCGTGCGTGGCATGGAACGCGTGCTGAACGAGCGGCTGACTGCCGACGCCAGTCGCGCACAGCCGGTCGCGCTGTCGATCGACGCGCGCGTGCAGGGGGCGCTCGACAGTGAACTCACCCGCGCGATGGTCGCCTATCATGCCGTGGGCGCCGCCGGCGTCATCCTGGATGTGCACACCGGCGAAGTGATGGCGATGTCGTCGCTCCCGACCTTCAACCCGAACAAGGTCCAGTCGGGCGACGGCGGCATGAACAACATGACGCAGAGCCGCTATGAACTCGGTTCGGCGTTCAAGCCGATCGCGATGGCGGCGGCGATCGATTCGGGCGTGGTCACCGATATGTCGCGCCGCTTCGACGCGACCCAGCCGCTGCCGATCGGTCGCTTTCACATCAAGGACGACCACGCCCAGAAGCGCTGGCTGAACATTCCGGAGACGCTGATCTATTCGTCGAACATCGCGACCGCGCGCATCGCCGACGAAATCGGCCGCGATCGCATGGAGGCGATGTTCCGCAAGATGGGCTTCGACACCGCGCCCGATATCGAAATCGAGAAGGCCAAGCCGCTCTGGCCGGTCAACTGGGGACGCGCGACGACGATGACGACGGCCTATGGCCACGGCATCGCCGTCACGCCGCTGCACCTGGCGAGCGCCTATGCTGCGCTGGTCAACGGCGGCGTGTGGCGTCCCGCGACCATGATGAAGATCGACCCCGGCCAGGCCCCGGCCGGTCGACGCGTCATCAGCGAAGCGACCAGCGCGCGGATGCGCCAGTTGCTGCGCCTGATCGTCACCGATGGCACCGGCAAGAAGGGCGAGGCCGCGGGCTACCGCGTCGGCGGCAAGACCGGCACCGCGGAAAAGCCTGGCGTCGGCGGCTATTCGAAGCACGTCAACGTCTCGACCTTCGCTGCGGCTTTCCCGATGGACGCGCCGCGCTATGTGGTGATCGTGATGCTCGATTCGTCCCAGCGCGTTGAAGCGAATTCGTTCCAGACGACCGCGGCCTATACCGCCGCGCCGGTCGTCAGCCGTGTCATCAGCCGCACGGGCTCCCTGCTGGGCGTCCAGCCGAGCCTGACCCGCGACGTCGACCTGTCGGACATGAAGCCGCTGATCTGGCGCGCGCCCGCCGACAAGCACGGCGAGGCGGAGTGAAGCTCGGGGCGCTCACCGGCGATGCCGAGGACGCGACCGTCACCGGTTTTGCGATCGACCACCGCAAGGTCGCGCGCGGCACCATCTTCGGCGCGTTCGAAGGCGCGCGGGTGAATGGCGAGGATTTCATCCCCGCCGCCGTCGCCGCCGGCGCGATCGCGGTTGTCGCGCGGCCGGGCGTGACGGTCGAGGGCGCGGTCCACATCGCCGCGGACAATCCGCGTGAGCGTTTCGCGCAACTAGCCGCGCGCTTCTTCGCCCCGTTCCCCCAGACGACCGTCGCGGTCACCGGCACCAACGGCAAGACCTCCACGGTCGAACTGACCCGCCAGCTGTGGCGCTTTGCCGGCTATCATGCGGCATCGATCGGGACGCTGGGGGTGACGACCGCCGATGATCGCGTGACGACCGGGCTGACCACGCCCGATGTCGTGACCTTCCTGTCGAACGTCGCCGGGCTCGCGCGCGAAGGCGTGACTCATGTCGCGTTCGAGGCGTCGAGCCACGGGCTCACCCAGTACCGCACCGAAGGTCTGCCGGTGCGCGCTGCCGCCTTCACCAATCTGAGCCGCGATCATCTCGATTATCACGGCGACATGGCGGCCTATTTCACTGCCAAGCTGCGATTGTTCGCCGAAGTCGTTGCCGACGACGGTGCGGTGGTGGTGTGGGCCGACGACCCGAATTCGGAGCGGGTGATCGACCTGGCCCGTGCGCGCGGTCTGAAATTGCTGACCGTCGGCGAACATGGCGACACGCTGCGGATGATCGGGCGCGAACCGACCCTGCTCGGGCAGGGGTTGACGATTGAGGCCGGTGGCAAGACGCACACGGTGATGCTGCCGTTGATCGGTGCCTACCAGGCCGCGAACGCGCTGACCGCGGCGGGCCTCGTCATCGCGACCGGCGGCGATGTGGCAGCGACGATCGCGGCGCTCGGCCGGCTGCAACCGGTGCGCGGGCGATTGGAGCGCGCGGTCATCACCGCCGGCGGCGCGCCGGTCTATGTCGATTATGCCCACACCCCCGACGCGCTCGATGCCGCGATCGCTGCGCTGAAACCGCATGTCGCGGGCCGGTTGATCGTCGTGTTCGGTGCCGGCGGCGATCGCGACACCGGCAAACGCGAACCGATGGGCGAGGCTGCGGCACGCGGCGCGGACGTCGTGATCGTGACCGACGACAACCCGCGCTCGGAAGATCCGGCCGCGATCCGAGCCGACGTGCTCAAGGGCGTGCCGGGTGCGATCGAGATCGGCGACCGCCGCGCGGCGATCGCGGAGGCAGTGCGGATGGCGGGGCCGCAGGATATCGTGCTGGTCGCAGGCAAGGGGCACGAGCAGGGCCAGATCGTCGGCGATCTCGTCCTGCCGTTCGATGATGTCCAGGTCGCGCGCGAGGTGGCGGCGTGACCCGCCACCCTCGATCGTCATCCCCGCGTAGGGGCCCCCACGAACTATTACTTCGTGGGGTGCCCCGGAGGCGGGGATCAATTCTGGCTGGCTTCTCGACTCAAAACGGCCACCTGCGCCAATTTACCCCCGCCTTCGCGGGGGTGACGGTTTATAGGGAGGGGCTATGACTCCCCTCTGGACCTCCACCGAAATCGCCGCCGCTACCTCCGGCCGGGCGAACCAGGACTTCGGCGTCACCGGCGTCACCTTCGACTCGCGCGAAGTCGGCCCGGGCGACCTGTTCCTCGCGCTGACCGGAGAGGCGACCGACGGCCACCGCTTCCTGGGCGGCGCCTTCGCCAACGGTGCGGCCGGCGCGGTAACCAGCGAGGGCGTGACCTATCCCGCGGTGCGGGTCGATGACACGATGGCGGCACTGGAGGATCTGGGCCGCGCCGCACGCGACCGGGTCGACGCGACCATCATCGGCGTCACCGGATCGGTCGGCAAGACCGGCACGAAGGAAGCGCTGGCCGCCGCCCTTGACCGCGCGATGCCGGGCCGGGTCCACTGGTCGGTCAAGAGCTACAACAACCATACCGGTGTGCCGCTGTCGCTCGCCCGCATGCCGCGCGAGACCAGGTTCGGCGTGTTCGAAATGGGCATGAACCACGCGGGCGAGCTGTCGGTCCTGACCAGCATGGTTCGTCCGCACGTCGCCATCGTGACCGCCATTGCACCGGCGCACACCGCCTTCTTCTCGGGCGAGGAAGCGATTGCGGACGCGAAGGGCGAGATCTTCCAAGGCCTGCAACCCGGCGGCACCGCGATCGTGCCGTTCGACAGCCCGCACCGCGATCGGCTGCTGGCGGCGGCGCGGCCCTATGCCGGCAGGATCGTCACCTTTGGCAGCGGGGCGGGCGCCGATGTCCGCGCCGTGGAGACGATGCGCGTCGAAAGTGGCGGAACCTTCGTCACGGCGCGCGTCCATAATCGCGAGCTGAGCTTCACCATCGCCCATCCCGGCGTGCATTGGGTGTCGAATGCGCTGGCCGTGCTCGCCGCGGTCGATGCGGCGGGCGGCGACCTGGGCTTCGCCGGCCTGGCGCTTGCCGACTTGGCCGGCTTGCCCGGGCGCGGGCAGCGCTTCCTCGCGCGGGTGGCCGGTGGCGAGGCGCTGGTGATCGACGAGAGCTACAATGCCAATCCCAGTTCGATGCGCGCGACGCTGGCGGTCATCGCCCAGGAGGATCGCCGCCGCATCGCCGTGCTCGGCGGCATGCGGGAACTGGGCGACGACAGCGCCGCCTATCATGCCGCACTTGTCGGACCTATCGACGAAGCGGGTATTTCCCACGCCATATTGGTGGGTGCGGAGATGCTGCCGCTGGCGCAAGCGCTTGAGGGGCGGATGGATTTCGTCCATGTGCCCGATGCCGCAGCGGCAAGGGCGCGTCTGATCGACGTGCTCGCGCCGGGGGACGCGGTGCTCATCAAGGGTTCGAACGGGATCGGGTTGTCGGCGGTGGTCGCCGCGCTCAAGACCCCGGCAATGGCAGGGACGGGGGACTGATGCTCTACTGGATCGCCGAACAGCTCGGCTTTCCCGGGGTCTTGAACCTCGTCCGCTACCTGAGCTTTCGTTCGGGCGGGGCGGTGGCGACCGCGCTGCTGATCGGTTTGCTGATCGGGCCGAAGTTCATCGGCTGGCTGCGCGTCCGCCAGGGCAAGGGGCAGCCGATCCGCCTCGATGGGCCGCAGACCCATCTCGCGAAGGTCGGCACGCCGACGATGGGCGGGTTGCTCATCCTGACCTCGCTGTCGTTGAGCGTCTTCCTGTGGATGGACCTGCGCAACCCCTATGTGTGGGCCTGCCTGTTCGTGACGCTCGGCTTCGGGATGATCGGGTTCCTCGACGATTATGACAAGGTGCGCAAAGCGAGCACCGCGGGCGTCTCGGGCCGGGTCCGCCTGCTGGGCGAATTCGTGATTGCAGCGGCGGCCGCCTGGGTCATCACCCGCTACAACGGCACCAACCTGTACGTGCCCTTCTTCAGCTATTTCTCGGTCGACCTCGGGCCGCTCTACATTGTGTTCGCCGCCTTCACGATCGTCGCCTTCGGCAACGCGGTGAACCTGACCGACGGCCTGGATGGTCTGGCGACGATGCCGGTGATTATTGCCAGCGTGACCTTCATGATCATCGTCTATTTGGCAGGTAACGCACGCTACGCCGCGTATCTCGGGATTCCGCATGTTCTGGGCGCCGGCGATCTTGCCATCTTCTGCGGGGCGGTCATCGGCGGCGGGCTCGCCTTCCTCTGGTACAATGCGCCCCCGGCGGCGGTGTTCATGGGCGATACCGGCAGCCTCGCGCTCGGCGGCGCACTCGGCACCATCGCGGTGACGGCGCACCACGAGATCGTGCTGGGCATCGTCGGCGGGCTGTTCGTCGTCGAGGCGATGAGCGTCATCATTCAGGTGTTCTTCTACAAGCGCACCGGCAAACGCGTGTTCCGCATGGCGCCGATCCACCATCATTTCGAACAGCTCGGCTGGTCGGAGCCGACCGTCGTCATCCGCTTCTGGATCATCAGCCTCGTGCTGGCGCTGGCCGGCCTGTCGACGCTGAAGCTGCGGTGATTACGAGCAGCGCCTGGGCTGATAGGAAATACGCCGTCCTGGGCCTGGCCCGCTCGGGCGCCGCGACGGTGCGTGCGTTGGTGGCGAGCGGGGCGGAGGTGGTCGCTTGGGACGCGAACGAAGGTCGCCGCACCCAAATCCTCCCCGGCACGGGGAGGGGGACCGGCGAAGCCGGTGGAGGGGGCGCGCCTCATGGTGCGTCTCTCGTGGATAGCCCCCTCCACCAGCCTGCGGCTGGTCCCCCTCCCCGTGCCGGGGAAGATCTCGTGCTCGCCGACCCGCTGACCATCGACCTGACCGGCTTCGCCGGCGTCGTCGTGTCGCCGGGCGTGCCGCTCAACCGTCACCCGATCGTTGCCCACGCCGGTGACGTCCCGATCATCGGCGACATCGAACTCTTCGCTCAGGCGCGCGCCGAGCTGCCGCCGCACAAGGTCGTCGGCATCACCGGCACCAACGGCAAGTCGACCACCACCGCGCTGATCGCCCATATCTGCGAGACGGCGGGGCTGCCGACGCGGTTGGGTGGCAACATCGGGCTTCCGATCCTCGAACAAGACCCGCTGCCCGAGGGCGGGGTCTATGTCCTCGAACTGTCGAGCTATCAGATTGACCTGACGCACAGCCTCGACTGCGACGTCGCGGTGCTGCTGAACGTCACGCCCGACCACCTCGACCGCTACGATGGGTTCGAGGGCTATGCCGCGTCGAAGGCGCGGCTATTCGCGATGCAGTCGACCGGCCATGCCGCGATTATCGGTATCGGCGACGAGGCCTCCGCAGCGGTCGCCAAGCAGGTCGCGCGCGCCGGCCGCGCCGAAGACGTGGCCAAGATCGCGCCCGGCGTCTGCATGGATCAGTCGCGTTGGCCGGCGCTACAGGGCCCGCACAATGCGCAGAACGCGCTTGCCGCGATCGCCGCGTGCGAGGCGCTGGGCATCGACAATGCCGCGATCGACCGGGGTCTCGAGAGCTTTCCCGGCCTGCCACACCGGATGGAACGCGTCGCGACCGTTAACGGCGTACTCTACGTCAACGACAGCAAGGCGACCAACCCGACCTCGACCGCGCCCGCGCTGGCGGCGTTCGACCGCATCCACTGGATCGTCGGCGGGCAGGCCAAGACCGACGATCTCGACGCGTGCCGTGCAGGCTTTGGCCATGTCGCGCACGCCTATGTCATCGGTGAGGCGGCGCCTTTGTTCGCGCGGTTGCTCGAACGCGACATGCCGGTGTCCCAAAGTGGGACGCTTGAACAAGCCGTTCGCGATGCCGCGGCGAATGCGCGAGCGGGGGAGACGGTGCTGTTGTCCCCGGCCTGCGCCTCGTTCGACCAGTTCAAGGACTATGAAGACCGCGGCGCCCGTTTCCGTGTCGCTGTCGAGGCGCTAGCATGACCGACATGGCGCGCTCCTCCTCTTCCAAGGGTTTTCGCAGTCGGGTCGACGAACGGCTCGGTCGCGGCAACCGCGGACCCATCGCGATGTGGTTCTGGGAACTCGACCGCGTCCTGCTGCTGCTCGCGTTCCTGCTGATCGCGATCGGCCTGATCGCGGTCGCCGCGGGCAGCCCGGCGACGGCACAGCGCTATTCGGGCCTCAACCATCAGCTGGCGCCGATGTATTATTTCTGGCGCCAGGTGATGTGGGTCGCGGTGTCGATCCCGGTCCTGCTGCTATTCTCCATGCTGCCCCCCGTCGCGGCGCGGCGATTCGCCTTGGGGGCCTGCGTCTTCTTCGGCCTGTTGCTGCTCGTCACCCCGTTCGTCGGCGTCGAAGTGAACGGCGCCCGGCGGTGGATCGGCGCGGGCATCGCCCAATTCCAGCCGTCGGAGTTCCTGAAGCCCGTCTTCATCGTCACCATCGCATGGATGCTGTCGTTGCGCGCACGCGACCCCAGCCTGCCGATGGTCCCGGTCACCTTCGCACTGACCGCGGTCGTCGGCGGCGCGCTGATGCTTCAGCCCGATTTCGGCCAGACGATCATCTTCGGCAGCGTGTGGCTGATCCTGCTGATGGTTGCCGGCGTGAACCCGAAGATCATCGGCGGCATGATCGGGGCTGGCTTGGTCGGCATCGTCGCGGCCTATGTGTTCTACGACACGGCGCGCATCCGCATCGACAACTTCCTGTTCCCCGACCACGGCGGGCCGGGCGCGGACCATTATCAGACCGACATGGCCCATGCGACGATCACCGCCGGCGGGCTGACCGGCACGGGGCCGGGCGGCGGGGTGGTGAAGTTCCGCCTGCCCGAAGCGCATACCGATTACGTCTATTCGGTGGTGGGGGAGGAATTCGGCCTGCTCGCCTGCGCGGTCATCGCTATCCTGTTCTTCGCCATCGTCGCGCGCGTGTTCGTGAAGCTGCTGGACGAGGAAGACGCTTTCCGCCTGCTCGCCGCCGCCGGTCTCGCGTCGCAGTTCGGCGTGCAGGCGACCATCAACATGGCGGTGAACACGGGGCTGGCGCCATCGAAGGGCATGACGCTGCCGTTCATCAGCTACGGCGGATCGTCGATGATCGCGCTGTCGATCGGCATGGGGTTGCTGCTCGCCTTTACCCGCCGGAACCCGTATCTGCACCGATCACCCTACATCGTTCGGTAAGTCCACCCAGATGCCCAAGTCTCGTCACTACGTCCTCGCCGCCGGCGGAACGGGCGGCCATATGGTGCCCGCCGCGGCGCTGGCGGCCGAACTGACCCGTCGGGGCCACCGCGTCGCGCTGGTCAGCGACGATCGCGGCGTGCGCTTTCCCGACCTGTTCGACGGTATCCAGACGCATGTGCTGCCGGCCGGCCGTTTCGCCGGCGGGCCGGTCGGTTGGTTGAAGGCGGGGCGCAAGATGCTCGCCGGCCGGGCGATGGCGCGTGAGCTATACCGGAACTTCAAACCCGCAGCGGTGATCGGCTTCGGCGGTTACCCTGCCTTCCCGGCGCTGCTGGCGGCGTTCGCGGAAAACATTCCGACGATCATTCACGAGCAGAACGCCGTGCTCGGCCGCGTCAACCGGCTGGTGGCGGGCAGGGTCGCCGGCATCGCGACCTCCTACGCCGACGTCGCGCGGCTGAAGTCGGCGTACAAGGCCAAGACTCACCTCGTCGGCAATCCCGTGCGCGACGCGATCCTCGAGATCCGCGAGCGGCCCTATCCGATGCTGGATGAAGACGGGGTGTTCCGCGTGCTCGTCACCGGCGGCAGCCAGGGGGCGACCATCCTCAGCCAGGTGGTACCCGATGGGCTTGCGCTGCTGCCCGTTCACTTCCGCCGCCGATTGCAGGTGACGCATCAGGCGCGGATCGAGGATATCGACGCTGTGCGGGCGAAATATGCCGAGCACGGCATCCCGGCCGAAACCGCGACCTATCTGCCCGACATGCCCGAGCATCTCGCGTGGACGCATCTGGTCATCGCGCGCGCAGGTGCATCGACCATTGCCGAACTGACCGCCGCCGGTCGTCCCGCAATTCTGGTCCCGCTGCCGATCGCGACCGACGACCACCAGACCGCCAACGCGCGCGAGATCACCAAAGCGGGCGGTGCGCGCACCATCGCCCAACCGGCCTTCACCGCAGCCGAACTCGCCAAGCAGATGCAGCGCCTGGGCCTCGACACCGACGGCCTGGCCAACGCCGCCACCCGCGCGCGCAGTTGTGGCCGCCCGCATGCGGCGCGCGATCTGGCCGATCTGGTGGAGAGCATCGATGCCCAGCCGGCACGGCCGCCGGTGGTGAGTCCCCAGCGCAAGGAGGCCTTCGCGTGAGCGGCGAGTTTACGATCCTCTCCTGCAAGGGGAGGTGGCAGGCCGCAGGCCTGACGGAGGGGTGTCGCGCTATCGATGGGGGGGACACCCCTCCGTCGCGCTCCGCGCGCCACCTCCCCTTGCAGGGGAGGAACGAGCTTTGAAAGGCGTCGCGACCGACATCGGGACGATCCACTTCGTCGGCATCGGCGGCATCGGCATGTCGGGCATTGCCGAGGTGATGCACAACCTCGGCTACCAGGTGCAGGGCAGTGATGTGGCCGAGGGCTATGTGATCGAAGGCCTGCGCAAGCGCGGCATCGCGGTCACGATCGGCCATGCGGCGGAGAACGTCACCGACGCCGCGGTCGTCGTGACCTCGACCGCGGTCAAGCGCGGTAACCCCGAAGTCGAAGCCGCGCTCAGCAACCGCATCCCGGTCGTCCGTCGCGCGGAAATGCTCGCCGAGCTGATGCGGCTGAAGTCGACCGTCGCGGTCGCCGGCACGCATGGCAAGACCACGACGACGTCGATGGTCGCCGCGCTGCTCGATGCGGGCGGCGTCGATCCGACCGTCATCAACGGCGGGATCATCAACAGCTATGGCTCCAACGCCCGCCTGGGTGCGAGCGACTGGATGGTCGTCGAGGCCGACGAGAGCGACGGTAGCTTCCTGCGTCTCGACGGCACGATCGCGGTCGTCACCAACATCGATCCCGAACACCTCGACCACTATGGCAGCTTCGAGCGTGCCAAGGACGCTTACGTCGAGTTCGTCGAGAACGTCCCTTTCTACGGCGCGGCATTGCTGTGCCTCGACCATCCGGAAGTGCAGGCGCTAATCCCGCGCGTCCGTGATCGGCGGATCGTGACTTATGGTTTCGCGGCAAGCGCTGACGTACGCGGGGTCAACGTCCAGCCCTATCCCGGCGGCAACCGGTTCGAGGCGCTGATCCGCCACCGCGATGGCTCGGTCCGTTCGATTGAGGGCATCGAACTGCCGATGCCCGGCCGCCACAACGTCCAGAACGCGCTGGCGGCGATCGGCGTCGCGCTGGAACTGGGCATCGACGATGCGACGATCCAGAAGGGGTTCGAGCGCTTCTCGGGCGTCAAGCGGCGCTTCACCAAGGTCGGCGAAGTGGCCGGTGCGACGATCATCGACGATTACGGCCACCACCCGGTCGAAATCCGCGCGGTGCTGTCGGCGGCGCGCGAGAGTGCGCAGGGCCGCGTGATCGCAGTCGTCCAGCCGCACCGTTTCTCGCGGCTCGGCAATCTGATGGACGACTTCCAGGGGGCGTTTAACGACGCCGATGCGGTCTATGTGACCCCGGTCTACGCCGCGGGTGAGGCGCCGATCGAGGGCGTCGATGCCGATGCGCTGGTCGAGGGGCTGAAGCGTCGCGGACACCGCCAGGCCGCGACCGTGGCGGACGCCGACGATCTGGCAGGCGTGCTGGCGAATGACCTTGCCCCCGGCGACCAGGTCATCTGCCTGGGCGCGGGCGACATCACCAAATGGGCCGCCGGTCTGGCGTCAGCAATCGAAGGGAAGCGGGCATGAGCGATTTCTTTTCGATCGCGATCGACATGCAGCGCGAGATCCTGCTGGCGCAAAAGGCGCAGCTCGATGCCGCGCAGAAGATGCTCGATGCCGGCAAGCAGGTCGCCGCCGCGCAGGACGTAACGCAGAAGGCGGCCGAGGCGAATGTGAAGGCATTCCAGGCCTGGGCAAAGCTATGGGGTTGGAAGTGACCGAAATCCTCCCCGGCACGGGGAGGGGGACCGCCGGCGTAGCCGGTGGTGGAGGGGGGGCGCCTCTTGGTGCAGCCCTCGCGGAGAGCCCCCTCCACCAGCCTGCGGCTGGTCCCCCTCCCCGTGCCGGGGAGGAGCTTAGCGTCAGCGGCCGTCTGACCCCCAATGCCCCGCTCGCACCCCTCGTCTGGTTCAAGTCCGGTGGCGCCGCGCAGTGGCTGTTCGAGCCGGCCGACGTGCAGGACCTCTGCGACTTCCTCCGCGCGCTCGCGCCCGATGTGCCGGTGATGGCGCTCGGGCTCGGCTCCAACCTGATCGTCCGCGATGGCGGCGTCCCCGGCGTCGTCATTCGTCTCGGCAAGCCGTTCGCCAAGGTCGCGGCGGATGGCCTGACGCTGACCTGCGGCGGCGGGGCGAGCGGCATCCTCGTGTCCTCCACCGCACGCGACGCGGGTATCGCGGGCGTCGAATTCCTCCGTTCGATCCCCGGCACGGTCGGCGGCTTCGTGCGGATGAACGGCGGCGCGTACGGCAAGGAGACCGCCGACGTACTCGTATCCGCCGACGTGATCCTGCGATCGGGCGAGCGGCGGACGCTGGCGGTCGAAGAGCTGGGCTACACCTATCGCCACTCGACGCTGCCCGATGGCGCGATCGTGGTCGGTGCGACGTTTCGCGGCGAGGCGGGCGAGCCTGCCGCGATTCAGGCGGAGATGGACTGCATCGCTGCCGCGCGCGAGGCGTCGCAGCCGCTGCGCAGCAAGACCGGCGGATCGACCTTCAAGAACCCGGACGGTCACAAGGCCTGGGCGTTGGTCGACGCCGCCGGCTGTCGCGGATTGACGCGGGGCGGGGCGCAAGTCAGCGAGAAACATACCAATTTTCTGTTGAACACCGGCGACGCGACGAGCGCGGATATCGAAGGACTGGGCGAAGACGTGCGGGCACGGGTGAAGGCAACCAGCGGGGTCGAGCTGGAGTGGGAAATCCAGCGGGTGGGGATAAGTCTCCCTCTCCCCTTCAGGGGAGAGGGCCGGGGAGAGGGGCATGACCAATGAAGCCTTCGCTCGCGGCACTGCCCCTCTCCCAACCCTCTCCCCTGAAGGGGAGAGGGCTATGACCGCTCCCCTGCACATCGCGGTCCTCATGGGCGGCTGGTCGGGCGAGCGCCCCGTATCGCTGATGTCCGGCGCCGGCGTTGCGGACGCGCTGGAATCGCTCGGTCACCGCGTCACGCGCATCGACATGGACCGCAATGTCGCTGCGCGCCTCAGCGAGGCGAAGCCCGATCTCGTCTTCAACGCGCTTCACGGCGCACCGGGGGAGGACGGGACCGTGCAGGGCATGCTCGACCTGATGGGCATTCCCTATACGCATAGCGGCCTTGCGACGTCCGTGATCGCGGTCGACAAGGTGCTGACCAAGAACCAGCTCGTCCCCCACGGCATCCCGATGCCCGGCGGGCGGATGATGAAGTCGGCCGAGCTGTTCGAGGGCGACCCCCTGCCGCGGCCCTATGTGGTCAAGCCGGTCAACGAAGGGTCGTCGCTGGGCGTGGCGATCGTCACCGACGACGGCAATTACGGCTCGCCGATCGGTCGCGACGTGGCGGGCCCGTGGCAGGATTTCGCCGAACTCCTGGCCGAGCCGTACATCCGCGGGCGCGAGCTGACGACCGCGGTGCTCGGCGACCGCGCGCTCGGCGTCACCGAACTGCGGCCCAAGTCCGGCTGGTACGATTTCGACGCGAAATACACCGACGGGATGACGGAACATGTCTTCCCTGCTGCGATCCCCGACGAGATCACCGATGCCTGCAAGCGCATCGCCGCCGACGCGCATCGCCTGCTCGGCTGCAAGGGCGCGTCACGCTCCGACTTTCGCTGGGACGACGAACGCGGTGTCGACGGGCTGTTCCTGCTGGAGGTCAATACCCAGCCGGGCATGACGCCGCTGAGCCTCGTGCCCGAACAGGCCGCGCATTGCGGGATCAGCTACCCGGACCTGGTCCAGTGGATCGTCGACGAGGCCCTCGGTCGCCGATGAGCCGCGCACCCGCCAAACGCACGCTGAAGCGTCGCCCGCAGACGAGCGGCCGCGGCGGTCGCAAGCCGGCGAAGAAGGTCGGCCTGCTGGACCGCGCCGTCGCGGCGATTCCGGTCAGCGAACAGACGTTGCGCAAGGCGACCGGCTGGTCGATGTTCGCCGCGGCGCTCGGCGTGCTGATCGTCATGGCCGCGTGGCTGGGCATTCCCGGTACGATCGGTACGGCGCTGGCCGAAACGGTCGGGCGTGCGGGGCTGAAGGTCGATCGGATCGAGGTCACCGGCACCAATCGCATGGACCGGATGACGATCTACGCCGTCGCCCTCGACCAGCGCAGCCGGGCGATGCCGCTGATCGATCTGGAGGGCGTGCGCAGCAAGCTGCTCGATTATCCCTGGATTGCCGATGCACGCGTGTCGCGCCGACTGCCCGACATGCTGGTGATCGACATCGTCGAGCGCGAGCCCGTCGCGATCTGGCAGAACCACGGCCAGCTGATGCTGATCGACGTCACCGGCAAGCCGCTGGAGCCGGTGTCGCCCGACGCGATGCCGCCGCTGCCGCTCGTGATCGGCGACGGTGCCAACGAACGCGAGCCGCAGTATCAGACGCTGATGAACGCCGCGCCGCAGTTCAAGCGGATCGTGAAGGCCGCGACCTGGGTCGGCGATCGCCGCTGGGACCTGCTGTTCGCGAGCGGCGAGAAGCTGTCGCTGCCCGAGGGCGAGGAGGCCGCGGCGAGGGCGCTGGCCAAGTTTTCGCAGCTCGACGCGCGCGACCGACTGCTCGGGCGCGGCTATCTGAGCTTTGACTTGCGCGATCCGACACGAATGGTGTTGCGTTTGCCGGGTGGCGCGACCAACGCCAAGACGATGACGGGGGACGGCGCCTGAGCGGCGTCACACAGGGGCAAGGCAATGGCGAAGGCAGGGCCTGAAGAACTCATCACCGCACTCGACATCGGGTCGTCGAAGGTATCGGCGCTGATCGCGCAGAAGGGCGACGGCGGTGAGCTGGTCGTGCTCGGCACCGGCCAGCGCGAAAGCCGCGGTGTCCAGCGTGGCTATATCAGCGACATGCACGCGACCGAAGCCGCGGTGCGCGAGGCGGTCGAGCAGGCCGAGCGGATCGCAGGCCTCAACATCGAGGATGTCTGGGTCAGCTTCTCGGCCGGTGGCCTGGTCAGCGACGTCGTGAAGCTGGAAGTCGACCTAGGCGGCCACCGTGTCGAACAGGCCGATATCGACGACCTGCTGCGCGCCGGGCGCAACGCGATCGATCCCGGCGGGCGGATGGTGCTCCACGCCCAGCCGATGCGCTACACGCTCGACGGGCGCAACGGCGTGCGCAACCCGCTGGGGCTGCATGCCGACAAGCTGGGCGTCGATATCCACGTCGTCGCGACCGACGGCTCGCCGGTCCGCAATCTCGACCTGTGCGTCCGCTCGGCGCATCTTGAGGTCAAGTCGATCATCGCCGCCCCCGTCGCGACCGGCCTGTCGTGCCTGTCCGAGGAGGAGCGCGAGCTGGGCGTCGCGCTGGTCGAAATCGGCGCGGGCGTGACCAACGTCAGCGTGTTCCGCGAAGGCGTCCTCGCCAGCCTGGCGTCGATCGGCATGGGCGCCGCCGACATCACCGACGATATCGCCTCGGCGTTCGGCACCCGTCGCGCGCAGGCGGAGCGGATGAAATGCTTCCACGGCTCGGCCAACATGAGTCCGCGCGATCACCACGAGATGATCGACGTCGCGCCGATCAGCCATGACGGCGATGCGGAAGTGACCCGCATCACGCGCGCCCAATTGAACACCGTGATCCGCCAGCGGCTCGAACGGCTGATGGCGGAGGTCACCAAGGAGCTGAAGCGGCTGAACTTCGACGATCCGGTCGGGCGGCAGATCGTGCTGACGGGCGGCGGATCGGAACTGCGCGGCATCGCCGATTACGCACAGCAGGCGCTGGGGCGGGCGGTCCGCGTCGGGCGGCCGCGCGGGTTGTCGGCCTTGCCGGATGCGCATTCAGGGCCGGCGTTCGCGACGCTTGCAGGGCTCGCCGCCTTTGCCGCATCCGACCCGATCGACCTGCGCGCGATCGAGCCGAGCGGTGGCCAGCTGGTCGCGCGACCCAAGGGCGGCGCGCTGCTGCAACGGCTGATGTCGGCATTTCGGGCGAATTATTAACGTTTTGCGACGGCTTTCCCCGTTTTGGCCCTAGTCGAAACTCGAGTGTTGGTGCAAAACGGGACAGTAAACAGGTGGGCCCCGGAGTAATTGGGGTCCTTGGGAGACCAGGGCATGAGCATCGAATTCCTTCCCCCCGACGTCGATGAGCTGACGCCGCGCATCAGCGTGATCGGCGTCGGCGGCGCGGGCGGCAACGCGATCGCGAACATGATCCGCGCCGATGTGCAGGGGGTCGAGTTCCTTGTCGCCAATACCGACGCGCAGGCGTTGAAGCAGTCGGAGGCGCCGACGCGCATCCAGCTGGGCACCAAGATCACCCAGGGCCTGGGTGCCGGTTCGCGGCCCGAGATCGGTCGCGCCGCGGCCGAGGAAACGATCGAGCAGATCCAGAAGAGCCTTGAGGGCGCACATATGTGCTTCATCGCCGCCGGCATGGGCGGCGGCACCGGCACGGGTGCGGCCCCGGTCATCGCCAAGGCGGCCCGCGACATGGGCATCCTGACCGTTGGCGTGGTGACCAAGCCGTTCGCGTTCGAGGGCAAGCGCCGCGCGCAGTCGGCCGAAGCGGGCATCGAGGAACTGCAGAAGTTCGTCGACACGCTGATCGTCATTCCGAACCAGAACCTGTTCCTGATCGCCAACGCCAACACGACCTTCAAGGAAGCGTTCGAGCTGGCCGACGAAGTGCTGCAGCAGGGCGTGCGCGGCATCACCGACCTGATGGTCATGCCGGGTCTCATCAACCTCGACTTCGCCGACGTCCGTTCGGTGATGCAGGAGATGGGCAAGGCGATGATGGGTACCGGCGAAAGCTCGGGCGATGCCCGCGCGATCGAAGCGGCGCAGAAGGCGATCGCCAACCCGCTGCTCGACGGCGTGTCGATGCGCGGTGCCAAGGGCGTCATCGTGTCGATCACCGGCGGCGACGACATGCGCCTGCTCGAAGTCGACGAAGCCGCGAACCATATCCGCGAACTGGTCGATCCGGACGCGAACATCATCTGGGGGTCGGCCTTCAACCCGGACCTGGAAGGCAAGATCCGCGTGTCGGTCGTCGCGACCGGCATAGAGGCGATGGCCGAAGGCGAAGCGCCGCCTGCGCCGGTCGCCGAAGCGCCGCGTGTCTTCTCGTTCAACGCCCCGCGCCGTCCGGAGCCCGCTGCGGCCCCGGTCGCCGCTCCGGTCGCGGCACAGCCGGCACCGGCGCCTGCGCCGGAAGACACCTATGGCACGACGGCGCCGGTCCCGACCCAGGTCGATGCCGGCGGCTATGACGAGCCGACCCATGTGTCCTCGCCGGCTGCCGTCGCGGCGCGTGCGGAAGACGATGAGCTCGTGCTCGGCTCGGATGCGATGATGGACGTGCCGCCGTCACAGGCGCCGGCGCAGCCGCAGCCGCAGCCGCAGGGTTACGGCGACGTCCCGCCGGAACCGGCGATCCGTCGCCGCTGGCTGACTGGCGCGGCTGACGAGCCTGCGGCCCCGGCCGAACCGGCCCCGCGCGTGAAGATGGGCGGTACGCTGTTCGAACGCATGTCGGGCCGCGGTCCGAAGGCAGAGGACGATACCGACGGCAAGTCGCCGGTCGACATCCCCCGCTTCCTGCACCGCCAGAACAACCAGTAAGACTGGTTGGAGAAATCGAAAGCGGGCGTCGGGCAACCGGCGCCCGTTTTGTTTTCGGCCAAAGTCGTCCTCGTGTCGGGGAGGATCGGCGTAGCGAGCGGGCGCCGTCACACTCCTCCCCTGCAAGGGAAGGGGGACCGCCGCCGCAGGCGGTGGTGGAGGGGGGCTTCCGCAGGCGAGTCGCTCGCGGCCCGCCCCCTCCACCATGCTGCGCATGGTCCCCCTCCCGGTACCGGGGAGGATCGGCATGGCGAGCGGGCGCCGTCACACTCCTCCCCTGCAAGGGGAGGGGGACCGCCGCCGCAGGCGGTGGTGGAGGGGGGCTTCCGCAGGCGACTCGCTCGCGGCCCGCCCCCTCCACCATGCTGCGCATGGTCCCCCTCCCCGTACCGGGGAGGATCGGCATGGCGAGCGGGCGGCATCACACTCCTCCCTGCAGGGGGAGGATCGGCTTGGCGAGCGGGCGCCGTCACACTCCTCCCCTGCAAGGGGAGGGGGACCGCCGCCGCAGGCGGTGGTGGAGGGGGGCTTCCGCAGGCGACTCGCTCGCGGCCCGCCCCCTCCACCATGCTGCGCATGGTCCCCCTCCCGGTACCGGGGAGGATCGGCATGGCGAGCGGGCGCCAACACTCCTCCCCTGCAAGGGGAGGGGGACCGCCGCGGCAGGCGGTGGTGGAGGGGGGCTTCCGCAGGCGACTCGCTCGCGGCCCGCCCCCTCTACCATGCTGCGCATGGCCCCCTCCCGTACCGGGGAGGATCGGCGTGGCGAGCGGGCGCCAACACGCCTCCCCGTGCCGGGGAGGATCCACAGAGCCCCAACCGCGCCATCCCGACACAAATCGGCGACGAAGCCGCCCCCCTCCCGACTCCCCGTTTCCGCGCCGACCTGCTAGGCAGAGCCTGCAATGCGCGTCCGCCGAACGTCCCATCCGTCGATTTCATCCGTATTTTCAGACGGTTCGACGCAAGATTGCGGCGTCGACAGCGCAGGTTCAGGCGCGCGGGCGCTCAGGTACGGTCACAGATGAGACTTCGACATTTCCGTTCCGGCGTCGCGGCGATCGCGCTTGCCGTCGTTCCGGCGGGCGTCATGGCCCAGCATCTGATGCCAGCGCCAACGCCGACGGCCGATGCGCTGGCAGCACAGATGCGCGTTCTGGCGCAGAACCCGCGCGACGTGTCGGCGCTGCTCCAGGCAAGCGAATTGAGTGTTCGGCTGGCCGACACGGCGGCGGCGATGGGTTTTCTTGCGCGGGCGCAGACGGTCGATGCCACCAACCCGCGGTTGCAGGCGGCGCGTGCGTCGATCCTGGTGGCGATGGAACGGCCGGTGGAGGCGCTGCGCCTCTATGGGCAGGCCGAGCGTGCCGGCGTCGGCATGGACAGCTATCTGGGACAGCGCGGGCTGGCGTACGACCTGACCGGCCAGGGCGCATTGGCGCAGGCCGATTATCGTCGCGCGTTGACGCTGTCGCCCGATGACGAGACGGTTCGTCGGCTCGGCCTGTCGCTCGGCATTGCCGGCAAGCGCGACGAGGCGCTGACGCTGCTTGACCCGCTGCTGCGTCGCAACGACCGCGCGGCATGGCGTGCCTGGGCGTTCGTGCTGGCGATGGCGGGGGACCAGCCGCAGGCGCGGCAAATCGCCACGAATATGATGGCCGGCGGCTCCGCGCTGGCGCCGTTTCTTGCGCGGTTGACGACCCTGCCGGCAACCGATCGCGCCTTTGCGGTGCATTTCGGCCAGTTGTCGCCGAGCGCGGCGCGAATGGCCGATGCCCGAATGGCGCCGGCGCCGGGCGGGCAGGCGGGGGTTCAGGTGGCGAGTCGCGAAATGCGCGCGCCGGTCCTGCCCCTCGTGCGACCGGCGCCAGCGCCGACCCCTGCGCCGACTCCCGCGCCGGTACAGGTTGCAGCGCCGACGCCCGCGCCGGTACAGGTAGCGGCGGCGGCTTCTACCACGGTGCCCTCGGGCCTGACCGCGTCGGGGGCGGCGTCGCCGACCGTGGTGCGCGCCTCATCAAGCTTCACGACAGCCGCAGCGCCCGCACCTTCGCCGCTACCGACACCGGCACCCACACCGACTCCGGCCCCGGTCGTCACCGCTGCGACACCGACGCCGGTTGCAGAGCCGCCGGCGCCGGTCCCGACCCAACCGGTTCCCGTCGAGGTCGTGACCCTTCCGACCCGCCGGGTGGCGCAGGCACCGGCGCCGAGTCCGACCCCCACGCCGGTCCCCGTCGTGCAACAAGCCGTCGCCCGCCCGGTGCCGACGGTGCGCACGCCCGAGGTCGCACGGCGAAACACGCAACTGCTCGCCTCGATCATCGAGAAGATCGACGTGCCCGCCGCCGAACTCGAGGTGGCCGCCCCGCGGTCGACCGCCAAGCCTACGCGCGCATCGAAGACTGCGGCCGCCGAAGCCGAAGTAAAGGCAACGAAGTCAGCCGACGCGAAGAAGGTCCCTGTCGACAAGAAGGCGGAAGCGAAGGCGCAGGCCGACGCGAAACTGTCGGACCTCAAGGCGAAGAAGCTTGCAGACGCCAAGGCGAAGGCAGACGTTGAGGCCAAAGCCAAGAAGGTCGCCGATGCGAAGAAGCCCGACCCCACCAAGGCGGAGCCACAGCGCTGGTGGGTGCAGGTCGCGGGCGGTGCGAACGAGGACGATCTGGACAAGGACTGGAAGCGCGTGACGGCCAAGTCCGCCGCGCTGAAGGGCAAGGGCGCCTATACCACGCCGCTACGCGCGACGAACCGGCTGTTGACGGGGCCGTTCAAATCGCAAGAAGAGGCCATGGCCCTCGTCAATACCCTCAAGAAGGATGGCACATCCGCGTTCGCGTGGCAGAGCCCGGCAGGACAGAAGGTCAGCAGGCTCGCGACCAAGTGATCGCCCGTGCCAGCTGGGCCGCAAACCCGGACGCGACCCGGGGGCGGCTCCATCCGGAACCGGGCGGATCGGCGCGCGGGCCCCGGGACGCGTTTCAGCGCGACCGCGACCGCATCATCCATTCGATCAGCTTTCGCCGCTTGCGCCACAAGACGCAGGTGTTTCTGGCGCCCGATGGCGATCATTTCCGCGTCCGGCTGACGCACAGCATCGAGGTCGCCCAGATTGGTCGGACGATCGCGCGTGCTTTGGGGCTGAACGAGGATCTGACCGAGGCCTTGTGCCTGGCCCACGACATCGGCCATCCGCCGTTCGGCCATGCGGGCGAGAATGCGCTGGAGGCCGCGTTGGTGGGTCATGGCGGGTTCGATCACAACGGCCATACGCTGCGTGCGCTGACCCGGCTCGATTCGCCCTATCCGATGTGGCCCGGCCTCAATCTGACCTGGGACACGCTGGAGGGGCTCGCCAAACACAATGGCCCGGTTCACGAACCCGGCTGGGCGCTGGCCGCGGTCGATGCCGAGATGCCGCTGGACCTGACCAGCCACGCCTCCCTCGAGGCGCAGGTCGCGGCGCTGGCCGACGACATCGCCTATGACAATCACGACATCGACGACGGCCTGCGCGCCGGGCTCTTGACGCTCGACCAGCTGCTCGCCGTGCCGCTGGTCGCGCGCGGCTGGCAGGGGGTGTGCAGCCGCTTCCCCGGCGTACCGGCCGAGCGGCTGATCGGCGAACTGATCCGCTCGCAAATCGGCGCGATGGTCAACGACCTGATCGAGACGACTCGCGCCGCGGTGGCGGAGGCGGGGGTGGAGACGGTCGACGACGTCCGCGCCGCGGGCCGCACGCTCGGCCGCTTCTCCGACGCGATGCGCGAGGACGAACGCACGCTGAAGCGTTTCATGTACGCCAATCTCTATCACCACCCGAACCAGCTGGCCGCCGCCGATACCGCGCGCACGATCGTCAGCGGGCTGTTCGAGACCTATCGTGCCGATCCGTCCGCAATGCCGCCCGAGTGGCGCGAGCGCATGCCGGAGACAGAGCCGTTCCGCAGTCGCCACATCGCCGACTTCATCGCGGGCATGACCGATCGCTACGCCATCCGCCGGTTCCAGGACATCGCCGGCCCGGTCGCATTACCCGAAGGGTTCTGACGCCAGCCGAGCCGCTGCTGCGACGAACCGCGCGCCTGACACAGTTCTGCGACAGGACAGGCGTAGTCCCGCTCGGGAGACCGGGAGATCGACCGCGATGTCCGATACCGTCGTTGCCTTGAATCGCTTCGGCCTGGGCGCCCGGCCCGGCGAGGCGCCGCCCGCTGATCCCCGCAAATGGCTGGTCGCGCAATTCGACCGCTACCAGCCGCGTCCTGCGGTGCTGGCCGATGCGCCCACCGGGGCCCAGGCGGCGCAGCAGATCCAGCAATATCAGGCGATCCGCCAGGACGTGCGGCAGGAACGCCGTGCGCAGGCCCCTGCTGCGGCGATGATGGCCGAGCCTGCGATGGCACCAACCGACCGGCGCCCCGCCGGACCGCGTCAGGTCGCGCAGGCCGACGATACGCTGCCGAGCGAGGCGGAGCGGATGCGCGTCGCGCTTCGCCGTCAGGGGCAAAGCCTCTACACGCGTTCGATCGGCCTGAGGATGAACGCGGCGCTGACGACGCCCGCACCGTTCGTCGAGCGGCTGGTGCATTTCTGGGCGAACCACTTCGCCGTGTCCGCCGATGGCCTGCGCGTCGCGCCCTTTGCCGGCCCGTTCGAATTCGAGGCGATCCGACCGCATGTGCTCGGCAGCTTCCGCGACATGCTTTTCGCTGTCGAGCGGCACCCGGCGATGCTGCTGTTCCTCGATCAGGCGCAGTCGGTCGGGCCGAACTCGGCGTTTGCGACGGTCGCCGCGCAGCGCCCGGCGGCGGCGCAGCGCAAGTTCGGGCTGAACGAGAATCTCGCGCGCGAGATCATGGAGCTTCACACGCTGGGCGCGCGCACCGGCTATACCCAGGCCGACGTGACCGAGTTCGCCCGCGCGATGACCGGCTGGACGGTCGCGGGGCTCGGGCGCGGCGTCGGGCGCGCGCCGGGCGCCGCGCCGGGCAGCTTCCTGTTCGCCGAGCGACTGCACGAACCGGGGACGCGCACGATCCTCGGCAGGAGCTATGCACAGGCGGGCGTGGCCCAGGCGTCCGCGGTGCTCGACATGCTCGCCGCGCATCCCGCAACCGCCAGACATATCGCGACCAAGCTCGTCCGCCATTTCGTTGCCGACGATCCGCCCCCGGCCGCGGTCGCGCGGGTGGAGGCGGCGTTCCTGCAATCGGACGGCGATCTGCCGACCGTCTATCGTGCGCTGATCGCGGCGCCGGAGGCCTGGGTGCCGCAGGCCGCGAAGTTCAAGACCCCGTGGGACTGGTCCGTCTCGACGCTTCGTGGGCTGGGTCTGAGCGAGTTCGGCACGCCGCAGACCGTCGGCCTGCTCCAGCAGCTCGGGCAGCCGGTGTGGCGGCCGGGGTCGCCCGCGGGGTGGGACGACGTGGCCGCAAGTTGGGCCGGTCCCGATGCGGTCCTGCGCCGCGTCGAAGCGGCGGAGCGGTTCGCAAACCGTGCCGGCCAGATCATCGACCCGCGGGAACGCGCGGCCGAGCTGTTTCCCGGCGGCGCCAGCCCGGCGACGACCCAGGCCATCGCGCGTGCCGAAAGTCCGCCGCAGGGCCTCGCGCTGCTGCTGGTGTCCCCCGATTTCATGCGGAGATAAGCCCATGGTCACGCGTCGACATGTCGTTTCGTCCGCGGGCCTCGCCATGCTGGGTGCGACCTTCGCCCCGCGGATCGCTTTCGCCGCCGCGCCGACGACCAGGCGCTTCGTGTTCGTCATTCAGCGCGGTGCCGCCGACGGGCTCGGCACGCTCGTGCCTTATGCCGACCCGGCCTATGCCGCGGCGCGGGGCGTGCTCGCCGACGGGCCGTTTCAGAAGCTCGACGGCATGTTCGGGCTGCATCCGATGCTCGCGCAATCGGCGGCCATGTACCGCAGCGGCGAGGCGCTGTTCGCACACGCCATCGCATCGCCATACCGTGACCGTTCGCACTTCGACGGTCAGAATGTACTCGAGACCGGCGGAGCGCAGGCCTATGCGGTCAAGGACGGATGGCTCAACCGCCTGCTGACGGTCCTGCCGCAGGGCGATACGCGTGCCATCGCCATCGCGGCGACGGTGCCGATGGCGCTCCGGGGGCGGGTCGAGGTCGCGTCCTATGCCCCGTCCGTGCTGCCCGATGCGACCGACGACCTGCTGGCGCGGGTGACACACCTCTACGCCGGCGACGCGCAACTGCATGGCTTGTGGGAACAGGCGATGGCGACGCGCAACCTGACTGGAGATATCGCCGCCGACGATGGCCGCAACGCGGCGGCGACCGGCGCATTGGCAGCCAAGCTGCTCGCTCCGCCCGACGGGGCGCGCATCGCGATGATAGAGACAGGCGGCTGGGACACGCACAGCGGCCAGCAAGCCCGGCTCGCAGGGCAGTTGCGGGGCCTCGACGCGATGATCGCCGCCATCAAGACGGGCATGGGCCCGGCGTGGAAGGAAACGATGGTGCTGGTCGCCACCGAATTCGGCCGCACCGTCGCCGTTAACGGCACCGGCGGCACCGATCACGGCACGGCATCGGCGGCGATGCTGTTCGGCGGCGGGGTGAAGGGCGGCCGGGTGCTGGCCGACTGGCCGGGACTTACGCCGGCGAACTTGTTCGAAGGCCGCGACCTCAAGCCGACGACCAGCCTGGACGGCTTCATCGCAGGCGCTGCGGCGTCGCACTTCGGGATCGATCCGGCCCGCACCGTCGCAGCGCTCTTCCCGAAGGCGGGAGCGGTGAAGGCGGTCGAGGGGCTGGCGTAGCCTCGAACGGGGACCGCGATCCTCCCCGGCAAGAGGAGGGGGCCCGCGCGCAGCATGGTGGAGGGGTGTCCCGCTATCGCGAGCGGACGGCAGGTTAGATTGCCCCCGGCAATCTGAGGTCCCGCGGGGCGGGATCGACCTGCCGTTCCCCTCCGTCAGGCCTTTGGCCTGCGACCTCCCCTGGCAGGGGAGGAGGGGGATCAGTCCGCGCTGGCGGTGCGGTCGGCGGTGCCACGGGCGAGGGCACCCTTGGCCGATGCGACCGAGAAGCGGACCGGGCGGGCGCCGGCGTGGCCGGTGACGACACCGTTGCGGACGACCAGGCGGAACGCGTCGCCCTGCGGCAGCGCGGTGCCGGTCAGAACGGTAGCCCCGTCTGCCGTCTTGGTGCTTTCGTAACGATAGGTGACGCCGTCGTGCGTGAAGCTCTTCGTCGGCTCGCCGGCGATGCCAGCGGTGGCAACAAGGGCGAGAGCAGGGGTCGCGATGATGCTGAGCAGCTTGAACATAGCAGGTCTCCGAATGATGTCGGGGAAGCGTCGATCGCGGTTCCCGTCTGACATCTGGATCATATTGCACTGCAACATAGGGACAATCGCACGTGTTGCGATCGCGATTGCAATTCCTGCAACTGCGGAGCGGCCGGTGCTTGCGATGCGACGCCACCGCCCGTAAGCGCCTGCGTGCTATGACACTCTATCCGCGCTTTGCCGCCCATATCGATTCCGCTCTTGATGCCCTCGTCGCATCGGGACAGCTGCCGGCGGGGCTGGAGCGACGCGCGATCACGGTCGAGCCGCCGCGCGATGCGAGCCACGGTGACCTCGCGACCAACGCCGCGATGGTGCTGGCCAAGCCCGCCGGCACCAATCCGCGCGCGCTGGCCGAGGCCCTGGCCGGCGAACTGCGCGCGATCCCCGGCGTGTCGAGCGTCACGGTGGCAGGGCCGGGCTTCATCAACCTGACGCTGGACGACGCGACATGGCGCGACGAGCTTGCGGGCATCGTCGCGGCTGGCGACGACTACGGCAAATCGAGCGTCGGTGCGGGCATTACCGTCAACGTCGAATATGTGTCGGCCAACCCCACGGGGCCGATGCACATGGGCCATTGCCGCGGGGCGGTGGTGGGCGATGCGCTCGCCAACCTGCTCGCCTTCGTCGGGCACAAGGTCATTCGCGAATATGTCATCAACGACGCGGGCAGCCAGGTGCAGACGCTCGCCCGCTCGGCGCATCTACGGTATCGCGAGGCGCTGGGCGAGGACGTCGGTGCCGTGCCCGAGGGGCTGTATCCGGGCGATTACCTGATCCCGATCGGGCAGACGCTCGCTGCCGAATTCGGCGACCGTTATGTCGATGCTCCGGAGAGCGAATGGCTCGCGACGTTCCGCGTGAAGACCGTCGACGCGATGATGGATCTCATCAAGGCCGACCTCGCGCTGCTCGGCATCCATCACGACGTCTTCGCGTCCGAGGCCGAGCTGCAGGCCGCCGGCAAGCCCGAGGCCGCCGAGGCGTGGCTGCGCGCGCGCGACCTCGTCTATGACGGCGTGCTCGAGGCGCCGAAGGGCGAAACGCCCGAGGATTGGGAGCCGGTCGAGCTGCCGCTGTTCCGCTCGACGAAGTTCGGCGACGACCAGGACCGCCCGATCAAGAAGTCGGACGGGACCTGGACCTATTTCGGCGCGGACCTCGCCTATCACTTCCAGAAGGCGCAGAGCGCGGACCAGCTGATCGACATCTGGGGCGCGGATCACGCCGGCACCGTCAAGCGCATCCAGGCGGCGGTCGCCGCGCTGACCGAAGGCAAGACGCGCTTCGACGTGAAGCTGGTCCAGATGGTGCGCCTGCTGCGGGCGGGCGAGCCGGTGAAGATGTCGAAGCGCGCGGGCAATTTCGTGACGCTGGCCGACGTCGTGCGCGAAGTGGGCAAGGACGTGGTGCGCTTCACCATGCTGACCCGCAAGGCCGATGCGCAGATGGATTTCGACTTCGCCAAGGTGGTGGAGGCGTCGAAGGACAATCCGGTCTTCTACGTGAACTACGCCCACGCGCGCATCCATTCGCTGCACCGCCGCGCGAAAGAGGCGGGGATCACGCTGCCGGCACAGGCCGATCTGTCCCGGCTTGATACGGCGGAGCTCGCGCTGGTGAAGCGCATGGCGCAGTTCCCACGTGTCGCCGAAGGGGCGGCGGCGGCGCGCGAGCCGCATAGAATCGCTTTTTATCTCTATGACTTGGCTGCGGAGTTTCATGCTCTGTGGAATCAGGGTAATGACGATCCGTCGCGGCGATTCCTGCTGGTCGACGACGTCGAGACCACGGCGGCGCGACTGTTCTTGGCCGACGCGGTCGGTCAGGTTATCCGGGGCGGGCTTGCGATCATGGGGGTCGAGGCAGTCGAGGAGATGGGCGGGTGAGCATCGGTAACGAGAGCAGCGGTCGCCCGGTTCTTGCCGAGGACGATCGGCTCCCCTGGCTCGAGTCCGCCGACGACAATTACAGCGAGGGGCCGTCGCTGCTTCGCATCCTGGCGATCGCCGTTATCGTCCTGGCGCTGATCGCGACCGGCGTATGGGCCTATCAGCGTTATGGCGGCAGCTCGGGCACCACCGGCTCCGGCGAACTGATCACGGCGCAGGACGGCGACTACAAGGTCAAGCCCGACACGCCTGGCGGCATGAAGGTCGATGGCCAGGGCGATAGCGTGTTTCGAACGTCGGAAGGGGCGACCGCGACCGGCGCGATCGACACCCGCGCGGTGCCCGAAGCGCCGGTTGCCGGCAAGACCGCGACGCCGAAGGTGAAGCCGACCGAAGGGGCGGCCCGCGTCGTCGCCGCCGTTCCGCCGGCGCCCAGCGGTCGCCTGACCGCGCAAGCACCGGGCGTCCCGCTGCCCAAGTCGAACACCGGCGGCGGTGGCGGTGCGCTGGTCCAGCTCGGCTCCTTCCCGTCCGAGGCAGCGGCGAACACCGCCTGGGAGGCATTGTCGAAGCGGTTCGCCTATGTCGCGAACCTGGGCAAGTCGATCGAAAAGGCCGATGTGAAGGGCGCAACCGTGTATCGTCTGCGGGTGAATGCCGGCAGCAACGGCAATGCAACGACGATCTGCGGGCGGCTGAAGGTCGCGGGTGAGGCCTGCTTCGTTCCGAATTGAGGGGTTGAGTCCTTCTCCCCGTTGGTGCTGAGCTTGTCGAAGCACCGTTCTTTGTGCCCGGAGCGAGAAGCTTGCGGTTTAAAGAACGGCCCTTCGAAAAGCTCAGGGCGAACGGCTGGGTTGGGCTTTTTTAGCCTGATCGTCCCAAAGCCGCTCACCCTGGCATTCCGTCCATCATCATCATCCCCGCGGAGGCGGGGATAAATTCTGGCTGACGGCGATGAGTCTCACGACGCTCAGCGACTATTGATCCCCGCCTGCGCGGGGATGACGTTTGGGAAGGGGGCACGACCCCCTCAACCGATTTGCCTGCCCAAGCACTTCCCCGCTAAAGCCGCTGTCATGAAGCCAGTCATCTACGGCCTGTCGGGCCTGACGCTTACCGCCGACGAACGCGCCTTCTTTCGCGAGGCCGATCCGGTCGGCTACATCCTGTTCGGACGCAATGTTCAGGACCGGGCGCAACTCTCTGCGTTGACGGCAGAATTGCGGGAGCTTTCCGGCAACGACCGCCTGCCGATCCTGATCGATCAGGAGGGCGGCCGCGTCGCGCGGATGAAGCCGCCTGAATGGCCCGCTTTTCCCGCCGGCCCGGCGTTCGACGCGCTGTACGACACCGCACCCGCCTCGGCCATCGCCGCTGCATGCGCGAACGGAGAGGCGCTGGGCGCAATGCTGGCGGAGGTCGGAATCACCGTCGATTGCGCGCCCATGCTCGACCGGCGATTTCCCGACACCGTCGGTGCCATCGCCGACCGCGCCTATGGTGGCGACGCAATGCAGGTCGCCGCGCTCGGTCGGGCGATGCTCGACGGGCTGGCAAAGGCGGGCGTGGTGGGCGTCATCAAACATATGCCGGGCCACGGTCGCGCCGGCGTCGACAGCCATTACGAACTTCCCGTGGTCGACGCGTCGGACGCCGAACTGGAGGAAGACATCCGGCCGTTCCGCACGCTCGCTCACGCCCCGATGGGCATGACCTGCCACGTCGTATTCAAGGCTTGGGACGCCGAGCATCCGGCGACGCTGTCGCCGACGGTCATCGCCGACGTCATCCGCAGCCGGATCGGCTTCGACGGTCTGCTGATGACCGACGATATCGATATGAAGGCCTTGTCGGGCACGCCGGGCGAGAAGGCGGCGGCAGCGTTGGCGGCGGGGTGCGACGTGGTGCTCGACTGCTGGGCGCGGATGGACGAGATGGTCGAGATCGCCGGGCGGGTCGACGAAATTTCGGATGCGGCGCGTGCGCGCCTCGACCGCGCGATGGCGAGTGTCGCGGCGCCCGGGGGCGTCGACTTTGCCGAG
Source organism: Roseomonas aeriglobus (assembly GCA_016937575.1). Lineage (NCBI taxonomy): Bacteria > Pseudomonadati > Pseudomonadota > Alphaproteobacteria > Acetobacterales > Roseomonadaceae > Muricoccus > Muricoccus aeriglobus. The sequence continues at coordinate 2,019,986 of JAFHKN010000002.1, read as the reverse complement.
GCGATCGCACGGCGGGACTCGTTCCTGGCGCTTGCCTGACACGATGGACGCTGACACCCTCACACTCGACCTCGACGGGTGGGAAGGGCCGCTCGACCTGCTGCTGGCGCTCGCGCGAAACCAGAAGGTCGACCTGAAGGCGATTTCGATCCTGGCGCTGGTCGAGCAATATCTGGCGTTCCTCGACCAGGCGCGGTCGTTGAAGCTCGAGGTCGCGGCCGATTATCTCGTGATGGCGGCATGGCTCGCCTATCTCAAGTCGGCGCTGCTGCTGCCGCGCGACCCGGAGGAAACGCCGAGCCCCGAAGATCTGGCGCTGCGCCTGCAACTCCGCCTCGAACGGCTGAATGCGATGCGGGAGGCCGGTGCCCGGCTGATGACCCGCGATCGGCTCGGCCGCGACGTCTTCCGCCGCGGCGCGCCCGAAGGATTGCGCACCGTCCGGCATGCGACGTGGGAAGCGGAAATCTATGACTTAATAACGGCTTACGGGCGGATCAGTGCACGATCCCGGCCGGTGATGCACGTCGTCGCTCATCGTGATGTCATGACGCTGGAGGAGGCGCTGGCCCGCGTATCTGCCCTCCTCGAAACTCATGTCACATGGGCGATGATCGAGAAATTCCTGCCTGGCGAGGCAACCGGCGCCTATCGCAAGTCCGCGCTCGCCTCCAGCTTCGTGGCTGCCCTCGAACTCGCCAAACAGGGTAAGGTCGACTTGCGCCAGGCCGCGCCCTTCGCACCGCTGTACCTGCGGGCCGCCTCGTGACACCGGCCGACTCGCTCGAACGCGCGGTCGAAGCGGTGCTGTTCGCTGCGGAGGCGCCGCTGACGGCGCACGACATCGGACTGCATGTCGGTACGCAGGCGGACGTGGCGGGCGCGCTTGCCGCCCTGGTCGAACGCTATGCGGGGCGGGGCATCGAATTGGTCGAGCGCGGTGGGCGCTGGCATTTTCAGACCGCAGCGGATCTCGCCCATCTGCTGCGTCGCGACCGCGAAGAGACGCGCAAGCTCAGCCGCGCAGGTATCGAGACGCTGGCGATCATCGCCTATCATGAGCCTGTCAGTCGCGCGGAAATCGAGGCGATCCGCGGGGTTCAGGTCGCCAAGGGCACGCTCGACGTGCTGCTGGAGGCGGGCTGGATCCGTCCCGCCGGCCGCCGCGAAGTGCCCGGCCGACCGCTAACCTATGCAACGACGGCCGGCTTCCTCAGCCACTTTGGCCTCGCCAGCCGCCGCGACTTGCCGGGGCTGGACGACCTGCGCGCGGCGGGCCTGCTCGATCCTGTCGACCTCGCCTTCGAGAATGCCGTGGAAAAGAGCGACGAGGACGACTAAGTGGAGCCCAACTTAAGGAGTTGATCATGGGTAGCATGAGTCTGGTTCACTGGCTGGTCGTCGCCGTGATCGTCATCCTGTTGTTCGGCGGCAGCCGCTTCTCCAACATGATGGGCGACGTCGCAAAGGGCATCAAGCAGTTCAAGAAGGGCATGGCCGAGGACGACGAGACGCCGTCGTCGAAGGAACCCACCCGGATCGAGGCACAGAAGGCCGCCGAGCCCGCCTACAAGTCCGAGGCCGAGCGCGTCCGCGAAGACCGCTGATTCCACTCCTCCTGAAGCACTGCGCCGGCCCGTGTCCGGCGCGGTCGGGCGTCTGAATGTTCGACGTAGCTCCTACCGAACTTCTGCTGGTCGCGATCGTCGCGCTGCTGGTGATCGGACCGAAGGATTTGCCGAAAGCGATGCGGTTTGTCGGCCACTGGGTCGGCAAGGCGCGCGGCGTCGCGCGACAATTCCGCTCCGGCTTCGATTCGATGGTGCGCGAGGCCGAATTGGCCGAGATGGAAAAGAAATGGGCGGAGGAGAATGCGCGGATCATGCGCGAGCATCCCGCGACGCCCACGCCCGCCGCGCTCCCGGCGCCGGAGGACAGCGTCGACGCGCATACGCCGGGGCAAGCGCCCGTCTTCCACAGCGCGCCCGCCGATGCCGATCCGGTCCGTGATACGGTCGACGATCATCCGCACCCGCCGGTGATGGTCGAAAAGCCCGTCGTCGAACCCGCCCCCGCCGACGCGGCCCCGCCGCCGGCCGACAAGACGCCGTCATGAGAGACATCGACGATACCCAGGCCCCGCTGCTCGACCACCTGATCGAGTTGCGCCGGCGCTTGCTGTATTGCGTCCTCGCGATCGTTCTGGGCTTTGCCGTCTGTTTCTACTTTGCGCGGCCGATCTTCTCGTTTCTGGTCCACCCGCTGGTCGAGGCCGGGCAGAACAAGATCTTCTTCACGCAGCTGTTCGAGGCGTTCTTCGTCCAAATCAAAGTCGCGTTCTTTGCGGCGATGATGCTGGCTTTCCCGGTCATCGCGATGCAGCTGTGGCAGTTCGTCGCGCCGGGGCTCTACCGCAACGAGAAGAAGGCGCTGCTGCCCTTCCTGCTCGCCACACCGGTGCTGTTCACCATGGGGGCGGCGCTCGCTTATTACATGGCGATCCCGATCGCGGTGCATTTCCTGCTGAGTTACCAGGGTGACCTGGGCGGCGTGCAGCAGGAAGCGATTCCGACTGTGGGGCCGTACCTGTCGTTCGTGATGCAGTTCCTGTTCGCGTTCGGCATTTCCTTTCTGCTGCCGATTCTGCTGATGCTGCTGGAGCGTGCCGGCATCGTCACCCGGAAGCAACTGGTCGGTGCCCGCCGGTACGCCATTGTCGGGGCATTCGGCATCGCCGCCGTGTTGACGCCGCCGGACGTTGGGTCGCAGCTGATGCTGGCGGTGCCGCTGGTGCTACTCTACGAACTTGCGCTGATCGGTATCTGGTTCACCGAGCGCAAGCGAGCCAAGGTCACAGCGGACAGCGACGCCTGACCTGATCTACCGCACTGCCAAAACGAAAGGGCCGCGATCCGGGGTGGATCGCGGCCCTTCTGTCATGCCGGTCGGGCCGGAGATTACTTCGACTTGTCGGCGGTCTTCGCAACGGTGTTGCCCGCCGATGCCACGTCGCGGCCGACGCCCTCGACGGTATTGCAGGCGCTCACCGCCAGGGCGCCGACAAGGGTCAGCGCGGTCAGGATCTTACGCATGGACGATAACTCCCGAAGATTGGTTGCGCTGGCTCAATGATCGACATCGGCGATCGTTCCGCCGTCGCGGCGGGCAGGGGGTCGGCGATGTCGAGAGCCCCGAAAAGAATTTAGGCCCGGAAGCGTCACCGGGGGGGGGGAGGGGTGGACGCTTCCGGGCCTATGTCTTGGATAGCGAGAGCGGGGGGGCAAAAGGTCACTATCCGTGGAGCAGAACGGCCCTTTGGCTTCAGGGTTCCAGCGGAGAGTCAAAAACGTCAAAAAAAATGAATCGGATCAATCGCGACCCACGACGGTGATCACGACTTCGAACGCGCCGACCAGCGGATCGTGATGCAGCTTTGTCCGCAGCTGGCGTGACAGGCCTTCGATCACGCGGCCATAGCGCGTGGCGAGCAGGTCGCGCAGCGTGTCGCCTTCGACGAGGGCGGGCGAATTGATCCTCAAGATGGCGCGGTCCTCGGACCCCGGTTCGGGCTTCAGCGAGATGCGAACCTGCGAGGCGGGCGCGATTGTCATCGCCAGTTCGACCAGTTCGGTCGTCAGAAACGCGACCGCTACCGCTGTGTCCTGGCTGACATAGAAGGGGTCGATGTCCAGGACCAGCGACAGCCGTCCGCCACCCTCCGGCGCCGTCGCGCGCAGGTTCGCGGACAGCTCGCCGAGCACCGAGCGTAGCCCGAGGCCGCGGTTGATCTCCATTTCCGCGAAATGATGACGATGGACGACCGCCAGCGCATCGACGCGCCGTTGGATCGAGGCATAGGCCGCACTCGCCTCCTTCGACGCCGATCCGCGGGCGTGAAAGTTGATAAGGCTTGCAATGACTTGCAGGTTGTTTTTGACGCGGTGATGGACCTCTCGGGTCAGTCGGGTCTGGCGGACGAGACCTTCAGCAAGGTCGCTTTCGTGGGCCTGGACCGTGCGGCCGAGACCGAGGAAGGCCTGGTCTAGCTCCCGGATTTCGTGCGCGGGCACGGCCCCGATCGACATGACGTCGAACGAATTGCCGGGCCGATATTGCACGACGCTGGTGCGCAGCCGACGCAGCGGACGGATCAGCATGCGATCGACGACGAACCAGCCGACGCTCGCGGCGACCGCCCACATCAGCAGCGGCAGCAGCATCGCGATCAGAACCGGCGAGGTGATCGGCGTGCTGGCCATCGTCATGACGAATTCGAGGTCGGACAGGCCGACCGGGACCGTCAGCGTGTCGCGGCGCGCAAGCAGCGGTCCATCGAGACGCCGCAATTGCAGCGTCGAGTCATCGTCGTGCAGTTCAGAGCCATATTCGGGAACGAAACCGCTCGGTCGACTGACGCTGCTCAGAAAGGCGGTAGGAAAGAAGGCAGTGGCGCGCGCGAGGCCATTTGAGCCGCGAATCGTCATCGTCAGCCCGCGATCGGGCATGATGGTGGTCGCCACCGTCGTGCCGGTGGCGCCTTCGGCCTGCGGAATGTCGCGGCCGCAACGCAGCCGCCCGGCGGCGTCATGAATGCCGAAGCTGCCGCCGGCGCCGAGATCGGGCGCGAAGACACCGCTGACTCGCGCGCAGCTGAGCGCGTCCTCAGGATCGCGCTCGATCGTATCGAGAGCGGAACGCAGCGCCGTCATGTCGCCGACCAGTTCGATCGTCAGCGTGCGTGCGCCTTCTGTCGCGGCGACGCGCAACCGCGCGCGGTTCTCGCTGTCGGATACGCGGGTCGTCTGGTAGGCGGCGAAAGTGATGATAAGCGCAAACGGCAACAGCGCTACGCTAAGGATCAGGAAAAGTTTGGCGCCGGTCGGCAACCGGGCAAACCGGCCGGCCGGCACGCCGGTCAGGACCGGGGCCGGCTGCTCGTGCGAAGCGTCCGTCATCTGCGACGGACTATCCCAGCTTCTTCAGGAGTTCCAGCATCTCGTCGGGCACGGTTTCGGATGCGGCATCATGATAGACCGCGCGCAACGCCTCTCCGACGTCTCGCTCCTGCCCACCAGCTTTGCCGCCCTTACGTCCGGGCGTCTTCTCGTCGTCCGTCTTGGAAACCACCTCGTCCCCCTGAGCGTCCCGGCGGGCGGGACGGATACGCGAACCATAAAAAATAAGCCCGGCGACATGCGGGCACCCCTTCCGGTGCGTGCGCATATCCGGATCGGAACGGCGATGAAACCAAAGACCGCCTCGTTTGTTCCAGACCGTGCAAAATATCGGGGAGGGGGCCGACGAGCGGCTTTCTGAACGATTGCAAAGGACCGGGCGCCGCCACACCTTAGGGTGCCCAATAAGGAGTTTCGATCGAACATGTCGCTTGGACAGCAGCTCTCGCCGCACCTCCCTTTCCTGCGGCGCTACGGCCGTGCGTTGACCGGCAGCCAGTCCGAGGGCGACCAGTATGTCCGTGCGACGCTGGAAGCGATCGTCGCGGCCCCGGAAGAATTTCCCAAGGACGTCGATCCGCGCCTCGGCCTGTATCGCACATTCCAGGCGATCTGGTCGTCGACCCATGCAGATAATCGGGCGCTGCCCGAAGATGACGGGTCGAGCGGGCACGAGGCGATCGCCCGCCGCCGCCTTGCCCGCGTCGCGCCGCTATCGCGCCAGGCGCTGCTCCTGACCGCGATGGAAGGTTTCTCGACCGAGGATACTGCCTATCTGATCGACGCGACATCGGAAGAAGTCGACGATCTGGTCGCCGACGCCTTGTCGGAAATCGACAAGCAGACCCGCGCACGGGTCCTGATCATCGAGGACGAGCCGATCATCGCGATGGACATCGAATCGATCGTTCGCGACCAGGGCCATGAAGTCACCGGCGTTGCCGTGACCCGCGACGAGGCCGTGGCGCTGGCGATGGAAGATCGGCCGGGCCTGGTGCTCGCCGACATCCAGCTCGCTGACGATAGCTCGGGCATCGACGCGGTGAAGGACATTCTGGCCGAATTCAACGTGCCGGTCATCTTCATCACCGCCTTCCCCGAGCGTCTGCTGACCGGCGAACGGCCCGAGCCGACCTTCCTCATCACCAAGCCGTTCCAGCGGTCGACGGTGAAGGCAGCGATCAGCCAGGCGTTGTTCTTTGACGAGGCGACGGTGCCGGCGGCCTGAGGCCGCCGACGCTTCAGAAAATTACGGACCCAAAACGGTTCTGGGGGGTTGATCGCGTATGTCGAACCATATCGATTCCAAAGGTCAGCAGCATATCGACACCGATCGCGCCCGGGCGGGCGCGACGCCCGGGATGACGCGGTATATCCTCGCCATTTCGCTGGCGCTGGTTGTCGTGATCTTCGCCCTGATCTACTTCCTGACCTGACGAACGGGATAATCTGCGTCGTTGCTCGTAATCGGGCGGCGGCGCATTATCTTGAAGACCCGTTCCCGATCGGACATCCATGATACAGACTGCGCATGACGACGAAGAGACCGGCTCGGCCGTCGCGGCCGAACCCGTGCCGCACGTCGCGCTCAGCGATCCCGAATTCAAGGCGCAGCTGGCGCTGGTCATCCCGCACCTTCGCGCGTTCGGACGGTCGCTGTCGGGAAGCCGCGACCTGGCCGACGACCTTGTTCAGGAAACGCTGCTTAAGGCCTGGGCGGCGCGTCAGCGGTTTCAGGCCGGCACCAACATGCGCGCCTGGACCTTCATCATCCTGCGCAACCTATATCTGTCGCAGATGCGTCGCGCGCGCTTCAAGGGTGAGTGGGACGATCTGGTCGCCGACCGGCTTCTCGCCGCGCCGGCAAGTCAGGACCGCCATGTCGAATTGACCGACATGCAGCGCGCGCTGTTGCATCTGCCACAGCCGCAGCGCGAGGCGCTGATCCTCGTCGGTGCGGGTGGCTTCGCATATGAAGAAGCCGCCGATATCTGCGGCGTCGCGGTGGGCACGATCAAGAGCCGTGTCGCGCGTGGGCGCGTGGCGCTGGAAGGCATATTGAACGAAGGTCGCCTGCCGTCGCGTCGAGAGCACGACGATGGTGAGAAGAGCGCGCTCGACGCGATCATGGACGAGGTCGACGACCTGAGCCGCGAAACCCGCAACTGAGTGCGAGCGGCGCCGCCGCCGCGCTCGATCAGTGCTGTTTTCCGGTCGCGCGCCCGTTGAGTTTCCCGAGCAAGGCCAGCATATCGTCGGGGAGACGGTGGTCGGTGTAGGCCGTCCGCAGGGCTGCGCCGATGCCGTCGCCGTCGCGCGGCGAAGCCACGACGTAAGGGGCATTCGTATCGTGCGCAGCGGAAACCATGGTGCTGAAACACCTTCACCGACGATTTGTTGCTCCAGGGCTGCACCACCTTGTCGAGGTGTGGCGGCTCGATGACAGTGCTGCTGCCCCGCGCACGCGGGTTGTCCGACGCTTTGGCGGCGGCTGAAGCCGAGTCCGACTTCCTCGCCAACCTGATCCGCCGCGAGACCGACACGGTCGCGCGGCTCGATACGCTGCTTGACGATCCGCTGGTCCTGCTGGACGAGATCGTCGACGAGCCCGCGGCGCGCGGTCTGCGCATGGCGCGGCGGCGGCTGGCCCTGGTAGTGGCGATCGGCGATCTATCGGGCCGGTACGATCTAACCCGCACCACGCAGTTGCTGAGCGACTTCGCCGATCGCGCGCTCGACCGCGCGATCGGCGTCGCGGTTGCCGAGCGCGTGCCCGGTGCTACGGCGGACGGCTTCGCCGCAATCGCGCTCGGCAAGCAGGGCAGCCGCGAACTCAACTATTCGTCGGATATCGACCCGATCCTGATCTTCGACCCCGCGCGGCTGGCGCACCGCGAGCGCGACGAGGTCGATGAAGCGGCGGTGCGCGTGGGCCGGCGCGTCGTCGAGCTGCTCCAAGCGCGCGACGGCGATGGTTATGTCCTACGTGTCGACCTGCGGCTGCGCCCATCGCCCGAGGTCACGCCGATCGTCCTGCCGGTCGAGGCGGCGATCGGCTATTATGAATCGCAGGCCCTGCCATGGGAGCGGGCAGCGTTCATTCGGGCGCGAGCCTGCGCGGGCGATCAGGCGTTAGGCGACGATTTCTTGACGACCATCCGTCCGTTCGTCTGGCGTCGCGCGCTCGATTTCGGGACGATCGGCGAGATCCGCGGCATCTCGCGCCGCATTCGCGAGCACCATGCGCAGGGACAGGCTTTCGGCCCGGGTTTCGACCTGAAACGTGGGCGTGGCGGTATTCGCGAAGTCGAATTCTTTGCGCAGATCCACCAGTTGATCCACGGCGGTCGCGAGCCCGAACTGCGAACCCCGGCGACGCGCGACGCCCTGGCGGCGCTGGCCGGGGCGGGGCGGATCGACCCCGACGATGCCACCGCCTTGTCAGAGGCGTACACGCTGTTCCGAACGATCGAACACCGCGTGCAAATGATCGACGATCGTCAGACCCATGCGCTCCCCAAGCAGCCGGGATCGCTCGACCGCGTCGCGCGGCTGCATGGGCTGACCAACGGCGCCGAGCTGATCGACCTGCTGCGGCCGCATGTCGAGCGGGTGGGGCGGGTTTACGATGCGCTGGATGGTGACCGGCCGGCCCAGGTCGCAGCGGCGCCGGTGGCGGAAAGCCGCCCCGTGTCCGGCCGCTTTGCGGACCCTGAGGCTGCAGAAGCGCGCATCGCCAGCTGGCGGGACGGCCGCTATCCTGCCTTGCGCAGCGAGGCGGCGCGCGAGGCGTTGAATGCCGTCCTGCCTGCCCTGATCACTGCGATCGGCGATGCGCCCGACCCTGACCGCGCGCTGCTGCGGCTCGATGCGATTTTCGCCCGTTTGCCGACCGCGATCAACGTGCTGCGCCTGATTGCCGCGCGTCCGGCGCTGCTCGCACTGCTCGCCACGATCCTCGCGCATGCCCCGACGCTGGCGGACCAGCTCGGACGGCGCTCGCATCTGCTCGACGGCTTGATCGATGCGTCCGCGCTCGACCTGCCGGGCGACGTCGCGGCGCTCGCCACCGAGATGCGTGCGGGCGAGCGGGGCGACGATTACGAACGCGTGCTCGACCGGGTGCGCAAGGTCGTAAACGAGAAGCGTTTCGCGCTCGGTGTCCAGATCCTGGCGGGCGCGAGCGACCCGCTCGACGTGTCTGCTGGCTATGCCCGCGTGGCCGAAGCCGCGATCGATGTCCTTGCCGGCGCCGCAGTGGAGTCCTTTGTCGCGGCGCATGGTCGGGTGCCCGACAGCGAGCTCGTCATCCTGGCGCTCGGCCGCATGGGCGGCGCGCAACTGACCCATGCATCCGATCTCGACCTGATTTACCTATTTACCGGAGATTTCGCGAGCGAATCGGACGGCGCCAAACCGCTTGGTGCGGTGCTCTATTACAATCGTCTCGCGCAGCGGGTGTCGGCGGCACTGTCGGTTCCGACCGCGTCGGGGCCGCTGTACGAGATCGACACGCGGCTGCGGCCGTCGGGGGCGTCCGGGCCGCTGGTTGTCTCGCTCGACGGATTCGAACGCTATCAGCGCGAGAGCGCCTGGACATGGGAGCATATGGCGCTGACCCGCGCGCGGCCGATTTTCGGATCGCCGGAGGCACGGGGTGCGGTGCAGGCGATCATCGATCGGGTGCTGGCGGGCGATCGGCCCGACCGCGACATCCGGGCCGATGCGATGAAGATGCGCGCCGACATGGCGGCGCATAAACCTCCGTCGGGTCCGCTCGATGCAAAGCTGCTCGATGGCGGGCTCGTCGACCTCGAATTTGCGGTCCATACGTTGCAGCTTGTGCATCGCAGCGGTTTCCATCCGCATCTCGGACGCGCGATCGATGCGCTGGTCGCGGATGGGCTGATCGCGCCCGAAATGCGGGAAGCGCATGATTTTCTTACCCGCCTGCTCGTCACCGCGCGCCTGGTGACACCCGATGCGCAGCCGCCATCGGAGGCGACGCGCGGGCTGCTCGCCAGGGCGCTGACGATCGACAGCTTCGACGCGGTGCTTGAACGGCTCGACACGACCCGCCAAGGCGTCCGCGCGGCCTGGGCGGCGGCACAAGGAGACGCGACGTGACCGAAGGCGATGCCATCCCCGATCTGACCCTGGCCGGTGCGGACGGCCCCATCAGGCTGGCCGACTATCGGGGCAAGCCGCTCGTCCTTTATTTCTACCCGAAGGACGATACTCCCGGCTGCACCCGTGAAGCGCAGGACTTTTCGGAACGCGCCGCCGATTTTGCGGCCGCCGGTGTCGCTCTGCTGGGCGTGTCGAAGGATCCGCCCGCCAAACATGCAAAATTCACCGCCAAACATGGCCTGACCGTTCCGCTGGCGAGCGACGATGACGATGGAACGGTGCTGCAGGCGTTCGGCGCCTGGGTCGAAAAGAGCCTGTACGGCAAGAAGTATATGGGCATCGATCGGTCGACCTTCCTGTTCGACGCCGACGGCACACTGGTGAAGTCCTGGCGTAAGGTGAAAGTGCCCGGCCATGCCGAAGCCGTACTGGCCGCCGCCAAAACGCTGTGACTCCGGCCCCGAGCATCGCCGCGGCGGTGCGCAACGTTCTGCTGGCGGCCGACCCGCGCGCGAAAATTCGCCTGGCGCGGGCCGCCGCGCGCGACTGGCGGCTCGGTCGGCTGGCGCATGATTTCGACGTGGCGATGCCCGATCGTCCGGCCCGTCCCAACCGTCCCGAGCTTTTGCCGCCGAATCGGATGCCCAAGCGGGGCAAGGGCGGGTCCGAACGCGGGCGCGTCGCACTGATACACGCTCTTGCGCATATCGAATTCGGTGCGATCGACCTGGCGTTCGACGTCGTCGGGCGGTTCGGCGCCGATTTCCCTCGTGCATTCGTCGATGACTGGATGGCGGTCGGTGCGGACGAGGCGATGCACTTCGCTTTGCTGGACCGGCGGTTGCGTGGCTTCGGCAGTTTCTACGGTGCGATGCCCGCGCATGATGGATTGTGGGAAGCCGCGGCCGAAACGGCGCAGGATCCGCTTGCCAGGCTGGCGATCGTACCGATGGTGCTGGAGGCGCGCGGGCTGGACGTGACGCCGGCTACGCGCGACCGTTTTGCAGCCGTCGGGGACGATGCCACTGCCGCCATCCTCGCCCGAATCCTGAAGGATGAAGTCCGGCACGTCGCGGCGGGGGCGCGCTGGTTCGGATTCGGTTGTGCGGCAAAGGGGTTGGAGCCGATCGCGACATGGCAGGACCGGGTGAAAACGCATTTTCGCGGTACGCTTAAGCCCCCGTTCAACGACTCGGCGCGCGAGACTGCCGGTCTGACCCGCGAATATTACGCGCCTATTGCTCAAGGCTGAGCTTCCCTGCATCCCCACGATCGTCAGGAAGCGGAGGGGGCTCCAACTCTCGACAGTGTTTTCTCGTTCGCGCTTCAGGGCGCGCGGGCGCTTTGGATATGTGGGGATCGATGACTTTTTCGACGTTCACGGGCCAGATTGCTCGAGCCTGCCTTTTCGCTGCCACGGTGATCACGCCGACGCTGGTCCAGGCTGAAGAGAAGCCCGCAGTAGGTGGCCCGTTCGAAACCGTGGCCGCGGCCGAAACCGGCACCACTGCTGCGACGAGTGACCAGCAGTTCCAGGCGCTGTTTCAGACCTGGAAGAAGCTTGACACCACCGAATCCACTGTCATTTCGATCCCTTCGGCACATCCCGTCGCCAGCCTGTCCTTCACCAGCAACTTCGGCGTCCGTTCGGATCCGTTCCGCGGCACCGCGGCGATGCACGCCGGAGTCGACATTCCAGGCCCGATCGGCACGCCGGTCTATGCCACCGCCGATGGCGTGATTAACCGCGCGGAACGTGCCGGCGGCTACGGCAACCTCGTCGAGATCAACCACGGCAAGGGGATCGAGACGCGTTACGGCCATCTGTCAAAGATCCTCGTGGCCCCCAATACTCGCGTGTCGCGCGGCCAGCTGATCGGCCTGATGGGCTCGACCGGGCGTTCGACCGGCAGCCACCTTCATTATGAAGTCCGCATCGATGGCCACGCCGTGAATCCGGCGCCGTATCTGCAGGTCGCCGACATGAAAATGCTGCCGGGTACGCCGATGTCGATGGACACGGGCGGCGTCGGCGGCCCGGCGCTGCCGGTTTCCGACCGCTAAGCTTGCCGCGAGGGCTGGGCGGGCTTATCTCCCCGGCATGGCCACTGCCGCTCCCGATATTTCACTGACCCCGTCCGCTGCGGCGCGGGTCGCCGCGATCGCATCGCGCCAGAACAAACCCGCCATCCTGCGCCTTGCCGTCGATGGCGGCGGATGCTCGGGGTTTCAGTACAAGTTCGAGCTCGCCGAGGCGCCGGCGGCCGATGACGTCACTGCGGAGACCGACGGCGTGCGGCTCGTTGTCGACTCGGTCAGTCTCGATCTCGTCCGGGGCGCCAGTGTCGATTATGTCGAGAGCTTGGGCGGCGCCGCGTTCCGCGTGACCAATCCGCAGGCGGCATCGGGCTGCGGCTGCGGCTCCAGCTTCTCGATCTGATGCGGATCGTCAGCTACAATGTGAACGGGATCAAAGCCCGTCTGCCGCGGCTGCTCGAATATCTCGATGAAGCCAAGCCTGACGTCGTCTGCCTGCAGGAATTGAAATCGTCCGACGACACGCTGCCGGCGAAGGACATCGAAGCCGCCGGCTACGGCGCCGTGTGGCACGGGCAGAAGGGCTTCAACGGCGTCGCCATTCTCGCTCGCGATACCCAGCCGATCGAGCGTCAGAAGGGCCTGGCCGGCGAGCCTGATGACGAGCACAGCCGCTATATCGAGGCGGAGGTGAACGGCGTCGTGATCGCGTCGATCTATCTACCCAATGGAAACCCGCAGCCGGGGCCGAAATTCGATTACAAGCTGCGCTGGATCGATCGCCTGGCCGCGCGTGCGCAAGCGTTGCTGGCCGAGGAGATGCCTGTCGTGCTTGCAGGTGATTACAATGTCATCCCGAATGATGACGACACCTTCTCTGTCCGCGCGATGCAGGACGATGCGCTGATGCAACCCGAGAGCCGCCAAGGCTACCGCGCCTTGCTCGCGCAGGGCTGGACCGACGCGCTACGCACGCAATTCCCGCGGGGCGGCGTATGGACGTTCTGGGATTACCAGGCCGGCGCCTGGCAACGCGATGCCGGGTTCCGGATCGACCATCTGCTGCTCAGCCCGCTCGCGGCAGACCGCTTCGTCGGCGCGGGCGTCGACAAGGAATATCGCGGGCGAGAAAAGGCCAGCGACCACGCGCCGACATGGGTGAAACTGCGGTAAAATCGTCCGTTTTTTACGAAGGCGGGGCAGGGGCGGCCGTTGTCGTTGTGAGCTGACCTGCGCGTCCGTGCAGCTTGGCCAAGCTTGCGATCATTTGGCGGGGAACGCCGAGAGTCAGCGATAACTACATGCGTAGTCGCAGAGTAAGTGTTTGAAATCGCGTCATCTGAGTGTTTGGCATGCTCAATGCACTAACACGCTTACCGGGCTGGCCCCCTTGTCCGGAATGACGGGAGACACATCATGATCACGACCACCCTTTTCGCCCTTGCCCTCGCTGCGACCGGTTCGTCGGACGCCGGCCGGGCCTCGCCCGACATCGCCGCGCTGACGGGGATGAGCGCAACGACGGCAGCGCGGGAAACCAAGGTGCAGAAGCCGACGCTCTATTGCATCAAGGACACGCTGACAGGCAGCCGTATCCCTCGCACATCCTGCCGGACACGTGCGCAGTGGATGGCACAGGGCTTCGATCCGATCGCGCCGAATTGAGCTCGGGTCGATCGGCGGGGTGGTCGGCGAACCGGCCACCTCGCCCGATCACAGGTCCTTGCCGTAGACCTGATAGACCTTGTTGACCTTGCTATCGATCGTCTCCGCAATGGAGCGCATGCCCTGGTTGTCGTCGAGGATCCAGCCGATCTCGCCGCGGGTCGCGCCATAATGCTGAACGGAGGCGCGGCGGATATATTCGATCATCATAAAGGCGAGCTGGCTCGCCATGCGCGAGGCCTGCAGTTCCTTGACCACGCCCATCAGCGGGACGCGCATGGTGCGGACCTTGGGTCGACGCAGCCACAGCAACAGCTTGGCCCAGCCGAACGGAAGCAGGCTGCCCTTCAGCGGTTTGATCGCTTCGTTCAGGTCGGGGAGCGTAATCATGAACGCCACCGGCTTGCCGTCCAGCTCGGCGATGCGGATCAGGTCGTTGAAGACGATCGGCTTCAGCTTGACGCCGACGTCCTTGATCTCGGGCGGGGTGAGGGGGACGAAGCCCCAATTGTCCGACCACGCGTCGTTCAGTATGTCCAGGATGATTGCGGCTTCCTGGTCGAACTTCGACTTGTCGACCTCGCGCACGCGGATGCGTTCGTTCCGCTCGCCCGACTGGATGATGCGGCGGACGATCGGCGGGAAGTCCTGGGTAATGTCCAGGTCATAGGTCATCAGCTGCTTGACGCCGCTATAGCCCGCCGTCTCGATCCAGCCGCGATATTCGGGTTTGGCATGGCCCATCATGATCGTCGGCGGATGATCGTAGCCGTCGATCAGCAATCCCGGCTCTTCCCAGATCGACATCGAGATGGGGCCGAGCGCGCGGGTCATGCCCTGGGTGCGCAGCCAGTCTTCCGCGGTCGCGATCAGCTTGGCGGCGACCTCGCCATCGACCGCATCGAACAGGCCCCATTGCCCTACACCGGGGCCGAAGCCTTGTTCGGGCGGCATCGTCAGCGCGAGCGTATCGATGTGGGCGGAGATGCGCCCGACCAGCTCACCACCGCGCTCGGCCAGGAACAGCTGCGCCTTGGCATGGCTGAACCACCCGTTCTTCTCCGGAAGAAGCAACCCCAGCGCCTCGCCCTTCAACGGCGGAACCCAGTTGGGGTCGTCGGCGTAGAGGCGGAAGGGCAGGTCGACGAAGCGCTTGTAATCGGCCTTCGACGATATCGGACGGATGGTGATGTCGGCCATGATCGGCTTTCGCTAGGACGGCTTTGCGGCGTCGGTGTGACGAGCGGAATCGATCATAGCAAGCGAGTTTTCCGGGCGTCGGAGCCCTCGCGTCGCCACCATGCAGCCACTATTTTAGGGCAATGGAACACGCGATGACCACGACTGCCACTCTCGACCGCCGGGCGCCGGGCGCCTGGGCCGGGGTTCAGCCGCGCGCTGCCGCGGAAAAGATCGCCGATGACAAAGCGTTGCTGCGGACGGCTGCCGAGCTGTCGCGCGACCTGCATGCGGCGAACCCGAAAATCTATTGGGCGGACATGCTTGCGTCTGCGACGCTTGGCTATGCCGGCCTGGCGGGCGCGATCCTCGCACCATCGTTGGCCGTGGCAATCGTCAGCGGCATCGTCGCGATCTTCGCGCTGTATCGGGCGGGCAGCTTCATTCACGAAGTCAGCCACATGAAGCACGCGCAGGTGCCGGGCTTCCGACTCGGCTGGAATCTGCTGGTCGGTATCCCGCTGATGATTCCGTCCTTCATGTACGAGGGCGTGCACAACCTGCACCATGCGAAGACGCGCTACGGCACGGTCGACGATCCCGAATATCTGCCGCTCGCGCTGATGAAGCCCTGGTCCGTGCCGCTGTTCGTCGTCGCTTCCGCGCTCGCACCGATCGCGCTGCTGTTCCGTTTTGCGATCCTGTCGCCGCTGTCCCTGGCAGTCCCGGCGCTGCGCCGGACGATCGCCGCACGCTTTTCGGCACTCGCGATCAATCCCGCCTTCCGTCGCCGCGACATGAGGGACGACTATCGCAAGCTGTGGGTGCGACTCGAGATCGCGACGAGCGTCTGGGCGATCGCGGTGCTCGCGCTGGTCGCCACTGGCGTCGTGCCGCTACGCGCGCTGGCGATCTACCTCG
This sequence comes from Roseomonas aeriglobus, assembly GCA_016937575.1. Classification (NCBI taxonomy): domain Bacteria; kingdom Pseudomonadati; phylum Pseudomonadota; class Alphaproteobacteria; order Acetobacterales; family Roseomonadaceae; genus Muricoccus; species Muricoccus aeriglobus. The sequence continues at coordinate 2,004,099 of JAFHKN010000002.1, read as the reverse complement.
GCATCTTGTCAGCAACGATGGTGCTCAATCAGGTCCGTACCCTCGTTGCTCATTTGTGGGAGAATGACGGCGAGCAGATGAGCGTGACCGCGCAATATCTCGATTCGGTCAACGTGCCACCGCCGGCCATGCTGCCGATGCTGTGGGCGCCGGTCGGCCTTCGCTACCACGCGCTGCACCATCTGCTGCCGGGCGTCCCCTATCATTCGCTGGGCGAGGCGCATCGTCGCCTGACTGCGACGCTGGAGGCCAACTCGCTCTATCACAAGGCGAGCTATGCCGGCCTGCCGGGGCTGCTCGACCGGCTGGTGCGCTCGACCTTCGGCCAGCGGTGATCAGCGGCGGCGTTTCCAATCGAGGAAGACGCCGATCCGCTTTGCGAGGTCGCCGGACCAGCTGACCTTGAGCCCGTGCGCCGAGAGTTCCTGGGTGACGAGCCGTCCGACCGCCACCGCCTGGTCGTCGTCGTCGTCGATCGCGCCATAGTTCAGGTACAGCCCATCGCCGTCCACGGCCGCTTCCGTGTCCTGGGCGTGGTAGAAAGCGTAACCGCGGACGTCGAACCCCGCGGCTTCGATCGCGTCCATCTCATCACGAATTTCCGCCGCACCGCAGGTGCCGCAGCACGTGAAGTTCTGACGGCAAACGATACCCTGCGCTTCCAACGCCTCAAACGCCGCGTCGAGCCGGTCGCAGTCGGTTTCCTCCGGCCACCCCGCCTGCGCGGCGCGGTGGTCGCGTAGCGCGTCGCGCAGATAGGCCTGGGCGCTGACGCGCAGCGTGTCGGCGTCGATCTCGTCGGCGTAGACCTCCACCGCGTTTCGCAGCACCGCGTCGTCGTCGAAGAAGCCACCAGCGACATCGCGACGGATGAAGTCGCGCAGGTCGTCGAGCATCGGTAGCGGCGCGGCAGGGGGCGATGCCGGCTCCGGCTCGACCGGCGCGGCGGAACGTGTGCGGAAAAGAGCGAAGAGCCGCCGCATCGTTACTCCTCCGTTCGCACCAGCACCGCCTCGCCGACCATCAGGAACAGCAGGAACGGCGCCCAGGCGGCGAGAAAAGGCGGGTAGGCGCCGAGATTGCCCATCGCGAGCGCGAAATTGTCGGCGACGAAATAGGCGAAGCCCAGCGCCATGCCGATGACTGCGCGGACGAACAATTTGCCGGACCGAGCGACGCCGAATGCAGCGACGGCGGCGAGCAGGGGCATCAGCACCGATGACAGCGGGCCGGACAATTTGTGCCAGAGCGAGCCTTCGAGTGCCTTGGTCGGGCGGCCGGCGGCGCTCAGGTCGTCGATCGCGCTGCTGAGCTCGCGGAACGACAGACCGTCCGGATCGACACTCGACAAGGTGAACTGATCCGGCCGTACGCCGCGGCCGACGACCGTGCTGCCCAGCGGCGTGACGGTGCCGGATGCGACGTCGAAGCGCTGCGCACCGTCGATCCGCCATCCGTCGCCATCGCGCCGGCCGGTCGTGCCCGACGTGACCGAAATGAGCCGCCCGCCATCACGTTCGAACACACTGACGCCGCCGAGGGTCGCTGCGTCGCCGCGACCGCGGATCTGCCGCGCCTGGATTAGGTCGTCGCCTTCGCGAACCCACACGTTGGCGCGGTCGCCGCGATCGATCGGCATGGGGCCGTAATCGACCTTCTGCCACTGGTCGAGCGTCGCAGTCGCGCGCGACACTATCCGATCGTTGAAGGCGAAGGAAATCGCCGCGACGCCCAGGCTGGCGACGATCAGCGGCGCCAGCACCTGATGTGCCGACAGCCCGGCCGCCTTCATGGAGATCACTTCGCTGTTCTGGTTGAGCGTGGTCAGCGTGATGATGGTGCCGAGCAGGACCGAGAAAGGCAGGAAGCGCGCGATGATCTGCGGCGCGCGCAGGCCCACGTAACGCCAGATCTCCGGCTCGCCGTTGCCGGCGCGGGCGAGGATGCGACCGCTCTCGCTCAGCAGGTCGAGCGCCTGGAGCACGACCACCAGCGCGAGCAGGATCGCGAACGTCCGCGTCAGGAAGAGCCGCGCCATGTACAGCGTTATCGTCCGCGACGGGAAGAACGAGGTCGCGCTGCTCATGCCTCTGCCCCCCGCCGGCGGTTCATGCCCGGAATCCAGCGTTTCACTGCCTTCAGCGCCTTGCCGAACACGCGCTCCAGCGCGCCGATCGGCTGGCCGCCGGGGACATAGGCGATCTGATAGAACATCCAGCCGATCAGCGCGGTCAGCAGCACGAAGGGCCCCCATAGCGCGATGATCGGATCGATCCGGCCGAGACCGCCGACGCTTTCGCCATATTGGTTGATCTTGTGATAGGTCACGATGATCACGATCGACAGGAACACGCCCAGCGCCGAGGTCGATCGTTTGGGCGGCACGCCCAGCGCGACCGCGAGCAGCGGCAGCAGGAACATCGTCGCGACCTCTGCCAGGCGGAAATGGAAGGCGGAGCGGCTGGTGTCGCGGGTTTCCTCGGTCGCGCTGCGGTCGCGGCCCAGACGCGCGAGCTCGATCAGGTTGCGCTCGATGTTGCGCTCCCCACGGGGGCGGAACTGCTCGAACCGCGGCAGATCGATCGGCAGGTCGTAGTTGGTGAAGGTCAGGACGCGCGGCGCCCGGTAACCGGGGCCATTGTGGACCAACGTGCCGTTGGTCAGGCGAAAGATGATGACGTCCGGGTCGTCGGTGCGGAGAAACTGGCCGCTCTCGGCCGTAACCGACGCTTCCTGTCCGGGCCGCGGCGTCGCATGGACGAAGATGCCGTTCAGGCGGCGCCCGTCGTCCAGGCTCTGTTCGATCCTGAGCGTCATCTTGTCGCCGAGGTTGGTGAACTCCCCGACCTTGATCGACGCACCTAGCGCGCCCGACCGCAGCTCGAACCGCAAGCCTTCATAGGCGTAGCGCGCATAGGGCTGGACAAAGCCGACGATCGCCAGGTTCGCCGCCGCCAGCACGATGGTGTAGTAGTACGGCACGCGCAGCAGCCGGGCGTAGCTCATTCCGACACCGCGCAGCACATCGAGTTCCGACGTGGTCGCCAGACGGCGGAAGGCGAGCAGAATGCCGAGCATCAATCCGATCGGAATGCCGAGGCCCAGATATTCAGGGAGCAGGTTCGCCAACATCTTCCATACGACGCTGACGGGTCCGCCTTCGGTCGCGACGAAGTCGAACAGGCGCAACATGCGATCGAGCACCAGCAGCATCGCCGCAATCACGAGCGTCGAGATCAACGGCACGGCGATCAGGCGCGCGAGGTAGCGATCGATCGACTTCATGGGGGCCGGCTATATCGGCGCGAACGGCGCGCGCCAGCGATAATTGCGGTGCGCGTCAGGCGGCGTTACGGATTGGCTCCGACGCAGGCCGGGCGGCGACCGCGGTATCGATCGCCGCTGCCAGCGCGGCCATGGTGAAGGGCTTGCGTAGCACCTGTCGGCCAGCAAGCGCGCCCTGTTCGCCGGCGTCGCCGGAAAAGCCGGTCACGAACACCACCGCCGCGCTCGGCAGCAGCGGGGCAAGATCGGCGACGAGTTCGGGGCCGGTGCGCCCCGGCATCAGCACGTCCGACAGGATGAGGTCGAAACGCGCGTCATGGTCGGCCACCACCGCTTCCGCGCCCAGCGGGTCGGCACAGGCGACGGGACGGTGGCCGAGTGCTTCCAATGCACCCATCGTCGCGGACAATACCCGCGGATCGTCCTCGACGACCAGGATATCGAGCGCTGTCGCGCCCGTTGGCTGTGCGGCGGCCGGACCTTCGGTCGCGTCGCCGGCGGTGGCCGCTGCAGCGCTATGGCGGGGCAGGTACAGCGTGACGGTGCAACCCTCGCCAGGTGCCGACCGGATCGCGATCGCGCCGCCCGATTGCTGGACGAATCCGAAAATCTGGCTGAGGCCGAGGCCGGTGCCCTTGCCGATCGGCTTGGTCGTGAAAAACGGCTCGAACACGCGGGCGATCACGGCCTCGCTCATCCCGCAACCGGTGTCGGCGACTGCGATCGTCGCATAGTCGCCCGCTGCGCAATGGTCGACCTGATGCGCGGCAAGCGTCTCGTGACCGGTCGCGATGGTCAGCGTGCCGCGTCCGTCCATCGCGTCCCGCGCGTTGACCGCCAGATTCAGCACCGCATTTTCCAGCCCGTGACGGTCGACGAACACCTGCCAGCCCGCGCTGTCGTCCTTTACCTCCACGGTAACGAGGTCGCCGAGCGTCCGATCGATCAGATCGGACATGCCGGCGATGACCGATGCCGCCTCGACGGCAACGGGTTGCAGGGCCTCCGCCCGCGCGAAACTCAGAAGGCGGCGGGTCAGCGCGGCGGCGCGGTCGGCGCCTTCGGTCGCACTATCGAGGTGGCGAACGACTTCGCCCGGATCGGCGCTGTGTCGTTTGGCGAGTTCGATCCCGCCGATAACGACCGCTAGCATGTTGTTGAAATCATGCGCGATACCGCCGGTCAGCTGACCGATCGCATCGAGCGTCTGCATCTGGCGGAGCTTGGCCTCCGCCGCGGCGCGTTCGCGCGCTTCGGCTTCCAATTCCTCCGTGGTGGTGCGAACCGCGACTTCGAGCAGTTCGGCTCGTTCGCGCTCATCCTCGGCCTCTGCGGATGCGACCGCGCGAGCGGTTTGCGCGCGGACGGTGAGCCAGCCGAGCAGGATGGCGCCGAGCACGATCGCGGCGCCGAATATCGCCAGCACAGCCGCCGCCCGATTGGAACTGGCGACGCTCGCCTCTGCCACCGCAGTGCGGCGCTCCAGCAAGCTGCGTTCGCTGTCGAGAAATTCCTGCAGCAACCGGCCGGTCCGGTGCAGCGCTTCGGCATCGGCGGCGGCGTAAAAACGCGACAGGGCCTGCTGATTTTTTTTGTAGCTGGTGTTCAGCGCGATGGCCGACAATTCCGCTCCGCGGCTCTCATAGGCGGCCCGCAACGCATCGACCCGGCGGTTTTGCTGCGGCGTATCGCGGGTCAGCGTCGCCAGACGATCGATCTGGCGACCGGCCTGCTGCCATTCCTCCGAATATCGCTGACCAATCTTCTTGTCGGCGCTGATGACGTAGCGCCCAAGGGTCGCCTCCGCCCGTGCCATCGTCTCGGCCAATGCCCGCGTTCGCAGCATCACTTCGAAGCTGTGCGACTGCAGGTCGAGCGCGCGGTCACGCTGACGGTTCGCCTCGCCCAGCGTGATGATGACCGCCGCGAACACGCCCGCACCAAGCGTCGCCACGACCGCAAGCAGGATCGCACGCCAATGCGCATGGAGTATCGCCGCGATGTCGGACCCGCCCCGGTCGTTCATGCCGACGGCGATTCTACAGCAGGCTCAGCGGGTTGGGAAGCGGCGCTCAGCCGATCACGCCCACGGCTTGGCCCGCTGTGCGGAACATGGCCGTAACGCGTTCGATCTGCTCAGGCGTGTGCTCGGCGCACAGCGAGCAGCGCAGCAGGAAGGTGCCGGCCGGGGTCGCCGGAGGTCGCGCCATGTTGACGTACAGTCCGCCGTCGAGCAGCGCCTGCCACATTGCGACCGCCTGCGTCTGATCCTCCAGGATCACCGCGATGATCGCGCTGTCACATGTCTCCGTACCCAGGCGGAAGCCCAGCGCCTTCAGCCCAGCGTGGAGTGTGCGGGCGTTATTCCACAGCCGTGCACGCTTCTCATGCGCGGTCGCCAGCTTGCGGATCGACGCGGCTGCGGTCGCGACCACCGACGGTGGCAGGCTGGCGGTGAAGATATAGGGGCGGCAGGCTAGGCGGATCGCCTCGAACTTCGGATGATCCGAAATGCAGAAGCCGCCGACGGTACCGACCGATTTGGAGAAGGTGCCGACGACGAAATCGACCTGCCCCTCGAGCCCCTGGTCCTCGTACACGCCGCGGCCGTTGGGGCCGAAGAAGCCCATCGAATGCGCTTCGTCCGACAGCACCATCGCGCCATGCTTCTTGGCGACCGCGACCATCTCCTTCAGCGGTGCGATGTCGCCGAGCATCGAATAGACGCCCTCCAGCACGACGAGCTTGCCGGCGTCGGCGGGCAGGCGGCCCAGGCGCTTGTCGAGATCGGCGACGTCGTTGTGGCGGAAGCGGACGATTTCCGCGACGCCCTGCTTGCAACCGTCGTAGATCGACGCATGGCTGTCGGCGTCGAGGATGACATAATCGCCCTTGCCGGCCAGCGTCGAGATCATGCCGAGATTGGCCATGTAGCCAGTCGAGAACACGATCGCCCCGCTGACGCCGTAGAAATCGCGCAGCGCCTCCTCGACCTCCATATGGTCGCGGAAGGTGCCGTTGAGCATGCGGCTGCCGTTGGTGCCCGACCCGAACTGGTCGAGCGCCGCATGACCGGCGGCGATGACGTCCGGGTCGAACGTCATGCCCATGTAATTGTACGTGCCGAGCAGGATGGTCTCGCGGCCCTTGATGACCGCTTCGGTCGGCGAGCGGACCTCATCCATCACGATCGCGAACGGATCAGTCACGCCCGTATCGATCAGCGCCTGTCGTTCGGCGATGAGCGCGTCGAACTTCGACATCAGGTCGCGGGTCGCCGGCCCCGCCGTCGGGTTTGCGGGCAGGGCTTCGGGCTGGAGGCCGGTTTCGGTCATGGTCTGCTCGGACAAGGAAAAGGGGAGGGTCAGTCGTTCTTCAGCTTGGCGACGGCATCGACCAGCTGGCCGACCGTTTCGATCTCGGCCTGCATGTTCATCGTGATGATGATGTCGAATTCGTCTTCGATCGCCGCGACGAAATCCATGACCGTGAGCGAATCCCACTCCAGGTCACCCTGAAAGGTGGTCGCCTCGGTCAGCGCGACACCCTTTTTGTTGAACGGCTCGATCTGGGCGGCGACGGTGTCGAAAATCTGGGCGCGGTCGGTCATGGCGGTCCTTCTGGTCGGCAAATGCGGCCGGGATTGGGCGTCGCTATAGCAGGCGCTCGGCGCGATACCATGCCGCGGTTTGGCTAAGGCCCTCGGGCGTCGGGATCTGCGGGCGCCACAGCTGTTGCGGCGGGCGGCGCAGCGGATCGGACACCCAGTCGGGATGGCACATGTAGGATACACGGTCGGGCGTCAGCCGCGCGCCGCCCTTTCGCACCAATCCATCGATGCGCGCGCCGATCGCCATCAGCTTTCGAGGCAGGGCGACCGGCCGCACGCGCCTGCCGACCGCGTCGCCGACTGCGCGGGCGAAGCCCTGGTGGCTCCAGCCGCCGGGGCGGCCATCGTCGGGCTCCAGGATGGTGCGGCTGGCCGGCGCTTCGGCAAGTGCGAGCAGCAGGCGAGCAAGATCATCGACATGGATCGCCGACATGCGCCCACCCGGCGGCAGCAGCGCGAGGCCGAACTTCGCCATGCGAAAGATCTCAAGCATATCCAAGTCGCCCGGGCCATAGACGGCGGGCGGGCGGACGATGTCCCAGTCGGTGTCCGAGCCGATGACCAGCCCCTCCGACGCGGACTTCGACCAGCCGTAGTTGGACAATCCCGGCTCGCGCGCGGCAAGCGACGAGACATGGATGAACCGCCGCACCTCCATCTGCTGTGCGGCGGTCAGTACGTTGCGAGTGCCGTCGATGTTGCCGAGGACGAAGCCCGGCCGGTCCGGCGCGTTGACGACGCCCGCGACATGGATCGCAGCATCGGCGCCGCGCATCAGGCTCTGAAGCGCGTTCGGCGTCTCGAGCGTACCGAACACCCAGTTCACGCCGTCCCCGCCCGTTCGCGGGCGGCGAGTCAGCGCGGTGACGGCATGGCCCTGCCGCAGCGCGAGTGCGACCAGTCGCTTGCCGACGAATCCCGTCGCACCGGTGATCGCCAGTCTCATGTCAGCGCCATGTGGTTGCGGTGAACGAGTGCGGAGCGCGGCGCATAGCCGAGGATGGCCGCGTGCTCTTCGCGTTTGTGCCCCAACAGGCAGCGAGCGTCGTCGGCGTCATATTCGCTGAGGCCCCGGGCGATGGGTCCGTCGGGCCCGACGATGGCAACCAGGTCGCCGCGCGAGAAGTCGCCATCGATGGCAGTCGTGCCGGCCGCGAGCAGGCTCGCGCCGCCCGCCAGCGCTCTGGCAGCACCTGCATCGACATGGAGCGTGCCTCGCGCGGTCAGCCCGCCGGCCAGCCACGCCTTGCGCGCCGGCGCGGCCCTTTCCGCGACGAAGATCGTGTGCCGGGCCTCGGCCGAGAGCGGCCGGTCGATCCGTCCCGAGGCGATGGCGAGATGCGTGCCCGCAGCAGCGGCGATGCGCGCTGCGGCGATCTTCGACACCATGCCGCCCGATCCCATGCCGGACGCGGAGCCGGTGTCGGCCATATCTGCGATCTGGGCATCGATCCGCTCGACGCGCGGGATATGGATGGCGCCGGGCAGGGCGGGGTTGCGGTCATACAAGCCGTCGATATCGCTCAGCAAGACGACGCCCTGTGCGCCCGCCGCCTGCGCCACCCGCGCGGCGAGCCGGTCATTGTCTCCGAAGCGGATCTCCGCTGTCGCGACGCTGTCGTTCTCGTTCAGTACGGGCACGACGTCGAGGCTGAGCAATCGATCGAGCGTGGCGGCGGCGTTCAGATAGCGGCGCCGGTCCTCCAGATCATCGAGCGTCACCAGCATTTGCGCCGCGGTCAGCCCCTCCGCTCCAAGCACTTCGGCCCAGGTCTGGCTGAGTGCGATTTGTCCGGTCGCGGCAGCGGCCTGCGCGTCCTCCAGGCTGGCGCGCCCGCCCTTTGCCAGGCCGAGCCGCCGCGCCCCGAGCGCAATTGCCCCCGATGATACGACAGCAACCTGCTGCCCGGCCCGCACCCGCGCCGCTATGTCGGCAGCGATCCCGGCCAGCCAGTTACGCCGCACGCTGCCGTCCGGATCGACAAGCAACGCGGACCCGATCTTGACGATCAGGCGCGGGCAGGTGTCGGGCGGAAACAGGCTCATCGCGCAGGCTCGTTAGCGTGCGCGCCGCCGTCCGCCAATCACCTCAGTCGCGCGCGAAGATCTCGTCGTGAGGGATGGTAAGGTCGAGCGAGGGCAGAATCAGATCGATCGGTCCGTCATATTGCACGTCGTTCCAGCCGTGCGGACCGGTTCGCTGGACGATCCGCAGCCTTTCACTCGCGATATCGACGAAGACGATCGTGTCGACGCTGGGAAGGGCCATATATTCCGGCAATTTAACCCTAAGATCAGTTCGCGCGGTGCTGGCCGACAGGATTTCGACAATGATTTTCGGGTCGTCGAAGGCACGATACGTGTCGGCTAGAGGGTCGCGCTCTCCGCAGAACACGCTGACATCGGGATAGCGCACCGAGAGATCGTGGGTTTGCGTTGCCATATCCGACCCATAGGGACGACAGCCGCTCCCCCTCAAATGCAGTCGAAGCCATGCGAAAATATTGCCCTGCACCATAGCATGACGGACCGTTCCGCCGGCCATCATACGGATGACGCCGTTATCAAGTTCGGCCTTCCGATCCCCGAAATCGATTTCGAGGAACTCCCTTGCGGTCAGCAGCGGATAGACAGTTTGGGTCGCCATGTCGCAAATATAGCAGGTCGGCGGTCGCTGTTAAATCGGCGACCACTCCACTGCATCCTCGCCTTCGTCGTCGTCGGGCACGACGTCGGCGGAGTCGCTGATCTTGGCCAGCAGCTCGTCGAGCACCCAATCGACGCCGATCTGTGCGGCGCCGGAGATGGGGATGACCTGCGCGCCGCTCGCGTCCTCGAGTTCGGCAGAAAGCGCCTGGATCAATTCCTCGTCGAGCGTATCGATCTTGTTGAGGGCGACGACGACAGGCTTGTCGGCCAGGCCGGCGCCGTACGCTTCCAACTCGTCCCGGACGATGCGGTAGCTGGTGGCGACGTCCTCGTCATTCGCGTCGACGAGATGGAGCAACACCTGGCAGCGTTCGATATGCCCAAGGAAGCGGTCGCCGATGCCGGCACCTTCGGCCGCGCCCTCGATCAGGCCGGGGATGTCGGCGATCACGAATTCGCGGTCGTGGTGACGCACGACGCCCAGCTGGGGGCGGGTGGTGGTGAAGGCATATTCGCCGACCTTGGCCTGCGCGTTGGTCACCGCGTTGATGAAGGTCGACTTGCCGGCGTTGGGCAGCCCGACCAGGCCGGCGTCGGCGAGCAGCTTCAGGCGCAACCAGACCCAGGCCTCGGCGCCCGGCCAGCCGGTGCCATGCTGACGCGGCGCGCGGTTGGTCGATGTCTTGTAGCTCAGGTTGCCGCGCCCGCCGTCGCCGCCGCGCAGGAACACCTCGCGCTGGCCGACGCGGGTGAAGTCCATCAGCACCTCTTCCTTGTCCTCGCTCAGCACCTGCGTGCCGACGGGAACCTGGATGACCAGGTCCTGACCGCCCGCGCCGGTCATGTTCGAACCTGCGCCGCCCTTGCCGCGGGGCGCGCGGAAATGCTGCGTGTAGCGAAAGTCGATGAGCGTGTTCAGGCCGGCCACCGCTTCGAACACGATGTCGCCGCCTTTGCCGCCGTTACCGCCGTCGGGGCCGCCATATTCGATGAATTTTTCCCGGCGGAACGAGACGGCCCCGCCGCCGCCGGCGCCCGAGCGGACGAAGATCTTTGCTTGGTCTAGGAAGTGCATGGCCCGCGCTGTAGCGATTTAGCGAAGCTAAATCGACACAAAGCGCGAGCCCGGCCGGCGCAGGCACTGCGGCCGACGACATGGGCTTTGCCCATGTCCGATCAGAGGGGCAGGGCTTCGGCAGGCTCAGCCCGAACGGGAAGGAATCAGTCGCTCTTCCGCCCCGCCAGCAGTCCCCGCGCCGCCAGCTCCCGCGCACGGCCACGCGGCAGGCCAAGCGCCTTGGCCATCGGCCCGCCCAGCAGCGCATCCCCCAGCGCCATCAGTACCAGCTGGAGCGTCTGGTCATGGATCGGCTCGCCATCGGTATCCGCTGCGGTCAACTGATCGACCAGATCGTGGATCGCGCTCAGGATCGGGTCGAGCGCATCCTCGTTGCCCGACAGGATCATCCAGCTGGCCAAGGCGCCCGCGCCGCCCTCGTCGAAGGCGTCGAAGGTGAGATCGACCACCTCCTGCGGATCCTGGTCACCGGCGCGTGCGCGCAGGACCGCTTCGCCGATGCGGCCGGTGATCCGGCTGGCCATCGTCTCGATCAGCGCCTTCTGAAGCCCTGCCGCAGAGCCGAAATGGTGGAGGAGATTGGCATGCGTCCGCCCGATCCGCGTCGCGACCGCCTTCAGCGTCACCGCCTGGGGGCCGAACTCGACGAGCAGGTCGCGCGCGGCGTCGAGCGCGGCATCGCGGGATTCGGCGGGGCTCAGTCGCTTGCGGATAGGACTTATTGACATGTGTGTAAGTAATCGCCAGTTAGATCGTCCTGATTGGAGGAATTCGATCGTGAACGCAAAGACTCCCGCTGACCTGACGATCACGCCGTGCGACATGCGCTTCGGGCGGGGTGCGACCTATCGCCGGTGGTGGCTGAACGACGATCCCGTCGCGACGGCGTTCTACAATGCGCTGTCGGTGACCTTCCCGAAGGGCGAAGGCTTCTTCATCGATTCGGTCCGCAAGTTCCGCGATGGCGCGCCCCCGCGTCTGGCCGCGGAAATCGCCGCCTTCACCAAGCAGGAGGTGATTCACACCCGCGAGCATGTCGCGTTCAACCGCCACGTCACCGACCAGGGCTATGACATCCGCCCGCTCGACGCCGAGGTTGATCGCGTGCTGGCGCTGACGAAGGGCCGTCCGCCGATCGCGAGCCTTGCCGCGACGATGTGCCTCGAGCATTTCACCGCGATCCTGGCGCACCAGCTGATCGCCGATCCCTCGCATCTCGAGGGTGGTGATGCGGATGCGGTCGCGCTCTGGAAATGGCACGCGGTCGAGGAGATCGAGCATAAGGGCGTCGCCTATGACACCTGGCTTCATGCGACGAAGGATTGGCCCCGGTTCAAGCGTTGGCGCATCAAGGCGCTGGTGATGCTGATCGTCACCGGGCGGTTCTTCAACGGTCGGACCAAGGGGATGCTGGAGCTGCTGCGGCAGGACGGCTTCACCGGTGCGGGCGTGAAGTGGCGGCTGTTCAAATATGCCTTCGGCCGACCGGGCATGGCCCGCAAAGTGCTGGGTCAGTATTTCGCGTTTTTCCTCCCCGGTTTCCATCCGTGGAACCACGATGATCGCAAGCTGATCGGGCTGGTCGACAGCGAGTTCGAAGCGGCGCGGCTCGCGGCTGCCTGACGGTCCTAAGGCCGAATTCGTCATCCCCGCGAAGGCGGAGATACATTCTGGCTGACCTTTCGGCTTAGAACGTCAGGTCAGCCAGAATTGACCCCCGCCTCCGCGGGGGGCGACGGATCTCAGGTGGGCAGATGAGGCACCCTCACGCCGCCATACGCGGCGCTTCGATATCCCCATCATCCAGTGACAGCGCATAGCTCGCACTCGGCACCGCTTCGCCCCGCGCACGGCTCGCCCGCGGTTCGCGGACGCCCGTGGGCACGAAGCCCAGCTTGCGCAGGACATGGCCCGAAGCGGGATTGTCGAGGTGGTGGTGCGCTGCGAGGTGCCGATGGCCAAGCCCCCAGCGCGCGATGCCGAGCATCGCTCGACCGGCTTCGGTCGCATAGCCGCGGCCCCAGGCGTCCGGCGTCAGCCAATAGCCGAGATTGGGTTGGCCCTCGTCGCGGCTGATGCCGCAACCGCCGACCAGCACCGGTGCGTCGCCCAGATCGTGCGCGAAGATCAGGCACCGCGCCTCGTCGCGAGCGACCGGCATTGTCAGGAACGTCTCCGCGTCGACCAGATCGTACGGCCAGGGCAGACGGGCGAGTTTCATCGCCACGCACTCGTGCGCGACGGCGCGGGTGAGGGCGGGGGCGTCCTCGATCCAGCCGGGCCGGAGCGTCAGACGGCGGGTGCGTGCGAACATGTCCACTCTCCTCGTGTCGCGCGAGCGCCCAACCACGAAGATATGACGTGGTCGCGACAGTCGCGAAGGAGGGAGCAGTAAAAAAGGGAGTCCGGGGCGACCCGTCCTCCCTTGTTTGGCTGGTTCCTGTGACGGAACGCCGGGTCGCCCTGGTGGGCAACCCGTCATCGGTTGCCCGTTATTCGGCCGCTTCGGCCATAATTTCTACGGTCGCGAACTTTCGGCCGAGTTTGCCGTCCTTGAACGCAACGCGGCCGTCGGTCAGCGCGAACAGGGTATGATCCTTGCCCATGCCGACGTTCGCGCCCGGGTACACCTTGGTCCCGCGCTGACGGATGATGATGTTGCCGGCGATGACCTGCTCACCACCGAACTTCTTCACGCCAAGGCGACGGCCGGCCGAATCACGACCGTTACGCGACGAACCGCCTGCTTTCTTATGTGCCATGACCTAAACTCTCTTCTTCGTATCGTCTGTTCGGGGCGCGCGCTTACGCTTCAGCAGCGGCGGCGGTTTCGACCGGAGCGGCATCAGCCTTCTTGGCCTTCGTCGCCTTCGCCTTCTGCTCGTTCGAGCCGCCGATCGACACGATCTTCAGGATCGTGTGGTTCTGGCGATGGCCGTTCTTGCGACGATAATTGTGGCGACGACGCTTCTTGAAGACGATGACCTTCTCGCCCTTAGCCTGCGCGACGATTTCGGCAGCGACCGTCAGGCCGGCAACCGACTTGAGGTCCGAGCCCTCGCCAGCGAGCAGCACGTCACCGAGGGTGACCGACGAACCGGCCTCGCCCTCGATCTTCTCGACGACGATCTTGTCTCCGGCGGCAACGCGATACTGCTTGCCGCCCGTGCGCACGACTGCGAACATGGCGTTTCAAACTCTCATCAAAAATTCGGGCCCGCGCCGGCATGCCGGGCGGGATGAAGGCGCGCTGCTACCGAAAGGGGCGGGGGCTGTCAACCAAAGGAATCCTTCGGGCGCCATTGTGGCGTGAGGGCAACAGCGTGACCTTAAGTGCACGCCTCGCCCTGCGACATCCTTGTTCCATCGTTGCCGTAACATAAGATGTTGCGCGATGCCGGTCCAAAGCGGGCGGACATTTCATGATGGGGGATTTCTATGCGCCTTAAATTGCTTAGCGTGCTTGCAATTTCTGTTTCGGCGGCGGCATTGGCCATGCCGGCATCGGCACAGACTGTGCCGGCCGCGCCGGCCGACGACGCGCCGATCACCGAGGACACGGTCGTGGTCACCGGCAGCCGTATCGGCGGCCGTACCATCGCCGAGAGCCCGGTGCCGATCGACGTCATCGGCGGCGACCAGCTTTCAAACAGTGGTCAGACCGAGACGAACAAGGTGCTCAACCAGCTCGTGCCCTCGTTCAACTTCCCCCAGCCATCGCTGACCGACGGCACCGATTCGCTGCGTCCGGCAACGCTGCGTGGTCTGGCGCCCGACCAGACTCTGGTGCTGCTGAACGGCAAGCGTCGTCACCAGGCGGCGCTCCTCAACCTCAATGGTTCGGTCGGCCGTGGGTCGGGCGCAGTCGACCTCAACGAAATTCCGCCGATCGCGATCGACCGCATCGAAGTGCTGCGCGACGGCGCGTCGTCGCAATATGGTTCCGACGCGATCGCCGGTGTCATCAATATCCAGCTGTCGAAGCGCGAAGGCGTGTCGGGCTCGGTCACCTTCGGGCAGTATCGCACGACGCAGAGCGGCGTGAACGAAGTGCTGGGCGTGTCGGCGACGAACGGCGTGCCGAACGTGCTGACCAACAACGGCGGCGCGAACGACATCCTTCAGCTGAACTACGGCGAGGAAGTGAAGCGCCATGACGGCGACACGCTGACGCTCGCCACGCGTCTGGGCCTGCCGATCGGCGAGAATGGGTATTTCACCTTCTCCGCGCAGTTCCGCGATCGTGATCCGACCCAGCGTTCGGGTGCCGACCCGCGTCGCCAGTATCAGGTCGGCGAAAATGCCAAGGAACTCGCCGCAAACCGCTTCAACCACGGCTACGGCGACGGCAAGACGGTCGATTACAACGTCATCGTCAATGCGGGTTACGACATCGGCGCCAACGCCGAGCTCTATGCCTTCGGCACCTACGGCATTCGCGACGGCATCGGCGCGGGCTTCTTCCGCCGTCCGAACGACGCGCGCAACCGCAACTGGGCCGCGTCGACCACGACCTTCGTGCCCTATTATGCCGATGGCTTCCTGCCCAAGATCCAGAGTCAGATCGAGGACGTGTCGGGCGCGGCCGGCATCCGGACCGACGTCGGCGGGTTCAAGGCCGACCTGTCGGTCGTCTACGGGTCGAACCAGCTCGATTACCAGACGATCGACAGCTTCAACGTGTCGCTGGGCGGGGTGGATTCGCCGCGGCGCTTCGACGCGGGCGGTATTGCGTTCGGCCAGACGGTCGTGAACCTCGATCTCAGCCGCAAGCTCGACGTCGGTTTCCTCTCGAGCCTTGGCTTCGCGCTCGGCGGGGAATATCGTAACGAGAACTTCAAGATCCGTCCCGGCAACACGGCGAGCTACATCGGCGGGCGGTACACGGCCAATGGTGCGGCACCGGGCGCACAGGTGTTCCCGGGCTTCCAGCCGTCGAACGCCACCGACGTGTCGCGCAATAGCTATGCCGCTTATGTCGAACTCGATGCCGATGTGACCAATGCTTTCACCGTGCAGGCCGCGGGCCGGTACGAGCATTATTCGGACTTCGGTGATACCTGGAATGGTAAGGTCGCTGCGCGCTTCGAACCGATCCAGGGCATCGCGATCCGCGGCTCAGTGTCGACCGGCTTCCGCGCGCCGAGCCTGGCGCAGCAGTTCTTCACGACCACGTCGACCAACAACACCATCGTTGCGGTGACGCAGCCGAATGGAACGGTCGTTAATACTCCGGTGCTGATCGACATCGTGACGGTGCCGGCGACCAGCCGCGTTGCGGCGGCGCTCGGCGGCAAGCAGCTGGAGCCGGAAAAGGCGCTGAACCTAGCGGGCGGCATCACGCTCAATCCGTTCAACGGCTTCAGCCTGACCGCGGATTACTACAACATCCGCATCAAGGATCGTGTCACGCTGACCGAGAATCTGACCGGCACGGCGGTGGTCAACCTGCTGACCGGCGCGGGCATCAACGGCGTGACATCGGCACGATTCTTCGTGAACGGCGTCGATACGCGCACGCAGGGCGTCGATGTGATCGGCACCTACCGCGTGCCCGAATTCGGTGCGGGCCGCTTCGTGCTGACCGCGGGGTATAATTACAACACCACGAAGATCACCGATCGCGCCGTTCTGCCCAACCCGCTGCTTCAGGGTTCGCCGTTGTTCGGTCGTCAGGAATCCTATCGTCTGACCGACTCGCAGCCGCGGACGAAGCTGAACCTGTCGGCCGACTGGGATCTGGGAATCGTCGGCGCGACCGTGCGCGCCAACCGCTTCGGTTCGGTCTGGACCGCAGTCAACGGAGCGCTCACCGCGCCGCTCGGCACGGTCGCCGGCGACTTCAAGCTGACGCCGAAGTGGGTGACCGACGTCGAAGTGCGCGTGCACCCGATCCAGCAGGTCACGCTGGCGGTCGGTGCGGACAATGTGTTCGACACCTATCCGGATCGCCTGCCGACCGGCGGCGCGACGGGCGCTCCGGGCTTCACGCCCAACAGCTACTTCCTGCCGTACAGCCAGTTGTCGCCGTTCGGCTTCAACGGGCGGTTCCTGTACGGGCGGGTTGCTTTTCAGTTCTAACGCGGGCGCCCTGCGCTTGGCGAAAGCCAAGCGCAGGAGTCGCCACGGCGGGCAGCGGGGTCGGCGAGAGCCGGCCCCGTCTGACGTCGTGGCGGACACATGACAGACCTGAACGCGAAGCTCGCGCACCGTCTGAACATCAAAAGGTAAGTGGCGGAGAGGGAGGGATTCGAACCCTCGGTACCGTTGCCGGCACGCCGCATTTCGAGTGCGGTGCATTCGACCACTCTGCCACCTCTCCGCGAGGGGTTTGCGCCGGGCGTCACCTTCCTGAAAAGGCCCCGGGGCGGGTCGTGAGGGGCGCGCTTAGCGAAGGAATTTGGGCGTGGCAAGCGTCATGCTTGTGCAGGGCGAAAAGCTGCTTACCTTGGATGCATGGATCGCAGCATTTCCACCGATGACATACTCGACGCCGGCGTACCGATGCCCAGCGTCTCGACAGCGCGGTTCGGGATCGGCGAAGTCGTGCGGCATCGCATGTTCGATTTCCGCGGCGTGATCTTCGACGTCGATCCGGTCTTTGCCAATAGCGAGGAATGGTATCAGGCAATTCCTGAAGGCATTCGCCCGCGCAAGGACCAGCCCTTCTATCACCTGCTCGCCGAAAACGACGAATCGACCTACACGGCCTATGTCAGCCAGCAGAACCTGATCCGCGACGACAGCGACGAGCCGGTCGATCATCCCGCGATCGGCGACCTGTTCGGCGAAATGAACGACGGGCGGTACGAATTGAAGGCCGGCCTGCGGCACTGACGCACACGGGCGCCCCCGTCGCCCCGAATAAGCGGCGGTACCCTGCATGTCGCAGGCAAACGCCGATTTGGTCGATCGAAGAAAAGCTTCGTTGTTGCAAAGGGTCGGGGAACCGACATCTTCGCATATGCAGCACACATCGAGATTCCGTCCGTCGTTCGGCGTTCAGGTCGCGGTCGGCATGGCCGCGGGCGTCGGGCTTGGCCTGATCGCCAGTCGGACGGGCGGCGCGGACGGAGCGGTCGGAGTCGCGCTTCACACGGTCGGTCAGATATTCGTGCAGTTGCTCAAGGCGCTGGTGCCTGCGCTGGTCTTCACCGCGATCGTCAGCTCGATCGCGGCGCTGCGAGATCTGCCCAACGCCGCGCGGCTGGTTGGTCAGACGTTGCTGTGGTTCGCCATCACTGCGCTGATCGCGGTTTCGGTCGGCATCGTGCTGGCGCTGACCCTGCAGCCGGGACTCCATAGCAGTGCGTCGATCGCGGCGGCGGCCGCAGCGCCGACGACGGTCGGGTCGTGGCTCGATTTCCTGAAGGGCCTGGTCCCGGCCAACATGCTCGGCTTGACCGCGACGACGACCACGACTGCAGGGACGACGACGACGGCCCTGGGGTTCAACGTGCTGCAGATCA
Source organism: Roseomonas aeriglobus (assembly GCA_016937575.1). Classification (NCBI taxonomy): domain Bacteria; kingdom Pseudomonadati; phylum Pseudomonadota; class Alphaproteobacteria; order Acetobacterales; family Roseomonadaceae; genus Muricoccus; species Muricoccus aeriglobus. The sequence goes on along the minus strand of JAFHKN010000002.1, from coordinate 1,986,008 downwards.
TCGTCGTTGCGATTGCGATCGGCGCGGCGGCCGTTCGCGTCGGGGCACCGGGCGAACCGTTTCTGGCGTTCAACGCCTCACTGCTGGCGATCCTGCGCCGTCTGCTCCGCTGGGTGATCGCACTGACGCCGATCGGGTCGGCCGCACTGATCGGCGATGCGATCGTCCGCTATGGCTGGAGTACGCTGTCCTCGCTCGGTGCGTTCGCGGCGACCGTCTATGTCGGGCTGGGGATCGTCCTGCTGGTCGTCTATCCGTTGCTCCTGGCCGTGCATCGGGTCGATCCCCTGTGGTTCTTCCGTCGCGCATGGCCCGCAATCCAGCTGGGTTTCGTCACCCGGTCGTCGGTCGGTACCTTGCCGGTGACACAGGACCTGACCGAGCGCGCGCTGGGTGTGCCGCGCGCCTATTCGGCCTTTGCCGTGCCGCTAGGTGCGACGACGAAGATGGACGGGTGCGCTGCTATCTATCCGGCCGTGGCGGCGATCTTCGTCGCGCAATTCTTCGGCCTGGCGCTGCACGCGGGCGATTATGCGCTGATCGTGATGGTGTCGGTGCTGGGGTCGGCGGCGACCGCAGGGCTGACCGGCGCGACCGTCATGCTGACATTGACGCTCACCACGCTCGGCCTGCCACTCGAAGGGGCAGGGCTGCTGCTGGCGATCGATCCGATCCTCGATATGGGGCGCACTGCGGTCAACGTCGCCGGGCAGATGCTGGTCCCGACGATCGTCGCCAAGCGCGAAGGGCTGCTGACCGCGCCGGCCGACCAGCAGCCCGCCGGCGCGCTGCCCGCCTAAGTCAGCGCGGGCCGGGGGGCAGCTTCTCTTCGAGATAGCGGGTCATCAGCGTGTAGAGATGCAGGCTCGTGCCCGGCTTTTCGTAGATGCCGTGGGCGCGATCCGGATACGCCATCATATCGAAATGCTTGTTGTTCGCGACCAGCTTGTCGACGACCTGCTCCAGGTTCTGGTAGTGGACGTTGTCGTCGCCGGTGCCATGGATCATCAGCAGATTGCCCCTCAGATTCTGCGCGAAATTGATCGGCGATCCGTCGCGATAGCCCTTCGCGTTGCCTGAGGGCAGGCCCATGTACCGTTCCTGGTAGATGGTGTCGTAGAGCGTCATGTCGGACACCGCGGCGACGGCGATGCCGGTTTTGTACAGATCGGGATAGCGGAACAGCGCGTTCAGCGTCATCGACCCGCCGCCGCTCCAGCCCCAGACGCCGATGCGATCGGAATCGACATAGCTGCGGGTCGCGATCAGCTTGCGCACGCCCGCCGCCAGATCGGCGGACGCGAGAATGCCGACCTGCCCATAGATACTTTTGCGCCACGCTCGCCCGCGTGGCGACGCGGTGCCGCGCGGATCAATGCTCGCGACGATATAGCCGCGCTCCGCCAACATCCGGTGCCACATGTCGTTGCGCCCGCCGAAGCGATCGGCGACGGTCTGACCCCAGGGTTCGCCGTAGACATGGACGAACAGCGGATATTTCTTCGACGGGTCGAAGCCCTTGGGCTTGATGATCCACGCGTCGAGCTGGGTGCCGCCGCCGATGTCGAGCCGGGTGAACTCGGTCTTACCGAGCCCGCGCGATGCGATGAAGTCGGTGACCGGCTGGTTGGTCGCCAGCGTGCGCACGACGCGGTTGGTGGTCATGTCGACCAGCTCGGTCGATGGTGCGGTGTCGTAGGTCGAGAAGATGTGCCGCGCGTATCGGCTGCCCGGCGCCATGTCATAGTCGTGGGTTCCGATCTGTCCTGCCGGCGACACCCGCTCGACCCGCTTCTTGCCGGTCAGCGTTGCGCGGTAGAGGTAGCGGCGTGTCGGATCGCCCGGCGCCGCGGTGAACCACACCCAGTTGCTCTTGGGGTCGATATTCAGCACGCCGATCACGTCGAAGTCGCCCGGCGTGCGCAGGTCCATGGCCTTGCCGTCGCGCGAGCCGACATAGAGGTGCCGCCAGCCGTCCCGTTCGCTCAGCCAGGTGAAACCGCGGCCGTCGGTGGTCCAGGTCGGATCGCGGTTCGCCTCCACCCAGGCGGCGTCGCGTTCGGTGAACAGCGTATTGCTCTTGCCCGTCGTGGGATCGGCCAGGATGACCTTGTACGCGTTCTGCAGCCGGTTGGATTGCTGGAGGAACAGCGCGCGCGAATCCGGCGTCCAGCTCATCTGCGGCACGTAGTTCTGGCGGGGGTCGCCCTCCAGCGGAATCCAGGTCGTCGTCCCTGTCGCGACGTCGATCGTCCCGACCGTCGCTGCCGAATTGACCGTTCCGGCCTTCGGATATTGCAGCGGAATGACGCGCGAATATTGGCCTTCGGTATTGGTGATCATGTTGAAGGTGCCGACACCCGACGTGTCGAACCGCCAGAACGCGATCCGCTTCGAATCCGGGCTCCAGCTCCATGCCTTCGCCAAGTCGTATTCTTCTTCGTACACCCAGTCGCCGATGCCGTTGACGATCAGCGTGTTGCCGTCGGTCGTCAGCTGGCGGGGAGCGCCGCCGGCGGTCGGCTCCACGTACAGGTTATTGCCGCGGACATAGGCGATGTTCGTGCCGTCGGGGGAAAAGGTCGCGTACATCAGGCTGGACGCGGGGGCATCGCCGCCGAGTTTGCGCAGAGCCTTGGTGTTCAAGTCCAGCACCCAGTAATCGCCGAAAGCATTGGTGCGGCGAAACGTCTTGCTGTTGGTGTAGATCAGCAGCTTCCGTTCGTCGGGGGAAAAGCCGTAGCCCTGCACGTCGATCGGCTTCGCGCCTTTCGATGCCACCAGCATTTCGGCGGGGACCAAGACGGTCCGCGCATCGGTAACGATGTCGTAGCGGACGATGTCCCTGCCGCCGTCGACGGTCTTCGACGCCTCCAGCTTCAGAAACCCGGCCCCGTCGCGGGTCCATTCGCCGTCACGCGCCCATTTGACGTTCGGCATGTCCTTGCCGAGCACATTCTCGATCGTCAGCGGCGCGGAGGGGGGCGGGGTCTGTGCGGCTGCGGGCAGGGCGGCCGCGCACAGCAAGGTGGCGAATAACAAACGTGATCGGCGCATCGTGCATCCCCCGGTTTCCAAGCCCCCTCGATCGCCAAGGGATCGAGCCTTGCCCCTGGGTCTGGCGGCGCCATCGAGCGATTGCAAGCCGCCACCGGCTTGACTCTGACTGTTTTAGGTGTTCTATGTGACATAGAACAGTAAGGATCATGGCCATGAGCCGCACCGTCCCCTTAGCCATCGCCGTCGCCCCCGGTGACAGCCGGTCTATCGCCGGGCAGATCGTCGACGCGATCCGGCGTAAGATCACCGCGTCCGACCTCGCGGTCGGTGACCAGTTGCCAAGCGTGCGGGGGCTCGCCCAACAGCTCGCGGTCAATCCGAACACGGTGGCGAAGGCCTATGCCGAACTGACATCGGGCGGCTGGCTGGTGTCCCGCGCGGGCCTTGGCCTCTACGTCGCCGCGCAGCGCGATCAGCTGAGCCCGGAGGAGCGCGACCGTCGCCTTGACGCGGCGGTCGATCGCTTCGTCAACGAGGTCGTCGCGATCCGCGCGAACCCGGACGAGGCGGTCGAGCGGGTCGGCGAGGCGCTGGGCGCGATCGGCGTGCGGCAGTCGGCGTGATGAGCGACTATGCCATCGAAACGCGCCGGCTGACGCGCTACCACGGCCGCAAGCGGGCCCTCGACGCACTCGATCTGGCGCTGCCGCGCGGCGGCATCCATGCGATCGTCGGCGCGAATGGTGCGGGTAAATCGACGCTGTTTCGTCAGCTGCTCGGTTTTCAGTTGCCGACGTCGGGGGAATGCTACGTCCTGGGGCGCCGCACCGACGCCCTGACCCCGGCGGACCGCGGACGGATCGGCTTCGTGAACGAGGAACATACGTTGCCCGGCTGGGCGCGGGTCGAGACCGTGTTGAAGGTCCAGCGCAGCCATTATGCCGATCGTTGGGACGCCGCGGCGTTCGATGCGGTCATCGCCAGCTTCGACCTGTCGGGACGCCAACGGGTCGGCCAATTGTCGCGCGGCGAACGCGCCGGGCTGAACCTCGCGCTGGCGCTGGGACAGTCGCCGGAGCTGCTGATCCTCGACGAGCCGACGCTGGGGCTCGACGTCGTCGCGCGCCGGCGACTGCTCGACGCGCTGATCGCCGCGACCAACGACGACGCGCGCACGATCCTCTACTGCTCGCACCAGATCGACGAGGTCGAGCGGCTGGCCGATACGCTGCTGATCCTGGAGCGCGGACGGGTCGCCAGTTTCTCGACGCCCGACGATTTCTGCGAGCGGATCCGCCACTGGGTCGCCGACGTGCCCTTTGCCGCGCCGCCGGCGGACGGCATCCCGGGGCTGCTGCGTCACAGCCGGATCGACGGCGTCCATCACTTCACCGTCATCGACCGTGACGACGATTTCGGCACGGACCTGCGAGGCTTCGGCGCCAAAAGCATCCAGGCGATGCCGGTGTCCCTCGACCGCGCGGTCGATGCCTTTCTCACGCGAAACCACGCCGGCCCGGCCCACTGAAAGCACCGATCATGAGCGAATTATATGTCGCCGAGCTGCGCCGCTTCGCGCGCTGGGCCGCGGGGCTGGCTGTGCTCCATCTGCTCGGGCTGCTGATGCTCGACTATCTGTTTCCCGGCATCAGCGACGATGACGAGATCTGTCGGATGGTGGCCGTCGTCTACGCCGCGGGCGGCACCATCTTCGGCGTTTATCAGGCCGCAAGCTACGCACGGCTCAATCACTGGGTCGCGCTGCTTCACCGCCCGGTCGCGCCGTGGCGGATCATGGCCGGCGTCACCGGGGCGGGGGCGACCGTCGTCGTGGCGGTCATGCTGCCGCCGCTGCTGGTTCTGCTCGGCACGCAGGCGATGAACCCGGAACGGGTGATCGATGCGCGCCACTGGCTCGCGCCCTTTGCCGCGACGCTCTTCGCGCTCATCGGGTATCTGGGCGGCAGCTATGCCGCGGTGGCGCCGCGCCGCTATGGCTGGACCGGCCTGGCGACGGCGGCTGTGCTGATGATCGGCACGCTGGCCTTCGGCGCTGGCGCGCTGCTGTTGCCGGCGCTGATCGTGGCGCTGCTGGCGGTGCTGGTGGCAGGCGCGTACCGCCCCGACCGTACACGTGCGACGACGCAGCCCGTCCTGCTTGGTCTCAGCACGCTGACCGCGGCCTTTACCTTCTTCTTCGTGGTGCTGATGCTGGGCGGGATCGCCTATCACATGAGCCTGGTCGTTCTGGGGCGGAACCCGTTGGTCAGCACCGGTGCGTCGGCGCCCGGCGGGCTGGTTCAGTCGTCGCGATCGAACGGCGACGAGCTGATCGCGGCGGCGCTGGGGCCGAAATCGCCGAATTTGCGCGGTGTCGAGGTCGTCCGTCTGCCGCTGCCGATGGAATGGCTGCCGCGCCGGGGCGAAATGACACGCACGGTCGCATCGGACCTGACCGACAACCGGCGGGGGACCTCCTGGCGGTTCAGCCATGACGCGGATGCCTATGTCGGATTTCGGATGAAGGATCGCCGCCCGGTCGGTCGATTGCGTCCCGCCGGTGGTTTCGTGGCGCCGCCGGTCAGCGTCGGTGACGGGATCCTCGCATCGGGCGGGACACTGTTTCGGTTCGATCCGGCGACCGGAACGCTGATCCGATTGCTTCAGCTGCCCGCGGGCGAGGTCATCGTCGCCAAGCCGAAGCCGATCGGGCAACACGTGGCGATCCTGGGCGATCGCGCGCTGCACCTGTTCGACGCTGCAGTCATGCGCGGCGGGGAAGCCGGTCGTGCCGTCACCATCCCGCTCGGCGGCGCAGTCGCCGACGTCCGCCGCATCGACGCCGCACCGCTGGCCGATCGAACGATCGTGTCGATCTTCTTTGGCCAGAACAGCATCGAGGGGCCGTCGTCGGCATGGCAGCGCGTCGTGTCCGTCGCGCCCGATGGCGCCGTGGCCGAACTGACGCGGCGACACTTCGCGCCCGAATTCAGCGACGTCATGCGGTTCCGCGCCACCTGGATCTCGCCAGTCCTTTACATGCTGGCCGAAGGAGCCGAGCGGATCGGTGCGGTCGAGGCGTCGTACGAGCGACAGGCCGAGCCGGTTATTCCGCACATTGTCTGGGCGATCGCCATCACGCTTGCCGTCCTCTCCGCCATCGGGACCTTCGTCCTGGCGACGCGGCGCCGGCTGGGCACGACGGCGGCAACGCTGTGGTCGCTCGCCAGCCTGATCTTCAGCCTGCCGATGGTCATCGCCTTCGCGCTGATCGAGCGTCGCCGCCCGATTGACTATTGAGTATTGCTGTACTAATACACTAACGACGTAGGTCGACGCGGGGCAGCGTCGCGCCGGGGCAGGCAAGCGCCTGATATGAGCCGCGAATTCAGCGATTGCTCAGCGGATACTCATGCCGCTCACCCCGATGCGCGCCATTCCGACATCGACCGATAAAGGGGATTTCAACATGATTGCCGCACATCTGCTCACCTGCGTCTCCGGCATGGCTCTCGCCGCCCAGGCTGCGCCCGCTACCACCCAGGCCCCGCCGCAGGCCAAGCCCGCGCCGCAGCGGCCGGGCGACGTCGTCGTCACGGGCGCGCGGTCGGAGGTGATCGGATCGACCGACCGCACCAGCTTCAGCGTCGCCAACGATCTTGCGGTCCAGAACGGCACGCTGGCCGATGCACTGCGCGCGGTGCCGGGCGTGGACGTCGATCTGCAGGGCAACGTCAGCCTGCGCGGCGATCCGGGCGTCACGATCCTGATCGATGGCCGTCCGTCCGCGATGCTGCGCGGCGAGTCGCGTGGCGATGCGCTTCAGTCGATGCCGGCGGGCCAGATCGACCGCGTCGAGATCATCACCAACCCTTCCGCAGCGATGAGCCCCGAAGGGTCGGGCGGCGTCATCAATCTGGTGACCAAGCGCGTCCGGCCCAACACGCGCACCGCGACCATCAAGGCCGCCGCCGGTCCGCTCGGTCGCGCCCAGCTGACCGCCAGCGGCGCGCTGTCGGGCAAGAAGCTGACCCTGACCGGCGACGCTGCCTATCGTCGATTCCGCGGGTCGGCCGACAGCACGCTCGATCGTGTTCGGGCAAACGCTGCCGGTGGCACGACGACCACGACCCAGGTTTCGGATACGGAGGCGCGCGCGCAGATGCAGTCGGCCCGGATCGGCGCGGATTACAGCATCAGCCCGAAGAGCAAGCTGTCGGGTGAGGTGTCGTATCGCGAGGGACGGCAGGACATTTCGTCCTTCACCGACTCGAACAGCGCATTGGCATCGAACAGCTTCGATCGCGACGCCTTTCAGGCGATGCGGATGCGCAGCTTGGGTGGTCGCACGTCGTGGCGCCGCACCCTGCCGGGCCGCGGGCACGAGTTGACCGCCGACGTCAATGTCGAGGCGATCCGGCAGCGCCGTCGCATCGATGCGCAGACGGTGTTCGCGACGGCGGCCCCCAGTCGGGAACAGATCTCGACCGATCTCGACCGCAGTGCCATCGAAACACAGGTCGATTACAAGCGCCCGCTCGGCAAGGACGGGTCGCTCAACCTCGGCTACCATGGCGAATTCAACGCCGCCCAGTTCGACTTCCGCGGCGTACGCGGCGCGAGCCTCGACGCCCTGGCGCCGGTGCCGTCGCTGACGAACCAGTTCGATTGGGACCAGGCGGTCCACGCCCTTTACGCGACGTATCGCGTCGATACCGGCAAGTTCGAGGCGCAGCTGGGCCTGCGCGGGGAGCAGGCGGAGATCGACCTCGATCAGCGTACCGATCGCATCCAGATCGAGCGGGACTATTTCCGGCTCTATCCCACCGCGCATCTCGGCTATGAACTCAGCGCGACCCAACAGCTGCGTGCCAGCTACAGCCGCCGCATCCAGCGGCCCAACGGGCAGGACCTGAACCCCTACACCATCTATATCGACCCGCTGAACCTGCGTCGCGGCAACCCGTATCTGATGCCCGAAGTCACCGATTCGTTCGAGGCGGGGTGGCAGAAGCGCAAGGGCGGGACCTTTTATTCGGTCACCGGATTCTACCGTACGTCGCGTGGAGGCGTGACCGATGTCGTTCAGGACCTGGGCAACGGCGTATTCCTTAATACGCGCGCCAATCTGGCGACGGCGGAACGGGTCGGCGTCGAGCTGGTCGCCAGCGGGCGGGTGACGAAGACGCTGACGTACAACGCGTCCGGATCCTACCTCTGGAACCGTATCGATCCGCGCCAGGCCGGGGTATCCGCGCCGCGGTCGGGCACGACCGGATCGGTGCGTGGCAGCCTGAGCTGGCAACCCACACCGAAGGACTTCTTCCAGCTCAGCGGCAATTTCACCGGCGAGCAGCTGATCCCGCAGGGCTATCGTGCCCCGGGCGGGCTGCTGAATGCGGGCTATCGCCGCAAGCTCAACGAAAAGATCAGCCTGACGCTGACCGGTCAGAACATCCTCGACACCCAGCGAACGATCACTGTCATCGACACGCCGCTCATCCGCGACCGCATTCGCCAGAAGGGGCCCGGCGCGATCGTGCTGGCCGGGATCAGCTGGACGTTGGGCGGACCGAACGCGCGCAAGCGGCCGGAGCCGGCGTTCGACTTCGACCAGGGGGCGGGCGCGCCGATCGGCTGATGGCGCGGGAAGTGGCGGGGCGCACTGTACGCGGCGGCGATAGCGTGTACGGTCGCGCCGCCCTGCCACGCGGACCGGACCGAGCCGAACATGACGTCGCTGCTGACCCTGTGCCGCGTCCCGTTCGATGGGTTGCGCCTGCTGGTGCCCGCGATCGTCCCGTCGTGGCGGTTCTTCGACGCCGTGCGCGCCAGTCCGCGGCTCGATTATGCCCTGGTCGACGGGCCGGAGGATCGGGCGACGGCCTGGCGCGGCTTCCGTCCCCGCCCGGCGGTGCTGACCCCGGCCGGCATGGCGCGGCGATTGCTCTGGAATCCGGAGTGGAACGAGGACCTGTATCTCGTCAGCCTCGCCGAACGGCTGGTGACGACCGATGTGCCGGCGACCGAGGCGCATAGCGCGCGCGAATTGATGCTGCGGGTCGCGCGGCACCTCGACCGCCATGGGCTCTGCGACCGGGGAGCCTGGCTTCAGATCCGGCTGCGCTTCGTACGGCGCGTCGGCGACGGGGTCGTCGACGATATCGGCTATCTGTCCGCCCCATGCCCGATCGCGGAGTTGGTGGGGCGATGACGTTCGCGTTCGCAGTCCAGCTGACGGCGGTGGCGACGGGGCTCGTTTTCCTTCAGCAGAGTCTCGAGCATCTGCGCCCTGCCGCGCGCCCGGCAGAGCGGCGCTTGTTCGCGGCGCGTCTGATCCTGTCGCTGGCGATGGTCGCGGCAGGCATCGTTGCGCCCGCGTGGCTGCCGGGCGTGACGCTCGCGCTGATTGCGAATCACCTGCTCATCCTGCCGTTCTTCAATGGGCCGTATAATGGCGGCGCGGACCGGATGAGCCTGCTCGTCCTGCTATGTCTGGCGGGCGCCGCGACACTGCCCGACCCGCAGTGGCGCATGCTCGCATTCGGCTATCTCGCGATGCAGCTGCTGCTCAGCTATTTTATGGCCGGCTGGGTGAAGATCGTGAATCCGGACTGGCGGAGCGGCCGGGCGCTCCGTGACGTGTTCCTGTTCTCCACCTATCCCGCAGGCGAGAATTTGCGCCGGTGGGCGAACCGTCCGCGCACGCTTCTGGTAGCCGGCTGGGCGGTGATGTTGTTCGAATTGGCCTTTCCGATCGCCCTACTCTCGCGCCCGGCGCTGATCGCGGCGCTGGTCATCTCGGCGACGTTCCACCTGGCGAACGCCTGCCTCTTCGGGCTCAATCGCTTCTTCTGGATCTGGCTGTGCGCCTATCCGTCGATCCTGTGGCTGCACGACCGCGCGGTCGGCTGACACCGCGCGGCCCGGGCGTGCCGAAACGCGCCCGGGCACGGCGCGGTCAGGCCGCCTGCATCTGCCGCACGTCCGCTTCGGTCACGCTCAGGATCGGGCGGATCAGGCCATCGGCCAGCCCGTAGATCCAGCCGTGGATGGTCAGGGGCTGGCCGCGTTCGAACGCCGCGCGAACCAGGGGAAGGCGCGCCAGGCGGTCGACCTGCTCACGAACGTTCAGCTCGACCATGCGGTTGATCCGCTCGCGATCATCGAGCCCGCGCAGTTCGGTGCGATGCCGTTCGTACAGCTCGCCCACGTCGCGGACCCAGTGCGCCACCGCGCCGGTCGCATCCTGATGCATGCCGTGCGCGACGCCACCACAGCCGTCATGGCCGCAGATGATGATGTGGCTGACCTTGGTCTTTTCCAGCGCGACCTGGAGCACCGCCATCAGATTGTCGTCATCCTCATGGATCAGATTGGCGACGTTCCGGTGGATCGACATCACGCCCGGCGGCGAGTTGGTGATCTGATCCGGTGCGACGCGGCTGTCGGAACAGCCGATCCACAGAAAATTGGGGTTCTGCTCGGCAGCGTGCCGTTCGAAATAGTCGGGCCGCTCGTCCTTCAGCTGGGCGGCCCAGGCCTTGTTGGCGAGCAGCAGCAGGGATTCGTCGTTCATATATGTACCAGCTCCCGGCGCGGCGCATTGATGAGCGGCGCGCTGCGTTCGGCGATGTCGCCGCGCACCATGACCCGAATATTCTTGAATTCGGCGCCGCGGATGAAGGCGTTGATGACGTCGATATTGTCGAGATCGACATAGGACGTCGCCGACAGATCGATCAGCAGCTTCGACCCCTCGGGCACCGCGTTCAGGCACTTCTGCAGTTCATATTTGTGGATGAAATACAGGTTGCGGCGGGCAGCGATCATCACATTGCCATGCCCGTCGTCGACCGACACCAGCGCGGTGCGGAAGTTGCGAGCGATGACGAATATGAAGCCGATGGCCAGGCCGATGCCGATGCCGATCAGCAGGTCGGTGAACAGGATCGCTGCTACCGTCGCGACGAACGGCACGAACTGCGTCACACCCTGCTTCCAGCGCTTGGTATAGAGCGACGGCTTGGTCAGCTTGTAACCGGTCTGGATCAACACCGCCGCGAGTGCGGCGAGAGGGATCAGGTTCAGCAGGAACGGGATCAGCAGCACCGACAACAACAGCCAGGTGCCGTGCAGGATCGTCGACAGCTTGCTGGTTGCGCCCGAATCGACGTTCGCCGACGACCGCACGATGACCGATGTCACCGGCAGACCGCCGATCAGCCCGGAGATCATGTTGCCGCCGCCCTGCGCGAACAGCTCGCGGTTCTTGTCGGTCGTACGGCGCTGGCTGTCGAGCTCGTCGACCGCCTTCACGCTCAGCAGCGATTCCAGGCTGGCGACGATGGCGAGGGTGATCGCGACCGTCCACACGGTCGAATTGCCGATCTGGGTGAAATCCGGGAAGGTGAACAGGTCGACGAACCCGCCCAGGCCATTGGCGATCGGCACCTGCACCAGATGCTTTTCCTGCAGCTGGACGCCCGGCGCGACCATCCCGAACAGCGCGTTCAACGCCACTGCCGCCACGACGACGACCAACGGGCCGGGCAACAGCTTCAACGGGCCATCCTTTGGCCGGTTTGCATCCCACCAGAACAGGAAGGCGATCGAAACCGCGGAGATGACGACGGCCCCCAACGTCAGCTGGTTGGCGAAGCTGTAGAAGACTGCGGTGATCGTGTTCAGACCGTCGCCCTGCGAGAAGGAAAAGCTTCCTTCCGGGTCGCCGTCATAGCCGACGGCGTGCGGGATCTGCTTGAGGATGAGGATCAGGCCGATCGCCGCCAGCATGCCGGTGATGACCGACGAAGGCACGAATTCGGCAAGCACGCCGCTGCGCGACAGGGAAAAGATCATCTGCAGTGCGCCCGCGAGGACGACTGCGAGGAGGAACGCCTCGAAGGTGGGCAGCCGTTCGATCGCGGCGAAGACGATGGTCGTCAGACCGGCGGCGGGACCGCTGACCGACAGTGGCGACTTGGACAGGAAACCGACGACGATGCCGCCGACGATGCCCGCGATCAGCCCTGAAAACAAAGGCGCGCCCGAAGCGAGCGCGACACCGAGACACAGGGGGAGGGCGACCAGTGCGACGACGATCGACGCTGGCACATCCTGTTTCCAGCCGGCGAACGGCAGGATTTTGCTCATGAAACTTCCCTGGAAAAAAATGAAGCGGCCGCCCGCGAGGGGATTTGGGGGAGGTTTGGGACGGCCGCTTCAGGTGAGGGAACGGTTAGGCGGCGACGGCGTCTTCGGTTTCGACGAAGTCGGCGGCCAGGCGGCGCGCAGGCGACAGCGCGACAGGCAGGTCCTCGCCATCGCGCACCGGCTTGAACCGACCCTGTTCGCCGTCCAGCGCGAGGATCCCGCCACTGTGGATGTCGACGAACCAGCCGTGCAGCGTCAGCTCGCCCTTGGCGATGCGGCTGGCGACGGCAGGGTGGGTGCGCAGATGCTGGAGCTGCACGACGACGTTCTCAAGGCTGGCGGCGCGGATCGCGGCCTGCCCGTCGAGTTCGGGATAGCTGTGGTCGACGACCGATTTGGCCGCATGGCTGTGCTTCAGCCAGGCCTTCACGCTCGGCAACGCGTCCAGCCCTTCCGGATTGGTCAGCGCGCCCATCGCCCCGCAGCCCGAATGGCCGCAGATCACGACGTCGGTGACGCCCAGCGCCGCGACCGCATATTCGATCGTGGCGGTGACGCCGCCGTTCTGCTGCGCGAAGGGGGGTACGATGTTGCCGGCGTTGCGGATCACGAACAGCTCGCCCGGCTTGGCCTGCATGATCTGCTCCGGCACCACGCGCGAGTCGGAACAGGAAATGATCAGCACCTTCGGCGCCTGGCCCTCGTGCGCGAGCTTGCCGTACAGGCCGGCTTCATTGGCGAACACTTCGTTCTCGAAACCGAAAACGCGGCCGATGACGTCGTTGGTATGCGGCATTGGAGACACCCTCGAAATTGCAGCGCCCATGCGCCGGTTCGAACGAGGATGTAGCGGGTGCGACCTTTCCGTACCCACCGCCCACTGTAACGAAGTGTTGCTGATGCAAATTTGTCCGGGACGGCTTCGCGGTGCGCCCGCGCAGGTGGCGGCACGACGCTGTCAGTCGGCCGCTCCGGCACGAAAGGGCAGTCGGATCATCGCCGCCAGCCCGCCGCTGTCGCGATTGGCCAACGTGAACTCCCCGCTCTCGTCGGCCACGGCGCGCTCGACGATCGACAGACCCAGGCCGAAGCCGTTGGTGTCGCGTTGCCGCGCATGGTCGAGCCGGACGAATGGCTCTCGAACCAGCATCATCGATTCCTCCGGAATGCCGGGGCCGTTGTCGGTGACGCAGATGACGACGCCGTCGCCGTCGATCGTCAGTTCGAGCGCCGCTTCACTGCCGTAGCGCACGGCATTCTCGACGAGATTGACGACCGCCCGCCGGATGCCGAGCGGACGAACCCATAGCTCGAGATGGGCAGGGCCATCATAGGTGATGTCATGGCCATGGTCGTTCGCGTCGTCGACGATGCTCGCGCATAGCACCGCCAAGTCGATCAGCCGGCGCGTCTCCGGCTCTCCGTCGCCGCCCAGAAAGGCGAGGAGCGAGGTCACCATCGCCTCCATCCCCTCCAGGTCCGATTCGACTTCGCGCCGCAGGCTCGGGTCATCGACCGCCTCGACGCGCAGGCGCAGGCGGGCGAGCGGGGTGCGCAGGTCGTGGCTGACTGCGGCGAGAGCGCGGGTACGCTCGTCGATCAGGCGACGGATGCGGGCCTGCATCGCATCGAACGCGTCGACCAGCCGCTGCACGTCGCCCGTACCGCCCTGGGGAAGCTCGGGCTGGGCGCCCGATTGATCCAGACCAGGGCCGAAACGCTCGACCGCGTTGGTCAGCAGGCGGATCGGCTTGAGCGTCTGGCGGATAAACAGCCCGCCCAGCAGCATCAGCGCCAGCATGATGATGACGCTGGAGAAAATGCGACCATAGGTCGCACCGGTCGTCTGAAGCGGCTCGATCGTACGGAAGAACAGCCAGTCGCCTTCCGGCAGGCGGAGTAACCCCACCGCGATCGTCGAGCCCGCACGCGGCAATGTCTGCGCCTGGAGCCCGGTACGCGCGAGCGTCGGCTCCCACGTGACGATCTGTTCGCGCATCCGCTCCTGATTGTCGCCCGCATCGGGCAGGGTCGGGCGCATCGCGCTCCAGCGCACGAAATAGCGGTCGGTGGTCAATTCGCCCGCCATCTGGTGGCGGCGGTCGCGCGGCTGTTCGGCGATCAGGCGTCTTGCGATGACGAGATGTTCGGCCAGACGCCGCGCCTCGTCCTCACGGACGGAAAACTCGCTCGCCTGCTCGTAGATTGCGGTGCTGATCGCGAATTCGACGATCAGCGTGACGAGCAGGATCGCAACCAGCCGGGCAATGATGCCCTGCGGTACCAGGCGCAGGCGCCGGCTCACTCGCGTTCGACCGGCACGCTTAGCATATAGCCGACGCCGCGGACGGTGACGATCGGCGCGGGCTTGTCGGCCGTCGACAGCTTGCGACGCAGGCGGCTGATCAGCACGTCGATACTGCGGTCGGTCGCATCGGCCTGGCGCGTGCGGCTGAGCTCGAGCAACCTCTCGCGCGCGATGACGCGACCGGCGTGGTCGAGCAGGGTCGTCAGCAGGTCGAATTCGGCGCCGGTCAGCTCGACCACGGCCCCGCTCGGGGCTCGCAGCTCGTGGCGTGGCGTGTCAGCGACCCAGCCGTCGAAGCGATACAAGCCGCGCGAAGCGTTGCCGCCGCTGTCCGATTCGAACCGCCGCAGCACCGCACGCACGCGCGCGACGAGCTCGCGGGTGCCGAACGGCTTCGAGATATAGTCGTCGGCGCCCAGCTCAAGCCCGACAACCCGGTCCATCTCGCTGCCCTTGGCGCTGATGAAGATGATCGGCACATCGCTGTCGCGGCGGATGCGACGGCACAGGTCGAGCCCGCTGGTGCCGGGCAGCATGATGTCGAGAATGACCAGCTCGACGTCGCCTTCCTCCATCGCCAGCAGCATTTCGGGCGCGGCGGAGCAGGGGCGGACGTCGAACCCGTTTTCTTTCAGCGCTCGCGCGGTCAGGACACGCAGCGCGGGATCGTCTTCGACCAGCAGGATCATGGTGCCAGCGTTACCGGGGCGGAGGGGCGGCAGGCAAGGGGGGGCGGTGGCGCGATGCGCGCTCAGACTGTTGTCGCCGATCCTCGCGCGATGCGCCCGGTCGGGCCTGCACGGCCACCTCGCCCCACGTCGCGGACCGATGGTCGGTCCGTCCGGCGACACGTCGGGTCGGCTCGCTGCGGCAAGCGGTGGCAGAGCGTGTCACCGTGCGGTACAGGCCGCGCGACATGATCCGCGTTACCGACCTGAAACTACCGCTCCATCACCCCGACGAAGCCCTGCCGGCCGCGATCTGCAAGCGTCTGCGAATCACCCCGCGCGAGCTGATCCGCTTCTCGATCGCCCGTCGTGGCAACGACGCGCGCGACAAGACGAACATCGCGCTGGTCTATGCCGTCGACGTCGCGGTGAAGAACGAGGGCGCCGTGCTGGCGCGGTTCAAGCGCGACCGCGACATCGCCCTGACTCCCAACACGCATTACAAGCCCGCGATCATGGCCCCGTCGGGCGTCCGCCGCCCGGTCGTGATCGGTGCCGGACCCTGCGGTCTGCTAGCCGCGCTGATCCTGGCGCAGGCGGGCTTCCGCCCGATCATCCTTGAGCGCGGCAAGGTGGTGCGTGAGCGAACCAAGGATACCTGGGGGCTGTGGCGCAAGAGCGTGCTGAACCCCGAATCCAACGTCCAGTTCGGCGAGGGCGGGGCGGGGACCTTCTCCGACGGCAAGCTTTACAGCCGGATCAAGGACCCGCGGCACCTCAATCGCAAGGTGCTGACCGAATTCGTCAAAGCCGGCGCGCCACCCGAAATTCTGACCGAGGCGCACCCGCACATCGGCACCTTCCGCCTGGTGACGATGGTCGAGAGCATCCGCGCGCAGATCGAGGCGCTGGGCGGCGAGTACCGTTTCGGCATGCGGGTCGAGGGGCTGGATATCGAGACTGCGGGGGCGGGCGACCGTCAAATCCGCGGGCTGCACCTGCACGACGGGTCGTATATCGAGGCCGACCACGTCGTCCTGGCGGTCGGCCACAGCGCGCGCGACACCTTCGCGATGCTGCAGGCAGCGGGCGTATACGTCGAGGCGAAGCCCTTTTCGATCGGAGTCCGCATCGAACACCCGCAAAGCTGGATCGACCGCGCACGCTTCGGGCAGGACGCGGGCAACCCGATCCTGGGCGCGGCCGAATATCACATCTCGCACCACTGCAAGAACGGTCGGACGGTCTACAGCTTCTGCATGTGTCCCGGCGGCACCGTCGTCGCCGCAACGTCGGAGGAAGGTCGCGTTGCGACCAACGGCATGAGCCAATATTCGCGCAACGAGCGCAATGCGAACTCCGGCTTCGTCGTCGCGATCGACCCGGAGCGCGACTATCCCGGCGATCCGCTCGCGGGGATCGACCTGCAAGGGGCCCTGGAGGAAAAGGCGTTCGTCGCCGGCGGCTCCAATTATTTCGCGCCGGCGCAGCGGGTGGGGGATTTTCTCGCCGGCCGGCCGTCCACATCGCTGGGGTCGGTCGTGCCGTCCTACCGACCCGGCGTAACGCCGACCGACCTCGCGCACGTGCTGCCCGATTTTGTGGTCGAGGCAATGCGGGAAGCAATCCCGGTGTTTGGTCGGCAGATCGCTGGCTACGACCATCCCGACGTCGTGATGACCGGGGTCGAGACGCGGACCTCCTCCCCCGTGCGCTTTACCCGTGGGGAGGATGGGCACAGCCTCAACACCCGCGGGCTGTTCCCGGCGGGGGAAGGCGCGGGCTATGCCGGCGGCATCCTGTCGGCTGCGGTCGATGGCATCAAGACGGCCGAGGCGGTGGCGCGCAGCATCGTGCGCGCGTGACCAAGCTGTTCTTCGATGGTGGCCTGCGTCCGGCCGGGATGGAGCTGGCGGTGGTCGTCGGCGGGCGGATGCACGTTGCGCGGGGTCTGGGGCTGGGGACCAGCATGGAAGCCGAATGGCGCGCGCTGATCGTGGCCGTGAGGCTGGCGGTCGAACTGGGCGTCGAGGATGCGGTGTTGCTGGGTGACGCCGCTGCGGTGATCGCGCAGGCAAGCGGGGCGGTGCGGGTGCCGATGGCCTATCGGTCGCTGGCGGAAGCGTTTCGAGCGATGCCGAAGCCGGATCGCATCCGCCTTCGCTACGTTCGCCGCGCGCAGAACCTCGCCGGCATCGCGCTTGAGCGATTGCATGGCGGACGGGTGATGTTTCCGCCGCTGGTCTGACACCGTTCCTTGTGCCCCAGCGAAGGCCGGAGCGCGGTTACGGCTTCATCACGCCGACGTTGCACGATAGGTAGCGGCCATGACCCGCGTCCTCCCGCTCGCCGCCGCGCTGCTCGCGTCCACTGCCGCCCATGCGCAGGACGATGCCGCCGCCCGCATCACCCAGACGGTCCGCACGCTCGCCTCCGATACGTTCGAAGGCCGCGCGCCCGGCACCGCAGGCGAAGAGCGGACGATCGGTTATCTCATCGCCCGCTTCGAGCAACTCGGCCTGCAACCCGCCGGCCCGGACGGCCAGTGGGTCCAGCGTGTACCCTTGGTCCACACCAAACTCGGCACGCCGACGACGCTCGCCTTCAAGGGCGCGGCCGACATGCCGCTCCAACTCGGCACCGATGTCTACCTGTCGACGATCCGCCCCGACGATCGTTCGGTGATCGACGCGCCGGTGGTCTTTGTCGGCTACGGCGTGAAGGCGCCCGAGCGCCAGTGGGACGATTTCAAGGGCGCCGACCTGAAGGGCAAGGTCGTCGTCTTCCTGGTGAATGACCCCGATTTCGAAGCGAAAGCCGGCGAACCCGCCGCTGGCAAGTTCGGCGACCGGACGATGACCTATTACGGCCGCTGGACCTACAAGTTCGAGGAAGCGGCCCGACAGGGTGCGGTCGGGGCGTTGATCGTCCACGATACCGCCGGCGCCGGCTATGGCTGGAACGTGGTCGTCAGCCCCGGCGGCGAGAATTACGATATCGAGCGCAAGCCCGACGCGTTGACCAGCGTTCGCCTGCAGGGCTGGATCGCCGACGCCGCCGCGCGCCGCCTGTTCGCGTCGGCGGGGCAGGACCTCGATACCCTGAAGGCCGCCGCGCGCCGGCCCGACTTCCGCCCGATCGAACTGACCGGCATCCGCTTCGCCGCCGATGTGCCGGTGGCGCACGAGGGGCTGATCAGCCGCAACGTTCTCGCCCGCATCCCCGGCACGACGAGGCCGGACGAGGTCGTGATGTTCGGTGCGCACTGGGATGCCTATGGCAAGGGCAAACCCGATGCCCAGGGTCGCATCTACCGTGCCGGGGCCAATGACGATGCGTTGGGCATCGCCGGCATGTTCGAGATCGCGCGCGGGCTGATGGCAGGCCCGAAGCCCGAGCGCAGTGTCGTCTTTGCCGCCTGGACCGCAGAAGAACGAGGGCTGCTGGGTTCGGAATATTACGCCGCCAATCCGGTCTATCCGATGGCGAAGACGGTCGCCAATCTGACGCTCGACATCCTCCAGACCGCAGGCGCGGCCAACGATGTGGTTCTGGTCGGCAAGGGCCAGAATACGCTGGAGGACGACATGGCCCGCGTCGCCGCGACGCAGGGGCGGCGGGTAACGCCCGAGAGCCTGCCCGAACGCGGTCTGTTCTACCGCGCCGACCATTTCAGCTTTGCCAAGCGCGGCGTGCCCGTGATGCTGCTGATGGGGATCGCCGGCGCCTCCGATCTCAAACAGGGCGGCGTGAAGGCCGGGCAGGCCTGGATCGATGCCTATACCGGCCAATGCTATCACCAGGCCTGCGACGCCTGGAGCCCCGATTGGAACCTGGCCGGGGCGATGCAGGACATTGCGCTGGTCGGGCGGATCGGGGGCGAACTCGCCCGCGGCAGGGCATGGCCGCAGTGGAAGCCGGGGTCCGAATTTCGCGCCATTCGGGAAAAGAGCCTGGCGGAAGCGCGCTCGCGTTAAGGGCCGCGGCCCGCGCGCCCGGTCCCTACCCCCCGACCACCCCGTCACATTCCTGCCCCGGCTCGCCCCTTTTTTCGTCGGCTTCGGCCCCCACATCATTTCCAAGCTATGATTGGAGATTGGTGCATGCGCGGAAGTTTGTGCGCGATAACGGCCGCCGTGCTGGCGCTCGGCACTGCCCCCGCGACCGCAGCGCCAGCCGCAGGCGGCCAGACGCTGAGCGGTGAATGGCGTAATGTGAAGAACACCGTCCATATCCGCGCCTATCCCTGCGGCGATGCGGTGTGCGGTACGATCATTTGGGCCAGTCCCAAGGCCCAGGCCTCGGCGCGTGAAAAGGGGACCGAGCGGCTGGAGGGGACGCAGATCTTCCGCGAATTCCGCCCGACCGGCGACGGTGGGTATACCGGCAAGGTGTTTGTGCCGACCGTCGGCCGCACCTTTGCAGGCAAGCTGCGCGTGACGCCCGACGACAAGCTGGTCGGCAAGGGCTGCGTGCTCGGAGGTCTGTTCTGCAAATCGACGACATGGCTGCGGCTGAACTGAGGCGGATGACATTTGCCGCCGGCGCGGTAGACCGTGACGCGTGCACCGATTTTATCTTCTCGCTCTCGGTCTGCTGACCGCCACCGCCACCGCCGCGCATGCGAAGACGGATCTGACCGTTCGGCGGGATTGCGGTAAGACGCCTGCCTGCTTCGCCACCATCACCGACGCGCTGGCTGCCGCCGATCGCGACACATCGGATCGCTGGCTGACGATCCGCGTCGGCGCAGGCGATTACCCCGAGAAGCCGACGATCCGCCGCGCGCACGTCCGGCTGGTCGGCGCGGGCGTCGGCAGGACCCGGCTGCATTATGGTGCCGTCGCCGAAAGCGCGGCGACTTATGATCGTAACGCCTGGGGAACCGCCGGTTCCGCGACCCTGACCATCGCCGCGGCGGACGTCACGGTCACCGACCTGACGATCGAAAACGATTTCGACCACCCCGCCAACGATGCGCTGCCGACAGGCGATCCGCGTAAGGTGTCGGCGTCGCAGGCGGTTGCCGTCGCGCTCGATACCGCCAGCGACCGCGTGCTGTTCGATCGGGTCGCGATGCTCGGCTATCAGGACACATTGCTGACCCGTGGGCGGCGTGCGGTGATCCGCAACGGCCTGGTCGCGGGGAACGTCGATTTCATCTTCGGCAACGGAATGATGCTGATCGAGGACAGCGAGATCCGCACGCGACGCCGCGGCACACCGATGACGGAGGGCGGCTTCGCCTCCTTCATCACCGCGCCTTCGACGCCGATCACGCAGCCGGTCGGTATCGTCATCTACCGCTCGCGCCTGACCCGCGAGCCAGGCGTTGCCGACTCGAGCATCGCGCTCGGCCGGCCGTGGCATCCGACGACGCGCTTCGCCGACGGCCGTTATGCCGATCCCAACGCGATCGGGCAGGCGGTGTTCATCGACTGCACGATGGACGCGCACATTCACCCCGACGGCTGGACCAGCATGGGGGGCACCGCGCGCGACGGCAGCAAGACCGCGGTGTTCCACCCGCAGGACTCACGCTTTGCCGAAGTCGGATCGCGCGGGCCCGGGGCCCGGCGGCGTGACATCGGAATTGGCTGGAAACAGGTGCCGACGATCGCCGAGGTCCGCCGCCTTTTCGCCAAGGATTGGCCCGCCGTATCAGCCGTGCGATAGGCGCCGCCCCGGCGGGCGGGGCGACGGAGGTGCGGGTGAGCGGGACGACGGGCGAGCCGGCCCTGGGGCTGGATTTCGGGACGACCAACACCGTCGTCTCGCTGAGCGACGGGCAGGGACGGTCGGACCTGATCGCCTTCGCCGGTGCCGAGGCGACGGGCGAGGTCTTCCGCTCGGCGCTGTGCTTCTGGGAAGAGGAGCGAGGCTGGAACGGGATCGCGCACGAAGCGGGCCCCTGGGCGATCGCCGAATTTCTTTCGGCACCGCTCGACAGCCGATTCATCCAGTCGTTCAAGACCGTGGCCGCGAGCCCGCTGTTCGAACGGGCGCTGATCTTCAACACACCGTTCCGCTTCGAGGATATGGGCCGGCTGTTCCTGCAGTCGCTGGTCCGCCACGCCGGCGGACGGCTCGATGACCGTCCGCGTCGGGTCGTCGTCGGGCGCCCGGTCGAATATGCCGGTGCGCGGCCCGACCCCACGCTCGCCCGCCAACGTTACGACCTGATGCTGAAGGACTTCGGCGTCGAGCTTCATTATGTCTACGAACCGCTTGGCGCCGCCTACAGCTATGCCCAGCGGCTGACCGATCCGGCCACGATCCTGATCGCCGATTTCGGCGGCGGTACGACCGACTTTTCGGTGGTCACCGTGGCGGAGGCGGGCGCCACCCGGCGCTGCACACCGCTTGCCGCTGCCGGCGTCGGCATCGCCGGCGACCGATTCGACCAGCGGATCGTCAGCCATCTGTTGCTGCCGCTGCTGGGGAAGGGCGGTGCCTATCGATCGTTCGGTAAAGTGCTGGAAATCCCCGGCGGCTATTTCAACGACTTCGCAGACTGGTCGCGCCTGGCGCTGATGCGCAACCGC
The DNA here is from genome assembly GCA_016937575.1 of Roseomonas aeriglobus. NCBI lineage: Bacteria > Pseudomonadati > Pseudomonadota > Alphaproteobacteria > Acetobacterales > Roseomonadaceae > Muricoccus > Muricoccus aeriglobus. The sequence continues at coordinate 1,964,331 of JAFHKN010000002.1, read as the reverse complement.
CGCACGCTGGAGGAATTGCGCAAGCTGCATCGCGACGCGCTCGACCCTGCGCCGATCGGGCGGCTGATTTCGCTGATCGAGCACGAACAGGGGTTTCCGCTGTACGACGCCGTCGGCCGCGCCAAGCGCGCGCTGTCGAGCGAACCCCATGCCGAATTCCGCTTCGAAGGGGGCGGGGTGGAGATAGCGGCAGACGTCAGCCGCGCCGACTTCGAACGCTGGATCGCGCCCGACCTCGTCCGGATCGAAGCGGCGATGGATGCGGCGCTGGCCAAAGCGGGCGTGGACGCCGACGCGATCGACCGCGTCTTTTTGACCGGTGGATCATCGCTGATCCCCGCGATCCGCACGCTGTTCGAGCGGCGATTCGGGGAAGGGCGGATCGAAACAGGAAACGAGCTGACCTCGATTTCCCACGGCCTCGCGCTGATCGGTGAGACGGTCGATCTCGCGCAGTGGACGGACTGAGCGCTCAGTCCTTCTGTTCGCCGCGGGCCAGGAGCAGGCGCGACACCGACAGCGTCTGGACAACGAACAACAGGATCAGGATCGCGCCGATCGCGCCGACAATCAGGTCGAAGCCGGAAATGCTGCCGATGACGTCGCGGTCGGGACCGACAACCATCATCGCGATGGTCAGGGCCATCAGGAACAGCCGCAGCTCGGTCGGGCCGGCAGCGAGATAGGACAGGCGCAACTCGCCCATGACTCGCGCCGACAGGAAGGCGTGGATCGACATCAGGAAATAGCCTGCCAGCGCGACCATCGCGACGTCCATCGTAACGAACGGTGACAGGCCGATCCCGCCGACGATCAGCAGATTGGCGAGACCGTCGCAGCTGTGGTCGAGGAAATAGCCGTAGGACGGCCGTTCGATCCGCCGGAACCGCGCCAGGCTGCCGTCCATCGAATCCCCGAACCATTGGATGGCATAGCCGGCCAGCGACAGCAGCAGCCATGCCGAGCCGAAATTGCTGCCCAAATACCCGACGAAGATCATCGCCGCGCCGAACATCCCGAGCGCCGTCAGCCGGTCCGGCGTCACCGATGCGGGCATCCGCGCGCACAACCAGTTGAGAATGCGCCGTTCCCGCGCGGCCAGCCAGTTTTCCTGGATGCGAGTGAGCTTTGGGGCGTCGGATGGAAGGCTTGCCATAGCGCCTAATGCCGCAAGCGGCGTAAGCGCGCAAATCCTGTTACAGCCATGTGACATCGGCCCGGCGCGTTTGCCGGACGCGCTACCGTCGCACCCAGACCTGGATATCATGGTCGCCGATCGGGGTTACGGCCGACAACCGATAGTCCCGCGCGAGCAGAGCATGGTAGAGCGATCGGATATCCTCGCGCTCGCCGGGATACAGCGGTTGGTTGACGACGACGTCCGGCCGGCGGGCGAAGATGCGCCGCAGCTCGGTCGCCTGATCCACGCCGATCGCCCCGGTTTCGCGTCCATGCTGCATATGGCTGGGGAAAAGATAGGCCGTCAGCGTGCAGCGCTGGGTCACGCGGTACGGCATTGCGGGGCCGGAATAGATGTACAGGCACCCGGGCCCCCGACCGATCGCGTCGGTCAGCTTGGCGAGGTCGGCGCCGTCCCCCCGGCGGTAGCGATTGACCGTCACGGTGCCCAGCGCGACCAGTGCGGCGAAACCAAGGATGGCGACGGTCGCGCGTCCGCGCCAATGGCCGGCGCCTAGGAATCCGGACGCGCCGATCGCACCTGGCAGAGCGGCGGGCAGACCATAATGTTCGTAGAAGCCGCCGAAGATGGCGATGGCGGCCAGCGCCGCCGCTAGCCATATATAGACGAACCGGCGCATCCGGGGATCGCCGTCGGCCGGTCGCAGCCGGCTCGACCCACCGGTCATCGCGATCAGCGGCGACAGGATGAGAAGTAGCTCCAACGCAGCGGTCAGCGGATAGGGCCAGGGATCGGGCTTGCGCAGCGTGATCGAGGTGAAATTGGCGTAGACGAACGCGTCGGCATGACCTGCCGCGGCATAGGCGATGAAGACCGCCGCCGTCGGCCCTACTGCCAGTGCGACCAGCCCCGTACCGTAGCCGATAAGCGTCGCCGCCGACCGTCGCGCACGCCATTCGCCGACGAGCAGCCACAGACCGAACATCATGCCTTCGAAGACGACGCTGTATTTGACCTGGATCGCCAGCCCGACGACCGCCATCGCGGCAAGACCCCTGCGGCGACGCGTCGGCCCGTCGGCAGTCGCCGTCAGCCATGCGCCTGTCGCCATGAGCAGGTTGTAGAAGACCGGTGACTGTCCACCGACACCGCCCATCATGTCGAGCCATAGGATATAGGCGATGCCCGCCGCGGTCCCGCCTGTCGCCCAGCCGGCGCGGGTCGCGAAGCGGGCGATGATCATCGCCGTCGCGACCACGCTGGCCAGCGCCATCGCCTGATAGGCCCAGATACCGAGCGGGAACGGCAGGGCCGCGGCCGGCGCATAGACGAGGAACAGGCCGAGCGGCTTGCGATCCCACAGGTCGACGAACGGCAGGGCGCCATCGAGCATCTTGCCGGCCGCGACGAAGTAGAAATCCTCGTCGACATGGACGAGTGGATTTCCCAACGCCAGTGCTCGCGCGGCGATGGCCACCGATAGCAGGACTATCAGACGCAGTTTCGGATCGGTCAGGGCCCGCATCGCGGCCGCCTAGCCGCTGACCCACACTTTGTCATCCGCTGTGCGGCGACCGAACCTGAGGCGAAAACGTTCTTCGGTGAATATTTGACCGAACGCGGGCTGACCCAAGTCTGGCTGGTCGAAAGCGATGGCATTCGGACCACGACGTCGGCAACCGGACTGCGGATAAAGGATCGCGGTCGAATGTTCGACGAAGTTCGCCGCGACCTGCTGAGCGGGGCGCAGCTGGTGTCGGACGCCAACCGCTAAATCAAAACGCAGGCGGAACGGTAGGCGGCCATGCGCGTAATTCGGCGATGTCCGATCCCGTGATCCTCTGGCTGCGCCAAGACCTTCGCCTGCACGATCAACCCGCCCTCGTCGCGGCCGCGCATGCCGGGGCGGTGATCCCGGTCTATATTCTCGACGACAAGGCGCCGGGCGACTGGGCGATCGGTGCGGCGCAGCGGTGGTGGCTGCACCATGCGCTGGAGGCTTTCGGGAAAGCGCTGAAGGACAAGGGCTCGCGCCTGATCCTGCGCCGGGGCGATGCGCTGACGGAACTTCACAAACTCTCTGAGGAAACGGGTGCAAGTCACATCCATGCCATTCGTCATTACGAGCCGTGGTGGCGCAAGGCGGAGGACGCGCTGGGCGATCGGCTCTGCCTGCATGACGGCAATCACCTGGCACCGATAGAGGACGTCACGACGGGATCGGGCGGGCTGTTCAAGGTCTATTCGTCGTTCTGGAAGGCGCTCGCGACACGCATGCCGCCCGAGGAGCCTTTGCCCGCGCCGCGCGCGATTTCCGCCCCCTCCACATGGCCGACGTCGGATGCGCTCGCCGACTGGAATCTGCTCCCGACCAAGCCCGACTGGTCGGGCGGCTTCGAGGTCTGGACGCCGGGCGAAGCGGCGGCACGGGAGGCGGCAAGGGATTTTGCCGACCGTGTCGCAGCCTATGACGTCGACCGCAATATGCCCTCGATCGACGGCAGCTCGCGTCTGTCGCCGCACCTGCACATGGGCGAAATCTCGCCGCGCGATGCCTGGCATCTGGTCGGCGGCGGCAAGGCGGCGCTGACGTTCCACAAGGAGCTTGCTTGGCGCGATTTCACCAGCGGCGTGATCCTCGACCGGCCCGACTATGCCGACGCCAACGGTCGACCCAAGTTCGACAAGCTGCCGTGGCGACACGCGCCTAAGGACCTGAAGGCTTGGCAGCAGGGACGCACCGGTTATCCCATCGTCGATGCCGGCATGCGCCAGCTGTGGGCGACGGGGTGGATGCACAATCGCGTCCGGATGATCACTGCCAGCTTCCTGATTAAGCACCTGCTAATCGACTGGCGCGAGGGCGAACGCTGGTTCTGGGACTGTCTGGTCGACGCCGATTTCGGCAACAATGCGGTCAATTGGCAGTGGGTCGCGGGCACGGGCATCGATTCGAATATGTGGGGCCGCATCATGGCGCCGCTCGTGCAATCCGAGAAATTCGACGCGGCGGACTATATCCGCGAATGGGTACCCGAACTCGCCAAGATATCCGACGCGGCGATCCACGACCCGGAAACCGCCGGCTGTCGTCCGGCCGCCTACCCCAAGCCGATCATCGGTCATCGCGAGGCGCGTGAACGGGCGCTGGAGGCGGGACGGGCGGCACGCTGATCGGCTCGCTTGCCCCCGCCGCGGGGGCCGCTATGGCCGCGCTGATGCACGGGACACGGTACGGCAATCGCGGGCGCAAGGCGGCCAGGGGCGAAACGACGACCACGGGCCGCATCTTTGCCGCGATGGGCGCCCGTGTGCTCGACCGCGTCGATCGTGGACTGGTCTCGGGTGGGATCGATGCGACGCTGCCCGATGGCACGCGCCGCCGGCTCGGTGGGCGAGCGCCGGGGCCCGAGCCGGTCGTCCATGTCCGCAGTTGGCGGGCGCTGTGGAGACTGGCAACGGGCGGCTCGGCCGGATGGTACGAGGCGTGGGCAGCGGGCGACTGGTCAAGCCCGGATCCGGTGCCGCTGTTCGACCTGTTCATGCGCAACCGGGCATCGCTCGGCACGACGGCGCGTGCGGCGGCATGGTCGCGGGGGCTGCGACGCCTGCGCCACTGGCTCCGACGCAATGGTCCGGCCCAGGCGCGGCGCAACATCGCCTATCATTACGACCTGGGGAACGACTTCTACGCGCCCTGGCTCGATGCCAGCATGACCTATTCCAGCGCGCTGTTTCCGCGTGACGCCATGACGTTGGAGGAGGGGCAGGCGGCCAAACTCGCCGCGATGCTCGATCGCACGGGGACGAAGCCGGGCGATACGATTCTCGAAATCGGGTGCGGCTGGGGGTCGTTCGCCGAGGTCGCGGTGGCGGGCGGGCGGCAGCTCCATGGTATCACGCTGTCGACCGAACAGCGCGACTATGCCGCTACCCGGGTCGGGCACGGCGCGCGCTTCACGCTGACCGACTATCGCGCGGTGACCGGCACCTACGATGCCATCGTCAGCATCGAGATGGTTGAGGCGGTCGGCCGCGAATATTGGCCCGACTATCTTCGCGTCATCGCCCACGCGCTGAAGCCCGGCGGGCGCGCAGCGATCCAGCTCATCACGATCGATGACGCGATCTTCGAGGCATATGCCGGCAACGTCGATTTCATTCAGCAATATGTCTTCCCCGGCGGCCTGCTGATCTGCGAAAGCGAATTCCGCGCGATCGCCGAGCGCGAAGGCTTGGTCTGGCGCGACGCCCGAGCGTTCGGACTCGATTATGCCGAGACACTGAAGATGTGGCGCGAGCGGTTCGACGCGGCCTATGCCGATGGCCGCTTGCCACGCGAATTCGGACAGGATTTCGTCGACTTGTGGCGCTATTATCTGATGTATTGCGAAGGCGGCTTCCGCGGCGGCGGGATCGATGTGCTGCAGGTGACATTGGTGAAGGAGGGGGCATGAAGGCTTGGTGGATCGCGGGTGCGCTGGCGTTGGCGGGGTGCGCGCAGGAACCGACGCCTAGGCCGGTGTCCGCCGCGCCGCCCGCGACAGAGGTCGCCAAGCTGCAACAGATCGGTGCCGCGGTGCTGTTCTGGTCGCAGGCGCAGCGGGACGCGAATTTTCCGTACATGGAACGCGTGTTCCCGGTGCACACCGTAAAGACCGGCCGTCGCGTCCGCCCGCTGCAAGACGGCACGCCGCTGCCGATCGCGGCGGCCGAGGTCGACGCCTTCATCGCCGCGCAGAACGTCGCCGGGCTGATCGTTGTGCAGGACGGCAAGGTCCGGCTGGAACGCTATGCCCGCGGTCTGACGCGCGAGGGGCGCTGGACGAGCTTCTCGGTCGCCAAATCCTTCACCTCGACGCTGGTCGGCGCGGCGATCCGCGACGGGTTCATCAAGTCGGTCGACGAGCCGGTGACCCGCTACATCCCCGAGCTCGCCGGGAGCGGCTATGACGGCGTTACCATCGCGCAGCTGCTGACCATGACCTCGGGCGTGCGCTGGAACGAGGATTATACCGACCCGACGTCGGACGTCGCGCGGATGTTCACCATGACCGTCCCGGCGGGGCAGGACCCCACGGTTGCCTATATGCGCACCCTGCCGCGCGAATCTGCGCCGGGGACCAAATGGGTGTACAAGACCGGCGAGACGAACCTGATCGGCGTTCTTGTCCGCAACGCGACGAAGAAGCCGCTCGCCGACTATCTGAGCGAGAAGATCTGGAAGCCCTATGGCATGGAAACCGACGCGGTCTGGATGATCGATCAGACGGCCAAGGAAGTCAGCGGCTGCTGCCTGTCGGTATCCTTGCGCGACTATGCCCGGATGGGGCAGTTGGCATTGGAGGGCGGTCGCGGGATCGTGCCGGCGAACTGGTTTGCTGAAGCCACCGCCGCCAAGGCGCAGACCGGACGGCCGGGCTATGGTTACGGCTATCAATGGTGGACCTACCCGGAGGGGCGGTTCGGCGCGCAGGGAATTTTCGGCCAGTCGATCTTCGTCGATCCGGCGCGGCGCATCGTGATCGCGATGGTCAGCGCATGGCCAAAGGCGACGGGGGCGGACCTGTCGGCGCCACGCGCGGCATTCCAGGCGAAGCTGATCGCGGCGGCGACTGCGACCAACTAACGATCGTCATCCCCGCGACGGCGGGGATCAATTCTGGCTGACGGCAGTGAGTCTCACGACCTTCAGCGACGATTGATCCCCGCCGTCGCGAGGATGACAAGCGGTTGGCTTTAGTCCACCCGAACGAACGTCCCCGTCTCATACTCCTCGCCCAGCAGCGCCAGGATGCGTTCTGCCACCACTTCCGGCGCCTTCACGCTGGTCGGATCCTCCCCCGGATAGGCCCGCGCGCGCATCTTGGTGCGCGTGGCGCCCGGATCGACGATCGCGACGCGCGTCTTGCTCAACGCCTTCACTTCTTCGGCATAACTCAGCAGCAGGTTCTCGAACGCCGCCTTCGACGCCCCGTACATCCCCCAATAGGCGCGTGCGGACCGCGCGACGCTCGACGTCAGGCCGATGACGCGGCCGTGCTGCGAGCGGCGGAGCATGGCGTCGAACGACCCGATCAGCGCCGCCTGTGCGCTGACGTTCAGCGTCAGCGTCTTGGCCAGTTCCTTCGGATCGAACGCCGACACCGGCGACAGCGAGCCCAGCTGTGCTGCGTTCAGCATCAGGATGTCGAGCGCGTCCCAGCGTTCGCCGATCGCCGCCGCGAGCCGCGGGATCCCATCGCCCTCGCTCAGATCGAGCGGCGCGATCGTCGCGCTGCCGCCAGATGCATGGATCGCATCCTCGACCTCTTCCAGCCCGCCGGGCGTTCGCGCGGTCAGCACGACATGCGCGCCGGCCTTGCCCAGTGCGAGCGCGGTCGCGGCGCCGATCCCGCGGCTGGCCCCGGTGACGAGCGCCAGTCGGCCGGCGAGGTTGGTGTCGGTCATAAGATTGAGAATCCGTGTGAAGTTGCTCAGCCGACCCGCTCTTCGAGCAGGGCGAACTGGTCGACGGGCGTGCCGCTTTCGTCCTGGTCGGTCAGGGTCGTCGGATAGTCGCCGGTGAAGCAGGCGTCGCAATAGCCGGGCTTGACCTTCGGGCGGTCCGGGCTGCCCAGCGCCTTGTACAGGCCATCGATGGTGACGAACGCCAGGCTGTCGGCCTGGATATACGTCCGCATCGCTTCCAGATCATGGGTCGCCGCCAGCAGCTTCGACCGCTCGGGCGTATCGACGCCGTAAAAGCACGAATGCCGCGTCGGCGGCGAGGCGATACGCATATGCACCTCGGCCGCGCCAGCCTCGCGCATCATCTGCACGATCTTTAGCGACGTCGTGCCGCGCACGATCGAATCGTCGATCAGCACCACCTTCTTGCCCTTGATTAGCGCTCCGTTGGCGTTGTGCTTCAGCTTGACGCCAAGATGCCGGACCTTGTCGCCCGGCTGGATGAAGGTGCGCCCGACATAGTGCGAGCGGATGATGCCGAGCTCGAACGGCACGCCCGACTGCTGGGCATAGCCGATCGCGGCCGGCACGCCCGAATCGGGGACGGGAATGACCAGATCGGCATCGGTCGGTGCTTCGATCGCCAGCTGCGCGCCGATCGCCTTGCGCACCGAATAGACCGAATGGTCGTCGGCGATCGAATCGGGGCGGGAGAAATAGACCCATTCGAAGATGCACGGCCGCGCCGCCTGGGGCGCGAAGGGTCGGTGTGAGCTGACGTCGGTGCCCTTGACGATCACCAGCTCGCCCGGCTCGACCGAGCGGATGAACTCGGCGCCCACGACGTCGAGGGCGACCGTTTCGGAGGCGAAGATCACGCTGTCGCCGAGCTTGCCCATGACGAGCGGGCGGATGCCCAGCGGGTCGCGGCAGGCGATCATGCCCTCGGGCGTCATGCAGATCAGCGAATAGGCGCCTTCGAGCTGCTTCAGTGCATCGATGAACTTGTCGATCAGCGTGCGGTAGCTCGAGGTTGCGACCAGGTGGATGATCGTTTCGGTATCCGACGTCGACTGGAAGATCGATCCCGACCGTATCAGGTCGCGGCGGATACGCATCGCGTTGGAAATATTGCCGTTATGCGCGACCGCGAAGCCGCCGCTCGCCAGTTCGGCATAGAGCGGCTGGACGTTGCGCAGCGAGGTCTCGCCGGTCGTCGAATAGCGCACGTGCCCGCAGGCGGTGTTCCCCGCCAGCGCGCGGATCACGTCGTCGCGATCGAAATTGCCCGCGACATGGCCCATCGCGCGATGCGTATGGAACGCGCGGCCATCGAAGCTGGTGATTCCGGCGGCTTCCTGGCCCCGGTGCTGCAGCGCGTGAAGGCCCAGTGCAACGAGGGCGGCTGCCCCCTCCGCACCGGATACGCCGAAGATGCCGCACTCCTCGCGCAGCTTGTCGTCATCGAACGGATGGGTCGTGAACATGGGGGCCTTCGCAAAAGCGGCTGAGCGTCCGCGGGCGCATATAGGACCGAGTCTTCGCTTTGTCGCCCCATTGTCACGCATCCTTGCCCGACACCCGTGCGTTTCGCGGGCCTGAAGGAGACGACTGATGGCCAAGGATCACGGATCGCAGATCAAGGACGACAAGCTCTACGAAGACCTGCGCGACGACGGCATGTCGAAGGAGAAGGCCGCGCGGATCGCCAATGCGAAAGCGGGCGGGACGCTCGATCACAACAGCACCCGCCTGGAAGATCGCACCAAGGACGAGCTGTACGACGAGGCGAAGGAGATCGGGATCGAAGGGCGGTCGGACATGTCGAAGGACGAATTGGTGAAGGCGATTCGCGGACATAAGTGACCGCTCGACCGCGTGGTTAACGCGGCGGTGACACCTGGCGTGGCAGTCTGGTGGGATGACGCTTCCCAGCCTTGCCGCCGCCCTGATCGTCCGAAACGAGGCGCGCTGCCTGAAACGCTGCCTCGACAGTGTGAGCCCGTGGGTCGATCGGATCGTCGTCGTCGACACCGGATCGAACGATGAGACGGTCACGATCGCACGCGCGTGCGGTGCCGCGGTTTCGCATTTTATATGGGTCGACGACTTCGCCGCAGCCCGGAACCGGTCGCTCGACCTTGCCGACGCTGACTGGACGCTCGTCATCGATGCCGATGAGGCGATCGTGGCGGGCGGGGAGCAGCTGCGCACCTGGTGTCAGGGCGTCCCGCGGATCGGCGCCATTGCGCAGGACAATCACGGGCGCGACGGGGCGGTTCACCGCAACTGGATCAGCCGTCTGGTCCCGCGCGGCGCGCGATTTGCCGGCCGAGTGCATGAGCAGATCGAGTCGGGCCTGCCCCGCGTGCGCAGTCCGATCGTCGTCGATCATGACGGGTATCTGGCGGAGCGATTGGCGGAAAAGAGCGAACGTAACCGCCCGTTGCTGCTCACGTCGCTCGCCGAGCGGCCCGATGACGGCTATCTTCTGTTTCAGCTCGGCCGCGATGCGGAGGTGGCAGGCGAGTATGCGGGCGCAAACGACTGGTATGCGCGCGCCCTCGTAACGACTCCCCCCACGGCCAACTGGCGGCACGCGTTGGTGCTGGGGGCGATCTCCAGCCTGGCGGCCGCGGGGCGTCTCGACGACGCCATGGCGCTCGCCGACGGTGAATTCACCCATTGGCACCATTCTCCCGATTTCTTCTTCGTCCTTGGCAATCTGATGCTCGACCGGGCGATCGCCGACCCGGCACAGGCGGTGGCCGAGTGGCTGCCGCTGGCGCAAGGCGCGTGGGAACGGTGCCTGGCCATCGGCGACCAGCCGCTGCTGGAGGGCAGCGTGGCCGGGCGCGGGAGCCATCTCGCCCGCCACAATCTCGCACTGATCGCTCCGATGCTGGGGAAACGCGCGGCCTGATTGCGTGCGGGTGGTTGCCCGCCGTAGAAGGGCGCATGACCGATCCGCGTGAAGCCGGCCCCGACCTCAACCCCAAATATGACGCCGCCGGTCTGATCACCGCGGTCGCAACCGACGCCGCGACGGGCGAGGTGCTGATGCTGGCGCACATGAACGCCGAAGCGCTGGTCGCAACGCTGGAGAGTGGGGAGGCGACCTTCTGGTCGCGTTCGCGCGGAAAACTGTGGAGAAAGGGCGAAACCTCCGGTCACGTCCTTCGCGTCGTCGAGCTGCGTATCGATTGCGACCAGGATGCCGTCTGGCTGCGCGTCGACCCTGCGGGCCCTGCCTGCCACACCGGCGCGCGCAGCTGTTTCTACCGCCGGATCGAAGGCGGACGATTGGTCGCCGACGAATGATCCTCCGACTGGGCGTCGGAGTCGCGATGCTCGCGGCCTTGGCGAGTTGCCCGCGAAGCGAACCCCGCGTCCGCGCTACGGCGGCGCCCGATCTGGAGACCGCGGCGATCCTGCGGGGCCTCGTCCGCGATCCGGCGGACCGCGATATCGTCGGGCTGTATGCGCGCGACACCGACCGCGTGTGCATCGTTCGCCGCGATGGCCGCTACCGCATTGGCGCGACGGTCGATTATGGTGACGGGCAGGGCTGTAGTGCGGCCGGGGACGTGACGCGCTCCGGCGCGATGCTGCGCATCCGACTGGGTGACGACTGCCGGTTCGATGCGCGGTTCGATGGCGATCGCATAAGCTTTCCTGCACGGCTGCCGGCCGGCTGTGCGCGTGCCTGCGTGAATAGGGCCACGATGGAAGCGCTCGACGCCGAACGTCTGAGCGAGTCGGTTGCAGAGGCTGCAACAATGCGCGGCGCGAACGGCAGCACGCCCTGCGAGGGTGGTTGACGTTCACGTAAAGGGAAGCTATTTTGGCAGGCATGTCGAGTGACGCCCCTGCCATCGCGGTTGCGGCCGTCCCGGAGAGGCGGGACCGGCAGCATTTCACCATTTCCGACCTGTCGGACGAATTCGATGTGACTGCGCGCGCGCTGCGTTTCTATGAGGACGAAGGGCTGATCGCGCCCGAGCGCCGCGGCCTCCAGCGCATCTATTCGCAGCGCGACCGCGCACGGCTCGCCTGGATCCTGCGCGGCAAGCGCGTCGGTTTTTCGCTCGCCGAAATCCGCGAGATGATCGACCTCTACGACATCGGTGACGGCCGCCAGGTGCAGCGCCAGGTGACGCTGGAGCGCTGTCGCGACCGTATCGCGGTGTTGGAGCGGCAGAAGCACGACATCGATGCCGCGATCGCCGAGTTGCAGGACTTCATCGACCAGGTCGAAACAACCGTCTCCAAGCCAAAAGACTGACAAGCTCACAGAGTAGAGAGGACGCTCATGCCCCAGTATACGCCCCCCGTCCGCGACACCCGATTCGTGCTCGACGCCGTCATCGGCCTCGACCGCTACACCAATTCCGCCGGCTTTTCGGCCGCCACGCCGGATACGGTCGAGGCGGTTCTGGAAGAGGGCGGGCGCTTCGTGGCCGAAGTGCTGTTCCCGCTGAACCTGTCGGGCGACCAGCAGGGCTGCACGCGGCATTCCGATGGGTCGGTGACAACGCCGGAGGGCTTCAAGCAGGCCTATGCGCAGTTCGTCGAGAGCGGTTGGGGCACGCTCGCGGCGCCGGAGGCCTTCGGCGGGCAGGGGATGCCGCACGTGGTATCGACCGCCTTCCAGGAATATATGATCTCCGCCAACATGGCCTTCGCCATGTATCCTGGCCTGGCCCATGGCGCGATCGCCGCGCTGGTGGCCAAGGGCTCGCCCGAGCAGCAGGAAAAGTATCTCCCCAAGATGGTCTCGGGCGAATGGGGCGGGACGATGAACCTTACCGAGCCGCAGTGCGGGACCGACCTCGGCCTCATCAAGACCAAGGCCGAGCCGCAGGCTGACGGCAGCTACAGCATTACCGGCACCAAGATCTTCATCTCGGCCGGCGAGCATGACCTGACCGACAACATCATCCATCTGGTGCTGGCCAAGACGCCGGGCGCGCCGGACAGCTCGAAGGGCATTTCGCTCTTCGTCGTGCCCAAGGTGCTGGTCAACGACGACGGGTCACTCGGCGAGCGCAACGCCGTCTCGTGCGGGTCGATCGAGCACAAGATGGGCATCCACGGCAACGCGACCTGCGTCATGAACTATGACGGCGCGAAGGGCTGGCTGGTCGGCGAGGAGATGAAGGGTCTCGCCGCCATGTTCATCATGATGAACGCGGCGCGTCTAGGCGTCGGCCTGCAGGGACTGGGCCTTGCCGAAGTCGCGTTCCAGAACGCGGTGCAATACGCCAAGGATCGCCGCCAGGGCCGCGCGCTGACCGGGCCCGCAGAGCCGGGCGAGAAGGCCGACACGCTGTTCGTCCACCCCGACGTCCGCCGCAACCTGATGGATGCAAAGGCCAAGATCGAGGGGCTGCGCGCGCTATGCCTGTGGGGCGGCCTTCAGGTCGACCTGGAGCACAAAGCCGAGGACGACGCCGAGCGTCAGATGGCCGCCGACCTGATCGGTCTGCTGACCCCGGTCATCAAGGGTGTCGGCACCGACTGGGGCTACGAAATCGCGACCAACGCGCAGCAGGTCTATGGCGGCCACGGCTACATCGTCGAATGGGGCATGGAGCAGTATGTCCGCGACGCCCGCATCGCCCAGATCTACGAAGGCACCAATGGCGTGCAGGCGATGGACCTAGTCGGCCGCAAGCTGGCGCAGAATGGCGGCCGTGCGGTGCAGGCGTTCTTCAAGCTGGTGGCCGAGGAATGCGCCGCCGCCAAGTCGAACGAGAAGACTGCGGACTTCGCCGGTCGTCTGGAAAAGGCGTTGGGCGAGCTGCAGGCCGCGACGATGTGGTTCATGGCAAACGGCATGCAGAACCCGAACGCGGTCGGCGCGGGCGCCTACAGCTATATGACGCTGATGGGCTTGGTGTCGGTCGGCCTGATGTGGCTGCGCATGGCCGACGCCGCGTCGCGTATGCTGGCCGCGGGCGAGGGCGATGCGAAGTTCCTGGAAGCCAAGCTGGTAACCGCCCGCTTCTACGGCGAACGCATCCTGCCGGACGCCGGCGCATTGCGTCGCAAGATCGAAGGCGGCGCGGACGCAGTGATGGCGCTGGATGCGGAGATGTTCGCAGCGTGATGGGAAGGGGGGGCGGCGAAAAGCTGCCCCCTCATGATCGTCATCCTGGCCTTCGCGGGGATGACGATGAAGGGAATGGTGCTCAGGGCTCCTTCGCCCCTTCCGCCTTCGGCACCGTCGCCCGCACCGGGGGCGGCGCGGTTGGCGTAGCCGGTGCCGATCCCGACATCGGCACCGGGGCGGTCTCACTCTTGCGGCGGACGCCGGTCAGCGGGTCCGGCCCGCTCGGCTTCACCACCGTCGCGCCCGGGGGCGCCCCTGCAATCGCCCGCAGTGCGCTGCCCGGTGTCGCGTCATAGGTGAAGTTGGTCGGCGGTGGCGGGGCCATGGTGATCGACACCTGGGCCTTCATGCATTCGTTCGGCGTCGCGCGCTTGTACTCGCCGCAATTCCACAGCGACTTTTCGAAGCCGAACGCCCGATCGCGAAGATAGCTGAACGACATCGCGCGTTGCTGGACCGGCGAGATCGGCAGCGCGGCCGGCGTGTTCGCCTTGGCGCTCCAGGCCATGAACTTGCAGTATGGCCGATCGCCGCATGCGCGCTGCGCGAGCATCGGAAACTGCTCGGGCGCCAGCTTGGGATCGAGCGTCACGAGGAAGGTGTTGGTGTCCTGCTCGAGGCCGGTGGGCGTCGCGGTCTCGCCGAGCACCGTTGCGTCCAGCTGCGCGGTCGCCAGTCCGGCGGCTTCGGCAGCGGTGCGATGCGCTTCCGACAGGCGGGCGAGTTGGGGAATGACGGGTTCGACGCCGGTGTAGGTGCCGCGGAAGGCCGGCGGCGTGCCCCACCAGCCGCTCCAGCGAAAGAAGAGATGCGTGTCGACCGCGACGATCTTGTCGAGGCTGCTGCTCCAGTACGGCACCACCCAGTCGGTATGGTAATGCGTCGCATGCCCGACGCGGGCATCGACCGTTCCGTTCAGCGCCATTCGCGCGACGGCGCGCGCGCGCTCCCAGGCGGCCGGATAGACCGCGCGCAGCATCGCGCCATCGCAGGTGAAGGTGAACTGGCACCCGGTGCGCCGTTCCGAGCCCTGGAAGACGACACCGCAGACGGTCTTGGGGAAGGCGGGGTGGCGGACGCGGTTCAGCACGACCTGTGCCACAGCCTTTTCCCCGCTCGCATCGTCGCCCGCCTCGTAGATCACGCCGGCGGCAAGGCAGTCGATCGCGCGCGCCTGGCTTTCCGGAGTGCCGGTCAGGCGGAACGGCCGCGCGGCCGGGTTGGGATCGGTCGAGAACGGAACAGTCGCGTTGAACGCCCGCGCATCCTGCGGCGCGAGGTTGATGAAGGCGGCAGGCTCGACGGTCGGCAACTCGGTCTGCGGCACGACGCGGTGCGGGCGCTTGGCGATGGCCTTCACCGCAGGCGGCAGCCTGGGCGCCGTGCGGACGATCGCCAGCGGCGCGGCGATGGCGACGATCGCCAGCAGCGCGAGGACGGCCGCGATCCAGCGCGGAACGGGGGGATGGGCAATGTCGGGGGTCATGCGGGGGCGTGGGGCGTCCGGCTGTTTGGCCGGCGCCTATAGCGCGGTTCGGCCGGGATGCGAAATTTGGGGGGGGGGCGAGTTGCACCCTTTCCACCTTCAATCTCGCGCAGGCGGGAATACATAGTCGCTGAACGTCGTGAGTCTCACGTCCTTCAGCGACTATTGATCCCCGCCTTCGCGGGGATGACGGTTAAAAGATTTTACGACGGCCACATGCCCTTGGCCTCGCACACGTCGAATGCATCGGCGACGGCATGACCGCATGCGACATCGCCCGGCGTGCAGGCCTTCGTCGCCCGCGCGCGCGTTGCCGCACAGCTTTCCGTCGCCTGTGCGATCTTCGGCAGAGCCGCCAGCGACGACGGATAGGCCCGCGGTGGAATAGGGATCGTGACCGTGCTCGCCGACGCACTCGACGCTGCGCCGCCGCCGAAGACGACGGGCCACAGCAGCAGCAGCGCCAGCATCGTGCCGGCACAGATCAGGGCATTGCGCATTCGTCCCCCCGGATAGGGTCTGAACGCACTCAGGACGGCTCCGTCACGATCCTGCCCTGAGTGCGTCCAGACCCTGAACGATCGCGGCGGTGATGCCGCGATCGTCGGTTCCAATCAAGCCTCGGGCAGGAAGTCCGGGACCGACAGATAGCGTTCGCCGGTGTCGTAGTTGAAGCCCAGTACGCGCACCCCGTCGGGCAGGTCGGGCAGCTTCTGCAGGATCGCAGCGAGCGTCGCACCGGACGAGATGCCGACCAGCAATCCTTCCTCCTTGGCGGACCGTCGCGCCATGTCCTTGGCGACATTGGCATCGACCTGGATCACGCCGTCGATCGCCTGGGCGTGCAGGTTCGCCGGCACGAAGCCAGCGCCGATGCCCTGGATCGGGTGCGGGCCCGGTTGCCCGCCCGAAATGACCGGCGACAGCGCCGGTTCGACCGCAAAAACCTTCAGGTTCGGCCATTCCTTCTTCAGCGTCTCGGCGACGCCGGTGATGTGGCCCCCGGTGCCGACGCCCGTGATGATGACGTCGATCGGCGAATCCCGGAAGTCGTTCAGGATTTCCTGGGAGGTCGTGCGGACGTGAACGTCGATGTTCGCCGGGTTCTCGAACTGTTGCGGCATCCAGGCGCCGGGGGTCGCATCGACGATTTCGAGCGCGCGCTCGATCGCGCCCTTCATGCCCTTTTCGCGCGGGGTCAGGTCGAAGGTCGCACCGTACGCGAGCATCAGCCGGCGGCGTTCGAGCGACATGCTCTCCGGCATCACCAGGATCAGCTTGTACCCCTTGACCGCGGCGACCATCGCCAGGCCGACGCCGGTGTTGCCGCTGGTCGGCTCGACGATCGTCCCGCCGGGCTGAAGCTGGCCCGATGCCTCGGCGGCTTCGACCATCGCCAGCGCGATGCGGTCCTTCACCGACCCGCCGGGGTTCGACCGTTCGGATTTCACCCAGACGTCGCTGTCGGGAAACAGACGAGAGAGGCGGATGTGCGGCGTGTTGCCGATCGTCTCGAGAACGGAATTGGCCTTCATGACATCTGTCCTTTCGCAGGAAGTGGCTGGGGATTTGGCACGTCGGGCTCGATGATCAAGGGCTCGGGCGGGGGATCGAATGTGCGGGCGTTGCGCAATTCGGGGAACCAGCGCGCCCACAGGCCGGTCACGATGATCGCCCCGATCCCGCCGCCGACGACCGCGACGATCGGCCCGACGAGCGCGGCGAGGAAGCCCGATTCGGCCTCACCGAGTTCGTTCGAACCCGAAATGAACAAGGTCGAGACGGCACCGACGCGCCCGCGCATCTCGTCGGGGGTGTAGAGCTGGATCAGCGACTGGCGGACATATACCGAGACCATGTCGGCTGCCCCGACGATGAACAGGCAAACGAGCGCGAACAGAACTGCGGGTGCGAAATCGCTGCCGATCGCGGCCGGGCCAAAGATCGGCACGAACATCGGCGCGGACAGGCCGAAGAACACCGTCGCCAGTCCGAACAGCGCGACCGCCGACAGCATCTTCACGCCGACCCCGGTCTTGAGCGGTCGGACGCCGAACCAAAGCGCGACCGTCACTGCCCCGATCGACGGCGCGGCGCGCAGATGGCCGAGCCCTTCGGCCCCGACCTGCAGGATATCGCGCGCATAGACCGGCAGCATTGCGGTCGCCCCGCCAAGCAGCACCGCGAACAGGTCGAGGCTGATCGCGCCGAGGACGAGCCGGTTGCGGCGAACATAATGCAGCCCGTCGATCATCTGCACCCAGGGATTGCCGGCGAACTTGACGCTGGACCGCGGCACGACGCCGATCAGGAGCAGCATCAGCAGCGCGAAGGAGAACAGCCCGCCCGACACGGCATAGGTCAGCCAGGGCTTGGCGGCGTAGAGATAGCCCCCCATCGCCGGCCCCAGGATCGAGGCACTTTGCCACGCGATCGAACTGAGCGCGATCGCGGTCGGCAGCACGGCCTTGGGCACCAGATTCGGCGACAGCGCGGACAGGGCCGGGCCGGCAAAGGCGCGAGCGACGCCCAGCAGCGATGCGATGCCGAACAGGTACGGCAGGGAAATCTGCCCGTGCCACGTCAGCCAGCAGAGCGACAGCGCGCAGAATGCCTCCAGCGACACCGCGCCGCGCGCGATCCAGCGCCGGTCGATTCGGTCGGCGACCCAGCCGGCGAAGAGCGAGAGGAACAGCAGGGGCAGGAATTGCGCGACGCCGATCAGGCCCAGCTGAAATGCTGCCTCCTTCACCGACATCGTCCGGCGGGCGATATCGTACACCTGCCAACCGATGACGATCACCATCGCCGTCTGCGCGAGCGTAGTCGCGAATCGCGCCAGCCAATAGGCGCGGAAGTTATGGATGGTGAAGGGGTGGGGTGCGGCGTCGGCCATGCCCCGCTATGGGGGCTTGGCCGACGCCGCGCAATGACGTCAGGCGGTCAGGGGCTCCGAGCTTTTGTTGGTCGCGACAAAGCTCGTCTGTCGCGGGTCGCCCAGAAACGTCAGCAGGTCTTTGGTGATGCGGTCGCGCGCGGTTTCGGTGAACCCATGCGGTTCCCCGTCATATTCGACGAGCTGCGCACCGGCGATGCCTTTCGCCGCCTCGCGCGCCGTGGCGTCGATCGGCACCGTCTTGTCCGCAGTGCCGTGGACGATCAGCGTCGGCACGGCGAACGACGCCAGGTCTCTGCGGAAATCGGTGTGGCCGAAGGATTCGGCGCAGGCCAGCGTCGCCTTCAGGCTGGCGTCCATCGCGATTCGGGTTGCGGTGTGCAGCACTTCGTCGCTGACCGGGTGCGAAAAGGTGCCGGTGCCGAAGAACTGCGGGAAGAAGGTGTTGCGGAAGAAGTCGGCACGATCCTTCTTGATGCCGTCACCGATCTGCTGAAGCGTTTCTTCCGGCACGCCGTTCGGGTTGTCGTCGGTCTTGAGCATATAGGGTACGACCGAGCCGAGCAGCGCGGTGGCGATCACGCCCTTGCCACCATGGCGCGACATGTAGCGTGCGACCTCGCCCCCGCCCATCGAGAAGCCGACGAGCGTGACATTCTCGGTCGCGCCGGTCGCTTCCAGCACGTCGGCCAGGTCGTCGCTCAGCGTGTCGTAATCATATCCCGACAAGGGCTGCCCCGACCGGCCGAATCCGCGCCGGTCATAGGCGATCACGCGAAAGCCCGCGTCCGCCATCGCCATGGCCTGCGCATCCCACATGTCCGACGACAGCGGCCACCCGTGGATCAGCACCACCGGCCGGCCTTCACCCCAGTCCTTGACGTAGATATCGGTTCCGTCGCGCGTCTTTACGTAGGGCATGGGAGTCTCCGTTGATTTGTGTTGTCCAACGGACAGCCGTCATCCCCGTTCCGGTGCGACGCCGGACGCGCGGTAAAGATGGTTAGCGCTCCCACCGCGATCTTGCTGCGTTGCAGCAAGCGGCCTATATGCTGCCGACGATGCTTTCAGCCGCTGCGAATTGACCATGTCCGAAGAACCCTCCGGTCCCGTCCCGACTCTGTTCGCCGCCATCGTGAAGCAGCTCTGCGTGAATGCGACCTACAACCGCGACAAGGTCGTGCTGGCGCCGCATGTCGCCTATACCAAACACGGTGAGCTTTACGTCGATGCCGTCACCGTCGCGCGCAACGGCATGCTGCCGCGCGAGGAAAAACTGGGCAGCTTCAAGGTGACCGGGCTCGGCGAACCGAAGCTGACCGGCCGCGCCTTCACGGTCAGCCGCCTCTACGAACCGGACGCCGAACGGTATGTCGGCGCGACATTGGTCGCGGTCGAGCCGGCGTCGGCCGAATAGGCGGCGTAGGTCGGCGTGACGTTCCCGGCCTGATCCTGCCAGAAATCGTCGGCAACCGCCCGCTGGCGCGCATAGAGCGGCGGGCCGCGATCGACCGGATAGGTATAGAAGGCACTGGTTTCGGCCATCGTCCACTTTGCGGTGCCGACCCCGACCATGGCACTGAGTGCCACGCCCATCCCCACGATGGCCGCGGTGCGCAGCATGTCGTCCAGTCCTCGTCCCCGCATCGCGCCGATCCCTGCTATCCCGCGTCCCGGATGTACGTGGCAGGGCACGGTTGGTTCCTTGGACGCCGCAGGCCGTTCAAAACCCGTTCAGTCGGCGTGCCGCATAGGGCAGCCGACGCCGCGGCTTGCCCCGCCGCGCGGGGGCAGATACTAGCGGCCCGACCCCCATCAGAAGGGCCGTGTCAGGAGATTCCGGATCATGAAGTCTATCTCGAAGCTTGCGCTGGCTGCCATGCTGTCGACCGGCGTGGTATCGACCGCCATCGCGCTTCCGGCCGCGGCGCAGAAGAAGAACGACAAGGCGGCACAAGGCCCCAAGCTGTCGGACGCCATCCGCAAGCCGCTGGCCGCGGCGCAGACCGCGCTGACCGCCAAGGATTACACGACCGCGCTGGCGCAGACCGCGATCGCGGAACCGCTGGCGACCACCGATGAAGAGAAGTATTTCGTCGCCGCGATGCAGCTTCAGGCGATCGCGCCGTCGAACGATCTGCAGAAGCTCGCGCCGGTGCTCGACAAGCTGATCGCGAATCCGAAGACGCCGGCGGCGCAGCTTGGCCAGTACAACTTCCTGCGCGGCGAAGCGGCGTTTCAGACCAAGAAATATGCCGAAGCCCTGCCGTACCTGACCAAGGCGCAGGAACTCGGCTATCAGAACGAAGCGCTGCAACTGCGCATCGCCGCCGCCAATATCGAGACCGGCAACACCTCGGGCGGTCTGGCTGCGATCGAAAAGACGATCAACGACGAGATCGCAGCCGGCAAGAAGCCGTCGGAAGATCTCTACAACTACGCCCTCGGTCGCGTGTACCGCAAGGATGCGGCCGCGACCGCCCAGTGGTCGATGCGCAAGCTGAAGGCCTATCCGACCGCCAAGAACTGGCGCGAGGCGATCCTGATCTATCGTGACGGCGGTGCGAAGCTCGACCGTGGCCAGCAGATCGACCTGTTCCGCCTGATGCGTGCGACCAAGTCGCTCGCCGACCGCGGCGACTATCTCGAATATGCCGACCTGACCTATATCGGCGGCTATCCGGCCGAGGCGAAGGCGGTGATCGACGAAGGTAAGGCGATCGGCAAGATTCCGGCGGCCGACGCCAGCGCCACACGCCTGTTGACCGATATCGGTACGGCGCTGAAGGCCGAAGGATCGATGACCGCGCTGGAAACCAAGGCGAAGGCGGCGGCCAACGGCAAGCTCGCGCTGACCACCGGCGACGCCTATCTCGGCCAGGGCAACGCTGCCAAGGCGCTCGAAATGTACGCCGTCGCCAGCCAGAAGGGTGGCGTGGACGCGTCGGAACTCGCGCTGCACACGGGCGCTGCCTATGCGCAGGCGGGGCAGAAGGATCAGGCGCGCACGGCCTTCCAGTCAATCACCGCACCGGGCCCGCGCAAGGACCTGGCAGGGTTCTGGATCCAGTACCTCGACACCGGAGTCGCCGGCACGACCGCCGTCGCCGCGCAGTAATCGCAGCGCGCGATCACGGTCTGACGTGATGAAGGGGCGTCCCGCCGGGGCGCCCCTTTTTCATGTGCGCCCTTGTCGGCAGGCGCCCCTTCGCGCCAAAAGCGTCCAAAGATTTTTGGAGAGATAGCATGGCCGAAGACGAAACGATCCGCGCCGAGCGACAGGGCGACGTGCTGGTCGTGACGATCGACCGACCCGATCGGCTGAACGCGGCGACGCCGGCGATGTTCGAACGGATCGCGGCCGCGCTTGCCGATCTGGACGGCGCACGCGCGGTGTTGCTGACCGGGGCGGGGCGGGGCTTCTGTTCGGGCGCCGACGTTGGTGGCGGGACGCTGAACGCCGCCGACCCCGGCCTCGCCACCTATGATGCGCTGACCCGATCCTATAACCCGACCATCCGCGCGATCGTCGATCTGGGCGTGCCGGTGGTCAGCGCCGTCCGCGGCCCCGCCGCCGGTATCGGATGCAGCCTGGCGCTCGCGGCCGATTTTTGCGTCGCGAGCGAAAGCGCCTATTTCCTCCAGGCGTTCGTCAACATCGGCCTGGTGCCCGATGGCGGCGCCAGCTGGATGCTGCCGCGCCTGATCGGCCGTGCACGGGCGATCGAGATGATGATGCTCGGCGAGCGGGTGCCGGCCGCGCAGGCGCTGGACTGGGGTCTCGTTCACCGCGTCGTTGCGGACGATGTGCTCGAGGCGGAGGCGCTGGCGCTGGCGACGCGTTTGGCCGCGGGCCCGACCGTGGCGCTGCGTCTGATCCGCCGAGGGGTCGCCGACGCGCTCGAATCGACGCTGGACGCGGCACTGGAACGCGAGGCGCAGGATCAGCGCCAGGCGCGCGGCACGGCGGACTCGATGGAAGGCGGCATGGCTTTTCTATCGAAGCGTAAACCGGACTTTCGCGGACGCTGAGGGTGCAAACGCAATCGGGACGGGGATCGTGATCGCGCTGATTGAGTTTGCACCCTCCCGCGCTAAATGCCCCCCATGACCACACACACCACCAAGATGCTGATTCTCGGCTCTGGCCCGGCGGGCCTGTCGGCCGCGATCTACGGCGCGCGCGCCGGCATGGAGCCGATCGTCGTCCAGGGCATCCAGCCCGGCGGCCAGCTGACCACGACCACCGATGTCGAGAATTACCCTGGCTTCCGCGAGGTGATTCAGGGTCCGTGGCTGATGCAGGAAATGCAGGCGCAGGCCGAACATGTCGGCACGCGGATGATGTGGGACACGATCGTGAAGGTCGACCTCACGCAGCGCCCGTTCCGCCTGATCGGTGACGGCGGCGACGTGTATGAAGGCGACGTGCTGGTAATCGCCACCGGCGCGCAGGCGAAGTGGCTCGGCCTCGACAGCGAAGAGCTGCTGAAGGGCAAGGGCGTCAGCGCCTGCGCGACGTGCGACGGTTTCTTCTACCGCGGCAAGAAGGTCGCGGTGATCGGCGGCGGCAATACCGCGGTCGAGGAAGCTTTGTACCTGACCAACCACAGCGACGACGTGACGCTGATCCACCGCCGCGACAGCCTGCGTGCGGAAAAGATCCTGCAGGCACGGCTTCACGCGAACGAGAAGATCTCGGTCCTGTGGAACAAGGAAGTCGTCCGCTTCATCGGCGAGGGGAGCCCTGAGGGCCTGGTCGCGATCGAGCTGAAGGACACGGTGACCGGCGAACACTCGCGGCTGGACGTCGAAGGCGGCTTCGTTGCGATCGGCCACCATCCGGCGACCGAACTGTTCCGCGGCCACCTTGCGCTCGACGACGACGGCTATATCGCGGTCGAGACGGGGTCGACCCGCACCAGCGTGCCGGGCGTGTTCGCGTGCGGCGACGTGATGGACAAGGTCTACCGCCAGGCGGTTACCGCGGCCGGCACCGGCTGCATGGCGGCGCTGGACGCCGAGCGGTTCCTGGCGGAGGCGGAGTTCGAGGCGGTGAAGGAAGCGGCGGAGTAGGCGATTCACGCCCACAGGCTCGTTTCGCGACGAATGGAGTGAACTAGCTCCGCGCGTTCACTCTGATCACCCCACCCTTCGGGGGAGGGCCCGGGGGTGGGACCTGTCCGCGAGCTCGTCGCATGTGGCACCGCCCCACCCCAACCCTTCCCCTGAAGGGGAGGGGCGAAGTCCGGCAAGGTCGTTTGCTTCGGCTTCAGCCGCGAACCGCGGACATGACGCGTTCGACCAGCCACGCGAAATCGCCATCCCCCGCATAGCTGTGACTCGCCGACGCCCGCATCTCGAGCGGCGCGCGCGGCCGGTCCGGCAGCTTCGCCCAGGCGTCCGCGAACGCCACCGCCGTATTGTCCTGCGCGGCAAGCAATAGTGTCACCGGCACGCCCGACGCCCGAAGCGCGGTCGCCATCCGCGGTAGGAGCCCGCTGTCTTCCGGCGCCCGAGCGACCTTCATCAGTCCCCCGGCGAGCTTTCGCAGGTCGACGCCACCGCGCAGCAACCGCAGCCATTCCCGCGGATCGCGCAGCCGCTCGGCATAGCGCGCGCGGATCGCCGCGGCCTGGGGCAGCGCGTCGTCGCTGCCGCCGATCCATGGGTTCGACAGCACCACCGCGTCAATCCCGGCCCGGGCATGGAACAGCGCCAGCGCGCTAGCCGCATCGCAATTCCCGAAACCGACAATCCGCGTGACTCCGCACGCCCGCAACGCCTCCGCCGCTGCGGCCATGTCCTCCGCGCCGCTCTCGAACCCGCCGTTGATCCCGCTCGAATCGCCGATCCCGCGACGATCATAGCGCAGCACCGGCACGCCGCACCCGGCCAGCGCCTGCGCCAATAGCGCCATCCCACGATGCGCCCCGCAGCGAAGCTCGTTACCGCCGGAGACGATCAGCAATCCCGTCTTCCCCGCCGCTTCATCGAGCGTCGCGACCAGCGTCTGGCCGGCGCAGGGGATTTCGATCAGCCGGCGCATGTCCGCACCCATTGCGCGATGTCCTCGGCCAGTGCCTCGGCAAGCGCGATATCGTTGCCGGGCTCGGCCCGACGCCACAGCGGTGCGCCCGCAACCTTGCGATCGGCAGGTGCGGGGTCGCTGTCCAGGCGCACCGTGCGTTGCGCTACGCCCGCACCAGCAAAGATCAGCGCGCCGGGCAGGTCGGCGAGCAGGTCGGATGAGAGCGACTGGCCCCCGATCCGGATCGGGTCTTCGTCCGCGCCGATGATGGTGTGACGATCATAGCGCGCCGTGCCACCCGCTTCCGCATTCTTGATCCGAACGAGTTCGCGCAGCACATCCTCGCCCGACTGAGGCGCCAGATGCCAGCGTCCGAAATTGAGCGAGAACGGATCGAGCAGCGCGCCGCTGCGGATGCCGACCGCATAGGTCCGACGACCCGCCGCGTCGAACGACAGCGTCAGCGCCTCGTGCGCTTCCCGCATCGTGGTCAGCGTTACGTCTTGCAGCGCCACCAGGCTTTCGCCCGTGCCCGGCAGGTCCGGCAGCACGCTCGCCACGCCGCACTCGGCAAGCGCGCGCATCATCGTCACCGCGAAGGTACGGGTGCGGTTCGCCTCTTCGAACAGCGGCAGCGCCACGATGACGACCGGGCCATGATCGGGGCCGAGGCGGATCATCGCCTCGCGTCCGCCCGGCCAGTCGTACCAATCGATCAACCGAGCGCCTTGCGCTTGGCGAATTCAGTCAGCGCGCCGAAGGTCTCCAACGTCTCGCCATCGATGTCGTCGTCGTCGATCAGGACGCCCAGTCGATCCTCGATCTCGGTCAGCACCCCCGCGACCGCCATCGAATCGAGTTCGGGCAGTGCGCCGAACAAGGGGGTGTCTTCGCGGAACGCAGCGGCCCGCTCTTCGCTCACGCCAAGAACGTCGCGCAGCACCGCGCGGACGGTTTCGACGATTTCGGCTGCCCCATCGGGTTGCACGGCCAGACTTCCCCCGAAAAAATCTTTTGCGCGCCCTACTTTGGGCGACACGCCTTGCCAAGTCCGCTCGCGGGTCGCCATGTGCCGTCATGGTTGCGCCAGACCCCACGCCCCGGCCCATCGACCATGTCCTGCGTGGGGCAGGGCACGCAATCGCGCTGGAGGACCGCGCCGGCGCACTGACCTACGCCGAGGCGGAGAGCGCCGTCGCGCGTTTGGCCGGCTGGCTGGCCGGGTTCGGCCTGTCGCCCGGAGCGCGGGTGGCGAGCTGGCTGCCGAAGACGCGCGACGCGTGCCTGTTGCCGCTCGCCGCGCCGCGGGCGGGGCTGGTGCATGTGCCGATCAATCCCGTCCTGAAGCGCGCGCAGGTCGCGCATATCCTGGCCGACAGCGGGGCGGGGCTGTTGATCAGTCAGCCGAGCCGCATCGCGACGCTGGAAGCTGGCGACGTGCCGGCGGGCGTCATCGTTCCGGACGCGATCGGGCAGGGCGACCCGCTGCCGCTGAGCAATGCCGATCCGGACAGGCTCGCCGCGATCCTCTACACCTCCGGCTCGACCGGCCGGCCGAAGGGGGTGATGCTCAGCCATGCCAATCTGTGGCTGGGCGCGGTCAGCGTCGCGCACTATCTGCACCTGTCCTCTGACGACCGTGTGCTCGGCGTGCTGCCGCTCAGTTTCGACTATGGCCAGAACCAGCTGCTTTCGACCTGGTATGCCGGCGCCAGGGTCATTCCGCTCGACTATCTGACCGCGCGCGACGTGGTGAAGGCGGTTGCGCGACATGGCGCGACGACGCTCGCCGGCGTGCCGCCGCTGTGGGTCCAGCTGCTGGAGACCGAATGGGACGAGGCGGGCGCGACGCTTCGTCGCCTGACCAATTCGGGCGGTGCGCTGACCCCGCGGCTCGTGCGGGCGCTGCGGGAGCGTTTCGCCCACGCCGACCTCTACCCGATGTACGGCCTGACCGAGGCGTTTCGCTCGACCTATCTCGACCCGGCTTTGGTCGATGCGCACCCGGACTCGATCGGCCGTGCGATCCCGTTCGCCGAGATCATGATCGTCCGTCCCGACGCGACCCGGGCCGCGCCCGACGAACCCGGTGAACTGGTCCACGCCGGCCCGCTTGTCGCGCAAGGCTATTGGCAGGATGCCGAGCGCACGGCCGCGCGGTTCCGCCCCGCACCCGCCTGGTCACAATATGGTGGTACCGCCGTCTGGTCCGGCGACACCGCGGTTGCCGATGCCGACGGGCTCCTGCGCTTCGTCGGCCGCGACGACGAGATGATCAAGTCGTCGGGCAATCGCATCAGCCCGACCGAGATCGAGGAAGCCGTCGTCTCCGGCGGCGAAGCGGCGGAGGCGGTGGCGGTCGGCGTTCCCGATGCGCGCTTGGGGCAGGCGATCGTCGTCGTCCTGCGCGGCGATCCGGCGCGCGAGGACGATCTGCGTGCCCGCTTGCGCCGGGACCTGCCGAGCTTCATGCAGCCCGCACGCTATGACTGGCGCGCGGAGCTGCCGCGCAACGCCAACGGCAAGCTCGACCGTGCGGCTCTCGCGCGGGATGTCCGGGAAGGGGAGGCCTAGTGAAGCCGACGGGTCCGATACCGCCGTGGTTCGCCGGCGACGGCGCGCTGGTCATTGCCGGTCGTACCGCCGATGCCTGGGCCGCGGAACACGGCACGCCGCTGTTCCTTTATGACTTCGCGATCGTCGCCGACCGCGTAGCCACGTTGCGCGCGGCGATGCCGGCGGCGGTCGAAATCCATTACGCGATCAAGGCCAATCCCTTTCCGCCGCTGCTCGCCGCCATCGCACCGCTGGTCGGCGGGCTCGACGTCGCGTCGGCAGGGGAACTGGACACGGCGCTGGCGGTGAAGGCTGCCGAACATATCAGCTTCGCCGGGCCTGGAAAGCGTGATGCGGAGGTCGAGGCCGCAATCCGCGCCGGGGCGACGATCAATCTCGAAAGCGATGGCGAAGCGACGCGTGCGCTCGCCATCGCCGACCGGATCGGCATCACGCCCAGGCTCGCCGTCCGCGTGAACCCCAGTTTCGAGCTCAAGGGTTCGGGCATGAAGATGGGCGGGCGTCCGTCCCCCTTCGGAGTCGATGCCGAGCGCGTGCCCGCGCTCGTCCGCCGGTTGGTCGCGGCGGGCGCGGACTGGCGCGGGTTCCATATCTTCGCCGGGTCGCAGGCGCTGGATACGGCGGCGATCATTGAGACGCAGGCGGCGACGGTGCGCCTGGCCCGCGATCTGGCCGACCGCGCGCACGCCGTGCCGCCGCTGGTCAATCTGGGCGGTGGCCTGGGCGTGCCCTATTTCCACGGGGACACGCCCGTCGATGTCGCCGCGGTGGGCGCCGCACTGACGGACGTGCTGGAGCCGGGTTGGGCCTATGCGATCGAGCTCGGCCGCTGGCTCGTTGCGGAAAGCGGCGTCTATCTGACCCGCATCGTCGATCGTAAGGAGAGCGGCGGGGAGGTCTTCCTCGTCGTCGATGGCGGGCTTCATCACCAGCTGGCGGCTACGGGCAATTTCGGAACCGTCGTCCGCCGCAACTACCCGGTCCGCCACGCACGGAGCGGCGAGCCGACCGAAACGGTATCCATCGTCGGCCCGCTGTGCACGCCGCTCGACCGGCTGGCCGACCGTATCGCCTTTCCGCCGGCCCATGTCGGCGACGTCGTCGCGATCTTCCTGGCCGGTGCCTATGGTCCGACTGCCAGCCCCGCGCGCTTTTTGGGGCATCCCGCAGCCACCGAACTCCTGGTGGGCGGTGTCGACTAACGCGTCACCCCCGGCGAAAAGGCCGGGGCCTAGCCAATATTATGGCTTCCGCTTATCTTCACGCACGATGATCCGTCGACGCGACGAACGGTGATAGCGTCGCGCGTTGGCCTTGCGGCGACCCCATAGGATAGCGGCGCCGATACCCAGGATCAGGACGGCCATCAGGACATAAGCGATCGATTCACGCGACATGCCGGTGTCCTAACCCACCGCAGGCCGGTCTCCGGCCGAGTTTTCCTTACAAATCACTAGCAAGATCATAATTTTAGATTTGGGTCTGAAGGCCGCCACGCGGTGTCCCTAACCCAAATTTTACCTCTCGTGCCCATAGCTGCCCTGTCCTGCGTGGATTCGCACAATCGAATCCGCGCGCAGACGGAGATGGGTCAGATGCGTTCGCGTGGTTCGATGAAGGTGGTTCTGGGAGCAGGCGCGGCGTCGCTGTTGCTCACCGCATGCGGCGGATCGGGTGGTCGTCCCGAACTGCCACCCGCTGCCTTCGTCGCATCGAAGGAGGGGCCGGGCGAGGAATATGTCATCGGCCCGCTCGACCAGTTGCAGATCTTCGTCTGGCGCAATCCGGAACTGACCGCCGACGTCCAGGTGCGCCCCGATGGCCGCATCACCGTGCCCTTGGTCACCGACATGCCCGCGGTCGGCAAGACGCCGACGATGCTGGCCGACGACCTGAAGCTGGCGCTCGGCGAATATATCAAGGATCCGATCGTCAGCGTCATCGTCAAGAATTTCGCGGGGACCTTCAGCCAGCAGGTTCGCATCGTCGGCGCGACCGAAAAGCCTGCGTCGATCCCCTACCGTGCCAACATGACGTTGCTCGACGCGATGATCGCCGTCGGCGGCCTCAACCAGTTCGCCGCCGGTAACCGCGCGCGACTGGTCCGGTTCGACAAGACCACCGGCAAGCAGCGCGAATATGCCGTGAAGCTCGGCAGCCTGCTGAAGAACGGCGATTCGCGCGCCAACGTCCGGCTGGAGCCGGGCGATGTCATCATCATCCCGCAGAGCATGTTCTGATGGGCAGCGGCCTGTTCGACGAACTGCGCCTCGCGCTGCATGCGGTGTGGACGCGCCGCTGGATCGCTTTGGGCGTCGCTTGGGCGATCTGCCTGATCGGCTGGCTGGTGGTCTCGCAGATCCCCAACCAGTATGAATCGCACGCCCGCGTCTTCGTCCAGCTGCGCAACATCCTGCCGACCCAGAACGGGGCGACCCAGGCCGACCAGACCAAGGCGGTGGATCGCATCCGCCAGACGCTGACCTCGGCGGTCAATCTCGAGAAGGTCGTCCGCGGCACCGACATCGCGCAGACGGTGTCGAGCGATCGCGACGTCGCCGATCGCATCGCCGGTCTGCAGAAGGCGATCAAGATCACCTCCACGCAGGACAATCTGTTCGAAATCTCCGCGACGATCGCCAATGCCGGCGCATCGGATGCAGCCAATGCGAAGCTCGCCCGCCAGATCGTGCAAAAGCTGATCGACATCTTCGTCGAGGACAATCTGTCGAACAACCGCGACGAAACGTCGCAGTCGCTCGCCTTCCTCGACAACCAGCTCGCCGCACGCCAGCGTCAGTTGCAGGATGCGGAGGCCAAGCGCGCCGAATTCCAGGCAAAGTTCCTCGGCTCGCTGCCCGGCACCGGAACGCTCGACGACCGCATGTCGCAGGCGCGCACACAGCTCGCGCAGATCGACAGCGATCTCGCCGCGGCGCAGTCGAGCCTGGCCGCGGTCAATGGCCAGATGGCCGGCACGGCGCCGACCATCGCCGGGGGCGGGGCGGCCGGTGGTGCGGGGCCCGCGCGCGCGCGGCTTCAGGCCATCCAGGGCCAGATCGCCGAAGGCCGCGGCCGTGGCTGGACCGATAACCACCCCGACATGATCGCGCTGCGCAACCAGCTTGCGGCCGCGACCGCTGCGGCGCGCGGCGAACCGGCAGGCGGGGGCGAGGGCGGCAGCCCCAACCCGCTCTACCTCTCGCTGAAGTCGATGCAGGCGGACAAGGCAGCGCAGGTTGCCGCGCTGCAGGAACGCCGCAACCAGATCAGCCGCGACCTGAACGCCTTCGATGCGAAGGTTGCGCAGTCGCCGGGCGCCGCCGCACAGCAGGCGGCGATCGATCGCGACTATCAGGTGCTGAAAAGTCAGTATGATCAGCTGCTTGCCGATCGCGAACAGACCCAGCTGCGCAACCAGGTCCAGACCCAGACGGACGCAGTGAAGTTCAATGTCGTCGATCCGCCGACGGCCCCGCGCGCGCCCACGGCGCCCAACCGCCCGCTGTTCCTGACCGGCGTGCTGATCGTCGGCCTGTGCGGCGGCATCGGGGCGGCGTGGGCGATGTCGCAGATGCGGACGACCTTCGCCACCGCCGGCCGGCTGGAAAAGGCGAGCGGCATGCCGGTCCTCGGCTCGATCGGGGAAACCGTATCGGCCGCGCAGGTCGCGCTGCGCCGTCGCCGCCTGCGCCTGTTTGCCGGCGGGGCGGGGGCGCTCGCCGCCGCCTGGGCCTTGCTGCTCGGTCTAGAATTCTTCCAGCGCGGCATGGTCGCCTGAGGCAGGTCCCGATGAACGACGCCACCCCCAATCGCCTGACCGGAAGCCTGGTCGAACGCGCCGCCCTGAAATGGGATCTGGCGCCGCCGCCGCTGGCGTATCAGCCGCCGCGGCCCGTCCGTCCGGTCGAGCCCGAGGCCCCGGCCCCGACGACGCCATTCGGCCCGGTCACCGCACCGGCGGCGGCGCCCGTCGCGCGGCCGCGGCGGAGCCGGCACCCGGTCGCGACGATCGACCGTGCCGGCCTTCGCCAGCATGGGCTGATCGTCCCTGGCACTGCGGTCACCGCGCTGGCCGAGGAATTCCGTCTGGTGAAGCGCAACCTGCTGACCACGGCACGCGAGATCGCGGACGCGGCCAAAGCACGGGCCATCCTGATCTGCTCGGCCCAGCCGGACGAGGGCAAGACCTTCTGCGCGATCAACCTTGCGCTGTCGCTGGCCGCCGAGCGCGATGTCGAAGTGCTGCTGGTCGACGCCGATTTCGCCAAGCCCGACGTGTTCGAGACGCTGGGCGTGACAAGTGAGGCGCCCGGCGTCCTCGACGCCATCGCCGACCCCGCGATCGACGTGGAGGACGGCATCATCGATACCGACGTGCCGCATCTGTCCGTGCTCGGCGCCGGCAAGCGGTCGAACGACGACACGGAACTGCTCGCCAGCGCGCGGGCGGCAGAGGTGCTGTGCCGTCTGACGACGGCCAATCGAAATCGAATCGTCGTGTTCGATTCGCCGCCGGCGCTCGCCGCATCTCCAGCGGCGGTGCTCGCACAGCATGTCGGCCAGACGATGCTGGTCGTCCGCGCCGATTCGACCAGCGAAAGCGACCTGCGCGAGGCGGTGACGCTGTTGGGTGCCTGCGATCACATCGGGCTGGTGCTCAATTCCGTCGTTTTCCAGCCTGGGGGACGGCGCTTCGGCTATTATGGGCAGGAGGGCGCGGAATGACCCGGCTGCGTACGATATTGCTTGGCAGCGTGGCCGCCGCGACCACCGTCTTCGCCACACCTGCCGCCGCCCAGCGCACGACGCGGCAGGTCACGCCCTACATCGAGGCCGCTCAGGTTCTGACCGCCGACCTCGATGGCCCCAACGACGTGCTGACCTATACCCAGCTCTCGGCCGGCATCGACGCGTCGGTCCAGAACCAGCGCGTGTCGGTGCAGGTCAGCTACCGCTACGATCACCGCATCGACTGGCAGGACCCGGTGGCGCAGGGCAGCGTCCATTCGGGCCTGGCGCAGGCGTCGATCCAGCTGACGCCGGCCTTGAGTTTCGAAGGCGGGGCGCTCGCCGCCCGTGCCCGCGACGACATCCGCGGTGCCGCACCGGGGCTCGCCGGGAATTCGCGCAACATCAGCCAGCTCTATTCGGCCTACGCCGGGCCGACGCTCGTCACGCATCTCGATCAGACGACGATCAACGCCGCCTATCGGTTCGGCTATACCAAGGTCGAGGCACCGAGCTTCGACTTCGGTATCCCCGGTCAGCCGGTACTCGACAATTACGACGCATCGACCAACCACATGGCGATGGCGTCGATCGGGACGCGGGCGGGCACCTATCTGCCGATCGGCCTGACGCTCAGCGGCGCGTGGGAGCGGGAGGATATCAGCCAGCTCGACCAGCGCTACGACGGCAAATACGCCCGGATCGATGCGGTCCTGCCGCTGTCGCCGACGGTCGCGCTGACCGCGGGCGCAGGCTATGAGAACATCCGCCTCAGCGCGCGCGATGCGGTGGTCGATCCGGTCACGGGTGCGCCCGTTCTCGACAACAACGGCCGGTTCGTCACCGACGCCGCCTCGCCCCGGCGATTGGCCTATGAGACCGACGGACTGTTCTGGGATGCCGGCGTCATCTGGCGGCCGAGCGAGCGCACCACGCTGCAGGGCCGCGTCGGGCGCCGCTACGACACGACGAGCTATACGGGCTCGTTCAGCTGGGCGGTGTCGAACCGCACCGGGGTGAATATCGGCGTCTACGACAGCATCGACAGCATCGGCCGGGGCCTGAGCGACACGCTCGCGGCGCTGCCGACCAGCTTCGTCACCCAGCCCGATCCGTTCGGCGACCAGTTCAGCGGCTGCGTGTTCGGCGACGGCCAGAGCGCGGGCGGCTTTACCGGCGTGCAGGCCTCCGGCGGCTGTCTGACGCCGCTGCTTGGCGCGCTGACCACCGCCAGCTTCCGCTCGCGCGGCATCGTCGGCGTCGTTTCGACGGTGTCGGGGCCGTGGTCGCTGGGCGTCGGCGCGGGCTATGCCAACCGCAGCTTCCTGGTTCCGAACAGCGGTCCCGCTGCGGTGCTGCGCGGCATCCGCGACGACATGTATTTCGGCCAAGTCACGCTGGGTCGCGCCTTCGATGCGCGCTCGTCGCTGACGGCCGATGCGTATGTCACCTATTTCGACAGCGGGCTGGGCGGTGCGCCCAACGTCCTCGGGGTGGGGGGCAATACCAGCTATTCCTACACCTTCGGCCGGCTGGGCGCGATCGCGTCGCTGGGCGTCTACGCGTTCGACCAGAACAACGTCGCCTCCGACGTGTCCGGTCAGGCGCTGCTCGGCCTGCGCTACTCCCTCCGTTGACTTGCGATTTGCGCCTGAAGAAAGGCAACGACGATGTACGAAGAGCATTACGGGCTGACCGGTCGCCCATTCCAGCTGACGCCGGACCCGCGGTTCTGGTTCGACACCGCCACGCACAAGAAGGCGATGGCGTACCTCGGCTACGGCCTCTCGCAGGGTGAGGGCTTCATCGTCATCACCGGCGACATCGGCGCCGGCAAGACGACGCTCGTGGGCCATCTGACCGACACGGTCGATGCCGATCGCCTCAACGTCATCAAGATCGTGTCGACCCAGATCGTCGCCGACGACCTGCTGCGCACGGTGTGCGCCGGTCTCGGCGTCGATGCCGACGGCATGACGAAGGCCGCGATGCTGGCCAGCATCGAGCGCGGGCTGCACGCCGTCGCACGCGGCGGTCGCCGCACGCTCCTGATCGTCGACGAGGCGCAGGCGCTGCCGGTCGACAGCCTGGAGGAGCTGCGCATGCTCTCCAACTTCCAGGCCGGCGGCCATGCGATGCTGCAGATCTTTCTGCTCGGCCAGCCCGAATTCCGCGACAAGCTCGCCGCCGACGGGCTGGAGCAACTGCGCCAGCGCGTCATCGCCATGCACCATCTGGGGCCGATGGAGGCCGACGAGCTGGAGGCGTATCTCGTCCATCGCCTGAGCATTTGCGGCTGGACCGGCACGCCGCGGTTCAACACGCAGGCGCTCGCGACGATCTACGCCTGGTCCGGCGGCATCCCGCGGCGGATCAACAACCTGGTCAGCCGGGTGCTGCTGTACGGCGCGATGGAGGGGGTCGAGACCTTCACCGCCGCGCACGTCCATGCGGTCGCCGACGATCTGGCGGGCGATGGCATGCGGGGGGCCGCGCCGGTCAAGTCTGCTCCGGTAGCGGATGAAGCAACGGCTGCTCCCGTGACCGAACCGGACGTCGCAGACGAACCCACCCCGGCACCGCTGCCGATCCAGGCCGAAGCACCGGTGGTCGATACACCGCGACCGATCGCCGTCGAAACGCCTGTCGAAGCCCCGTTGGACATGCCCGTCGAAACGCCGGCCCCCGTCGCCGCCGATCCCGAGCCGATCGCCATGCGCCCGGTCGAGATCAGCACGACCCCGCGTCTGTTCGATCCGGTCAAGCTTCGTGGGCGCCGGTCGATCCTCGCTCCGGTCGATGCCGCACCGGAGGGACCGATCGAACCCGCACCGCATGTCGAGCCCGACCCCGTGCCGGAGCCCGAACCGGTCGTCGCTGCAGCTCCGCCTGAACCCGAACCGACCGTCATGGAATGGCCGCTTCGCCAGCCCGAGCGCCAGCCGGACCCGGAACCGACGCCGGTAGCGGCGCCCGCTCCCGTCGCCGATCTCGACCTCGCCCGGCGTCTTGCCGTGATCGACAAGCGCATGGACGAACAGGACGAAGCCATGCGTCGCATCCTAACGCTGATGGTCGACTGGATGGAAACCGGCCGCGGCGACGCCGGCGAGTTGCGAGGCAAGCTGGGCTGAGCGCCGCCCAAACCGTCGTCATCCCGCCTGCGCGGGAATGACGGACTCGCGTGCGGTCACTGACGACTTTGTAAGACATCACCGATAGGCTCCGACCCCATGCAGAATGCCCTGTCCGTCGATGTCGAGGAATGGTTCCAGGTCGGCGCCTTCGAGAATACGATCGCGCGCGCCGATTGGGACGGGCTGCAGTCCCGCGTCGCCGACAACACGACCCGCGTGCTCGACCTGTTCGGGGAAAGCGGCGTCAAGGCGACCTTCTTCACGCTCGGCTGGGTGGCCGAGCGTCACGGCGCGCTGATGCGCCGCATCGTGGATGAAGGGCATGAGCTCGCCAGCCACGGTTACGACCACGCGCGGGTCTTCACCTTCACGCCCGACCGGTTTCGTGCCGACCTTCGCCGCTCTCGCGCCGCGCTGGAGGATGCCGGCGGCGTCGCCATCACCGGCTATCGCGCGCCGAGCTTCTCGATCGATCCGCGCACGCCGTGGGCGCATCCGATCCTCGCCGAGGAGGGCTATGCCTATTCCTCCAGCGTCGCCCCCATCCGCCACGACCATTACGGCTGGGCGGATGCGCCGATCGCCGCGCATCGCCCGGTCGCGGGCAGCGATTTCATCGAACTGCCGGTCACGATGATCCGCATCGCCGGACGCAGCATGACCACGGGGGGCGGCTTTTTCCGCCTGTTGCCGAGCGTACTGACCGATCAGGCCGTGCGGCAGGTGAACGCGCGCGCCGGCCGCCCCGGCGTCTTCTATTTTCACCCATGGGAGGTCGATCCCGATCAGCCCCGGGTTGCGGGTGCACCTCTCAAGTCCAGGCTGCGGCATTACACCCGCCTGGGCGCGATGGCGGGCAAGCTGCGTCATCTGATCCGCCGCCATGATTGGGGCCGCGTCGACCATGTCGTCGCGCGGGAAGCGGAGCGGTTGCAGTGACGATGCCCTTGCTTGCCAGGCCCGTTGCCATCCGCCCGGCGGACACTCACGACGCACCGCGCATCGCCGCCTATGTCGCCGCCCACCCGGAGGGCACGCCCTTCCATCTCGCCGAGTGGAGCGCCGCGGTCGCCAGGGGATGTGGGCAGCAGGACCGCTATCTGGTCGCCGAGGGGGCGGACGGCGCCATCGCCGGGGTCCTGCCGCTGACGCTCGTGACGTCGCGCCTGTTCGGCACGGCGCTCGTCTCCGCCGGCTTCGGTGTCGATGGCGGGGTGCTGGCCGACGACGCCGCGACTGCGCAGGCGCTGGCCGACGACGCCTGGCGCATCGCGGTGGCCCAGGGCGCGACCTCGCTCGAACTGCGGGGCGGGCCGGCGCCGACCGGATTTCACACCAACACCGATAGCTATCTCGGCTTCGTCCGCGATCTCGCGACCGACGACGACGCGCAATTGCTTGCGATCCCGCGCAAACAGCGCGCCGAGGTCCGCAAGTCGTTCGACAAGGGGCTGACGATCTCCGTCGATGACGATCGCGCCGCGCATTACCGCGTCTATGCCGAATCGGTTCGCAACCTCGGCACGCCGGTTTTCCCCAAAACCCTGTTTGCCGCGGTGCTCGATGCGTTCGGCGACGCGGCCGACATCCTGACGGTGCGTCATCAGGGCGTTCCCGTCGCCAGCGTACTGAGCCTCTATTGGCGCGGGACGGTCTATCCCTATTGGGGCGGCGGCACCGAAGCGGCGCGGGGGCTGCGCGCGAACGACGCGATGTACTTCGCGCTGATGAACCATGCCCGCCGGCGCGGCTGTACGCGATTCGACTTCGGCCGGTCGAAAGTCGGCACCGGCGCTGCCGCATTCAAGCGCAACTGGGGCTTCGAGGGGCAACCGCTCGCCTATCACGTTCGCACCGCCGATGATGCCGCGCCGCGCAGCGTCAACCCGCTCGATCCGAAATACGCGCGCAAGATCGCCCTGTGGAAGACGCTGCCGCTGCCGATCGCGAACCTGGTCGGCCCCTGGCTATCGCGCGGGCTCGGCTGATGGACATCCTCTTTCTCGCCCATCGCGTGCCGTTTCCACCCGATCGCGGCGACAAGATTCGCGCCTACAATGTGCTGCGGTATCTGAACGCGCGCGCGAACGTGCATCTGGTGGCGTTCGCCGACGATCCGCGCGATCTCGACACGCCGGACCTGTGCGCGAGCCAGCACATCGTGCCGCGCGTCAAATCGAAACCGCGCGCGGCGATCGAAGCTTTGCTGTCCGGCCGATCGGTGTCCGAAGCCGCCTTCGCCGACGAGCAGTTCCGGGCGGCGGTGGATCAGCTTCTCGCCACGCATCCGATCGATGCGATCTACGTCTTCTCCAGCGCGATGGCGCAATATCTGCCGACGCACCTGCCGGCGCGGACGATCATGGATTTCTGCGACGTCGATTCGGTCAAGTTCGGCGAATATGCGCGCGGCGCGGGCTTCCCCCAGCGCTGGCTGTTCGCGCGCGAGGAACGCCTGCTCGCCCGCTTCGACCGCGCCGTCGCCGCCCGGGTCGACGCCAGCCTGTTCGTGAGCGATGCAGAGGCCGCGCTGTTCCGCTCGATCGGCGGCACAGGCGACATTCGCGTGGTCGAAAACGGCATCGACACCGTCAAATTCGATCCTGACGCCGATTTCGTTCCCGTCGACGCGGGTGATCCCCTGATCGTCTTCACCGGCCAGATGGATTATGCGCCCAATGTCGCGGCAGTCCGCTGGTTCGCAACCGACGTCCTGCCACAAATCCCCGAGGCGACCTTTGCGATCGTCGGCCGGGCGCCGACCGCGGAGGTGCATGCACTGGCCAGCGACCGCGTGATCGTCACAGGGGAAGTCGCCGACGTCCGCGGCTGGCTGGCGGCAGCGGCTGTCGCGGTCGCGCCGCTGCGGATTGCGCGGGGCATCCAGAACAAGGTGCTCGAGGCGATGGCGATGGCCCGGCCGGTGGTCGTGTCCGACGTCGCGGCGGAAGGGATCGATCATGGCGGCACGCTGCGCACCGCGGGCGATGCCGCGGGCTTCGCGCAGGAAGTCTCTGCCCTGATTGCGGATCGGGCGGCTGGGGATGCGCTGGGCCAGGCGGCGCGGCGGCAGGTCCAGGCGCGCTATGGCTGGGATGCGCGATTGGCGGGGTTGGATGGGTTGTTGAGGCTTGCCCGCGCTCGCCCGCACCCTTCCGCGACGCTGCCGCTCCCTCCCTCTCCCGTTGGGAGAGGGAAGGGCCCCGCCGCCGTGGGCGGTGGGAAGGGTGAGGGCGATCGGCTCCGGTCAAAGGCTGGCGCATGACCATCGCCATCCCCGCTGCCGCCTTCGCGCCGACCGAGCGCTGGCGCACGGCGCTTGCGACCCTCGCCGGGGTCTGGGCGGCGACGCTGGTCATCTTCCACCGCGACGTTGCCGACCTTGCGCAGATCTACTGGAACTCGACCACCTTCGGCCATTGCCTGTTCGTCCTGCCGGTCGTCGGCTGGCTGGTGTGGCAACGCCGCGACGAAGTCGCGCGCCTGGCCCCCGCCGCCTGGTGGCCGGGCGTGGCCGTCGGCGCACTGGGTGCAGCGGCCTGGTTCCTGGGCGATATTGCCGGCGTCGCGCTGTTTCGCCACACCGGCCTGATCCTGATGCTGCAAGGTGCGGTCGTCGCGCTGCTGGGACCGCAGGTCACCCGCGCACTGCTGTTTCCGCTCGCCTATCTGCTCTTTCTCGTCCCCTTCGGCGAATCGCTCGATGCGCCGCTACAGGTCGTCACCCGCGACATCGCGGTCCCGCTGCTCCACCTTTTCGGCGTGCCCGCCACGACCGATGGCGTGCTGATCACCACGCCGACCGGCTGGTTCGAAGTGGCGGAGGCCTGTTCGGGCGCGAAGTTCGTCATCGCGATGATCGCCTATGGCGCGCTCGTCGCCAACGTCTGCTACGTCAGTTGGCCCCGCCGGGCCGCCTTCTTCGCGATGGCGATGGTCGTGCCGGTGCTGGCGAACGGCGTTCGCGCGTTCGGCACGATCTACGCCGCGCATCTGACCTCGGTCGAAGCGGCGACGGGGTTCGACCATATCGTCTACGGCTGGGTGTTCTTTGCCCTGGTCATGGCGGGCGTTCTCGCGATCGGCTGGCGCTGGTTCGATCGCGATCCCGACGCTTCCTGGGTCGATATCGACCGCATTGCCCCCACGCCGTTTCGGCCGGCCAAGGATGGCCTGGTCGGCGCTGTGGCGATCGCCGTCGCCGCGCTTGCGTACCTGACCGGCGCGGTCATCGCGTCGCGCGCCGATGCGCTGCCGACGCAGCTCTATCTGCCCGACGTGCCGGGCTGGCGCCGGGTCGGCATCGATCAACGCGCCTTCTGGCAGCCGAGCTATCCGACCGCCGATCACCACCTATATGGTCGCTACGCCGATGCCCGCGGCCATGTCGTCGACGTCGCGGTTGCGGTCTATGCCGGGCAGCGCGAGGGGCATGAACTCGTCGCCTTCGGCCAGGGGACGCTTGCCGAGAACGACCGCTGGGTGAAGGTCATGGACGAAGCGCCGCTACAAAACGGCCGGATCGAGCGGATTACCACGGCGGGCGCGGTGGAACGTCTGGTCGGGACTTGGTATCGCGTCGGCGATATGGTTACCGCGAGCGACAATCAGGTGAAGGTGCAGACGCTGAAGGCGAAGCTGACGGGTGGGCGACAGGCGGGCGTGGCGCTGCATGTTTCGGCCGTAAAGGGCCGCGGCGCGGACACCCGCGCCGCGATCGCCGCGTTCCTGAGCGCCGCGGGCTCTCCGGCCAAGGTCACCGACACCGTCCTTTCGGGGCGCTAGGCGCGTGTGCGGCATCGCGGGGATCTTCTACCCCGGCACGCCCAAACCGGTCGATCCGGCCCGCATCGTCGCCATGACCGACGCCCAGGCGCATCGCGGCCCGGATGGGGCGGGGGTGTGGACCGGCAGCGGCGTCGGGCTCGGTCACCGGCGCCTGTCGATCATCGACGTCGCCGGATCGCCGCAGCCGATGCAGGCCGGCAGCCTGACGATCACCTATAATGGCGAGGTCTATAATTTCGCCGAACTGCGTGCCGAATTGGAGGCGAAGGGCGCGCGTTTCGTCACCTCGGGCGATACCGAAGTGCTGCTCCACGGCTGGCGCGCCTGGGGGGCGGGGCTGCTCGACCGCTTGGCCGGCATGTTCGCCTTCGCGATCCACGATGCCGATGCCAACACGCTGACGCTGGTCCGCGACCGGCTGGGCGTGAAGCCGCTCCATTATGTCGAGCTGAGCGACGGTGCGGTGGCCTTCGCATCCGAACTCAAGGGGTTATTGGCGCATCCGCTCGTCCGGCGCGACGTCGACGTCCGCGCGGTCGAGGATTTCATGGCGCTCGGCTACGTCCCCGACCATGCCTGCATCGTCGCGGGCGTGAAGAAGCTGCCCGCCGCCGGGCTGTTGCAGTTGGAACGCGGCAAGCCGGTCCCGGCCCCCCGCCGCTGGTGGGACATCGACTTCTCGCAGCGCGCCAAAGGCTCGGCCAGGGACCTTGAGGCCGAGATGATCGATCGCCTGCGCGCATCGGTGCGCAGCCGGATGGTCGCCGACGTGCCGCTCGGCGCCTTCCTGTCGGGCGGGGTCGACAGCTCGGCGGTCGTCGCACTGATGGCGGAGGCGTCCCCGCGCGCGGTCAAGACGCTGTCGATCGGCTTCGACGAGGCGGGGCATGACGAAAGCGCCTATGCCCGCGCGGTCGCCGACCGTTTCGCGACCGACCACCGCACCCGAACTGTCGCAGCCGACGACTTCGCGCTGATCGACACTTTGGTCCACGCGTTTGACGAACCCTTCGCCGATGCCTCCGCGCTCGCCACCTACCGGGTGTGCGAACTGGCGCGCGAGAGCGTGACGGTCGCGCTGTCGGGGGATGGCGCGGATGAGGCGTTCGCCGGATACCGCCGCTACCGCTTCCATGCCGCCGAGGAGAGCGTCCGCGGCCTGCTGCCGGGTGACATGCGG
The DNA here is from genome assembly GCA_016937575.1 of Roseomonas aeriglobus. NCBI lineage: Bacteria > Pseudomonadati > Pseudomonadota > Alphaproteobacteria > Acetobacterales > Roseomonadaceae > Muricoccus > Muricoccus aeriglobus. The sequence goes on along the minus strand of JAFHKN010000002.1, from coordinate 1,923,799 downwards.
CAAAAATTGTTCGGGACGCTCGGCCGGCTCTATCCCAAGGCCGACTGGGCGCCGCGTCCGCTGCGGGCGAAGTCGACCTTGCTCGCGCTCGCCGACGATGGCGCCACCGCCTACGCGCGCGCGGTCGGCGTGACGACGCCCGCGACCCGCGACCGGCTTTACGGCGACGCCTTCCGCCGCAGCCTGGGCGGGCATCGCGGCGAGGATGCGATGATCGCGACGATGCGGGCGGCGCCGGCGCGCTCGGGCCTCGACGCCGCGCAATATGCCGACATCCATCACTGGTTGCCGGGCGACATCCTGACCAAGGTCGATCGCACCTCGATGGCGGTCAGCCTGGAAGCACGCGAGCCGCTGCTCGACCACCGCCTGCTCGAATTCGCCGCGACCCTGCCCGAGCGGATGCGCATCCAGGGCGGGCAGGGCAAATGGCTGATGAAGAAAGCGCTCGAACCCTGGCTGCCGAAGGACGTGCTCTACCGGCCGAAGATGGGCTTCGTGACGCCGGTCAGCGCGTGGTTCCGCCGCGAGCTTGCCGGAGAAGCGGCGAGCCTGAGCAAGTCGCCGGTGCTGGGCGCCTGGTTCGATCGCGCGGCACTCGACCGGCTGGCGGAGGACCATCGCGCGGGCCGCGCCGAGCACGGCCGGACGCTGTGGCAGCTCGTGATGCTGGATCGCAGCGTACGGCGGATGTTCGCTTAAATCTCGATCACCCTCACCCTTCCGGCGCTTCGCGCCTCCCTCCCTCTCCCGCCAGGAGAGGGAAGGGGCCGCCGCCGTCAGGCGGTGGGAAGGGTGAGGGCGATCGACCTATCGCAGCTTCGCGATATTCAACCCGTCGGCCTTTGCGCGGTCCTTCACCGATTCCTCGCTGCGGGTCAGCGCCTTGGCGATCGCCTTGAGCGCCATGCCCTTTTTCGCCAGCGTATGGAGCTTCTGCAGCTCCGCCGCGGTCCACGGCTGCTTGTGCCGCTCGAATCCTTCGCCCTTAGCCATGGAACACAGCCATAGCGGCATGCAGCGTCAGCGCCACCAGGCACAGCGTCGAGGCAACGAACAGGACGAAGCGCGGGCCCACCTTGTTGACCGTCCCCTGCACCAGCGAATGCACGATCCGCAAGCCCGCATAGCCCCACGCCAGCCAGGCGTTGACCCCGTTGCCGGTCCCCGTCAGCGCGATGACGATCGCCACCGCGTAGAAGATCGTCGGCTGCTCCATCAGGTGATTGTAGTTGTGCGCCGGCCATTGGACCTTGGCCGGCAGCACGCGGTCGGCGTCACCGGTCTTGCTGCCGGTCAGCTTGGTGAGGTCGATGCCCGCCGCCTTCAGCGCAGGGATGCGCTTGGCGAGCATCCAGGCCCACATCACGAGCGTCCAGGCGATCAGGACGACGACGGGTTTCAGAATGTCCTGGTGCATGAAAAAGCCTCCCCCCGGTGGTCGCGGGGGGAGGCTGCATCATTCGATTGCGATAGGCAACTCATAGGGGGCCGTCACGGGAGTAAATCCCGTGACGTCGGACGCGGGCTCGGCCCGTGCCGGCCGGCCTAGCGCCGTCTCGCCGATAGCTTGGCTATCTGCGTGCGGCTTAGGCGAACAGCTTCGCCCAGCCGCGCTTCGCCCGGTCCTTCCAGTGACCACGGTGATACGCATCGCTCGCCAGCAGCGGCATCACCGAACCGGCTTCGGCGAACACCATCTGTTCGATGCCGGTGTTCACCTTGCCCCAGCTGGCCGCTTCCTGAAGCGTCGACGACGAGCAGGCACCGTCGCGCACGTCGGCGACGGTGATCTGCACCGCGTACTTATGCACTTCGACGTCCTCGTGGCCCAGGATCTCGGCGCAGACGACCGTGTCCTGGATGAAGTTCTTCGGCACGCCGCCGCCGATCATCAGCAGGCCGGTGGTGCCCGCCTTGATCTTGATTTCGGTCAGCTCGCGGAAGTCGGCGATGGCGTCGAGCACCATGTACGGGCGGCCTTCCTTCGCCGCATCGACCTGATGCTTCACCAGGCCGAAGCCGGCCGACGAATCGACGAACGCCGGGCAGAAAATCGGCACGTCATGCTCGTAGGCGAGCTTGACCAGGCTGTTGTCCTTCTTGCCGTGCTCGACGAGGTACTTGCCCATCTCGCGGATGAACGCGCGGCTCGAATACGGCTTGGGCTCGAGCGATTCCGCGATCTTGTTGATCGTGAAGTCGCAGTCCTGCAGCTGTTCTTCGTCGATGTACGTGTCGTAGATGCGGTCGATGTACAGCGAACGCAGCGTGTCGTCGTCCGGGATTTCAAGCGCTTGATAGTGCTTGTGGCCAAGGCCTTCGAAGAAGTCCATGTCGACGATGGTGGCGCCGGTGGCGACGATCACGTCGACCATGTTGTTGCGCACCAGCTCCGCATACAGGTCCATGCAGCCGCCGGCCGAGGTCGACCCGGCGATCACCAGGCAGACCGTGCAGTCCTTGTCGGCCAGCATGTCGTTGTAGATCTTGGTCGCACGGCCGAGATCGCGGCTGGTGAAGCTCATGTCCGCCATCGCATCGACGATCGGGCGCGCGTCGAAGCTCTTGATGTCGATGTGCTTGACCTGCTTCGACAGCAGTTCGGCCTTGCGGGTATCGTTGATCGGGGCGTTGGCCGCCGCGGTCTTGGTCAGGGTGTCGGTCATGGGAACTCCCATAGTCTAGCCGGCGTCGTTCAGGTGGGGACGCGGAAACCCGTTTGGACGGCGGGGCCCGGTCCGGGCCCCACCGCCGATTTCGTGTGATGGTCGTGCGTTACAGCTTGACGACGTTCGAAGCGACAGCTGGTTCGACCTCGGCGTACAGCGACGCCATCGGTTCGTCTTCGACGATGACCGTCTGGTCCGAACCGAAGCCGTTGAACGCGGTACGCATGGCCGAACCGTACGCGCCGAGCATGCCGACCTCGATATAGTCGCCCGCGCGGATGTCCGCCGGCAACAGGAACGGGCCGGTCATATGGTCCAGATCGTCGCAGGTCGGGCCGTAGAAGCTGAACGCCATGTCCCTGGCATTGCTGTCGGGCTCGCGCAGCAGGCGGACCGGGAAGCGCCAGCCGATGTGCGCGGCGTCGAACAATGCGCCATAGGCACCGTCGTTGATATACAGTTCGTCGCCACGACGCTTTTCGACGCGGACGATGATCGAGCTATACTCGGCGCACAGCGCACGACCCGGCTCGGCCCACAGTTCGGCCGAATAGCTGATCGGCAGCGACTCGAACGCGCGGTGGATCGTCTCGAAATAGCGCTCGAGCGCGACCGGCTCCATGCCCGGATAGATGCTCGGAAAGCCGCCGCCGACGTCGATCACATCGACCGTCACCGCTGCCTCGACGATGGCCGCGCGCACGCGCTCCATCGCCTGCGCATAGGCGTCGGGCGACATCGCCTGCGAACCGACGTGGAAGCAGATGCCCAGCGCATCGGCCGCCTGGCGGGCAGCGAACAGCAGCGCCTTGGCTTCCTCCGGCATCACGCCGAACTTCGATGCGAGGCTGAGCTTCGACAGGTCCGACGACACGCGGATGCGGACGCACAGCGTCAGGTCGGCGGCGGGCACGCCGTTCCACGACGTCGCCGCGACGATCTTGTCCAGCTCTTCCATCGAATCGAGCGAAAAGACGCGGACGCCATGCTCGAAATACGCCTGATGGATCGCTTCCTCGGCCTTGACCGGGTGCATGAAGCACAGAGTCGCCTGCGGCAACGTGCGGGCGACCAGGCGAACCTCGCCCAGCGACGCGACGTCGTAATGCGTCACGCCTGCATCCCACAGGATCTGAAGCAGCTCAGGGCTCGGGTTCGCCTTCACCGCATACATCGACCGGCCCGGGAACTTCTCCACGAAGAACCGGGCGGCCCGCGCAGCAGCGTGCGGACGAACGAGCGTCACCGGCTGAACCGGCTTGCCCTTGGCGATCTCAACGGCGTTACGACCCGTTGTTGGGGCAGCTAGCCCCAGCGCGCAATCTTGCTGGTGCAACTCAAGGGACCTCCAATGCCAGGGCTGTGGCCCCGGACTTTCAGTTCACGAACACTGCCTTGCGGTGGAAGTCCCATGGGGCAGCGGAGGCGGCGAAATAGGGTCGTCGAACGAGCATGTAAAGAGTTTCGTTGCGTACCATTTTGCGGCAGGGATGAAGCGTGACCATCGTGCGACAACCCACCCGCGCCGGCGTGCGCGATGCCGCGGCCAAGATGGCCGATCTGCTGCCCCCGACACCGCTGCTGCGCGCCGAGATTCGTGGGGTCGAACTGGCCTTCAAGGCCGAGTCGCTGCAGCCGATCGGCGCGTTCAAGATCCGTGGTGCCTGGCACCGACTGACCGCGGTGGATGAAGAGGCGCGCAAGCGGGGCGTGGTCGCTTTCTCGTCCGGCAATCACGCGCAGGGGGTCGCCTGGGCCGCGCGCGAACTCGGCATGCCCGCCGTCATCGTGATGCCGGACGACGCGCCGAAGGTGAAACGCGACTCGACGCTGGCGCTGGGCGCCGAGGTCGTCGGGTGCAACCGCTTCACCGACAGCCGCGAAAAGATCGCCGCGCATCTGGCGCACGCGCGCGGCGCGGTGCTGGTGCCGAGCTTCGACGACGCCTGGGTGATCGAAGGGCAGGGGAGCGCGGGGATCGAGGCGGAGGACCAGTTCGAAGAGATCGGCTGGGGTCCGGTCGAGCATGTCGTGAGCCCCTGCGGCGGTGGTGGCTTGTCGGCGGGACTCGCGCTGGCGCTGCCCGAAGCGACGATCACGGTCGTCGAACCCGAAGGCTGGGACGACATGCGCCGCAGTCTGGAAGCGGGCTGGATCGAGGAAGTGCCGGCCGACGCGCCCTATACGTCCTGCGATTCGCTTCAGACGAAGCGGGTGTCGCAGCTGACCTTCGACGTCCTGTCGCGTCGGGGTGCTACGGGCGTGGCGGTGACCGAAGCCGAAGTCCGCGCGGCGCAGCGCTGGGCGGCGGCGAAGTTACGGCTGGTGGTGGAGCCGGGCGGCGCCGTGGGAATCGCGGCGCTGCTGGCGGGCAAGGTCGAACCGCAGGAAAATATGCTGGTGCTGGTATCGGGCGGAAATGCCGATCCGGACGCCTATGCGGCGGTGTTGGGCGGGTCGGATTGAAACCAACCAGCCGTCATCCCCGCGAAGGCGGGGATCAATAGTCGCTGGTCTATCGGCTCTATCGACAGGTCAGCCGGAATTTATCCCCGCCTTCGCGGAGATGACGGCGGTCAGGGCTCGGCTCGAAGCCGGGCGCCCTTATCACCCCACGAACGCCCGCTCGATCACGTAATCGCCCGGGTTGGCATTCGACCCTTCGGTGAACCCCATCCCGTCGAGCATCGCCGCCGTGTCGCGGATCATCGCCATGCTACCGCACAGCATCACGCGGTCGGTTGCCGGATCGAGCTTCGCCTCGCCCGGGATCCCGTCGAACAGCGATCCGTCCTCGATCATCGTCCCGATGCGCTTCTGCGTCGGGAAATCCTCGCGCGTCACGGTCGGCACGTAATGCAGCTGCGCCGCGGCCTGATCCTCGACCAGCGGATCGCCCGCCAGCTTCGCTTCGAGCACCTCGCGATAGGCGAGATCGCTTACGCGGCGGACCGAGTGGACGACGATGACCTGTTCGAACATCTCGTACACGTCGGGGTCGCGGATCAGGCTGAGGAACGGGGCCAAGCCGGTGCCCGTCGCCAGCAGGAACAACCGCTTGCCCGGCGTCAGCGCGTCGGTGACCAACGTGCCGGTCGGCTTGCGGCCCAGATAGATCTGGTCGCCGATCTGGATCTTCTGCAGGCGCGAGGTCAGGGGCCCGTCCTCGACCTTGATCGACAGGAAGTCGAGTTCCTCGTCCCACGACGGCGATGCGACCGAATAGGCGCGCAGCAGCGGGCGGTTCTCGCCCTGCAGCCCGATCATCACGAATTCGCCCGAACGGAAGCGGAAGCTTGCCGGGCGCGTGATCGCGAAGCTGAAGAGGTGCTCGTTCCAGTGGTGGACCTTGGTCACCGTTTCGACGGTCAGTGCGGCGGTCGGTTCAAGCACGGTCGGGGCAGCGATCGAATCGCTCATCGGCGGATACGTCCTTCATGTGTGGCGCGCAGGGAAACCTCGCGCGAAATCATTGGCCTGTCGGAATGCGCGGCGCCCATAGCAGACGGGATGCCCCGTGGTCGAGTGTTGCGAGTGAATCGCAGCGGTGCGATGGACAGGAGCATGGATGCCATCGCCAAACTCGCCCCGACCATCACGATGCTCGCCGTCTTCGCGCTCGTCTTCGGCGGCATCCGCCTGATCCGCGCAGGGGGCGATAGCCGCACGAAAGGCGTGCTGATGCTCGTCTGCGCAGGCGTGCTGGTGGGGAATGTGCTCATCTGGACGCTGTGACGCCGCGTCTGGCCTGCGGCGGGGCGTTTGCGAAGGCAGAATGGGTTCGCGGGCGGCAAGATGAGCTTGGCCACCCAGCCGTTCGGCCTGAGCTTGTCGAAGGGCTGCTCTTAGGAGCCTAGCGCGGGCATCGGCAAAGCCGATGCCGTCGGCCGGAGCTTCGCACCGCCGGCCGGGCTCGCCGCGGGCGTGGATTAGCGTTTCGCTAATCCACTGCGGGCTCCCAATTCGCCTATTTTATGGGCGAATTGGGATCGAGCCGCATATCCAAGTACCGATCCACGCTCCCCATCAGCTGGTCCATCTCGTGCTCGAAGAAATGGTTGGCACCCGGGATCGTGTCGTGGTGGATCGTGATGTGCTTCTGTGTGCGCAGCTTGTCGACCAGCTTCTGCACCGCGATCGGCGTCACGACCTCGTCCGCCTCGCCCTGGATGATGATGCCCGACGACGGGCAGGGCGCCAGGAAGGTGAAGTCGAACATGTTCGCCGGCGGCGCGATCGAGATGAAGCCGCGGATTTCCGGGCGGCGCATCAGCAGCTGCATGCCGATCCAGGCGCCGAACCCGAAGCCTGCGACCCAGGTCGTCGACGCTTCGGGATGGAAGCTCTGTACCCAGTCGAGCGCGCTTGCCGCATCGCTCAGCTCGCCGACGCCGTTGTCGAACGTCCCCTGGCTCTTGCCGACGCCGCGGAAATTGAACCGGAGCGTCGCGAAGCCGCGGCGCTGGAACGTCTTGTAGAGTTCCTGCACGATGCGGTTGTTCATCGTGCCGCCCGACATCGGATGCGGGTGCAGGATCATGGCGACCGGTGCGCGCGGGCGGGGCGCCGGGGCGAAACGGCCCTCAAGGCGACCTTCGGGACCGGGGAAAATGACTTCTGGCATGACGTTCGGAACCTGCGAAGGAGGCTGGCGCGTTGGAATGGCGCGTGGGAATTGCGGGCGCTATATAAGAAGGCCGCACGCGGGCGCAACGAAATCGAATCGATCGGGAGTCCCGTGGCCAATCGTCTCTATCTAGATCACGCGGCAACCACGCCGATGCTGCCCCAGGCCGCCGAGGCGGTCGTGCGCGGTCTGGCCGGCTGGGCCAATCCGTCCTCCCCGCATGCCGAGGGGCGCGCGGCGCGGGCGATGCTGGAAAGCGCGCGCAACGTGCTGAAGGCGGCGTATCGCTGGCCGGGCGAGCTGATCCTGACCAGTGGTGCCACCGAAGCGATCGCGATGGCCCTGACCCGCGCGCAGGTAAGAAGCGTGCTGGTCGGCGCGACCGAACATGAGGCGGTGTTGCGCGCTGCGCCCGAGGCGGTGCGTCTGGCGGTGCGGGCCGATGGCGTGCTCGACCTCGACGTGCTCGGCCACGAACTGGCGGTCGCGCCGGCGCCCGCTCTGGTCGCGGTGCAATGGGCGAACAGCGAAACGGGCGTCATCCAGCCGATCGCCGAGATCGCCGAGATCGTCCGCGCCGCCGGCGGCAGGCTGTTCGTCGATGCCGCGCAGATGCCGGCTGCCTGGAACGACCATCCGCCGCAGGAGGTCGCCGACCTGATCGCGATTTCGGGCCACAAGCGCGGCGGCCCGGCCGGCATCGGCGGGCTGCTCGTCCGCGACCTGTCGCTACTGCTGCCGACCGGCGGGCAGGAGCGAGGCTATCGCGGCGGTACCGAGAACATGCCCGCGGCGCTGGGCTTCGCCGCGGCGGTCACGATCGGCGAAGACCTGGCCGCCATGGCGACGCTGCGCGCGCGACTCGATTCGGCGATCGAATCGCTGGGCGGCCAGATCGTCGCGGGCCATTCGCTCCGCGCCCCGCACATCGCGTCATACCGAATGCCCGGTCTGTCGGCGGCGGCGCAGCTCATTCGCTTCGACCTGGCGGGCATCGCGGTGTCGGCGGGGTCGGCCTGCTCCTCCGGCACGATGCGTCCCAGCCACGTCCTTGCCCATATGGGCTGGGAAGGGGCGGCGGCGGGCGAGGTCGTTCGCGTCAGCTTCTCGCGCGACACCACGCCGGCCGATGTCGAGCGTTTCATCAGTGCCTGGGCCGACGTCGCCCGCGACCTGCGCGCGCGGGGCGATCCGGCCGAAGAAGCGCTGTGATCTATCTCGATTACCAGGCGACGACGCCGCTCGCGCCCGAGGCGTTCGACGCGATGGTCCCCTGGCTGCGCGATGGCTTTGCCAACCCGCACTCCCCCCACGCGGCGGGACGCAAGGCCAAGGCCGCGGTCGAAGTGGCGCGGGCGCAGGTCGCAGCACTTCTTCCCGCCGGCGGCACGGTCAGTTTCACCGGCGGGGCGACCGAGGCGCTCAATTGGGCGATCCAGGGCACGACCGGCCCCGTGGTCACGATCGCCACCGAACATGCCGCGGTCCTGGAGACCGCGCAGTCGCGTGCCGCCTGCACCGTTCTGCCGGTGGGGCGCGACGGCCTGGTCGACCTTGCCGCCGCGCGCGAAGCGATCCGCCCCGGCACCGCGCTCGTCGCTGCGATGCTCGTCAACAACGAGATCGGCGTAATCCAGCCGATCGCCGACCTCGCCGAGATTGCCGATGCCGCCGGAGCCTTGTTCCTGTGCGATGCGGTACAGGGCTATGGCCGCGTGCCCATTCCCAACGGCTGCGACCTGATCGCCCTATCCGCGCACAAGATCCACGGTCCAAAGGGTATCGGCGCGCTGTGGATTCGCGACGGAGTGGCGCTCACGCCGTTGCTCCACGGCGGCGGGCAGGAAGCAGGGGGGCGATCCGGCACGCTCAGCCCCGCCCTATGCGCCGGCTTCGGCGCCGCCGCGGCAGTGGCGAAAGCTCGCCGGACACAGGACAATATGCACGTCGCTGCCCTGTTCGACCGCGCCCTGCACCACCTTGGTCCCGATTGGCAGGTCAACGGGTCGTGCGCGCACCGCTACCCTGGCAACCTCAACGTGCGGCTCCCCGGCCTCGACGTTGCGCGGTTGATGAGCGAGTTGCGCGACATCGCCTTTTCCGCCGGGTCGGCCTGCGCCAGCGGATCGGGTCGGTCGAGCCATGTGCTGCGCGCGATCGGGCTGACCGACGGGCAGGCGCGCGAAAGCATTCGCATCGGCTTCGGCCGCTACACCACGTCCGAGGATATCGATACCGCCATGGCCCGTATTACCGCCGCCGCGGCAGACCAGCGCGCCGCCGCATGATCCGCGTCCGAATGATCGGCCCCGACGGGGGCGTTTCGGACGTGGTGGGGCAGGCCGGCGACACGCTGCTGCGCCTCGCCCAGGCCGCCGGCCAGCCGCTTGAGGGAACGTGCGAGGGCCAGATGGCCTGCTCCACCTGCCATGTCATCGTCGCGGCGGAGGATTTCGACCGCTTGCCGCGGGCGAGCGAGGAGGAGGAGGATATGCTCGACCTCGCCGCCGGCGCCACGCGAACCAGCCGGCTTGCGTGCCAGATCGCGCTGACGGCCGCGATCGATGGCCTGACCGTCCGCGTGCCGGCCGAGGCGCGCGACATGCGCGGACGATGAACGCGGGATAACGCCGCATTCAGGGAACGTGCATGGCCGCCGACCCATTCTTCTCTCCAGGAGCCCGCGTATCGGGCGTGTAAGAGAGGAGTAAGGTCATGAAGATGATCGCATTGGCCGCTGCCGGCCTTATCGCCGCAAGTGCCGTAACGCCGACCCCTGCACAGGCGCAGCGCCATGGCTGGAATGACGGCCGCGGCTGGGATCGCGGATATGATCGCGGCCGTGGACACGACCGCCGGAACTGGAACCGCGGATGGCGCGGCGACCGGGGCTGGAACCGTGGTGGGTGGAATCGCGGCTGGGATCGCGGCTGGCGTGGCAACCGCGTGCGCTGCGTCTGGGTCGATGGCTGGTACGGACCGGAACGCCGCTGCTTCCGCCGCTAAGTCGTAACGGCCAAACAGCGACTTGATCGCGCCGCCCGGCTCCCCTATCTGGCACGCGGGAGTCGGGCGGACGGGGTCGTCGCCAACCTGGTCAGGGCCGGAAGGCAGCAGCCACAACGATTTCGCCCCGGGTCGTCCCGGCTCCCACCGCGCAGCGCGCACGGCGCTGGCTGCGCCAGCCCGAGACGCGCAAGCGTGGCCGGCGGGCCAGCGGCCCGTCCGACGACGCGGCTTCGCCGCGGCGCGGACCTCATCCCGGAATGCAATTTACCTACACACATGAAGTTGTTCCGACGCACCAGCAGAGATGGCGTGGTGGCCCAAAAATTTGCTGTTTCAGTAGTGCTTGTCCTGACAGTCTTATCGTCGCCCGCTTTGGTGAAAATTTGATCGCCGGAATCGCAAGACTGCACCGTTCTCGAAGCCGCATATACCGCAGCGACCGAAAGCACTGTGCCCGCTTATCCGATAAACCTGCGTCCATCGGATCGTGCGCTCGAACTCTCGACGTTTGTCCCGCACTACAGGCAACGGCTCAACCTTGCCGCAGGAGAGTTCGAAGGTCTCCAGCAGAATGCGCCAGCCGCATCGTCGGTCGAATACAAGCCGGTATGTACAACCAAAGCAAAGCCGACGCAATTTCGTGACCGCGACGGGCATCTGCTGTTCGCATCCTTTTCCCGGCCGCTGTTTTCGACCCACAGGACGCTTGCGATGGTCGAGGTATCTTTTCAAACGGCGGGCAGGTTCGGCTAAGGGTTGATCTGCATCGTGCGTCGGCGTCAGGCGCGTTGGTCCGCGGCATGCCATCCCCGCTGGATCGTCTGACGAACCAGACGTCTGACGCCTGCCCTTGAGTTATGCACCGGCATCCGCCATCTTTGACCCATGGCGACGATCGTAATTCCCGACGCGCTCAAGCGCCGAATCGACACCCAGGTCGAGGCGGCGGGATATGCCGATACGACCACGTTTTTGTCCGATCTCATCGAAGATGCCGTGGCCGACCGTCAGTCGGTGCTAACTGCGCTGGAAGAGGGTGAGACGAGTGGACTGAGCACACTCAGTCCCGACGACATTCTCGAAGATTTGCTCCGCAAACGCCTTGCGGCTTGAACTTACCAACGCGGCCGAGGCCGACCTTCGTAGCATCTTCAACTGGACCGAGCAGGCGTTCGGCCTGGCCCAGGCCGTCCGGTATCAGACGCTCCTGAATACGAAGCTCACGGCGTTGACCGACGCGCCGGAAAGCGGACGGCCGTATCTAGGCGCGACAGCGGGCACGCGTCGCGTCACGGCGTTGCGGCACTTCATTTATTTCCGGTCGGATGGCGATGTCTTGCGCATCATTCGCGTCCTTCACCAACGCATGGCGCAGGATCGTCACGTGCGGTGACGTCGCGAACAAAAATAGAACTTTCCTACATGGCGCAAATCTGCTCCACCCTGGCGGATGAGCGACTCAGACCCTTCTCCAATCGCCTTCACGCCCGTCCCCATGGCCCGTTCTCGCCACGACGGCTGGTCCGCGGAGCGCCAGCAGCGTTTCATCGCCGCACTCGCTGAAACCTGCAGCGTGAACGCCGCCGCGCGGGCGGTCGGATCGACGCGGACCAGTGCCTATCGCTTGCGCGGTCGGCCGGGTGCGCAGAGTTTCGCCGCTGCCTGGGATAATGCGCTCTCCCGCGCCCGTGCCGAACGCTTCGACATCCTGTTTGAACGCGCGACCGTGGGCGTGCTCGTGCCGCGAAGATATCGCGGCGAATTTGTCGGCACGCGCCATTTCAGCGACAACGCCGCCGGCCTTGCGGCGCTGCGCGATCCGCCCGTGCCGCCGCATCTGCGGCAAAAGTGACAAAAGTGACAAAAGTGACGAAGGCTGACGAATGGACCGCGGTATCGCAACTTTTGGGGTGCGGTCGCTGCTACCGGGCCTCTGCAATGGTGGCTTGCCGTGCGATCAGCCGCCAGCCGTCGGAGCGCTTGGCCCAGACATCGGTGAATGGGCGCATGACCTGTTTGCCGGCGCCGGGGCCTTTCAGCGGGACCATCGTGTCATATCCCATGACCACCGTCACTTCGGGTTTCTCGCCGATGAAGCTGATGTGCTTGCGGAAATCCTTGTAGTTCAGGAAGTCGCTTTCCATCGCTTCGATCACCTGCTCGCGGGTCAGGACGCGATTGTCGGGCGAATTGACGACGAAGTCCTCCGCCCAGACCGCGCGAACGCCGGCGGCGTCGTGCGCCATCATCGCCTCGCCGAGCCGGCCATAGGCCGCGCCGATCTCGGCGGGCATGCGAACGCCCGGTGCGAGTTGGGCCGACGCGGCGACGGAGACAAAGCAGGTCGCCGCCAGTCCGATCATCCTGAGCATGGTCTTTCTCCTCGTCGATGCGGGAGGCATCATGCGGCGCTCAGCCTGCGCCGGCAACATCGAGCATCGCACCGCGAAGCCTTCGACAACGCTCCCTCGACCGCCTAGAGAAGACCCGCAATGTCCGACTCTCTCGACCTCGGCGAACCCCCGCAGCCCAAGGGCGCGGCGTATCGTGTGCTCGCCCGCAAATATCGGCCGCAGACCTTCCGCGAGCTGATCGGCCAGGACGCGATGGTCACGACGTTGGCCAATGCGATTCGGCGCGACCGGCTGGCGCACGCCTTCCTGCTGACGGGCGTCCGTGGGGTCGGCAAGACGTCGACCGCGCGGCTGATCGCAAAGGCGCTCAACTGCATCGGCCCCGACGGCCAGGGCGGGCCGACGATCGACCCGTGCGGGGTGTGTGAACCGTGCCGTGCGATCGCCGAAGGGCGCCATATCGACGTGATCGAGATGGACGCCGCCAGCCACACCGGTATCGATGACATCCGCGAGATTATCGAGGCGTCGCGCTACGCCGCCGTCTCGGCACGCTACAAGATCTACATCATCGACGAAGTCCACATGCTGTCGAAGGCCGCGTTCAACGGCCTGCTCAAGACGCTGGAGGAGCCGCCGGGGCATGTGAAATTCCTGTTCGCCACGACCGAGGTGAACAAGGTGCCGGTAACGGTCCTGTCGCGCTGCCAACGCTTCGACCTGAAGCGGATCCCGGCCGACCTGCTTGCGGGCCATTTCGCCGAGGTCGCGAAGGCCGAGGGCGTCGAGGCCGAGGCGGACGCGCTGGCGCTGGTAGCGCGCGCGGCGGAAGGGTCGGCGCGCGACGGCCTGTCGATCCTCGATCAGGCGATCGCCCATGCCGGCATCGAGGGCGGGGCAGTGACCGCCGACGCCGTGCGCGACATGCTGGGCCTCAGCGACCGCGGCGCGATCCGGACCCTGTTCGGCAAGCTGCTGGAGGGCGACGCCGCGGGCGCGCTTACCAATCTGCGCCAGCAATATGACCTGGGCGTCGATCCGGCCGCAGTGCTCAAGACGCTGCTTGAGACGGTTCACGGTGCGACGCTGGTCAAGATCGGTGCCGATCTGAGCGCAACCGGCCAGGCGGCCGAGGAACGCGCGGCGCTCACCGAATGGGCGACCGCGCTCAGCTTCCCGGCGCTTCACCGGCTGTGGCAGCTGTTGCTGAAGGGCCATGACGAGGTCGCGCGCGCGGCGCTACCGATCGAGACGGCGGAAATGGCGCTGCTGCGCGTGATCCACGCTGCGAGCCTGCCCGATCCGGGCGAGCTTGCGCGGCAGATCGCGCATGGGGGCGTGCCGGCACCGGCGGTGGGGCAGGGCGCGCCTGCGGCATCGGCGGCGCCCGCGGCTCCGGCCGAAGCGGCATTGCCGGCGAGCCTGCGGGACGTCCACACCCTGCTGGATGCGTCGGACCGTATGCGGCTGGCCGTCGATGTCTGGCACAGGCTGCGCGTGGTGAGCTTCGCCTTTCCCGAGATCATTCTCAGCAATCTGACCCCGCTGCCCGCCGAGCTGCCGAAGGAGCTCGCGGTCGAACTGCGCGCGCTCACCGGCAAGCCGTGGAAGGTGACGTTGTCGCCGACCCCCGGCGACCCCACCTTGGCGGAACAGAGTGCGGCAGCCGCGGAGGCGGCGCGCGCGGCGGTGCTGGCGACCCCCATGGTCGCCGCGGCGCTGGCGGCGTTCCCGGGGGCCGAGCTCCATGATTTCAAACTGGCCGGAGGCAATCAGGCGTGAAGAGTATCGAAGACATCATGGCAATGGCGCAGAACGTCCAGGACGAGCTGCAGAAGGCGCAGGCGAATCTCGACACGATCGAGGTCGAGGGCGTGTCGGGCGGCGGCCTGGTGAAGGTGAAGGCGTCGGCCAAGGGCCGGATCATGAGCGTCGATATCGACGAATCGCTGCTCCAACCCAGCGAGAAGCAGATGCTCGAGGACCTGGTCGCTGCCGCGTTCAACGACGCGCGGACGAAAGCGGATGCCGCGTCCTCGACCGAAATGGGCAAGCTGACGAGCGGCCTGCCACTGCCGCCGGGGTTCAAGCTGCCATTTTGAGACTGTTTCTCAGGCGGAACGGAATGGCCGGCTAAACCGTTGCGCGCGCATCGACTTTTGACAGAGGGGATGCGTAATGAGTGACGATCGCTACACCGAGACCACGACGACCACCGGCGCGCAGCCTGCCGCCCATACGACGACGGTCGTCGAACGTCGCAGCGGCGGTGGCGGCGGCTTGTTGATCGGGCTGGCGGTCCTGATCGTCGTCGCGGTCGGCGTGTTCTTCCTGTTCACTCAGAACAGCAGCGAAAGCCGCAAGGACGATGCGATCGCCGGCGCGGCCAAGTCGGTCGGCGCAGCGGCGAAGGACGTTGGCGATTCGGCGAAGAAGGCGGTCGAGTAAGGGATCCCGGGGGAGGGCGCACGCTCTCCCCCGACCTGGCCGACACGCCTCATCGCAGGCAGGCGTCGAGCCCCTGGTTGCGGACCACCGGGATCCGCCGCTGGATCAGCCCGGCATAACGGCCGGTGAAGCCGCGCGGCGCGATGCCGGCGCGTTTTTTCGGCAGCGGCAGGACGGCCGCGATCTGGGCGGCCTCGCGCGGGCTGAGCTTGCCCGCCCCGTGCTTGAAATAGCGGCGCGCGCCCGCCTCGACCCCGTAGGTGCCGATGCCGGTCTCGGCGACGTTCAGATAGACCTCCATGATCCGCCGCTTGCCCCAGATGGCGTCGATCAGGACGGTGAAATAGGCTTCCAGCGCCTTGCGGGCATAGCCGCCGCCCTGGAACAGAAAGACGTTCTTGGCGGTCTGCTGGCTGATCGTCGACCCGCCGCGAATGCGCCCACCCTGGGCATTCCGATACGCGGCCGCGGCGATTGCCTTGTAGTCGAAGCCCGCATGCGAGCAGAAGCGCGAGTCCTCTGCGGCGATCGCGGCGCGCGGCATATCCGGGTCGATGCTGCCGAGCGGCGTCCAGTCCTTGGTAACGCCGTGGCCCGAGACGACATCGCCCAGCATCGTCCAGGTAATCGGCGGCGGTATGAAACGATAGGCGATCGTCATGACGACGCTGACAAGCAGGAAGACGAGCAGCAGCTTGGCGAACCAGCCGAGGACGCGGCGCACCAGGCCACGGCGGGGAGGGGATGGGCGAGCGGTGGCGGCCATGGGGGACGCTGCTAGCGAGCCGCCGCCGTGGAGGGAAGGGCGCGCGGACTTCGTTACGTCCGCTTAATCAATCTGGATTAGGGGAATCGGGTCATGCGCACGTTGCTCCTTTCGCTCGCGGCCATCGCCGCTGCCCCCGCCCAAGCCCAAGACCTTCGGGACTTCTGCGCGGATCGACCCGGGCTCGGCACGCCGGCCTGCACGCTCGATCCTGGCCACGTAATGGTCGAGTTCGGGCTGGCCGACTGGACGCTCGATCATAAAGGGCCTCAGCGGGCGGATACGACGACCTTCGCCGACACGCTGGTCCGTATCGGTCTGGACCCGCAGACCGAGGCGCAGGTCGGATGGACCGCCTTCGGCCTACAGCGGCAGCGCGACAGCCTTGCCGGGACGGTCGATCACGGTCGTGGCATTGGCGACGTCACGCTTGCGCTGCGTCGAAACATCAGCAGCCCGGACGGATCGGGCTTTTCGCTCGCCGTCATGGGGACCGCGACGGTCCCGACCGGCGGTCAGACGATCGGGGCGGGGGACTGGGATGCGAGTCTGCTCGTCCCGCTATCGTTCGATCTCCCGGGCGATCTGAACGTCCAGCTCACGCCGGAAATCGATGCCGCGGTCGACGAGGACCGGCAGGGACGGCACATCGCCTATGGCAGTGTCGTCGGTGTGCAATTGCCGGTCGGCAAGACGCTGTCGGCGACCGGGGAACTGTCGATCTTCCGGGATGACGATCCCGTCGCCCATACGACCAAATCCGCGGCAGGCCTGTCGGTCGCCTGGCAGCGCAGCGCCAATCTGCAGTTCGATGCAGGCGCCAATTTCGGCCTCAATCGGACGACGGACGATCTCGAACTCTACGTCGGGATCGCCCGCCGATTCTAAGCCTCAGGCAGCGACCGGGATCATCCGGTTGCCACCGGCCAGGCGCATCATCGCCTTCTGCAGCTTCTCGAACGCGCGCACCTCGATCTGACGAACGCGTTCGCGGCTGACGCCGTACACCTGCGACAGCTCCTCGAGCGTCTTGGGGTCGTCGGTCAGGCGACGTTCGGTCAGGATGTGCTTTTCACGGTCGTTGAGCTCATCCATCGCCGTCACAAGCATGTCGTGGCGCACATCGGCTTCCTGCGCGTCGGCGACGATCGAGTCCTGCAACGGCGCGTCGTCCGCCAGCCAATCCTGCCACTGGCCCTCGCCATCCTCGCGCATCGGCACGTTGAGCGACGTGTCGCCGCCCATCGCCATGCGGCGATTCATCGAGGTCACCTCTTCCTCGGTCACACCCAGGTCGGTTGCGATCTTGGCGAGGTGTTCGGGCGACAGATCGCCTTCTTCGAACGCATCGAGCTTGGACTTCATGCGGCGCAGGTTGAAGAACAGCTTCTTCTGCGCGGCCGTCGTGCCCATCTTCACCAGCGACCAGCTGCGCAGGATGAATTCCTGAATCGACGCGCGGATCCACCACATGGCGTAGGTCGCCAGGCGGAAGCCCCGGTCGGGCTCGAACTTCTTCACGCCCTGCATCAGGCCGATGTTGCCTTCCGAGATGAGCTCGGACACCGGCAGGCCATAGCCGCGGTAGCCCATCGCGATCTTCGCGACGAGCCGCAGGTGGCTGGTCACGAGCTGTGCGGCCGCGTCGGGGTCGCCATGATCCTGAAAGCGCTTGGCGAGCATATATTCCTGCTCGGGCGCAAGGATCGGGAATTTCTTGATCTCGGCGAGATAGCGGTTGAGGCTCGCCTCACCGCCGAGCGCAGGAATCGTCGCTGGGACGTTGCTGCCATTTGCCATGATCGTGCCTTTCTCCTTGCTGGACCATGCCGCACCGCGGCGAAGGTCCTAGACCTTATACTCGAAGCTGGTTGAACAGTTCCTGCATGTCAGCCGGCATTTCGCTTTCGAACGACAAAGCGACGCTTGTTATGGGATGAATGAACCCCAGCCGCGCCGCATGCAACGCCTGGCGCCGGAAACCGAGCGTTTCCAGAAGCGCGCGGTGTGACGACTTGGTCCGCCCGTACACCGGATCGCCGACCAGCGGATGCCCGAGCGAAGCCATGTGCACGCGGACCTGATGCGTTCGCCCCGTCTCCAGCCGACATTCGACGAGCGCCGCATCGCGAAGTTCACGAAGTTCACGCCAATGGGTGATCGCGTGTTTGCCCCCCGAAACGATCGCGACCTTCTTGCGGTTCTGCGGCGACCGGGCGAGGGGGGCGTCGACCGTCCCGGCCTTCACGCGTGGCAGCCCGGACACGATCGCCTTGTATCGCCGGTCGATGCTGTGCGCCTTGAACTGGCGCGCCAGCCCTTCATGCGTCCGATCGGTCTTTGCCGCGACCATCAGGCCGGAGGTGTCCTTGTCAATGCGGTGGACGATACCTGGCCGCGCGACACCACCGATGCCCGACAGCGAGCCCTGGCAATGGTGCAGCAACGCATTTACCAGCGTGCCGTCAAGGTTGCCGGCGGCCGGATGGACGACCAATCCCGCCTGCTTGTCGATAACGATCAGATGCTCGTCTTCGTAAACGACGGTGAGCGCGATATCCTGCGGCTCGTTATGTGCCGGTGTCGGGTCAGGTACGGCGATGTCGTACAGGCCATCGCCGACCGCCTTCTTCGCCGGATCGCGCACCAGGCCGGCGGGACCCGTCACGGCGCCCGACGCGATCAGCACCTTCAGCCGTTCGCGCGACATGGTCGGCACCGCGTCGGCCAGCGCACGATCGAGCCGCCAGCCATCGGCTGCCGCGGCGATCCGCGCTTGAATGATGGAAACCCCCCGGTCCATGAGTGATGTCTAGATGGGAAATGTCGTCCGAATTTCAAGTAGCACGCTGGCCGCGATCCGTGCGGAGATCGCGTCGGCGCCCGACCGTGAAATCTGCGGCCTGCTGTTCGGCGAAACCGCTATAATTCGCGACCATCAGCCATGCCGCAACGTCTCGCCGGAGCCCGCGGTCGCCTTCGAGATCGACCCTGCCGCGCTGATCGCCGCCTACCGCGCAGAGCGACAGGGTGGGGCAAGATTAATCGGCTGCTACCATTCGCATCCCTCGGGCGACTCGCGTCCGTCGCGACGGGATGCGGCGGATGCCGTAACGGAAGGTTGGCTGTGGCTCATCGGATCGCCGTCGTCGGTACGGGCGTGGCGAGTGGAGTCGGATGGACCGGTGCAGGATCGCTTCCGATCCGTCGATCTTGCCCCGATCGATAGCGCCTGAACGGTTGCGGCATGGCCGGTCGTTCCTGTAAGGCCGCCGCTTCCCCAGGAGCACTGCCCCTTGCCGACATCCTCGACCGAATTCGCCAGCCTGCTGTGTTCGCGCCTGTGCCATGATTTGCTGAGCCCGATCGGCGCGCTTAACAACGGGCTGGAGCTGTTGGCCGATGAAACCGATCCCGAGATGCGCCAGCGGTGCCTGGACCTGCTGTCCGACAGCGCGCGAGCATCGGCGAACAAACTGAAGTTCTTTCGGCTGGCGTTCGGTGCTGCGGGCGGCTTCGGCGAACGCGTCGACACGCGCGAGGCACAAGCGGCGGTGATGGGTCTTTTCGGCGATAATCGCCGCGTCACCATCGGCTGGATGATCGAGGATCCGACCCTGCCGAAGGGGGCGATCAAGGTGCTGCTGAATTTGGTGCTGATCGCTGGTGACGCGCTGGTCCGCGGTGGGCAGCTGGATATCGGCGCCGAGCAGCGCGACAATCATGTCGAGATCGTCGTGCGCGGCGAGGGGCAGCGGATCGTCCTCGACGACGAACTGCGCGGCGCGCTGACCGGCACGTCGACCGCCGCGGTGACGCCGAGGGCAGCAGCGGCGCACCTCGCGCGTTCGCTGGTGGTCGAGAACGGCGGGTCGCTGCAGGTATCGCCGCCTGATGCATCGGTGTTGATGTTCGGAGCGATCTTCAACGCAGCGTGACGTCCTGATCCTCCCTTTTTGGTAGCGGCGGGAGGCTCGGAATCGCCTCGACGCCGTAAACGCCGATTTAACCGAAGCCCGGCCATGGTCGCACCCGACTGCCAACGGGGCTTCAGGTGGACGAGCTACTTCAGGAATTCATTGCCGAAACGCGGGAGACGCTCGAAGCACTCGCCGGGGAGATCGTGGCTTGGGAAGCCGATCCGACCGATCGCGCGCGCCTCGATGCGATTTTTCGTTTCGTCCACACCGTCAAGGGAAGCTGCGGCTTCCTCGACCTGCCGCGCCTCGCGCGGCTGAGCCATGCGGCCGAGGACGTGCTGGCCGCCGTCCGGGACGGGCGGCGGACGCCGGACCGCGCGCTGGTCAACGCGGTACTCGCGGTTGTCGATCGCATTGGCGAACTGGTCGAGGCGATCGATGCTCAGGTCGCGCTGAACGACACGGGCGAAGATCTCCTGATCGCCGCGCTTGCCGAGGGGCGCGAGGTCGTCGTGCAGGCGCCGGCCCCGGCCGGCCAGCGCAACGGCAGCCGGAGCGTCCGGTTGAGCGTCGACCTGCTCGATCGGATGATGTCGGGCATGTCGGACATGGTGCTGGCGCGTAACGAGCTGGCCCGCCGTATCCGCGACGAAAATCCCGACCCCGCGCTCGAGGCATCGCTGGAACGCCTGTCCGCGACGGTGGCCGACATGCGCGAGACGGTCACCCGCACGCGCATGCAAAAAATCGAGTCGCTGTTTTCGGCGCTGCCGCGGATGGTGCGGGATACCGCCGCCAGCCTGGGCAAGTCTGTGATCGTCACCGTCGACGGCGCCGACGTCGAGCTGGACCGCGAGATGATCGAGGTTCTGCGCGATCCGCTGGTCCACATCGTCCGCAATTCGATCGACCACGGCATCGAGACGCCGGCTGCGCGACGGGTTGCAGGCAAGCGCGAAAGCGGTCGGCTGACCGTCAGTGCGCGCCAGGCGGGCAATCAGATCATCGTCGAAATCGCCGACGACGGCGCCGGGATCGACGCGGACCGACTGATCGCCAAGCTGGCGGCCAACGGCGCCCGTGATGAACGCGAACTTCGCGGCCTGTCGCCGCGCCAGCAGCTCGAGCTGATCTTCGAACCCGGCCTGTCGTCGAAGGACGAAGTGACCGAGATTTCCGGCCGCGGCGTGGGCATGGATATCGTCCGTTCGGCAATCGAGGGGATCGGCGGGCGTATCGAGCTGGACAGCACGCGCGGGCAGGGGCTGCGGATTGCAATCCACGTGCCGCTGACGCTGTCGATCATCCCGACGATCATCGTCGGTGTCGGCAACCAGCGCTTCGCCATTCCGCGGCAGGCGATCGAGGAGATCGTGAGCGAGAGCGCCGAGGCGATTCGCATCGATCACGTCGGAAGCACGACGTTGGCGACCGTCCGCGAACGTCGTTTGCCGATGCTCGACCTTGGCGAACGCCTGCAACTGGCGGGCGACGGCGGCACGCGGATGCTGGTCATCGTCGGGATCGGCGTCGGCAGCTATGTGATCGCTGTCGATTCGGTGCACGACACCGAGGAACTGGTGATCAAGCCGGCGGCGCCGGCGATCATGGCGTGTGGCCTGTTTGCGGGCCAGACGCTGCCCGACAACGGCCGGCCGATGCTGATGCTCGATTGTTCGGGATTGGCGGTCGATGCCGGGCTGACCTTCGTCCGCGAGGTGCAGGAAGAGGACGGGGCAGTCGAGGCGCAGGCGTTGGGCGTCGAGGCGCTGCTGTTCCGCGATATCGACGGCCAGTTGCGCGCGATCCCGCTGGCGGCGGTGGATCGCGTGGAAACGGTCTCGGCGGACCGCGTCGGTACCTCCGGCGGCGCGCTCCGCCTGGTCGTCGACGATCAGATCATTCCTCTGGTCGCGAGCGGTGAGTGGCGGGGGCTGCCGACGATCGACGTCGTGCGTATGACCGACGGTGGGCAGGAAATGGGCTATGCGATCGCCGAGGCGCTCGACATCTTCACCCTGCCGGAAAGCATCGCCGACCCGGTGATGCCGGGTCTGGTCGCCGGCGTCGCGCTGGTCGATGGCAATCCGGTCGAACTCATCGATCCGTTCTGGCTGTTCTCCACTGCCCGATCAGGCGGCGGGGCGACCGAGCAGCGTCAGCCGACCTGCGCGATCGGCAAGGACCCGTGGTTGCGCGGCTTCGTCGCGCCGATGCTCGCGCGGGCCGGCTACCGGGTGATCGAGGGCGCGGACGGCATAGCCGCCGATGCGGTGCTGACCCTCGACCCGATCCCTGCGCCCAATGCGATCCGGCTGAGCGATACGCGCAGCGACGGGGCGGGCGCCATCTATCGCTATGACCGCGACGCTATCCTCGCCGCGGTCGAGGCCAAGGTTGCAGGAGTGCGGCGATGAGCAGCCGTCTGAAGGAGCTCTTCCTGATCGCCCACATCGCGGGCCGGACCTTCGCCATCTGTTCCGAACAGGTCGAATCGGTTGTCGACATCGGTGAAATCACGCCGGTGCCGCGCGCGCCCGAGCTGGTGCGGGGACTGGCGACCCTGCGCAGCCGCGTGGTGACGGTTATCGACACGCGCACCGCGCTCGGCCTCCAGGGGGAGGGAAACGCCGCACGGGCGGTGATCGTACGAGTCGACGGGCATCATTACGCGATGCTGGTCGACGCACTCGACGATGTCTCGGCCTTCGACCTTCAGCCGCTGGCGAATGGGACGACCATGGCCGCGAACTGGCGCGGCATCGCAAGCGGGATCGTAGAACGGGACGGGGAGCCCGTGCTGGCGATCGACCTGACGGCGCTGGTGCCGCGCCCGGCCGCCGCGGCGTGAGACCAGATCGATCCATTTTGACTGTTAACGTCACGCTTACGTCTGTCGACGCATGGTCGGCTGAACCCTCGCAGCAGAAAGTGCGCAGATGAAGACCTGTCTCGTCGTCGATGATTCCAAGGTGATCCGCAAGGTTGCCCGGCACATCCTCGAAACGCTCGAGTTCGAAGTGCGCGAGGCCGGCGACGGTCGCGAGGCGCTGGAAAGCTGCCTGCAGCAGGCGCCGGACGTGATCCTGCTCGACTGGAACATGCCGGTGATGAGCGGAATGGATTTCCTGCGGGCGCTGCGCGATTCGGACATTCCGACGCGCCCCAAGGTCGTATTCTGCACGACCGAGAACGGCATGGCCTACATTCGCGCCGCGATCGAAGCGGGCGCCGACGAATATGTCATGAAGCCGTTCGATCGCGAGACGCTCGAAAGCAAGCTGCAGATCGTGGGCATGGCCTGATCGAGACGTACCGTCCGTTGAGCCGAGGACGACCATGTCCGCACTCTCGCCCACCCTTCACGCCGACGCGCCGGTTCGCAGCGTCCTGATCGTCGACGATTCGGTCGTCGCGCGGGCGGCGCTTGGGCGGATGATCGATTCGACCGACCGTTACGTCGTGATGGGCGCGGTGGGCGGCGTCGCTGCGGCGTTGGCGTTCCTGGCGCGCAACCGGGTCGATATCATCCTGCTCGATCTGGAATTGCCCGGGATAGACGGGCTGAGCGGTCTGCCCGATCTGCTAGCGGCCGGGCAGGGCGCGAAGGTGATCGTCGTGTCGGCGACCGCCGGCGACGGCGCGCTGGCGACCGTTCAGGCGCTGGCATTGGGCGCGGCGGATACGCTGGAGAAACCGCGCATCGGCGCCTTCGCCGGCCGCTTCGGCGCGTTGCTGCAGGACAAGCTCGACCGGCTGGTCTGGTCCGATGATGCGGTCGTCGTGCCGGCGCCACCGCCGCGAGCCGGGCAGATGCCGCAGCTGGGCGGCTTCGACATCGTCGTCGTGGGTGCGTCGACGGGCGGCATCCACGCGCTGAGCGCCGTGCTGCGCGCGCTGCCACCCAGCTTTACCAAGCCAATCCTGATCACCCAGCATCTGCCGGCATCCTTCATGCCCTATTTTGCCGCGCAGATCGCGCTGATCGCAGCGCGGCCCTGCGACGTTGCCGAGCATCACATGCGGCTGCGACCCGGGCGGATCGTGGTGGCGCCGGGTCACGCGCATATGTGCCTGACCGCGACAGGCGATGGTGCCGCCATCCGCCTGTCGACCGAGCCGGCGGCCAGCGGCTGCCTGCCATCGGTCGACCCGATGTTCGCATCCGCCGCCCAGGTCTATGGCAAGCGCGCGCTGGCGGTCGTGCTGAGCGGGATGGGGCGTGACGGCAGCGTCGGCGCCCGCGACCTGTTGCGGGCGGGCGCATCGGTGATCGTCCAGGACCGTGCGACCTCCGTGGTCTGGGGCATGCCGGGCGCGATCGCCAGCACGGGCGACGCAACGGCGATTTTGCCGCCGGAAGAGATCGGTCGGCTGATCGCGCTGCGCGGGGCAGCGGCATGAGCCGGGAGCGAGCGACCGTCTGGACCGATGGTGGAGCCACGCCGGTCGCCGTCGCAATCGGCACGATCGCCGCGACCTTCGAGCGCCAGACCGGGCAGCTGTTAGGCCCGCAGCGACTGTGGCGCGTCGAATCGGCGCTGACCCCGCTGGTCCGCGATATTGGCCTGACGACGCTGGACGAGCTCGCCGCCCGCCTGACCGGCGACGGGTGCGCGGCGCTCACGCAGAAGGTTGTCGATGCCTTGCTGAACCAGGAATCTTCGTTCTTTCGTGACCCTGCGACGCTGGACACGGTTGCCGACGCCGCAGTCGCGATGCGGGCGGCGCACCCGGATCGCCGGCTGCGGATCTGGTCGTCGGGGTGCTCGGCGGGACAGGAACCGATCAGCCTGGCGATCCTGCTCGACGAGCGTGGGCTCGACGAATCGACGTACGATATCATCGCCACCGACGTGTCGGTGGAGTCAGTTGCACGCGCCAAGACCGGGACGTTTACCCAGTTCGAGATCCAGCGCGGCCTGGCGATGGGGCGGATGATCACCTGGTTCGACGGCAACGACACCAGCTGGACAGCGAACCGCGAACTACTGCGACGCATCCAGTATCGTACGCAAAACCTGGTTTTCGATCCGCCGCCGCCGGGATTGTTCGACCTTATCCTGTGCCGCAACGTCATGCTCTATTTCTCACCGGAGGTCCGCCGCAGCGTACTGGGCACGCTGGCTGACGCGCTGCGGCCGAGTGGCCTGCTGGTGATGGGCGCAGGCGAGACGACGATCGGCCAGACCGACCGGTTTGAACCGTCGAAACAGTGGCGCGGCACCTATGTCCGCAGCGATCAGCCGCACTGACGGTTGCGTTTCGCGCGCGGCGCTCGCAAGCTGATCGCCGCATGGACTTCATCGACACGCCTTCGCCCAATTTCGACGAGCGGCTGCTGCCGATCTGCGCGATCGTGCTTCACTATACCGGGATGCTCGATGCGGAATCCGCCCTGCAACGGTTGTGCGATCCGGAAGCCAAGGTCTCGTCGCACTATCTCGTGTACGAAGACGGGACGGTCCATCGGCTGGTGCCGGAAGAGAAACGCGCCTGGCACGCCGGCAAGTCGCACTGGCGCGGCCTGACCGACCTGAACAGCGCGTCGGTCGGGATTGAGATCGTCAATCCGGGACACGAATATAAATATGTGCCGTATCCGCCTGCGCAGATCGATGCGGTCGTGCGGCTGGTCGCCGGGATCAAGGACCGGTGGCAGATCACGCGTGGCAACGTCGTCGGCCATTCGGACATCGCGCCCGCCCGCAAGCGCGATCCCGGCGAACTGTTCCCGTGGCACGAGCTCGCCCGGCGCCGCTTGGCGCTGCCGCGGCCGACCAAGAACCTGATCGACCCGCACTGGACCGAGGCCGGCTTTCTATTGGCGCTCGAGCGGTTCGGATACGACGTCACCAATCCGATGGCCGCCATCGTTGCTTTCCAGCGACGCTTCCGCCCCGAACTGGTCGATGGCGAGATCGATGCGGAGTGCCGAATGATCCTGCTCGCGCTCCTGCTTCCCAAACCCCAAGGTGACGACTAAAGCCGTTGTCGCCAGAGGGTCGGGCGGCCGCGGGTGCTTCGTGAAGCACGCGAGGAAAGTCCGGGCTCCACGGAAACGACGGTGGCGGGTAACGCCCGCCGGGGGCGACCCCAGGGACAGTGCAACAGAGAGCAGACGGCCGGGTTGCGACCCGGTCACGGTGAAAGGGTGCGGTAAGAGCGCACCGCGCGACCGGTAACGGAAGCGGCACGGTAAACCCCACCGGGAGCAAAACCGAATAGGGACGGCATAGGGGCCTCGTTCCGGCCCGTCGTCCGGGTTGGTTGCTGGAGGCGGCGCGCGAGCGTCGTCCTAGAGGAATGGTCGCCTATCCTTGCTGCAAGGCAAGGTGGACAGAACCCGGCTTACAGACCCTCTGGCACTTCGCCGAGACGATTAGCGGTGCTAATCGCCGGTGCGCAGCACGGCGAAGCACGGCCGGCCCCGCTGTCGAGCAAGGACCGACGGGCCTGTGATTTACTCGCATGTCCGCGCCTTCCGGAGACGTGACCCGCTTGCGTCCCGCGTCCACCACCCTATGTCACCCGGAATGGCCCGCCAGACACGATCCGATAACTGGGGCTTCCCCCGCTGGGGCGGCTATGGCTCGTCGCGCGAGGCGACAACCGTGCGGCTGTGCGACCGGCACGGCTGCGAGGAACCGGGCAATTGCCCCGCACCGAAGGCGCCGAACAGCCCGGAACGCTGGTATTTCTGTCAGACCCATGCGGCTGAGTACAACAAGGGCTGGGATTATTTCGCCGGCCTGTCGGCCGAGGAAGCCGCCGCGCGCGAGGCGGACGAGCGGCGCGATGCGGGTGGGTTCCAGCAGTCCAAGCACAACAGCTGGGCGGGGCCGGGCGACGGCACGCGTTCGCGTGACGAGATGCGTGCGCTCGACGTGCTCGAGCTGGAGCCGGACGCCGATTTCGAAGCGGTGCGCGTCGCCTGGCGACGGCTGGCGAAGGAAAGTCACCCCGACGTCCGGCCGGGCGATGCCGAGGCGGCCAAGCAGTTCCAGGCGATCCAGGCCGCGTACGAGGTGCTCCGCGTCGCAGAGGATCGCCGCCAGTGGAAGCCGGCATGATCCGTCGCCTGCCCTCCGGGTGGCAGGATGCGATCGTCGTGTGCGGGAAATGTTCGAAGAAGCTGGACGGCGGCTTCGGCGATCGGGGCAAGCAGTCGTTAGCCAAGGCGCTGCGCAAGCGGCTGGGCCTGAGCAAGGGCCGCAAGGCGACGGTCGGCATCGTCGAGACGAAGTGCCTGGGCGTGTGCCCCAAGCGCGCGGTCGTCGTCGGGCGGGCCGGCGGGTGGCTGGTGGTACCGGAGGGAACTGCGGTCGACCGGGTCGTGGCAGAGCTGGGGCTGGGCGTGAAGCGCGCGGCGAACGATCGGGATGCGGCTTGACGCTTCCTCGTACCCCGGCGGAGGCCGGGTTCTAGGTGCCGATGGCCTCAGTTGTGGGCCGATCGCGGTGGTCATTGCAACTGGGCCCCGGCCTTCGCCGGGGAACCGCTCGGTGTAGAAGCATCATGCTGTGGTCCCGCAAGGACGGGAGCCTGAAGTCACAAGCGCTATGGCTCGCCGCCTTGAGCCTCCGCTACGCGAGAGCCTAACGAAGTCTATGCGTACCGCTCAGCCGTCTTGCGGATCAGGGCGATCATGTTCGGGATCCCTTGGGTCCGGTTCGAACTCAGCTGGTTTTTCAGGTCGAACGGCGCCAGCGCGCTTTCGATGTCGGTCGCCAATATGTCCGCGGGCGTCCGGTCCTGCACGCTCAACAGAACGAGCGCGATGATCCCCTTGGTGATCGCGGCATTGCTGTCGGCCAGGAAATGCAGCGTGCCGTCGTCGTGGACGGTCGGATAGACCCAGACCGAGGCCGAACATCCGCGCACCAAGGTCGCATCGGTCTTGAGCGCTTCGGGCATCGGCTCCAGGTCGCGGCCCAGGTCGATCAGCAGGCGGTAGCGATCGTCGGCGTCGAGGAAGCCATATTCGTCGGTCAGGTCGGCGAGGGTCGTCATCCCTCGCCCCTACGCCGGGGGTGGCTCAGAGGTCCACCCCGGCGGCAATCGCTTCCAGCTTGCGGATGCGTTCCTTGAGGTCCGCGATCTCGATGCGGGCGCCGGCGCTGGGCACGCTGGGGGCGTCGTCCATTTCGCGGCGTGCGGACATTTCCTGCGCCTTCAGCGCCAGCCATCCGCGCCAGCCGTTCAGTGCCGCCATCGTCACCATGCCAAGGCCGACGAGGCCGGCGGAGGCGAGGGTCAGGTAGTAGTTCGGATCGGTCATCGCTCCATACTCCCTTTACGTATCGAATGTCAGTCGCGGGGGCCGCGCAGCTTCTCGATCTCGCGATCGAGGCGCAGGCTACCTTCATTGTCGGTCACGACGCGTTCCAGAACCTGGATGCGCTCGCGCAGGTCGGCGATCTCACCCTTCAGGCGATGGTTCTCGGCGCTGACGGCGGCATCGTCGCGGATGCTGTAGTCGCCGTGACGGTCGCGTCGGATGCCCATCTTCGCCTTGATGATGCTGCTGAACATCACGATCGCGACGATCATCACCACCATGAATTGGCCACCGGACATAGTCGTAACTCCCTCTGATGATTTTGTTTTTGTATAGCTGGCCTATTCGGCCGGGTGGAGTGCCGCTTCACGGGCGGCGCGGCGGCGGGGGCGATCGACGCGCTCGGTCAGAAAGCAGCCGACTCCGGCCACCGCCGCCATGACGATGCAAAATACCAACATTGTTTTGTGTCCTTGAGAATTTGGTTGGGCGGAAAGTGCCGCCCACACCCCTCGTCGTCTCAGTTGAGCGGCGGGACCGTCCGGTCGTCGCGCAGCCGCTCGATCTCGTCCGCGACCGCCACGCCGCGGTCGGTCGCGATCCGCTCCAGCACGCGCACCCGCTGCTCCAGCCGTTCGGTGTGAGCGGCATATTGCGCCGCCTTTTCAGCGGTTTGGGCGTTCAGCGCCTCGGCCATCACTTCCTTGTGCTTCAGCCAGCGCCTGAACATCTCGCTGCCGATGCCGAGGATCACCGGCAGGCCGACGACCACGAAGACGATCATGAAAATCGAAAAGCCGTTCATCGGTCAGTCCTTCAGCGCAGGGCGTCGATTTCGCGGGCGGTCCGCTCGGCAGGGTCGGTGGCGATGCGCTCAAGCACCGCGGTCCGCTCTTCCAGCCGGCTGACCTTGCCCTGCAACGACGCGTTCTCGGTGCTCAACAGCTCGATCTTCCGCTTGTCGGCGATCGCCGTCTTGCTCTCGCCGGTGCCGCCCCATTCGTCGGTCGGCTCATAGCCGTGCTTGGCGCGGATCCAGTTGTTGATCAGCCAGCTGCCAGTGCAGATCGCCACGATCATGATGACGAATGTCGGGCCACCCCATTCCATCGTCCGTCTCCCCGTTTGAGGCCTGCGCTTAGCGCAGTGCCTCGATCTCTTCGGCCAGACGCGTATTGCGGCTGGTATAGTGGGTCTCGATGTCGGCCAGGCGCCGATCGAGCTCGCGGAACTTGCTGCGGACTTCCGCGGTCGAGCGTTTGGGGTTCGACCGGACGCCCTGCCAGAACTTCTCCTGGTCCGGCGTCTCGTAGAGGTCATAGGGCTTCTTCGGCGCGAGCCAGCCGGCGGCGACATAACCGATCAGCGCGATGCCGTTGCTGACGACCGTCAGCAGGACCATGCCGACCCGAACCAGCGTCACGTCGATCCCGGTGTAGTCGGCAATTCCGGCGCAGACGCCCATCCACTTGCCGTTGGGCTTGTCGGTATAGAATTTCGTGCGGGCAGCCATGGGTCAGTTCCTCCGCGAAAAGTCATAGTCTTGGGTCGAGCTCAGGCTGGGCGACGCATCGGGCGTCGGGGCCGAGAGCTGGCGGAAATCGGGGTTGTCGGCGGCGACGATGCGTTCGACGGTCTGCACCCGGTCTTCGAGACGGCGGGCGAAGTGATAGAGCTCATCGAGGAGCTTTTCGTCTTCGTCCGTGATCTTCGGAGCCTGCTTCCACTTGGTGACATAGTGGAAGACGAGCCAGGGCAGGCCGATGAAGATCGCGATGATCGCGATCGCGCCAACTACGAACTCACCCATCTCAGCCCTCCTTGCTCAGGCGTGCCTTCAAAGCGGCGAGTTCGGCGTCGACCTTGTCGCTGGAGCGCAGGTCGGCGAATTCGTCCTCCAGCGTGCGGATCGCACCCAGGCCGGCGGCATCGGCACGCCCCTCTGCCTCGTCCACGCGGCGTTCCAGCACGTCGAAGCGCGAGAAGGCCTCGGTCGTCTTGGGGCCGGCGTACATGTCGCGCAGGCGGAAGCGGTTGTTCGCGCTTTCCAGTCGCGTCTCGACCGAGTTCTGACGGGCGCGGGCTTCGCTCAGCTTCTTCTGCAGCTTGGCGATGTCGACCTCATAGGCACGCAGCGCGTCGTCCAGAACCGTGATCTCGGCGGTCAGCTGGTCGCACATGTCGGCGGCCTTCTGGCGTTCGAGCAGGGCAGCCTTGGCCAGATCCTCGCGATCCTTCGACAGCGCCAGTTCGGCCTTTTCGGTCCAGCTTGCCTGCAACCCTTCCAGCTTGATGACGTGGCGGCGCATTTCCTTCTGGTCGGCGATGGTGCGGGCGGCCGATGCGCGGACCTCGACCAGCGTGTCCTCCATCTCCGAGATGATCATGCGGACCATCTTCGCGGGATCTTCGGCACGGTCGAGCAGGTCGGTCACATTGGCGGCAATGATGTCGCGGGTTCGGGAGAAGATACCCATCGAAAACTCCTACACTCACTTCGCATGATCTGCCGGGGTGGGGCGAGGGATCCCACCCCGGCTCGCCTGGCCCAGGGGCCTGTGCCAGACGGTTGATCATAGCATTGCAGGGGGCGTGCCAAATCCAAAAACGGGAGATTTTCGACGTTTTTCGTCGATCGTTGCGCAGGCGTGATTTCCAGGGTTGCTAACAGTTGGTGGAATGCGCCATGCCTCGGCACATGGCCATTCAGCACACCCAGGTCGTCGGACAATCGAGTGCGTTTCTCGACTCGCTGGAGCGCGCCAGCCGCGCCGCCGCGCTCGATCGCCCGGTGCTGGTGATCGGGGAGCGGGGGACGGGCAAGGAGCTCGTCGCCGAGCGCCTCCACCGCCTGTCGCAGCGCTGGGACCAGCCGCTGGTCGTGATGAATTGCGCAGCGTTGCCGGAGACGCTGATCGAGGCCGAGCTGTTCGGGCATGAGGCGGGCGCCTTCACGGGGGCGACGAAGACGCGCGCCGGTCGGTTTGAGGAGGCGGATGGGGGCACGTTGTTCCTCGACGAACTCGGCACACTCAGCATGGCGGCGCAGGACCGGCTGCTGCGCGCGGTAGAATATGGCGAGATCACCCGCATCGGCGCGTCACGGCCGACGCGGGTCGACGTGCGCATCGTGGCCGCGACCAACGAACATCTGCCCGACCGGGTGGAGAAGGGGACGTTCCGCGCCGACCTGCTCGACCGGTTGAGCTTCGAGGTGATTACCCTGCCGCCGTTGCGGGCGCGATCGGGCGACGTCATGGTGCTCGCCGATTTCTTCGGGCGGCGGATGGCGTCCGAGATCGGGCGCGATCGCTTCCCCGGCTTCGGCGCGCATGCCACGGACCAGCTGACCAATTACCGCTGGCCAGGCAACGTCCGCGAATTGCGCAACGTCGTGGAGCGGGCGGTGTATCGCTGGGACCGGCCGGGTCCCATCGACGAGATCGAGATCGACCCCTTCGCTTCGCCGCATCGTCCCGGCGCCGCGCGCGCCAAGCCGGTGGAAGCGCCACAGCCGGGATCGAATGTGCCGACCGACGAGCCGGTCGTCGCCTGCGAGGAAGGGCCGTCCGACTTCAAGGCGCGCGTCGCCCGGTTCGAGCGCGAGCTGCTCACGAAATGCCTGGCCGAGCATCGCTACAATCAGCGTCAGGCCGCCGCTGCCCTGGGGCTCAGCTACGACCAATTGCGCCACGCCCTGCGCCGTCACGGGTTGCTCGGCGCGGGCTGACCACCCATATCGCCGCCGTAACGATCGCGGACCCCGACGGGCGCCCGCGCGTTGCTGCGACGACATTCAACTGGAGACGACGATGGCCTTCGAACTTCCGCCGCTGCCCTACGCCTATGACGCGCTGGAGCCGACGATCGACAAGGAGACGATGACGCTCCATCACGACAAGCATCACAAGGCCTATACGGACAAGCTCAACGAGTTCGTCGAGGGCGACACGTCGCTGCAGGGCAAGTCGATCGAGGAGATCATGTCGAGCCTGCAGGGCAAGCCGGCAGGCCTGCGCAACAACGGCGGCGGCTATTGGAACCACGACTTTTTCTGGAAGTCGATGAAGGGCGGCGGGTCGGAGCCGACCGGCGCGCTCAAGGACGCGATCGAAGCCAAATGGGGTTCGGTCGATGACTTCAAGGAAAAGTTCAATGCGGCGGGCGTCGGCCAGTTCGGGTCGGGCTGGGTGTGGCTGATCGTGGGCCAGGACGGCGAACTGGCGATCACCTCGACGCCGAACCAGGACAATCCGCTGATGGACGTGGCCGAAGTGAAGGGCACGCCCATCCTGGGCAACGACGTGTGGGAGCACGCCTACTACATCTCGTACCGCAACGTGCGCCCGGACTATCTGAAGGCCTGGTGGAACGTGGTCGACTGGGACGTCGCCAACGACCGGTACGAAGCGGCGAAGAAGTAAGTCTGCAAAAGTCCTCTCCCCATGTGGGGAGAGGGTTTGGGAGAGGGGAAGGGGTCTCACCGAGACCTGAGCCAGCGGCACTGCCCCTCTCCCAACCCTCTCCCCGAGCGGGGAGAGGGCTTTCTACCCCTCCGGCGGCACCGGCGTATCGCCATCCACCGCCAACCCGTTCTTCAGCAGCATAGGAATGTTGGCCATCGCGAACAGGAACGTCGCGGGCATCACCACCCACAGCTTGAACGCCGCCCAGCGGGACAGGTCGTCACCCGGCGCGAGCACTCGCCACGCGACTTCGTTGGCCACCGCCATCACGGTGAAGAACGCCGCCCAGCTGATCGTCAGCTTTCGCCAGCCCTGTTCGGTCAGGCCCGGATAAGCGCTTTCCAGCATCAGCTTCAGCATGGGGCGGCCGGTCACGACGCCGAACGCCAGGATTCCGGCGAGCATGGCATAGACGATGGTCGGCTTGACCTTGATGAAGGTCGTGTCGTGGAAATACAGCGTCAGCGCCCCGAACACGAGCACCAACCCGCCGGAAAACCACAGCATCGGCGAGATGCGTCCGAGCTTCACGCGCGACACGACCATCGCGGCGGCGATGGCAATCATGAAGGCGACGGTCGCCGTCAGCGCCTTGGCGATCTGCGGCCCTGGCGCGAGCTGGTTGACCGCGAAGAACACGACCAGCGGGCCGGCGTCGATGCCGAGGCGAAGGAGGGTAGAGGGAGCTTTTTCGGTGGTCATACGCGTACCCTATACAAGCCCCTCCCCGTCAGGGGAGGGGTTGGGGGTGGGGTGGCGTCTCACAGAGACTGGCGCCCGCGGACAGGCCCCGCCCCGACCCCTCACCTAAAGGGGAGGGGCTTTCGTTACAGAAGTTCATCGACCCCGGCGATCATCCGTCCCACCTCATTCGGGTCGAACGGGCGCAGGTCGTCGATCTTCTCGCCCACCCCGATCGCATGGATCGGCAGGCCGTATTTCTCCGCCGCCGCGACCAGCACGCCGCCGCGGGCGGTGCCGTCGAGCTTGGTCATGACCAGCCCGGTGACCCCTGCGACTTCCTTGAACACCTCGATCTGGCTGAGCGCGTTCTGCCCCGTCGTCGCGTCGAGTACGAGCACGACGTCGTGCGGCGACGCCGGGTTGAGGCGGCCAAGGACGCGGCGGATCTTGGCGAGTTCGTCCATCAGTTCGCGCTTGTTCTGGAGGCGCCCGGCGGTGTCGACGATCAGCACGTCGATCCCGGTCGCGGTCGCCTGCTTGACCGCTTCGTAGACGATGCCGGCCGCGTCGCCGCCTTCGGCCCCACTGACGATCGGCACGCCGATCCGCTCGGCCCAGGTCTTCAGCTGGCCGATCGCAGCGGCGCGGAAGGTGTCGCCGGCGGCGAGCATCACGCCGTAATCCTGCTCCAGAAACAGATTGGCGAGTTTGGCGATCGTGGTCGTCTTGCCGCTGCCGTTGACGCCGATCACGAGAATGACCTGGGGGCGCGGGAAGGCTTCGATCTCGAGCGGCTTGGCGACGGGGGCGAGTGCCTTGGCGATTTCCTCGGCGACGACGACGCGGATGCCGAGTTCCTCCATATTGCGCTCATACTGGCCATCGGCGAGCCGCTGACGGACGCGCGCCGATGTGGCCGGGCCGAGGTCGGAGGCGATCAGCGCTTCTTCGATATCGTCGAGCGTCGCGTCGTCGAGCCGCGCAGCGCCCAAGCCGGCGAGGTTGCCGGTCAGGCGATCGGAGGTCCGCTTGAACCCGCCGAGCAGGCGCTGGGACCAGGAGGGGGTGGTGCTCATGCCGTTACAATACCTTCGTCGTTCCCGCGACGGGGCACCCCATGAAGTAATACTTCATGGGGACCCCGATGGCGGGAATCAATTAACCGAGTGCTCAGGGAATTTGCCCCCGCCTGCGTGGGGGTGACGCTTTGCAGCGAGCCGACTGGATATACGCAGTCGAGCTCTATTTCCGCGAAGTTGTCCGCACGTCCGCGGTCACCGGGCGCCTCGATCAGCACGCGCTGCTCGGTCCCGATCAGCGAAGCGAGCCACGCCGCGCGATGCGCCTCCGCTGCCGTGCGCAGCCGCGTCGCGCGCTCCTTGACCACAACCGGCGCGACTTGCGGCATCCGCGCCGCGGGCGTGCCGGACCGCGGCGAATATGGAAACACATGGGCATGGACGATGTCGCAATCGGCGATCAGCGCCAGGCTGTTCGCGAACATCGCCTCGTCCTCGGTGGGGAAGCCGGCGATGATGTCGGCGCCGATCGCGATCGCCGGCCGCTTCGCCTTCAGTCGCTCGACCAGCGCGACCGACTGCGCGCGGCTGTGGCGGCGCTTCATGCGCTTGAGGATCAGGTCGTCGCCCGCCTGAAGGGACAGGTGGACGTGTGGCATGACCCGCGGCTCGCCGGCCAGCAGGTCGAACAGGCGATCGTCGATCTCGATCCCATCGAGCGACGACAGCCGCAGCCGGGGCAAGGTGGGGACGAGTTTCAGGACACGCTCGACCAAGTGGCCGAGCGTCGGCGCGCCGGGCAGGTCGTGGCCGTAGCTGGTCAGGTCGACGCCGGTCAGCACCACCTCGGAATGTCCCGCCGCGACCAGCCCCGCGATCCGTTCGACGACCGCGCCGGCCGGAACGGAACGGCTCGGGCCGCGGCCGAAGGGAATTGCGCAGAATGTGCAGCGGTGATCGCAGCCGTTCTGAACTTCAACCAAAGCGCGGGCGTGGCCGGCAAATCCGCCGCTTATATCCCGCCCCTCGCGTTCGCTCGGGACGAACGGGAGGGGGGCGGTCCAGTGGTGCGCTGCAAGCTTGTCGAGATTGCCGACCACGCGGTCGACCTCCGCCATGGCGGCAAATCCTGCCGGGTCGATCGTCGCGGCGCATCCGGTCACCACGATCTCCGCCCCCGGCCGCCGGCGGCGCGCGCGACGGATGGCAGCGCGGGTGGCCTTCACCGCTTCGTTCGTCACCGCACAGCTGTTCACTACCACGACGTCGCGGGCCCCGAGATACCCGCGGATCGTTTCGCTTTCGGCGATGTTGAGTCTGCAGCCGAGCGTTATCACCTCGGGCGCCAAGGGAGCGAGCATGACGGGGCACTTAGGATCAGGAACGGGTGAAGTCTATGACGCCGCGAAGAAGGTCAACGACTTCTGGTTCGCGCTGAGCGAGGAACAGCAGTTCGGCAAGGATCCCGCGCTCGACCGTGCCATCGCGGAGCATTTCGGACAGATGCGCCAGGACGTGCTGGACAGCGACGCGCTGGGATGGCGCGGGGAGCCCGAGACGATCCTTGCGGCAATCATCCTGCTCGACCAGTTCAGCCGCAACATCTACCGCGGCCAGGCCAGGGCGTTCGAGGCCGATCCGCTGGCGCTGTCACTGACCCACGACGCGCTCGACAAGGGGTGGGACGGCGTGTTGCCGCCCAACCGAGTGGTGTTCCTGCTGATGCCGCTGATGCACGCCGAACAGGCCGATGCCCAGGCGCTGAGCGTCGCCAAGTTCGAGGCGCTGGGGCGTGAGAACAACGCCGCCTTCGCGCGCGAGCACAAGGCGGTGTTCGACCGTTTCGGCCGCTTTTCGGGGCGCAACGAGGCGCTGGGGCGGGGATCGACCGAGGAAGAGCTCGACTATCTCAGCCAGCCAGGCGCCGGCTGGTAGCGTCTGCCATCGGGGTTCCGGTCGAGGTCGGCGCAGGAGCGGCCGCGAGCATCCGTCGCTCGGCCAGCAGGCGGCGCGCGCCGGCGACGGACAGCGGCTTGCCGTAATACCAGCCCTGCGCCTTGGCGATGCCGAGCGCGACTAGCCGTTCCTGAATTTCGGCATCCTCGACGCCTTCCGCGGTGACCGGCAGGTTCAGGCTTTCGCCCAGGCGGGCGATGGCACCCACGATCGCCGCCGAATCCGGGCTCTCGGTCATCGATGTGACGAAGCTCTTGTCGATCTTGATGCGGTCGAACGGCAGCGCGCGCAGGTGCGCGAGCGACGAATAGCCGGTGCCGAAATCGTCGAGCGCCAGGCGCACGCCCTGGTTCTTCAGGCTACCGACCGTCGATTGAGCCAGGGTCAGATTGTCGAACAGCGAGCTTTCGGTGATCTCGATCTCGCAGCGCCTGGCCGGGAAGCCGGTTTCGGTCAGGACCTTGATGATCTTCTGCGCCAGCCAGGCGTCGCGCAACTGCCATGGCGAGATGTTGATCGAGATGACAAGCTCGGGATCCCAGTCGCGAGCGGCCGTGAACGCCTGGCGCATGATCGACAGCGACAGATCGGCGATCATGCCGGTTTCCTCGGCAATCGGAATGAAGGCCTCCGGGCTGATCAGTCCGCGCGTCGGATGTTCCCAGCGTGCCAGCACCTCGAACCCGGTCAGGCGCCCCGTCGCCAGGTCGACCTGCTGTTCGAAATACGGGACGATCTCCTGCCGCGGGATGGCCAGCCGCAGCCCGCTTTCCATTTCGTTGCGAGCCTGCAACTCGCGCTCCATGGCGGCATCGAACCAGGCGAAACGGTTCTTGCCCGATTTCTTGGCGGCATACATCGCGATATCGGAGGCGCGCAGCAGCGTTTCGATCGATACGCCGTCGACGTCGGACCGGGCGATGCCGATCGACGCGGAGATGTGACAGCGAATGCCGTCGGCGTCGAACGGCTGCGCCATGCGGCTGACCAGTTTCTCGGCGATGCGGACCACGACCTCGGCATTGCTCGAATCGAACAGGAAACCGCAGGCGAATTCGTCTCCGCCAAGCCGCGCCATCAGCGCATTGGGCGGCAGCACGCGTTCCATTTCGCGCGCGACCACGCGCAACAGGGCGTCGCCGACGGCATGGCCGTGCATGTCATTGACCGTCTTGAAGTGATCGAGGTCGATCCCGAGTACGGCAAGTGCTTTGCCACGCTGCACCGCGCGGGCGACCATCGCGGCGCCTTCCTCTGTCACGCTGCGACGATTGAGGAAGCCGGTCAGCGGATCCCGTGCCGCGAGCAGGTTGGCGCGTTCCTCCGCCGCGGCGCGGTCTTCCACCTCCTGCCGCAGTGCGCGATGGCGCCGCCAGCCGAGCATGATCAGCGCGACGTTGAGGATCAGGGCCAGCGCCAGCGGCTGGTCGACCGGATCGGCCGACTGATTGACCATCCGGTCGAGCGCGGTCGTCAGCACCGAGCTGCCGATGCCGACGAACATGAGGATCGCCGCGACGCAGACGGCCCCGGTCATCAGTTCCGCCTGCGAGGCGCGCAGCCTGCGACCGCCGGTATCCATCTGCTCGCTTTTCATCCAAACCCCATGACGAAGGCACTGTGCGTGCCTGCACCCGGCGCGGTGTAGATCGGGTTAAGGCGGCAGCCGGCTTGCGTTTGGCAGACGGACGCGCTAGGGGCCGCGGCGATCGTTCCCTTGGCAAAGGGCTACGTGACGCATCTGCCGCCGATCCTGCCTGTCAGGACGGCGACGCCGGCCGACGAGGTTTCGTCCGCCGGCGTTTTTCGCGTTTCGTGGGCCTGTGCGCAAGGGGTGGGGTTTTTGGAGTGCGCGCGATGTTCGACAGCCTGAGCGACCGCCTCGGCGGGGTGTTCGACCGCCTGCGTGGCCGCGGTGCGCTGACCGAGGCCGACGTGCGCGGTGCGATGCGCGAAGTTCGCGTCGCCCTCCTCGAGGCCGACGTCGCGCTGCCGGTCGCGCGCGAATTCGTCGACAAGGTCACCGAACAGGCGGTCGGTCAGAACGTCCTGCGTTCGGTCACGCCGGGCCAGCAGGTCGTCAAGATCGTCAACGATGCGCTGGTCGAAATGCTCGGCAGCGACAATGTCGGGCTCGATATCGACGTCACCCCGCCGGCGGTCGTCATGCTCGTCGGTCTGCAAGGTTCGGGCAAGACGACGACGACCGCGAAGCTCGCCAAGCTGTTGAAGGGCCGCGAGCGCAAGAAGGTCATGATGGCGTCCCTGGACGTCAATCGCCCGGCGGCGCAGGAACAGCTGGCGGTGCTGGGCACGCAGACCGAAGTCGCGACGCTGCCGATCGTCGCCGGCCAGCAGCCGGTCGATATCGCACGCCGCGCGCTGCAGGCGGCGAAGCTCCAGGGCTTCGACGTGCTGATGCTCGACACCGCAGGCCGCCTGCACGTCGACCAGGCGCTGATGGACGAGATGAAGGCGGTCGCCGACATCGCGACCCCGAATGAAATCCTGCTCGTCGTCGACAGCCTGACCGGGCAGGACGCGGTCAACGTCGCCAAGAATTTCAGCGAGCAGGTGCAACTGACCGGCGTCATCCTGACCCGCATGGACGGCGACGCGCGCGGCGGTGCGGCGCTGTCGATGCGTGCCGTCACCGGCAAGCCGATCAAGTTCGCCGGCATGGGCGAGAAGCTCGACGCGATCGAGCCGTTCCACCCGGGCCGCGTTGCCGGCCGCATCCTGGGCATGGGCGACGTCGTCAGCCTGGTCGAGAAGGCGGCGCAGTCGATCGAGGCCGAAGACGCCGAGCGGATGGCCGCGAAGCTCGCCAAGGGTCAGTTCGACATGAACGATCTTCGCGCGCAGCTAGCACAGATGCGCCGCATGGGTGGCCTGGGCGCGCTCGCGGGCATGATCCCGGGCATGAAGAAGGCGCAGGCGGCGATGGCGTCGGGCGCGGTCGACGAAAAGATTCTGCTGCGCATGGACGCGATGATCGGGTCGATGACGCCGAAGGAGCGCGCCAAGCCCGAACTGATCAACGCCAAGCGCAAGATCCGCGTGGCAAAGGGTTCGGGCACCACGGTGCAGGACGTCAACAAGCTGCTGAAGATGCACCTGGAAATGTCGACGGCCATGAAGCGCATCAAGAAGATGGGCGGGCTGAAGGGCATGATGGCGATGTTCGGCAAGGGCGGCCTTGGCGGCATCGGCAACGCTATCGGCGGGGCTCAGATGGGCGACATGATGGGCAAGCTCGACCAGCAGGGCGGGGGGCTTCCGGGCCTGCCCGGCCTAGGCGGACCCGATGGCATGAAACTGCCGCCGGGCTTCGAAAACCTGATTAAGAAAAAATAACCTACGCAATCGTTTAGAGAAGGAAGACAGTAATGGCAGTTAGCATTCGCCTGTCGCGTGGCGGCAGCAAGAAGCGTCCCTATTACCGCATCGTCGTTGCCGATGCGCGCGCGTCGCGTGACGGCAAGTTCATCGAGAAGATCGGCACCTACAACCCGCTGCTCGCCAAGGACGACGAAAAGCGCGTCGTGCTCGACGGCGAGCGCGCGAAGCACTGGCTGAGCGTCGGCGCGCAGCCGACCGACCGCGTCGCCCGCTTCCTGGACGCCGCTGGCGTGAAGGAGCGCGCTGCGCGCAACAACCCGAACAAGGGCAAGCCGGGCGAAAAGGCCACCGAGCGTGCCGAAGAGCGTGCCGAGAAGCAGAAGGCCGCCGAGGAAGCTGCCGCTGCCGCCGCTGCGGCACCGGCCGCTGAAGAGCCCGCCGCGGACGCGCCGGCTGCCGAAGGCGAGACGACCGAAGCGTAAGTGTACGCGCGTCGTTCTCGCGCAGGTGGGGACGATGCGGTTTTTGCGTGATCCAACGGCGGTCGTGATGCGTTGTCCGGGCTTCCACAAAAGCCGGGACGATGATCATGACCGCCACGCCTCCGCCGACCGAGCCGGATACCGATGACCAAGACGACGCCACCGACGAAGGCCGGTCGAGCACCGACCCCGCCGAAGGGGCCGACGACGTCCCCCCCGGCGACGACGGCAGCGCCGACCGCGCGCGCTGACCGAGCGGTCACGCTGGCGGCGGTGATCGGTGCGCATGGCATCGGCGGCGAGGTTCGGCTGAAAGTGTTCGCCGACGATCTCGGCGTTCACAAGAGCTTCAACGGCGGTGCGCTGACGATGAAGGCGTTACGCCTGACCCCGCAGGGTGCCATCGCGCGCTTCGCCGAGGTCGCCGATCGCACCGCGGCCGAAAAGATGCGCGGCACCGAACTGACGGTCCCCCGCGACAGCCTGCCGCCGCTCGGCGAAGGCGAATATTACCACGCCGATCTGCTCGGCCTCGCTGCGGTGACCGAGGACGGCGCGGCGATCGGGACCGTGGTCGCGATCGACAACTTCGGCGCCGGCGACGTGATCGAGATCGAACGCCCCGACGGCAAGCGCTTCATGATCCCGATGACCGAAGCCGCCGTGCCGCGCTGGGACGCGGACACGCTGACCGTCGCCGACGGTTGGGTGGATTGACCCGAACCGCGGTCCTGTCCGACATCCACGGCAATCTGCCGGCGCTGGAGGCGGTGATCGCCGATGCGGCCTCGCGGGGTTGCGATGCGTTTCTCAATTTGGGCGATAGTCTGTCAGGTCCGCTGTGGCCGGCCGAAACCGCCGACCGTCTGATCGTGCTCGACTGGCCGACGATCGCGGGCAATCATGAGCGGCAGTTGTTCGGCGCAGCGCTGAGCCCAAGCGACGCCTTAGCAGCGGCGCGCCTGTCGGATCGGCACTGGCGATGGATCGAAGGCTTGCCTGCGACGCTGGAAGTGGACGGCGTCCTCCTTTGCCACGGCAGTCCGTCGAGCGACGTCGAGCATCTGCTGTTCTCGGTCGATGCGGCCGGAATGCGTGCCGCAACCGATGCCGAAATCGTCACTTGTCTCGGTCCCGCGTCCGGGCTGACGCTATGCGGTCACTCGCACGTCGCGGCTGAGCGTGTGCTGCTGGACGGGCGGCGGGTCGCCAATCCGGGCAGCGTCGGTTTGCAGGCGTTCACCGACGATCGGCCGTATCCCTACAGCGTCGCGAATGGCGATCCGCGAGCGCGCTATGCGGTGCTGGAGCATGAGCGGCTGACGTTTCATGCGGTCGATTACGACCACCGCGCGGCGGCGCGGCGAGCGCAGGAGAATGGGTTCGATGCCTGGGCGGTTTGGCTGGAAACGGGTCGGGTCGAACGCAACTGACCCGCTTGCGGGAAGGCAGGCGCGGGTCAGCGCGTCACTGCGATCTCGATGCGCGTCCGCTCTCCGCCGGGCGGGAAGCATCAGCGCCGCAACGGTACGCGTTCCGAGAGCTCGTTGCGAATCGTCGTCGCGGCGACGCCGGCCTGGCCCATCGCGTTGCTGATCTGGTCGAGGCCCTTTACGACGTCCCCCGCCGCGAACAGGCCGGGGAGGGACGTGCGCTGGTGGTCGTCGACCTCGAGACAGCCGTCGTCACTCGCCTTGGCGCCGGCGTCGACTGCCAGCTTTGAGCGGATGACCGATCCGAGCGCGGGGTAGACGCTGTCGAAGCGACGCTCGCCATCCGCGGTCTGGACGACCAGTTCGGCGCCGTCCGCCCGCAGCGGCGTGCAGGGGCCGTCGACCCACGCTATCCCTGCATCGGCGAGTTCACTCCGGCACGCGTCTGACAGATCATGCTCGCCGTCATGCGCGATCAGCGTCACGTCTTTCGTATAGCCGCGCAGGAACAGCGCTTCGCGCATGCCGTGGTCGCCGGTGCCGATCACGCCGACGCGCTTGTCGGTGACCTCATAGCCGTCGCAGATCGGGCAGTAGCGGATCAGCCCGGCCGCAAGCGCCGCGTCGTGCGCCTCGCGAGGCATGTCCGGGCGATTGTTGACGACACCGGTCGCGAGCAGCACCGTGCGCGCGTCGAACGCTCGCTCGCCGGCATGCACCCGAAAGTCGCGACCGACCGGTTCGATCCGTGTGACTTCGACGCCTTCACGGACTGCGCCATAGCGCTCGGCCTGGCGCAGCATGCGATGAAGCAAATCGGGGCCCTCGATCCCATCGGGGTAGCCGGCGTGGTTGTGCGTTCGCGGGATCAACGCAGCGCGGCTGGACCCGGAGTCGAATAGCCGGATCGAGAGGTGAAAGCGCGCCAGATAGATTGCCGCGGTCAAGCCCGCCGGCCCGGCGCCGATGATGATGCAGTCGTCCACGCTAGCCCAAATGACGAGGTGGCTGGCGGTTCCGCATCGCCCACGCTAATCGCGTGATCCGGGCAAAGGGGAAGTGGCTATGAGGCGTCTGGCGATCGCATTGGCTCTGGCGGGCGTTGCAAACCCGGCTGCGGCGCAGACCGCGCCCGCGGCCGATGTGGCGACGATCGCGCCCAAGATCGACACGATCTTTGCCGAATGGGCGCGAGAGGCGCATGTGCCCGGTGCGGCGTACGGCGTGGTGAAGGACGGCCGCCTGATCCATGTCGGCACGATCGGCACGCAGGATCAGGACAGCAAGCGCCCCGTCACCGCCGACAGCCGCTTCCGCATCGCGTCGATGTCGAAGGCCTTTACCGCGCTCGCCATCCTCAAGCTGCGCGATGCCGGCAAGCTGTCGCTCGACGCGCCGGCCGAACGCTATGTGCCCGAGATGCGCGGATGGCGCTATCCGACCAGCGACAGCGCGAAGATCACGGTGCGCGACCTGCTCCACCACATCGCCGGCTATGTCGAGGACAACCCGTGGGGCGACCGCCAGCAGGTGCTAACCGAGCCCCAGTTCACGAAGATGCTGAAGGACGGCGTGCCGTTCGCTACCGCGCCGGGGACGGCGTTCGAATATTCGAACCTCGGCTATGCGACGCTCGGTCGGATCGTCTCGAACGTGTCGGGCGTGCGGTATCAGGATTACATCCGGCGCGAGATCATGATGCCGCTCGGGATGACGTCGACGGGATACGACATCTTCGCGTCGCCCAAGGGGTCCCGGACGATCGGCTATCGCTGGCAGGACGGCGGCTACGTCCGCGAGCCCGACATGGCCGATGGTGCGTTCGGCGCGATGGGCGGGGTGGAGACGACGGCCAACGATTACTGGCGCTGGGTGGCCTTTCTTCTGTCGGCCTGGCCCGCGCGCGATGGTGCCGAAGCGGGGCCGGTCAAGCGGTCGACCGTGCGGGAGATCGTTGAAGGGGCGAACTTCGCCAGTGGACAGATGCGCAACGCCGCGCTCGGGGCGTCGTGTCGGCAAGCGGGTGCCTATGGCATGGGCTGGCGGGTGCTCGACGACTGCGACCTTGGGCGGGTTGTTACGCATAGCGGTGGCTATCCGGGCTATGGATCGAACGTCGCGCTGCTGCCCGATGCCGGCGTGGGCGTGTTCGTCTT
Source organism: Roseomonas aeriglobus (assembly GCA_016937575.1). Lineage (NCBI taxonomy): Bacteria > Pseudomonadati > Pseudomonadota > Alphaproteobacteria > Acetobacterales > Roseomonadaceae > Muricoccus > Muricoccus aeriglobus. The sequence continues at coordinate 1,880,184 of JAFHKN010000002.1, read as the reverse complement.
TTCCAGCCGAACCTATACGGGCGGTGCGTTGCCGATGATGCGGACATTGATGGCGCTGCGCGAAGCGGGGCTTGCCAAGCCGCGGACGACGCCGGTGTCGGACGGTCTCGCGGCGGCCTATGCGGTCGCGAAAACGGCGTGGACCGCGGGCGACGCTACCCGCGCGCCGCTCGCCAACAACGTGTTGCTCGACCGCGATGCTGCGAGACGGGCGCGCGAGATTGCCGATGCCAAGGCGCAGGTCGGCACCTGCGCGATGTCGGAGCCGATCCGCCCGATCTCGGCGATGGAAGGTGTGTTCGACTGGCATTGTGAACGCGGCCACATCGCGGGCCGCGTCCAGCGGGCACCCACGCCGGACTTGAGCCTGCAGGTCATCGACTTTCGCGTACGGCCGGATTGACGTATATACGTGGCGTATATACATTTACGGGATGTCGAAGGAATATCTGGCGAAGGCGTTCAAGTCGGGTAATTCGGTGGCCTTGCGGCTGCCGAAAGCGCTGGGCGTGACCGAAGGTGAAGAACTCAAGATCATTTCGCATGCAGACGGCGGATTTACGATCATCAAGACAAGTGAAGCCCTGGAAGCGTTCATGTCTCTTGCCGGCCGGCTGTCTCCGGACTTCATGGCAGTTGGACGCGGCGATATCGAGCAGCCGGAGCGCGATTGGCGTTCGGAGGGCGATCCGGCGAGGGCGGCATGATCTATCTGGCCGACACGAATGCGTGCCTCGATTTTCTTCTACGTCGGAATCCGGGCGTCATTTCGCAGATGCGCGCGATGTTTGGACGGGTGGCCGTCTCGACAATCACGCTGGCCGAACTTCGCGTGGGTGCGAAAGCGACCAGTAATCCGCATGAGGATGATCGCACCATCGATCGCTTTATTGGCGGCGTGATCGTTCAGCCGTTCGATGAGGCGGCCGCGGTTTCGTACGGTACGATGGTACAGCAGATCGGGATGCGCCGTGGAAGTTTCGATCGTTTGATTGCAGCTCATGCCCTGGCGCTCGATCTCACCCTCGTCACCAACAACACCCGCGATTTCGCCGACATCCCCGGCCTGCGCGTTGAGAATTGGGCCGCATGACCTTCGCCGCCACCATCCTGACGCTCTATCCGGAGATGTTTCCCGGTCCTCTCGGCGCGTCGCTCGCCGGGCGAGCGCTCAGGGAGGGGAAATGGTCGCTCAAGACCACGCAGATCCGAGATTTTGCGATCGACAGGCATCGGACGGTGGACGACACGCCCGCCGGGGGCGGGGCGGGAATGGTGCTGCGGGCCGATGTGCTCGCCGCGGCGATCGACAGCGTGACGGACGTCGTACCCGTGCTGGCGATGAGCCCGCGCGGGGCGCCGCTGACCCAGGCTCGCGTGCGCGACCTGGCGGCGGGGCCGGGGGTCGCCATCCTGTGCGGGCGGTTCGAGGGGTTCGACGAGCGCATCTTCGAAGGGCGCGCGGTCGAGCCGGTGTCGATCGGCGACTATATCCTGTCGGGCGGAGAGATGGGTGCGCTGGTCCTGCTGGATGCTTGCATTCGGCTGCTTCCCGGCGTAATGGGCGCGGCCCTCAGTGGGGATGAGGAAAGCTTCGAAAGCGGCCTCCTCGAATATCCGCACTACACCCGACCCGTCGAGTGGGAGGGCCGCACGATCCCGCAAGTGCTGCGATCGGGGGATCATGCGAAGATCGCGGCCTGGCGGAAAGCACAGGCCGAGACTGATACACGGCTACGGAGGCCAGACCTGTGGGAGCGCTACACCGGCGCTCGGGTCCACCCTCCCTCTGGCGCGCGGCAACCGTCAGAGGACGATTTTGTATGAACATCATTCAGCAGCTCGAAGCCGAGCAGATCGCCAAGTTCAACGACAGCAAGCAGGTCCCCGAGTTCCGCCCGGGCGATACGCTGCGTGTCGGCGTGCGCGTCGTCGAAGGCGAGCGTACCCGCGTCCAGGCCTATGAAGGCGTGTGCATCGCGCGGTCGAACAAGGGCATGGGTTCGAGCTTCACCGTCCGCAAGATCAGCTTCGGCGAAGGCGTGGAGCGTGTCTTCCCGCTGTATTCGCCGAACATCGACAGCATCACCGTCGTTCGTCGCGGTGTCGTGCGTCGTGCCAAGCTGTACTATCTGCGTGGTCGTACCGGCAAGTCGGCGCGTATCGCCGAGCGTCGCGACACCCGCACGACCGAGACCGCAGCGGCCGAATAAGCCGCCGGCCCGTCGGGGTTTCACGGGGCGTCGCGACCTGGGGGTCGCGGCGCCCCTTCTCCTTTTGGGGGAAGCGTCAGCGCCCGCTACCCCCCGTCTTTCATCGCGAGCGCGTTGCCGGGCGTATCCGGCCTGGGTGCTCCGATGGACTAAGCACGAGCGCAAGGAGCAGCGAGCGCCCGCGCCTGACCCGGACCATGCGACACGCTGCCTGTCAGGCGACGTCGCGTAGCATGAAGTAAAGCAGCGCAAACCAGGCGAAGAGTCCCAGCACGCCGATCACATAAGGCAGCCGGTCGCGCCAGCCACGGCGTTCGCCGTCATCGTCAGTCATGGGTGATCGTATCCGGTTGGACACAGACGGCACAAGCCCCGGCGATCCGCTTGCGCTCCGCGGTAAGTGTGATACTGTAGCGATACACTCCGGGGGGAGACGATCCTATGGCCGACGCCACCATGATGACGACTGCGGTCGAGCCGGACGGCGCACCGCGCGTCGCCAGCCTCGATATTCTGCGCGGGATCGCGATCCTGGGCATCCTGTTCATGAACATCAACGACATGGGCGGATCGATCTGGGCGTTCTGGGCGCAGGACGTGCGGCATCTCGGCTGGTCGCAGGCCGATCAGATCGCCTGGTTCCTCCGCGAGGTGTTCGCCGATGGCACCGCGCGCTGCATGCTCGAGATGTTGTTCGGGGTCGGCATGGTCATTCTGACCGATCGCGTGGCCGGCGCTGTGGCAACGGCGCCGCCGGAAGGCCGCATGGGCCGGATCATCCGTCGCCTGTTCGGTCCCTGGCCGGTACTGCGCAGCTATGCCTGGCGGAACATCGTCCTTTTCGCGTTCGGACTGATCCACGTCTTCGTCCTGCTGTGGCCGGGCGACATTCTCCATACCTATGGCATCGCTGCGCTGGTCGCGGTGTTGTTCCGGCGCCTCGGTCCAAAGACGTTGCTGGCGCTCGGGCTCAGCATGGCGCTGCTGCAACTCGTCGGGGGCGGTGTCGGCTATCTGACGGTGCCGGGGCAGCGGGCGGAGATAGCCCGGCTGGAAGCCCAAAAGACGAGCGGCGCCGCGTTGAGCAAGGCGGAAGCGGAAACGCTGACGAAGGCGCTGGAGCGCCGCGCCGCGCGCGAGAAGGGGCAAGCCGAAGATCGCGCGCGCATCGTCGCGGAAGACAAGGCCCGCAGCGACGCCACCGGTACGTTCGGCACCTGGGCGTCGGCGGCCTGGGGCTTCTTCCTGTATCTGCAGGGCCAGCTGCTCGAGATCGCTCTCGTCTGGGAAGCCGCCGCCACGATGCTGGTCGGCGCGGCGCTCTACAAATGGGGCATCATCCAGGGCGCCCGCTCGCGCGCCTTCTACGTACGGATGACCTTGGCGAGCTATGCCGTAGGCCTCGGGAGCCGGACGGTCGGCGCAATTCATACGATGCGCTTCGACGATAGCCCGTCGATCATGTGGTCGCTGTCCGAAGTCGCTCGGTTGACGACGACGCTCGGCCATATCGGGCTGGTCTACCTGCTGTTGTCGACCGCCCTGGGCACACGCCTGCTTCGCCCGTTCGAAGCGGCAGGGCGTACGGCACTGACGATCTACATCGGGCAGACGATCATCTGTCTGTGGCTGCTGTATCCGCCGTTCGGTCTGGGGCTGTACGGGACGCAGGGCTGGATGGCGCTGATGCTGACTGCGGTCGCGATCAACGCGCTGCTGCTGATGGCGGCGAACTGGTACGTCCGTCAGTACCGTATCGCGCCGGTCGAATGGGCGTGGCGATCCATCGTCGCGCGGCAGTTGCTGCCGATCCGCAAGCGCCCGCCGCTCGTTGCGGGAGGCGTGCCGGTGGCAGCCTGAGCGCTTGGCTACGGGCGGGGCCTTCAGTAGGTTCCGCCCCATGCTTCGCACCACTATCGCGGCGCTTGCCGCCTCCGTCGCCCTCATGTCCATGCCTGCCCACGCCGAAGATCTGACGCTACAGCGCGTGTTCGCCAGCCCCGATCTGGCCGGCGAGCAGCCGCGCGCGCTGAAGCTGTCGCCCGATGGCCGCCTGCTCACGTCACTGCGCCCACGCGCGGAGGAAAAGGACCGGTTCGACCTGTGGGCGATGGATACCGCAACGGGCCAATGGCGGATGCTGGTCGACAGCAAGAAGGTCGGTACCGGCGCCGAACTCAGCGAGGCCGAGAAGATGCAGCGCGAGCGCGCGCGCATCGGCGGCCAGCGCGGAATCGTCGCTTATCAATGGTCGTCGGACGGGAAGTCGATCCTGGTCCCGCTCGACGGCGATCTGTACCTCGCCACGCTCGACGGCAAGGTGAAGCGGCTGACCAACACGCCGGGCGGCGAGCTCAATCCGCTGGTCAGCCCGCGGGGCAATCTGTTGAGCTTCGTGAGGGATCAAAATCTCTACGTTTCCGACCTGAACGGCGGTGCTGCGCGCAAGATCACGCCCGACGGCGCCGGTACGGTGCATTGGGGTGAGGCGGAGTTCGTCGCGCAGGAGGAAATGGACCGCACCACTGGCTATTGGTGGTCGCCCGACGAGCAGTATATTGCGGTCGAACGCTTCGATGAAGCGCCGGTCGGCACCGTCGTCCGCGCGGCGATCGGGGCGGAGGAGACGAAGGTCTTCGAACAACGCTATCCCGCCGCCGGCACGCCGAACGTCCTCGTCGACCTCTATGTCATGCGCCCGGACGGTACTGGGACGGTGAAGGTCGACCTGGGCAAGGACCGCGACATCTACCTCGCCCGCGTGAAGTGGGCGCCCGACGGCAAGACGCTCTATGTCCAGCGTCAGAATCGCGAACAGACCGTGCTCGACGTGCTGAAGGTCGATCCGGCGACCGGTACGTCGAGCGTCCTCTTCACCGAAAAATCGGGCCCGAAGAGCTGGGTCAACCTGTCGAACGTCTTCGTGCCGATGAAGGACGGCAGCATCATCTGGTGGTCAGAGCGCGACGGCCACGGGCACCTGTACCGGTTTAACGCCGGCAAGTGGACGCAGCTGACCAAGGGCGCATGGGACGTCGCCGGGCTGAACGGCGTCGATGAAACGGGCGGCAAGCTCTATTTCAACGGCAACAAGGACGGTGCGCTCGAACGCCATATCTACGCGCTCGACCTGGCGTCCCTGGCTATGACCCGCCTGACCGAGGCCGGCTGGTGGAACAATGCCACCGCCGACGACAGCGCCCGCCGCTTCATCGTCCAGCGTTCCAATCCGATTCAGCCGACGCAGGTCTATCTCGCCGATGCGAGCGGTAAGCGGCTGTCCTGGATCACCGAAAATGCGATCCGGCCGGGCCACCCCTATTATCCGTATCTCTCGAGTCACGCCGAGACGAAGTTCGGCAGTCTGAAGACGCCCGATGGCGAGACGCTCTATTGGGAAATGCTGACGCCGAAGCTGGAGCCGGGCAAGAAGTATCCCGTGTTCTTCGAACATTACGGCGGCCCGCATAGCCAGACGGTCACGCGGAACTGGGGGCCGCCGCTGCACCAGCTGCTGGTCGACAAGGGCTATATCGTCTTCATGATCGACAACCGCGGGTCGGCGAACCGCGGCAAGGCGTTCGAGGACGCGATCTGGCACGCGATGGGCGGGGTCGAGGTGCGCGACCAGCTGGCCGGGGCCAATTATCTCAAGACGCTGGACTTCGTCGATCCCAAGCGCATTGCGACCTATGGCTGGTCGTACGGCGGCTACATGACGCTGAAGATGCTGGAGGCGAACCCGGGCGTCTACGCCGCCGGCATATCGGGCGCGCCGGTGACGAAGTGGGAACTCTACGACACCCATTACACCGAGCGCTACATGGGCACCGATCCGAAGGGTCGCGACAAGGCGGCCTATACCAGATCGGCGGCGGTCGAGGACGGGCCGAAGATCAGCGACCCGCTGCTCCTGATCCACGGCATGGCCGACGACAATGTCGTGCTCGACAATTCGACCGCCTTCGCCGCCAGGATGCAGGCGACGAACACGCCGTTCGAAATGATGTTCTATCCCGGAAAGACCCACAGCGCCGGCCGCGACATTCATGTCTGGACGACGATCCTGAACTTCCTCGACAGGACGGTTGGGGCTGGCCTCAAGTAAGGGGTCAGACCCGCAAAGGACAACGACCGTGATTGCCCTGTCGTGTTCGTCCGGCAACGAGGGGGGGGCAGCAGGTAGCGGCGCAGCCTGCAAGGCTCGCCGCCGGGCCCCCGCAAGGTGCTACTTCGCGGGAAACCCTGACGCAGCCGGTAGGCGCGACAGGGCAACCGTGCAGGGTCTCATCAAAAGCGATAATTTGATGAAACCCGGAAGCGGCGGGCCGATTTTACCCCAGAGCGTCGCGAGCCAAAGTCGCCTGGGGACACGATGCAATAGCATCGCGCCGCTCCTCGTTTCTTGCCTGAACCAATGTCGGCTCCGTCACGGTCATTGCCGTTTACGGGTCTAAACCCCTGCTTGCTTGCCCGCGCGCCGGCCCGCCGCTACGGCCGCGCGCGAGTAAGTGGAGGGTTTCATGGGGTATCGGGTCGTTGTCGCAGGCGCGACGGGCAATGTCGGGCGCGAGGTTCTTGCCATCCTGGCCGAGCGCGAGTTTCCGGCCGACGAGATTGCGGTGCTGGCGTCGGCGCGCAGCCAGGGCGACGAGGTCGATTATGGCGAAACCGGCCGCAAGCTGAAGATCCAGAACATCGAGCATTTCGATCCCAAGGGATGGGACATGGCGATTTTCGCCATCGGGTCGGAAGCAACCAAGCTCCACGCCCCCCGCTTTGCCGCGGCGGGCTGCACCGTCATCGACAATTCGTCGCTGTTCCGCATGGACCCGGACGTGCCGCTGGTCGTGCCCGAAGTGAACCCGGAAGCGATCGACGGTTACACCGCCAAGAACATCATCGCGAACCCGAATTGCTCGACCGCGCAGATGGTCGTCGCGCTGAAGCCGATCCACGACGCCGCCAAGATCACCCGCGTCGTCGTCGCGACCTATCAGTCGGTTTCGGGCGCGGGGAAGGCGGGCATGGACGAGCTGTTCGAGCAGAGCCGCAACATCTTCGTCGGCGACTCGGCCGAGCCCAAGAAATTCACCAAGCAGATCGCCTTCAACGTGATCCCGCACATCGACAGCTTCCTGGACGACGGATCGACCAAGGAAGAGTGGAAGATGGTGGTCGAAACCAAGAAGATCCTCGATCCCAAGATCAAGGTCGTCGCGACCTGCGTGCGCGTGCCCGTCTTCGTCGGCCATTCCGAGGCGCTGACGATCGAGATGGAGAACGAGCTGTCGGCGGAAGCCGCGCAGAACCTGCTCCGCGAGGCGCCGGGCATCATGCTGGTCGATAAGCGCGAGGACGGCGGCTACGTCACGCCGGTCGAATGCGTCGGCGACTATGCGACCTTCGTCAGCCGGGTGCGCGAGGACCCGACCGTGGAGAACGGCCTGGCCCTGTGGTGCGTCAGCGACAATCTGCGCAAGGGCGCGGCGCTGAACGCGGTGCAGATCGCCGAACTGCTCGGGCGTCGGCACCTGAAGAAGGGCTAACGCGTACAATCTGAATCAACGCGATTCTCCCGCGTCTTGACGTCCTTTCGGAACGTTGGGCGCGGATGGAAGAGACGCCCTTCGTCACCGGCCTGAAGTGGTTCGCGACCGCAACCGGGATCACCGCCGCATTCATGGTCTCGCTTGACAGCGGGCGGCGGGTGACGGGGTGGGGGTTCGTGATCTTCGTCGCCTCGGCCATCGCCTGGATTACCGGCGCGGTGCTGACCCAGGACTGGGCGCTGACGGCGCAGAACGGCGTGCTGCTGGGCATCAACCTGTTCGGCGTGTATCGCTATCTGATCCGCAAAAAGGGCGAGTAAAGCGCGATTTACTGGGCGATCGGCCTCGGGGGGCTAGGAGCGATTTTCGGCAGTTTCATCGCGACCGTCGCGGTGCGCTGGCCCGCGTCTGCCCTGGCGGGACGGTCGCGGTGCGATGGATGCGCCCGGACCTTGCGGGCGGTCGAGCTGGTGCCGATCCTGAGCTGGCTGGTGCTGCGCGGACGCTGCCAGACCTGCGATGCCGGTATCGGCCCCCTCCATATTGCCCTCGAAGTCCTGGGCGCCGCGATCGGTGTCGCCGCGGGGTTGGTTGCGACCGGGCCGCTGGCCGTCACCGGCGCAGCCTTCGGCTGGCTGCTTCTGCTGATCGGCGCGATCGACTTCGTTGCGTTTCGTATCCCGAATGCGCTGAGCCTGTCGCTGGCGCTATTGGGTCTGGCGGCTGGGCTTAACGGGTTCGACCCACTCCTGGCGGATCGGCTGATCGGCGGGGCGGTGGGGTTTGCGAGCCTGTGGGTGGTCGCGCAAGCCTATCACCGCGTACGTGGCCGGATGGGGCTGGGCGGAGGGGATGCCAAGCTGTTCGGCGCGATCGGGCTGTGGCTGGGCTGGCGCGCGCTGCCCGCCGTGCTGTTGGTCGCGTGTCTCTTGGGATTGGCCTGGGCGCTGGCGGGGCGGATGCGCGCGGACGATCGGCTGCCGCTTGGGACATTGCTCGCGGTTGCCGGATTCGGGATGTGGATCGCCGCCAATCTACGATAGGATCGCTGCATGACCGACCTGATGCCGATGCTCGATCGCCAGCGTGCCGCCTTCCTTCGCGAGCTTCCCGTCGGCGCGGCCGTACGCAAGGATCGGTTGAAACGCGCGATCGCGCTGGTCGCAGACAATGCCGACGCGTGGTGTGAGGCGCTGAGCGAGGATTTCGGGCATCGCAGCCGCGAACAGTCGATGATCACCGACATCGGCGCGTCGATCGGGCCGCTGCGGCATGCGCTGAAGCATGTCGACCGCTGGATGGCGCGCGACAAGCGGAGCGTGCGTTTCCCACTGGGGTTGCTCGGTGCGCGGGCGTGGGTCGACTATCAGCCCAAGGGCGTGGTCGGCGTGATCGCGCCGTGGAATTTTCCCGTGAACCTGGTGATGGCACCGCTCGCTGGCGTCTTCGCGGCGGGCAACCGCGCGATGGTCAAGACGTCCGAATTCACGCCACGGACGGCGGCGCTGTTCGAGGAGTTGGCGGGGCGATATTTCGCGGCGGACGAACTCGCGTTCGTGTCAGGGGGGCCGGAGGTCGGGCAGGCGTTCGCCGCGCTGCCGTTCGACCATCTGCTGTTCACCGGCGCGACGGGCATCGGACGACACATTCTGCGCGGCGCGGCGGACAATCTGGTGCCGGTCACGTTGGAACTCGGCGGCAAGTCGCCCGTGATTATCGGACGATCGGCCCACATCGCGCGCACGACCGAGCGGATCGCACTGGGCAAGATGCTCAACGCCGGCCAGATCTGCCTGGCGCCCGACTATGTGCTCGCGCCCGCCGAGAGCGAGCAGGCGGTGGTCGATGGGCTGAAGGCCGCGGCATCGGCGATGTACCCGACGTTGCTCAACAACCCCGATTACACCGCGATCATCAACGACCGCCACCACGCCCGCCTTGCCGAGTGGATCGAGGATGCCCGTATGAAGGGCGCGACGGTCGAGGTCGTAAATTCGGGCCGCGAAGACTTTGCCGCCAGCAACAGCCGCAAGATGCCGCTGCACATCATCCGCGACGCCACCGACGATATGATCGTGATGCAGGAGGAGATCTTCGGACCCGTCCTGCCCGTGCGTCGCTACGACATGATCGACGATGCCATCGCAGAAGTGAACCGCCGCGACCGGCCGCTCGGACTTTATTACTTCGGCGAGGATGCGACGGAACAGACGCGGGTGCTGGACCGGACGATCTCTGGCGGAGTCACGGTCAACGATGTCGTGATGCACGTGTCGATGGAGGATTTGCCGTTCGGTGGCATCGGTCCTTCGGGCATGGGCGCGTATCACGGCCGCGACGGGTTCCGGACGTTCAGCCATGCGAAGGCGGTGTTCAAGCAGTCGCGGCTCGATGTCGCCAAGCTTGCAGGACTGAAGCCGCCCTATGGCAAGGCGACCCGGCGGACGATCGCGCAGGAGGTGAAACGATGACCGGCGATTCCGACGCGCTGTTCACGACGTGCCTGCAGGATCTGGCCGCGGGCGAGCGGATGCTGGGGAAAGCGCTGCCCGGGATCGCCGAGTGTGCAGCCGACGAGAGGTTGCAGGTGCTACTGCTCGCCCATGTCGCGGCGTGTCGGGATAGCGCTGCGGGCATGGCGGACTATGACCGCGATCTCGATGGGCCGGACAATCTCTGGATGACGGGCATCTGCGACGACGCGCGACGGGATACCGAGACGACGAAGCACGGTCCGCTGCTCGATACCGCGCTGATCGGTGCGATCCGCAAGGCGACCGCGGCGAGGGCAGTGTCCTACGACACCGCGATCGCGATGGCCGAAGTGCTGGCGATCGACCCGACCGCGCTCAGCGACGCGAAGGCGCGGTCGCTCGCGCTCGATCAGGAACTGCTGGCGCTGCTGCCGGGCACGGCGGCCTTGGGGAAGTCCGCCCAGACCTCGTCATAGTCCTCGTCGAGCGCGCTCGTTTCCAGCGCATAGTCCGTCGGTTTGAACACCCAGCGGCTTTCGATCATGAAGGCCATGGTGCCGTCGATCTTATGCGGCTTGAGCTCAGCCTCGCTCGCGCCCTTCCAGCTTGCGACGTCGGGGCCATGACCGCTCATCTGATTGTGCAGCGATAGCGCGCCGGGGCGGAAGCCGTCGGCTTTTGCATCATAGGCGCCGGTGATCAGGCCCATGCACTCGCTCATGACGTTGCGGTGGAACCACGGCGGGCGGAACGTGTCCTCGGCCACCATCCAGCGCGGTGGAAAGATGACGAAATCGATGTTGGCGGTCCCGGCGACGTCGCTGGGCGAGGTCAGCACGGTGAAGATCGAAGGATCGGGGTGATCGAAGCTGACCGTGCCGATCGTGTTGAACCGCGACAGATCGTAGCGGCACGGCGCGAGGTTGCCGTGCCAGGCGACCACGTCGAGCGGCGAGCGGCCGAGTTCCGTCGTCCAGAGCGACCCGAGGAATTTCTGGACGAGCTGATACTCGCCCTCGACGTCCTCGAACCACGCGACCGGCGTTTCGAAATCGCGCGGATTGGCGAGGCCATTGGCGCCGATCGGGCCGAGGTCGGGCAGACGGAAGGGCTCGCCGTGATTTTCGGCGACATAGCCCCGCGCCGATCCGTCAGGCAGCTCGACGCGGAAACGCACGCCACGGGGAATGATCGCGACCTGGCCGGGGGCAACATCGATGCGACCCATCTCGGTCAACAGGCGGAGCGCGCCCTTCTCGGGCAGGATCAGCAGCTCACCATCCGCCGACACGAACGCTCGGCGGACCATGTCCTGCGACGCGTGATAAAGGTGCATCGCGACGCCGGCCTGCGCTTGCGGGCCGTCCCCGGCGACGAGCATCGTCGTCAGGCTGTCGAGCCAGTCGCCGCCGTGCGCCTGCTCCAGCGGCCGCCAGCGCAGGCGGTTCGGGGCGAGGGGAGCGTCGCTGACGCCGGGCGCGAACTGCTGGGAACCGGTGTAGCGGGTGAAGGCGGGGTGACTGGCCGAGGGGCGCAGGCGGTACAGCCAGGAGCGGCGGTTCTCGTGTCGCGGCGCAGTGAAGGCCGTGCCCGACAGTTGCTCGGCATAAAGGCCGTAGGCGGGCTTCTGCGGGGAATTGCGACCTTGGGGCAGGGCGCCGGCGACCGCTTCGGTGGCGAAGTGGTTGCCGAAGCCGGTCATGTATCCAGAGTTTGCCACTGTACCTCCGTTCGTGTCGAGCGAAGTGAGACACGTGCCGCCCAGACTGCGCCCTCGACTTCGCTCGGGACGAACGGCTCGCTGTTCGCTTGTTACCCGCTGGCCCGTCGGACCCGGCAAAGCCGCGTCCTATGGACCGGCTTGCCGTTCCGGCCGATCGCGCTCGGGCGCTTTTGCGCCCGCGTCTCGACTAAGCCTCCTGCTTAGCCGGCACGACGCCGCGACGGATTTGATCCAATTCGATCGACTCGAACAGCGCCTTGAAGTTGCCTTCGCCGAAACCGTCGTTGCCCTTGCGCTGAATGATTTCGAAGAAGATCGGGCCGATCATGTTTGCGGTGAAGATCTGCAGCAGCAGGCCGCCGCCCGTCTCCGGCGCGCCGTCGATCAGGATCCTGCGCTTGCGCATTTCCGCCACGTCGTGTCCGTGGCCGGGCAGGCGCTGGTCGATCATGGCGAAATAGGTATCGGGCGAATCCTGGAAGATGATGCCGTTCGCGCGCAGCCGGTCGACGGTTGCGAAGATATCGTCGGTCGTCAGCGCGATATGCTGGATGCCTTCGCCCTTATAGTCCTTGATGAACTCCTCGATCTGCGAATGCTCGTCCTGGCTTTCGTTCAGCGGGATGCGGATCTTGTCGTCCGGCGCGGTCATCGCCTTGGAGAACAGGCCGGTCGCCTGACCCTCGATGTCGAAATAGCGGATCTGGCGGAAGTTGAAGATGCGCTCGTAGTAATCCGCCCAATAATCCATCCGCCCGCGCTTCAGATTGTGCGTGAGGTGGTCGAGCACGTTCAGGCCGACCGAATTGTCGTTACGCCCCTTGCCGGTGGGGACGAAGTCGGTCGCCCAGATGTCGTCCTTCTTGTCGACCAGGTACAGGTTGGCGCCGCCGATGCCCTCGATCGCCGGGATGTCGAGCTCGCCGGGCCCGTTCTGACCCTTGACCGGCACCGCCCCGCGCTCGACCGCCAGCTTCAGCGCGGCGTCGTCGTCCTCGACCGTGAACGCCATCGCATTGGCGCTCGGGCCATGGGCTTCGCGAAAGCCTGCGACCTGGCCTTCACCGTCCATGTTCAGGATGAAGTTGATGTCGCCCTGCGCATAATGGCGGACGTTCTTCGATTTGTGCGTGCCGACATGGGTGAAGCCAAGCTTTTCGAACCAATCGGCCATGGCATCGGGTTCGGGCGAGGTGAATTCAACGAACGCAAAGCCGTCGAGGCCCATCGGATTGTCGTGCTTCTCGGTCATGCCATCCTCATGAACTGGTTTCAAATGTTACTATACCAACGCGAGCGCGGCGTAAAGGCCGCCCTTGCCGACAGCGGCGGACCGGCGCACAGTTACAGATGTGACGAAAACGCTGAAGCTCGACGATTTCCTCCCCTATCGCCTTTCGATCGCGTCGAACCGGGTGTCCGACGCGGTCGCTGGCACGTACCGCGCGCTGTTCGGTCTGCGGATTTCCGAATGGCGGCTGGTCGCGGTGCTGGCCGAAAGCGAGGGGTTGAGCCAGCAGGCGTTGGGCGCGCGGACGCAGATGGACAAGGTGACGGTCAGCCGCGCCGCGATCGCACTGGTCGACCGCGGGCTTGTGACGCGGGCGCCGAACCCGGGGGATCAAAGGTCGCACATTCTGGCGCTAACGCCGGCCGGGCGCGCACTTTACGCGGAGGTCGCGCCAAAGGCCCTGGAAATCGAGCGTCGGCTGTTCGGTGCCTTCGACGCGGCCGAGCTCGTGCAGTTGCGGTCGATGCTGGCGCGTATAGAAGACGCCGTCGATCGACTCTGATTTCACTTATGTCATTGGCCCGGCACAAAAGTTCCGAACGTCGGACCCAAAACCGCGATTGATCGTTTCGCTTCTTCAACGGGGCACGCGATCCCGGTGATCAGGGCGGGAGTTCGCGGGACGTGCGTCGGGGCGTTTTGACTTTATGGATGCTGGCGGGTGCCGTGTCGCTGCCCGCAATGGCGCATGGCCAGATCAACCAGCCCAAGCCGGGGCAGGGGGCGCCATCGTCCTCGTTGCCCGACCCGCAAAAGCAACCCGCGACGCCGGCGCAGACTGCGCCCGCAGCGCCGGCCGACCCGGCAAGCGACACGCCCATCGTTTCGGATGCGACCTTCGAAAAGGAAGTGCCGCAACTGAGCAGCGATCCCAACGCGCCGCTCGAACCGATCGAGGATTTCGCTGCCCCGGCGACGACCGCCGTCCCCGGGCAGCAGCCGGCCGCCGGCACGCCCGCGGCCGATGCCGCTGCAACCCAAGTGGCGCAGGATAGCGAGTTGGCCCAACCTCTGCCGCCGCTCTCCAGCTTCAACGTCGAGCCGGTCCAGATCGCCGGTGTCGAGGACCCGCCGGCGAGCGAGATCCGCTATGAAACGCGGGTCGAAGGCTTGGAGGAGATCGGTCTTACCGACCGCTTCAATGCCCTGTCGGCGTTGAAGGAAGACAAGGACGCCCCGAACGCCGTCATCGTCGCCGCGCGAGCCCGCGAGGACGAGGAACTGGCCAAACGGCTGATGCGCGCGATCGGCTATTACGATGGTACCGCGACGTCGGCGATCGAGCCGATCCAGGGAGAGCAAGGTCGCGTCCGCGCGGTCGTGACCGCCATTCCTGGTGCGCAGTACAAGCTCGGCTCGATCACCGTGCGCGCCGAGCCCACCGTACCGCCCGGGCTGATCGAACGCGAACTGCCGTTGAAGGTAGGCGAAGCGATCGATGCTGAACGTATCCAGGGCGCCGAGGCGAACGTGTCGCTCAAGCTGCCGCAGCAGGGCTATGCCTTCGCCGAGGTCGGACAGCGCGATATCCTGCTCGACGATGCGACACATCTGGGCGACTATACGTTGCCCGTCACCATCGGCCCGCGCGGCGCCTTCGGCCGGATCGTGACGAAGGGCGATCCGGTGTTCGAGACCGATCATATCGAGATACTCCGCCGGTACAAACCGGGCGAGTTGTACGATGTGCGCAAGGTGGACGATCTGCGCCAGGCACTAGTCGCCACCAGCCTGTTCTCCTCCGTCGCGGTCGAGCCGCAGCGAACCGGTCGCGCCGGGCCGGACGGGACCGAGGAGGTCGACCTGCTCGTCACGCAGAACAAGGGCCCGGCCCGTACGCTCGCGGGCCAAGTCGGCTATGGCACCGGCGAAGGCTTCACCCTTCAGGGCAGCTGGACGCACCGCAACCTGTTCCCACCCGAAGGAGCGCTGATCGTCAGCGGCATCGCCGGCACGCAGCAGCAGGGGTTGGGCGTGACCTTCCGTCGTTCGAACGCTGGGCGCCGCGACCGGACGGTGACGCTGGTGGCGTCCGCCAACCGGCAGGATTACGATGCGTTCGAAGCGTTCACCGGCACGCTGTCGGGGCGCATCAGCTATGACTCCACGCCGATCTGGCAGAAGAAATGGACCTATTTCTACGGAGTCGAACTCGTCGGCACGAACGAGGATGTGTACGATTTCTCGCTCTCCAATCGCGTGCGGCGCACCTATTTCATCGGCGCGCTGCCGGGGTATCTCGGCTATGATTCGTCCGACGATCTGCTGAACCCGACCAAAGGCTTCCGCGTGAAGCTCAACCTGAGCCCAGAAGCGTCGATGAACCGCGGTACGCGGCCCTATGTCCGCGGCATGCTGGAGGGGACGGCCTATTATCCGGTAACGAGCAGCATCGTCATCGCCGGTCGCGCGCGCGTCGGCGCGATCGCGGGTATCGCGCGCGACGATCTCGCGCCCTCGCGGCGATACTATGCCGGCGGCGGCGGATCGGTGCGCGGTTTCGGTTTCCAGGAACTGGGCCCGAAGACCGAGGAGCCGAACCCGAAGTTCGACCCGACCGATCCGGACGAGAAGGATCCGCCGACTATCTTCCGCCCGGTCGGCGGGCGCAGCTTCAACGAATTTGCGATCGAGGCGCGCTATCGCTTCGGCAATTTCGGGATCGTGCCCTTCCTGGACGCTGGCCAAGTCTATGACAGCACGCTGCCCAAGGGGTCCGACCTGCGGTTCGGCGCGGGCATCGGCGGGCGTTTCTATACCAATTTCGGGCCGATGCGGATCGACGTCGCGACACCAATCGCGCGCAAGCCGGGGGAATCGAAGATCGCGCTTTACCTTTCGATCGGGCAGGCGTTCTGATGGCCGTGTCGGACGAAACGACGGTCGTCGTCACCCGCCGCCCCCTGTGGCAGACGATCGCGAAATGGGTCGGGATCGTCATCGCCGGACTGGCGCTGTTGCTGGTGCTGGTCATGTTCGGCCTGAACACCCAGCCGGGTCGCCGCTTTATCGCCGATCGGATCGCCGGATATACGATGGCGAACGGCATCAACATCCGGGTCGGGCGGATCGACGGGTCGATCTATGGCGATATGCGCCTGCGCGACGTGCGGGTGCGCGATCAGAAGGGTGTGTTCCTGACCTCGCCGGAGCTGCGGGTCGACTGGCGGCCCTTCGCGTTCGCGCGCAACCATGTCGACGTCCGCCAGCTGACCAGCCCGCTGATCAGCATGAGCCGGATGCCGGTACTGAAACCCGTGCCGAGCGACCCCAACGCGCCGTTGTTGCCCGATATCGACATCGACGTGAACCGACTGGCGATCGACCGGATCGACCTGGCGCCGGCCGTAAGCGGGGCGCGTCGACTGGCGCAGATCGCTGGTAGCGTCCACATCGCCGACCGCCGCGCGCAGGTGCAGCTTGACGGGCGGACGCTGACCGGGCCGGGCATCGCGGGTGGCGACCGCGTGGCGCTCCGGCTGGATGCGGTGCCCGATGCGAACCGCTTCGACCTGAAGCTGAACGTGCAGGCGCCGGCCGATGGCTTGGTCGCGAGCATGGCGTCGCTTCAGGCTCCGATGACGCTGGCGGTCGATGGCCGTGGCGATTGGAAACGGTGGACCGGCCGCGCGGTGTCGACGCTTGGCGGCGGCAGTCTCGCCGATCTGCGGATCGACGGGCGCGACGGCAAGTTCGTCGTTCGCGGAACGACGCAGCCGGGGCTGTATCTGAAGGGGCCGGTCGAGCGGCTGACGGCGCCGCGGCTGGACGTCGCGATCGACGCTGCATTTGCCGATCGCGTTGCAGATACGAAGCTGTTGCTGCGTTCCAGTGCGTTGCAGGTGACGGGCGACGGCAAGTTGAACCTGGCCGACAGCCGTTTCTCGAACTTCAAGGCGACGGCGATGCTGCTGACGCCGGGCGCGATCGCGCCGAACCTGAATGGGCGCGAGGTGCAGTTGGCGGTCGCGCTCGACGGCCCGTTCGCGACGCCCGTCGTCGACTACAAGCTGCGCGCCGCTGCGCTCGGCTTTGGGGAGACGGTCGTTCAGGGCCTGTACGCCGAGGGGCGTGCGCGGGTGAACACCGATCGCATCATGATCCCCGTCGCGGCCAAGGCTGCGCGCGTGACCGGTCTGAACGCGGCCGCCGGCGGGTTGCTGACCAATGTCGCGATCAACGGCGATCTGGCGATCAATAACGGCACCGAAATCCTGTCGGACAATCTGCGCATTCGGTCCGATCGGATCGACGCGACCGCGATCGTCGCGGCGAACCTGGCGACGGGCCGCTATGCCGGTGCACTGAAGGGGCGGGTGAATGACTATCGCGTCGAGGGCTTCGGCATCGTCAATCTGACGACCGACGCACAGCTCTATACGCCCGCTGCCGGTGGCTTCGGTATCCGCGGTCGCGTGGTTGCACGCACGTCGCGGATCTTCAACGACGGCGCGCGCGACTTCCTGGGCGGGAATGCGATCGCGCGGGTTGATTTGGATTACACGCCACAGGGCATCATCGTCTTCAACAATTTGCGCGTGAATGCGCCGCAGTTCCGCATCACGCGTGGCTCCGGCCGGTATGACCCCGCCGGGCCGCTGCTGATCGATGCGGATGCCTATTCGACCGTCTATGGCCCGGTGAGTGCGCGCGTGACCGGAACGTTGTACGCGCCGGTCGCAACGATCCGAGCCGCGCGGCCAGGACTGGGCGTCGGGCTGAACGGCGTTACCGCGACGATCCGTGGGCAGGGCAGCCGCTATGCTATCGTCGCGCGCGGCGGATCCGACTACGGTCCCTTCACCGTTGATCTGCTGCTGTCGACCGGGCCCCGGCTGACCGCCGACATCCGCAATGCGCGCTTTGCCGGAATCGACTTCCGCGGACGGGTCGAGCAGACTCCGGCCGGGCCGTTCGCCGGGCAGCTGGCGTTCAACGGATCGGGCGTCAA
This sequence comes from Roseomonas aeriglobus, assembly GCA_016937575.1. Taxonomy (NCBI): domain Bacteria; kingdom Pseudomonadati; phylum Pseudomonadota; class Alphaproteobacteria; order Acetobacterales; family Roseomonadaceae; genus Muricoccus; species Muricoccus aeriglobus. Next base: position 1,861,980 of record JAFHKN010000002.1, on the reverse strand, counting down.
CGGATCCCTGCGACTGGCCGCGCAAGGCAATGTCCAACGTGCCGACGTGAATGCACGCGCGCTGAACGCGGTCATTCCGGGCAGCGCCGGGCTGACGATCGGCCGGGCGATCATCGTCGGCACCGCGATCCTCTATCCGAACCAGCCGGCGATCACCGGCGACGCGCAGATCGCAAATCTGAAGATGGGCGACTTCCTGCTGCGCACGTCGCGAGTGAAACTCGACTATCGCGGCGGCAGCGGAACTGCGCAGGCATTCGCCGAAGGGTCATCGGGCGTGCCGTTCCGTATCGGCCTCAACGCGCGCTTCTCGCCGCAGCTTTGGCTGGCGGCGGTGCAGGGTCAGGCGAACGGGATCAACTTCCGGACGGCGCAACCGGCGCGGATCATCCCCGGCAAGGGGAGCTATCAGCTGCAGCCGACGCGGATCGATTTCGACCAGGGCTCGCTGCGTCTCGCCGGGCGCTATGGCAACGGGATCGAGCTACAGTCGCGGCTCGACCGGATGGACCTGTCGATCGCCAACGCCTTCGTCCCCGACATCGGGCTCGGTGGACAGGCGAGCGGCAGCCTGGACTTCCGTCAACCGACCGGCGCCAGCTTCCCTCAGGCCGACGCCAAGCTGCGGATCACCAACTTCACCCGTTCGAGCCTTGCGTCGGTGTCCACGCCGGTCAACATCGTGTTTGCCGGGCAATTGGTGCCGGACGGTGGCAATGCGCGGGCGATCATCCAACGAGGGACGACGACCGTGGGCCGGCTCGTCGCGACGCTGCGTCCCCTGCCGCCCGGCAGCGGCAGCTGGACGACCCGGCTGATGGCAGCACCCCTGTCGGGCGGAATCCGCTACAATGGCCCCGCGGGCGTGCTGTTCTCCTTCGCTGGCTTGTCGGGGCAGCAGCTCAGCGGGCCGATCGGCGTCGCAGCGGACTTTGGCGGGCGTGTGTCGTCGCCGCAACTGACCGGCGTCGTGCGGGCGAGCAACCTCACCTACGATAACGAGGTCTATGGCACGCGCCTGACCAACATGCGGATCAACGGCCGCTTCACCAACGACCGGTTCGAGCTGACCGATATGGCGGCGCAGGCGGGCGAGGGAACGGTCAGCGCGCAAGGCACCATTGGACTGGCATCGGATGCCGGCTTCCCGATCGACGTGCGCGCGACGCTGAACGACGCGCGTCTTGCCCGCAGCAATGCGCTGGGCGCGACGGCGACCGGAACGATCCGGGTGACCAACTCGGCGCAGAATGGCGGGTTGATCCAGGGCGAACTGAGCATTCCGGAGGCGCGCTATCAGATCGTCCGTCAGGGCGCAGCCGAAGTGCCGGAATTGACCGGGGTACGGCGCAAGAGCGACCTCGCGCGCGCCGGCGCCGCCCGGCGCGATCAGCCGGCCGCCGCGCCGCCGGGGCTGTTCAAACTCGCGCTGCGCGTGCGGGCAGACAACCGGCTGTATGTGTCGGGCATGGGCCTCGAGTCCGAATGGGAAGCCGATATCCGCGTCGGCGGCACGTCCGCGGCACCGAATGTGACGGGCGAGGCGCGAGTCGTGCGGGGCACGTATAGCTTTGCGGGCAAGCGCTTCGACCTGACTCGCGGTATCGTCCGCTTCCGCGGCGGGCCGATAGGCGATCCGGAACTCGACATCGCTGCTACCACGACGACGCAGGGCATTACCGCGACGATCGCGATCGGCGGATCGGCGCAGCAGCCACAGCTGACGTTCGCCTCGACGCCGAACCTGCCACAGGACGAAGTGCTGTCGCGCCTGCTCTTCGGTAGTTCGGTGACGAACCTCTCGGCGACGGAGGCGATCCAGCTGGCCGCGGCGCTCAACTCGCTGCGCGGATCGGGCGGCGGCGGACTTAATCCGCTCGGCAAGCTGCGGAGCGTCACCGGTATCGACCGGCTCCGCATCCTCGGTGCCGATCAGGCGACCGGGCGGGGGACCGCGCTGGCGGCCGGGCAGTATCTGACCGACGACATTTATATCGAGATCATCACCGATGCGCGCGGCTTCACCGCGACCCAGCTTGAGATTGCGCTCAACCGCGCGCTCAGCCTGCTGTCCGCAACGGGATCGTTCGGCGGATCGAATGTGAACCTGCGCTATTCGAAGGACTATTGACGCTCGAGCCCCGCGCTTACACCTTTGTCAGTATCGATGGAGGGCGCGGTGGAGCAGTATGACGTGATCGTGATCGGTGCCGGCCTGTCCGGCATCGGCGCGAGTTGGCATCTGGCTGCCGAATGCCCGGACCTGAGCCACGTCATTCTTGAGGCGCGCGGCGATCTCGGCGGCACGTGGGACCTGTTCCGCTATCCCGGCATCCGCTCGGATTCGGACATGCATACCCTCGGCTTTCGCTTCAAACCGTGGCGGCAGGCGAAGGCGATCGCGGATGGCGGTTCGATCCTGAACTATCTGCGCGAGACGGCGGCGGAGAAGGGGATTGCCGAGCGCATCCGCTATCGCCACCGCGTCGTCGCGGCGGAGTGGTCGAGCGTGAACGCGGCGTGGAAATTGACGGTCGATCGCGATGGCGAGCGCGCGATCTTCCGGTGCAACTTCCTTTACGTCTGCGCGGGCTATTATGATTATGAAGCAGGCCACGCCCCCGTCTTCCCGGGTGCCGACCGGTTCGGCGGGCGGACCGTCCATCCGCAATTCTGGCCCCAAGACCTCGACACCGCGGGCAAGCGCGTCGTCGTGATCGGCAGCGGGGCGACCGCGGTGACTCTGGTGCCGGAACTGGCCAAGACCGCCGCGCACGTGACGATGCTCCAGCGCTCGCCGACCTATATCGTTGCGCGGCCGGGCAAGGATGCGGTTGCCAATGCGTTGCGGCGGGTGCTGCCCGAGCGCACGGCGTATCGGCTGACGCGGTGGAAGAATGTGCTGCTCGGTCAATTCTTCTACCGCCAGATGCGCAAACACCCGGATGCGGCGAAGATGCGATTGGTCGGTTGGGTCCGCGGCCGGCTGGGCGACGCCGCGGACGTCGATCGGCACTTTACCCCGCGCTACGCGCCGTGGGACCAACGGCTGTGCCTGGTGCCCGACGGCGACCTGTTCGAGGCGATCAAGACGGGACGGGCGAGCGTCGTCACCGACACGATCGAGACGTTTACCGAAGACGGTATCCGTCTGACGTCAGGCGACACGGTGCCCGCCGACATCATCGTCACCGCGACGGGGCTGAAGCTGAAGATGCTCGGCGGCATCATGCTGACGGTCGATGGGCGGATCGTCGATCCGGCGCAGGCGCTGACCTACAAGGGCATGATGTTCTCCGATGTGCCCAATCTCGCCATCGCGTTCGGTTATACCAATGCGTCGTGGACGCTGAAGGCGGACCTGACGAGCGCCTATGTCTGCCGCCTGCTCAACCACATGCGCACGACGGGCACGCGGCAGGCGACGCCGCGGGTGGGGCCGCGGCCGGTCGAGCGCGAGGCGTTCCTCGACTTCACCTCGGGCTATGTCCAGCGCGCGAAGGACATATTGCCGCAGCAGGGGACACGGGCGCCGTGGCGGCTCGACCAGAACTATCTGAAGGACGTGCGGACGCTGCGCTACGGGCCGGTCGACGACGAGATGGAGTTCCACTGAGCGAGCACAGCGTCGGCCGCGGCGATACCCGTGGCCAGCGCCCCGTGGGCGGTGGAGAAGTCGGTCGGCGAGCAGGCCTCGCCGGCGAAGAACAGCCGATCCTGCCACGCTGTCGCCAGCGTCGCGCGGGCGGCGTGATGACCGGGGAGCGCATGGCTGTACGAGCCGCCGAAGCCGTCGGTGCGCGCCCAGGCCGAGCCGGCGATGAGGCGAAGCTTGCCGCGCACGTCATTGCCCAGCAGGCCTGCGAGTTCGTCGATCGCGAAGTCGGCGGCGCCGTTCAGGCCGACATCCTCCAGCGCCATCGCGCCTGCGCCGCCGAGAAAGACCTCGACCACCGGGCGGCCGAAGGGACGCAGATAGTAGCTGCCCGTGCACGCGCTCTTCGGATTGCCCAGCAGATGGCTGTCGGGCGGCACGTCGGCGTCGTCGAAGGCGAGGAACAGCTTGTCGGCGACGCCCAGCGGCAGGCAGGCGGCGGCATGGGCATGGTCATCGAGCGTGGCGGGCAGGCGGAGGCCGCCTTTCGCGAAGACGTTGGTCGCGACGGTGACGATGACGGATCGGGCGCGGACGTCGCCGCGGGGCGTCACGAGCTTCAGCGTCGTACCGCCGTCATCGATTCGCTCGACCGGCGTTGACAGGTGGAGCGGAACGGGCGGCAGGCTGGCAGAGACGAGCGTGCCGTAGCCGGCAGGCACGCGCCAGTTCACTTCGCTCGCGGCGTCGTCATAGGCGAGGTAGTCCTCGACCGAGAGCGTGCCGAGGCCAGCGCCGTTGATGTAGCCGGACAACGCTTCGATGAAGCCGTTCCATTGGCCTCCGGCCGGCAGGGCGTCGGCGGCGCGGTCGCTGGGCGGTGGGCTTTCACGCAACGTGCGGTCGAACGCGTCATAGGCTTCGCCCGCGGCATTCTGGTCCGCTTCGGAGAAGCCGAGGTTGCGGTATTGTTCACCCCAGCTGGTCGGGCTGCGATCGATCGCGAAGCCCGCATCTTCGGCTATGCCAACCCACGGATTGCGCTCGGCCGAATGCAGCCAGCCGCAGCCGAGATCGAGCGGCATATCAGCCACGCCCAGCGTCCAGGCCCGGCCGCCGACACGGGCGCTCGCCTCGACGATCGCGACCGACCGCCCGCTGCCTGCCAGTCGTCGCGCGGCACCGACGCCGGCCGCACCGGCCCCGATTATGACGACGTCATACTCAGCCACGCGATTTGAGCAGCGCGCTGCGCAGGCATTCGCACACGACGTCGTCGCGCTGGTTGAGCATGCGGTGGCGGAAGGTGACGATGCCCTGGCCGGGGCGCGACTTCGACGGGCGCAGCTCGACGACTTCGGTTTCGCCGCGCAGCGTGTCGCCGATAAACACCGGGTTCGGCATCACGACCTTGTCGTAGCCGAGGTTCGCGACGAGCGTGCCAAGCGTCGTGTCGCCGACCGAAACCCCGACCATCAGGGCGAAAGTGAAGGTGCCGTTCACGAGGATGCGGCCGAACTCGGAAGCCTTGGCGGCTTCGGCATCCAGGTGCAGCGGCTGCGGATTGTGCGTCATCGTCGAGAACAGCAGGTTGTCCGTCTCGGTCACCGTGCGGCGCAGGTCGTGGACGATGCGGTCGCCGACCTGCCATTCGTCGAAGTGGCGTCCGGCCATCAGTGATTGTCCTCGAAATGCAGTTTGAAGCCAAGGTGGCTCTGCTCCCAGCCGAGCCGTTCGTAGAAGCGATGCGCGTCGGGCCGGTTCGCTTGCGACGTCAGCTGGACGAAGCGGCAGCCGGCGGTGCGGCAATGCTCGACCGCCCAGTCGATGAGCTGCCTGCCGAGCCCCTGGCCGCGCAGATCCGAAGCTATGCGGACGGATTCAATCTGGCCGCGTAGCGCGCCCTTGAACGCCAGGCCGGGGATGAGCGTGACCTGAAGCGTGCCAACGATCCGACCGTCCCGTTCGGCGACGGCAAGCGTCTGGTGCGGGTCGGTGTCCACTTGGTGAAAGGCGGTCTCGTAGGCCGGGTCGAGAGGCAGGCGCGGGTCCTCGCGGGTCGCGCCGTTGTGGTCATCGGCCATGAGGGCGACGATCGCGGGGACATCGGCAAGGGTGGCGGGACGGATGGCGAGGGTCATGCGTTCAACCACCCTTCGTGCTCCCGCGCAGGCGGGAGCCCAGACTTGTCGGGGCGTATCGCTTGTGGCCTTAGGCTCCCGCCTGCGCGGGAGCGCGGGTGGGCGGAGGTGGGGGCGGGGCTCACGCCGCCTCGGTCCGCTCGATCCGCACGAGCATGCGTCCCTCGGCAACCTGCGCCCCGGCCTCGGCATCCAGTTCCGCGACCGTACCGTCGAACGGCGCGACCAGGCCGTGTTCCATCTTCATCGCTTCCAAGGTGACGAGCTTTTGCCCCTTCGCGACCGACTGGCCTGCCGCCACCTCTACCGCGGTGATGCGGCCGGGCATCGGCGACAGGATCGCGCCGTCTGCCGCACCGCCGGCGGCCACACCGCCGGTACGGAACGGCGTGACGGACCAGGTCTGGCCGGCTTCGGTCAGGAGTAGGCCGTCGTCTTCGATCTCGTCGCCGCCGCCGCTGCCTGCCTCGACTTCGACCGCTTCGCCATCGACCAGCAGGCGGACGGTGCGGTTGGCCGGGCCATTCAGGCGGAAGCCCGACAGCGCAGCGTCACCGACGATGCGCCCGGCGGCTTCGGCCAACGCGTCCTCGCTCGGCAGCGCATCGGGCAGGAGCGCGTCGCCTTCGCGGGCGATCAAGCCGGTGTCGAGTTCGGCGGTGACGAAGGCGGGATGCTCCAGCGCCTTGACCAGGAACCCTGCGTTCGAACGGATCGGCCACACGACCGCAGTATCGAGCGCGTCGATCAGCCCCTCACGCGCGTCGTCGCGGGTTTCGCCCCAGGTGATCACCTTGGCGATCATCGGGTCGTAGAAGGGCGACACGTCCGCGCCTTCCTCGACGCCCGTCTCGATCCGCGCGGCGTCGCCCAGATCGAACGCCTCGAGCCGTCCGACGCTCGGCAGGAAGCCCTTGGCGGGGTCCTCGGCATAGAGCCGCGCTTCGATCGCCCACCCGTCGATGGCCAACTGCTCCTGACGCTTGGGCAGCGGTTCGCCGCTCGCCACGCGCAGCTGCCACTCGACCAGGTCGACGCCGGTAATCTCCTCGGTCACCGGATGTTCGACCTGCAGGCGGGTGTTCATTTCCATGAACCAGATGCGGTCGGCGCGGAGGCCTTCGGAAGCGTCGGCGATAAACTCGATCGTGCCGGCGCCGACGTAATCGACCGCCTGTGCCGCACGCACGGCGGCGGCGCAGATCGCGTCGCGAGTGTCCGCCGACATGCCCGGCGCGGGGGCTTCCTCGATCACCTTCTGGTGACGGCGCTGGAGCGAGCAGTCGCGTTCGAACAGATGGACGACGTTTCCGTGCGAGTCGCCGAAGACTTGCACCTCGATATGGCGCGGGGAGAGGATGTATTTCTCCAAAAGCACCCTGTCATCGCCGAACGACGAAGCGGCTTCGCGCTGGCAGCTGGCGAGCATGTCGGCGAAGTCGGCGGCGCTCTCGACCCGGCGCATGCCCTTGCCGCCACCGCCGGCGACCGCCTTGATCAGCACGGGATAGCCGATCGCATCGGCCTCGGCCTGCAGGCGTTCGGGCGCCTGGTCTTCGCCGAGATAGCCGGGCGTCACCGGCACGCCGGCTGCGATCATGCGCGCCTTGGCCGCGTCCTTCAGCCCCATCGCGCGGATGCTGTCGGGCTTGGGGCCGACCCAAACCAGGCCGGCGTCGATCACGGCTTGGGCGAAGTCGGCGTTTTCGCTCAGGAAACCGTAACCGGGGTGGATCGCCTCCGCGCCGGTCTGTTGGGCGGCGGCGATGATCGTGTCGCCGACGAGGTAGCTTTCGCGTGCCGGGGACGGGCCGATATGGACGGCCTCATCGGCTTCGCGGACGTGGAGCGCATTTGCGTCGGCATCCGAATAGACCGCGACCGTCCGCACGCCGAGTGCGCGAGCGGTGCGGATGATGCGGCAGGCGATCTCGCCGCGGTTGGCGATCAGGAGCGAACCGATCATCGCGCGCCTCCACCAAACTTCACGATCATTGCCCAAATGGCGCGAAAACTTCTGGAAACTGCGTGTGAGCTTTGCATGGGCCGGGACTAGCGCGTCGCCGCCAAGTAGGAAAATGGAATCAGCCGGCCGGGCAGTCGGTCTGGCGTTGGGTGTAGGTCAGATGCTGCACCTTCCAGCCCGCAGCATCGCGCACCATCGTGAACTGGTCGGTGCCGCAGTGGGTGACGCGGCCGTCGGCGCGGAAGATGTAGCTGGACCACACCATCGCCAGGTTGCCGTCGATGTCGACGACCGGGTTGACGAGGCGTTCCTGCAGCAGGCTGGGGCCATCGCTCAGCCCGCCGGCGAAGTCGGCCCAGCTGCGGGTGCGGACTTCGCTCGACCCGTCGGGCATCGCGACGATCGCGCTGTTGCGGCCGTCGGTGCGGACCTGGGCGAGGATGGCCGCGGGGTCCTTGGCCGTGACCGCGGCGAAGAGGCGGTCGATGGGGGCGAGGACCGCGGCGGTTTCCGCGTCGGGGGGCGGCAGCGGGACGGCCTTGGGAAGGGGCTGGACCGGCGTGACCTGAAGGGCGAGGGCAAGGAGGAGGAGGGGCATAGGCGGGCCTTTCTCAATCCTCCCCGAGCTCGTCTCGGGGAGGGGGACCGCCCGGCGCAGCCGGGCGGTGGAGGGGCTGGTCGGGCGAGGCGTGTGCCACGATGTGTGCGACCACCGCGGCTACGTCGTCAAGGATCGCTGTGGCGGGAATGCGGAGGGTGCGAACGTTCCAGCTGGCGAGCCAGTGGTCGCGGGCGGCGTCCTTTGTGGCTTGGTGCTTGAGCCCGTGGTGCGCCCCATCGACTTCAATCGCGAGCTTGGCGGCCGGGCAGTAGAAGTCGAGGATGTAGACGCCGGCCGGGTGCTGTTTGCGGAATTTAAGGCCGTTCGGGCGGGTCTTTAGAGTGCGCCAGAGGAGGACTTCGGGGAGGCTCATCTCGCGGCGGAGTTGACGGCTGCGGAGGACGGTTTGTCTTGGCCCGGTTAGCCTGCGACCAGCCCCTCCACCGCGCTTCGCGCGGTCCCCCTCCCCATTCTGGGGAGGATCTTGTGGGTCCTCCCCTTCGGTCACATCCGGAAGATACCGAAGCTGGGGCGGTCGGGGATGGGGGCGTTCAGCGTTGCCGCAAATGCCAGGCCCAGGACGTCGCGGGTTTGTGCCGGGTCGATGATGCCGTCGTCCCACAGGCGCGCCGACGCGTACCAGGGGTTGCCCTCATCTTCGTATTTCTGGCGGATCGGGGCCTTGAAGGCTTCCGCCTGGTCCGCATCCCAGCTGTCCGCGTCGCGGTGGACCGTGGCCAGCACGGACGCTGCCTGTTCGCCGCCCATCACGGAGATCCGGCTGTTCGGCCAGGTGAACAGGAACCGTGGGCTATAGGCGCGGCCACACATGCCGTAGTTGCCCGCGCCGAAGCTGCCGCCGATCAGGACGGTCACCTTGGGCACGTTGGCAGTCGCGACGGCGGTGACCAGCTTGGCGCCGTGCTTGGCGATACCTTCCGCCTCATATTTGCCGCCGACCATGAAGCCCGAGATATTCTGGAGGAACAGCAGCGGGATTTTGCGCTGGCAGGCGAGTTCGATGAAGTGCGCGCCCTTCTGCGCGCTTTCCGAAAACAGCACGCCGTTGTTGGCGAGGATCGCGACCGGCATGCCCCAGATGTGGGCGAAGCCGCAGACGAGGCTGCTGCCGTAGAGCGCCTTGAATTCGTGGAACTCGGATGCGTCGACGATCCGCGCGATGACGTCGTGGACGTCATAGGGCGCGCGGACGTCCTGCGGGATCAGGCCGTAGAGTTCCGCCGGATCATATTTCGGCGCGCGCGGGTCGCGCAGGTTGACGCCGGCGCCGGTCTGCGGGGCGAGGGTCGAGACGATGTCGCGGACGATCGTCAGCGCATGGTCGTCGTTTTCGGCGACGTGGTCGACGACGCCCGACTTGCGGCCATGCGTTTCCGCGCCGCCCAGTTCCTCGGCGGAGATGACTTCGCCGGTTGCCGCCTTCACCAGCGGCGGGCCGGCGAGGAAGATGGTGCCCTGGTTGCGGACGATCACCGTTTCGTCGGACATGGCGGGGACATAGGCGCCGCCGGCGGTGCAGCTGCCCATGACGCAGGCGATCTGGGGAATGCCCTTCGCGCTCATCTGCGCCTGGTTGAAGAAGATGCGGCCGAAATGCTCGCGGTCGGGGAAGACATCGGCCTGGTGGGGCAGGTTGGCGCCGCCCGAGTCGACCAGATAGACGCAGGGCAAATGGTTCTCGAGTGCGATTTCCTGCGCGCGCAGATGCTTCTTGACCGTCAGCGGGTAGTAAGTGCCGCCCTTCACGGTCGCGTCGTTGCAGGCGATCATCACCTGCCGACCCGACACGCGGCCGATGCCGGCGATGATGCCAGCACCGGGGACCTCGTCGCCGTACAGGCCGTTCGCGGCGAGCTGGCCGATCTCGAGGAACGGCGATCCGGGGTCGAGCAGGCGTTCGACACGGTCGCGGGGCAGCAGCTTGCCGCGCGCGGTGTGGCGGTCACGGCTGGCGTCGTTGCCACCGCGAGCGGCGGCAGCCACATCGGCGCGCAGGCGGTCGACCAGTGCGCGGTTGTGCGCGGCATTTGTGCGGAAGATTTCGCTGTCGGGCGAGGCTTTTGTATCGAGAACCGGTGCACTCATGCCGCGTGGGTAGCGTTCCGTTGCAACGATGGGAAGCGGGTCTGGCGGACGAAAGGCGACGGGCGTAGCGTGCATCCACATCCTACGGAGTCGTCCCAGAATGTTGCGTCGTTCGCTGATCGTCCTCGCCCTGCTCGCCACCACCGCCGCTGCCGGACCGCAGACTGCCCCCCAGGCGGGAGTCGAGCGATCGTCGATGGATGCGAGCGTGAAGCCGGGTGACGATTTCTACCTCTACGCCAATGGCGGCTGGCAGAAGGCGACGCAGATCCCGGCCGACCGGTCGAGCACGGGATCGTTCTACGAAGCCTTCGCGACGACCGAGCAGCGCACGACCGGCATGGTCGACCAGATCGTCCGCGGTACGCCGAAGCCGGGGTCGCCCGAGGCGCGAATCGCGAATTATTACAAGGCCTACACCGACACCCGCGCGATCGATGCGGCGGGAATGAAGCCGATCGCCGCCGACCTGGCGCGCTTTGCGGCAATCCGTGACAAGGCCGCTCTGTCACGCGCGATCGGCACGACGATCCGCGCCGATGTCGACCCGCTGAACGCGACCAATTTCCAGACCGAGAATCTGTTCGGCATCTTCGTGACGCAGGGGCTCGCAACGCCGGGCAAGGTGATCCCCTACATCCTGCAAGGCGGGTTGGGGCTGCCGGAGCGCGAATATTATCTGTCGGCGGATCCGAAGATGGCGGAAATTCGTACGGCGTACCGCGCCTATATCGCCAAGCTGCTGAAGACCCCGGGCATCGCGGACGCGGATGCGAAGGCCCAGCGGATCTTCGACCTGGAGATGAAGATCGCGCGTGCCCATGTGACGCGTGAGGAGAGCGAGGATTTCACCAAGTCGGCGGCTGTCTGGTCGCGGGCCGACCTGCAGGCGAAGGCGCCCGGGATCGACTGGCCGGCGTTCCTGGCAGGCGCCGATCTCGCGCGGCAGAACATGTTCGGCGCGTACCATGCAAGCGCGATCACCGGATTGTCGGCGCTGGTCGCGTCCGAACCGCTGGAGGCGTGGAAGGACTGGCTGGCGTTCCACCAGATCAACAGCCATGCGGACGTCCTGCCGAGCGCGATCGATGCCGCGCATTTCGCCTTCTACGGCACGACGCTGTCGGGCACCCCGCAGCAGCAGTCGCGGAGCAAGCGCGCGCTAGCGGCGCTGAACCGCGAACTGGGCGACGACGTCGGGCGGCTCTATGCTGCGCAATATTTCCCGGCCAGCGCCAAGTCGGAGGTTCAGGCGATGGTCGACAATATCAAGACCGCATTCGCCAACCGCGTGCAGCGGCTCGACTGGATGGCACCGGCGACCAAGGCGGAGGCGCTGAAGAAGGTCCGCGGCATCGTCGTCGGGGTGGGATACCCGGAGAGGTGGCGCAGCTATGCCGGATACACCGTCAGCCCGACCGACGCCTATGCCAATGCGGTGAATGGCGAGCGGGCGGAGTATCGCCACCAGCTCGCCAAGATCGGCAAGCCGCTCGACCGGAACGAATGGTGGATGACGCCGCAGACGATCAATGCGGTCAACCTGCCGGTGCAGAATGCGCTGAACTTCCCGGCCGCGATCCTGCAGCCGCCGTTCTTCGATCCCGCGGCCGACCCGGCCTATAATTACGGCGCGATCGGCGCGGTGATCGGGCATGAGATCAGCCACAGCTTCGACAATAATGGCGCGGCGTTCGACGCGTCGGGCACGCTCCGGAATTGGTGGACGCCGGCCGACCTCCAGCGGTTCAACGCGGCGGGCAGGGCGCTGGCCGACCAGTATGACACGTATCGCCCGTTCCCGGACCTGGCGGTCAACGGCAAGCTGACGCTGGGCGAGAACATCGCCGACGTGGCGGGGCTGCAGGCGGCGTACGACGCGTATCACGCCTCGCTCGGCGGCAAGCCGGCGCCGGTGATCGACGGGATGACCGGCGACCAGCGCTTCTTCCTGGCGTTCGCCCAGACCTGGGCGACCAAGATGCGTGACGCGACGCTGCGCGCACGGATCGCGACCGACGGCCATGCGCCCGGCCAATATCGCGCGCTGACGGTGCGCAATATCGACGCCTGGTACGACGCGTTCGGGATCAAGCCGGGCGACAAGCTCTACCTCGCGCCCGAACAGCGGGTGAAGGTGTGGTGATGCGCGCGCTGTTCCTTCCGCTCGCGCTGGCCCTCGCCGCTACCCCGGCCGCGGCACAGCAGCGCGGCAGCTGGACGCGGGCGTGGACCGCTAGCCCCTGGCAAGCGACCGGCGGCAATCTGCAGACGGTCGAGAACGTCACGCTGCGCGCACAGATCCGCGTCGGCGCAGGCGGTGAGGCGCTGCGGCTGCGGTTGTCGAACGAGCATGGCGACGTGCCCGTCCGCATCGGCTCGGCGAGCATCAAGGCGGCCGACGGGCGGATCGTCCGCGTGACCTTCGACAATGGCGCTGCGACCGCGACGATGCGCGCCGGGGCGCCCCTGGTCAGCGACGCGGTCAAGCTGGCGGTGAAGCCGTTCGAGCTGGTCGAAGTGTCGCTTTTCCTGCCCGACCGCACCGCGCTGACCAGCGTCCATGGTGCAGGCGGGGCGCGGACATCGGTGTCGGCGCCGGGCGATATGACCGGCGCGGCGAGCTTTGCGCCGGCGAGCAGCCTGGTGCTGCGGCCGTTCATTGCGGGACTCGACGTACTCACGCCGCGGGCGCGGCCGGTCGTGGTGGCCTATGGCGATTCGATCACCGACAACACCGGGTGCCGCAACGATGCGCCCGTTATCTGCCGCTGGGGCGACGTGCTCGGGCGGCGGCTGGCAGCCGCGGGGAAGCCGCATGTCGTGGTGACGCAGGCGATCTCGGGTAATCGCGTGCTGACGCCGGGCGCCGGGCCGAGTGCACTCGCCCGGTTCGACCGCGATGTGCTGGCGGTGCCGGGGGTCAGCCATGTCCTGCTGCTGGAAGGCGTGAACGACATCGGCAATGCGACCGCGCAGGTGCCGGTGACTGCGGCCGACCTGATCGGCGCCTTCCGCCAACTGATCGCGCGGGCGCATGAGCGGGGCATCAAGATCTACGCCTCGCCGATCCTGCCGTACAAAGGCGCGAAATATTACACCGCGGAAGGGGAGGCGGTGCGCAGCGAGGTCAATCGCTGGATCCGCACGTCAGGCGCGTTCGACGGGGTGGTCGACCTGGAGCGGCCGGTTGCCGATCCCAAGGACCCGCTGCGGCTGGCCGATGCGATGCAGGGTGGGGATAACCTGCACCCGAACGGCGCGGGGGAGACGGCGATGGGCGAGGCCGTGCCGTTGGGGATTTTCCGCTGAGTGTTCAGGGCACGCCGTGCTCCCGCGCAGGCGGGAGCCCAAGGCTGCAAGCGACGTCCGCGGTAACCCTGGGCTCCCGCCTGCGCGGGAGCACGGTGGGCGTGGTGCTTGCGCTGGTTTTAGCCACGCCCGCCTTCGCCCAAGCCCCCGCCCGCCCGCCGTGTCGCGAGGTCGGCGATGTGCCGAGCACCACCGGCCAACCCGGCTTCATCCGCATCGACCCGGCGAAGGCCGCCGAACTCGCCGAGATCGGCCTCGACCGCGCCGAAATCTTCGAACGGATGCGCGGTACGTCGATCCCCGAGACGATGGGCTGCTGGGCGATGCCGGTCGGGAATTTCGACAGCCAGCTGATCTCGGTCGGCATGTCGCAGTGGAATTACGGCACCGGCAGCTTGCAGCCGTTGCTGGTCGCGTGGCGCGAGAGCTTCCATTCGCGGCGGCGGTTCAAGCGGACGCTCAGGGCGCTCGCGCCGACCTATGGCAGGCTGTTCTTCTCGAAGGATTGCCTGAAGGTGCCGGTCGGCGACCGCTGCCGCGACGGCATATTGGCCGCGCATGAGAATGGCCGGATCAACGCGACGCTCCAGGCCGAACTGACCGCGCTGTTCGAAAGCGACGCGATGCTTCAGGTCCAGACCGACGCCTATGTCGCCCTGCTGGGCGAGGTGCGGACGGAAGTGCTGCGGTTGTTCCCCGCGATGCCGATCACGCCGCGCAAGGTCCGCTGGGCGATCGACACGCGGGTGCAGCAGAAAAGCTTCCCGAAGGACGAGGATGTCGCCCGTGTCCGCGCCAAGCTCAACGTGATGGGCGAGGACGAACGCCGTGCGCGGCTGCACGCGATGCTCGACTGGTATCGCGGCCTGGCTCTGTCCGCGGACCAAGATGGCGTCGCGAAGGACTGGGCGTGGAACGTCGATCGCTGGGGCTGCCTGATCGACACGGGGCGCATCGATCCGGAGCAAGTCGACCTGCTCCACCTGACCTTCCTGCGCAGCCGCACCGCGACCGGCAACAGCGGCCGGTGGCAGGCGCTGACCTTCTCCCGCCGTGCGAAGATCGTGCTGGGCGTAGGGAGTGTCAGCGGAGTGCGGGACGGGGAGTGCGTGCGCCCCGGCACCGCTCCATCGCCACAAAGCGGGCTGTAATCAGAGCGTATCGATCCACGCCGGCAGGTCACCGAGCCGGTCGAGCTGGCGAAAACGCGGATGGTCGCCGGGCACCGCGGCGACCTCGTGACTCCACGCGCCGGGTTGCGGGACATAGGCCGCCCATGCGCCGACCTCCAGCGCGGGGTGGATGTCGGAGCGGAGCGAATCGCCCGCCATCACCGCTTCGTCCGGTGCCACGCCTTCGCGTGCGAACAGGCGGCGGAAGGTGTCGGCGGTCTTGTCGCTGACGATCTCGATGCCGTGGAAGCGGTCGCCGAGGCCCGACGCGGCGAGCTTCGCTTCCTGGTGCAGCAGGTCGCCCTTCGTCACCAGCACGACGCGGCCACGCTCGGCCAGCGCATCCAGCGTATCGGCGATGCCGTCGAACAGCTCGACCGGGTGCGACAGCAGGGCCCGGCCGGCGGCGAGAATGTCGGCGATCAGCCCTGCGGGCAGGGGATCGCCGACCAGTTCGACCGCAGTCTCGATCATCGACAGCGTGAAGCCCTTGGCGCCATAGCCATAGAGCTTCAGGTTCCGCGTCTCGCACGCCGTCAGCGCCTGATGCGTGATCTGCCGGTCCGCGAACGGCGCGATCAGATCGTAGAGCGCCGCTTCGGTCGCATTGAAGTGGCGCATATTGTGCCAAAGCGTGTCGTCGGCATCGAGGCAGATGAGGCGGATCGTCATAGCGCGGGCCGCCTTACTCCCCGACAAGCTCCCGGCCAATCAGATAGCGGCGGATTTCGTTCGTGCCGGCACCGATGTCATAGAGCTTGGCATCCCGCAGGAAGCGTTCGACCGGCCATTCCCTGGTATAGCCCGCACCGCCCAGCGCCTGGATCGCCTCGAGCGATGTCTTCACCGCATTTTCGCTCGCCAGCAGGATCGCGCCGGCCGCGTCGAAGCGCGTCGTCTTGCCGGCATCGCAAGCGCGGGCAACGGCATAGACATAGGCGCGGGCCGAGTTGAGCGCGACGTACATATCGGCGATCTTGGCCTGGATCAGCTGGAAATGGCCGATCGGCTGGCCGAACTGCTTGCGGTCGCGCACATAGGGCAGCACGACGTCGAGGCACGCCTGCATGATGCCGATCGGGCCCGCGGCGAGCACCGCGCGTTCGTAATCCAGGCCCGACATCAGCACCTTGGCGCCTTCGCCGACCGTGCCCAGGACGTTTTCGACCGGGACTTCGCAATCCTCGAACACCAGCTCGGCGGTGTCCGATCCGCGCATGCCCATCTTGTCGAGCTTCTTGCTGACCGAAAAACCCGGCATGCCGCGCTCGATCAGGAAGGCGGTGATGCCTTTGGGCCCCGCCGCCGGATCGGTCTTGGCATAGACGACCAGGGTCGAGGCGGTCGGCGAATTGGTGATCCAGAACTTCGTGCCGTTCAGCACGTAGCGATCGTTGCCCTTGGCCTCCGCTTTCAGCTTCATCGACACGACGTCGCTGCCCGAACCGGCTTCGGACATGGCGAGGCTGCCGACATGCTCGCCCGAGATCAGCTTGGGGAGGTAGCGCTGCTTCTGCTCGGGCGTGCCCCAGCGGCGGATCTGATTGATGCACAGATTGGAGTGGGCGCCGTAGCTGAGACCCACCGACGCCGACGCGCGGCTGACCTCCTCCATCGCCACGCAATGTTCGAGATAGCCGAGGCCGAGACCGCCATATTCCTCTTCCACGGTGATCCCGTGCAGGCCGAGTTCGCCCATTTCAGGCCAAAGCTCCTGGGGGAAGCGGTTGGTCTCGTCGACCTCTGCAGCGATCGGGGCGATGCGGTCGCTGGCGTATCGCCGGGTCGTGTCGCGGATCATATCCGCGTTCTCGCCGAGCCCGAAATCGAGCGTCGCGTCCATGAAACTCTCCTCAAAAACTCATTTTGTTGCAACCCGCTTGCGGTAGGATCGTTCGCGCGGCAAGCCCACGTTGTGATTGATTTTCGTCAAGAATGGCATCCGATCGCCGCACCGACCCGCGCCCGAGCGCAGCGATGACGCTCGCCGTTCCTGCGGCGTCGGACGAAATGTCGCGCCTGAACGCGCTGCAGCGCACCGGCATTCTCGACACCGCGCCCGAACCGCGCTTCGACGCCATCGTCGCGGCGGTGAAGGCGCTGCTCGACGTGCCGATCGCACTCGTCAGCCTGATCGATCGCGAGCGCCAGTGGTTCAAGGCACGCGACGGCGTCGATCTGAAGGAAACGCCGATCGACACCTCGGTCTGCGCGCTTGCCATTCGCCAGCCGCGGCTATTCGTCATCCACGACCTGTCGAACGATCCGCGGACGCGCGAGATGTCGTTGGTCACCGGCGAGGCGCACCTGCGCTATTATGCGGGCTTCCCGATCATCACCAACGACGGGGTGGCGGTGGGCAGCGTTTGCGCGATCGACACCAAACCGCGGCTCGAGGACCTGACTCCGGCCCAGGTGATCGCGCTGGAGGCGATGGCGCGGCAGGCCGCGATCGAGATCGAACGCAATGCCACCGGTGTGCTGGAGAGCGAAGCGGCGATGCCGTTCAGCGCCGGTAGCTGGGGATGGGATCTGGAAAGCGGTCGCCTGACCCTCGATGCGCGGCTTGCCCGAATGACGGGCGTCGACCCCGCGGAAGGCGCCCTCGGCCTGCCGAATGACCGCGCGATCGAGCATATCCATCCCGATGACCGGGCCCGGATGCGCCGGGCGATCGAGGATACGGTGGCCGGGCGCGCGCCCTATTCGTGTGAATATCGGTTGCGGCTGGCCGACGGGCGTTATATCTGGGTACTGGCTCAGGGGCGGGTGGTGCGCACGCCCGACGGGCGTCCCCACTATTTTCCCGGCGCGATCTTCGACATCGACGCGCGTCGGCGGCAGGAGATGCGGCTGGCGGCGCTGGTCGAGCTGAACGATCGGCTGCGCGAGCCGGGCGACGCCGGCGACCTAGCCCAGGCGGCTTCCGAAATTCTCGGTCGCACGCTGGAGGTCGCGCGTGCCGGCTATGGCCGGATCGACGCCGTCGCCGAGACGATCGACATGGGGCCGCATTGGTGTTCGAAGGGCGTCGCGCCGCTGCCGCCGCTGCTGCATTTCCGCGATTACGGCAGTTTCATCGACGATCTGAAGCGGGGCGAGACGGTGACGCTCGCCGACGTGTCGCGCGATCCGCGCACTGCCGATCATGCCGAAGCGATCAACGCGCTGGGCGTCTACGCATTGATCAACATGCCGATCGTCGAGGACGGCCAGTTCGTCGCGTTGCTGGTCGTCAATGACAATGCCCCGCGGTCATGGAGCGATGCCGACGTCGCGTTCGTCAAGGAAGTCGCCGATCGGACGCGTAACGCGGTCGAGCGGCGGCGGACCGAGACCGAGCTCGCCCAGCTGAACGCCTCGCTTGAGGCCGAGGTCGAGGCGCGGACGCGCGAATTGCTGGTCGCCGAGGAAAATCTTCGCCAGTCGGCCAAGATGGAGGCGGTCGGCCAGCTGACCGGGGGCCTCGCCCACGATCTCAACAATCTGCTGACCGGCGTATCCGGCGCGGTCGAGATGATGGGCCTGCGGATCGCGCAGGGACGGACGGACGCCCTGGGTCGGTACCTGAGCATCGCCAGCGAAAGCGTGACGCGGGCGGCCGCGCTGACCCACCGCCTGCTCGCCTTTTCCCGACGCCAGACGCTGGATCCCAAGCCGACCGACGGCAACCGGCTGATCGATGGGATTTCGGACCTTTTGTGCCGCACGATCGGGCCGGCGCATCCGATCGATTTCGTCCTGCGGGACGGATGCTGGCCGATCCTGGTCGATTCCAATCAGCTCGAAAACGCTTTGCTGAATCTGTGCATCAACGCGCGTGACGCGATGCCGGCCGGTGGTGCGATCCGCATCGAATCGGCCAATCATGCGATCGACGACGCCGTTGCCGGTAGCCGTCAGATGGTGCCGGGCGAATATCTGGCGATCAGCGTGACCGACACCGGCGTCGGCATGTCGGACGAAGTGCGCCGGCGGGCGTTCGACCCCTTCTACACGACCAAGCCGCTGGGCGTCGGCACGGGGCTGGGCCTGTCGATGGTCTATGGCTTCGTTCGCCAGTCGGGCGGACAGGTGTGGATCGACAGCGCGGAGGGGCAGGGCACATGCGTCACCTTGTACCTGCCGCGCACCGATGCCGCGCCGGTGGCCGACGCGTCGGTCGAACGCGAAGCGCCGGTGGCGACGTCGGCGCACACGATCTTGGTCGTCGATGACGAGGTGGCGGTGCGGACGCTGATGGCGGAGGCGATGACGGACCAGGGGCATCGCGTGCTGACGGCACGTGACGGCGCCGAGGCTCTGGGCCTGCTCGACGCCCATGGCGATACGGTCGACCTGGTGTTGACCGACGTTGGGCTGACCGGCGGAATGAACGGCAGACAGGTGGCGGAGGCGGCATTGAAGCGGCGGCCGGGGCTGAAGGTCGTCTTCGTCACCGGTTATGCCGAACAGGCGGTGCTAGGGTCGGAACAGCTGCCCGAGAATATGGCGCTGGTCACCAAGCCCTTTGCGCTCGACACGCTGACGTCCCGCGTCGCGACCCTGCTGATCGCATGACGCTGACCCGCGTCGCGGCGGACGGCACGCGGACCAAAGTCGATCGCGCACTCGCCGACGAAGTGCCGATCGCGATCGAAGTGAACGGCGTCGGTTATGCCGTGCTGATGGCGACGCCGGCCGATCTTGCGGATCTCGCGGTCGGGTTTGCCGTGTCGGAACGATTGCTGACCCCCGGCGCGCCGGTCGATGTCGATGTCCATGATGCAGCGACGCTCGGGGGGTGGATCGTCCGGCTGACGCTGGATGCCGAGGCGGCGGCGACATTGGCGGCGCGGGTGCGTCATCGCACCTCGGAATCGTCGTGCGGTCTGTGCGGGGTCGAGAACCTCGAACAGGCTATGCGCCCCCTGCCGCGGGTAGCCGCCCGGTGCCGCGCCGACGATGCGGCGGTGTTTCGCGCGCAGGCGCATTTGCGCGCGCATCAACCGCTGAATGCGCAGACCGGCGCGGTACATGCGGCGGCGCTCTGTGCTGCCGACGGCACCATCCGCCTGGTGCGCGAGGATGTCGGACGGCACAACGCGTTCGACAAGCTGATCGGGGCGATGCGCCGCGGCGGCCTTGGCTGGGACGGCGGCTTCGCGCTGCTGACGTCGCGCTGCTCTTACGAACTGGTCGAGAAGGCGGTGCTCGGCGGCTGTCCGATGCTTGCGACCGTCTCCGCCCCGACGCGCCTGGCCGTGACGCGCGCGGACGATGCCGGCCTGCCGCTGCGCGTGCTCGTGCGTGCCGACGCGATGCTGGTGCCATGATCCTCGGTGCGATCCTGGCTGGCGGGCAGGCGCGGCGGTTCGGTAGCGACAAGGCGCTCGCCGACGTTGCGGGCCAGCGGATGATCGATCGGATTGCCGCGCGTCTGGTGGAGCAGTGCGATGCGGTGATCCTGTGCGGGCGGACGCTGGAGGGATTTCGGTCGGTGCCGGATCGCCCGGCGGCGGGACTGGGGCCGCTCGGTGGGCTTGCCGCTGCGCTGCGGGCGGCGGCGGACGGTGGCTACGCGCGGGTGCTGACCGTGCCGTGCGATGTTCCCGACGTACCGGCAAATCTGGTGGCACGATTGGGTGAGGCGCCCGGCTTCGCCGAAGATTGCCCGGTGATCGGGCTTTGGCCCGCGGTGCTGGCGGATCGGATCGACACCTTTCTGGCCGGGAGCGATGACCGCTCGCTACGGGCCTGGGCGCGGGACTGCGGCGCTCGGCCCGCGCCGGCGCTGGGGCTGGCGAATATCAACCGGCCCGAGGATTTGGCCGACTATCTCGCCCGCTGAGGTCCGCATGTTCCAAGCCCAACCCTGGCGGAGGGCGGGGCGGGGGCGGGGGGCGTGCTCCCCGCGAGGCGCGCCTGGATGGGCCCATCCCTGAAGGGGGGATGGTGCGATAGCTGCACACCACGAACGCTTGCCTAGCCGCACCGCCTCTGGTCCAATGGCGCTTATGACCGCGATCGATCGACGCCATGCCTTGAGGGTGCTCGCCGCCGGTGGCGCGGCCGCTGGGACGCCTGCATTTGCGCAGGCGCTGTTCGACCTGAAGCTGCCCGGCGGCAATGCGGGCCGACCGATGACGAGTGCCTTTCCCGAAAAGGGGTCGATGATCCTGCAGCGGACCCGCGCGCCGCTGCTCGAAACGCCGATGACGGTGTTCGACGACGGGGTGTTCACGCCCAACGACCGGTTCTTCGTCCGTTGGCATTATGCCGATATTCCGACGGCGATCGACGGGGCGAAGCACCGCGTGGCGGTGAGCGGCGCGGTACGGCAGCGGTTGAGCCTGTCGCTGGCCGACCTGATGGCGATGCCACGGTTCGAGATCGCGGCGGTCAACCAATGTTCGGGCAATTCGCGCGGCCACTTCGTGCCACGCGTGCCGGGCGCGCAATGGGGCCACGGCGCGATGGGCAATGCGCGTTGGGGCGGGGTACGCCTGCGCGACGTGCTCGACCGCGCCGGCGTCGCACCGGGGGCCGTCGCGGTGCGCTTCGGCGGGCTCGATCGGCCGCCGTCCGGGGCGCCCCCGTTCCTGAAGTCGCTCGGCATCGATCATGCCCGCGACGGGGAGGTCATGCTCGCCTTCCTGATGAACGGCGAGCGGTTGCCGATGCTGAACGGATATCCGCTGCGTCTGATCGTGCCGGGCTGGTATTCGACCTATTGGATCAAGGCGCTGAGCAGCATCGAGGTGCTCGACGCGCCCGATACGAATTACTGGATGGACAAGGCCTATCGCATCCCGACCGCGGCGCGTGCGAGCGTGGCGCCCGGGGCAAAGGATTTTCCGACCGAGCCCATCAGCGTCATGAACCCGCGCGCGTTCATCACCAACATGGCCGATGGCGATACGATCGTCGCGCGGTCGCCGTTTGCGGTGCGCGGGATCGCCTTTGGCGGGGCGACCGGCGTGCGGTCGGTCGAGCTGTCGATGGACGGCGGGCGCAGCTGGCATGCCGCGCGATTGGGGCCGGACATGGGCACCTACGGCTTCCGGCGGTGGGACCTAACCGGGGGCGGGGTGGCGCCGGGGAACTACCGGCTGGCGGTCCGGTGCACCAATAGCGACGGGGTCGTGCAGACCAGCGATCCGATCTGGAACCCGGCCGGCTATATGCATAATCGGATCGAGACGATCGGAGTGCGGGCGGCATGAGGCGGATCGCTCTCCTTTTGCCCGTCGCGCTTGCCGCCTGTGGCGGTCAAGCCGACGCGCCGGCTGCGCCCAAGGTGGATGAGATGGTTCGCATCTCGCTGCCCGATGATCCGGCGACCACCTTGGGTGGCACGGACCCGGCATTGATCGAGCGGTCGTGTCTCGCGTGTCATTCGGTGGAGATGATCACCACCCAGCCCAAGCTGCCGGCCGAGAAGTGGGCGGCGACGATCGACAAGATGCGGACGGTGTACGGCGCACAGATCGCCAAGGGCGACGAGCCGGCGCTGATCGCGGCGTTGGTTTCCGCGCAGCAGTAGCGCCTGATTTGCTGGGTGTTCGGGAGGAGCGGGTTGGGCGGACGCGCAAGCCACCCCCGCGCGCCCTGGGTTTGTCGGAGTTCGTTGTCGGTGACTGCCCGGCGCGGACGGTGGACGGACTCAGCGCCTCTCCAGTGGTACACCACCGGCCACGTGAATATTTGCCGCAGACCCTGGCATGTGTCGTGGCTCGATGCTGTCGTCACGTGTCGCGTCGCGGCGGCGCCACACCATCATCCCCGCTGCACCGATCGCCGCGACGGCAAGCGTTGCAGCGAAAGCGATCAGGGTCGGGCGGGTGGACGTGGGGATGGTCATGGTCGGGCACCGTAGAACTCGAAAGTGTCCGTCACAGACGCATGACGCGCGACTTGGTGCCGATGTGGTCTGGACGCTTGCATGTTCGGCAATCGACAAGCCGCGAATTGCACGTGATCGGCCTTGAAGTGGACACTGTGTCCGCTTAACTGCGCGTTCGATAGACGACCGTTCAAACGAAAGTCCGTTTCATGAGCGACATGCCGACAGGTGGGGACCGGCCCGATGCGACGACCGACGACGAAGGCGCGGCGAACAAGAAGCGTCTGAGCGGGCGCGCCAAGCTGATTTTGCTGGTTCTCGCCGTCGCCGTGCTTGTCGCAGGCGGCATCTGGTTCATGAACTACCAGACGCACGGCAAATATCTGGAGGAAACCAACGACGCGACGATCCAGGCCGACATGGTCACGGTCGCGCCGCGGGTTGCCGGCTATGTCTCGGCGGTGCTGGTGAACGAGAACCAGGACGTCCGCGCCGGGCAGCCGCTCGTCCGGATCGATCCGCGTAATGCGCGTGCCCAGGCCGCGCAGGCGGAAGCCCAGATCGCACTCGCCGGCGCTCAGGCCGACGCCGCCCGCGCGCAGGTGCGCGAGCAATATGCCGCGATCGAGCAGGCCCGCGCCCAGCTGGCCGCCGCGCGGGTAAAGGCCGCGTTCGACGCCCAGGAAGTCGCGCGGTATCGCCCGCTCGCGGCATCGGGTGCGGAAACGCGCGAACAGCTCGCCCGCCTCGAGGCGACGGCGCGCCAATCGGCCGAGAATGTGCGCTCGTCCGCCGCAACGCTGGCCGCGCAGGACCGCCGCGTCGGCACGATCCAGACCCAGATCCGCCAGGGGGAAGCGCAGGGACAGGCTGCGCGCGCGCAGCTGGCCGCGGCGAATGTCGATGTCGGCGCGACGACGCTGACCGCCGCGATCGGCGGGCGCGTGGGCGACAAGACGGTAACGCTCGGTCAGTTCGTCCAGGCCGGCACCCGGCTGATGTCGATCGTCCCGCTCGACAAGATCTACGTCACCGCCAATTTCAAGGAAACGCAGCTGGCGCTGATGCGGCCGGGGCAGCCGGTCGATATCAAGGTCGATGCGCTGGACGGTATGGTGCTGAAGGGTCGGGTCGAGAGCCTGGCGCCGGGCACGGGCGCGCAATTCTCGCTGCTGCCGCCGCAGAATGCGACGGGCAATTTCACCAAGATCACGCAGCGCGTGCCCGTGCGCGTCTCGATCGAGGCGACGCCTGCCGCACGGCGCCTGCTGGTTCCGGGCCTGTCGGTGACGGTCACGGTCGATACGATTTCGGCCAAGGACGACATCAAGCGCGTTCGCGAGCAGCAGGAAAAGGCGCGCTGACATGGCCAGCGCCGCCCTGGCCACCGGCCGCCCGGCACCGGGCGAACGCGCGGACCTGACCGCCTGGCTCGCGGTCGCTGCCGGCACGCTCGGCGCGCTGATGGCGACGCTCGACATCTCGATCGTCAATTCCGCCCTGCCGACCATCCAGGGCGAAATCGGCGCGAGCGGGACGGAGGGGACGTGGATCGCCACCGCCTATCTGGTGGCCGAGATCGTCATCATCCCGATGGCCGCCTGGCTGCAGCGGCTGCTCGGCCTGCGCACCTTCCTGTTGATCGCCGCCGGGCTGTTCACGGCGTTCTCCGTTCTCTGCGGCATTTCGACCAACCTGACGATGATGATCATCGGTCGGATCGGGCAGGGGTTCACCGGTGGCGCGATGATCCCGACCGCGCAGACAATCATCGCCCAGCGCCTGCCCCCGGCGCAGCAACCGGTCGGCATCGCCGCATTCGGCGTGACCGCGATCATGGGCCCGGTGCTGGGGCCTCTGGTCGGTGGGTGGCTGACCGAGAATATCAGCTGGCACTATGCCTTTTTCATCAACGTGCCGATCTGCGCGATCCTGATCACGCTGCTGCTGGTCGGCCTGCCGCATGAAAAGGCGAAGCCGGAGCTGTTGGGTGAGGCGGACTGGATCGGCATCGCCGGGCTCGCGCTCGGCCTGGGCGGTCTCACCGTGTTCCTGGAAGACGGTCAGCGCGAGCAGTGGTTCTCGTCCGAGCTGATCCGCTGGATGTTCGCGATCACGATCATCGGCTTCGGCATGATCGCCTGGGGACAGGTCTTCGCCAAGAGCCCGATCGTGAAGTTGAAGCTGCTACGCGATCGTCAGTTCGGCGCAGTCATCTTGATGGGAATCGTGCTGGGCGTCGTCCTTTATGGCACCAGCTATGCCATCCCCCAGTTCCTGGCGGCGATCGCAGGCTATAATGCGTTGCAGGCAGGCAAGGTCGTTTTGCTGTCAGGCATCCCCAGCCTGTTCATGATGGCGATCGTGCCCATCTTGCTGAAGCGGGTCGACATCCGGATCGCGGTCGCGGCGGGTCTGTTCATCATGGGGTTCAGCGCGCTGCTCGATGCGACCCTGACCGCCGGATCCGCAGGCGGCGACTTCACCGAATCGCAGCTGCTGCGAGGCGTCGGGCAGATCCTGGGCATGTTGTTCCTCAGCCAGGCGGTCGTGCGGTCGGTACCGCCGGAGGAAGCGGGCGACGCGTCCGGCCTGTTCAACGCGGCGCGCAATCTGGGCGGCAGCTTCGCACTGGCCGGCATTTCGGTCCTGCAGGACCAACGGATGTGGTTTCACTCGCGCCGGCTGGAGGAGACGCTGAACGCCAACAGCGCCGATGTTCAGGCCTATGTCGGCGGGCTCGGTGCGGCGGTCGGCGACCAGGCCGCCGGCCTGCGGCTGCTCAGCCAGCAGATCCAGCTGCAGGCACTGACGATGACCTACAACGACATCTTCTGGATCATGGGCGTGGGCACCCTGGCCGTGCTGCCGCTCGTCCTCTTCCTTCGGCCGCTGCCCAAGGGCGCCGGCCCGGCGATGGTGCATTGATGCGAAAGTCCCTGTTTCTCGTCTTCCCGGTGCTGCTGCCGGGCTGCACGGTCGGTCCGAACTATGCCGGTCCGCCGGCGACCGCGTCCGACGCCGTCGCGCGTGGCAGCTTCGCTCGGGCGACGCCGCAGACGACCGCCGACGCGCCCGCGTTGTCGAACTGGTGGGAAGGGTTCGACGACCCGCTGCTCAACAGACTCGTCGCCGACGCGCTGGCGCACAGCCCGACGATCGATCAGGTCACCGCGCGGGTGCGCGAGGCGCAGGCGCAGGCGCGGCAGCAGAAGACGAGCCAGCTGCCCAGCGTCAGCGCCAACGGCACGGTCATCCGCGCCGACCTGCCGCCGACCGGCGGGCAGGGGGCGGGCACCGACCTGACCTTCTACAACCTGGGGCTGAATGCCGCGTGGGAACTCGACCTGTTCGGCGGCGGGCGACGCGCGAACGAGCAGGCTAACGCGTCCGTCGGCGCGCGGATCGCCGATCTGGCGGATGCGCAGGTGTCGCTTACCGCCGGGGTCGCACAGGCCTATGTGGCGCTGCGCGACGTGCAGGAACGCATTCGACTGAACGCGCAATCGACCGACCTCCAGCAACGTCAGATCGCGTTGACGCGCCAGCGCTATGCGCAGGGCACCGCGTCGAAGCTCGATCTCGAACGCTTGCAGGGGCAGCTGGAGCAGACGCAGGCGCAGGCGATCCCGCTGGCCGCCCAGCGCGACGAGTATCTCAACCAGCTCGCGGTCCTGACCGGCCGCGCGCCCGGTGCGCTCGATGCGACGCTCAGTACGGTGACGCCGGTGCCGTTGCCACCGGCGCAGGTCGCGGTCGGCGATCCGGCGCAGCTGATCGCGCGACGGCCCGACGTGCGCGCGGCAGAGCGGCAGCTGGCGGCAGCGACGGCGGGTGTCGGCGTCAACAAGGCGAAGGAACTGCCCACGGTCCGCTTCCTCGGGCTGCTGGGCCTGGGCGGGACAAACCCCGGGGCGGTGTTCGATCTCGGCAACCTCACGACGCTGGCCGCGCCGTCCCTAAGTTGGTCGTTCCTCGACTTCGGCCGAGCGAAGGCGGCGACGCGGGCATCCGAGGCGCAGCGCGACCAGGCCGACGCGACCTATCGCCGCACGGTATTGGAAGCGTTGCAGGATGCCGAAACGCAGCTGTCCCGCTTTGCCAATACGCGCCTGCAACTCGGGCAACTGGCCCAGGCGGAGGCGACCGCAACTCGTGCCGCCGCGCTCAACCGTCAGCGCGTCGCGGCGGGTACCAGCCGGCTGATCGACCAGCTCGATATCGAACGCCAGCAGATCGCGGCGCGGATTGCGGTCGCCCAGGCCAAGGCGGGGCTGAGCACCAGCTATATCGGCGTGAACAAGGCGTTGGGGCTTGGCTGGCGCGCGTCGGATGCGGCGGCGATCAGCGGGGGCGCAGACCGGAAAACAGCAGGTCCAGCGCCTCGCTGAGGCAGTCGCTCAGCTCGTCGGGCGTCATGTGCGGCAGGATCAGCCCGCCGACCATGCGGACGATCAGCACGATGTGATGCGCGGTCGTGTCCGCGGCCAGTTCGCCGCGGGCTCGCGCCGCCTCGACCGCGGGCGCCAGCAACGCCTCGAGCCGATCGCCGAGCGCGCGGAACGCGATGATGTTCGCTTCGTCTTCGCCAAGCTCCGCGGCGATGCGGGCAAAGAGCGTGAGGGCGGACGCACCCCTGCGGATCATCGCCGCGATGGTCTCGCGAATGGGGGCGGCGGCATCGATCGTGCCGGTCAGCGCCTCCACCTCTGCTGCGAAGATCGCGATGGCGAGAGCGCTGCGATCCTTGAAGTTCCGATAGAGCGTCGCGCGACCGACTCCCGCCCGCTCGGCGATCGACTCGAGCGGTACGCCATAGCCTTCGGCGCGAAACGCATCGGCCGCGGCCGCCAGCAATGCGTCGCGGCGGCGCCGAGCATCTTGGCGCGGCGCGCGGGGCGGTCGAGGGGTGGCAGCGTCGGTCCTCATCGCCGACGCATGCCCGAAGCCGATCGGCCCTGGCAAGCATCCCGGGAAAGCCAATGAAATTCCTCGTTATTATGTCCGGCGTGATCGGTCATGATTCAGTCTGGGCGAGCGTTTGACCAGAACATCGGGATCGCGAGTTGCGTCGATCCAATATAATTTCCAAACCTTGAAATAAAACTGCCGCATTAGGACAGTAGCCGCCCGGCCCGAAGACGACCGGCAAAAGGCGTCTCGACAAGCCAAATGGGGATTTACATGCGAAACCGTGCCGTAGCGGCGCGCCTTCTTTCGGGCGCCGTGCTGTTTGCCTTTGCGGGATTTTCGACGCCGGCCGCGGCGCAGGAGGCGGAGGCACGGGCGACCGGGGACGCACAGACCGTCAGCGAAGCGCTGACCAGCGATATCGTCGTCAACGGCAAGCGCCAGCGCACCGCGCTGGACGAGGAGCGGAACGCGGTGGCGACGATCGACATCGTCACGACCGGCGACGTCGCGATCAATTCGCAGACCAGTATCGCCGACCTGGCAAAGGCGCTGCCCGGCGTATCGGCAAGCCGCGACCAGGGGCGCAACCAGAGCGCCACCGGCGAAGCGCAGTTCGCAACGATCCGCGGTTTCGATACGGGATACAACGCCTACACGCTCGACGGCCTGCGCCTGCCGCAGACGTCGGGATCGTCGCGCGCGATCTCGCTGAACCTGTTCTCGCCGTTCGCAATCGGCGGGATTGCGGCCGACAAGACGCCGGGCGCCGCCAAGGATGCCGATGCGATCGCCGGCATCATCGACCTGCGCACGCCGACCGCGTTCGACTTCTCGACCGACTTCATCCGCGCGCGCACGCTGGGCCAGATGGCCCAACTGGCGGTCGATCGCCGTCAGGAAGGCTTCGGGGGCGCGATGGGCCTCGACACCGGCATGCGCTTCGGTGCCGATCGCCAGTTCGGTATCTATCTGGCGGGCTATTACGAGGAGCGCGGCAATACCGCGGAATCGACTGCCGTCCAGAACGACTACAAGACGACGCGTTTCGACGTCGGCACCGCTCGCGACAATGGCAATGCGCTGTCGGCGGACGGCGTGCAGTGGAATTTCTACAACAACAAGATCAAGCGCTACGGCGCGACCGCGTCGCTCGATTTCCGCAGTGATGCCGTCACGCTGTTCGCGCACGTCAATTACGCGACCTATCTGAACACCAACACGATGAACCAGACGGGTCTGCGCAACGAGCTGACCCGCGGCCAGACCAATAGCAACCCGGTGCGCACGCTGTCGGCCGGCGGCACGACGCAGGCGTATAACGCGGCTGGCGTCTACACGCCGCTCGGCATCAATCCGGCGAGCTATTTCCGGACCGAAGATGTCGAGCAGGAGCTGTTTTCGGCGCAGGTCGGCGGCACGCTCAAGTTCGGCAACGGCTTTTTCGCCGAACTGCAGGGCGCCTATGCCGATGGGCGGTTCGACCAGCCGACCCGCATCGAAGCGGCATTCCGTGGCATCGCCTATAACGGTGCGGCCGATAATCTGGGCGCGGCGAGCGAAGGCGTCGTCGTCGACCTGTCCGACCCGCGATCGCCGCGGCCGGTGCTGACGCCGCGCGCGGTCGCCTATGTCTCGTCGCTCGACAGGCCGACCCAGCTCTATGTGCAGCAGGGCTTTGACTATCTATCGGAGGACAAGAAGACCGTGCGCGGTGCTCTCGGCTGGAACGGCGGCGGGCTGCTCGACAGCATCTCGGTCGGCGGTCTGTACGAGACGTCACACCGCACGGGTCGCAGCCTGGCACCGGACAATACCCGTTACCGTTTCCTGACGCCGCTGCAGGCCGGGACGGTGCAGGGGCCAACGATCGCCGAATATCTGGGCGATGTCCTGACCGATTTCCTGAGCTATTATCCGGCGCGGCCGATCAAGGTGCTGTCGCGCAGCCAGCTCGACGCGCAGGTCAGTCAGTATGTCAACATCGCGGCGGTGCCGGCCAACACGATCAACCAGGGGCTGCTCGATGGGCGGGAGACGCGCAAGGCGGTCTATGCGACGGCAACGCTGAAGGCGGGCACGCTGGAAGTAGTGCCGGGCATCCGATACGAGGACAACGGCTTTAGAGGTCGCTATTTCCTGAACGACGTCGGCGGCGCGCGCTTCGTCGAGGCGGGGCGAGACTATGATCACCTCGATCCGAGCCTGCTCGCTGCCTGGAAGCCGACCGACCGGATCGTCGTCCGCGCTGCCGCCCGGTCGAGCTATGCGCGTCCGTCCTTCGATCTGATCGCCGGTCCGACCCGTATCGGCGAGCCGGCCAGCGACGGCACCGTCACCATCAGCCAGCCAAATCCCGACCTGAAGCCGGTGTCGGCCTGGAGCTATGACGCGGGGGTCGATTTCTACGCAGGCGTCGGCCGCTATCTGCAGGTTGCGGTCTATTACAAGGACTTGAGCGACTTCATCGTGTCGACCGCATCGCGCAGCTTCGGCGAGCGGACGGGGACGACCAACCTGGTCCGCCCGGTCAACGGCGGCGATGGCACCGCGAAGGGCATCGAGCTGTCGGGCCGCTTTACCGTCGGCGACATGGTCGGCAGCCGCTTCCTCGGCAATTTCGGTGTCGGCGGAAACGTGACCTATCAGCGCACGACGGCGGAATATCGCATCCCGGTGAACGGCGTGCTGACCGTCCGTCAATCGACGCTGCCGCAGGCGCCGGACGTGATCTACAATGCCGAGCTGTTCTATGCCGGCGGCGGGCTGCGGGCGAACCTGTGGTACAACCATACCGGCCGCTTCCTGGCATCGGTACAGGACAGCCAACCCGACATCTACGTCCAGCCGGTCGGCGAGCTGAACTTTGGTGCGGCGTGGGAAGTCACCGACAATCTCGAAATCGGCACATCGGTGCGTAATCTGCTGAACCAGCACACCTATTGGGCGACGGTCGGCAAGGAACAGACATATATCTCCAACGACCGGAACGGCGGCTACATGAAGACCGGCCGCGTGTTCCAGTTCAGCCTGACGATGAAGATGTGATGGGCCGGGTCGTGGTGCGGTGGCTGCTGGGCCTGATGCTCGCGCTGACGATGGCGCCGGCACATGCCCAGACGCGCGCCGCGGACGTGGTCCTTGAAGGGGCCGTCCGCGGCACCGACCGCGCCACGACCCGCGACCTCGTCTTCGACGTGCCGCCGGGTACGGCGCAAGTGCGGGTCGCCTTCACCTATGACGGACGCGAGCGGGGCGTGACGATCACGCTGGGCGTCGCCGATCCCGAGCGGGTGCGGGGCTGGGGCGGGGGCACCAAATATGCCTTCACCATCGGCGAGGCGTTTGCGACGCCGTCGTTCCTGCCGGGACCGATCCCGGCCGGGCGGTGGCGGCTGGTGATGACCGTGCCGTCGATCCGCGATGGCGACACCGCGACATGGACAGCGCGCATCTGGTTCTCGCGCACGCGTGATCTCGATGCGGTCGCGTTCGCATCGGCGCCGCTCCGCCCCGGTCCCGGCTGGTATCGCGGCGACCTGCATACCCACAGCGGGCAAAGCGACGCCCGCTGCCGCAGCCTCGCCGGACGTGAGGCGGGGTGCCCGCCGTTTTACACATTCCAGGAGGCCGTTGCGCACGGCCTCGATTTCGTCGCGCTGACCGATCACAACGTGACGTCGCACTTCATCGAAATGGGCTATCTCCAACCGCATTTCGACACCTTGCTGCTGATGCCGGGGCGAGAGCTGACGACGCGGGACGGTCACGCCAATCTGCTCGGCTATATGGGGGCGCTGGAGACCGAGATCGGCCGGCCCGGTGCCGAGACGGTCGCCGCGTTGCTCGCCTCGGCGCGCGACACCGGCGGCTTCCTGACGATCAACCATCCGTCGCGTCCGACCGGCGAGGATTGCCTGGGGTGCGGCTGGGCGGCGCGCGACACCGATTTCGCGCAGGTCGACGCGATCGAGGTCGTCAACGGCGGCAGCACCTTGGAAACGCCGGGTGATCGGGAGGCGGCGGTGCGCAAGCAAGTTCGCTACTGGGAGGCGCTGCTCGACCAAGGTTATCGGCTGGTCGGCGTCGCAGGCTCCGACAATCATGACGCGCTTCAGTATCGCGGCAATTCACCGATCGGGGCGCAGGCCGCGGTCGGCAGTCTTGCGACCGTCGTGCGTGCCGACGACCTGTCGCAGGGCGCGATCCTGCGCGGGCTGCGATCGGGACGGGTGTTCGTCGATCTGGGCGAGGGGCGGGGCCGCGTTCTCGACCTGACCGCGCGGCGTGGCCAGGCCGGGGCCGCAATGGGCGGGATGCTCCCCCGGGCGGGCGGGGCGATCACCGCCACCGCTCATGTCGAAGGCGTGGCCGGTGGGCGGCTGGCCCTGACGGTCGACGGTGTCGCGCGATCGGTCGCCAGCCCGGACATCCGCGCCGCAAGCGCCGATGTGACGATGCGGGTGGGCAGCAAGGTCAAACGCTGGTTCCGCGTCGATGTGCTCCATCCCGACGGTCGGCTATGGCTGATCGGCAACCCGATCTATGTGCGGTGAGTTGACGGGCCGACGCGACGCCGTGACCGGACTCAACACCGGCGAACCTCGCCGCCGCCGGCGCCCCCGTATCCGGCAGGCCGGCCGGTACCAGCAGGAGCAGCAGGATCGGCGAGCAGCGGCGAGACATGGGTGTCGGTCCCTCGGGCTCGTCAGGGTTCAGAACAGACCATCGTCATCGTCGTCGAACGTGACGGGCGCGGCGACGGGTGGCGGGGTCATGCCGGGAAGCAGGAAGGCAGCGTGGATCTCGCGTTCGCAGGCCATGGTGTAGAGGCCGGCGATCCACGGCAGCAAGTCGAGCAGGGCGTCGCGGTCGGCATCCGCGATCTCGTCGTCGATCGGGCGCGCGGTCTGGGCGTGCAGCGAGAGCGTATCGCCGACCGCGAGCAGCGTCTGGGTGAACGCCGTCTGGTCGTTCAGGTTGCTGGCGCTCGACCGCAGCGAGGCGATGATATCCTCCGCTTCGCCGCCGCCGCGGGACATCGCTTCGCTCGAGGTTGCACAGGCGTAGCGGATGATGGTCAGCGCGTCGCTCAGCGCCGGGCCGGTGTCGCCGGTGCTGCCTTCCTGGACCAGGTCGATGCCCATCAGCGCATCGATATGCCGGCTGATCGCCGAACCCAGCTGGTCCAGTCGAGTAGCGCAGGGCGCGACCTCTTTTGCGATGACCGCTACCGCGCGCCCGTTCTCGCCGTGGCGGCGCGACAGCAGGCGCGTGTTGGTCGAGATGTCCTGCACGTCGACCGCAATGTTCTTGATCCGCGACAGGCCACTCGCGAGTTCGCCCAGCGTCTCGCCGACGAAGCTCGTCAGCGAAGCGAGGTGGGTATCCGCCTCGCGCAGCTGGCGGGTCACCGTGTCCAGCTTCGCAATACCCTGTTCCAGTCTTATCAGGATCTGGCCGTCGTCGCCGCCGCCCTGGTTCGCGATCAGCAGGCACAGTTCCTCGGCCAGCGGGCTCAGCCGGTCGAGCGACAGGACGATGGCATTGACTTCGCGCTGGAAGTCGTCCGCCATTGCGCGCAGCTGGGCATCGACCAGCCGTTCGAGATGGGCGAGTGCGCCGGGCGGGACGGCGGCGTCGCCCGCGTGGATGCGGGCGAGGATCGTGATACAGTGCTCGGCGCGCTGGCGCACGCTGTCGCCGATCTGGATCGCGCCCAGGATGCGGGCGACCTCGCCCTGCACCGTGCGGACGATGCCGGCGACCTGATCGGTCATGCGCATGACCGCTTCGACGTGATTCTGGAGAGCGCTCGCATTGTCGATCAGCTCGGCGGGCACGCTGCTGCCGGTCTGGGCAAGCGCTTCCGACAGCGAGCGGTCGGCCTGGCGGACGACACCGACGACCCGGCCGAACTGGTCGAGCTCGCGGGTGATGTGCGCGACCTCGCGCCGGCCGCTGTCGAGCTTGCGGTCCATGCCGGTCACGAAGTCAAAGAAGGCGGTCTCGCCCGACGACGCGATCTTGATGTTGATGCCGTAGATGCCGAGCAGGTCGAGGATCGTGCCGATCTCCGCCAGCATGTTGCGCAGCTCGCGCGTGCGGCCGGTCAGCGTCTCGACTTCCACCGCACGGCGGCGCTGTTGCGTGGGCAGCGTACTCAGGCGCCGCGCGACGGCGCGCAAGCGGTCGACCGCCGCACCCGCGGTTTCAGGCGACAGCGAGCGGCGGATATCCTCCAGCCCCGTTGCCATCCGGTCGATCGTGCCGATCGCTGCGGCCAGTGCCTCGCCGACGTCGCGAAAACACGCCTCCAGCCCGCCCATGCTGGCTTGCAGCACGGCCGCGGCATCGCTGTGCGGCGCCAGCGGCGTGGCGCTGTCCAGCCCGGTGAGTTTGGTCATGTCCATGATGATGGTCCTTTCAGCGGGCGGTAGCGTGGAGGAGTTCGCGGGCGACGTGGCCGAGCGGGATGACCTTGTCGGCGGCGCCGCGCGCGATTGCCTCCTTGGGCATGCCGAAGACGACGGAGGTCGCTTCGTCCTGGGCAAAGGTGCGTGCGCCGGCCTGCTTCATCTCGAGCAGCCCGCGCGCACCGTCGTCGCCCATGCCGGTCAGGATGATGCCGACCGCATTGGCGCCGGCGTTGCGGGCGGCCGAGCGGAACAGCACATCGACCGACGGGCGGTGCCGCGAGACGAGCGGACCTTCGCGGACAGCGACGACATAGCGCGCGCCCTGGCGTTCGAGCATCGTGTGGCGCAGGCCGCCCGGCGCGATCAACGCGCGGCCGCGCATGACGGTATCACCGTCTTCCGCTTCCTTCACGTCGATCTGACACAGGCCGTCTAGGCGCTTGGCAAAGGCGCGTGTGAAGCTTTCGGGCATGTGCTGAACGATGACGATGCCCGGCGAATTGGCCGGCAGGGCTTCGAGTACCTCGCGCAGCGCTTCGGTCCCGCCGGTCGAAGCACCGATGCAGACGACCATCTCGGTGGTGCGGCTCATCGCCTTGCCGGTGGGTGGCGGCAGGACGGCATCGGCCGTGAGCTTCTTCGCCGGCTCGGTGGGGCGGGCGGTGCGCCGCGCGCCGAGCCGTGCCTTCGCTGCGCCCTTCACCGTTTCGCGGATCATCAGATGCGCTTCGGCCAGATGGTCGGCGACGCCGACCCGTGGCTTCAGGATGACGTCGACCGCGCCGGCCTCCAGCGCCTGGAGCAGCGTTTCGGAGCCTTCCTCGACCAGCGACGAGCACATCACGACCGGGATCGGGCGCTGCGCCATCAGCTTGCGCAGGAACGTGATGCCGTCCATCCGCGGCATTTCGACGTCCAATGTGATGACGTCGGGGATTTCGTTGCCGATGTAGCGCGCGGCGGCGAAGGGATCGGCGGCGGCGGCGATCACTTCGATTTCCGGGTCGGCGGACAGGATGGCGGTCATCGCCTGGCGGACGCTGGCGCTGTCGTCGATGACCAGGACGCGGATCGGGTTCGGCATGGGATCAGACCCGTTTGAAGACGGTGTTCGACACCGCGGTGAGGGGAAGGTCGAAGCCGGTGATCGATTCCGAATGGCCGAGGAACAGCAGCCCGCCCGGACGCAGGCAGTCCGTCAGCCGGCGAACGACGCGTTCCTGCGTGGGCTTGTCGAAATAGATCAGCACGTTGCGGCAGAAGATGATGTCCATCGGGTCGCCGACCGGATAGCGTGCATCCATGAGGTTCAGCTGAGCGAAGCCGACGGCCGCACGCAGTTCGGGCACGATGCGCATCTCGTTGCGTTTCGGGTCGCTTGCCCGCAGCGCATAGCGGGCCCGCAGCGCCGGCGGCACGGGGGAGAGCATGTCGGCCGGAAAGACGCCGCGCCGCGCGATACGCAGCACTTCGGTGTCGAGATCGGTCGCCAAGATCCCATAGTCCGGCCCGCCGTGATCGGCGGCGTAGGAATCGAGCAGCATCGCCAGCGTATAGGCCTCGGCCCCGGTCGAGGCGGCCGCACTCCAGACCCGCAATCGCCGAATGCCGGCGTCGCGCATCGCGGGCAAGGCATGCTGCATCAGATATTCGAAGTGCTTGGGCTCGCGGAAGAAATCGGTCTTGTTCGTCGTGACCGCGTTCAACAGATGCTCGTTCTCGAGATCGAGATTGTCGTCCTGGAACAGCCAGCTGCAATAGTCGCTCAGGCTCGACAGGCCCTTGGCGCGAACGCGGCGGCGCAAGCGGCCCTCGATCATCGTGATCTTGGCCGGGACGAGGCGGATGCCGGCCTTTTCGTAGATATAGGCCGCGAGCCGATCGAAATCGCGCTTCTGCAGCGTATCGCCGGTAAGGGCCAGGGGGGCCGCGTTGCTCAACGAAGCTCTCCTAATCGTGCCGTCGTGTTGACGTCGGCTTGTGGGCAGGGGCGGGTTTCCGGCCGCCGCCAGGGATCGTGACGGCCGGAATCTCGTGTGGGTTCAGGCGGCGAGGACGAGCGAGGCCAGCGCCTCGGACCCGTCGGCTCCGAACAGTCGGGCGGCGTCCAGCAGGGCGACGAAGCCCCCGCCGCGGCGCAGGATCGCCTCGATCTGTTCCGACCGCCAGCGACCGCCGATATCGGGCGACGCTTCCACCGCATCGGCAGCGAAGGTGCTGACGTCCAGCACCCGGTCGACGACCAGCCCGAGCAGCAGCGGCTCACGCCCTGCGACAGCGACCTCGACGACCAGGATGCGGGTCGCCAGCGTCGGTTCGACCGCGGCAAGCCCCAGGCGGACGCGCAGGTCCACCATCGGCACCGACTGGCCGCGGACGTCGGTCAGCCCCAGGAACCAGGCGGGTGCGTTCGGCACCCGATAGGCGGTGCGGTGGTCCAGGATTTCGCGGACCGAGGTGACGGGGAGGCCGAACTCCTCCTCCCCGAGACCGAAGACCACGACCTGGACGTCCTGGCCGGTCGCGATCATGCCGCGCGTCCGAACTCGGCATCCTCGCCGTCCGGACCGCCGGTGGCCAGGTCGAGCGCGAAGCCGCGCGCGCGCGCCTGCTGGTCGGCCACCGAATTGGGCTTCACAGCCGCCTTCCTGGCCTGCGGCTTGGCCGCTGCCGGGCGTGCCGCCGGCTTGCGCGTGGCCGACTTGGCCGGTGCCTTGTGACCAGCGTCGTCGACGCGGAAGTAGGCGATGCTTGCCTGCAGTTCCTCGGCCTGGCTCGACAGCTCTTCCGACGTCGCCGAGATCTGCTCGGACGCGCTGGCGTTCTGCTGTGTCACCTTGTCGAGCTGCTGGATCGCTTCGTTGATCTGCACCGCGCCGATGTCCTGTTCGCGGCACGCTGCGCTGATCTCGGCGACCAGTTCGGCGGTACGGCGGATGTCGGGGACCAGCTTGGTCAGCATCTCGCCCGCTTCGGTCGCGGCCGACACGGTGTCCGACGACATGCCGCTGATCTCGGCCGCGGCAGTCTGGCTGCGCTCGGCGAGCTTGCGCACTTCGGCGGCGACGACCGCGAAGCCCTTGCCATGTTCGCCGGCGCGCGCAGCCTCGACCGCGGCGTTCAGCGCCAGCAGGTCGGTCTGACGGGCGATTTCCTGCACGATGCCGATCTTTTCGGCGATGGTGCGCATCGCGACGACCGCCTTCTGCACGGCCTGGCCGCTGACTTCGGCGTCCTGCGACGACTGGCGCGCAATCTTTTCGGTCTGCGTCGCATTGTCGGCATTCTGTTTGATGTTGGCCGCCATCTGCTCCATCGACGCCGACGCCTCTTCGGCCGCCGCGGCCTGCTCGGTCGCGCCCTGCGAGACCTGCTCCGACGACGACGACAGCTGCTGGCTGCCCGCCGCGACATTCTGCGCCGCGATCGTGGTGTCGCCGACGACGCCCCGCAGACGCTCGACCATCGCGACCAGGGCCAGGCCCAGCGTGTCCTTGTCGGACAGCGGCTGATGGTCGACGGTCAGGTCGCCCGAGGCGATCGTGTCGGCGAGCTGCGCGGTCTGGCGCAGGTTCGCGGTCATGCGATTGACGGTGTCGACCAGATCCTTGATCTCGTCATTGGTCGTGACCTTCACGTCCTGATCGAGATCGCCGATGGCGACGGCCGCGATCGCGACCCCCGCAGTCTTCAGGCCACGCGACACGATGAAGGAGATCCAGATCGCTCCGCCGATCGCGACGATCAGCGCGATCACGCCACAGGTCAGCAGAATGTTGCGGCTTTCGGCGTAGAGGGCGTTGGTGTCGGAGTCGGCCTGCTTCATTGCCGCGCGCTGACTTTCGCCGAGCTTGCTGATGCTGGCCGACAATTTGTTCATCAGCGGCGTCTGGACTTCGTTGGTCATCTTCGCCGCTTCGTCGTTGCGGTTGGCATAGGCGAGATCCCGAACGCGATCGAACGTCGGCTTCAGCTCGTTCCAGTCGGAGCGTACCGCTTCCCACAGAGGCTTGCTCTCGGCCGACGACGCGGCCAGCCCTTCGGCCACGCGCTTGCCGAGGGTGTTCTCGCCCTCCACGACCTTGTCATAGTACAGCTTCATTGTTGTCTGGTCGGTATTGAGAGCCAGCGACTGCTGGTCGGCAAGCGCCTGGCTCTGCACGGTATCGATCGACTGGGCGATCGACAGCGTGCGCGCCGGACTGGCGATGACGTCGGTGATCGCGCTGTTCAGCACGCTCATCTTGCTGATCCCGATGCCGATGACGACGGCGAGAAGGACGACGAGGACGGTGAAGGTCGCCCCCAGTTTCATCTTGATGGTAGCTCGCATGGCTAGGTTCCCCAAAACGACGTTGGAATGATGAGTGGAAGAGGATGGTCGACGCGGACGGCGGACCGACGCGACGACGGAATGGATCAGTGAAGCGTGGCAGTCTCGGCACCCTGCGCGATGAGGCGTGCGAAGAGGTTGGGCAGATCGGGCAGGACGACCACGTCACCCTCGCGCCGGACCAGGCAGTGGATTTGCTCGCGCGGCCAGCGGATGCCGATGATCGGCGGTTCCTCCGCGTCGAGCACATCCAGCACGGTCACTTCGTTGACGCGGTCGGCGGCCAGGCCGATCAGCGTCGCGTTGCCGTCGAGTTCGAGCTCGATGACGATAATCCGGCTGTCGGCCGTATTGGCGGCGGCTTCCATACCGAACGAAATCCGCAGGTCGGCGAGCGGTACGATCCGGCCGCGGAAGTTGATGACGGCAGCGGCCATCGGGTCGGCGCCGGGCACTCTGGTGAGCGGCATCACGTCCAGGATTTCGCGGACGATGCCCGCTT
Source organism: Roseomonas aeriglobus (assembly GCA_016937575.1). Lineage (NCBI taxonomy): Bacteria > Pseudomonadati > Pseudomonadota > Alphaproteobacteria > Acetobacterales > Roseomonadaceae > Muricoccus > Muricoccus aeriglobus. The sequence goes on along the minus strand of JAFHKN010000002.1, from coordinate 1,823,097 downwards.
CCAGTGCGAAGGTCTCACCACCCAGGCCGAAGGTCAGAACCTCCAGGCCGTGGTCGGGCGTCCAGTGCGGGATAGTGTGATTTAGCATGGGCTCACGCAGCGGCGATACGCCGCTCCTCCCTGGGCTGGCCGAGCGCGACGAGCTGGGCGATGTCGAGGATCAGCGCGACCGACCCGTCACCCAGGATGGTTGCGCCGGCGAAGGATGCGACGCCGCGGTGCAGGGGCGACATCGCCTTGATGACGGTCTGGTGATTGCCGATGATCTGATCGACGACCAGGCCGACCCGCTCGCTACCGGTGCCGACCACCACGATCTTCTGATAGGTGTCGGGCTTCGTCCCGGTGGCGAACAGGTCGCGCAGACGCAGGAACGGGATCAGGCGTTCTCGAAGGGTGATGATGCTGCGACCGCGCGACCGCAGATCCTCCTCGAGCGACAGCTCCAGGCATTCCTCGACCGCGGCGAGCGGGATGACGTAACGGCCTTCGCCGACCCGCACGAGCAGGCCCTCGATGATCGCCAGCGTCAGCGGGATGCGCAGGGTGATGGTCGAGCCTTCACCGGCAACGCTCTTCACGTCGATCGATCCGCGCAGGCTTTCGATCGTCCGCTTGACCACGTCCATGCCGACACCGCGGCCGGACAGGTTGGTGACCTGAGCGGCGGTCGAGAAGCCGGGGTGGAAGATGAGGCCGAGCAGCTCGTCCTCGCTTACCACCTGGCCCGGCTGGATCAGGCCGTTGGCTTCCGCCTTGGCCCGGACCCGCTCGCGGTCGATGCCGCGACCGTCGTCGGTGATGGTGATCAGCACTTCGCCACCGGCCTGGTGCGCGCTCAGGCGGATGAGGCCGCTGGCGGGTTTACCGGCCGCAATGCGGTCCTCGGCCTTTTCCAGGCCATGGTCGCACGAATTGCGGATGATGTGGACCAATGGGTCGAACAGGCGTTCGATCACCGTCTTGTCGACTTCGGTATGCTCGCCCTCGGTCACCAGCTCGATCGCCTTGCCGGTCTCGTTCGCCAGGTCGAGGATCAGGCGGCGGAAGCGGCCGAACAGCGTCGAGACGGGCACCATGCGCAGGACCATCATGGTGTCGCGCATTTCACCGGCCAGGCGCTCGATCTCCTCCGACACCGAGCGCAGCGACAGGTCGTTGCCGTGGTGGGCGAGCTGCGACAGCCGGCTCTGTGCGATCACGAGCTCGCCGACGCGGTCCATCAGTTCGTCCAGCCGCTCGGCCGGCACGCGAACGTGCTCGCCCTGAGCGGTGCGCGCCGCGGTGCGCCGCTCGGGCTGGTCGTTGGCCGCGACCGGCGGGCTTGCGGTCGTGATGACCGGATCGGCGGCGGCCTCGGCGGCCGGCGCGTCGGCGTCGGTCGTCAACGGCTCGATCGTGATCTCCATGTCGTCCATGACGAACAGGAACACGTCTTCGATCGCATCGCGCGCGATGTCGCCGATCAGCGTGCAGTCCCAGCCGATGTAGCAATGGTTGGGGATGAGCGCGTCGAGCGGCGGCACGGTGTCGGTACGGGCGACGATGGTGGCCTCACCCAGGGCGCGCAGCTCGTCGAGCAGGGCGAGCGGGTTGGTGCCATTGGCCATGGCGTCGGCCGGCAGGCGGAACGACAGCGTCCAGCCCTGCTTTGCCGGCATGGACGCCGCGGGGGCATCGCCACCGGCAGCGGCGTCGACCGCGGCGGCCAGGCGCGCAAGGATCGCGTTGCCGGTGGCTTCCGGCGCATCGCCCTCGACCAGCGCGCGCATATGGTCGCCGGCCGACAGGATGACGTCGACAAGCTCCGGAGTCGCCGTCACGTCGCCCTTGCGGACGCGGTCGAACGCGCTTTCGCAGTGGTGGGTGAAGCCTGCCAGCGCGTCGAAGCCGAACATCGCGCCCGAGCCCTTCAGCGTGTGCAGACCGCGGAAGACCGCGTTGACGAGGCCCATGTCACCGAGGTTCGCGCGCAGGTCGAGCAGGCCCTGTTCGACCTGTTCGAGCAGCTCGCCGGCCTCGATGCGGAAGGCTGCTGTCGGATCCTCGCTCACCGCGCCAGCACCTTCTGCGCGACGCGGATCAGCTGGTCGGCCTGGAACGGCTTGACCAGCCAGCCGGTGGCGCCCGCGGCCTTGGCCTGCGCCTTCATCGAATCGTCCGATTCGGTGGTCAGGAAGATGATCGGCACGCCGGCTTGCGCAGGCTGCTGACGCAACGCCTTGATCATCTCCAGCCCGTCCATGTTGGGCATGTTCAGGTCGGTGACGATCAGGTCGTACCGGCTCTCGGTCGCCTTGGCCAAGCCCTCCGCCCCGTCGGCGGCTTCGGTGACGGCATAGCCCGCACCGGTCAGGGCGATGCGGATCGCCATGCGCAGGCTTGCGCTGTCATCAACGGTCAGAATGGAAGCGGTCATTGCGCGGTGTCTCCGTGGAACCAGAAATTGCGGTCTTCGCTCGAAAGGCGGGTGGTGAAGCCGGCACGCTCCAGCAGCGCGGCAAGGGCCCCGTCGGCAGGCGCCGCAAGCGAGATATCCTGTCCCGCCAGCGCCGCCGTCGCGCGCGCCGACTGGACGACTTGCAGCACGCTCAGGTCCGGCGCCGCGACCAACGACAAGTCGAGCTGCACCGGGCCGCCGTGGCCCAGCGCCTCCGACACATCCGAAGCCAGCAGGCCGATGTTCGGCAGGCACGTGTCTCCTGCTGCGGTCACCGTAGTGATCGACATCCCTGATTTTCCTCCGATAATCTCTGCGTCGCGACGGATCGCCGCGACGTCGAACACGCCTACGTCCGCCCGGTCAGCCGGTCGGCTGCACAGGTCTGCAAGGGTGACCGGCTAGGCCGGCCCGGCGTATGTTCGTCGGCCGTACCGACGGCCTCACGTCGCCGTTCCTCGCTTTGGGTTCTTGATTACGATCAGTAAAACATGCGTTAAGCTTACCGCCATCTTGATCTGAATGTGCCAGGGTGAGGCGATGAAGGCGGGAGAAAAGTTTAGACCTTCTCGTGCGATAATGGCGGATACTCACAAGGCGCAGACGACGAAAAAATGTTGCGTCGTTGCTAAAGGTAGCGCGAATCGCGCCCCATCCCGGGGACGAGGTGCCCAGCAGCCTACGTCCGTCCGCCGCGCGGCACGCGCGCTCAAGGCGAGCACCTGGCGCTTGCTGCTCTTCGGCCCGCACATCGGCGCATGCGCGATCCGGCCGTGACAAGCATGACAGGACCCTGTCATTACGACTACGAAACAAGCGGACCGGAAAGGGCTTCGAATGCATAGACGACGCGCGGCGATCCTTTTGGGTTGTTTGGTTATCGGGGGCGCGGGCGCGGGTAGGGGGGCCGGGGCACAAGTGGTCGCGGACGTGCCGGTGGTGGAGGCGATGACGTCCTACGTCGCACCCGGCGATACCGTTGCGATCGACAGGCAGCGTCGGATCCATCTGCATTGTGCCGGCCGAGGAACACCGACCGTCGTCCTGACCGCCGGGCTGGGGTCATGGTCCGGCACCTGGGCCAGGGTTCAACCTCTCGTCGCGCCCGTTACGCGCACCTGTGCGTGGGATCGGGCGGGGTTCGGCCTGAGTGATCCCGACGCGGAGGTGCCACAGACGGTCGATCGCACGACGACCGACCTGGAGCGAACGCTGAAGGCGGGCGGGATTCCGGGGCCCTACATACTGGTCGGTCATTCCGCCGGCGTGCAGGAGGTCTTGTCATTCACCGATCGCCGCCGCGGCGATGTCGTCGGGATAGTGCTGGTCGATCCCGCTCGCCCTCACGACCTGGCGCGCGAAGCGGCGGCGGGGCCCAAGGCGGCTGCGGCAGACCGCGCCTTCTTCGCGGCCGAATCGCGGCGACTGCGCGACTGCGCTGCGGGCGTCGCCGCCGGGAAAATCACGACGGGTGCCCCGGCGGAGCCCTGCTTTCGTTACTACCCCGAGATACCACGTCGGGCGATAGAGGTGCTCGCCCGCCTCGATGCGGATCCGGCGCGCCTGCGGACCCAGGCATCGGCCTATGAGGAATATGAGGCCAATGGCGAGCGGATCGCGAAAGCCGACCGTATCTACGGTGACCTGCCGCTGATCGTGCTGAGCGCGGCGGACCCCGGATTGTGGGCCGAGGAGGCGAAGGCGGAATGGCCCGCCCTGATCGCCGACTGGGCCGACAGCCATCATGCGCTCGCAGCCTTGTCGCGGCGCGGTGAGCGGCGGGTCGTCGCGAACGCGCGGCATCTGGTACAGCTCGATCAACCGTCCGCCGTCGCTGACGCGATCACAGACGTCGTGCGGATGGCGCGTGACGGCCGGACACGGCAAAGCCGGTAGCCGGGTCGCAAGGAGCCGGATCAGCTACTATGTTGGAGAGCGCCTGGTGACCCCTGCGGGAATCGAACCCGCGTTTCAGCCGTGAGAGGGCCGCGTCCTAACCGCTAGACGAAGGGGCCGTGTAGCGAGAGGCGGGCGTCTACGGGGTGGCGGCGGCTCCGTCAAGCTGGCGTGTACCGGCGGCTACGGTCTCTCTGCGCGGACGATTGTGCCAAGGGCTGGGCGGCGCGAGTTTCGCCTCCTAAGGTAGGGGGGCCGGTCCGGCGACGAGTCGGGTGGGCGTTTCCTGTCTTGTGGCTCCGTCCCGGCGGCGCCCCTCATTCGGATCGATCGTGACCGCGACCAAGCGCTTTCGTTCGGTGGCCTGGCTGCCGCTCCTCGCCCTAACCGCCCCGTCGCTGACGGCACAGACGGTCCCGCCGCCACCGGCACGCTCCGCACCCGTTCCGCTCGAAAGCTGGTTGCATCAGGGCAGCGACATTCCGGCCGATCCGGCATGGACGATGGGCACGCTGCCTAACGGCCTGCGCTATGCGGTGCGCAAGAACGGGACACCGCCGGGCACGGTTTCGATCCGCATCCGCATCGACGCGGGCGCCCTGATGGAGGCCGAGGATGAACAGGGATGGGCGCACCTGCTCGAGCACATGGCGTTCCGCGGCACGCCGACGCGGCCGGATGGGGAAGCGGTCAAGCTGTGGCAGCGGCTGGGCGCGTCGTTCGGGTCGGACAGCAACGCGTCTACCACCTATCGTGCGACGACATACATGCTCGACCTGCCGCGTAACGACGCCAAGTCGCTCGACGAAGCCGTGGGTACGCTCGCCGACATGATGCAGAATGCCGCGATCAACCCGAAGCTGCTCGATATCGAGCGCAAGGTCGTGATGGCCGAGCGTGCGGCACGACTGACGCCGATCGTCGTCAAGGTCCGCGACGCGACCCGTGACGTCATGCAAGCCGGGCTCTTGGCGTCGAAGCGCGAGCTAGCCGGTACCGAGGCGACCCTGGCCGGGGCAAGCGCGGACCGGCTGCGCGCCTTCCACCGTCGCTGGTATCGCCCCGAACGCGCGGTCGTCGTTGTCGCCGGGGACATGGATCCGGCGGCGATGGTCGATCGTATCCAGGCGCAGTTCGGCGGATGGAAGGGCGTCGGCACGCCGCCCAGCGAGCCGGCCTATGGCAGTCCGATCGAGCCGACATCGCGGATCGCGATGGTCAGCGATCCCAATGCTTCGGCAGGAATGCAGCTGGCGTGGATCACGCCGCATGTCGCCGGCAAGACGACCGCCGAGCGACAGCGCGCCGAATATCTCGATGGCCTGGCCCTCGCGATCCTGAACCAGCGGTTCGCCGACCAGGCGCGCAAGGGCGGGGCGATGCTGTCGGCGGGGGCCAGCGTCTCGCGACAGCGCAGCCTGTCCGATACCGTCTCGCTGGGCGTCAATGTCCGCGGCAAACAATGGCAGGAGGCGCTGGCGGAAGCCTATGGTGTGCTCAATCGAGCACTTGCCGGTCCGATCGAGCGGGCGGAGATCGACCAGCAGGTCGCCAGCATCACCGACGGCCTGCGCCGCAGTATCGAGGCAAGCAAGACCTGGCCGTCGGCGACGCTCGCCAACGCCATCGTCAATGACGTGGATACCAACGACGTGTCGGCAACGCGTCAATATTATGCCGATCTGTTCGCCGCGCAAAAGCCGGCGCTGACCCCGGCCGCGGTCAATGCCGCGCTGAAGGCGATGTTCGCGCCGCGTCCGCGCTTCCTGATCATTTCGCCGCAGCCGATCGAGGGCGGCGAGGCGGCCGTCGCGGCGGCGCTGGAGACGGCGCGCAAGGCAGAAGGTGGGGCGATCGCAGCGGTGCGGACGGTGACGATCGACATGGTCAGCCCGCCGCTGACGCCCGGCACAGTGTCCCGCAAACGGCCGATCGCGGAATTCGGCATCGACCGCGTCACCTTCGCCAATGGCGTCGAACTGGTCATGAAGAAAACCGACTTCGCGCGGGAATCGATCGGCGTCGAGGTCCGCATCGGCAACGGTCAGGCAGGGCGGCCGGTCAACACGCGCGCGCCCGACTGGAGCAGTGGCGTCTTGCTGGCGAGCGGAATCGGCGACGCGACCCCGCCCGAGCTTGCGCGGCTGGCGGCGGGACGGCAGATCGGATTTTCGCTCGCCACGCGCAGCGATGCGACGGTGCTGTCGGGCGGGACCAACCCGCGCGACGTCGGCGACATGCTGCGGATGATGCTGGCCGGTGCGACGAAGCCCACCGTCGATCCGATCGCAGTCGAGCGGTTCCGCGCATCCTATGCCGCGTCGGTACGCTCGATCTTCGGCCAGCCGCAATCGGTGCTGGCGGTATTCGGCCTGCCCGTTGCCTATGGCAACGACAAGCGTTTCCAGGTCCTGCCGCCGGCGAACGAGGTCAACGGCATCGATGCCGCCGCGATCAAATCCTATTGGACCCGCGCGCTGGGCGAAGGGCCGGTACGGGTGTCGGTGGTCGGCGATTTCGACCGCGATACGGTCATTCGTGCGGTCGCGGCGACCTTCGGTGCGTTGCCCGCGCGCACCGCACCCCCGCTTGCCGTGCAGCCGATCCCGCCGCTGCCCAATGCCAAGCCGCTGGTGCTGACCCACCGAGGCGACCCGAACCAGGCGATCGTCGCGGTCAACTGGCGGACGTTCGGCGGAATGAGCGACCTGCAGGGCAGTCGCGCGCTCAACATCGCAACCGCGATCATCCGCGACCGGCTGACCGACGACTTCCGCGAGAAACAGGGCGGCACCTATTCGCCCTTCGTCAGCCAGGACGAAGTGCGCGGATTCGACGATTTCGGGATGCTGATGGCAGGCGCCCAGCTGACGCCGGACCGGATCGCCGCGTTCCGCGAGACGCTGGACAGGATCGTCACCGATCTTGCCGCGAACGGCCCGAGTGCCGATGACCTGTTGCGCGCCAAGGAAACCGCGGTCGGCGCGGCGCAGCGCAACCTGGCGAGCAATGCCTATTGGGGCGCGATCCTTGCCGGCGACCTCGACGATCCGCGGCGGATCGAATCGATGCGGACCTACATCAGCGGGCGCAAGGCGATCACCGCCACAGACGTACGCGACGTGATCCGAAAATATCTGGCGAACGGCAAGCCGCTGGTCATCGAGGTGCGGCCCGCCGCGCCGGGCGCGGTGCCGGTGATTTCGGTCACACCGCCGGCGGCGGCGCCGGTCAAGCCGTAAGGTCCGGCGCTGCTCCCGCGCCGGCGGGAGCAGCAAGCCGGTTACGCCGCCTGTACAGCCTCCGCCGGGCGGCGGTGCTTCATTTCGTTGTTGAGCATTTCCGCGAGCAGGAACGCCAGCTCCAGGCTCTGCCCCGCGTTCAACCGCGGGTCGCAATGGGTGTGGTAGCGATCCGCGAGCGACTGTTCGGTCACGTCGACCGCGCCGCCGGTGCATTCGGTCACGTTCTGCCCGGTCATTTCGCAGTGGATGCCGCCGGCAAACGACCCCTCCGCGCGGTGGACGGCGAAGAAGCCGCGGACTTCGGCCAGGATGCGCTCGAACGGCCGCGTCTTGTAGCCGTTGGCCGCCTTCACGACGTTGCCGTGCATCGGGTCGCAACTCCACACCACCGGATGGCCCTCGCGCTGCACCGCGCGGACCAGCTTGGGCAGGCCGGCCTCGATCTTGTCATGGCCGTAACGGGTGATGAGTGTCATCCGGCCGGGCACGCGACCCGGGTTGAGCGTGTCGAGCAGGCGGAGCAGTGCGTCGGGCTCCAGGCTTGGCCCGCACTTCATGCCGATCGGGTTGCCGATGCCGCGAAGATATTCGACATGCGCCGAATTCTCGAAACGCGTGCGGTCGCCGATCCACAGGAAATGGGCGGAGGTATCGTACCAGTCGCCGGTCAGCGAATCCTGCCGGGTCAGCGCCTGTTCGTAGCGCAGCAGCAGGGCTTCGTGGCTGGTGTAGAAGCTCGTCGCCTTCAGCTGCGGCACGCGCTCGGCGTCGATGCCGCAGGCGGCCATGAACTCCAGCGCTTCGCCGATCCGGTCGGCCATCTCGGCATATTTTTTCGCCCACGGGCTGCGGCCCATGAAGTCGTGGGTCCAGCGGTGGACCTGGTGCAGGTTCGCGTACCCCCCGCTGGCGAAGGCACGCAGCAGGTTGAGCGTCGCCGCCGACTGCGAATACGCTCGGATCAGCCGCTGCGGATCAGGCGCGCGGCTTTCGGGAGTGAAGGCGATGTCGTTGACGATGTCGCCGCGATAGCTGGGGAGCGAGACGCCGCCGATCTCCTCCATATCGGCGGATCGGGGCTTGGCGAACTGCCCGGCCATGCGGCCGAGCTTCACCACCGGCAGCTTGGAGGCGAACGTCAGGACGACCGCCATCTGCAGGATGACACGAAAGGTGTCGCGGATGTTGTTCGGATGGAACTCGGCAAAGCTTTCGGCGCAATCGCCGCCTTGCAGCAAAAACGCCTTGCCCGCCGCGACCTCGGCCAGGTCGGCGGTCAGGTTGCGCGCCTCACCGGCGAAGACGAGCGGGGGGAAGCTTGCCAGCTGGTCGGTCGCAGCGTCCAGAGCGGCGGCATCGGGGTAGGTCGGCATCTGGCGCGCCTCGGCACGCGTCCAGCTGTCAGGGGTCCAGGTCGCGGCCATGTCGGTCTCCGAGATACGATGGGGGATCGCCCAGTCGGCGTGATGGGCGATACCGTTGCTGGCGATCTGGTTGGCGATCTTCGCGCCGGCGCGCTTGCCGTCCTCTTCCCAACCCTGAACGGTCGATCCGGCCGCGCCGAACCACGCGCCGAAGGCGGCGCGGCTCAGACCACGTTCTTCACGGAACTTACGGATCTTGGTGCCGGCAAGGGTCGTCATGCGCGGCGTTTACGCTGACGGCGTAAATCTGCGCAAGTTCTATTTACGCCGTCAGCGTAAATCAGAAAACGCTGTTGTAGCGATGATCGAATTCCGCTTCGTCGATGATGAGGTAGCGGATGAAGTCGACGAAGGCCCAGATGCCGGTGACGAGCAGGCCGACGAGCGTGCAGGTCAGAATCAACATCACCACGCCGCTGCCCGTGCGGCCGAGGTAGAAGCGGTGAATGCCGAGCGTGCCGAGAAAGAAGGCGAGCAGCGCGGCGACGATCTTGTTGCGGTTGGTGCGGCGGCGGGGGCGTTCGCCGGCCTGGACGGCATGGGCGACATGCGCGGGTACGCTGCCGGGAACGTGATAAATGCTGAGAGCGCGGGTGTCGTTGACGTCGAAATCGACCGTCGCGCCGACCGACGGGCCGATCTTGTCGCTCCAGTCCTCGGGCCGGAAGCGATAGCGGCGGCCGTCGTCGCCTGCGATCTGACCGTCCCCCGTCGTCCGATCGACACCCAAAACCTGTCCGCGCATGCTGCTCCCCCAAATCCCGTCGGCAGGTGGCGGGGAAGGGGTCGGTTCGTCAATATCCCGCGTCGAGATCGACCTGATTTTGCAGCGGATTACCTGCGAGAAAGGCCGAGAGGTTCTTCAGAAACAGCTCCGCGCCGCGCCGGAACATGCGCGTCTGGCTGCGTCCGGACAGGTGCATCGAATGGATCGCGTTGGGTGTGGCCCATAGCGGATGCCCCGCGGGGAGCGGTTCGGGGGTCACCGTGTCGAGGAACGCGCCGCCGATTCGCCGCGCGGTCAGCGCTGCGATCAGCGCATCCTGATCGACCATGTCGCCGCGGGCCATGTTGATCAGCCAGGCGCCGGGCTTCATCGCCGCCAGTTCGTTGGCGCCGATCAGTGCCCGGGTATCGGTCGTCGCGGGTGCGGCGAGGACGATCCAGTCGAAATCGCCGAGCCGGTCGCGCCACTGGTGGGGCGTCAACGTGCCGTCGCGACCCGAGCGCGTGACGCCGGTGACCGCGACTCCGAAGGCGCGGAGGCGGTCGCCGATCAGCCGGCCGATCGTGCCGTAGCCGATGATGAGTGCGGACGTATCCTCCAGTTCCAGCACGCCCGGCGGGGCGCTGGTCCATTCTTGCCGGTCGGCAAGGCGAACGACCTGGTCGAAGCGCTTGGCCGCGACGAGCATGCCCATCACGGCATATTCCGCCACCGCGACCGCGTTGATGCCGACGCCGTTGGTGAGCCGCGTCCCCATCGCCTTCAGCCGCGGCAGGTCGAAGGCGTCGATGCCGGCGTAGATGGTGGAAACCCACTTGAGCCCCCGACCCGCGGCGATGGCGGCGGCGGTCTCGCTCGGCGGTTGCATGTCGACCCAGGCGATGTCGGCGTCGACGATCATCGCGCGTGCCTCATCGGGCGAGGCGAACCACGCAATGTCCAGCCCGGCGGGAAGGTGCGGCTCGAGCAGCGGGCGGGCGAGGGCGGGGAGGACGGCTTTCATGGCGGCACGCTAACAAATCCTCCCCGGCACGGGGAGGATTTAGGGAAGAACGACCTTCCAATCCCATCCCAGCGGGTCGCCATCCATCACCTCGACTCCGGCTGCGGCCAATTCGTCGCGGATCGCGTCGCTTCTGGCGAAGTCCTTTGCCGCGCGCGCTTCGCGGCGTTCGACCAGCCGTGCCTCGATCGCTTCCTCGTCGAGCGTCGCATGCGCCGGACGAACGCGCAGTTCGTCGCGCGTGATGAACGCGAGGCGCAGGCCAAGCGCGCGGTCGATCTTGCGCACCGCGATGTAGCGATCACCGGCATGGCCCTTGCCGCCCGCGACCGATTCGAGCAGCACCAGCGCGCGCGCGGTGTTCAGGTCGTCGCCGACCGCGGCCTTCGCCTCGTCGACTTCCGGCGTCTCGAGCGTGCCCCGCGGCTCCTTGTCGAACCGGTCACGCAGTTTCTCGACCGTCTGAACCAACCGCTTCAACCGCGTCGAGGCAGCGGCGAGGTTCTCCCACGAGAATTCGAGTTCGCTGCGGTAATGCGCCTGAAGGCAGAGCATACGATAAGCGAGTGGGTGGAAGCCGGCGTCCACCAGCACCTGCAACGTCAGAAACTGCCCCGTCGACTTCGACATCTTGCCGCCGCGATCGATCAGGAAATTATTGTGCATCCAGATCCGCGCGCCCGGATCGCTGCATTCGCAATACGCCTGGTTCTGCGCAATCTCGTTCGGGTGGTGGATCTCGCGGTGATCGATGCCGCCGGTGTGGATGTCGAACGGATGGCCGAGCTTGGCGTGGCTCATTACCGAGCATTCGAGATGCCAGCCCGGTGCGCCCTTGCCCCAAGGCGAATCCCATTCCATCTGCCGCTGCTCGCCCGGTGGAGACGTGCGCCAGATCGCAAAGTCCTGCGGGTTGCGCTTGCCGTCGACAGGTTCGATCCGGCTTTCGCCATCCTCGGTCGTGGCGCGGGCGAGGCTGCCGTAATTCGGCACCTTCGACACGTCGAAGTACAGCCCGCCGTCGATCCGATAGCAGTCCTTCTCGATTCGCTTGGCGAACTCGATCATCTGCGGGACATAATCAGTCGCGACCGTCCATTCGGCCGGGTCGGTGATGTTCAGACGGCGGATATCGCGCTTGAAGGCATGGGTGTAATGCGCGGCGATGTCCCAGATCGAGGCCCCTTGCGCGACCGCGGCCTTTTCCATCTTGTCCTCGCCCGCATCGGCATCCGACGTCAGATGGCCGACGTCGGTGATGTTGATGATGTGGGTCAGCTGATAGCCGTTCCACTTCAGCACGCGGCCCAGCGTGTCGGCGAACAGGAACGCGCGCATGTTGCCGATGTGCTGATAGTTATAGACGGTCGGCCCGCAGGTGTAGACCCGCGCCTCTCCATCGTGGATGGGCGTGAAGACTTCGGTCTGGCGGGTGAGGCTGTTGTAGAGCTTGAGCGTCATGCCCGCGCGTCTAGCCGGGCCGCCGGTTTGCGCCAAGCCGGTTGAAGGCCGCTGTTGACAAGGGCGCGATCCCGCCGCATCTGCCCGCCTCCACCGCATCGAGGCGCGATGGCGGAGTGGTGACGCAGAGGACTGCAAATCCTTGCACCCGGGTTCGATTCCCGGTCGCGCCTCCAGCGGTTCGGGCGAAAATCGCGCCGAACCGCTCTTCCGAACGGTAGCAGCGCTCAGATCGGCTTGGCGCCCGGCGTGCCGCATTTCGCGAACTTGCCGGCGGCGGTCTTGCAACGGGCCGTCTTGGCGACCGGCTTTGCGGGGCATTTGACGAAGCGTTTCTGCGCGTCGCGACAGGGTCCGGCGGCATCGGCCGCGCCGGAGGCGAACAGCGCCGAGGCGGCGAGGCAGAGAGCAATCTTGCGCATGGCATTCCTCACATGCTGACAATCAGCGAGGCCGAATAAACGTCCAATCCGGTTCGATCTCAAGTGAACGATCGGTAACGTTGGCGACACCAGCCGGGCGGTTAAGCGGAATCCTGCCCTGTGTTGCGCGGGCGACGCTTGGCGCGGCGGGGCCGGCGGAGTAGAGCGGGCGGAACAGCAACAACTGTATTGCATGACTAACACGGTTGTGCGATGGCGGGGACATGACGACGATGATGGGGAACAGCACCGAAGCCGCAGCGCGCGCCGCGATGGTCGTGAGCCAGCTGCGGACGACTGCGGTCAGCGATCCGCGCGTGATTGCCGCGATGGCGGACGTGCCGCGCGCAGCGTTCGTGGCGACCGACGCGGCCGAGCTCGCCTACCGCGACCGCCCGGTACCGCTGGGCGCGGGCCGCGAACAAAATGCGCCGTTGGCGACGGGCCGGCTGCTGACGGCGGCAGAGCTGTCGCCGCACGATACGGTGCTGCTGGTGGGCGCGGGCCGCGGCTATACCGCCGCCGTGCTCGCACAGCTGGTCGCAAAGGTCCTCGCGGTCGAGAGCGAGGCGGAGCTCGCTGCCGCCGCCCGTACGGCGCTTGCCGATGTCGCGAACGTCACGGTTGTGGAAGGCCCGCTGACGGAAGGTGCCGCCGATCACGCTCCCTATGACGTGCTGATCGTCGACGGCGCGGTCGAGCAATTGCCCGATGCACTGGTCGCGCAGGTCAAGACAGGCGGCCGCGTGCTGGCCGGGCTGATCGACGGCGGGGTCGCTCGGCTGGCGAGCGGGGTAAGGTCGGACGGTTTCGCGCTCGTGCCCTTTGCCGACATCGATTGCGTGACGCTGCCGGGTTTCGAACGCCCGCGCGCCTTTCATTTTCCGGGATAATCGATGCGACGTTTTCTCCTGACGACCGCAGGCGCGGTCCTGGCGGTTGCAGGCGCGGGGGCGGGCTCGGCGGAAACGCTGCGCGAAGCGCTGATCCGCGCCTATCGCACCAACCCGACGATCACCGGCGCGCGGGCCGATCTGCGCGCGCAGGACGAAAATGTGCCGATCGCGCGTGCATCGGGGCTGCCGTCGTCCAATCTGCAGGGCAGCTATACCGAGACGCTGCGGCAGACCGGCAACAACATCTTCGCACCGAAGCGTCAGATCAACGCACAGGCGACGGTCGCCTATCCGATCATTGCGTTCGGCGCGGTGAAGAATTCGGTCCGCGCTGCGGAGACGCGTATCGAGGCGGGCCGGGCGAACCTGCGCGGCACCGAAGCGAACCTGTTCACCGACGTGGTCGCGGCGTACATGGACGTGATCCGCGACGAGGCGGTCGTCGCCCTCAACCAGCAGAATGTGCGCGCACTGAGCGTCAACCTGCAGGCGTCGCGCGACCGGTTCGAGGTGGGCGACCTGACCCGCACCGACGTCGCGCAGTCGGAAGCGCGGCGCGCGCTGGCCGAGGGGCAGCTGCGTCAGGCCGAAGCACGGCTGATCGCCAGCCGCGAAAATTATATCCGCGTCGTCGGTGCGCCGGCGGGCGTGCTGCAGTCGCCGCCGCCGCTGCCGAACCTGCCGACCGACACGACGACGGCGGTATCGACCGCGCTCGATGAAAATCCGCTGCTTCAGGCCGCCGAGAAGGCTCGCGATGCGACGCGGTTCGACACGCGGGTTGCGCGGGCATCGCGCCTGCCGCGGATCAACGCGCAAGCAGGCGGGACCTACTATAACTTCCTCAACACGCTGGGATCGGCGTCGCCGATCTCTGCGGCGCCGCAGAGCGACTACGGCCTGACGGCCGGGTTCGGCCTGTCGCTGCCGATCTATCAGGGCGGTCGACCCGCCGCGCAGGTGCGTCAGGCGCAAGCGCGCGAAAGCCAGGCGATCGAACAGGTGACCGCAACCGAGCGCGGCGTCGTGTCGCAGGTACGGTCGGCCTATGCCAATTGGCAGTCGGCTCAGCAGGTCATTGCCTCCAGCGAAGTCGCGGTACAGGCGAATCGCTTGAGCCTGGAGGGCGTTCGCGCCGAAAACAGCGTCGGCACCCGCACGATCCTCGACATCCTGAATGCCGAGCAGGAACTGCTCAATTCACAGGTCACGCTCGTCTCCGCACGGCGTGACGCTTATGTTGCCGGGTTCGCACTGCTCGCAGCGATGGGGCGGGCAGAGGCCGACGATTTGAATCTCGAAGACGGCGGCCCGCTGTACAACCCGATCGCGAACTATGATCGCGTGCGCAGGAAGATCAGCGACTGGGGCAGCGATCCCGAGCCGGAGGCGGTGGCGACGCGTACGGTGGATGTGGCGCCGCAAACCGCGACGGTGGGGCCGAACCCGGAATTGGGCGACCCCGCACTCGCCCGGCCGCCGGGCACCGATCCTGCTGCGCTGAACCCCGGAACGCCGCCCCAGGGGGCACCGGCCGGCCGGACTGGTCGACAATCGGTTGACACACCCCCGGCCAATCCCGCAGGAACAGCGCGTTAACCACGTTCCGTCGGGGGCCTGTCGGCATGGGCGATGTCAGTAGCGAACCGACGATGGAGGAAATCCTTTCCTCGATCAAACGGGTGATCGAGGAAAGCGAGACGCCTGCCGGCAACAGCCGGACGCGTCGCGCCGCACCGCGACCGATCGTGGCGCAGGACGATCCGCTCGACGACGACGGCGATTCGGACGAGGTTCTCGAGCTGTCGGAACGCGCGCCCTTTCCGACCGCGGAGCCGACGGTCCGCCGCGACACCATTCGCCCGATGCGGACGCCACCTGCCGTCGATCCGACCCCCGCGCCGACCCCGATGCCATCCTCGGCCGCTACGGCGCGGGCGGATTCGATCGTGTCCCCCGACACGGTAGAGGC
Source organism: Roseomonas aeriglobus (assembly GCA_016937575.1). Taxonomy (NCBI): domain Bacteria; kingdom Pseudomonadati; phylum Pseudomonadota; class Alphaproteobacteria; order Acetobacterales; family Roseomonadaceae; genus Muricoccus; species Muricoccus aeriglobus. The sequence continues at coordinate 1,807,611 of JAFHKN010000002.1, read as the reverse complement.
ATCGCGCAGCCCCCTGGAGGCGTTGTCGCGCCTGGTGGTGAAGCCCGACGTCGCCGGCAGCGACACGTTGGAAGGACTGGTGCGCGAGATGCTGCGCCCGATGCTGCGCGAATGGCTCGACACCAACCTGCCGTCTATCGTCGAAACGATGGTGGCCAAGGAAATCGCTCGTATTTCCGGCCGTGGTCTTTAAGCGGGCAACCCCTGACAGACACGTGAGTTACTAACCGGATGCCCGGCGCCCCGTCACCTCCCGAAAAAGACCTGACGAGCACCCACAGTCGAATGCCGCCTGCGCCGCGGCTGAGCGATCCGAGCACGCCGACCAAGAGTTCGTCGCACGACATCTTCTTCGCCGCGGTCGAAACGACGCGGATGCCGATGATCGTCACCGATCCGAACCAGGACGACAATCCGATCGTCTTCTGCAACAACGCGTTCTCGCGGATGACCGGGTACCAGCTGGACGAGATCATCGGCCGCAATTGCCGGTTCCTGCAGGGTCCGGAAACCAACTGCGACGCGATCGACCAGGTTCGCGAGGCGATCCGCAACCGCGAAGAAGTCGCGGTCGAGGTTCTGAATTATCGCAAGAACGGGTCGACCTTCTGGAACGCGTTGTTCGTATCGCCGGTGTTCGGCGACGACGGCAAGCTGCTGTATTTCTTCGGCAGCCAGCTCGACATCTCGCGCCGCAAGGAGGCGGAGGACGCGCTTCATCAGGCGCAGAAGATGGAAGCCGTCGGCAAGCTGACCGGCGGGATCGCGCATGATTTCAACAATCTGCTCCAGGTCGTGCTCGGCTATGTCGACATGCTGGAGGGCCGGATCGACGCCAACGACCGGGCGTCGCGCCGGGCCGTCGAAGCGATCGGCATGGCAGCCAATCGCGGCGCGACACTGACTCAGCAACTGCTCGCGTTCGCGCGCAAGCAGGAACTGCGGGACCGATTGCTCAACCTGAATACGCTGATCAGCGATTTCGGCACGATCATCGACCGCAACGTGGGCGACGGCGTCGATGTTCGCCGCCATTTCCAGGAAGAGCTGTGGAACGCCCGCGTCGATCCCGTCCAGGCGGAAATGGCGCTGCTCAACCTTGTGTCGAACGCGCGCGATGCCGTCGACGGCAAGGGTGAAGTGACGATCGAAACCGACAATGTCGTGTCGACCGCCGACCAGCCACTGGCGCCGGGGTTGGAGCCGGGCGAATATGTTCGCATCGCGGTGACCGACGACGGCAAGGGGTTCGACGTCGACCAGATCGACCGGATTTTCGACCCGTTTTTCTCGACCAAGGAAGTCGGCAAGGGCACCGGGCTCGGCCTGTCGATGGTCTATGGCTTCGTTCGCCAGTCGGGCGGCGCCGTCCATGCCGAAAACGTGGAGGGGAAGGGCGCCCGCGTCGCGCTGTTCTTCCCGCGCGCGCGCGGCATCGTCGAACCGGAGAAGCTGCAGGCCAGCCAGACGCGCGGGCAGGGCGAGCGCATCCTGATGGTCGAGGATCAGGAGGAGATCGCGCAGCTCGGTCGCGCGATCCTTGAGGATCTCGGCTATGACGTCGTCCACTGCCCCAGCGCGAGCAAGGCGATCGACCTGCTCGACCACGACAGCGACTTCCGCCTGATCTTTACCGACATCGTCATGCCCGGCGGGATCAACGGCGTCGAACTGGCGAAGGAAGTGCGCCGTCGCATGCCGGCCATGCCGATCCTGCTGACGACCGGCTATTCCGACCGCGCGCTCGACGCCGAAAGCCAGGCGTTCGACCTGGTGCGCAAGCCCTATCGCCGCGCAGAACTTGCCCAGCGGATCAGGACGTTGCTGGAGGGGCCTAACGGGGTTGTCTGACGCGGCGGCTGGAGTACACCTGCCGCCCATGAAGCACTTCCTGCTCGCAGCTACCGCGCTGCTTTCCGCCGCCGCCGTATCCTCCCCGGCGCACGCCCGCCAATTGACGATCGACGACGTGACGATGCTGTCGCGCGTGTCGTCGCCCGTCGTGTCGAAGGACGGCCGTTGGCTCGTCTGGCAACAGCGCGAAACCGATCTCGCCGCCAATCGGGGCCGGTTCGACCTTTGGCGCCTCGACCTGACCCGCAAGGGCGCGGTGCCGGAGAAACTGGCAGCAGAAGCGGACGTCAATGAGACCAGCCCGCAGATCGTCGGCGACACCGTCTATTTCCAGTCGGACAAGGGCGGCGACGATGCGGTGTGGGCGATCGCGCTCGGCGGTGGCCAGGCACGCAAGCTGACCGGGTTCCAGGGTGGCTTCGGCGGGTTCAAGGTCGCGCCGACCGGCGACAAGATCCTGATCTGGGCCGATCGCAAGCCCGGCGCGCCGAGTCTGGCGCCGGCGATGGAGAAGAAGGACCCGAACGCCGGCTCGGCGCGGACCTATGACCAGCTGTTCGTGCGTCACTGGGATACATGGGCCGATGGGAACCGGTCGCAGCTGTTCGTCCTGCCGCTGGGGGCCGATGGCGCGCCGGGCGACGGCGTTGCGATAACGGGCAAGTTGCTCGGCGACACGCCGTCCAAGCCGTTCGGCGGCGGTGAGGAGGTGGCGTGGAGCCAGGACGGGCGCACCGTCTATTTCGCGCTGCGAGAGGCGGGGCGGATTGAAGCGACTTCGACAAACCTCGACATCTTCTCGGCCCCTGCCGACGGATCGGCCGCACCGACCAACCTGACCGATGCGAACGACGCGACCGACAATTTCCCGAGCGTGTCGCCCGATGGTCGCTGGCTCGCCTGGGCGGCAATGGCACGGCCGACCTATGAGGCGGACAAGCTGACGCTGATGGTTCGCGACCTGCAGACCGGGCAGGTCCGCGCGCTGACGAGCGGCTGGGACCGCTCGGTCGAATCGATCGCGTGGACACCCGACAGCAAGCGTATTCTGGTGACCGCACAGGACACGCAGGAGAATCCGGTGTGGTCGGTCGACGCGGCAAGCGGCAAGGTCACGCGGCTGACGCAGCAGGGCAATGTGACCGCCGTGGTGCCGACCGCAAAGGGTTTCGTCTATGCGATGAACAGCCTCGTCGCGCCGGATGACTTCTACCGTGTCGACGGCAGGCGCACCACGCGCCTGACCAGCGTCAATGCCGACAAGCTGAAGGACATCGACTGGCCGACCGTCACGCGCTTCAGCTTTGCAGGGGCGAACAACGACACCGTGTGGGGCTATGCGGTGAAACCCGCCGGCAGCTCCGGCAAGGTGCCGATCGCCTATATGGTGCACGGCGGTCCGCAGGGTTCGAGCAACAATAGCTGGTCCTATCGCTGGAATCCGGCGGTGTTCGCGGGTGCGGGCTACGGACTGGTGGCGGTCGATTTCCATGGCTCGACCGGTTACGGCCAGGCCTTCACCGATGCGATCCGCAACAACTGGGGCGGTTGGCCGCTGGAGGACTTGCAGAAGGGGCTCGCCGCGGCGACGAGCAGGTTCAGCTGGCTCGACGCGGACAACGCCTGTGCGCTCGGCGCGTCCTATGGCGGCTATATGATGAACTGGATCGCGGGTCAGTGGCCCGACCGGTTCAAGTGCCTGGTCCAGCACGACGGCGTCTTCGATGCCCGCGCCATGGCCTATGAAACCGAAGAACTCTGGTTCGACGAATGGGAACACGGCGGCAAGGCGTATTTCGAGGATCCCGAGGCGTTCGAGCGCTGGAACCCGGTGAACCACGTCGCCAAATGGCAGACGCCGATGCTGGTCATCACCGGGGAAAAGGACTTCCGCATCCCCTACACCCAGGGGCTGGCAAGCTTCACCGCGCTCCAGCGCCGCAATATTCCCTCGCGGCTCGTTGTGTTCCCTGACGAGAACCACTGGGTGCTGAAGGCCAAGAACTCGCGCCAATGGTATGGCGAGGTGCTCGGCTGGCTGAACCGGTGGACGGCGAAGACCGCGCGATAACGGGGGTGGTGCGAGGACCCTTACCTTGGTTATGGGCCCTCGCATGACCGAACTCGCAAAGACTTTCGATCCCGCCGCCATCGAGGCGAAATGGTATGCGCATTGGGAGGGGAGCGGCCAGTTCCGCCCCGACCGCCCGAATGCCGAGCCCTGGACGATCGTCAACCCGCCGCCCAACGTCACGGGCAGCCTCCACATCGGCCACGCGCTCGACAACACGTTGCAGGACATTCTGGTCCGTCACGCACGGTTGAAGGGCAAGGATGCGCTGTGGGTGGTCGGCACCGACCACGCCGGCATCGCGACTCAGATGGTCGTCGAACGCCAGATGAACGCCGCGGGCGAGAAGCGGACCGACTTCACGCGCGAGGCCTTCATCGACCGCGTGTGGCAATGGAAGGCGGAGAGCGGCGGCGAGATCACGTCGCAGCTGCGGCGCCTGGGCTGCTCGATGGACTGGGAGAACGAGCGGTTCACGATGGACCCCGGCTTTTCGAAGGCCGTGCTGAAGGTCTTCGTCGAGCTGCACCGCCAGGGCCTGCTCTACCGCGACAAGCGCCTCGTGAACTGGGACCCGGGTCTGGGCACCGCGATCAGCGATCTGGAGGTCGAGACGCGCGAAGTGAAGGGCAGCTTCTGGCGCCTGCGCTATCCGCTCGCCGACGGGTCGGGGCATATCGAGGTTGCGACGACCCGGCCGGAGACGATGCTGGCCGACATGGCGGTCGCGGTGCATCCCGAGGACGCGCGCTACACCGCGCTGATCGGTCGCCAGGTGCGCCTGCCGATCACCGGGCGCCTGATCCCGATCGTCGCCGACGAACATGCCGATCCGGAACTGGGGTCGGGTGCGGTGAAGATCACGCCGGGTCACGACTTCAACGATTTCGAGGTCGGCAAGCGCGCCGGGATCGCCGCGCGCGACATGCTCAACATGCTCGATGCCAAGGCGCGCATCGTCCAGACCGCGGATGGGCTGATCCCGACCGAGTTCCTGGGCCTGTCGACCGCAGACGCGCGCAAGGCGGTCGTTGCGCGGCTGAAGGACGACGGCGTCCTGATCCCGCACACCGACAAGGACGGCGCCGAGCATGACGCCGAACCGCGGACGATCCAGACGCCCTATGGCGACCGATCGGGCGTGGTCATCGAACCGTGGCTGACCGACCAATGGTATGTCGATGCCGCGACGCTGGCCAAGGGCCCGGTCGAGGCGGTGCGCGACGGACGCATCCAGATCGTGCCCAAGACGTGGGAAAAGACCTTCTTCAACTGGATGGAGAACATCCAGCCGTGGTGCGTCAGCCGCCAGCTGTGGTGGGGGCACCAGATCCCGGCGTGGTTCGACGCCGATGGTAAGGCCTATGTCGCGGAAACCGAGGAAGAGGCGCAGGCGCAGGCGGGTGAGGGCGTCGCATTGACCCGCGACCCGGACGTGCTCGACACCTGGTTCTCGTCCGCGCTGTGGCCGTTCGCGACGATGGGGTGGCCGGATGCGACGGGCGAGTGGGAGCGCCGCTATCCTAACGACGTGCTAATCTCCGGCTTCGACATCCTGTTCTTTTGGGACGCGCGGATGATGATGCAGGGGATGCATTTCCTGAAGGACGTGCCGTTCCGCACGCTCTACCTGCACGGTCTTGTCCGCGCCGCCGATGGCGCGAAGATGTCGAAGTCGAAGGGCAATGTCGTCAACCCGCTGGGGTTGATCGACAGTTACGGCGCCGACGCGCTGCGCTTCTTCATGGCGGCGATGGAAAGCCAGGGCCGCGACATCAAGATGGATGAGAAGCGGGTCGAGGGATACCGCAATTTCGCGACCAAGCTGTGGAATGCCAGCCGCTTCTGCCAGTCGAACGGGATCGTCGCATCGACGACGCTGGAGCCGCCGGTCGCGACGCTGGCAGTCAACAAGTGGATCGTCGCGGAGACGGTGCAGACGATCCAGGCGGTCGACCTGGCGCTGGCCGATTACCGTTTCGACGGCGCGGCGGATGCGATCTACCAGTTCGTCTGGAGCCGCTTCTGCGACTGGTATCTCGAACTCATCAAGCCGGTCCTGCAGGGCGAGGGCGTCGCCGGCGTCGATGAGACGCGCGCGGTGGCGGGCTGGGTGCTCGACCAGATCCTGGTGCTGCTCCATCCGTTCATGCCCTTCATCACCGAAGAACTGTGGCATGCGATGGGGGCACGCGACTACGACCTGATCGTCGCGAAATGGCCGATGGCGGACGCGCGGGCACTCGATCCCGAAGCCGCGGCGGAAATCGAATGGCTGATCCGGCTGGTGAGCGAAGTCCGCGCGGCTCGTACCGAACTCAACGTACCGCCGGGCGCGCGCCTGCCGGTGCATGTCCGCGACGCTTCGGCGGCGACCGAGACGCGATTGACGTCGCAGGCCGCGGTCATCGCGCGGCTCGCGCGGATTGACCGGGCGGAGGGGGCCGCACCCGAAGGCGGTGCGCTTCAGATCGTCGTCGACGAGGCGACGTTCGTCCTTCCGCTGGGCGACGTCATCGACCTCGCTGCCGAACGCGCGCGCCTGACGAAGGCGATCGCGGCGGCGGAGAAGGAACGCGATGCGCTGGCCGGGCGTCTCGGCAACCCGAGCTTCGTCGAACGCGCGAAGCCCGAGGCGGTCGAGAAGGCCAAGGCCGATCATGCCGAGAAATCGGCGGAGGCCGAGCGGCTGACGGCAGCGCTGGGGCGGTTGGGCTAAATACGTCCTCCCCTGCAAGGGGAGGGGGACCATCCGAAGGATGGTGGAGGGGTGTCCCGCTATCCGGAAAGCGTAACACCCCTCCGTCAGGCCTTCGGCCTGCCACCTCCCCTTGCAGGGGAGGATCGAAAAGGAACGGCGTGTCGTGACCGAGGTCGAAGCTGTACCGACATCGTCGCCTTCGCCGGGCCGCGGCAACGGCCGCGACCTGACGTCAGGCCCGATCGCCGGCACGTTGCTTGCCTTTGCCCTTCCGACGCTCGGCAGCAACATTCTCCAGTCGCTGAACGGATCGATCAACACGATCTGGGTCGGGCACTTCCTGGGCGAGGCGGCGCTGGCGGCGACATCGAACGCCAATATCATCATGTTCCTGATGTTCGGCGCGGTGTTCGGTTTCGGTATGGCGGCGACCATTCTGGTCGGTCAGGCGATCGGGCGGGGCGATATCGAGGCGGCGCGGCGGGCGTTCGGGACCGCAGTCGGGCTGGTACTGGGCGGCGCGGTGATCATTGCGGCGCTCGGGTGGCTGTTCGCACCGCAGATCCTGACGTGGCTCGCCACGCCGGGCGGCGCCTTCCCGCTCGCGCTGGCTTATCTGCGCGTCATCTTCCTCGGTCTGCCGGCATCAATGATGGTCGTGCTGGTGATGATGGGGTTGCGCGGGACAGGCGATTCCACGACGCCCTTCTGGTTCATGGCGCTGAGCGTCGTGATCGATGCCGGGCTCAATCCCTTCTTCATCGCCGGGATCGGCCCGTTTCCCAGGATGGGCATCGCCGGGTCTGCGACGGCGACGCTGATCGCCAACCACGTCTCGCTCGCCTGCCTGATCCTGTACGTCTATGCCAAGGACCTGCCGCTCAGGTTGCGTGGAGGCGAGCTTGGCTATCTGAAGCCGCATGGGCCGCTGGCACGCACCATCGCCACCAAGGGGCTGCCGATGGGCGCGCAGATGCTGGTCATGTCGTCGGCGGGACTGGCGATGGCGGGGCTGATCAACCGGCAGGGGGTCGATACCGTCGCGGCATATGGCGTCGCGCAGCAATTGTGGACCTATATCCAGATGCCCGCACTGGCGATCGGCGCCGCGGTCAGCGCGATGGCCGCGCAGAACATCGGCGCGGGGCGATGGGACCGGGTCGATCAAATCACGCGCGCGGGGCTTTTGACCAACGTCGCGCTGACGGGCGCGATGGTTGCGGTGACGACAGTGTTCGACCGCGCGGTGCTGGGGCTGTTTCTGGGCCAGGACAGCCCGGCGATGCCGATCGCCGAGCATATCCAGCTGGTCGCCGCCTGGGGTTTCGTCCTGTTTGGCGCGACGATGGTGCTGTTTTCCACCGTCCGCGCGAACGGCGCCGTGATCGCGCCGCTGATCATGCTGTTCGTGTCCATGTACCCGGTCCGCCTGGGCTTCGCCGCGCTGTTCTTGCCGGCATGGGGTGCGGATGCGCTCTGGTGGAGCTTCCCGGCCGGGTCGGCGGCGAACCTGGTGATGGCGGTGGCCTATTACCGGTTCGGCAACTGGCGGCGTGGGGCGCTGCTGACGCCCGAGCCCGAGCATTGCGAGGAGCAGAGTCACGCCGATGCCGAGCCGGCGGGGCGGTCGCATCCGACGGGGTGATCGCAACAATCCGCGCTCACGCCCGGACTTTTGCGGCAGCACCCGATACTACGCCGGAACCATCACCTCGATGATCCCCGGTGCAACCTTGGCCGTCACCGGCGTCTTCGCCAGCACCTCGCCATCGATCGAGATCGGCCGCGGTTTGTCGCTGTCGATGCGGATCGATTGTCCGCGAAAGACGGTGACCTTTTCGCGCCGCTGCGGCAGGCGCAAGACATTCGCCGCCCAGTTATAGAGCAGGCGGCTGCGTAGGTGGCCGCGAACGACCTCCACCAGGATCTCGCCATTGTCGATGGCCGCGTCTTCCATCATTTCCTGGCCACCGTGGTAGCGTCCGTTGGCGATCCGCACCTCGACCGCGCGCATCACGCGCGGGTGACCGTTGCCGTCGTCGATGGTGATCGGAAAGGGGCGGAACTTGGCATATTGCAGCGCCGCCCAGCTGAGATAGCCGGCGCGGCCCAGCCATTTCTTCAGGTCGTGCGGTACAGTCTCCGCGATCTTGGGTGCGATCCCCATCGTCGCGGCGTTGGCGAAATAATCGTCGTCGATCATGCCGAGGTCGATCCGCTTCGCTCGTCCCTCGCTCAGGACGCGGACGGCGGAGGGGATGTCGAGCGGGATGCCGAGCGTCCGGCAGAAGCTGTTCGCGGTGCCGAGCGGCAGGACGCCCAACACCACGTCCTCGCCGACCAGCAGGTCGACCAGGCCGCTGATCGTCCCGTCGCCACCGCCGAAGATGACGAGCTGCGGCTTTTTCGCCAGCGCGCGTTCGACCGTCCCTTCCAGATCGTTCGGGTCCTCGACCGCATGAGCATCGACCGTAAAGTCGACGTCCTGCAACGCCTGGCAAGCCTGATCGAACAGAGCCTGCCCCCTTCGGGACTTGGCGTTGACGATCAGGGCGGCGGACTGGAATCGGGTCATGAGCCGCTACAACGCTTCGATCCCGATTTCGGATGCGTAACGCTTGATGCCGAGGGTGCGATGGCGCAAGGCACGCACCATGTCGCACTATCCCGCGCTTCGCCTGCGCCGCACCCGTGCCTCCACCTGGAGCCGGCGTCTTCACGCCGAAACCGTGCTGACCCCGGCCGATCTGATCTGGCCGTTGTTCGTGACCGAGGGTGCCGACGAAGAGCCGATCGCAAGCCTGCCGGGCGTCTCGCGCTGGTCGCTCGCGAAGATTGCGGAGCGGGCGAAGGAGGCTTCGGCGCTCGGCATCCCGTGCATCGCCCTGTTTCCGAATACGCCGCCGCACCTGCGCAGCGATGACGGGGCGGAGGCGTTCAACCGCGACAATCTGATGTGCCGCGCGATCCGCGCGATCAAGGATGCCGCGCCTGACGTCGGCGTGCTGACCGACGTCGCGCTCGACCCCTATACCAGCCATGGCCATGATGGGCTGGTCGATGCTGCGGGTTACGTCCTGAACGACGAAACGGCGGAGGTGCTTGTCCGCCAGGCCCTGGTCCAGGCGGAAGCGGGGGCGGACATCGTCGCGCCGTCCGACATGATGGACGGGCGCGTCGGCATGATCCGCGACGGGCTGGAAGGTGCGGGCCATCGCAACGTCCAGATCATGGCTTACGCCGCCAAATACGCCAGCGGCTTCTACGGTCCGTTCCGCGACGCGGTCAGTACGCGCGGGCTGCTGAAGGGCGACAAGAAGACCTATCAGATGGACCCGGCCAATGCCGAGGAGGCGATCCGCGAGGTCGCACTCGACCTGGCCGAGGGCGCCGACAGCGTCATGGTCAAGCCGGGACTGCCGTATCTCGACATCGTCGTGCGCGTGAAGAGCGAGTTCGGCGTGCCGGTGTTCGCGTACCAGGTGTCGGGCGAATATGCGATGATCGAGGCCGCAGTCGCGGTCGGCGCGGCGGATCGCGACGCAGTGGTCCTGGAAACGCTGATGGCCTTCAAGCGCGCAGGCTGTTCGGGCGTACTGACCTATCACGCGCCGCTTGCTGCGCGGTTGCTGGGGGCATGAACGAAACCGAGCGGCTGATGCTGCGACCCTGGCAGGACAGTGATATCGCGCCGTTTTACGCGATGGGACGGGACGCCGAGGTCATGCGGTACATCGGCCCCGAGCTGTCGATCGCCGATGCCGAAACGTTCGCTGCGCGCCAGAAGCGGTTGCTCGAGAAGACCGGTTCCTGCTTCTGGGTCGTCGAGCGGCGGTCCGACGGCGCGTTTCTCGGCTTCTGCGGGATCAAGCCCGGGGCCGAAGGCACTCCGATCGACGCGCAACCCGAGATCGGATGGCGACTGGCGCGACACGCCTGGGGGCAGGGCTATGCCCGCGAAGCGGCGTCCGCGTGCATCGCGAGCGCGTGGCACCGGGGCGTTAACCATATTGTGGCAATCACCGTTCCTGCCAATGAGCGGAGCTGGGGACTGATGGAGCGATTGGGAATGCGGCGACTGCCGGACGGGAATTTCGACCATAAGGCGGTCCCGGTGGGCAGTCCGCTTCGGCGGCACCTTACCTATCGCATCGATCGGTCCGTCGCGTGAGCGAGACGGAAGCGACGGCGGCGCCAACCCCGCGGGCCGCCCGCGTGCTATTCATCGCGACGATCCTCACCGGATCGTTCCTGCTGTTCCTGGTCCAGCCGATGGTCGCGCGCATGGCATTGCCGCGACTGGGTGGGGCGCCGGCGGTGTGGAACTCGGCGATGCCCGTCTATCAGGCGCTGCTGCTGGGCGGTTATGCCTATGCGCACGCCCTGAGCAAGCTGCGACCACGACAGACTGCTGCGGTCCATCTGGGCGTCCTGGCCGTCGCGGCGTTGTGGTTGCCGATCGGCCTCTATAACTTCGACCTGCCGGCGGATGCCGAGCCAGCGGTGTGGGTGCCGTGGCTGCTCGGCGCCTCGATCGGTCCCTTATTCTTCGCCGTGTCCGCGCAGGCGCCGTTGATGCAGCGGTGGTATGCCGTCACAGCCCCCGGTCGCGACCCCTATGCGCTCTATGCCGCGTCCAACATCGGCAGCTTCGGCGGGCTGATCGCCTATCCGTTGCTGGTCGAACCGACGATGGCGCTCGACCGGCAGAGCGTGATGTGGAGCGCGGGCTATGTCGCGTTGTTCGTGCTGGTCGCTGCATGCGCGTTGAGGCTGCCGCGACGTGCGACGGCGGAAACCCCGGTCGTGGAGCGCAGCGCACCGGCGCCGGGGCGCCGCGTTATTCTGTGGATCGCACTCGCCCTGGTGCCGTCGGGCCTGATGCTCGCGACATCGACCTTCCTGACCACCGACATCGTGGCGGTGCCGCTGTTGTGGGTCCTGCCGCTGGGGCTGTACCTGCTCAGCTTCTCGGTCGCCTTCGCCACGAAACGCGGCATAGCGCAGGTCATCACCAAGTTCACGCCGATCACCATCCTGCTGTTCGGCGGCGTGATGATCGCGGGTACGCACGCGATGCCCTATTTCAACGCGGGCATCGCTTTGCTGCTCCTGTTCGTCGTGGCGGTCGCGCTGCACACGCGGATGTACGACCTGCGTCCAGCGGCGGACCGGTTGACCGGCTTCTATCTCGCCATGTCGGTCGGGGGCGCGCTGGGCGGCGTTTTTTCCGGCCTCATTGCGCCGGTCGTGTTCGACTGGACCTATGAATATCCGCTGCTGATCCTGGCGGCCGGCGCGCTGGTGCCGCAGACTTTCCTGTTGCCGATCGCCGCCCGACTGTGGCGGACCGACCGGCGCGGGACGCTCATCCGAACCGCGCTCGTCGCCGTTCTCGTGACCGTACTCGCGATCGTCGCCATCCTCGACGCCGCGCAGCCCGGGGAAGCCTCGGTCGAGACCGTCGTCTACCTGGGGCTCTGTGTGTTCGGGATAGTGCTGGTGGGCAAGCGCGCACCGTATCTGATCACGCTGCTGGGCACGCTGATGCTTTTCGGTGGCTGGCGTGCCTTGGAGGTTACGCTGGAGGGAAATCATCGGACCCGCAGCTATTTCGGCGTCTACACAATTCGCGACGAAGCGTGGGAGCGGACGCTGGCGCACGGAACGACGTTGCACGGCATTCAGCTGACCGGAACGCCCGCGCGCGAACGCTATCCGACGAGCTATTACGTCCAGGGATCGGGCGTCGGCGTGGCGCTGCGCATGGCGCCCGAACTGTACGGGCCGGGCGCCCGGATCGGTGCCGTCGGTCTCGGGACCGGGACGCTGGCCTGCTACGCGAAGCCGGGACAACACTGGACGTTTTTCGAAATCGACCCCGCGGTCGTCGCGATCGCACGCAATCCGGCGAAATTCAGTTTCCTGTCGCGCTGTCTGCCTCAGGCGGCCATCGTCGTCGGCGACGCGCGGATGCGGCTGGCGCAGCAGGCGAGCGGTTCGCTCGACGTGCTGGTGCTCGACGCCTTCTCGTCCGACGCCATCCCCATGCATCTGATGACGCGCGAGGCGTTCGAAAGCTACGGCCGCGTGCTTCAGAAGAAGGGGCTGTTGCTCGTCCACGTCTCCAACCGCTTCCTCGATCTGGAACCGGTCGTCGCCGCGTCCGCTCGGGGGTGGATGGGCGCGATGTTGCATTACAAGCCGCACGAGGACGAAGGGCCGCAGGCGACGCTGAGCGACTGGATCGTCCTGACCCGCGATCCATCGACCTTTGCGATGGTCATCAGCGATGGCAGCGCATGGCGACCGCTCTATCCGCGACGTGACCTGACGCCGTGGACCGACGATTATGCGACGATTCTGCCGGTGCTGAAGGAATTTCGCTAGGCGAGGATCGCGCGGAGCCGGTTTTCCTCCGCCATCTGCCGATCGACGACGGCCTGCGCGCGCGCGATCGCCGCATCGAGCATGGGGTAGGGCAATTGTCCCGCGCTCGCCCGCTCGATGGCCAGAGCCTCGATATCGGTCATCGCCCCGTCGGTCGCGGTGCGAAGCTGTTGCAGCTCGCCTAGAGCCTGCTGGGCGTCCAGCCACCGTTCCGACCCTTCCGCCGCGCCTCTCCCCGCTTCGATTCGGCGGGCGAGCGCAGCTTTGCCGGCGTCGAACGCCGCCGCCGCCTTGTCGAAGGTGGCGACGCCGGCGGCGATCTTCGAGTCCAGCGAAGGATCGGGGCGGACGGTCTCGTCGCGCACGGGGGGCGAATCCGGGCGCGTTTCAATGGCGCGCGGCAGGAGAGAGGGCGCGTTCACCGGCTGGCTCGCGCAAGCGGAGAGGATCAGCGGCAGGCTCAGCAGGCTGTATTTCATCATGAAAACCTAGGGATGCATTTTTCTGCAAGCAATGGCTTGCCATGCCTCGATTCGCCGCCTATCAGCGCCACTCCCAAGCGCCCGTAGCTCAGCTGGATAGAGCATCAGACTACGAATCTGAGGGTCGGACGTTCGAATCGTTCCGGGCGCGCCACACCCCCGCTGAACCACCCGGTTCGGCGGGGGTTTGTGTTTCAAGCGACCCCCGGCATGATTCTAGTTCCCCTGTCCGATGTTCCTGCACTCGCAGTGGAATCGCTGCTCGATCGTGCGTTTGGGGCGGATCGTCACACCCGAACCGCCTACAGGCTGCGCAGCGGCACGGCGCAGATGGCCAGCCTGAGTTTCGCTGCGGTCGACGACCATGGCGCGCTCGCCGGGACCATTCAGTGCTGGCCGGTGCGGTTCGTCGGCGACGATGGGCGCGACGTGCCGATGGTTCTTGTCGGGCCGGTCGCAGTCGAGCCGGGGCTTCAACGCGGCGGGGTCGGCCGGCGGCTGATGGCGCATATGCTCGCTGCGGCTGACTCGTCGAAGCTTGCCGGCACCGACGCGCTGATGTTGATCGGGGACCCGGAATATTATGGCCGCTTCTTCGGCTTTTCGGCGGAGGCGACCGCCGCGTGGCGTCTGCCCGGCCCCTTCGAGCCGCGCCGTCTGCTTGCCCGCGGCAGCGGAGTCCCGGACGGTGCCGGCGCGGTCGGCCCGCGCGCCTGACCAAGGCTTTCGCCCGCTCCCGCATCTGCTATGCGCGGGTGCTCAGCGTATCGATGAAAAGGTGACGACCGCCGTGCACGACAGTTTGACGCTTCAGGTGCACGACCTCGAAGTCATGGTGCTGACCGGCATCTATTCGGAGGAAACGCACCTGCCGCAGCCGCTGCGGATATCGATGGACGTCGAGCTCGATTGTCTACCGGGCTTCGCCCCGGACACGCCGCTGTCCGCGTCGAAAAGCTATATGGATCTGCGTCACGCCGCGACCGATGCCCTGCCGCAGGGCGTGCATTTCACGCTGATCGAGGGCGTGGCGGATCATATCGCTGAAACGCTGTTCCTGCAGGACGCGCGCGTGAAGCGGGTGCAGGTCAAGATCGTGAAGCTGGCGATCGCCGAGGGGAGCGAATCGATCGGAATCACCCTTATCCGGCATCGGCGCTGACCGTGCCGCTCGCGCTCGTCACCGGGGGTGGGCGACGGCTGGGGGCGTATATCGCCGCGCGACTGGCGGGGGCGGGCTACGACCTCGCGCTGCAATCTCGCAGCGGTGACGCGCCGGAGGCGTGGCTGACGGCGCATCTGAGGGATCGGCGGTACGAGACCTTCGTCGCCGATCTCGACGATGGCGACGCGGTCACAGCGCTGCCGGACACAGTCGCGGCGCGTTTCGGCCGGCCGATCGACGTTCTTGTCAACTGCGCCTCGCGCTTTGCCGCGATGGACGGCGCCGATTGTGCGTTCCAGCGCGTACTCGAACTCGCACGGACCAACCTTGCTGCGCCCGTCGCCCTCGCCAAGGCGGTGGCCGAACGACAGCAGGGCGTGGCGATCGTCAACATCCTCGACCAGCGGATCGCCAACCCGCCGATCGATCAGCTCGCCTATACCCTGTCCAAGCAGGCATTGGCAGAGGCGACGCGGACGCTGGCGCTGGCGCTGGCGCCGCACGCGCGGGTGAACGGCGTCGCGCCGGGACTGGTGCTCCCGACGGAGGAGTATGTCGATGGCCAGTTCGAACGTGTCGGGGCTCTGATGCCGATGGGCCGCAATGCGCGGGCGGAGGAGGTGGCCGACGCGGTGCTATGGCTCACCCAGGCACAGGCCGTGACGGGGCAGGTGATCTTCGTCGACGGCGGCGCGCATCTGAAGAGTTTCGAGCGCGATTTCGTGCATCTGGCGCGGGACTGACGGGCGCCTTTCAAGCTCTCTTTTTCGCGTGAGCCTGATGGAAGTCCCCAAGAACGGCATCATTCGCGCTGCACCACGGCGGAGGATGCGGCAATGGGTCGGGCTTGCTAAGCTCCCGCCCGGGACGAGAGCAGCCTCGGCTAAAGCGTCGCCTCGATCGCCCGCGCCGCGATGTCGGGGTCTTCGGCCTGGGTGATGGGACGGCCGACCACCAGGATCGACGCGCCGGCATCGAGCGCTGCACGCGGGGTGACCACGCGTTTCTGATCGCCGGCAGCACCGTTTGCCGGACGCACGCCCGGCACGACGAAGAAGCCTTGCGGCCAGGCCTTGTGGGCGGCCTTCACCTCTTCGCCCGAACAGACGACGCCGTCGATCCCGGACTCGCGCGCGAGCTCGGTCAGGCGGACGACCTGCTCGTGCGGATCGGCGGCCAGGCCGATGGACGACAGGTCGCTGCCGTCGAGGCTGGTCAGCACCGTGACGGCGACGACCTTGGTGCCCGTCGGTGCTGCTGCCTTGGCATCCTCCAGCATCGCCCGGCCGCCGCTGGCGTGGACGGTCAGGATTGCCGGCTCGAGCGGGCGCAAGGCCTGAATCGCCTTGGCGACGGTGTTGGGGATGTCGTGGAACTTCAGATCGAGGAAGATCGGCAGGCCGATGTCGGCCATCTCGCGCACTCCGGCGCGACCGTTGGCCATGAAGAATTCGAGGCCGAGCTTCAGTCCGCCGACGTGATTACGGACGCGCTGTGCGATCGCCTTGGCCCGCGCAAGGTCAGGGGTGTCGAGCGCGACGTATAGCGGCGAACTCACAGCTTCGGCTCCTCGACCGTGACGGGCGGCAGGGGATCGCCGTCTGCCGGCGGAATGGCTAGCGCCGGCGTGGTCGGGGCCGGCGGCGTCGTGGTGGGCGGCGTCGTGACGGCGACACGCAGGTCGGCGACGGTCCGTTCGCTCACCGCAAGCCGCTGCGCCAACCGCCAGCGAATCGCGCGCTGCCACAGCCAGGTCGGGATCAGCCCGAGCAGGAAGCAGACCAGCATCAACAGCGGTTTGTTGATGTCGACGATCAACCCGCCCCACAGGCGGATGTCGACGCTGGCCCAGTTGTTGAAGGCGAAGGCCACCGCGAGACCGACGGTGAACACGATCAGCAACGTCTTCAGGAACTGCATGGCGCCACCCTATGCCCTGAAGCGCCGCTTGACCAGCCTCAGCCGATTTCCTTGCGCAACGCCTCGAACAGGCCCGGAATAGCGGTCAGCCGCTCTTCCTCGGCGGCCAGGATCGCCAGGAACGCGTCGCGCTTGATCGCGGCGATACGGCCGGGCCGCAACCGCGCGCTGCCCGGCAAGGTAGAGACGACGATGTCGATCAACCGGTCGGCACCATGCAGACGACCCCAAAGATAGTCGTTCTCCCGGTAGGCGCGGCTGAAGAAGGCACCGAAATTATGGAATTGGGTGCCCTTCAAGGTGGCCGCCGCGCCGCCTTCGCGGATCGCCTTGGCGTCGTCGGGGGAAATGCGATCGACCTTGACGGGGTCGAACTCGTCCAGCCCCTCGCCCTGCAATAAAGGCAGGGTCGCGATGTCGAAGAAGGGGAATCCGAGATAGCCGAGCAGCAACGGCCGACGCAGGTCCTTGGGCAAGGCGGTCAGCCCGTCGCTCAACCGTTGGTCTGTGCGGGTGTCGATGCCGGGCAGGTCCATTGCGGCGTCGAGTGCGGCAAGCGCCGCCGCGGGATCGGCGGCGATACGGCGGATGTCGGGACGCAGTGCGATGAACGCGTCGCTGCGCTCGAAGTCGAGATATTCGGCGAGCGAGGCATAGACCGCCTCCCGCACCGGCGCGAGCAGGGCGTCGCTGCCTGCCTCGTCCATCTCGGCCAGACGGCGCGCCATCAGGCGCAGGCGGCGGACGCGAAAACCGAGATCGAAGCGACGCAGGAAATCGACGATCGGGGACGCGGCCGACAGTTCGGCGGCGGTCTCCATCGTGATGCCGCGCTCGATGAGCGCGCGGTCGACCGCGGCGCCGATACGACGGAGTCCGTCCGGGCCGCGGTCGCCGCCGGCGCGCTGCAGCGTGGTGACGATCTGCGCGCTGATGTCGGCGAGTTTCAGCCGTGCATAGGCGGCATAGGACAGGCCTGCGTCCTTGGCTGCGGCGACCTGCGCGCGGCGGCGCCAGCCGGCCAGGCGCGCAGGCGTGGGATAGTCGAGCAGCAACGTATAGCCGAACAGCCGAACCACCGCCGCCTCGACGTCGCCGCGCAGCCCCGCCAGAATGCCGCGCAGGCGTTCGACCCGTGCCGTGCGGGCGTCGATCGCCTCCAGATTGTCGCGGATCGGTTGCTGGCGTGGCAACTCACTGACCGCGCCAAGGATGGTCTGGAAGAATCCGGGCGATTCGACCTTCGACAGACCCAGGTTGAAATCATAGCCCGGAACCGGATCGATGTAGACGAAGCGGCGATCGATCTGGCGCTTGGCCGGTCGGTCGCGCAGCGCGTCGATCGCGGGACGAAACGGCGCATTGGCCAGCACCGAGCCGTCGATCAGCACGGCACTCTCGGCGGCGTTGACTGCGGCATGGCGGGGCAGGGCGCGGTTGAGGAACGCCTTGCGGCCGGGCCAGCGCTGCCTGCGCTCTTTCAGCACCGCGTCGACCTCGCCGACCTTCAGCGGTGGGAAGGCGCCGGGAAAGCTCGACGTCGCCCGCGCGGCGAGGGCCAGTTCGGGCGCGCCGCCCAGGCGACCGTCGCCACTGTCGGAGAAGGGAAAGACGAGGCGGTGTTCGGTCTCCACCACTTCGGGCGGGGAATTCAGCCGCAGCCGCTCCGGGTGGCCGCGAAAGTCGGTGACGGTGACGAAAAGGTCGAGCGGCTGGCCGGGCGGAAGCAGTCGGTCGCCCTTCGGCCCCGCTGCCATGGCGTCAAGCGCATCGAGCAGCATATGGGTCAGCCGCGGGCCGCCGAATGGCGGTTCGAACCACCGCGAGCGGACGAAATGGCGTAGCTTGCGGGCAACCTCCTCGCGCGACCCGGGTTCGACGGTGCCGTCGATCTGGTTGCGATCGGCGACCATCCAGGCGAGCGGCGTCGCCCATAGCTTGGAGAAGCGATCGGGCGCGGCGTCGGGGTCGAGCAGCGCCTCGATATCCGCATTCTCGAGCCACATCGTCGTCAGCGGTTCGAGGGACTGTCCGGAGGCGAGCGCCTGCGCCAGGAAGATGCCGTTGATCCCTCCGGCGCTGGCCCCGGCAATGATGTCGGGCAGCACGCGCAGCCGGACCTCAGCGCTGGAGGCGATCTCGCTTAGCAGCGCGTGGTACACGCCTTCCGATCCGTTGCCCGGATCGCTGCCGTCGTGGAAGCTGCGGCTGGCGCGCGCCAGGCGCCAGATCTCGCCGGTGATGCCGTGCATATATACGGCCAGGCTGATGCCGCCGTAGCAGATCAGCGCCAGCCGCAGTTCCTTCTCGCGCATCCGCCCCCGCTTCTAGGCGAGTTCGAGCCGCGCCCAGATCGGAAGATGATCCGAAGCGGTGCGCGCGGCAAGGCTTGCGTGGACACCGCATTCGACGACCCGCCATTCGCGCGAGACGAGGATGCGGTCGAGCCGGGCGACGGGCCGGCGGGCGTGAAAGCTGGGACCCGTTTCCGCACTGGTGAAGTCGCGGCAGAAGTCCTTCAGACAGCCGGCCGCGCGAGTCCATTCGTTGAGGTCGCCCATCATCACCGTCGGATATTGGACGGCCGATGCGGCCAGGTGTGCAAGGATCGCATGGGCCTGCCGCCGCCGCCACAGACCCGACAGGTCGAGGTGCATGCCGACAACGCGCAAGGGCGTGCCGCCGACCCGCACGTCCGCCATGACCGCACCGCGCGGCTCCAGCGTCGGGAGGTGGATCACTTCGCAGTCCGAGACCACCGCATCCTTGCGTACGAGCAGGGCGTTGCCGTGCCAGCCCATCGACTGTGTCCGCACGCCGACCGGCAGCGCCTTCCACGGCGAATGTTCGTCGAGCAGATGCGGCGATATGACGCCTGCGCGGGTCCCGAACCGGCGATCGGCCTCCTGCAGGGCGATCACGTCGGCATCGACCTCGCGCAGCACCTCCAGCACCCGCATCGGGTCGCGGCGCCGATCGGTGCCGATCGCCTTGCGCATATTGTAGGAGGCGACGGTAATCATGCGGGCGTGGGTGTGGACCGTGCGATCATCCTGGCTCGAACGGTGCGGCCCGAACTTAGTTGCGTCGTGTCGGAAGCGTAATCGTCGCGGCCAGCCCGCCGCCCTCGCGGTTGACCAGCGTCAGCGTGCCGCCGACCTCCTGCACGATCGCCCGCGCGAGCGCGAGGCCGAGGCCGATGCCACCGGTATCTCGGTTCCGCGAACTCTCGACGCGGATGAACGGCTCGAACACATGCGCCAGCCGATCGTCCGGGATGCCGGGGCCACGATCGAGTACCGCGATGCACGCGCCCGCGCTCGATCGTTCGACGACGACTTCGGCGCCGCCGGCATATTTGATGGCATTTTCAACGAGGTTGCGGATCGCGCGGCGCATCGGTGCGGGGCGGACCCGCCAGGGCAGGCGTTCGGCATCGCGCGTCTCGACGGCATGGCCAAGGTCGCGGAAATCCTCCGCCACCGCATCGACCAGCGCGGCGAGATCGACTTCGGTCACCGGATCGCTCGAGCGGCCCAGCCGGGCGAGGGACAGGATATCTTCCAGCATCCGCGCCATCTCATCGATGGTGTCGGCCATGCGCTGGCGATCCTCCTCATCCTCCACCGATTCGATTCGGACGCGAAGCGCGGCTAGCGGCGTGCGCAGGTCGTGGCCGATCGCGCCGAGCATGCGGTCCTTTTCATCGATCATCGCCTGCACGCGGGTGCCGAGCGTGTTGTAGGCGGCGATCACCGCGCGCACGTCGGCGGGCCCGCGTTCCTCGACCGGCTCGGCGCCGTCACCGGGGCGGAAGGCTCGCGCGGCGGTTGCGAGGGTTCGAAGCGGACGCGCGATCCGCGTGCCGATCCACAGGACCGCGAGCAGCACGATGCCATAGAGCACCAGCGTCTGGGCGATCAGTTGCGCGACGATCCCGCGCTCGGTTCGCGGCCAGGGGGTGGCGATGGTCAACCATCCCCGGCCGGGTTGCTCCACGGCAATGACGAGTTCGCTGACGAACCGGCGCATCCGCTCGCGCCGCATCTTGCCGGCGGGACCGGGGCGGTCGGCGTCGATCGTGAAGGGGCGCAGCCCGGCCTCGACCCGGCTGAAGCGGATGCCGGCCTCCGTCAGGCCGGCGACGATCGCCTGCTGTGCGTCGGGCACGCGTTCGGTCGCCATGGCGACCGGCGACGCGGCTTCCAGCCGGACGCGGTTGCGGGGGCGGTCCGGGGGCAGCTTCCGGCCCGCGTCCAGCCGCTCGCTGGCGTCGATCAGGCGGGTGATGGCAGGGTTGGTGGCTGCAGCCAGGCGAAATTCGCGCCGCTCGCGCAGCAACAGCCCGAAATTGATCGCCTGCGCCACGAAGAGCGCGACCGCGACGAGCAGCAGAACCTGGCCCGCCAGGCTCCTGGGAAAGCGCAGAAGGGTCAAAGCCGAATGACTTCGGCGGCCAGCGTATAGCCGCCGCCCCAGACGGTCTTGATCAACTGGGGCGCCTTGGGATCGGGTTCGATCTTCTTGCGCAGTCGGCTGACCTGATTGTCGATCGCCCGGTCGAACGCCGCTGCCTCACGCCCCTGGGTCAGGTCGAGCAGTTGGTCGCGGGTCAGCACCTGGCGCGGGCGGGTGACGAGGGCATGGAGCAGGTTGTATTCGCCGGTCGACAGCGGCACCGCCACGCCTTCGCGATCGACAAGGCTGCGCTCGCCGGTCTTCAGCACCCAGCCGGCGAAGGCGAAGCTGCCCGTTTCGGGCGCATGCTGCCGGGTGCCGCCGGCGGCGAGGCGACGCAGCACGACCTTGATGCGGGCGGCGAGCTCGCGCGGGGAGAACGGCTTCACGACATAATCGTCGGCGCCCATTTCCAAGCCGACGATGCGATCGGTCTCTTCGCTTCTGGCCGTCAGCAGGATGACGGGCGTTTCGCTGGTCGCGCGGATGTGGCGGCACAGCGACAGCCCGTCCTCGCCCGGCATCATGATGTCGAGCACGACGAGGTCGATGGCATAGGCGTTCAGCCGAGCGCGCGCTGCCTCCGCGTCGCCCACCTGGGTCACGCGAAAGCCTTGCTTGGTCAGATATTGCGCCAAGGGTTCGCGGATCGACCGTTCGTCATCGACGAGCAGCAGATGGGGAAGGTCGGGGGAAGCCATCGTCATATCGCTAACCGTATCGGACAAGGTTTGCCAACGCCGGGCCGCCGCGCGCCACAAAGGGGAGGACGGCGCTTTAGCGGCCCGGCGTGACCCCGGTTACGCGCCGGTCGGCGCGGCCGGC
The DNA here is from genome assembly GCA_016937575.1 of Roseomonas aeriglobus. Classification (NCBI taxonomy): domain Bacteria; kingdom Pseudomonadati; phylum Pseudomonadota; class Alphaproteobacteria; order Acetobacterales; family Roseomonadaceae; genus Muricoccus; species Muricoccus aeriglobus. The sequence continues at coordinate 1,785,745 of JAFHKN010000002.1, read as the reverse complement.
ATCGGTTGGGCGGGCGGCATGCCGCCCCGCCGCTGGCCGCCACCACGGCCACCGCGCATGCCTGGACCCGCCTGAAGTTCGGCGGTGTCGAGCACGCCGTCGCCGTTGACGTCCATCCGGTCGAAACGCTCTTTCGACTGAGCGTCATATTCGGCTTGGGTCAGCTTGCCGTCACCATTGGTGTCGGCACGCATTCCCCGACCGCCGCCGGGCAGGGCGGCCATCTCGGTCGCGTCGACGATACCGTCCCTGTTGGTGTCCATGCGTTCGAAGCGGATGCGGGCGCCGGCGTCGAACTCGGCGCGTGACAGGCGACCGTCACCGTCGGTGTCCATCCGCGCCATGCCGCCGCCAGGGCCACGCATGCCCTGGGGACGCGCCTGCATCGCCCCGCCGGGCGGCGGCGGGGGTGCCGCGTCCTGCACCGGGATGAACGGCCCGCCGACGGCGCCCGGCGCGCGGGGGGCCTTCGCCGGGCGGACGGGGCGGCGTTCGTCGGGCGTGAGCACGCCGTCCTTGTTGGCGTCCATCCGCGCAAAACTCGCTTCGGCGCGAGCGATGAATTCGGCGCGGGTGATCCGTCCGTCGCCATCGGCGTCCGCCTTTGCCGGCCGGGCGCCGACAGGCGCGGTCTGGGCACAGGCCAGCCCGCCCAGAGCGACGGTGCCGAGCAGTGCTGCGGCGGTCAGAGTCTTCAGCATCTTCGATCTCCGAGAGAGAAACGGGGGCGGGGCGGCCCCGCCGTGATGTCGGTATCGCCGGCGCCGGTCGCACATCTATGTCCTTCGCGCGCGAAACTGTCGCGAAATGTCGCAGCCTTACGTAAAGATGGCGACGCCCTGCATCGCATCGGCGATGGCCGTGCCGTCGGCCGACCACATCGTCATCCGCTGGCTCGAATAGCCGCCGACGGCGCGGTCGGTGCGGCTTTGGATCAGCCACCAGCCGTCAGTCGTCGTCGGCCGCGGGACAAGCAGGTTGAGCTGCCACGTCAGCGAACTCATCGCCGCGGCACCGCGATGCAGCTGGTAGGCGGCGGGCGGCAGCGCGTCGGCGATCGCGATCAGCGCCACCTCCGGGTCGAGCCCATCGCGGTGGACGAGCCGCGCCCAGCGGTGCCATTCGCCGGCAGTGTCCGGGGCTGCGCAGTCGAGGAATTCGAAATTTGCCGTGAAATGGTTCGCAGGCCCACAATGAATTCTTGCGGTACCGGCGGGCGGGCCAAGTCGGGCGGATTGGGTACGATCGAAGCTGATCGCCGACTCCATCTCGCGCATGAAAACGAAGGTGGCGCGATAGCCGACGCCGGCATCGCTTTCGATCGCTGCCTCGATATACGCCGCGTTTCGTCCGCGGCGGAGTTTTCGCGCAGTGATCGTCACCGTGCCGGCCAGCGGGCCGATAAAGGCGACGAGCGCCGACCGGAGGGGCGGAAGGTCCGGCTCGCATGCCAGCGCTGCGTGAAGCGCGAGTGCCGATGACAGTCCGCCATAAGCGGTACGGCCCTGCAGCCAGTCGACCGGAATTTCACCGCGAAACCCGCCGTCGATTGGCTCCAGCGCCGAAAGAATGTCAGCGAGCGCGGTCATGGGGTAAACTCCGTGAGTTTTGGCGAAGGGCTAGAGAAACGATCGTCAGGATGGTGCTTCGTCCCACATCGATCGGGTAGACCCCGCCTTACGCTCGGCCTTGGCTGTCGGAGCACGCAACGACCCGTGGCGTGGCTAGGCAAGGACGCGGTCGTCGAACAGGCCGAACATCAGCGTCGAGGCATACATCGCTACTGCCCGCTCTCTGGGCATCGTGCTCGCCCATTTGCGCATGTCGAACGCGGCGTTCTGGATGGCCATCAGCGCCTGGCTGGCGACGAGCGGATCGACGGCACGGATCGACCCTTCCGCAATGCCGTCCGAGATCATCCCCGCGAACCGCCGGGCGAGGCGGTTCGACCGGTCGATCATCGTCTGGCGATCGCGTGGCGGCAGGCCGGACAGCGCCGTCGTGCGCAGTAAGGGACCGCGTTCCGAAAACTGGATGTCGAGCAACGTCGCCATGACGTTTTCCAGCATCTGCCAATAGGTGCCGCCGGCGGCATGCGCGCTCGCCTGTGCCGCGGCGATCCGGTCGAAGCTGCGGCGGTAGCATTCCGTCACCAGCTCGTCCTTGGCGTCGAGATGATGGTAGAAGCTGCCCTTGGTGACGTTCAGCTCGCTGGCGATCCGCTGCACCGAAGCGCCGCGATAGCCGAGTTCGTTGATGAGGCGCGTCGCCGCCGTCAGGAACGCCGCGCGGCCCGGCTCCTGGTCGCTATCGTCGACCTCCAGTAGTTTCGGCGTCCATGCCGCTCGTCCGCTGGCCAGGCCGTGACGGAACACGTCCATTAGTCGCGCTTCGACCCGGTCATATTCGTCGACGTCGTAGCGGGTCAGCCAGATCGACAACCAGAAGGTGTTTTCCAGCAGCACATGCGCCAGCGCGCCGTAGAGGTCCTTGGTCGCGCGGTCGGCCGGGTCGCCCCACAGGGCGCGGGTGTTGCGGAAGACGCGCTGCCACCCGGTCAGCAGCTTGCCCTTGATCGGCTCGTCCATCGCACGCAGGTCGCTCAGGATCGCGAAGGCGGTATCCTCGCCGCGCGCAATGCGCCCCATCCGCTGAAAGTTGATGGAAAGGTAGCGGGCGACGCGGTCCTGCGGCGTCGCCTCCGCCATCGCCTCCTCCAGCATCGCGCCGAGCTGGTCGATGGTATGTTCGAAACAGGCGGAGGCGAGATCCTCCTTGCGCCGGAAATAATAGGTGACGCTGGTGGTGTTGAGCCCGACGCGGGCGGCGACGTCGGCAAAGGTCATCCCCTTCGCGCTCTGGTCGTTGATCGCCTCGGCCGCAGCCGCCAGGATCGCGTCGCGCTTCGCCTGGAAACGCTTGGTCCCACCCTCTCTGCCTGACGTCGCGGTCATATCGTAGGCGGTGATAGCACTCCTGTCGTCCACGCCTAGAGACATTTTTGCTTGAGCCGGTACGTGCGGCAACAGGCGATAAAAATCGGGTGAGCGGGGTTTACCGAAAAACGGGTACGGCCTACCCTTCCGACAGGACGACGTTCGAGGAGAGATGCCCGTGGACTTCACGCTGAGCGAGCGCGAGACATATTGGCGCGACCGCGTGGCCGCGTTCATCGACCGCGAGATCGCCCCCCGCGACGCCGAATATCGCCGCCAAGCTGCGGAAGGCGAGCGTTGGAAGGTGCTGCCGGTGATCGAAGAGGTCAAGGCATTGGCCAAGGCGCAAGGCCTCTGGAATTTCTTCATGCCGCCGCATTCGGGCCAGACGCACGTCGACGACAGCTTCGTGTTCGAAGGCGAGCAACTGACCAATCTCGAATACGCGCTTTGCGCCGAAGAGATGGGGCGGATCGTCTGGGCGAGCGAATGTTTCAATTGCTCCGCACCCGACACGGGAAATATGGAGGTGTTCCACCGCTACGGAACGCGCGCGCAGAAGGACCGGTGGCTGAAACCGCTGATGGACGGTGAAATCCGATCGGTCTTCCTGATGACCGAACCGGCCGTGGCGTCGTCGGATGCGACAAATATCGAAACCTCGATCGTGCGCGACGGCGACGATTATGTCATCAACGGTCGGAAATGGTGGTCGTCGGGCGTGGGCGATCCGCGTTGTCAGGTCGCGATCCTGATGGGCAAGACCGACACGTCGGCGAGGCGTCATGCCCAGCAGTCGATGATCCTGGTGCCGATGGATGCGCCGGGCGTGCGGATCGAGCGGATGCTGTCGGTCTATGGCTATGACCACGCGCCGCATGGCCATGGCGAGGTCGTACTGGAAAATGTCCGCGTGCCAGCCGAGAACATCCTGCTGGGCGAAGGCCGGGGGTTCGAGATCGCGCAGGGCCGCCTGGGGCCGGGGCGCATTCACCACTGCATGCGCACGATCGGTGTCGCAGAGGCCGCGATCGAGGCGATGGCGAAGCGTCTGCTGAGCCGTGTCGCCTTCGGCAAGCGGATCGCCGATCAGAGCGTCTGGGAACAGCGGATCGCGCGCGCGCGGATCGATATCGAGATGACGCGGCTGCTGTGCCTCAAGGCCGCCGACATGATGGACAAGGCGGGTAACAAGTCGGCCCAGCTCGAAATCGCGATGGTCAAGGTTCAGGCGCCGACGATGGCGCTGAAGATCCTCGACGACGCCATCCAGGCGCATGGCGGCGCCGGTGTGTCGGGTGATTTCCACCTGGCACACGACTGGGCGAACATCCGCACGCTGCGCTTCGCCGATGGCCCGGACGAGGTTCACAACCGCGCGATCGCCCGCAACGAGTTCGGCAAATGGGCCGACTGGAAGAGTGATCCGGCGTCGAGCGGCGACATCGGCGTGTCGCGATGACCCCGGCGGAGGCGCCCCAGACGACCGCGGTCGCCGACAAGGACCGCCTGGACGATGCGGCGCTGACCGCATGGATGCAGGCGCATGTCGATGGATTTGCCGGGCCGCTGAGGTACGCCAAGTTCGCCGGCGGCCAGTCGAACCCGACCTATCTGATCGACGCGCCATCGGGTCGCTATGTGTTGCGGCGCAAGCCGTTCGGGCCCCTGCTGCCCTCCGCGCACGCGGTCGATCGCGAATATCGTCTGATCGCCGGTTTGCACCCGACCGGCTTCCCGGTCGCAAAGCCTTATGGCCTGTGCACCGATGACGGCGTTATCGGCGCGCAATTCTACGTCATGGGCTTCGCGGACGGTCGCAACCTGTGGGACGGGACGTTGCCGGGCTATGCGCCGGCCGAACGGACCGCGATCTACGAGGCGATGTGCGATACGCTCGCCGATCTCCACACGACCGACTACGTCGCCGCGGGCCTCGCCGATTACGGTAAGCCCGGCAATTATTTCGAGCGCCAGGTCGCCCGTTGGACGAAACAATATCGCGCGTCCGAAACCGAGGTGATGCCCGAGGTCGACCGGTTGATCGAATGGCTGCCCGCGACGCTGCCCCCGCAGACCGCGACCAGCATCGTCCACGGCGACTACCGCATCGACAATATGATCTTCGCGCCCGACGCGCCGCGGGTGATCGCGGTGCTCGACTGGGAGCTGTCGACACTCGGCGATCCGCTCGCCGATTTCAGCTATTTCCTGATGAGCTGGGTGACCCAGCCCGAGGGGCGTTCGGGCGTGATGGGGATGACGGGTCCCGAGACGGGCATCCCGCCGATCGAGACGATGGTCGAGCGCTATTGCGCGCGCACCGGTCGCGACGGTGTGCCCGACCTAAACTGGTATTTTGCGTACAACCTGTTCCGCCTGACCGGCATCGTTCAGGGGATCAAGAAGCGGATCGTCGACGGGACGGCATCGAGCGCGCAGGCCGAGGCGTCGGCGGCGCAGGTGTATCGGTTGGCGGGTGCGGCATGGGATTTCGCGAAGAAGGCGGGGGCGGACTAGCGCACCCGCCGCTCGGGCTGAGCTTGTTGAAGTCCTGTCCTTCTTCTGGGGACGGCGAGAATGAAGACGGACGGCTCTCCGGCCAGATCCCCTCAAGATATTGCTGTGATGGTGCCCGACGGGCTCAGGGCGAACGGGAAGGGTAAGTGATGCGCTTCGAGGGCAAATCGATCATCGTCACCGGCGCGGGGTCCGGCATCGGTCGCGCCGCCGCCATGCAGTTCGCGCGGGAGGGCGGCCGCGTAATCTGCGCCGACCTGACCGAAGGCGCGGACACAACCGCCGCCGCGATCGGGGATGCGGCAACCGCGCTGCGCATGGATGCGGGCAGTGAGGAGGATGTCATCCGCGCGGTGGATCTGGCGATGGAGCAGCACGGCCGGCTGGACGTGATGTTCGCCAACGCCGGCATTTCCGGTGGCTTGGCCAACATCTTCGACACCTCCGTCGACCTCATCACCGACGTGCTGCGGGTCAACGTCATCGGCCCGTTCCTGGCGCTGAAGCACGCCGCGCCGCGGATCGTCGAGAGCGGGGGCGGGGCGATCATCCTGACCGCCAGCGTCGCCGGCCTGCGATCGGGCGCGGGGTCCCCGGCCTATTCGGCGTCCAAGGCAGGGGTTATCAGCCTGGCGCAGGTTGGCGCACAGCAGCTCGCCGGGTCGAACGTGAGGGTGAACGCGGTCTGCCCCGGGCTGACCGAAACGGGTATGACCCAGATGATCTTCGATGGCGCGCGGGCAGCGGGCAAGGGCGATCGGCTGGGCCAGCTCAACCCCTTGCGTCGAGGGGCCGAGCCCGAGGAACTGGCTGAGGTCGTCGCCTTCCTCGCCTCCGACGCCGCGAGCTACGTCAATGGTCAGGCCATCGTCGTCGACGGCGGCCTGTCGTCGAGCCACCCGTTCAACCGACAGGAATTTGGCAAGACGGCGACGTGAGTCGGTCAGTTTTGCCTTGAGCCCGTCACGCGGCGCGCGCAGGATCGCGCCATGCCGATCCTGACCGTGCTCGCCGTCGCCGTTTTGCCAGTCGCACAGGTACCGCCGGCGCCGCCGATAGTGGCATCGCCGACCGCATCTGCTCACACGATGTTCGATTTTCGACCCGGCGCCGTGCGCTGCGACGGCGGCATCCCGACAGCGGTTTCGATCGCGCGCCCGACCCCATCGGCAGGCGCGATGGTGCGGGGATCGGACCCTGCACCGGTTCGCTTCAGCTTCTCGATCGACACGGACGGCCGGGTCGTGGGAATTAAGGCTGAGCCGCGTGCGATGGCCGGCGGTTATGTGCCGATGCCCGACCTGCAGCCCGCGCTGGCGGCGTCGCGCTTTGCCGCCGGATCGGCGCAGGCGCGGTGTACGATCCAATATGACATCGATGCGACCCCGCTGGCCGATGCCCCCGCGCCGCTGATCCGTCGCTACCTGACTCTGCCGCACGATGCGGCGTATTTTGAAAGCGACATCCGCAAGCGCGCCCGCGCGGTGGAAGGCGATTGTTATAAGGGGACTGGCCCCGCGCCTCTGCTGCGCGCCTATCCCGATCTGGAAGCAATTCCTCAGGCGCCGGGTACGCTGTCGATGACCGTCGCCGGTTTCGATCTGGATACGCGCGGCAAGCCGGTGCGCATCCGCACGATCGAAAGCGACGGTAATGCCGCGCTGGATGCCGCCACGCGGGCCGCGGTGACTGCGTCGCGCTTTAAAACCGACCGCGGGCGCACCGGTTGCGTTATGCCGATGTTCCGTCGTCAGCGGACCCCGCTGGCTGCCCCTGTCGCAACACCCCTCGACGGGTTCCGGAATGCAGAGGGCTGTCCGGCCGACGACGCGAAATGGGCATATCTTCCGACGCTGACGTTCCCCGAGCCGTTCCGCCGCCGCGGGATCGAGGGGTGGGCTATCGTGCGCTACGATGTCGCGCCATGGGGTCAGGTGGGCAATGTCCACGTCGTCGCTAGCGAACCGGCGGCGGCGTTCGGCGATCAGGCCCGACAGATCATGACCAACGCGCGCCGCGCGCCATCGGCACGAGGGGCTTCGGGGTGCGTCGAGCGAGTACGCTTCAAGCTGCCGGAAGGCGACGAACCGGGAGAGGCTACTCCGCCGCCACCATCGCCACCGGTGATGTGACAATGCTCATTCGCGGACGCGGATCAGTCCTTCCTGTGCGGTGCTCGCGACCAGCCGTCCATCGCGCGAGAAAATCCGGCCGCGATTGAACCCGCGACCGTGGCCCGACCATGGGCTGTCGGTCGTGTAGAGCAGCCAGTCGTCGGCGCGGAACGGTTCGTGCAGCCACACCGCATGGTCGAGGCTCGCGGTCTGCATCTTGCCGCTCAGCCAGCTTTTGCCGTGCGGCAGCATCGCGGTGCCGAGCAGTGCCATGTCAGAGGCGTAGCTGAGGATCGCGCGGTGCAGCGCTGGATCATCGGGCAGGGCTGCGGTCGCGCGGAACCAGGCATGCCAGACCGGCGGCGCGGGCTGCGGGTGGATCAGCGAGCGTGGGCTAACCGGCCGCATCTCGATCGGGCGTGCGCGCAAGAAGAAGGGGCGCATCTTCTCCGGGATCTCATCGATGTGTTCGCGGCGCAGATCGGTTTCGGACCGCAGCGCTTCGGGCGGCGGGACATCGGGCATCGCGTCGCTGTGGTGCAGCCCGTCCTCGGCACGCTGAAACGACGCGGCCATGTTCAGGATCGGCTGGCCTTTCTGCATCGCGATCACCCGCCGGGTCGCGAAGCTGCCACCGTCGAAGTCGCGGACCACACGGTAGATGATCGGGAAATTTTCATCCCCCGGCCGCATGAAATAGGCGTGGAGCGAATGCGCGTCCTTACCCTCGACGCTGCGCTGCGCCGCCTGAAGGGCCTGAGCGATGACCTGACCGCCGAACACGCGCCCGACGCCACCGGGCTGGCGCGACCCGCGGTAGAGGTCGGTGTCGATCGTCTCGACGTCGAGCAGCGTCACGAGCTGGGCGACGAGGGCCTCTGGCGTTTCGGCGCGGGGTGGGGGTGGTGAGTCGTCGGTCATCTCAAATCCTCCCCGGCACGGGGAGGGGGACCATGCGCAGCATGGGGGAGGGGGCTATCCTCCGGCGATGCGCTTGGGGAGATCCCCCTCCACCACGCCCTCCGGGCGCGGTTCCCCTCCCCGTGAACGGGGAGGATCGCGATCGTCAATACCCGGCCGTCTTCGCCAGCGCATCGGCGTGAAAGTTCGTGTCGCCGAACATCTCGGCCAGCACGCGGGCGCGCTTCATGTAGAAGCCGATGTCATATTCATCGGTCATGCCGATGCCGCCGTGCATCTGGATGCCTTCCTGCACTGCCAGCGTTGTCGCCAGCCCGGTCATCGCCTTGGCGACCGACACGGCACTAACGGCCCGCTCGTCGCCCGCGTCGAGCAATTGCTGTGCCTTGAGCGTCGCGGCGCGAGCGACTTCCAGTTCGGAATAGAGGTGCGCGGCGCGGTGCTGGAGCGCCTGGAAGCTGCCGATGGTCACGCCGAACTGCTTGCGCTCCTTCAGGTAACCGACGGTCATGTCCATCGCGCCGCTGCCGACGCCGATCATCTCGGCTGCGGCACCGGTGCGGCCGGCGGCGAGCAGGCGCTTAAGGTTGGCGGCACCGCCGTCGACTTCGCCGATGACCGCATCGGCATCGACCTCGACGCCATCGAATTCCATCCGCGCGGCAATGCTGCTGTCGGCCAGGCGTTCGGGCGTCACGTCGAGCTTGGCCGCATCGCGCGGCACGGCGAACAGGGTGATGCCGTCGTCCTCCTCCGCGGCGCCCGCGGTGCGCGCGGCGACGATCAGCAGGTCGGCGACATGGCCGTGCGTCACGAACTGCTTCCTGCCGGTCAGGCGGAAGCCGTTGCCGGCCCGTTCGGCCTGCATCGCGACGGTCGCGCGGTGCTTGGGCCCGTCGTCGATCGCGAGCGCGGCGACCGTCTCGCCGGTCAAGATGCCGGGGAAATGCTGCGCCGCATGCGCGGTACCCTTCAGCGCTTCCACCGCGGCGACGGCGGTGGTGAGGAAGGGGGAGGGCGACAGGTTGCGGCCGATCTCTTCCAGCACCACGCCCGCCTCGACATGGCCGAGACCCAGGCCGCCGTCGCCTTCCGGGATCAGGATGCCGGTGAAGCCCATCTCCGCAAATTGCTTCCACAGGTCGCGGCTGAACCCGGCAGGGTCGTTCGCATCGCGCAGGGCGCGCAGGTGCGAGACGGGGGCGGCATCGGCGACGAAATCCTTTGCCGTGTCGCGGAGCATCGTCTGTTCGTCGTTGAGGTACAGGGGCATGAAAGTCTCCCTCTCCCCTTCAGGGGAGAGGGTCGGGGAGAGGGGCAGTCTCTCGCGCCGACCCATAAGAGGTTGTTCGTGGAGACTGCCCCTCTCCCAACCCTCTCCCCTGCAGGGGGGGAGGGCTCTTTTGCTTCAGGCGGACGGCAAATCCAGGATCCGCTTGGCGATGATGTTGAGCTGGACCTCGCTGGTCCCGCCCTCGATCGAATTCGCCTTGGTCCTGAGCCACGCGCGCGGCTTCGCGCCCTTCGACGATGCGTCGCTTTCCCATTCGAGCGCGTCGGACCCGCCGCTCGCCATGATGAGTTCGTAGCGCGCCTTGTTCAGCTCGGTGCCGTAATATTTCATCATGCTCGGCTGGGCGGGATGCGCCTGTCCTGCCTTCAGCTCGTCGATGAACTTCTCGCTCATCGCGCCAAAGGCCTTGGCGCGCACCTCGAACATCGCCAGCTCGGCGCGCAGCAGCGGGTCGGCGAGGCGGCCTTGGTCGTCGAGGCCGATCGTCGCGATCGCGCCTTCGATCAGCGGGTTGCCCCCCGGACCGGCCAGGCCCATGCCCGAGATCATCTCGCGCTCGTGGCCCAGCAGATATTTGGCGACGTCCCAGCCCTTGTTGAGCTCGCCGATCAGATTTTCCTTCGGCACCTTCACATTGTCGAAGAAGGTTTCGCAGAAGGGCGAATAGCCGCTGATCAGCAGGATCGGCTTGGTCGACACGCCTTCGCTGGCCATGTCGAACAGCACGAAGCTGATCCCGCCCTGCTTGGTCGTCTTGTCGGTGCGGACGAGACAGAAGATCCAGTCGGCCTTGTCGGCATAGCTGGTCCACACCTTCTGACCGTTGACCAGGAAATGGTCGCCCTTGTCCTCAGCGGACGTCTGCAGGCCCGCAAGGTCGGACCCGGCGTTGGGCTCCGAATAGCCCTGACACCAGCGGATTTCGCCGCGGGCGATCTTGGTCAGATGCTCCAGCTTCTGTTCGTGCGTGCCGTATTTCAGCAGCGCCGGCCCGAGCATCGAGATGCCGAAGCTGTTGAGCGGATTGCGGGCGCGGATACGCGCCATTTCCTCGCGCAGGATCTTGGTTTCGGCTGGGCTGAGGCCACCGCCGCCATATTCCTTCGGCCAGTCGGGCACGGTCCAGCCGCGCTCGGCCATGCGATTCATCCAGAGCTTCTGATCGGGCGTCAGCATCGACTGGTCGCGGCCGCCCCAGCAGGCGTCCTTTTCGGATCGCACCGGTTCGCGCATGCTGGGCGGACAGTTTTCCTCCAGCCAGGCGCGGGTTTCGCTGCGGAAGGTTTCGAGGTCGGTCATGGCATCCTCTCCGTCGTAAGCCCTCTCCCCTTGAGGGGAGAGGGTTTGGGAGAGGGGCGGTGTCTCACCGAGACCGAACGCTCGTGGAACCGCCCCTCTCCCCATCCCTCTCCCTTGAAGGGGAGAGGGCGTGCATCAATTGAACCGCTCGCCCTTTTCCGCCTTGTCGCGAAGTAGCTTGGCGACCGGGAAGCCGTGCTTCTCGAGGCCAGCGACAATCGTCTTCAGACCCACCGTGTCCGCCCAGAACATCGGGCCGCCGCGGTACGGAGGCCAGCCATAGCCATAGATCCACACGACATCGATGTCCGACGCCCGTTGCGCCTTGCCTTCCTCCAGGATCAGCGCGCCTTCGTTGACCATGGTGTAGAGCGTCCGCTCGACGATTTCCTCGTCGGTGATCTCGTGCTGCGGCGTACCGGTCTTCTTGCGGAAGTCCTCGATGATCTCGGCGACCCGCGGCGAGTTCGACGGGCGGCGGTTCTCGTCGTAATCGTAGAAGCCGGCACCCTTCTTCTGGCCCCAGCGGCCTTCGGCGGCGAGGGCGTCGCGGATGTTTTCAATGCGGGTCGGGTCGCGGTGCCAGCCGATGTCGACGCCGGCCAGGTCGCTCATCTGGAACGGACCCATCGGCATGCCGAACTCGACATGGACGCGGTCGACCTGCTCCGGCGTCGCGCCTTCATGGAGCATCTTCATCGCTTCCATCTGGCGCGGGATGAGCATGCGATTGCCGATGAAGCCGTAACAGACGCCCGCGACGACCGCGACCTTGCGGATCTTCTTGGCCAGCGCCATCGCGGTCGCCAGCACGTCGTCTGCGGTCTTGTCGCCGCGAACGACCTCGAGCAGTTTCATGACGTTGGCCGGCGAGAAGAAGTGCAGGCCCAGCACGTCCTGCGGGCGGCTGGTCACGCTCGCGATCTCGTTGATGTCGAGATAGCTGGTGTTCGAGGCCAGGATCGCGCCCGGCTTGCAGATGCCGTCCAGCTTGGTGAAGATGTCCTTCTTCACCCCCATTTCCTCATACACCGCCTCGATCACCAAGTCGCAGTCGGCGAGGTCTTCCATCTTGAGCGTCGGCGTCAGCAGGCCCATCGCCTGCTCGACCTGCTCGGGCTTCATCCGGCCCTTTGCGGCGGTCGCTTCGTAATTCTTGCGGATGACGCCGGTGCCGCGGTCGAGCGCCTCCTGCTGCATTTCGACGATCGTCACCGGGATGCCCGCCGACAGGAAGTTCATGCTGATGCCGCCGCCCATCGTCCCGGCGCCAATCACGCCGACACGTTTGATCGGGCGGAGCGCGACGTCGTCGGCGACGCCGTCGATCTTCGATGCCTTGCGCTCGGCGAAGAAGATGTGGCGTTGTGCGGCGGACTGGACGCCCATGATCAGCTTCATGAAGCCGTTGCGTTCGCGCTGTACGCCCTCGGCGTACGGCAGCGACGCGGTCTCCTCGATCACCGAGATGATTTCGGCCGGGGCGTCATAGCCGCGGAAGCGCTTGGCGTTGGTGTTGCGGAAGGCGTCGAACACGCCGGGTTCGACCGTCACGCTCTTCTCGCTGGCGCGGGGCAGGGGCCGGGCGTCGGCGACTTCGCGGGCATAGGCGATGGCGTCGGCTTCCAGGCTGTCCTCTCCGGCCAGTCGGTCGACAAGACCGGCAGCCTGCGCCTTGGCGGCGGGAACGGGATCGCCCTTTGTCGCCAGTTCAAGCGCGAATTCGACGCCCGCGACGCGCGGCAGGCGCTGGGTGCCGCCCGCGCCGGGCAGGATGCCGAGCTTCACTTCCGGCAGGCCGAGCTTCGCCGATGGGACGGCGATGCGGTAATGGCACGCGAGCGCAACTTCGCACCCGCCGCCCAGCGCCGTGCCATGGATCGCGGCGACGATCGGCTTGTCCGACGCTTCGATGCTGTCGACCAGCGTCGGCAGGCCCGGCTCCTGCATCGGCTTGCCGAACTCGGTGATGTCGGCGCCGGCGAAGAAGGTCTTGCCGTCGCAGCGGATGACCATCGCCTTGACGCTGTCGTCGGCCAGGCCTTCCTTGACCGCCCGGTCAAGACCCTGGCGCACCGCAGCGCCCAGCGCGTTCACCGGTGGGTTATCGGAGGTGATGATCAGAACGTCGCCGTCTTTGCGGGTGGTGATTGGGTCGGTCACGTTTTTTGCTCTCCTTGTTCCCCGGCAAAGGCCGGGGTCCAGTCGCTACTCGGTCGAAACTGCGCCCCGGCCTGCGCCGGGGCACGAAAATTCTAGGTGAGGGCAGAGTAAATCAGGGTCTTTAGCTCGCGCCGCACGGGGTAGGTGCTGCTGGGCGTCATTTGCGTCATGAAGACCATGATGATCCGCTCCGCAGGATCGATGAAAAACGCGGTGGAAAACACGCCACCCCAATAGAACTCGCCGACCGATCCCGGCGCCAAAGTCGGCGCGACGTTTGTCGTGACGGCAAAGCCCAGCCCGAAGCCGACGCCGGCATTGGTGCTTTCCGAAAACATCGACCGGCTCATGCTGGCCAGATCGCGGCCGCCGGGCAGGTGATTCATCGTCATCAGATCGATCGACTTGCGTGACAGGATGCGCGCGCCGTCGAGCGTCCCCTTGTTCAGCAGCATGCGGCAGAAGCGGTGATAGTCGAGGCTGGTCGACACCAGCCCGCCGCCACCCGACACTAGTTTCGGCGCGCGGCTCCAGGCGGAGTCGGCACCCCGATCGTACATCACGCGCCCCTTGCCGGGCACGAAGGCGTAGCAGTCGGGCAGCCGGTCGGTCTGGTCGGCGGGTACAGCGAAGCCGGTGTCGTGCATCCCAAGCGGCGCGAAGATGCGATCGCGGAACACGTCGCCGAGTGGCTGACCGGCGATACGCTGGACGACGAGGCCAAGCACATCGGTCGCGACCGAATAATTCCAAGCGTCACCCGGCGAAAATTCGAGTGGCAGGTCGCCGAGCGCCGCGACGAAGCCGTCGAGGTCGAGATTGCCGTGCCAATTCTCGATCCGCCCCGCGCGATAGGCCGCGTCGATTGGGGTGCGTTCCTGAAAACCGTAGGTCAGCCCGGCGGTGTGGCGCAGCAGATCGACCATCCGCATCGGTTCGGCGGTCGGGGTTGTCGAGAACGGCGTATCCCCGCCACCGCCGGCATAGACGCCGACGCCTTTCAGTTCCGGAAGAACGTGATGCACCGGCGTGTCGAGCGCGACGCGGCCTTCCTCCAGCAATTGCATGAAGGCGACCGAGGTCACCGGCTTCGTCATGCTGGCGATACGGTAGATGGCGCGTTCGTCGACCAGCGTGGCGCCGCCTTCGCGGGCCGGGCCGTTCGAGCTGAAATGCACGATCGCGTCGTCGCGACCGATCAGCAGCTGGGTGCTCGCGAATCGCCCCGAATCGACGTAGCGCTCGGCGAGAAACGCATCGATCGCGCGGAGGCGATCAGCGTCGAAGCCATGATCACCGGGCTTCGCCAACTCCATTGCCGTGACATACCTCTCATTCGAAACGCTTCATCGCCGGCGTGCCGTCGATCGGCCGCTTCTACCGCTTGAGCCGCGCGCAAATCAACACTAACCTTGGCACAAACAGCATCGGGACGAGCAAACCCGATCTTCAAGTTGCGAGAGGAAGCCTGTGTCTGACGAACCGCTGATCCAGCTCGATCCGTCCTGGCCGAAGATGACGCTAGGGCAGGTTGAGGCTGCCTTGTGCGCACCGGGGCAAAAGTTCGAGATGGAGACCGTCGACATCCGCGGTATTCCGACCCGGACGTGGAAGAACGCTCCGCCGAACCTGGCGCTGTTGATCCAGTTCGCGCGCAGCCATGGCGATCGGCCCTTTACCATCTATCAGGACGAACGGATCAGCTTCGATGCCACCGTCCGCGCGGTCGCGCATCTAGCGACGAAGCTTGCCGAGATGGGCGTGGAAAAGGGCGACCGGGTCGCGCTGACCATGCGCAATCTGCCCGAATGGCCGGTCGCCTTCTTCGCGATTGTGTCGCTCGGCGCGATCTGCGTGCCGCTGAACGCGTGGTGGACCGGGGGCGAGTTGGAATATGGCCTGACCGACTCGGGTGCGAAGCTGCTGATCGTCGATTGCGAGCGCCACGCGCGGCTGGTCGACTGCTACGACCAGCTGCCGGACCTGAAGCACGTTCTGGTGGCGCGTTCGCAGGGAGAGCTCGGCGGCAAGGCGTCGCCCCTCGACGCGCTGATCGGTCCGGCGCCGAATTGGGCGACCCTGCCCGATATCGCCTTCCCGCAGGTGGCGATCGATCCCGACGACGACGCGACGATCTTCTACACCAGCGGAACGACCGGCGCGCCAAAGGGGGCGCTGGGCACGCACCGGAACCTCACCACCAACATCCTGTCGTCGGGCTATGTTCAGGCGCGCATGTCCCTGCGGCGCGGGGAGATGCCGGCGGAGCCGACGCCGAAAGTCTATCTGGCAGTCATTCCGCTGTTCCACGTCACCGCATGTTCGGCCACGATGATGGGGACGCTCGTCTCGGGCTCGACGCTGATCTTCATGCGGAAATGGGATCCGGTCGAGGCCCTGGGGATCATCGAGCGCGAGAAGGTCAACGTGACCGGTGGCGTGCCGACGATCGCCTGGCAGCTGCTCGAGCATCCTGACCGCGCGAACTACGATCTCTCGAGCCTCGAACTGATCGCCTACGGCGGCGCACCGTCCGCGCCCGAGCTGGTCAAGCGCATCTATCAGGAATTCGGCGCGCTTCCGGCAAATGGCTGGGGTATGACCGAGACCATGGCGACCGTCACGCAGCACGGCGGCGAGGATTATATCAACCGCCCGGACAGCTGCGGCCCGCCCGTCGCGACCGCCGCCCTGAAGATCATGAGCGTCGAGGGCGACCGTGAACTGCCTGTCGGCGAGGTCGGCGAACTTTGGGCCAGCGGGCCGATGATCGTGAAGGGCTATTGGAACAAGCCCGAGGCAACCGCCGAGACCTTCATCGATGGCTGGGTGCGCACCGGCGACCTGGCGCGGCTTGATGAGGAAGGTTTCTGCTACATCGTCGACCGTGCGAAAGACATCATCATCCGTGGCGGCGAAAACATCTATTCGATCGAGGTCGAGAATGTCCTCTACGCCCATCCGGCGGTGACCGATGCAGCGCTCGTTGGCATTCCCCACCGCACGTTGGGCGAGGAACCCGTCGCGGTCGTCCACCTCGCGGTGGGCGCCGAGGCAAGCGAGGCGGAGTTGCAGGACTTCGTCCGCCAGCGGCTGGCGGCGTTCAAGGTGCCCGTGGCAATCCGCTTCTCGGACACGGTCCTGCCGCGCAATGCGAACGGGAAGATACTAAAGGGTGAGCTGAAGGCGTTGTTCGTCGACGCTTAGCGTAATCCCACCATCGTCAATCCCGCGATGGCGGCAATCCATTCTCGCTGAACGACATGAGACTCATAGACTTCAGCGACTATTGATTCCGGCTTTCGCGGGAATGACGACGGTACAAACTGCTTAGCCCGTCACTTCATACTCGATCGGCTTGAAGCTGCCGTTGTTCGACTGCAGCGCCGAACAGGCGGTCAGTCCGATCACCAGATCCATCCGCGCCACGAACGCGATTTTGTCCCCCGCACGGCTTTTCGGCGGGTCGACCGTGATCTCGCCCGTCTCCCCGTTGACGCCGACATTCATGAAACAGTTGAAGGCAGTCGGGATGCTGTCCGGCTCGATCCCCCACGGCGCCAGCGCGGCCGCCAGGTTGCCGAAGCAGCCGCGGTGCGGGTCGGCGTCGCCGTAGATGATGCGGAACGTGTCCTTGCTGCACGGCGTCAGCAGGAAGTCGTGACGGCCGACGGTGTCCTCGACGATATCCAGCATCACGTTCGAGCGGTTCGAATAGAGCGGGTCGCCCGTCGTCAGGAACAGCCGGCTGGCGTAATCCAGGGTGCGCCCCGACGAAATGACCTCGCGCAGGTCCTGTTTCGCATAGGCTAGCAAGTCGGCGACCTGCTCCCCCCGCGGATCATAGACGGTCAGCGTCTGCCCCTCGCGCAGCTCGAACCCGGCACCCGAACGCGGCGCGATCTCATGCCGCATCGCTGAAGTTCCTCCGACCGGAGAAGGGGCAGCGCCAATCGTCGCCCACCGCACGCCCGCTATATTGTCGCGCCTCCGACAGCGTGCCGTGGCGGGCGAGCATCGGGTTGGCCGACCCGGCCAGCGCCACATCGCGATCGATGATCGATTCGCGCAGCTTCTCGTACCGCCCCTCGGCCCGCAGTCGCTCGAACTGGTCGTGAAGGTTGAAGACCAGCGCCGGGCGCGGGAAGCGGCGGGCGGGGCGGCTGGCGTTGGGATGCAGGCCGACGACGAAGAAGCCTTCGCCGGCAAAGCTCAGCGAGAAATGTGGGTCGTTCGGATCGTCGCTGACGCGGGGGTCAGGCTCCTGACCCAGCCATTCGTCCTTGTCGCTGAGCGACTGCAGGCGATCCCACATCGCATGCTCGAAGCCGGCCTCGTCGAGCGTGCTGTCGGTTTCGAACAACAGGATGAAGGAGCGGAACAGCGTCGGCTCGGCTCGGTAGTCCGCGACGAACGCGCGCAGCCCGGCGTGGACGCGCAGGTCGTCCCAAGCCGATTCGATGCTGCGGGCGACCAGAAAGTGCATGTTGCCACGCGATAGCGCCGATTTCGCGCCGACACAGGGGAAGGCCGGATCTCGGATGGCAGCTTGGAAATCGAGGGCAAGGGGGTGGTCGTTCTGAAAGGCGGGTGTCTGCATATCCCGCTCAATGCGATAGAGATCGATAAGTGCCTTAAGCGGTTGATCTGAGTCAGCGCGATTCCGATCAGGTCAGGAGCGTGCGCCGCACGGCCTCCGCCCAACCGGTCAGGCGGCGCCCGCGGGTGACGTCGTCCATCGTCGGTACGAACGCCGTTACGGGGCCCCGCATCGTCGCCGCTTCGGATAGCGACCCGAACAGGCCGCAACCCACCCCGGCGAGCATCGCGGCGCCGAGCGCGGTCGTCTCGACGAAGTCGGGCCGCTCGACGGGCAGGGCGAGCATGTCGGCCAGATCCTGCGCCATCCAATCGTTGGCGACCATGCCCCCATCGATCCGCAGTCGGCTCCAGTCCGCGCCGTCCGCGGCGAAGGCGCGTTTCAGGTCATGCGCCTGGTGCGCCATGGCTTCGAGTGCGGCGCGCACGATGTGTGCGCGGGTGGCACCAAAGCTCAGGCCACTGAGGGTCGCCCGCGCCTCAGGCTGCCAATAGGGCGCGCCGATGCCGGCGAGGGCGGGGACGAGGTAGACGCCACCGTTGTCGGAAACGCTGCGGGCCAGCGCCTCGCTGGCGCCCGCCGTATCGATCAGCCCGACCGCGTCGCGCAGCCACTGGATCAGGCTGCCCGCGACGAACACCGATCCCTCCAGCGCATAGGCGCGCTTGCCACCGATCTGCCACGCAACGGTCGCGAGCAGGCGATGGCGCGAGGCGGGCAGGCGGTCACCATATTGCGTCAGGACGAAGGCGCCGGTGCCAAAGGTCGCCTTGGTCGCACCGGGCTCCAGGCACGCCTGGCCGATCGTCGCGGCCTGCTGGTCGCCGGCCAAGCCGCAGATCGGAATCGCGGCACCGAATGCCGTCGTCCGGCCAATCTCCCCCGCGCTGTCGACGATCTCCGGCAGGACGGTTCGAGGAACGTCGAACAGCGCGAGCAGACCGTCGTCCCACTGCCCGCTGCCCAGCCCCATCAACAATGTGCGCGAGGCGTTGGTCGCGTCGGTGACATGGGAGCCGCCCCGCGCATCGATCGCGGTCAGTTTCCAGACCAGCCAACTCTCGACCGTGCCCACCGCCAGCCGGTCGCCCGCCGCGCGTACCTCGGGCCATTCGCGCATCGCCCACGCGATCTTGGTGGCGGAAAAATAGGGATCGAGCAGCAAGCCGGTGCGTACCTGGACGCCCGGTTCCTCACCGGCATCCTTCAGCTGCTGGCAGATGGCTGCCGTCCGGCGATCCTGCCAGACGATCGCCGGTGCCAGCGGATCACCCGTCGTGCGGTCCCAGAAGACGACCGTCTCGCGCTGATTGGTGATGCCGATCGCAGCGATCCGATCCGCGCCGCCTGCCTGGGCTACCATCGCGGCTGCACAATCGCGGGTCTTCGTCCAGATTTCCGCGGCGTCGTGTTCGACCCGGCCGGGTGCGGGATAGGACTGCGTCAGCGCGGCACCCTGCGATCCCAGGCACCGGCCATCGGCGGCGAACAGCATCGCACGGGTGGATGTCGTGCCGGCGTCGATGACAAGCAGAAACTCTCCCATAATCCACATCCTAACTGGGATTACAGAGACAGGGAATGGCGCTACACCCGGCACAGAACTGGGAGAGATATGTGGCCGACGCCCCCGCACCGACACCGCTTTCAGCCGACGACGGCAGTCATGTCGAGGTCATGCGCCGCGACCGCCTGCTCGCTGGGCTGACGCTGATCGCTGGCGTCGGGCTGGTCATTGCCATTCCCTTTGCCCTTCAGGCCGGCTCGACATTCTTTCTGCCGACGACAGCGGCGGTCGTGATCGCGATCGCGATGGTGCCGATGCTGGAATGGATGGAGCGGCGGCGTCTGCCATCGGGTCTCGCGTCGCTGTTGTGCGTCCTGCTGTTCCTGGCGGTGGTCAACGCGGCGCTCGCGTCGATCGTCGTGCCGGCGTGGCAGTGGGTCCGGATCCTGCCCGAACGCATCGATCAGATTCAGCATAACCTGTCGCCGCTCATCGACCTCTATTCGAATCTCGAGCGGTTCGTGAACAAGACGCTGCGGCAGATGGCCGCCGCGCCCCAGCGGCAGCAGGTCGCGCCCGTGGCACCGCCCCGATCGATCGTCGAGCTGTTCGCGACCTCTGCACCGTCCGCGTTCATCGAAATGTTCTACGCCGTGCTGGTCATCTACTTCTTCCTGGCGGGCTGGACGCGAACGCGACGTGCCGCGATCACGCGCCGAACCAGCTTCGGCGGAGCAATGGCGACCGCGCGGGTGATTCAGCAGGTCGTCGACGACACCTCGGCCTATCTCGGCACCATCACCGTCATCAATCTTTGCCTGGGGCTGGTCGTCGCCGCGGGTCTTTGGGCGATCGACATGCCGACTCCCCTGATGTGGGGCGGGATTGTCGCGCTGTTGAACTACATTCCCTATCTCGGGCCGATCCTGGCGGCGGCGTTGCTCGCCTTGGGTGGTCTGATGACGTTTAACGACATCTGGCTGGCGCTGGTGCCCGCCGCGATCATGGTCGGCGCACACCTGATCGAAGCGAATGCGATCACGCCATTGATCGTCGGACACCGGCTGACGATCAACCCGATCCTGATCCTCATCTCCCTGAGCTTCTGGGGATGGGTCTGGGGCACCCCCGGTGCGCTGCTGGCGGTGCCGCTGCTGATCATTATCCAGACGATCCTCGATGCCGCCGGGCGACCGGACATCGCAGGGTTCCTCTTCGAACACGGCACACTCGTGCAGGAACCGGGGGAATTGCGGATGCGCATGGAGCGCCGTGACGACAATTCTTGACGCAGGCGTAAGAAAGTTCGGCGAATCTGTTGACGGGTCGGAGTCGGCACCGTAACAGCCGCCTCCTCGCTAGAGAGCGGGTGTAGCTCAGTTGGTTAGAGCGCCGGCCTGTCACGCCGGAGGTCGCGGGTTCGAGCCCCGTCACTCGCGCCACAGCGCAGTCCAGAGAGGCTGCGGACAAGCGCGGCCCACATGGACAAACTCGGCCGGCGGAGCGTTAGCCCCGTCCGACGGCGCGGCGTTGCCGCGGCGCAATCCGCGCTTCCTGCTGAAAAATAACCTCCGCTACCGCTGTTGACGGCACGCGATCCCGCCCCTAAAGGCCGCTTCCTCGCTAGAGAGCGGGTGTAGCTCAGTTGGTTAGAGCGCCGGCCTGTCACGCCGGAGGTCGCGGGTTCGAGCCCCGTCACTCGCGCCACAGCGCAGTCGATGAGAGACTGCGCAACAGCGCTGTCCACATCGACGAGCTCGGCCGGCGGGACCTCAGGTCCCGACCGACGACGCGGCTTTGCCGCGGCGACCTCCTGAGTACCTGGGAGCTAGTCCCGCGGCGGATGAACCGACCCGGTTTCCATCCACTGCAGGACCGGCCTGAGCGGCAGGATCCAGACGATTCCGGCGACCAGATAGACGACCGCCTGCACCAGCACCGGCCACCCGCCGATCACGTGCGAGAAGCTGGTGATCAGCACCACCCAGAAGGCGATCCAGGCGAGGATTCCGAGTGCGCCGGCCGGTTTGCGCCAGCTGGGCGTCACGAGCGCACCATCCCGCGTTCGGTCACGACCGCGTGCAACGGCACGTCCCACGGGTCGCAATCGATCATCAGCAGCTGTTGGACCGACCAGGCGATGCCCAGCCGCCACGCGTCGGGCAGCCGCGCAAAGGCCCGGTCATAATAGCCCGCCCCCTGGCCAAGCCGGTTGAGCGCATCGTCGAACGCGACGAGCGGGGTCAGCACGATGTCGGGCTGCAGCTCGGGTGCGCCGGCGTCGGGCTGGCGGATGCCGAAGGTGCCCGGCATCAGCGGATCGCTGTCGGTCCAGGCCAGAAACCGCATCTCGCCATCGCGCTGCGCGACATGGGGCAGAGCAAGCGTCGCGCCGGCCGCCCGCGCAGCGGCGGCGAGCGGGGTCGGGTCGGCCTCGCTACCTACCGGGATGTAGGACGCGACGACGATATCGGGGCTCAGCCGCGCGAGATAGCCCGCTGGCGGCACGATCACGCTGTCGCTTTCCATTGCGAAGGCGTCGCGCTCGGCACGCATATGGGCTCTCAGCGCTCTCTTCTCGTCGCTCACGCAAACGCCCCTTTCGCGTGTCTAATAGCGGTGGCGGGACCGCCATGGCCGTGTGCCGGGATATCCTCTGACGCACGGTACGTCAGGTGGGAACCATATACTGCGGACCACGGTCCGCGCAGGGACAGCCCCCATAGGATGATGAATAGCC
Source organism: Roseomonas aeriglobus (assembly GCA_016937575.1). NCBI lineage: Bacteria > Pseudomonadati > Pseudomonadota > Alphaproteobacteria > Acetobacterales > Roseomonadaceae > Muricoccus > Muricoccus aeriglobus. Next base: position 1,763,651 of record JAFHKN010000002.1, on the reverse strand, counting down.
TCAGGGATATTTTTCGGCTCGTACCGGGCAGTGCCCGCCACGGCTATATCTAGGCGTTCGTGCCCGCTTGCTCAAGGGTGTCGGCGACACGTTCCAGCCGCTCGGCGATGCGGTCGAGGAGGATCGACGACGGGCCACTGCTGCCGGTCGTCTGTTCGGCCTCGGTCAACTCGTCCGCCAGCATCAGCGCGATGTAGAGCATCGTCCGCTCGCCGCCCTGACCGCCGGCGGCGCGCGCGGCGGTTGGGGCATGCGCGTCGAGTCGGCGGCCGAGCGCTTCCAGCGCCGCCTCGCCACCGTCGCGACAGGCAACGACGTGGACACGACCGCCGATGGTCAGACGAACCTCCGCCATCAGTCGTCATCCTCTTCGGCAGCGATCAGCGAATCGAGCTGGACGATCGCCTCGCCGATCTGGGCGCGCAACGCGGCATGACGCGCCGTCAAATCGGCCTTGTCGCGCACGGCGGCCGCGGCGGCAGCCTCGATCCGGGCCAACGCACGCTCGATCCGCGCAGCTGCAATTTCAGGCGCTTGGTCGCTCATGATACCGGATTACCAGCTTTCGGTAGCAGGGCAAGCACTGCCCGCAACGGTTGACGGAGACCCCGGACGATGCGCAAAGGCAGCCGCGCACGGGCGACTCCGCCCTATCATAATTTGCAAGGAACCCCGAATGGCTGTCTCCGACGCCCAGCTCGCCAACGCCATCCGGGCGCTGTCGATGGATGCGGTGGAGGCCGCAAACTCGGGCCACCCCGGCATGCCGATGGGCATGGCCGACGTCGCGACCGTCCTGTTCACGAAATATCTGAAGTACGATCCCACCGACCCGCACTGGGCGGACCGCGACCGCTTCGTGCTGTCGGCCGGCCATGGTTCGATGCTGATCTACAGCCTGCTGCACCTGACGGGCTATGCGCGGCCGACGATCGAGGACATCCGCAATTTCCGCCAGCTGGGCAGCCCGTGCGCCGGCCACCCGGAGAATTTCGAGTTGCCGGGCGTCGAATGCACCACCGGCCCGCTGGGGCAGGGCGTGGCGATGGCGGTCGGTATGGCGATTGCGGAGCGCCATCTGAACGCCGAATTCGGCGACGCGCTGGTCGATCACAGGACCTGGGTCATCGCGGGTGACGGCTGCCTGATGGAGGGCGTCAATCACGAAGCGATCGGCCTTGCCGGCCACCTAGGCCTCGGGCGCCTGATCGTGCTGTGGGACGACAACCGGATCACCATCGACGGGTCGACCGACCTGTCGACCAGCGAGGACATTGCGGCACGCTATCGCGCCACCGGCTGGCATGTCGTCGAATGCGACGGCCATGATACCGCCGATATCGCCCGTGCGTTCGACGAAGCGATTGCGGAGGAAGGCCGCCCGACGCTCGTGCGGTGCCGGACGATCATCGGCAAGGGCGCGCCGAACAAAGGCGGCAGCCATAAGGTTCACGGTTCCCCGCTGGGCGCCGACGAGGTTGCCGCGACCCGCGTAGCGCTGGTGTGGGAAAGCGAGCCGTTCGTCCTTCCCGACGAAATTCGTGATGCGTGGGCGGAGGCCGGCCGGGTTGCCGCGGTTCCTCACGCCGACTGGAAGCAGCGGCTGGCAAGTGCTGAAAATAGCGCGGATTTTACCGCACGTATGACCGGTGACTTCGATCTCGATGCGGTCGCCAGGGTCGCACTCGACGACATCGCGCGCGGCGGTGCAAAGGTCGCGACGCGCAAGTCGAGCGAACTGGTGCTCGAAAAGCTGACCGCCGCCTATCCGGCGCTCGTCGGCGGATCGGCCGACCTGACGCCGTCGAACAATACCCAGACGAAAGCGACCGCGACCGCGATGACCGCGAGCGACTATTCGGGCCGCTACGTCCATTACGGCATCCGCGAATTCGGCATGGCCGCGGCGATGAACGGCATGGCGCTGCACGGTGGCATCGTGCCCTATGGCGGCACCTTCCTGGTCTTCTCCGACTATGCCCGTCCGGCCATTCGCCTGGCGGCGCTCCAGCAGGCGCGATCGATCTTCGTGATGACGCACGATTCGATCGGTTTGGGCGAAGACGGCCCGACGCATCAGCCGATCGAGCATGTCACGTCTCTCCGCCTGATCCCCAATCTGGACGTCTGGCGGCCGTGCGATTCGGTTGAGACGGCGGAGGCCTGGGCCTGCGCGGTCGCGCGGAAGGACGGACCGTCGCTCCTCGCACTGACCCGCCAGAACCTGCGCCAAGTCCGTGAGGCGGGCGGAGAAAATCTTTCGGCGAAGGGCGGCTACCGCCTGCGTGCCGCGACTGCGGAGCGTAAGGTCATCCTGATCGCGACCGGTTCGGAAGTTGAGATCGCGCTCGACGTCGCCGACAAGCTGGAGGCCGATGGTATCGGCGCCGACGTGGTGTCGATGCCCTGCTGGTCGCGGTTCGACGCCCAGCCGGCCGCGTACCGCGACGAGGTGCTGCCGCCCGTGGCGCCGGAACAGCTGCTGCGCGTTTCGATCGAGGCCGGTACGACGATCGGGTGGGAACGCTATACGATGGTGCAGGGCCTGCGGTTCGGCATCGACCGATTCGGCGCGTCGGCGCCGGCCGACAAGCTGTACGACTATTTCGGCCTGACCGCCGACAAGATCGCGCCGCAAGTGAAGGCGGCTCTGGGCAAGTGATTTCCCCGTTCGCCCGACCAGGGCTCGAACGGACAACAGGAGGGAAAGAGATGACGAAGGTTGCGATCAACGGTTTCGGCCGCATCGGGCGTCTGGTGGCGCGGGCAATCCTCGAGCGTCCCGATTGCGGGCTCGAACTGGTCACGATCAACGACCTGGCCGACGCCAAGTCGAACGCCTGGCTGTTCAGCCGCGACAGCGTCCATGGCAAATATCCGGGCGAGGTCTCGGCCGAGGGCACCGACCTGGTCATCGACGGGAAGCGCATCAAGGTGACCGCCGAGCGCGACCCCGCCAACCTGCCGCACGGTGAAACCGGCGTCGATCTGGTGCTGGAATGCACGGGCTTCTTCACCGACCGCGAAAGCGCGCAGAAGCACATCGATGCAGGCGCCAAGAAGGTGCTGATCTCGGCGCCGGCCAAGGGTGTCGACCTGACCGTCGTCTACGGCGTCAACCACGGCAAGCTGGAGGCGGGGCACACGATCGTCTCCAACGCATCGTGCACCACCAACTGCCTGGCGCCGGTCGCCAAGGTGCTGAACGACGCAATCGGCATCGAGCGCGGTCTGATGACGACCGTTCACGCCTATACCAACGACCAGAAGATCCTCGACCAGATCCACCCGGATCTGCGTCGCGCGCGTGCCGCGGCCATGTCGATGATCCCGACCACCACGGGCGCTGCCCGCGCAGTCGGCGAAGTCCTGCCCGAGCTGAAGGGCAAGCTCGACGGTTCGGCGATCCGTGTGCCGGTGCCGGACGGCAGCCTCGTCGATCTGACGTTCACGCCTGCGCGCGACACGACCAAGGAAGAGGTCAACAGCCTGCTCAAGGCCGCCGCCGACGGCCCGATGAAGGGCGTGCTCTATTATTCGGACGAGCCGCTGGTTTCGATCGACATCGTCCACACGCCGGCATCGTCGACCGTCGACAGCCTGGAAACCGCGGTACTCGATGGCAAGCTGGTGCGCGTCGTCAGCTGGTACGACAATGAATGGGGCTTCTCCAATCGCATGGTGGACACCGCCTGCGCGATGGCAAAGCTCGGCTGACGCGCGATGGGCGTGCTTCTCGGCATCGCTCGCCACGCGCGCCCGAAGGCGCCGATGGAAGTGATCGAGCACGCCCGCGTTACTCCGGAAACCGGCATCGCCGGGGATTTCCGGGGCGCGATGAAGGGCAAGCCCTATAAGCGCCAGGTCACCCTCATCGAACGCGGCGACTGGGACGCGGCGATGGCGGAGGTCGGGCACAGCATCGGCTGGCAGGAACGCCGCGCGAACCTGCTGGTCGACGGGCTCGACCTGCCGCAGACGAAGGGTGTCCGCCTGCGCATCGGTGCGAACGTGGTGCTGGAAATTACGCGCGAAACCGATCCGTGCGAGCGGATGGAGGCGCTGGCCGACGGGCTGCGCGCGGCGCTGACACCTGACTGGCGCGGCGGGGCCTGCGCGATGGTGATTACCGGTGGCGAGATCGCCGTCGGCGACGAAATAAGGATCGAAGCATGACGCGACCCTTCAAGACCCTCGACGATATCGGTGACGTCCACGGCAAGCGCGTGTTGGTCCGCGAGGATCTGAACGTGCCCATGGCCGATGGCCGCGTCACCGACGACACGCGTCTGCGTGCGACGCTCGCGACCGTCACCGAGCTTTCGGACAAGGGTGCGATCGTATTGATCCTGGCCCATTTCGGCCGGCCCAAGGGGCAACGCAATCCCGAGATGAGCCTGTCGCTGGTCACCAGCGCCTATCAGGACGTGCTCGGGCGTTCGGTCCAGTTCGTCGATTGGGACGGCGCCCCGGAGGCGGTCGCGACGATGAACCCGGGCGACGTGGCGATCCTGGAGAATACCCGATTCTTCGCCGGTGAGGAGAAGAACGACGCCGAGATGGTCGATCGTATTGCGGCGCTCGGCGACCTGTACGTCAACGACGCTTTCTCCGCCGCGCACCGCGCGCATGCCTCGACCGAGGGCGTCGCGCGAAAGCTGCCCGCCTTCGCGGGCCGCGCGATGGAGGCTGAACTCGACGCGCTCGACAAGGCGCTGGGCAACCCCCAGCATCCGGTTGCCGCGGTCGTCGGCGGCGCCAAGGTTTCGACCAAGCTCGACGTGCTGAAGCAGATGGTCGGCAAGGTCGATCACCTCATCATCGGCGGCGGCATGGCCAACACGTTTCTGGCGGCGCGCGGCGTCGATGTCGGCAAGTCGCTGTGCGAGCACGACCTGACCGGGACTGCGGAGGAGATCCTCGACGCGGCGGATGCGGCCAATTGCACCGTCCACCTGCCGTATGACGTCGTCGTCGCCAAGGAATTCAAGGCCAACCCGCCGACGCGCACGGTCAACGTCCATGAAGTGGCCGCCGACGAAATGATCCTCGACATCGGCCCGGCGGCGACCGAGGCGCTGGCCGACGTTCTGAAGAATTGTCGCACGCTCGTGTGGAACGGACCGCTTGGCGCGTTCGAAACGCCGCCGTTCGACACCGCGACCGTCAGTCTCGCGCGGACGGCCGCGGCGCTGACGAAGGAGGGCGGCCTCGTCTCGGTCGCCGGGGGCGGGGATACGGTCGCGGCGCTGAACCAGGCCGGCGCGGCGGACGACTTTACCTTCGTCTCAACCGCTGGCGGCGCGTTCCTCGAGTGGATGGAAGGCAAGGACCTGCCCGGGGTAGCTGCGCTGACGCGCGGCTGATCATCGTCTTATCACAGTGAAAAGGCGCGGCTTTAGCCATGACCCCCTCTCGCCTTGAAGAGTCGACGGCAGCCTGCTACGTTTAACATGTTAAACACGTAGGTGCAGCGATGCTCGGTGTCCGGCTCGATGACGATCTCGAACGACGATTGACCGCCGTCGCGCGCTCGCAGGGGCGGTCTAAGAGTGACATCGCGCGCGATGCTGTCCGTCGCTATGTCGATCTTCACGATGAGGCCTATCGGTCGGAGGCGCGGCGTCAGTCATTGGCCGCCTCTCGGCGCGATGCCGAGCAGGCGCCTGATTTCTGGGAAGCCATTGATTGTGAGGACGGCGCGTGGAACTGATCCGCGGCGCCGTCGTGCTCGTGTCGGGCCCGGGCGAGGGCGACGATCGTCTGCGTCCCGGCGTCGTCGTCCAGTCCGATACCTTCAACGACACGCATAGCAGCATCACGCTCTGCCCAGTGACGACGCATGTCGGCGGCGAGCGGCTGTTTCGCGTGCCCGTCTCGCCGTCCCCTGAAAACGGCCTGCGGGCGCCGTCCGATATTCAGGTCGACCGCCTCCAGTCGATCCGCCGCGACCGGCTCGTCCGCGTCGTCGGCACGTTGTCCGCCACCCGCATGGAACAGGTCGATCAGGCCCTCCAGCGCTGGCTGGCTCTTTGATACCAGAACTATAATCAGTCGAGGAACCTCATGAATACGCAGGAAATGACCGCCAAGATCGCCGATGGTCAGGGCTTTATCGCCGCGCTCGACCAGTCGGGCGGGTCCACGCCCAAGGCGTTGAAGGGCTATGGCATCGAAGAGGGGGCCTGGGGGTCGGACGAGGAGATGTTCGGGCTCATCCACCAGATGCGCAGCCGCATCATCACCTCGCCCTGCTTTACCGGTGAAAAGGTTCTCGGCGCGATCCTGTTCGAGCGGACGATGGATGGCCAGGTCGACGGCAAGCCCGCACCGCAGGCGCTGATCGAGCGGGGTGTCGTGCCGTTCATCAAGATCGACAAGGGTCTGGAGGCCGAGGAGAACGGGGTGCAGCTGATGAAGCCGATGCCCGAGCTCGACGCGCTGCTTTCCCGCGCCAAGGGGCTGGGCGTGTTCGGCACCAAGGAGCGCTCGGTCATCAACCTCGCCAACGCAGAAGGCATCGCTTCGGTCGTGAAGCAGCAGTTCGAGGTCGCGCAGCAGGTGCTCGGCCACGGCCTGGTCCCGATCATCGAGCCGGAGGTCAACATCAAGAGCCCGGAGCGGTCGCAAGCCGATGCGATCCTGCGCGATGAACTCCTCAAGGCGCTCGACGCGATGCCGGGTGACGAAAAGGTCATGCTGAAGCTGTCGATTCCGGCGCAGGCCGGTCTGTTCGACCCGCTGGTCGACCACCCGCGCGTCCTGCGCGTCGTCGCGCTATCGGGCGGCTATGCGCGACCCGAGGCATGCGCCGAACTGGCAAAGAACCGCGGGATGATCGCGAGCTTCAGCCGTGCGCTGCTCGAAGACCTCCGCGCGCCGATGTCGGACGAGGACTTCGACGCGTCGTTGGGCGGTGCGATCGACGAGATCCACGCGGCGTCGACGAAGAAGGTGCCGGTCGAGGCATAATGGCGCCTGGCGCGATGTCCGATGAAGGAGAAGAGGTACAGCGCTTCTTCTACCATCGCGGCATCGCGCCGATGCTTTGGGCGCTCGTCAGCTAGTCTGTCAGAGAATTGAGCGTCGTCCATCTGCTTGTCGCGTTGGCTTGGAGCGGGATGGTAGCGCTTGTGCTGTCCATGGCGACGGTCGTAGGCGTGATCTGGCTGATCCGACTGCTAATCGTGATGCCGAAGCGCCCCGTGCTGCTTGATCGGCGCCATTTGGTCATGCGTGTCGGCACATTGCGACATGTCGATCTCCCCACCGAATCCATCGCTCGCGGGCATATGGAGGTCCCGATACGTATCTGGCGCGACAAGGCGGTTCTCGACTTGGCGCTGTTGACGCATCCCAACGGTGTCGTCGATTTGATCGGGCCATTGCCCGGTCGACCGGCAATCCGAGCCATAGCGCATCGGCTCGACGATCCGAGCGCTTTCGTCAGAGCGTTCGACGCGCTACGCACCCCCGCATGACCGACCCGAACGACGACCCGCTCGGCCCCCTCGACCCCGGTTTCGCGCAACGTTTCGTGCGGGACGAGCGGCGGGGTCCGTGTCAATTGTATCTCATCTCGCCGCTCGACGTGGGCGGCGGATTCGCCGATCGGCTCGCTCGCGCGCTCGATGCCGGCTCGGTCGCGGCCTTCCAGTTTCGGGTGAAGGACGTCGATCAACACACCGCCGCAAAGCTGGCCGAACCGCTCCAGAGGATCTGCGCCGACCGCGAGGTGGCCTTCATCGTCAACGACAGCGTCAGTCTGGCCAAGCGCCTGGGCGCGGACGGCGTGCATCTCGGCCAGTCGGACGGCGATGCGCGGGAGGCGCGCGACGTGCTCGGCCCGAACGCGCAGATCGGCGTGACCTGCCACGACAGCCGGCATCTCGCGATGGAGGCCGGGGAGGCGGGGGCGGATTATGTCGCGTTCGGCGCCTTCTACCCGACGACGACCAAGCAGACCCAGCACGTGCCCGATCCGTCGATCCTGTCGTGGTGGGGCGCGCTGTTCGAGATACCCTGCGTTGCGATCGGCGGGATTACGCCGGCGAACGCCGGACCGCTGATTGCCGCCGGCGCCGACTTCCTGGCGGTGTCGCATGCGGTGTGGGGCGGGGACGAGGCCGCGGCGGTGCGCGCCTTTGCCGACCTGCTCGGCTGATCGCCCCCGCCGGAAACCTCCGACCGCTTTTCTCGTTACGCCATTGGTAAGTGTGCGTAACGAAAGGGTTTGAGGATGCGGGATCGGGTGTTGCTGGCAGTGGCCGGCCTGGGATTGACGACACTGGCGGTCGGATCGCACGCACCGGCGGCGGACGCCCAGGCTCCATCGGCCGCAGCCGTCAAGCCGGTCGCCGTCGATCCCGGCGTGCTCCACGTCCAGGTGATTCTCGACGAGCTCGGCTTCGGCCCCGGCGTGCTCGACGGCAAGGGTGGCCAATCGCTGAAGGCGGCGCTGAAGGGTTTTCAGGAAAGCCGCGGCCTGAAGCAGACGGGGGAGGCGGACCAGGCGACGCTGCGCGCGCTCTATCCCCATCGCGCCTGGCGGCCGGTCAAGGCCGTCATACTGACGAATGAGATGCTGGCCGGTCCGTATATCGGCAGAATCTCCAAGGATTACAACGAACAGGCAAAGCTTCCTGCGCTCGGATATCATTCGCCGCTCGAGAAGCTGGCCGAGATGTTCCATACGACGCCGCAGACGCTGGTCGCGCTGAACAGCCCGGAGACGATGATGCGTGCGGGAACGCGGATCGTCGTGCCCAATGCGTTGCCGACGTCGCGCGATTATACGATCGACGACCCCAAATGGCGCGCGACGGCGACGATGCTGAATGTCGACGCCAAGCAGCCACAGGCCGATCATATCGTCGTCGACAAGTCCGACGGCGTGCTGCGCGTGATGGACAAGGACGACAAGTTGCTTGCCCAGTTCAGCGCCACCATGGGCTCTGCCGAATTCCCGTTACCGATCGGGACGTGGACGATCAAGGGGACGGCGTTCAACCCCGACTGGAAGTTCGATCCCGATCTGATCGCGGGCACCAAGCCCGGCGCCAAGGAAGCGGTCCTCCAGCCCGGACCGAATAACCCGGTCGGCGTCGTCTGGATGGACCTGTCGAAACCACATTATGGCATCCATGGCACACCCGAGCCGCAGAATATCGGTCGTACCGAAAGCAACGGCTGCATTCGTCTCACCAATTGGGATGCCGCACGCGTTGCACTGATGGTGAAGCCGGGTACGAAGGCGATCTTCCGCGCATGACGACGGCTCCGGCCCCGATGACCGCACCCGCGTCGCGCGGACGACGGGCGCGGCGGTTCGGACTGTATCTTGCAGCCTTTCTGGCGATGGGCCTGGCCGCGATCGCATCGATGGTCCGCTTCACCGGCCGGATCGAGCGGGTGGCGGCGCCACCCGCGCCGGTCCCCGCGGCCGGGCGCACGGACACGCCGCCGGTCGTCGCCCCGTCCGGCTTGGTCGTCCCGGTTCAGGGTGTGACCGCACGGCAGATCGTCGACACCTGGGGTCAAGCGCGCGATGGCGGCGCGCGACCCCATCTGGGGACCGACATCATGGCGCCGGGGGGCACGCCGGTGCTGGCGGCAGCGGCGGGGACGGTGGAGAAGATTTTCGACAGCGGGGCAGGGGGGCATACCCTCTACATCCGCTCGCGCGACGGCCGATGGAGCTATTATTACGCCCATCTCGCGGCCTATGCCGCCGAGATGCGTGAGGGGCTGGCGGTGCGGGCGGGGCAGCACATCGGCTTCGTCGGCGATACGGGCAATGCCGGGGCCGGCAACTATCACCTGCATTTCGGCCTGTCGCGGATGGCGCCGGGTGAGCGCTGGTATGGCGGCACTCCGGTCAATCCCTACCCGCTGCTTGCCGGATCGGCGCCCACGCGGTAAGGGCGGCGCCCTCGGACGCGGCAAACCCCGCGCTCCCGGCTCTTTCCAACAGGTCGAGAACCCATGAAGATCAGCGGCGTGGACATCCGTCCCGGCAACATCATCGAATACGAAGGCGGCATCTGGCGCGCGGTCAAGATCCAGCACACCCAGCCCGGCAAGGGCGGGGCGTATATGCAGGTCGAGCTGAAGAACCTGCGTGACGGCCGCAAGAACAACGTCCGCTTCCGGTCGGCCGAAACGGTCGAGCGCGTCCGCCTGGACACCAAGGATTTCCAGTTCCTGTTCGCGGAAGGGGACAATCTGGTCTTCATGGACAAGGAAACCTACGACCAGACGACCCTGCCGCGCGACCTGCTCGGTGACGCGGCGGCCTTCCTGCAGGACGGGATGGACGTGGTCATGGAACTCTATGACGAGGAAGCCATCTCGGTGCAGCTGCCCGACACGATCGAAGCGACGATCGTCGAGGCCGACGCGGTGGTGAAGGGCCAGACGGCCTCGTCGAGCTACAAGCCGGCGGTACTCGACAATGGCGTGCGCGTGATGGTGCCGCCGCATATCACGAGCGGCACGAAGATCGTGGTCGACGTGTACGAGCAGGCGTACGTCCGTCGCGCGGATTGAGACGAAATAGCGACGCTATCTCGCACGATCCGCCGACCGGCAGGCGGGCCTGGCCCGGCCGACGGCGCAGGTTTCACCTGTCGTGCTGATTGATCGATAGCCCTCTCCCTTTGGGAGAGGGTCGGGGGAGGGCAGTTATCGATCTGCCCTGACCTCACCCTCCCACCGCCTGTCGGCGGCGGGCCCCTCCCTCTCCCCTAGGGAGAGGGGCAAAGGAAGATATATGGTTTCGCATTCCGGCCTCATCACCGTCATGGAGCGCGCCGTCCGCAAGGCAGCGCCGCGCCTGCGTCGCGACTTCGGCGAGGTCCAGAACCTCCAGGTCAGTCGCAAGGGGCCGGCCGATTTCGTGTCGATGGCCGACAAGCGCGCCGAAGAGACGATCGTCGAGGAACTGCGCAAGGCGCGGCCGGACTGGGGCATGTTGCTGGAAGAGGGCGGCGAGATCCCGGGTGATCCGTCGAAGCCGCGGTGGATCGTCGATCCGCTGGATGGCACCAGCAACTTCCTGCACGGCATTCCGCATTTCGCCATCTCGATCGCGGTCGACGATCCGGTCGGCGGCATCACCCATGGCATGGTCTATCAGCCGCTGACCGATGAAGGCTTCTGGGCCGAGAAGGGCCGCGGGGCCTGGGTCCAGGGCAACCGCCTGCGCGTGTCGTCGCGCCGGGAACTCGCCGACTCGCTGGTTGCAACGGGCATCCCGTTCCTCGGCCACGGCGACTTCGTCCAGTGGAGCCGGATTTTCGGTGCGGTCGCTCCGGAAGTCGCGGGCATCCGCCGCTTCGGGTCGGCTGCACTCGATCTCGCCTGGGTCGCGGCGGGACGGTACGACGCGTTTTGGGAAAGCGGACTGAAGCCGTGGGACGTTGCGGCAGGCTGGTTGCTGGTCAAGGAAGCGGGCGGCTTCGTCACCGACTTCCGTGGCACGGACCGGGCCGTGGAAAAAGGCGAAGTGCTGGCGGCGAACGACCAGCTTCATTCCCGCCTGCACAAACTGGTGGCGGGGGCGCTCAGGTAACGCGAAAATCCTCCCCGGAACGGGGAGGGGGACCGCGCCGCGCCAGCGGCGGGGTGGAGGGGGCTATCCGCGGGCGACCAGCTTGCGGCGCACCCCCTCCACCACGCTGCGCGTGGTCCCCCTCCCCATGAATGGGGAGGATTGCAGGGCCTTTTGCGATTCATTCTCACCGCGCAAACCCTTGCCCCCCGGACCCCCGGGGTCTAGAGCCCGCGGCATCCTTTTGTTCGCATCTGCGAGAGCGCATTTTGGTCGATCTGTCGCAATATCTGCCGATCCTGATGTTCCTTGGGATCGCGCTCGTCCTGTCGGGGGCGTTCGTCGTCCTGCCGATGATCGCGGCGCGCTTCACGGGCGCGCATAAACCGACGCCGGAAAAGCTGACCGAATATGAATGCGGCTTCCCCGCGTTCGAGGATTCGCGCAGTCAGTTCGACGTGCGCTTCTATCTCGTCGCGATCCTGTTCATCATCTTCGACCTCGAAGCTGCCTTCATCTACCCCTGGGCGGTCACGGTGTTCGATCTGGGGTGGGTCGCCTGGACGTCGATGATGGTCTTCATCGCCGAACTGGCGCTCGGCCTTGTCTATGCGTGGAAGAAGGGGGCGTTGGACTGGGAATGAGCCAGACACCTCAGAATATCATGGGCGCGTCGCAGCAGGGCAGCATTTCGCTGGATCAGGCGCCGGCGCCGGGCACGATGCCCGATCAGTCGTTCTTCAACGACCTGAACGGCGAGCTCAACGACAAGGGCTTTTTGGTCACCTCGACCGAAGAGCTGTTTCAGTGGGCGCGCACCGGCTCGCTGTGGTGGATGACCTTCGGCCTCGCGTGCTGCGCGGTCGAGATGATCCACGTCAACATGCCCCGTTACGACCTCGAACGCTTCGGCGCCGCGCCGCGCGCGTCCCCGCGCCAGTCGGACGTGATGATCGTCGCGGGCACGTTGTGCAACAAAATGGCCCCGGCGCTGCGTCGCGTCTACGACCAGATGTCGGAGCCGAAGTACGTGATCTCGATGGGCAGCTGCGCCAATGGCGGCGGCTATTACCATTATTCGTACAGCGTCGTGCGTGGTTGCGACCGCGTGGTACCGGTCGACGTCTATGTGCCCGGCTGCCCGCCGACGGCGGAGGCCCTGCTCTACGGCATCATGCAGCTCCAGCGAAAGATCCGCCGGGTCGGGACGGTGGAACGGTGAGGGCGCCGGCCCCCCTCTACACCCCGGGCCTGAACCCGGGCGTGATCGAGCTTGCGACGTCGACGCTGGGCGACATGCTGGTCGAGGCAACCGATCTGGTCGGCGAGGTTTCGCTGACGATCGATCGCGCGCAAATCGTGCCTGCGATGACTCTGTTACGCGACACGCCGGGTCTCGAGTATCAGCAGCTGATGGAGATCGCCGGCGTCGACTATCCGTCGCGGCCCGAGCGGTTCGACGTCGTCTATTGCCTGCTGTCGCTCACCCGCAACCACCGCATTCGCGTCCGCGTGACGACCGATGAGGTGCAGCCGGTGCCGTCGGTCACGGGCATCTGGCCGGTCGCGGGCTGGCTCGAACGCGAAGTCTACGACATGTACGGCGTGCTGTTCTCCGGCAACCCGGACCTGCGCCGAATCCTGACCGATTACGGCTTCCGCGGCCACCCGCAGCGCAAGGACTTCCCGCTCTCGGGCTTCGTCGAGCTGCGCTATTCGGAAGAAGCGAAGCGCGTCGTCTACCAGCCGGTTGCGCTTGCGCAGGACTTCCGGAATTTCGACTTCATGAGCCCATGGGAAGGCGCGGAATACGTCTTGCCGGGCGATGAGAAGGGGGTTCAGCCTCAGGCCAAGGGCGCGCCGTCGCCGGTGACCGCCGACCAGCTGCAGAAGGCCGATGCCGCAGCGTCGGAGGTGGAGAAGGCGAAGACCGCCGAGCCAAAGACGACCGATGCTCCGGAACAGACCGGCGCCGGCAAGCCGCACCCGCATTCCGGCCCGACGCCGGCCGACCCCGATGTCGTGCCCGGCAAGGGCAAGGGGCAGAACCAATGAACGAGTATATCGACGAGATCGAAGGTCGTACCGACGCGGGTGATCCGACGCCGGGCGACGTCGAAATCCAGAATTATACGATCAACTTCGGTCCCCAGCACCCGGCTGCGCACGGCGTGCTGCGGCTGGTCATGGAACTCGATGGCGAGATCATCGAACGCATCGATCCGCACGTCGGCCTGCTGCATCGCGGCACCGAAAAACTGATCGAATACAAGACGTACCAGCAGGCGCTGCCGTATTTCGACCGGCTCGATTACTGCTCGCCGATGTGCATGGAGCACAGCTATGTGCTGGCGGTCGAGAAGCTGCTCGACCTCGAAGTGCCGCTGCGTGCCCAGTATATCCGCGTGCTGTGCGCCGAACTGACGCGCATCAAGAACCACATGCTCAACCTCGGGTCGCACGTCATGGACGTCGGCGCGATGACGCCGAACCTGTGGCTGTTCGAAATCCGCGAAGACTGCATGAACTTCTACGAGCGCTTCTCGGGCGCTCGCATGCACGCGAACTACTTCCGCGTCGGCGGCGTCCATCAGGACGTGCCGCTCAAGCTGCTCGCCGACCTGGCCGACTGGCTCGACGATCGCCTGCCCAAGCTGTTCGAAGATGCGATTAGCCTGGTCGCGGAGAACCGCATCTTCAAGCAACGCAACGTCGACATCGCCGTCGTCAGCCGCGACGACGCGATCAAGTGGGGCTTCTCGGGCCCCATGATCCGCGCCGCCGGCATCCCGTGGGACCTGCGCAAGTCGCAGCCCTATGACGTGTACGACCGGATGGAATTCGACGTGCCCGTCGGAACCCGCGGCGACTGCTACGATCGGTTCATGGTCCGCGTCGAAGAGGTCCGCCAGTCGGCCCGCATCATGAAGCAGTGCCTGGCGCAGATGCCCGAAGGCCCGATCATGACCACCGATCGCAAGGTCGGCCCGCCCAAGCGCGGCGAGATGAAGCGGTCGATGGAAGCGCTGATCCATCACTTCAAGCTGTATACCGAGGGCTTTCACGTGCCCGCCGGCGAAGTCTATGTCGCGACCGAAAGCCCCAAGGGTGAATTCGGCGTCTATCTGGTCAGCGACGGCACCAACAAGCCGTATCGCTGCAAGATCCGCCCGACCGCGTTCAGCCACCTCCAGGCGATGGACTTCATGTCGAAGGGCCACATGCTCGCGGACACGACCGCCATCCTTGGTGCGATCGACGTCGTGTTTGGGGAGTGCGACCGGTGACGCTTGCCGCGACTCAGCTTGTATGGCTGTCGGGCGTAGCCGTCTTGGCGGCTACGTTGCTCGCCGATGTGTTTGGGCTCTTTCAGGTTCCGTTCGCCCTCTGGGGCGGCCTGACGGGTCTGCTTGTTATTAGCGGCCGGTTGATGCCGTCGCTGCGTGAACTTCAGAAGGCTGACAGCCGTGGCTGACGCACCCCAGATCCCCGACGAAGCGGAAGTCCGCGCCCGCTGGGGCGGCTTTGCCTGGACGGACGAGAATCAGAAAAAGGCGAACGAGATCATCGGTCGCTATCCGGCCGGCCGCCAGCAATCCGCGTCGATCCCGCTGCTCGACCTCGCCCAGCGCCAGGTTGGGGCGGAGACGAGCACGCAAGGGTGGCTGCCGATCCCGGTGATCGAGTTCGTCGCGCGCCAGATCGGCGTCGCCTACATCCGCGTGCTGGAGGTCGCGACCTTCTATACGATGTTCAACCTCGCCCCTGTCGGCAAATTCCACGTCCAGGTGTGCGGCACGACGCCGTGCATGCTGCGCGGGTCGGACGACGTGATGGCGGCGTGCAAGAACATGGGGCTGAACAAGGGCAAGACGACACCCGACGGCCTGTTCACGCTGACCGAGGTCGAGTGCATGGGCAATTGCGCGTCGGCGCCGATGGTCCAGATCAACGACGACAATTACGAAGATCTCGATTACGACCGCACCACCGCGCTGCTCCAGGCGCTGGCCGCCGGCGAAACGCCGAAGACCGGTACGCAGGAGCCAGGGCGCCACACGGTGGAGCCGCTGGGCGGGCCGACCACGCTGACCGCGATGGTCACCGAGAACCACGACTACCGCCCGGAGTGGTCGGCATGAGCAAGAACACGCTCGTCACCATCCTGGCGGTCATCGGCGCCATCGTCGTCCTGGGCTGGGTCCTGAAGCTCAGCTTCAAGCTGCTCGGCGTGCTGATCGGCGCGGCGATCGTCGTCGCAATCCTCGCCGGCGGCCAGAAGCTGCTCGGAGGCCGCAAGTGAACCCCGCCTATATCGCGATCTTCGCGTCTTTCATCGCCGTGTTCATGAGCTTCATTGCGATCTACGCCGCTACCCAGGCCAAGAAGAAGAAGGGCGAAGGCTGATGCTCGCCGACAAGGACCGCATCTTCACCAACCTCTACGGCTATCAGCCGTGGAACATCGACGCGGCAATGGCCCGCGGCGCGTGGGACAATACCAAGGCGCTGCTGGAGCTCGGCCAGGATACGATCATCGATCGGATCAAGGCGTCGGGCCTGCGCGGTCGTGGCGGTGCGGGGTTCCCGACCGGCATGAAATGGTCGTTCATGCCCAAGGAGCCGCGGCCCGATCGTCCGAGCTTCCTGGTCATCAACGCCGACGAATCCGAACCCGGGTCGTGCAAGGATCGCGAGATCATCCGCCACGATCCGCACCTGCTGATCGAAGGCGCGCTGGTCGCGGGCTTCGCGATGCGCGCGCGCGCGGCCTATATCTACATCCGCGGCGAATATATCCGCGAGGCGGAAACGCTGTTCGCCGCCGTCGCGGAGGCCTATGACCGCGGCTTCCTGGGCAAGAACGCGTGCAAGTCGGGCTACGATTTCGACGTGTTCGTCCACCGCGGTGCGGGCGCCTACATCTGCGGCGAAGAGACCGCGATGATCGAGAGCCTGGAGGGCAAGAAGGGCCAGCCGCGCCTGAAGCCGCCGTTCCCGGCCGGCGCAGGCCTCTATGGCTGCCCGACGACGGTCAACAACGTCGAATCGATTGCGGTCGCCCCGACCATCCTGCGCCGCGGCCCCGAATGGTTCGCGAGTTTCGGCGCAGAGAACAACAAGGGCACCAAGCTTTTCCAGATCAGCGGCCATGTGGAAAAGCCCTGCGTGGTCGAGGAAGCGATGAGCATCCCGTTCCGCGAACTGATCGAGAAGCATTGCGGCGGCATCCGCGGCGGATGGGACAATCTGCTCGCCGTCATCCCCGGCGGCTCGTCGGTTCCGCTGGTGCCGGCGGCGCAGATCATGGACTGCCCGATGGATTTCGACGGGCTGAAGGCGCTGGGCTCGGGCCTCGGCACCGCGGCGGTCATCGTCATGGACAAGTCGACCGACATCGTCCGCGCGATCAGCCGCCTGTCCTACTTCTACAAGCACGAGAGCTGCGGCCAGTGCACGCCATGTCGCGAAGGCACTGGCTGGATGTGGCGCGTGATGGAACGGCTGCGCACCGGCGACGCCGACATCAGCGAGATCGACACGCTGCACCAGGTCACGAAGCAGGTCGAAGGCCACACCATCTGCGCGCTGGGCGACGCGGCGGCCTGGCCGATCCAGGGCCTGATCCGTCACTTCCGTCCGGAAATCGAACGCCGGATCATCGAACGGCAGGGTGGGGGTTTCTCGCCCATGCAAGAGGCTGCCGAATAATGCCCAAGGTTAAAGTCGACGGGATCGAAGTCGAGGTCCCCGCCGGTGCCACGGTGCTCCAGGCCTGTGAGGCTGCTGGGAAGGAAATTCCGCGCTTCTGCTATCACGAGCGCCTCAGCATCGCCGGCAACTGCCGCATGTGCCTGGTCGAGGTGAAGCCCGGACCGCCGAAACCGCAGGCGTCGTGCGCGCTGCCGGCCGCCGACAATCAGGAAATCCGCACCGATTCACCCATGGTGAAGGCGGCGCGCGAGGGGGTGATGGAGTTTCTGCTCATCAACCACCCGCTCGATTGCCCGATCTGCGACCAGGGCGGCGAGTGCGACCTGCAGGACCAGTCGGTCGCCTATGGCCGCGGCCATTCCCGCTACACCGAGAACAAGCGGGCGGTGACCGAGAAGTATATGGGTCCGATCGTGAAGACGGTCATGACCCGCTGCATCCAGTGCACTCGCTGCGTGCGCTTCGCCGAGGAAGTGGCGGGCGTCGAGGATATCGGCGCGCTGTATCGCGGCGAGAACATGCAGATCACGTCTTACCTCGAGGGCGCCGTCCAGTCGGAGCTGTCGGGCAACGTCGTCGATCTGTGCCCGGTGGGCGCGCTCACGTCGAAGCCCTATGCGTTCGAGGCGCGGCCATGGGAGCTGCGCAAGACGCTGGCGATCGACGTGATGGATGCGGTCGGCACCAACATCCGGCTCGACAGCCGCGGCCGCCAAGTGCTGCGCGCGCTTCCGCGGATCAACGAGGACGTCAACGAGGAATGGGCGCATGACAAGACGCGCCACCACGTCGACGGCCTGATCCGCCGTCGCCTCGACAAGCCCTATGTCCGCCGTGACGGCAAGCTCGTCGCTGCGAGCTGGGACGAGGCGTTCGAGGCGATCGCTGCGGCTGCCAAGGTGGCCGGGAGCAGCGTGGCGGCCGTGCACGGCGACATGCTGGATTGCGAGACGATCTTTGCGACCAAGACATTGCTGTCGTCGCTGGGCTCGGACCTGATCGAGGGCCGGCAGACGGGCGCCAAATACGACACGTCGAGCCTGGCCGCAGTCAACTTCAACTCGACGATCGCCGGTGTCGAACAGGCCGATGCGATCCTGCTGGTCGGCACCAACGTCCGTTGGGAAGCGGCGCTGGTCAACACCCGCATCCGCAAGGCGATCAAGAAGGGCGCGAAGGTCTTCGCGATCGGGCCGGAGACGGACCTGACCTACTCGGTCGAATGGCTCGGTAACGACCTGTCGCTGCTCGGCAAGCTGCCCGAGGCGGTGACCAAGGCGTTCGCGGACGCCAAGTTCCCTATGGTGATCGTCGGCGGGGCGCCGCTGAACACCGCGCAGGGCGCGACGCTGGCGCTGGTCGACACGCTCGGTCTCGTGAAGGATGGCTGGAACGGCTACAACGTTCTCCACTTCTCGGCCTCGCGGATGGGCAGCCTGATGCTCGGCGTCGGCCGCGCAGGCGGTGTCGCCGATCTGATCGATGCAAAGCCCAAGCTCGTGTTCTTCATGGGTGCGGACGAAGTGAACCACGCGGCGTTCGAGGGTGCGTTCAAGGTGTTCGTCGGCCATCACGGCGACGCGGGTGCGCATCATGCCGACGTCATCCTGCCGGCGGCGACCTATGCCGAAAAGCCCGGCACTTACGTCAACATCGAGGGCCGTGTGCAGCGTGGCGACCGTGCCGTGTTCCCGCCGGGCGATGCCCGCGAGGACTGGACGATACTGCGCGCGCTGAGCGAACGTCTGGGCACGCCGCTGCCGTTCGACACGTTCGAGGAACTGCGCGCGAAGATGTACGCCGCGGTTCCGGCGCTGGCGGAGGAGGGGCTCGCCCGCTTCGACTGGAGCGTGCCGTCGCTGCCGACCGCCTCCTCGGGCGAAGTCGCCTATACGGTGAAGGATTTCTACCTGACCAACAGCATCTGCCGGGCGAGCCCGACGATGCAGCGGTGTTCGGCCGAAATCCTGCACGGGGAAGAGTTTGCGGAGGCGGCGGAGTGATGCGCTCGAACCCCTCCACCGTCATCCCCGCGAAGGCGGGGATCAATTCTGGCTACTGCGTCGGTTCCTTCCATGACCTGCGCCAATTTACCCCCGCCTCCGCGGGGGTGACGGAAAAGGCCCGATGACCGCTTTCTTCCAAGACCTCGGGCTGCCCTACGCCGGCGCCTGGACGCTCGCGACGCTGATCGGCATCCTCGTGATCGCGCTGCCGCTGATGCTGGCGGTTGCGATGATCATCTATGCCGATCGCAAGATCTGGGCGGCGATGGCGCTGCGCCGGGGGCCGAACGTCGTCGGGCCGTTCGGCCTGCTCCAGTCGTTCGCCGACGGTCTGAAGGTCTTCCTGCAGGAAACCATCATCCCGTCGTCGGCCAACCGCGGGCTGTTCCTGCTGGCGCCGATCATCACCTTCACGGTCGCGCTGATTGTGTGGGCGGTGGTGCCGTTCTCGCCCGGCGTCGTCGTTGCGAACATCAACGTCGGGTTGCTCTACGTACTCGCGGCCTCGTCGATCGGCGTGTACGGCATCATCATCGCGGGCTGGGCGTCGAACTCGAAATATCCGTTCTTCTCGGCACTGCGCGCCGCGGCACAGATGGTCAGTTACGAAGTCGCGATCGGCTTCATCCTGATCTCGGTCGTGATGTGGGCGGGCAGCTTCAACCTGTCGACGATCGTGACCGAACAGACCGGGCATATCTTCGGCCTGCTGAACGGCTTCGGGTTCAACCCGCTGCTGTTCCCGATGGCGGTGACCTTCCTGATCTCGTCGATGGCGGAAACGCAGCGCGCGCCGTTCGACCTGACCGAGGCGGAGTCGGAGCTCGTCGCGGGGTATCAGACCGAATATTCGTCGATGAGCTTCGCGCTCTTCTGGTTGGGAGAATATGCCAACGTCATCCTGATGTGCGCGCTGAACGCCATCCTGTTCTGGGGTGGCTGGCTGCCGCCGGTCGACTGGGCACCGCTTTACTATGTCCCGGGCATCATCTGGCTGTTCGCCAAGATCCTGTTCTTCTTCTTCGTATTCAGCTGGGTGAAGGCGACGGTCCCGCGCTATCGCTACGACCAGCTGATGCGCCTGGGCTGGAAGGTGTTCCTGCCGCTCAGCCTGTTCTTCGTGTTCCTCGTCTCGGGGTATCTGATGTTTGCTCGTGTGGGAGCGCCGCTGTGAGCCTCGCCCAAGTCGTCCGATCGTTCACTTTGTGGGAGTTCATCGGCGCCCACGCCAAGACGCTGAAGTACTTCTTCAAGCCGAAGGCGACGATCAACTATCCGTTCGAGAAGAACCCGATTTCGCCGCGCTTCCGGGGCGAGCACGCGCTGCGTCGCTACCCGAACGGCGAGGAACGCTGCATCGCGTGCAAGCTGTGCGAAGCGGTGTGCCCGGCGCTGGCGATCACGATCGAGGCCGAACCGCGCGACGACGGCAGCCGCCGGACGACGCGCTACGACATCGACATGACGAAGTGCATCTACTGCGGCCTGTGCCAGGAGGCCTGCCCGGTCGACGCCATCGTCGAGGGTCCGAACTTCGAATTCTCGACCGAGACGCGCGAAGAGCTGATCTACGACAAGGCCAAGCTGCTGGCGAACGGCGACCGCTGGGAACGCACGCTTGCGGCCAACCTTGCCGCCGATGCGCCGTACCGGTAAGCGCGCCATGACTTTCGATTCACCGATGGCAGGGGGCCATCCCGCGTCATGATCCAGGCCATTGCCTTCTACCTGTTCGCAGGCATCGTACTGCTGTCGGGCGCGATGACGATTTCGTCACGCAACCCGGTGCATTCGGTGCTGTGGCTGATCCTGGCGTTCTTCAACGCCGCCGGCCTGATGGTGCTCGCAGGCGCCGAATTCATCGCGATGCTGCTGGTCATCGTCTATGTCGGCGCGGTCGCGGTGCTCTTTCTGTTCGTCGTCATGATGCTCGACATCGACTTCGCAGAGCTGCGCGCAGGCTTCGTACGCTACATGCCGGTCGGCGTCGCGCTGGCGCTGGCGCTGGCGGCGGAGATCGTGATCGGGGCGGGCGCCTGGAGCGCCGGCGGGATCGCGCTTGCGGCCAAGGCGGCGCCGGTCGCGGCAGACGTTCCGAACATCGAGGCGATCGGGCGGCTGCTCTATTCGCGCTACCTGTTCATCTTCGAACTGGCCGGCCTGGTGCTGCTGGTTGCGATGATCGGGGCGATCGTGCTGACCCACCGCGAGCGCGGCGGCGTCCGGAAGCAGTCGATCTTCAGTCAGATCAACCGCCGCTCGAAGGATGCGGTGCGCAACGTGAAGGATGTGCCGGTGGGCCAGGGGGTCGAGCTGTGATTGGTTTGACCCATTATCTGGTCGTCGCGGCGATCCTGTTCGGTCTGGGCGTGTTCGGCATCGTCGCCAACCGCAAGAACCTGATCCTGATCCTGATGGCGATCGAGCTGATCCTGCTCGCGGTGAACATCAACCTCGTCGCCTTCTCGTCGTACCTCGGCGATCTGGTGGGTCAGGTGTTCGCGATGTTCGTGCTGACCGTCGCTGCCGGCGAGGCCGCGATCGGCCTTGCCATCCTCGTCATCTATTTCCGCGGCCGTGCGACCATCTCGGTCGACGACGTCAACCGCATGAAGGGGTAAGGGAATGATCCAGCTGATCGTCTTCCTGCCGCTTCTCGCGGCCATCGTCGCAGGCCTGTCGAACCGCGCGTTCGGTATCGCCCTGCCCAAGATCATCACCACCGGCGCTTTGTTCGTGTCGGCGGCACTGTCCTGGCCGATCTTCCTCGGCTTCCTGGCGGGTACGCAGGAGGCGCATGTCGCCCCGGTATTCAACTGGGTGACGTCCGGCACGATGTCGTTCGACTGGGCGCTACGCGTCGACAGCCTGACGGCGGTCATGCTGGTGGTCATCACCAGTGTCTCCGCACTCGTGCACCTCTATTCGTGGGGGTATATGAGCGAAGACCCGGATCAGCCGCGGTTCTTCGCCTATCTGTCGCTCTTCACCTTCGCGATGCTGATGCTCGTGACGGCGGACAATCTGGTCCAGATGTTCTTCGGTTGGGAAGGCGTGGGTCTCGCGTCCTACCTGCTGATCGGTTTCTGGTTCCGCAAACCGAGTGCCAACGCCGCGGCGATCAAGGCGTTCGTCGTCAACCGCGTCGGTGATCTCGGCTTCATGCTCGGCATCTTCGGCACCTATCTGGTGTTCCAGACCGTCTCGATCCCCGAGATCCTGGCGGCGGCGCCGGGTATGGCGGGCTCGACGATCGGCTTCCTCGGCTATCGCTTCGATACCATGACGGTGCTCTGCCTGCTGTTGTTCGTCGGTGCGATGGGCAAGTCGGCGCAGCTCGGCCTTCACACCTGGCTGCCGGATGCGATGGAGGGCCCGACCCCGGTGTCGGCGCTGATCCACGCAGCGACCATGGTGACCGCGGGCGTGTTCATGGTGTGTCGTTTGTCGCCGATGTTTGCGACCAGCCCGACCGCGCTCGGCTTCATCACCTTCATCGGGGCGGCGACCTGCTTGTTCGCGGCGACCGTCGGAACCGTCCAGAACGACATCAAGCGCGTCATCGCCTATTCGACCTGTTCGCAGCTCGGCTACATGTTCTTTGCCGCCGGCGTCGGCGCCTATGGCGCGGCGATGTTCCACCTGTTCACGCACGCCTTCTTCAAGGCGCTGCTGTTCCTGGGCGCCGGTTCGGTCATCCACGCGATGCACAATGAGCAGGACATGCGCTTCTATGGTGGCCTGCGTAAGCACATCCCCGTCACCTTCTGGGCGATGATGATGGGCACGCTGGCGATCACGGGCGTCGGCATCTACTGGGCGCATGCGGGCTTCGCGGGTTTCCATTCGAAGGACGCGATCCTGGAGGCGGCGTTCGCGCGGGGTGGTACGAGCCAGCTCGCGTTCTATGTCGGCGTGTTCGCCGCGCTGCTGACCAGCTTTTATTCGTGGCGCCTGATGTTCCTGACCTTCTGGGGCAAGCCGCGGTGGGCCAACAGCGAGCACATCCAACATGCGGTGCATGACGCGCACGGCCATGGTCACGATCATGATCATGCGCACGGCACCGAAGCGGCGCACGCCCATCACGGCGAAGCGGCGGAAGAAGGCGCAGGCTCGACGCCGGACGTTCATGCGCCGGGTGCACACGAGCTCCACGACGGCACGGCGGGCTATCACCCGCACGAGAGCCCGTGGTCGATGCGCCTGCCGCTGATCATCCTTTCGGTCGGCGCAGTGCTGGCAGGCTTCGTGTTCAACCACTGGTTCATCCAGCCCGAATCGAACGAAGCCTTCTGGAATAACGCCATCGCCTTCGACGAACATCTGATGCACGCGATGCACGGCGTGCCGCTATGGGTGAAACTGTCGGCGACGGTCGTCATGCTGCTCGGCCTGCTGACCGCCTGGCTGACCTACATCCGTCATCCGGAATTCCCGGCGAAGTTCGCGGACATGTTCCGCGTGCTCTACGCCTTCCTGCTCAACAAATGGTACTTCGACGAGCTGTACAACGTCGTGTTCGTGAAGCCGGCCTTCTGGTTCGGCCGCCTCTTCTGGAAGAAGGGTGATGAGGGCACGATCGACCGGTTCGGGCCCAATGGCTCGGCGGCACTCGTCAAGTTCGGCAGCGGCGTCGCTGCCCGCATCCAGACGGGGTACGTCTACACCTATGCGTTCGTCATGCTGCTTGGCCTGACCGCCGTCGTTACCTGGGCGATCACACGATGAGCCGCTTGTTTCCTGTAATCGGATTGGGGGCGATCCGTGGCTGACTTCCCGATCCTATCGCTGATGCTCGCGGTGCCGCTGGTCGCGGCCATCGCCTGCCTGTTCGTCAACGCCCAGACCGCGCGCTGGATCGCGCTGGGTGCGACGCTGATCGACTTCGCGCTCGGCGTGCTGCTGTGGGCGAACTTCGACATGGGCGGTGCGGCGCCCCAGTGGCAGTTCACCGAGAATGCGCCGATCTTCGGCTTCTTCAGCTATGCGCTGGGCATCGACGGCTTCGCGCTGATGCTGATCATGCTCAGCGTCTTCCTGATGCCGATCTGCATCGGCGCGTCGTGGGAAGCGGTGCAGGAGCGGGTGCCCGAATATATGGCGGCGTTCCTGCTGACCGAAGTGCTGATGATCGGCACGTTCGCGGCGCAGGACCTGTTGCTGTTCTATATGTTCTTCGAAGCCGGCCTGATCCCGATGTATCTGATCATCGGTATCTGGGGCGGAGCGAACCGCATTTACGCCAGCTACAAGTTCTTCCTCTACACGCTGCTCGGCTCGATCGTGATGCTGATTGCGATGCTGTGGATGTCGACCACGGCGGGGACGACCTACATCCCGGCGCTGATGCAATATGATTTCCCGGTCGGTGCGCAATATTGGCTGTGGCTCGCCTTCTTCGCGTCGTTTGCGGTGAAGATGCCGATGTGGCCGGTTCACACCTGGCTGCCCGACGCGCACGTTCAGGCACCCACCGCGGGGTCGGTCATTCTGGCAGGCGTGCTGCTGAAGCTGGGCGGCTATGGCTTCCTGCGCTTCTCGCTACCGATGTTCCCGGAGGCGTCGGCGGCGCTCGTCTGGCTGATCTTCAGTCTGTCGGCGATCGGCGTGGTCTACACCAGCCTCGTGGCGCTGGTGCAGTCGGACATGAAGAAGCTGATCGCCTATTCGTCGGTCGCGCACATGGCGATCGTGACGATCGGCCTGTTCGCCTTCAACCGGCAGGGCATCGAAGGCGCGATTATCGTCATGCTGAGCCACGGCCTGGTATCGGGCGCGCTGTTCCTGTGCGTCGGTGTCATCTACGACCGGCTGCATACGCGTGAGATCAGCCGCTACGGTGGCCTCAGCATCAACATGCCACGCTATGCCGTGCTGTTCCTGCTGTTCACCATGGCGTCGATCGGCCTGCCGGGCACGAGCGGTTTCGTCGGCGAATTCCTGAGTCTGGCCGGCACCTATCAGGTCTCGACCTGGATCGCGCTGGTCTGCACGACCGGCATCATCCTGGGCGCGGCATATATGCTCTATCTTTACCGCCGCGTGGCCTATGGCGATATCGTCCATGACGACGTGCGGGCGATGCCGGACATCAGCAAGCGCGAGATCGCACTGCTGGCGCCGATCGCGGCCGTCGTACTGTGGATGGGCGTGTATCCGGAAAGCTTCTTGAAACCGATGCGCGCCGACGTCGGCCTGCTGTTGGAGCGGATCGACCGCGCCAAGCCAGCAGGCGATTCGCAGCCGACGCCGGGTAATCCGGCAGCGGCGGCTGCGGCCGCGCATCATGCTACCCCTGCCGCGCACGAGGGGGCGCACTGATGGGCAACGATCTTCTGATGATCCTGCCGGAGCTGGTGCTCACGGTAGGCGCACTCGTCCTGATGCTGGTGGCGGCCTGGGGCGGCCAGGCCGTGACCCGGCTGGTCAGCTGGACGGCAGTTGCCGTGCTGATCGGCGCGGGAATCGCGCTGGCCGGACCCGCCTCGGCAGGCGGGCAGCCGTTCGACGGCCTGCTGCGCACCGACGCGTTCTCGGCCTATGCCAAGGTGCTGATCTATGCCGCCACTGCGGTTTCGATCATCATCGCGCCGGGCTTCTTCGCCCGCACCAGCGGCGATGACCTGCGTCCGGAATATCCGGTGCTTATGCTGCTTGCCGCGATCGGTTCGGGCGTCATGGTATCGGCAGGCGACATGCTCGCGCTCTACGTCGGCCTCGAACTGCAGAGCCTTGCCAGCTACGTTCTCGCCAGCTTCATGCGGCGCGACACGCGCTCGGCCGAAGCGGGCCTGAAGTATTTCGTGCTGGGCGCACTCGCGTCGGGCATCCTGCTCTATGGCATCAGCCTGGTGTACGGCTTTGCCGGGTCGACCGGGTTCGACACGATCGCCGCCGCGTTCGGGGGGGCGAAATCGACCGGCCTGATCGTCGGGCTGGTGTTCGTCTTCGCCGGCATCGCCTTCAAGATCGCGGCCGTGCCGTTCCACATGTGGACGCCGGACGTGTACGAAGGCGCGCCGACGCCGGTCACGACGTTCTTTGCCTCCGCCTCCAAGGTTGCCGCGATCGGCATGGCGTTGCGCGTCGCGTTGGAAGCGATGGGCCCGGCTGCCGTCGAGTGGCGCCAGATCGTCATCTTCGCCAGCCTCGCTTCGGTCTACTTCGGCGCGATCGGCGCCATCGGGCAGAAGAACATCAAGCGCCTGCTGGCCTATTCCTCGATCAACAACGTCGGCTTCGCCCTCATCGGCCTTGCCGCAGCGACGCCCGAGGGCACGGCGGCGGTGCTCAGCTATGTCACCGTTTACGTCGTAATGACGCTCGGCAGCTTCCTGGTCGTGCTCCAGATGCGCGGTGCGGATGGTCAGCCGATCGAGAGCATCGCCAGCCTGTCGGGCCTGTCGCGGACGCGGCCGGGTCTCGCGGCGGCCATGGCGATCTTCATGTTCTCGCTCGCAGGAATTCCGCCGCTGCTCGGCTTCTGGCCGAAGCTGGCGGTGTTCTGGGCCGCGACCGATGCCGGTCTGCTTGCCTTTGCCGTGTTCGGCGCCATCGGTTCTGTCGTCGGGGCGTTCTATTATCTGAAGATCATCAAGACGATGTACTTCGATGCGCCGGCGAACGAGATCGTGGATACGGGCACGCGTTCGACCGTCGAATACGTCCTGATCGCGGTCATGGCGCTGCTGGTGTCGCCGCTGGGCTGGCTGCTGATCCAGCCGCTGGCACCGTTCACCAACGCAGCGGCAGGCGCGCTGTTCTGATCGACATCGTCACCGTCAGCGCGACGGGTTCGACCAACGCCGACCTGCTTGCCGCCGCCGCGTCGGGTGCGCCCGAGGGGCGGTGGCTGCGGGCGGAATGCCAGACGGCGGGCCGCGGCCGGCAGGGGCGGGCGTGGGAATCGCGTACGGGCAATCTCTACGCGAGCACGCTCGTCCGGCTGCGGCCGTCCGATCCGCCCGCAGCGACGCTCGCGCTCGTCGCCGCGGTGGCGGTTGATGAGGCGATCCAGTTGCTGTGTGGCGATATCGCCGCGTCCGGCCGCCTGACGATCAAATGGCCCAACGACATCCTGATCGACGGCGCAAAGCTGGTCGGCATCCTCCTCGAGCGCGCCGATGACAGCGTCGTCATTGGCATCGGCGTAAACTGCGCGAATCGCCCCACCTCGCTGGGGCGCGCGACGACAAGCCTTGTCGATTGCGGATGCCTGGTGGACCCGGGCGTGCTGGTCGAAGTGCTGGCGACGGCGTTTGCGTCCTGGCTGGCGCGCTGGCGGGCCGAGGGGATCGCGGCGATCCGGGCGCGCTGGCTGGAGCGGGCGCATCCGCGAGGGACGGCGCTCGCGGCGCGGGTCGGCGACGATGCCGTGGAGGGTTTGTTCGATGGTCTCGACGACAGCGGTGCGTTGCGACTGCGCCTGGCGGACGGCGGCGTGCGCGTCATTCACGCCGCCGACGTATTCCTGCTGTAAGAGCAAAAGCGCCCGTTCGTTCCGAGCGAAGTCGAGGAACGGGTGCCGGGGGGGGCGCCCCTGCGTCCTGGCTTCGCACGACAGGCTCGACTTCGCTCGACACGAACGGGTATCCTCAACGTCATGCTACTCGCGATCGATGCCGGAAACACCAATGTCGTCTTCGCGCTGCTGGAGGGCCGCGAGGTTCGCGCGCGCTGGCGGATCGCGACCGATCCGCGACGGACGGCAGACGAATATGTCGTCTGGCTCAGCCAGCTGCTGGCGCTCGAGGGGCTTGACCGTTCGGCGGTGACGGGGGTCGTCATCGGCACCGTCGTCCCGCGTGCGATGCATAACCTTCGGATGCTGGCGACCAAATATTTCGGCGGAGAGCCGACCATCGCCGGCGAGGGCGGTTGGCCGTTTCAGCTCGACGTCGATGAGCCGTCCAACCTGGGTGCCGACCGCGCGCTGAACGTCATCGCGGCCCATGCTGCGCATCCCGGTGATCTCATCGTGGTCGATTTCGGCACGGCGACGACATTCGACCTGGTCGATTATTCGGGCGCCTATAAGGGCGGCATCATCGCACCGGGGATCAACCTCAGCCTCGACGCGCTGGTGACCGCGGCGGCCAAGCTGCCGCGCATCGCCATCGAGGCCCCGCGGTCACCGACGGTGATCGGGCGCAATACGGTCGACCAGATGCATATCGGCATCTTCTGGGGCTATGTGGCGATGCTCGAAGGGCTGATCGCGCGCATGAAGGCGGAGGTCGGTCGGCCGGTTACCGTCATCGCCACCGGCGGCTTGGCAGTGCTGTTCGAACAGCACACGCAGTTTTTCGATCTCGTCGAGCATGATCTGACGCTCATCGGCCTCGCAATGGAGTGGGAAAGAGCCCATATCCGACATCGTAGCGCTCCTGCGCAGGGCTTCCCATCAAAGTAGGACTTTGAGGGGGGGCGAAGGCGGGAGCCCAGAGTTTCCAGGCTGCGTGGCGCGCGGCCCCAGGCTCCCGCCCGCGCGGGAGCACGCAATAGGATAAGAATGACTACTCCCAACAAAGAACTGCTCTTCGTCGCACTCGGCGGGTCGGGCGAGATCGGCATGAACGTCAACCTGTACGGATGCGACGGCAAATGGCTGATGGTCGATTGCGGCGTGACCTTTGCCGACCCGAACTACCCGGGCATCGACATCATCCTGCCGGACTTGAGCTTCATCGAGGATCGGCTCGACGATCTGCTCGGCATCGTCATTACCCATGGGCATGAGGATCATATCGGCGCGCTGCCCTATTTGGCCGCCGACCTGGGCGTCCCCGTCTACGCCTCGCCCTTCACCGCGGGCCTGATTCGCGAGAAGTTCGACGAGGAAGGCATCACCAAGCAGGTGAAGCTGCGGGTGGTGCAGGAGGACCAGTTGTTCAAGCTGGGACCGTTCGGCATCAGCTACGTCCCGCTTGCCCACTCGATCCCGGAAGGCAACGCCATCCTGATCGAGACCAAGTACGGCAACATCCTGCACACCGGTGACTGGAAGATCGACGAAGCCAGCGGCGCGTCGACCGCCGACGAACTGACGGCGGTCGGCGACAAGGGCATCTTCGCGCTCGTCTGCGATTCGACCAACGTCTTCAATCCCGAGGCCTCGGGCAGCGAGGCGGACGTCCGCGATGGGCTCGATCAGGTGATCGCCGCTGCAAAAGGCCGCGTGCTGGTGACGACCTTCGCGTCGAACGCCGCCCGCCTGGCAACGTTGGGCGAGGTGGCGAAGGATACCGGGCGCCAGCTATGCCTGGCCGGCCGCTCGCTCGACCGCATCACGCGCGTGGCCAAGGCGACCGGCTATCTGAAGGACCTGCCCCCGATCATCGATTGGGAAACGGCGATGAAGCTGCCGCGCAACGAAGTGCTGATCGTCGCGACCGGTGGCCAGGGCGAGGCGCGCGCGGCGCTCAACCGCGTGTCGGAGAACAATCACCCGATCAAGCTCGACCGTGGCGACACCGTCGTTTTCTCGTCGAAGCAGATCCCGGGCAACGAGAAGGCGATCGGCGACATCCAGAACCGCCTGGCGGCAATGGGCGTCAACATCATCACCGATCGTCAGGCGTTCGTCCACGTATCGGGCCATCCGGGTCGCCCGGAGCTGGCGCAGATGTACAAGTGGATCCGGCCCAAGCTGGTCATGCCGGTACATGGCGAGATGCGCCATCTGGCCGAACATGCCCGCTTCGCGATCGAGAGCGGCGTACCCGGCGCGGTGATCCAGAAGGATGGCGACATCATCCGCCTGGCCCCGGGGACGCCCGAGAAGATCGGCGTCGCACCGGTCGGTCGCCTGGCGGTCGATGGCGACGTCATCCTGCCGGCTGACGGCGGCACGATCAACGAGCGCCGCAAGGTCGCGATGTACGGCCACATGTCGGTCGCCGTTGCGATCGGGAAGAACGGCCAGTTGATCGGCGAGCCCGAGGTGAAGTTGCAGGGCATTCCGGTCGAGGAGGACCGCGATCCCTTCATCGACGAGGCGATCGACGCCGCCGAGGAAGCGGTGCGCAAGGGCGGGAAGGGCGGCAAGAACCGCGACTCCCTCCGCGAGGCGATCCGCCTGGCTGTGCGCCGCGTCGCGACGCGATGGACGGGCAAGAAGCCCGTCGTGGACGTCCTGGTGATCGAGGCCTGAGGGAAAGGCGCCGGGCTCAGCCCGGCTGCCCGCCACCGCCGGTCGCGCCGAAGATCTGTCCGGTCGAAAAGCTGTTCGCCGGGTCGACGGCTGCGACGTACAGCCCGGCGATCTCCGCGGGCTGGCCCGGCCGGCCGAGGGGGCTCGACTGTCCGAAGGTGCGCAGCTTTTCGGGCGTTGCGCCGCCTGACACCTGCAGCGGCGTCCAGAACGGCCCGGGCGTCACCGCATTCACACGAATGCCCTTCGGCGCGAGCTGCTTCGCCAGTCCCTTGGCAAGGTTCAGCACGGCCGCGCGGCTCATCGCATACTCCAGGATGTCCGGAGACGGATCGCCGGCCTGTTCGGAGGAGGTGAAGACGATCACCGACCCCGGGCCCATCCGCGCGACGGCCGCCTTCGATAGCCAGAACGGCGCATAGACGTTGGTCTTCATCGTCGCGTCGAAATCCTCCGACGAGATGCTGCCGATGTCAGGTCGGGTCTGCTGGCGCGCGGCATTATTGACGAGGATGTCCAGCCCGCCGAGCTGGCGGGTCGCATCGATGATCAGACGCCGGCAGAACGCTTCGTCGCGCAGATCGCCGGGAATGGCGACCGCCTTGCGTCCCGCCGCCTCGATCAGTTGCACGACTTCGCGCGCGTCGGGTTCCTCTGCCGGCAGATAGTTTATCGCGACATCGGCGCCCTCGCGCGCATAGGCGATCGCTGCGGCCCGGCCGATCCCGCTGTCGCCACCGGTGATGAGCGCGCGTTTGCCGGCCAGTCGCCCCGAACCCTTGTAGCTCGTCTCGCCATGATCCGGCCGTGGCGACATGCGGCTCGCGAGGCCCGGCCAGGGTTGGCGTTGGTTCTGGAACGGCGGCTTGGGATAGCGACCCGCCTGCGGCGTGGTGGGCGCCTGCGGTGGGGGCGGTGTATCCTGCGCCAGAGCCGGAGCGGCACCCACCGCGGCCGCAGCAAGTCCGGCCGAAGCGACGAAGGTGCGGCGGCTTTTGTCGATATCGGACATGGCTTGGCTCCAGACGCGCAGACGGAAGCCAAACCTTTCAGATCATTGCAGGTTCCTAAGGCTAATTCGTTACGAAACCGTCACTGTCATGGAAATGCAATATACGCACTTGCCGATGCGAAACAAAAGTGACACCCATACGTCATAAAACAGTAACAAACGGACGGAGGATGGGATGGTCAAGAAGCTTGCTGTAGCGGTTGCAACGGCGGTGATCGCCGCGACCCCTGCGTTGGCACAGGACGGTGCGGTGCGGTTGGCGCACGACGCGATCGTCGGTGGTAATTATGTGAAGGCAGAGCGTTTGCTGTCGGCCGAGCGACAGATTTATCCAGGCAGCGCCGAAGTGCTGGTCAACCTTGCCGCGGTCTATGCGGCGACTGGCCGCCAGATGCAGGCTGCGACACTCTATCGTCAGGTTCTGGACCGCGATCCGGTGTTGCTCGACCGCGGCGACAAGAGCGTCGTCTCGTCGCATCAGATTGCGCAAGCCGGTCTTGGCCGGATCAGTGCGTATCAGACCGCGGCTCGTTGAAGGCGGACCGCGGATACGGTGACATTGGGCGGCAGCGCGAGCTGCCGCCTTTTTTATGGTGGTGGTCCCGGGCGCCGCTATTCGTCTCGAGCGAACTGCCGGGACTGCTATTCCTCTTCCGACCTCGGCCGGCGGGACCGGTGGATACGGGCTAGAGTCGCGGCAGCGTAACGCCACGCTGGCCCATATATTTGCCCGCGCGGTCTGCGTAGCTCGTCTCGCAGGGCTGATCACCCTTCAGGAACAGAAACTGGCACGCGCCTTCATTGGCGTAGATCTTTGCCGGCAGCGGTGTCGTGTTCGAGAATTCGAGCGTTACGTGACCCTCCCACTCCGGTTCCAGCGGGGTGACGTTCACGATGATGCCGCAGCGGGCATAGGTCGATTTGCCGAGGCAGATGACGAGCACATCGCGCGGCACCCGGAAATATTCGACCGTCCGCGCCAGTGCGAAGCTGTTGGGCGGGATGACGCAGACGTCGGTCTTGCGGTCGACGAAGCTGTTCGCGGCGAAATTCTTGGGGTCGACGACGGCGCTGTCGACGTTGGTGAAAATCTTGAATTCGTCGGCAACGCGGGCGTCATAGCCATAGGAGGACAGGCCATAGCTGATGCAGCCTTCGCGACGCTGCGCCTCGACGAACGGCTCGATCATTCCGTCGGCCAACGCGCGTTCGCGGATCCATTTGTCGGATAGAATCGCCATGTCTTCCCCCTGATCTGCGGCAGCTTGTCGCGGGTCCCCGCGCGGTCGGCAAGTCCCGAACTCAGGCAAGCCCCAGGTCGGCCGGACCGAAAGCGTCGGGAAGAAGCTCCGACAGGCGATAGCGGCGCACGGCATCGCCCTCGGCAGCGCCGCAGATCACGGGCAGGTCGCGGCGGCTCATCTGCGCCGCTTCGTTGATTACCTGGCGACAACGGCCGCAGGGGCTGACCGGACCGGTGCCGGTCGGACGGCCACCGGCATCCATCGCGCCGCCGATCACCGCCACTGCCGCGACCTCGCGCAGGCGACCCTGGGCACTGATCGTCGCCAATGCGACCGTCTCGGCGCAGAGCGACAGGCCGTAGCTGGCGTTTTCGAAATTGGCGCCGGTGACGACTGACCCGTCGGTCATCAGCACCGCCGCCCCGACCGCGAAGCGCGAATAGGGGGCATGGGCGTTCATCGCGGCCGCACGCGCCGCGGCGATCAGAGCGGTATCGTCCATTGCTTATCCTTTGATGTGCAGCACGCAGATCAGCGTGAAGAGCCGGCGCGCGGTGTCGAAATCGACCGTCACCTTGCCCTCCAGCCGCTCGATCAGCAATTCCGCCGCTTGATTGTGAATGCCGCGCCGCGCCATGTCGATCGTTTCGATCTGCTGCGGGGTCGAGGCACGGATCGCCTGATAATAGCTGTCGCAGATCGCGAAATAATCGCGGATCGGGCGGCGGAACCGCCCGAGTGCGAGGATCAGCGTTTCCAGATGCCTGCCGTCCTCACGATGGATGGCGAGCACCAGTCGTCCGTCCTCGACGCTCAGCTTGATCCGGTACGGTCCGGCATAGCCGTCGGGATGCTGACGCTGGGGCGCAAAGCTGTTGTCCTCCAGCAGGTCGAAGATCGCGATGCGGCGTTCCTGTTCGACGTCGGCCGAGCGCCACAGGATCGTGCGTTCGTCCAGTTCGACATCGATGATCCGCGGATCGGCCATCCGACCGGCTTACGGGCCCCCTCGCCAAACGGCAACGCTCCCCGTGATCCACAGGGCGCCCGTCGCACGGCGGTTGATGTGATCGGCGTGGGGTGGGAGAGGGGCGGCATGGCTACCCAGATTCGTGCCCTCGACGCACCCGCCCCGCAACTGCCCCAGAATGTCGAGGCAGAAGCCGCGCTGCTCGGCGCGATGATGATCGACAATCGTCTGGCGGACGACATTCTCGACCGGATCGAGCCCGAGCATTTCTTCGAGCCGCTTCATGGCCGCATCTTTGCCGCGATCCGCTCG
The DNA here is from genome assembly GCA_016937575.1 of Roseomonas aeriglobus. Taxonomy (NCBI): domain Bacteria; kingdom Pseudomonadati; phylum Pseudomonadota; class Alphaproteobacteria; order Acetobacterales; family Roseomonadaceae; genus Muricoccus; species Muricoccus aeriglobus. Next base: position 1,729,687 of record JAFHKN010000002.1, on the reverse strand, counting down.
CTGCGGCAGAATGACATGCTGGCAACCCCGGTGACGCTGCGTCCGATGTTCGATGGCGACGAGGGGATGAAGGCGCTGGGCGGTCCCGGCTATCTCGCGCAATTGACGGGCAGCGGCGCCGGCCTGATCGGTGCCAAGCAGTTTGCGCAGCAGATCTACGACCTGGCGATGCTCCGCGCGCTGGTGACGGTCGGCCGTACGCTGGTCGACCGGGCCATGGATACCTCGGAGGAGGTCAATCCGCGCGCGCAGATCGAGGCGGCGGAAGAGCTGTTGTTCAATGTCGCCGCGGACGGCGGCAGTGCGAACACGGTCAAGACCTTCGCTCAGGCGACGACCGAAGCGGTGCGCCTGGCGGAAAAGGCGCTGAACGCCGGCGGTGGCCTGTCGGGCGTCACGACGGGTCTCGATTCGATCAACCAGAAGATCGGTGGCCTTCACCACAGCGACCTCATCATCCTCGCCGGCCGTCCCGGCATGGGCAAGACCTCGCTTGCCACCAACATCGCGTTCAACGCCGCCAAGCGGTGGATGGACGACATGCGCCTTGGCATCCCGCCCGAGAAGTCGGTGGGCGCGAAGGTCGCGTTCTTCAGCCTGGAAATGTCGGCCGACCAGTTGGCGACGCGCGTGCTCGCCGAAGCGGCGCGGATCAGTTCCGAATCGTTGCGCATGGGCAAGATCAGCAAGGCAGAGTTCGCGCAACTCGCCGCCGCCGCCGCCGACCTCGAAAACCTGCCGCTGTTCATCGACGATACCGCGGGCCTGTCGATCAGCGGCCTGCACACCCGCGTCCGCCGCCTCCAGCGGCGGCAGAACAACCAGCTCGGCCTGGTCGTGGTCGATTATCTGCAGCTGTTGTCGGGCTCGGCGAAATCGTCTGGCGACGGGCGTGTGCAGGAAATTTCGGAAATCAGCCGCGGCCTGAAGACGCTGGCGAAGGATCTGAACGTGCCGGTCATCGCGCTGTCCCAGCTCAGCCGTGCGGTCGAGCAGCGGGAGGACAAGCGCCCGATGCTGTCGGACCTGCGTGAATCGGGCTCGATCGAGCAGGACGCCGACATGGTGTGGTTCGTGTACCGCGAGGATTATTATCTCGCCGCACGCGAGCCCAAGATCCCGACCGACGGCGACGACACCCGTGTCTTCGACGACCACGCCGCCTGGGCGATGCAGATGGACCGCGTACACGGTCTGGCCGAGCTGATCGTCGCCAAGCAGCGCCATGGTGCGACGGGCAAGGTAACGATGCGATTCGAGGCGAATATCACGCGCTTCAGCGACTATGCCGGCGAAGCACAGTTCGGGGGCGGCGACGATTATTGACGCCGGGCGAGGTGAATCAGCGGGTAGGGGCGGCCGCTGTCGTCCAGAGCGGAGCGACCGATTTCGACGAACCCCATTCGCCGATAGAAGCCGATCGCGCCCTCGTTCTGTGCGTTGACGTCGGCGGTCAACGTCGGATGTTCGGTGAGAGCGTGTTCAACCAGCAGTCGACCGACACCCCGACCGGCTGACGCGGGATCGACGAACAGCGCGTCCATGTGCGCGTCGCGGAGTAGCATGAAGGCGCGGGGGCGGTCGTCCTGATCGACGGCGAGCCATAGCGACGCGCTCGGCAGAAAATCGCGCACCTCGGCTTCGATGGCGATCCGATCCTCGGCCGTGAGGAAATGGTGCGTCGCGTCGACCGCTGCGATCCAGACGGCGATGACATGGTCGGCGTCATCGGCGCGCGATCGTCGAAGTCGAATGGTCAAGGGTGTTCCTTCACAGGCAACGGACAAAAGAAAGGGCGCCTCCCGCGATCGGGAAGCGCCCTCGAATCTCGTCCAGACCGTAGGCGGCCTGGAAGCCGATTACTTGACGTCGGTCTCGTTGTCGGCGTTCGCTTCGGCCGCATCGGCCTTTGCGTGCATGTTGTCGGCAGCGTTCTCGAGCATCGCTTCGGTCGACTCGTTGGTGGCGTTGTCGGCCATCGCTTCGAGATTGTCGGCCTGTGCTTCGATGTTGTCGGCAACCGCTTCCGCGTTGGCTTCGTTCGACTCAGCCTGCTGCGAATTGCACGCCGCGAGCGACATCAGGCCGGCAGCAGCGGCGACAATGAGAACCTTCTTCATTAATTGCTCCCAAGCAAAAATTTCGGTCGCGGACCGGCCCGATTGCCGACGCGAATTCGCCGCATTACCGACGCCGCACCCCACGTCAACGCTCAAATTGGTCGGCTCGTCGCAGAGTGCCAGCGTAGGACGCATCAAATAGGGCGATTATCGGGCGGGCGTAACGCGACCGATCGTTTCGGGGGCGTTTGCGACAATTGCGAGCATTGCCGTCCATGCCGCTACGTTCTGACGCAATTTTGCCGGGTCGACCTTGTCCAGAGTGTCGTCGGGCGTGTGGTGCAAGTTGAAGTAATCGAGGCCCGACTGGTTGAGGTCGATCGCGGCTACGCCCTTCGCCATGATCGGCCCGACGTCGGCGCCGTCGCTCGCCTTGCCCGGCCCCCTGGCTATACCGAGCGGGGCGAGGGCGGTTGCCAGCCGGTCGCCCACGGCCTTCGCGCTATCGGGCAAATTCGTCTCGAATCGCCAGATGCGATCCGCGCCGAAATCGCTTTCGGCCGCGGCGACATGATTGTCGCTGCCATGCGCTTCGGCATAGGCGCGGCCGCCGAACACGCCGACTTCCTCCGCGCCGAACCAGACGACGCGGATCGTGCGACGCGGCGTGCCGGCATCCATGATCCGCTTGGCGGCGGCGGCGGTGATGGCGACGCCCGTCGCGTCATCGATCGCTCCGGTGCCGAGATCCCAGCTGTCGAGGTGCCCGCCGACGAGGACGATCCCCGCCGATGGATCGCTGCCCGGCACTTCGGCAATGACGTTGCCCGATTCCTTGATGCCGGTCTGGCGCGGCGTCAGTGTCAGTTTGATGCGCACCGGCGCCCCGCGCTTCAGCACGCGCTCCAGTTGCTCGGCGTCGGGGATCGACAGGGCGGCGGCCGGAATCGCCTTGGTGCCTTCGGGGAAGTTCGTGCCGCCGGCATGCGGATTGCGGTGGTAGTCGGTGCCGATCGAGCGGATCAGCATCGCTGCCGCCCCCTTCTTCGCCGCCAGCGCTGGGCCGGATCGCCGGACGCCGCCGAAATAGCCATAGGACGACCCGTCCTGCGTGGGCATCATGGCGTGGCTGACGAAGGCGATCTTGCCCTTCAGGCTGCCGTCGGGCGCGGCATTGAGGTCGGCAAGCGTCGGGAAATAGACGACCTGGGCCGTCATTCCCGTGACGGGCGTCGCGCCCGAGTTGCCGAGAGCGGTCAGATAAAGTTTCTGGGGGAAGGGGGCGACGATCTCCGCCGTTTCCTCGCCGCGGACCCAGACGGGCATCTTGAAGGGCTCGATGCGGACGTTCTTGAAGCCCAGCGCCGTGAGCTTCTTCACCGCCCAGTCGCGCGCCCGCGCCTCCGCCTCGGTACCAGCCAGCCGCGGGCCGACTTCGGTCGTCAGCCCTTCGGTGATGTCCCAGGCGATGTCGTCCGTCAGCGCAGCGTCGCGCATCTGGGCGGCGTCCATCTGCTGGGCCGCGGCGGGGAGGGGAAGGGCGAAGGCGGCGACGGCCGCGAGCAGGAGGCGCTTGGTCATGGGAACGGGTGGTAGGCGCGTTGCCAATCGCGCGTCCAGCCATTACATCGCGCGGGCAATTTCCCGCATTCAGATCGCTCGAACGGAGACCCCAGTTGGCCGCCCAATATGCGTTTGTCATGAAGGACATGACGAAGACCTTCCCCGGCGCCCAAAAGCCGGTGCTCAGCAATATCAACCTGCAATTCTATCAGGGCGCGAAGATCGGCATCGTCGGCCCTAACGGCGCCGGCAAGTCGACGCTGATGAAGATCATGGCGGGGGTCGACAAGGACTTCACCGGCGAAGCCTGGCCGGGCGAGAACATCACCGTCGGCTATCTGGAGCAGGAGCCGCAGCTCGATCCGGCCAAAACCGTGCTGGAGAACGTGAAGGACGGTGCCCGCGAGGTGGCCGACATGGTCGATCGCTTCAACGCGATCTCGGCCGAAATGGGCGACCCGAAGGACGACACCGACTTCGACGCCTTGATGGAGGAGATGGGCGAGCTTCAGGGCAAGATCGACGCGGTCGACGGCTGGACGCTCGACAACCAGCTCGAAGTCGCGATGGAGGCGTTGCGCTGTCCGCCGTCGGACTGGTCGGTCGAAAATCTGTCGGGCGGTGAGCGCCGCCGCGTCGCGCTGACCCGCCTGCTGATCCAGAAGCCGTCGATCCTGCTGCTCGACGAGCCGACCAACCACCTGGACGCCGAATCGGTGAACTGGCTGGAGCACCATTTGAAGGAGTATCCGGGGGCGGTCCTGATGATCACCCACGATCGCTACTTCCTGGACAATGTCGTCGGCTGGATCCTCGAAATCGACCGTGGCAAGTATTTCCCGTACGAGGGCAATTACTCGACCTATCTGGAAAAGAAGGCCAAGCGGCTGGAGCAGGAGGACCGCGAGGAATCGGGCCGCCAGAAGGCGATTCGCGACGAGCTGGAGTGGATCCGTCAGGGGCCGAAGGGCCGCCAGACCAAGTCGAAGGCGCGTATCGCCAAGTTCGATCAGCTGGTCGAAGCGCAGCAGAACCGCACACCCGGCAAGGCCCAGATCGTCATCCAGGTGCCCGAGCGCCTGGGCGGCAAGGTGATCGAGGTGACTGACGTCAGCAAGGCGTATGGCGACAAGCTGCTGTTCGAGAACCTGTCGTTCACGCTGCCGGCCGGCGGCATCGTCGGCGTCATCGGGCCGAACGGCGCGGGCAAGTCGACGCTGTTCAAGCTCATCACCGGCCAGGAACAGCCCGATACCGGTAAGATCGATATGGGGTCGACCGTGCGGCTGGGCTATGTCGACCAGAGCCGCGATCACCTGGATGACAAGAACAACGTCTGGCAGGAAATCTCCGACGGCCTGGATTACATGAAGGTCAACGGCCACGACATGTCGACCCGCGCCTATGTCGGGGCGTTCAACTTCAAGGGCCAGGACCAGCAGAAGAACGTCGGCAAGCTGTCAGGCGGGGAGCGCAACCGCGTGAACATCGCCAAGATGCTGAAGCGCGGCGGCAACGTGCTGCTGCTCGACGAGCCGACCAACGACCTCGACGTCGAAACGCTGGGTGCGCTTGAAGAGGCGATCGAGAATTTCGCGGGCTGCGCCGTGGTCATCAGCCACGATCGCTTCTTCCTGGATCGCCTGGCGACGCACATTTTGGCGTTCGAGGGCAACAGCCACGTCGAATGGTTCGAAGGCAATTTCGAGGCGTATGAGGAAGACAAGCGACGCCGTCTGGGCGACGCGGCGGATCGCCCGACCGCGCTTGCCTACAAGAAGCTGACGCGCTGAGTTGCTATCGCGGGCCGCCCATCGCCGGGGCGGCCCGCGACTTGCCTATGGCGTAAACCTTTTGGTGAAGCCCTTCACGGGACGTTCCTCCACCGGAAACGCCGAGATGTCGTCGACTCGGGCAAGCTGTGGCCCCTCTCGGCACTTTGCCAGAAACTCGTCGAGAACGGCGGCGTCGGCATCGGCCAGCAATTCGACCCGGCCATCGCTCAAATTTCGTACCCAGCCTTTCACGCCGAGCTTCTGCGCCTGGCGCACGACATAATCGCGATACCCGACTTGCTGCACGCGACCACTCACCAGCACGCGCTGCATTTCACCCATGATATGTCCCCGCCCTGATGGAACGACCCTGTGCCGTCCACCCAGACATCGACCTTAGCGGCAGTGGCGGGGGGAACACGACGGCCGGCGCCGGGAACTCACCGCGCCAGGGAGTCTGTTCGGCGCAACGCGTTACCATCGCGCGGCAGGACGAGGATGGGCTGCAGATCCAGCGCGTTACGCGGCAATCGGTGCCAGCCGTGGCCCGTCGTGTTCGGCAAGTTCGGCCAGTCGGGCAGGTTCGCAGATTTCGAGATAACGCTCGGCGATCGCGACATGCGCCGCGACGGCGGCCGGTTCCACGCTCTTCTGGGCCAATTCAAGCTGCGCCTCGGCGCGACGCTGATAATAGTCGAAATCAACGGACACGTTAGTCACGATACACTCCACTCGGCGAGCGCGTCATCACTCGCGCCGCCCTCCAAGATATTGGCCCTTTGTTGTCAGCCGCCACGGCGGCTACCCCGGTAATGTGACAACGTCCCGACGGGGCTTTGGCTCCGGCGCGACCCGCGGATTTCTGCGAAATTCAGGTCGATCCGGTCACATTCCGCCGGTGTCGCCGCCGGCTCGGTTGGACGGTTCGGCAACGCCGGCGTCGATCGCATCGCTCTTGGTCGCGCGTTCGGTGCCTTCGGGATCGTCGACAATGTTCATTTCGTCGCGCGCCCCGACGGCGCGACCGACCGCGTTGCTGCTGGTCCCACCGACGGCGTCAGGTTCGCTGTCGACGCCTTCGATCAGGTCGCGATCGTCGTGCGCGCGGGCGGTATCGGTACGCGTGTCGCTCATCACTCTCTCCTCTTCCAGGAGAAATGAGCGGGCGGGGCGGCCGTTCCGTCATTTCGACGGATAGCTGATCTCCATCACTTCATATTCGCGCTCGCCCGACGGCAGCATCACGCGGCGCACGTCGCCGATGGCAGCGCCGCGCAGCGCGCGCGCGATCGGCGCGTTCCAGCCGACCCGGCCGTCGCCCGCTTCCGCCTCATCGTCCCCAACCAGCGTCAGCGTTCGGTGCTGATCGTCCTCGTCGGCAATCGTGATGGTCGCGCCGAACCAGACGCGGCTGCGATCTTCCTGCGCGCGCGGATCGACGACCTTCGCCGCTTTCATCCGCTTCGACAGGAAACCCAGCCGTCGGTCGATCTCGCGCAGCCGCTTGCGACCGTAAATATAGTCGCCGTTTTCCGAACGGTCGCCATTCCCCGCCGCCCAGGCAATGGTGTCCACCAGCTTCGGCCGCTCGACCGCGAACAGCGCCTCATATTCCTGGCGCAGCGCGGCATAGCCGGCCGGGGTGATGTAATTGGGGCGATCCATGCTGGCCGCCCTATCAGCCGGGAGTACGCTTGCCGAGATACCAGCTGAGGTTGTTCGGGCCCTTCGATCGCGCGCGGTCCGGGTTCATCAGATCATAGACAACCGCGTTTTCCAGCACGCGCTGGACGTAGTTTTTGGTCTCGAAGAACGGGATCGCCTCGACCCAGTCGATTACGTCGACGCTGCCGGTGCGCGGGTCGCCGTTGGCGCGAAGCCATTTGTTCACGTTGCCGGGACCAGCATTGTAGGCGGCGACGGCGAGCGGATAGCTGCCGTAGAGCGCGTACATCTTCTCGAAATAATGCGAACCGAGTTGAATGTTGTAGTCGGTATTCGCGTTCAGCTGCGACGCATCATAGCCCAGGCCGAGCTTGCCCGCGACGTCGCGGGCGGTGCCCGGCATGAGCTGCATCAGACCGCGTGCACCTGCATGGCTGACGGCGTTGCGATCGAACTGGCTTTCTTGCCGGGCAATGGCGTGGACCATCGTCCAGCTGTCGTTCGCCGCAGCCGGCACGCGCACGCTGGGATAGCCGGCGGCCGTGAAATCGCTCAGCCCGTTCTGCAGCGCGCTCTTGCCGACGAGGACGCCCAGGTCGGGGCGATTGATCTGGGCGGCAAGCTCGCTCGCCAGCGCATGATCGACATCGGTCGTCGCGTCCGCCGCGATCTGGCGGATGAACATGCTCTGCTCGCGCGCATTCCGCTGCGCCCCAAGCAGGCGCGCGGCGCGGACGACGTCGCGATTGGCAAAGGCGGCGCGCGCAGCCGGATCGACGGTGGCGGTGTTCACCGGCGTGGGGCGGCGGAGCGGTTGGCCCAGCCGTTCGCTGGCGAGCTGGCCGTAAAAGAGATCCCCGAAGCCGGCCGCGCGCGCAAAATAGTTTTGCGCCGCCGCCCGGTCGCCCGCTGCCTCTGCTGCGCGGCCCGCCCAGTAGAGCCCCTTCGACTGAGTCGTCGGAGTCTTCGATCCACGCGAATAACGGTCGAACATGCCGACCGCGTCGCGGGGGCGGCCGAGTTGCTTCATCGCCGTCGTGCCGGCCAGCCAGACGAGACTGGTATAGTCGTCGCGCTCGCCCAACGGCCGCGTCGAGACGTCCGTGCCGGGCAGATAGGCGTCGTCGACCTGACGCGCGATGTCATAGGCCGTCGCGTGCTGACCATCGGCGGCGGCGCCACGCGCGGCGGTCAGCAATACCTCGAACCATTTTTCCGCGGAGCCCGGCGGCGTCGCAATCGCGTGCGTGCGGGCGAGCTGCGCCCGCGCGGTCGGACTCGCGCCGTTGTCGCGGTACCAATTCGCTCGGTCGGCCAGGAAGCCGGCGTCGTTCTGCCCGATCGCCTCCACCGTCGCGCCGCGGGTGGCGGCGTCGGCAGCTTTCGTCCGGTACGCGATCCGCGCGTCGAAGATCGGCCGCCGCTCAACGCTGGCAAACGACAGCCAGCGCTGCGCGGCGCTCGTGTTTCCCTGCCACAGCAGCATATCGATCCGGGCGTCGTGATCGGCCGGCGCCAACGCCGCGGGGAACAAGGCCAAGACCTTACTTTCGTCAGTCGGGCGCAGCACGCCCATTCGCCACGCCCGGCGCGCCTGATCGGCGGCGCGGTCGGGCTGGCCGCTCATCGCCAGCGCTTCGGCATAGCGGACACGGCCGGCGGCGGTGATCGGCGGAAACTTGTCGAAGAACCGCAGTGCCTGCGCCGGCGATACGGAGGCATCGGCAACCGTCTCGGCCGCGGCGCGCCGGCTGGTCTCACCCGGCCAACCGGGATGGGCGAGAAGGAAATCGGCATAGGTGGCAAAAGGCAGGTTGTCCGACTGCTGCAGGCGCCGCCACTGATCGATCGTATAGCTGAACGGATCGACCGCGACCGACTGCACCGTCTGCGACGTTTCGGGCAACGGCTGAACGATGGCAGTGCTCGGCAGGCGCGGCGGCCACGCCTGCTGCACCCGCGCCCCGACCCAGGCGATCGGCGCCTGTCCGATCGTTGCCGCCATTGCGACACCCGACACACCCACCAACGCGGCCAACAGGCCCGATTTACGCAACAACCCCTGCATGCTGGACATGATACCGGGTCCGGCCGTATCGGCCATCACCGAAAATCGCTCAGATAAGGCTGTTCGTCGCAATATGTTCTCCGGTTCCATTCCGGCGCTCGTCACGCCATTCCGCAACGGCAGCTTTGATGAGGATGCTTACCGCGCCTTCGTTGAATGGCAGCTGACCGACGGCTCCGCAGCGCTCGTCCCCTGCGGTACGACCGGGGAGTCCGCGACGCTGACCTTCGAGGAGCATTTCCGTGTCGTCCGCACCTGCGTCGACCAGGTGAAGGGGCGCGTGCCGGTCATCGCTGGCGCCGGATCGAACGACACGCAGGTCGCGATCCAGAATATTCGAGCGGCGAAGGACGCCGGTGCCGATGCCGCACTGATGGTGCCGCCCTATTACAACCGACCGAATCAGGACGGGATCTTCGCGCATTTCGAGGCGATCGTGGCCGCGTGCGACCTGCCGATCGTTCTGTACAACGTCCCGGGGCGGACGGTGACCGACATCAGACCCGAAACGGTCGTGCGCCTGGCGACCGCCTTCGACCAGATCGTGGCGATCAAGGACGCGAGCGGCGACCTGCCGCGCGTGTCGGCGCATCGGGATGGGGCGGGAGCCACGTTTGTTCAGCTCTCCGGGAACGACGACATGGCGCTCGCTTTCAACGCGATGGGCGGCAGGGGCTGTATTTCCGTGACTGCGAACGTCGCTCCGAAGCTATGCGCAGCCTTTCAGGCGGCCACGCTGGCGGGCGACTACGGGCGAGCGCTGGCCATCAATGACCAATTGTATCCGCTGCACGCCGCCCTGTTCAGCGATGCGTCGCCGGGACCGGTAAAATATGCACTGAACCGCGTACGGCCCGAGATTTCCACAGAACTTCGCCTGCCGATGACTCCGGCGTCCGAGGCGAGCCGGCGCGCGGTCGATGCAGCCCTCGAACACGCCGGACTCATTTGACGCCGATTTGAACCCATTCGTCTCAATCCCGCCCATCTCGCAGTTGCGAAATGATGCACTTTGTGCAATTGCAGCAACGTCGCGATGACTGTGGCGACAAAGGGAGAATGACCATGCGGATTTCAAAGGCACTTGCGACCCTGGCGGTTGCCATGGTCGTTGCTCAGCCGGTTGCGGCTGTTGCAGCGCGTCCGGCGGAAGCGGCACAGAAGCTGTCGCTCAAGAATTCGGTTCCGGCTGGTGCGCGTGTCAGCGCGCCGGCGGGCAAGCAGAAGGCGATCGGCGCGGGCCTGATCCTGCTCATCGTCGCTGCTGCAGTGGGCGTCGTTGCCGTTGCGACGTCGGGTTCGGACAGCAACTAAGCTTCGACCTGCACAGCGAAAGAATACGCCGCCGGCGGTCGCTCCATCGACCGCCGGCGGTTTGCGTTTAGCGGATCGTCGGTCGCGACGGATGATTTGGTCGCCGCGCTTTCCTTCCGCGTGAGCCGCGCCTACATCGCGCAAACAATGTCCCGTCCCAAACCCCCGCAGTTCGAAAAGACCAACATCGTCGCCGAGAATCGGCGCGCGCGTTTCGAGTATTTCATCGAGACGGTGTTCGAGGCCGGGATCGCGCTGACCGGGACCGAAGTGAAGTCGCTCCGCTTCGGCGAGGGGTCGATCGCGGAAGCCTATGCGGAGGTTCGCGACGAGCAGGCATGGCTGGTGAACGCGAACATTCCGGAATTCAGCCATGGCAACCGCTTCAATCACGAACCGAAGCGGCCCCGTAAATTGCTCCTTCACGAACGCGAGATAAACAAGCTGCACGGCGCGGTGGCGCGCGAGGGTATGACCCTCGTTCCCCTGACCGTGTATTTCAACTCGCGGGGACGCGCGAAGGTCGAGCTGGCGCTCGCGAAGGGCAAGAAGGCGCATGACAAGCGCGACACGATCCGCGAACGTGACTGGAAGCGCGAACAGGGCCGCATCCTCCGCGACCGGGGCTGATATGCGTGTCTGGGGTCGCTTCATCGCCTGGGCGCACCGCAATCTGCCGACGCGCGAAAGCATGGAGCAGAGCCGCATCCTGCGTCCGATAGCGCACCGTGTGCTGGCACCGGCGCTGTGGCGCTTCACGCGGCGCAGCGTACCGCGCGGCGTTGCCTTGGGGATGGTCACGGGCATTCTGATCCCGATGGGTCAGATTCCGGCGTCTGCGGTCCTTGCCCTTCCGTTGCGCGCGAATATTCCCGCGGCCGCACTGACGACTTTCTTCACCAACCCGTTCACGACCCCTGTCCTATGGGGTGCGGCCTACTGGGTCGGGCGTAAAGTCCTGCGGCTCGATGCAACGGTTCCTGGCTCGCCGATCGCGGAGAAGGTCCGCGAAAACATGGATTGGCTGCAGTGGATCTATGCGGAAGCGGGTCCGGCCATCATCGTTGGCCTGCTGGCGTTGACGATCGTCTTCGCCGTCCTGGGTTATGCCGTGACGGCGCTCGGCTGTCGTTGGTGGATTGCCGCAAAGTGGCGGAAACGTCACAATCGAAACGAGTGACGCTTACGCGGAATTGACGATTGTCATCAGTCGGTTACGAGAGGCCATTGCGTGTCGATTGTCACGCTCTCCCCTCCGGCTGAAAGGACGCCCATGCGGGTCTCGCGTCTCGTTTCCACTTTCCTTGCAACCACCATCGCGGTCACTGCCCTCGCTGCGCAGGACGGGCCGCGGATCGGCACCTACGGCTTCGATACCAAGGGCATGGACACCTCGGTCAAGCCCGGCGACGACTTCGATGGCTTTGCCAGCGGCAATTGGGAAAAGACGACCGAAATCCCGGCCGATCGCGCCTCGTGGGGCATGTTTCACGTCCTGCAGGACCAGTCGCTGACGCAAACCCACGCGATCCTGCAGGACTCGGCCAAGCGGCCCGGCACCAAGATCGGCGACTTCTATGCCGCCTATATGGATGAGGCGACGATTGCGAAGAAGGGCATTGCCCCGGTCAAGCCGTGGCTGACCGCGATCGCGAACGCCAAGGACAAGACCGCACTGGTCGTCGAGGCGGGCAAGCTTCAGACGAAGGGCGTCGGCGGTTTGTTCGGCATGGGCGTGACACAGGACAGCAAAGCGCCCGACACCTACATCGTCAGTGCGGGGCAGGCGGGTACCTCGCTGCCCGACCGCGACTATTATCTGAAGGACGACGCCAAGCTGGCGGCTGTCCGCACGGCCTATCAGGCGTATCTCACGCAGTTGTTGACGCTGGCCGGCGAGCCGAACGCACAGACCCGTGCCGCGGCCGTGTTCGAGTTCGAAAAGGCGCTGGCCACGGCGCATTGGACCCGCGTCGAGAACCGCGATGCCGACAAGACCTACAACAAGTGGACCTTTGCCGATTTCGAGGCGAAGGCGCCGGGCTACCCCTGGGCGCAGTGGCAGGCGGCGATGGGCGTACCCCGCCAGTCAGCCTACATCGTCCGCCAGCCGAGCGCGCTGACCGGCGAGGCCAAGGCGTTCGCCGACGCGTCGCTGCCGGTGCTGAAGGACTATTACATGCTGCGTGTGCTGAAGAGCTATGCCAGCATCCTGCCGAAGCCGTTCGAACAGGCTGATTTCGCGTTCACAGGGACGGTCCTGTCGGGCGTGCCGCAGCAACAGCCGCGCTGGAAGCGCGCGGTGTCGGCAACCAGCGGTGCGTTGGGCGAGGAAGTCGGCAAGATCTACGTCGCCCGCTACTTCCCGCCGGCATCGAAGGCGGAAATGGACAAGCTGGTCGTCAACGTCCGTGCAGCGATGCATGACCGCCTGGCTGGGCTGACCTGGATGGCACCGGAAACCAAGCAGAAGGCACTCGCCAAGCTCGCCGCCTTCACCCCCAAGATCGGCTATCCGACCAAGTGGCGCGACTATTCGACGCTGGCGGTGAAGCGCGACGATCTGGTCGGCAATGCGGCGCGCGCGAGCGAGTTCGAATTCCGTCGCGGCCTCGCCAAGCTGGGTAAGCCGATCGATCGGACCGAATGGTTCATGACGCCGATGACGATCAACGCCTATGCCAACCCGCCGATGAACGAGATCGTGTTCCCCGCGGCGATCCTGCAGGCGCCGTTCTTCGATGCAAAGGCTGATCCGGCGATCAACTATGGTGGCATCGGCGCGGTCATCGGTCACGAACTGAGCCACCATTTCGACGATCAGGGCCGCAAATACGACCCGAGCGGAAAGCTGGCCGAGTGGTGGACGCCGGAGGATGTCGCGCGGTTCAAGACCTTCACCGACAAGCTTGTCGCGCAGTATAATCTGTACGAGCCGCTGCCGGGGCAGAAGGTCAACGGATCGCTGACCCTGGGCGAGAACATCGCCGACCTCGCCGGCCTGACGGTCGCCTATGAAGCGTATAAGAAGTCGCTGAACGGCAAGCCGGCGCCGGTGATCGACGGGATGACCGGCGATCAGCGCTTCTACCTTGGCTGGGCACAGGTCTGGCGCAGCAAGGAGCGCGAGCAGGCGCTGCGGCAGGCGCTGCTGACCGACCCGCATTCGCCGGGCGCGCAGCGGGTCGCGATGGTTCGCAATCTCGATCCCTGGTACGCGGCCTTTGGCGTGAAGGATGGCGATGCGCTGTTCCTCAGCCCTGCCGATCGCGTCCGCATCTGGTAATCGACACAGCAGGAGAGGCATAACCATGCGCACCCGCATTCTCATCCTCGCGTCCGCGGCCGTGCTCGGCGCGACGGCGCTCCACGCCCAGCAAGAGTCGTCGTCGCCATCGCCGGCGTCCGCGGCGAAGGCCGAGGGTCCGACCTATGGCACCTTCGGTTTCGACGAGGCCGGCATGGATCGGTCGGTCCAGCCCGGCGACGACTTCAACGCCTTTGCCAACGGCGAGTGGCTGAAGCGCAGCGCGATCCCGGCGGACAAGTCGAGCTATGGCATGTTCAACGTGCTGTCCGACCAGTCCGAACTGCGTACCCGCGGACTGATCGAGGAACAGGCCAAGGCACCGAATTCCAAGATTGGCGCAGCGTATAACGCTTACCTCGACACCGCGACGATCGAGAAGAAGGGCCTGACCCCGGTCAAGCCGTGGCTCGACCGGATCAAGGGTGTGTCGGACAAGGCAGGCTACGTTCGCCTGCTGGCCGAGGCTGACCGCAATGGGGTGTCGGTGCCCTTCAACGCGGGCGTCGGCGCCGACGCCAAGGACCCGAACACCTACACCGTCAGCATGAGCCAGGGCGGGCTCGGCATGCCGGACCGCGACTATTATCTGAGCGCGGATCCGAAACTGGCGGCAGTGAAGACGGCGTATCAGGCACACATCGCCAAGATGTTCACGCTGGCCGGCGAGCCGAATGCCGACGCGCGAGCGAAGGCGATCGTCGATTTCGAAACGCAGATCGCCGACAAGCACTGGACCCGCATCCAGAGCCGCGACGCCGACAAGGGCTATAACAAGATGACGGTCGCCGAGTTGACCGCTCTCGCCCCCGGCTTCGACTTCGCGACCTATCTGAACGCCGCGGGGCTGAAGACGCAGACGGTCATCGTTCGTCAACCGAGCGCCTTCACCGGCATGGCGGCGATCATCGGCGCGGCGCCGATTGCGGTCTTGAAGGACCAACTGCTGATCCGCTCGCTCGATGGCTATGCCTCGGTGCTGCCGGCGGCGTTCGACCAGGAGCGGTTCGCGTTCTTCGGCACGACGCTGACGGGCGTGCCGCAGCAGCAGGAGCGGTGGAAACGCGCGGTTGCCTTTACGCAGGGGGCGCTGACCGACGACATCGCAAAGCTGTATGTGGCACGGTACTTCCCGCCGGAAACGAAGGCCGCGGCCGACGCGCTGGTCAGGAACGTCATCACCGCGATGAAGGCGCGCGTCGCCAAGCTCGACTGGATGACGCCCGAGACGCGGACGAAGGCGGTGGCGAAGCTCGACGCCTTTACCCCGCGCATCGGCTATCCCGACAAGTGGCGCGATTATGCGAGCCTGCGGATCGTCCCGGGCGACGCCTTCGGCAACTCGCTGCGCGCCGCGCAGTGGTCGCACGACTACAACATCGGCAAGCTCGGCAAGCCGGTCTACCGTTGGGAATGGGGGATGACCCCGATGACGGTGAACGCGCAGGCGAACCCGACCCTGGTCGCAATCACCTTCCCGGCTGCGATCCTGCAGCCGCCGTTCTTCGATCCTAAGGCGGATCCGGCGGTCAACTATGGCGGCATCGGTGCCGTCATCGGCCACGAGATCAGCCATCACTTCGACGATCAGGGGTCGAAGTTCGACATCACCGGCAAGCTGACCCAGTGGTGGACCCCCGCCGACGTCGCCGCGTTCAAGCAGCGCACCGACGCGCTGGTTGCACAGTATGACGCGTACGAGCCGCTGCCGGGCTTCCACGTAAAGGGCGGGCTGACGCTGGGCGAGAACACCGCCGACCTGGCGGGGCTGAGTGCCGCCTATGACGCCTACAAGATGTCGCTTGGCGGAAAGCCGGCGCCGGTCATCGATGGCTTCACCGGCGACCAGCGCTTCTATCTCGGCTGGGCGCAGGTCTGGCGGCGCAATTACCGTGAGGCGGCGCTGCGCAACCAGCTGCTGACCGATCCGCATTCGCCGTCGGAACAGCGCACCTGGGTCGTGCGCAATCTCGATCCCTGGTATGCGGCGTTCGATCCGAAGCCGGGCCAGAAACTGTATCTGACGCCCGAGCAGCGCGTGCGAATCTGGTGATTCGAACGCGTTGAGGGCCGTGCGGCGTGCGCGGCCCTTGACGCTCGGGGCAGGGGACGGACATGGGAGAGGGATGGCCTCCATCGCCGATGTTTCCGTCCCCGCCGTCCCGTCCCATTGGCGGATCATCGCCATTGCGGCGACGTGCGGCCTTGCGGCTGCGCTGCTGATCCTCTGGCTGGTCGGCCTGCCCGTCGTCGCGGCAGGCTTCGGCGCAGCGGCGCTGGTGATCGGCGCCGGCGCGATCGCGATCCGGCTGCTGTTCCCGCCGAAGCCGGCACAGGCGGCAGAGCCCGATTGGACCGTCGCCAATGCCATCGCATCTATCGCCGCCGATGCGGTCGCGCTGACCGACCGCGCCGGGCGCCTGGCGTGCGCTAACGATCGCTACGATCAGCTGTTTCGCGGCTATCCCACGCCGCCGAATCTGCCGGTGGATGCTGCCGAGACCGAGCGGCTGGGCAGTGCCGGACGCGCCGCCTGGCGCGATGGTGACGCCGTTACCACGCTTCTGGTCAACGGTATCCGGGTCGACGTGACGATCCGCCGGATCGGCGACACGATGCTGCTTTGGCGCTTTGCCGCGCGCGACAGCGCCGACGTCCTCGCCACGACCAGCGCGCTGCTGGCGGGGCCGGAGGGCGATCGGCTCGGCGAGGCAGGAATCATGGCGGCATTGCTGTCCCCGGACGGCCGTGTCCGCATCGCCAATCGTGTGCTGCGCACGCGTGCGATGGGGCATGACGAGGGGGCGATCGAGGGCCGGGATTTCGCGCGTTTCCTGATCACCGACGCCGCCGGCCTCGTGCGGTTCGAGCGGGAAGGGCTGTCGGGCAACCCGCTGCGCGTGCTTCAGCTGCCGCTGCTCGACACCGACGATGCGCCGATGCTCGTGGCGTTGCTCGACGAGGAGGCGCCAATCCCGGTGCCGGCGATCGGTTCGAGTGCGGCAAGCCACGTCCGCAGCCTGGTCGCGCTGCTGCCGGTGCCGCTCGCGCTGGTCGACCGCGACGGGCGGTTCGTGCACATGAACGACGCGTTCCAGCGCGCCGCGGCGGTCGATGCCGCCGCGCCGCCGCTCTATCCCGGCGACCTGGTCGTACGTGAAGACAAGGGGGCGCTGGCCGATGCGATCCGCCGGTTCGGCGGGGGCGGGGGCTATGCGACCCAATTGCCGGTCCGCTTTGCCGAGCGACCCGACGAACCGGTCCAGATTTCACTGACCGGTGCGCGGGGCTTGGGCGACGCCGCAGTGCTGATGGCGATCAAGGACAATAGCGAGGAAGGCCGGCTGAAGCATCAGGTTGCGCAGGCGACGAAGATGCAGGCGGTCGGCCAGCTGGCGGGCGGTGTCGCGCATGATTTCAACAACATCCTGACCGCGATCATCGGCCACTGTGACCTTATGCTGATGCGCCATACCCCCGGCGACAGCGACTATGACGATATCCAGCAGATCAAGACCAATTCGAACCGCGCCGCCGGCCTGACCCGCCAATTGCTCGCCTTTTCGCGGCAACAGACGTTGCGGCCGCAGGTATTGCAGCTGCCCGACGTGATTTCGGAAGTGTCGAACCTGCTCAAGCGGCTCCTCGGCGAGACGCTGGAGCTGGTCGTGCAGCACGGTCGCAACCTGGGCCCGGTGCGCGCCGATCCGGGGCAACTCGAACAGGTCGTCGTAAACCTTGCGGTCAACGCGCGCGATGCGATGCTGGCGAGCCATCCCAATGGCGGCGGCGTGCTGACGATCGAGACGCTATCGGTGAGTGCAGCGGAGACGCGCCGGCTCAACCATGACGTGCTGCCGGTCGGCGACTATACCGCGCTTCGCATTACCGACACCGGCACCGGCATTCCCGCGGACGTGCTGCCCAAGATTTTCGAGCCGTTCTTCACCACGAAGGAAGTGGGCAAAGGCACCGGGCTCGGTCTTTCGACCGTCTACGGCATCGTCAAACAGTCGGGCGGATATATTTTTGCCGAGAATGTTCCGAAGGGCGGAGCCTCGTTCATCATCTACCTGCCGGTCCATTCGGCAGCGAACGGTGTGGTCCCGCAGAAAGTCGCGAGCAAGCCCAAGACAGGCGAGACCTGGGGGTCGGGTTCCATCCTGCTGGTCGAGGACGAGGACATGGTCCGCGCGGTTGCCGAACGCGCGCTGACCCGCCAGGGCTATACCGTGCGGACGGCCGAAAACGGCGAAGTCGCGTTGGACGTGCTGGGCGACGGGCCCGCCCCCGACCTTCTCGTGTCCGACGTCGTCATGCCGTCGATGGACGGCCCGACGATGGCGCGGCGGGTGCGGGCACGCTTCCCTGACGTGCCGATCCTGTTCATGTCGGGTTATGCGGAGGAGCAACTGCGCAAGTCGATCGACCTCGACAATGTCGCCTTCCTCCCCAAGCCGTTCTCGGTGCAGCAGCTTGGTGAAGCGGTCCGTGACGCCCTGGCTAGCAAATAGCGCTTGGCCGAAAGCGAAAGCTTCGCATATGGGCGAGGAATGTCAGACCGTTCGCGTATCCTGATCGTCGAAGACGAGCCCCTGATTGCCATGATGCTCGAGGATTTCCTCGATGCCCTGGACAAGGACGTTGCCGGCACCGCCGAAAGCGTGCCGGCGGCATTGGAGCTGGTACAGGCCGGCGGCATCGATGCCGCGATCCTCGACGTGAACCTGCGCGGCGGTGAGCAGAGCTGGCCGGTGGCCGATGCCCTGGCCGAAGCGGGTGTTCCGTTCGTGCTGGCGACCGGCGGCGGCGACGGCGCGATCGCGGACGCGCATAAGGGCAGGCCGGTGTTGGCCAAGCCGTTCACGATGGACGGTATCGAAAAGGCGCTGGCGGCGCTGTAAACGCGTCTCGCAGACCGGCGTCGATTATCGTTTCGCGGTCTGCGCTCGACTGCGCTTCTACCTCAGTCCGGCTCTTTCCGCATGTGGATGCGGGACTGGCCGGCGATGCCACATCCCGCGACTTCCCTCGCGATAACCAGCTATGGGGCGCTGGCGGGAACCCTTAAGCCCGCAACCGCTCGATCGCCTGGGCCAGCGCGACGTACAATTTGCCCATGTCGGACGACAGCAACGTCACGCCCAGCGGCGATCCGTCGCGCTGGGTCAGAATCTGGCGCAACATCGCCTCGAAATCGTGGATGTAGCGATTGACGTGCTCGCGAAACTCGGGGTCTTCCTGATGCAGTCGCGCAATCTCCCGGGCCTCGCCGGCATCGAGAAGGCGCACCGCGCGGCGGGTGAAGACGCCGCGGTCACCCTTCAGATAGGCCGACCAGGCGCTGTCGGAGACTTCGTGAGAGAAGGTCTTCGTGATGTCGATCGACGAGGAATTGAGTGCCTCGATCAGCAACGACACCCGGCGCGCGAAATTGTCCTGATTGCTCGCCTCGCGCTCGGCTCGCTCGGCATCGATCCGCGCCTCGATCGTCGCGGTCGATTCGGCGATCGTCATCAACTGCTGCGACAGGCGTTCCGACGCGCGGGTTGCCGCCTCGACCGCGCCTTCCGACGCGTCGCGCAGTTCGGCAAGCGGTTGGGGCAGGGCGCGTGCAAAGGCCTGGCGGACCGCATCGGCGCTGGCGCGTTCGATCGCGGTCGCGGCTTCCGGAATGACCCCGGTCAATACCGCACGCGCGCTGTCGGCGGCGCGATCGGCGGTTTCGCGAATCCGGCCGAGCGCTTCGACCAGTTGCGGCGCGGCGTCTTCGGCAAAGCGGCGGGTCTTGGCGATGGCGTCGCCGACGACGCTGTCCATCGTCAGCGCCTTGTCCTGCCCGATGTCGAGAGCTTCGGTCAGCGTCGCGGTGATCTCCGCCAGCTTCTCGCGTTCGGTCGTGACCAGCGCATTGACGGCCTCCACCGCGACATGCGTGCTCTCGGCCGCGGTCACCAGCGCCAGCAGTTCGGGCTTTGCCGCGCCGACCAGGCGCCGCGTCTCGACAATGCGCTGGTCGAGCCGCGCGATCGCGTCGGGCAGGGTTTCGTCGAGCTCGCGCGACGAAGCATCGAGTGCGGTCAGCAGCTCTTCGGTCGTGCCGATCAGCGTCCGCGCGGTCGCATCGCCGACGCGCATCGTCTCGCGCATTGCCTCGGTCGACACGGTCAGCGCGCTGATCGACGCGGCCAGAGCCTGGCTCTTGGCCATCCCCTCGCTATGCATCCGATCGAGCTGCTCGGTCGCGCCGTCGACGTTCAGTACCAGCGTTTCGAACAGGGCGTCGCTCTCGTGACGCTCGGCACCCAGCTTCTCGGAGATGCGGACGACGACTCCCTCGACGTCCTGCAGCCGCGATTGCAGCGCGTCGGCCCCGTCGCGACCCGTCTTTTCCAGCGCGGCCTGGCTGGCGGCGATCATCGCCAGCATTGCCTCGCCCTGCGCCGCGATGCCCTTGCGGGCTTCGTCGATCGCTTCGGCCGCCCGTTCGAGCACGGCGTCGACCGAATCGCCCATCTGTGCGGCTGCGGTATCGAGCCGCTGGGCCGCCGCCTCGGTCGCGCTTTCGGTGCGTTGCACATGCGCCGCCAGTCGGGCGGCTGCGCCGGACGCGATCTCTTCCGCGCTGCGACCGCGCTCGGCGAGGGCCGACAATTGCGTGTCGAGCGCGGCAGCGTGGGTGGAGGCGTTCAGCCCGACCGCCTCGATCGACTGCGCCATGCCGGTCCATTCGGCATGCGCCTTGGGCAGCGCGTCGAAGACATTGGCCAGGGCGCGTTCGGCGTTGGACGACGCCTGGGTGATGGTGCCGCACAGATTTTCGAGGAGCTGCGCCTCGGCGGTGATCTGACCGCCCAGCGAGCGGAGCCGATCGGACGCGACATCGCCGATCTGCGACAGGATCGTCGCCTGTTCGACGAGCGATTCGCGGTTTGCGGCTATGCGATCCCCAAGACTGGCTACGGTACGCTCGAGGTTGGCGGCTTCCGCCCGCATCGCGCGTGCCGTGGCGCCGAAGCGATGCGCCTCTGCGCGGCTCGTCCGCAACGCGAGCAGGCACAGCACGGCGACCAGTGTCGGCACGACGCACAGAGCTGCGGCGAACTGGACGAACGCGACCGGCGGTAGCGGAAAGGCGTCACGCGCGAACCACAGCATTGCGCCGACCCAGCCGACCGATACCAGTCCGCCCAGCACCGGCAGCGCCCAGGTGAAGCGCGGCGTGTCGGGTTCGTACAGCGCGATATAGGGATCCTCGTCCAGCCCCGTCTCCTGTGTCGCCAAGGCCGGAAAATCCTGAGCCAGTTCCTCGTCCGTCGCCGGACGCAGACCGATGATGCGCGAACCCCCGTTCATAAATGGGACACCTATCACGAAATGCGCCGCGTGACAGGGGGCTGCGGCAACCTCGCCTTAAACATGCCGCCCGTAGCTTTCCGGCCATGGCATATGACCCCGGAGCAATCGACGCGACGCTGGCCGCCGCAGTCGGCGACGACCCCGCGCTGATCGCGGAGCTGCGCGAAGTCTTTCTCGACAGCGCAAAGGCGGGCGTGACCGCGATGACGCGCGCCGACGGCAGCGCGCAGTGGATCGATCAAGCCCTGCGCCTGAAGGGGCTGGCCGCCAGCTTCGGCGCCGTGCGGCTGATGGCATTGGCCGGCGACGCCGCGAACGCGCCGGCGGGCGACGCCGAAACGCTGCGCAAGCTGCGCCGGGCCGTCGAGCGCCTTTAGTTCTTGCGGACCAGCTCGCGCATCGCCGCGTCGAGCCCCGCAAGCGTCAGGGGGTACATGCGGTCGTTCAGCAGCTCCCGGATGATTCGGGTCGATTGCGAATAGCCCCAATGATCCTCCGGCGACGGATTTAGCCAGATCGTCGCGGGATAGGTGTTCGTCAGCCGCTTCAGCCAGACGGCGCCGGCTTCCTCGTTCATATGTTCCACCGACCCCCCGGGGTGGGTGATCTCATACGGGCTCATTGCCGCGTCACCGACCAGCACGACCTTGTAGTCATGCCCGAATTTGTGGAGCACGTCCCAGGTCGGCGTGCGTTCGGTGAAGCGGCGACGATTATCCTTCCACACGCCTTCGTACAGGCAATTGTGGAAGTAGAAGAATTCGAGGTTCTTGAACTCCGACGTCGCGGCGGAGAATAGCTCTTCGCAGAGCTTGATGAATGGATCCATCGATCCGCCGACGTCGAGAAACAGCAACAGCTTCACCGCATTGTGGCGTTCCGGCCGCATGCGGACGTCGAGCCAACCCTGTTTCGCGGTCCCCTCGATCGTGCCGTCGATATCCAGCTCATCGGCCGCGCCTTCGCGCGCGAAGCGGCGCAGGCGGCGTAGCGCCACCTTGATGTTGCGCGTTCCCAGCTCGCGCGTGCTGTCGAGATTCCGGAACTCGCGCTGGTCCCAGACCTTGATCGCGCGCTTGTGCCGGCTCTCCCCGCCGATGCGGACGCCCTCCGGGTTGTAGCCCGAGTTGCCGTAGGGCGACGTCCCGCCCGTGCCGATCCACTTGTTGCCGCCCTGGTGGCGCCCCTGTTGTTCCTCGAGCCGCTTCTTCAGAGTCTCCATGATCTCGTCCCACGAGCCGAGCGATTCGATCTTCGCCATCTCCTCGGGGCTCAGGAATTTCTCGGCGACGGCCTTCAGCCAGTCTTCGGGAATGTCGGCACCCTGCACGCCGGAGCTGGTGGCGATACCGCGGAATACCTTGGCGAAGACCTGGTCGAACCGGTCGAGAAGGCCTTCGTCCTTCACGAAGGTCGCGCGGGCGAGATAGTAGAACGCCTCTGGTGTCTGCTCGATCACGTCACGGTCGAGCGCTTCGAGCAGCAGCAGATGCTCCTTCAGGCTCGCCGGAATACCGGCGGCACGCAGTTCGTCCAGAAAGGCGAGGAACATGGTGGGCGTTGTGGCCGTGGGTCGCCGCCGACGCAAGCCTGCGCGACGGTCTAGCGCAGGCGGAACAGCCGCCAGTGAAAATTGGTCATGCCGACTGCCCGCAGGGTGGCGAAGGGGACATAGACGCGCCCGCAGCGCCGCTCGATCTCGGGAAACGCCTCGTCGTCGTAGCGATCGATGAAGAGGAAAGGCGCGCCCGAACAGTCCTGCCGGGTAATTCGCAGAGGATATTGGTGGACCAGAGCGGCGGCGGTGACGACCGGCACGGCGCTTTGCCGATCGACGAGAATGCCGGTTCCGCGCGGCGCGACCTGTCGCATCGCGACAATGGCCCGTCCGGGATCGCCGCGCTGGTTGCGGATCAGCCGCGCGTCCTCGATCAGACTAGCCCCGACCAGCAGCGCCACGGCGGTAAGCGCTGCCACGCGCCGCCGACCGCCCGTGCGAATCCAGGTGCCCGCGACATCACTCAGCATCAGCGCGATCGCGACCGCCATCAGCGCATAATAGCGGGCATGACCCGGATTGCCCGGCTGGAGCACCGCCACGGCCGCGGGAAACGCGACCAGCGCCAGCCAGTAAAAGGCAACGCGCGGACTGCGTTGGCGGGTCGCAAGCATGAGGACCACGAGCAGGGCGAGGGCGGGCCAGGCAGCAATCACGGGATTAGCGATCGTGTATCCGGTGATCGAGAACAGCGCGCGCAACTGGTCATGGCCGGTATAGGCGAGATAGGCGCCGAAGCGCATCCCGCCGGAATTCAGCTTGGCTGCCAGCAGGATGCCGCCCAGCACGAGCGCGCCGGCGATCGCCGCGGGGGCAAATGTCCGCGCGGTCTCGGCAACTGCTGTCCGGAACGGCATGCGCCGCGCCAGCGTCATAAGCGCCCACCCCGTGACTGCGACCAGACCGACGACCATCGTCAGCTGCGACAAGACGCCGATCACGCTCCAGAGGACGAGCGCCGCCGTTGGCCGCATCCCGCCGTCCAACCAATGCTGGGTTCGCAGGAGGACCATCAGCAGCGCGAGCATCATCGGGGCATAGCCGCGCGCCTCCGACCCATAATGTGCAAAGAACGGCGACACCGCGAAGATCGTCGCGGCGACCAGCGCCGCCGGCCAACTGTCCCGACGCGCGAGCATCGCGGCGACAACGACCGTCGCCGTGCTCGTGACGATAGCAAGCGCACGCTGGAGCACGGGCGGGGCGTCGATCCCGACCCATTGCATCCACAGGCTGTTCAGATGATGATTATTGTCGTGATTGATGCCGAGGAACACGCCGAGCGGGGTGTGCGCCGCCTGTGCGTGCATCGCCGACCAGGCCTCGTCCAGCCATAGGGCCCCTTGTCCCATCGCGATCCGCAGCACGAGTGCGCCGGCGGCCAGGGCCAGGACGATCGTCCATTCCCGGCGCGTAAGACTGGGGGCGGGCACTGTCTCCATCGTGGTCGACGCTATGGCCTGCGTGGTTAACGCCGCGTCAATCCGCGCATCAGCCGCCGTAGGCGTCGATCAGCGATCCGACATAGTCCGGGCGACTGCCGCTCAACTCCGGCGTGGTTGCCCCCTTCGGGCCGTAGATGAAGCCGTGGACTGCGTAGGTGGAGCCGCCGAGGCCGGTCACGCCCTTGTACCAGACGCGCACCTGCGACCAGTCGTTACCCGGCGAGACGTCGAACAACGTCACATCCTGTTCGACGAAGCCGCGCCGCCCGTCCTGACGAGACCAGTTGGCGTGGGTCAACATCAGCACGCGTGGCTCGACCACACGGCTGACGACCGCGACATGGCCGAGGCGCAGCTTGTCGGAGCGGGCAAAAGCCACGACAGCCCCGACACGCGGCTCGTGTCCGCGGGGATAGCGGCCCTTGGCCTGATCCCACCACGTCCAGGCATCACCGAAGATCTGGATACCCGACGCGGCACGGGCGAAGGGCACGCACTGGCCGACATAATCGAGGATGGAGGCTGTCGCGGGAACCGGCGCTGTCAGCAGCGCCAGACCGATCCCGATTCGCTTGAACGCACCGTCGAACATCGCGGATGATATGTCCGCGTCGCGGTTTCCATTCAGTTACCGTGGCTTACCGTATCGTGTCGAAAGGTCATCGCCCCTGACGCCGGGCCATGAAGGCCAACCGTTCGAACAGCATTACGTCCTGCTCGTTCTTCAACAGCGCGCCATGCAGCGGCGGGATCGCCTTCGTCGGATCGCGGTTCTGCAGCACCTCCAGGGGCATGTCCTCGTGCAGCAGCAACTTCAGCCAATCAAGCAGTTCGGACGTGCTGGGCTTTTTCTTCAGACCGGGCACCTCGCGCAGTTCGTAGAAGACGTCCATCGCGCGGGTCACGAGCAGCTTCTGGATGCCGGGAAAATGGACATCGACGATCGCCTGCATCGTCTCGCGATCGGGGAATTTGATATAGTGGAAGAAGCACCGCCGCAGGAAAGCGTCGGGCAACTCCTTTTCATTGTTCGACGTGATCACGACGATCGGGCGGTCGACGGCGCGCACCGTTTCCTTGGTCTCGTAGACGTGGAACTCCATCCGATCGAGTTCCTGGAGCAGATCGTTCGGAAATTCGATGTCGGCCTTGTCAATCTCGTCGATCAGCAGGACGGGCAGGGTGGGGCTGGTGAAGGCTTCCCACAATTTGCCGCGACGGATGTAATTGCCGATGTCATGGACCCGTGGGTCACCCAGTTGGCCGTCGCGAAGGCGGGCGACCGCGTCATATTCGTACAGGCCCTGTTGCGCCTTGGTCGTCGATTTGACGTTCCATTCGATCAGCGGAGCGCCGACGGCCTTTGCGATCTCCTGCGCCAGCACCGTTTTGCCGGTGCCGGGCTCGCCCTTGACCAGAAGCGGACGGCGGAGGGTGACGGCGGCATTGACCGCGACCTTCAGGTCGTCGGTCGCCACATAATTTTGAGTGCCTTCGAAACGCATGGCGCATGCGTAGCGGGTCGTCCGCGACGCGCCAAGGGCCAGTGCTTAGGGTCTGTACTCGATCAGGACGGGGTCGTGACGGAGCCGATTTTGGTTCAGGGCAAGACGCGAGGAGGGGAGCGATGCTGATGCATCGTGACCCCAGGGGATTGTGGCTCGCGACGCCGTCCCTGGGTCAAGATCGGCCCGCCGCTTCGCGGTCGCCTGCAGGAGGGTGCTGGACGGCGTCGCTTTCTTGCAGGTGGCACTGCTACCTGCTGCGCTGCACTCCTTGCCAGCGTCTACCTGCGGGCGTTCACGATCCCCGTCCTGATCGAATACCGACCCTAGCCTGCGTTGCGAGCCTCCGCGCGCGCCTCGAGCAATTGCCATAGCGCATGATGCTGGGCGAGCAGTTGCTGCGCCCCGAACAGCAGCGCACGGTCGAAGGGGGCAGTGCCGGCGATCGCGCCGATCAGCGCGGCCGTTTCAGTCCGCGAGGGCAGGGCAGACGGCGCGATGTCGATGCCGACCCGTGCCGCTGTGGTGTCGAGCACGCCGCGGATCGCCGCCCAATCGAGCACCAGCGCCAAAGACGCGCCGATCGGGCAGCCCTTGCGGTCGGACGTAGCCAGCATGTCGAGGGCGTGGCGCTGCGCGGTGATGGCGGCTTCGGTTTCGGCTTGGCCGGGTGTGCTTGGCAGCGGGCCAACCGCTGCGACGAGGCGGACCAGGCTTGCCCGCTCTTCGGCAAAGGCGGCCGTCGCCCCGTCGAGCCATTCAACCGCGGCATCGGAAACGGGGCGCGCGGCCGTCGAATCGATCACGCCGGGCTGGCGGCCATGGAGCAAGCACAGGCAATGGACCGCATCGGCGAGATCGCGCGCGGGGGCATCGGGGCGCCGCAGCGACGCGGCAAAGCCTTCGCGGGCGCTGCCGTCGTTTTCGACCAAGCCCGCAAGCGCATTCCATGCGTCACTCGACCTGTCGCCTTGCGTCGTCGCGAAAACCATCGACCGTTACCACTCCGTCAGAAATTCCCGGCCGGCGCCGGTCGGTTCTGTCTTCGGGCAAAGCCTATACCGAACCGCGTAAAGATGCGGTTGATGACGACTTAACTACGGTAATCGACGATTATTCCGCGTGCGTCGACACGGGATCGATCGATAGCGTGGCAAGAACGGCATCGCCCGACACGCGCAGGAGCTCCCCTGAAAAGGCGATCCGTACCGGAATCATGGTGCCCCCTTGCGCGACGAGACGCGCGCGAACCGCATGGGCCGACATGGTGTCGATCGCGCGTTCCAGCGTATCGCCGACGCCGACGCGGGTCGGCAGGTCGAACAAGGTCGGCAATCGTACGCTGCGGTAAGCGGCCGCGACCAGCCCCGACATGCGCTCGAACGACGTGGACGCGTCGACGATGTATCCACGCAGATTGATCTGCAGCCACGCGACATTACCGAGCAGACCGACCATATCGTCGATCGCCTGCATCCGCGCCCGTGCCAACGACTGAATTTCCTGGGCCGTGCGGTCGTGACCGACGATGCAGACACCGCCGTCGTACGGTTCGATCGAAACATCGACCCGACGGCTGCCATCGCGTCCCAGGCGGAGTTGCAGGCGTTCGGGGACGCCGCCGGCCCGTGCCGCTTCGACTGCGCTGAGCAGGAACGGGCGCACTTCGTCGGGCAGGATATCGTTCAGCGTCTTGCCGCGCCAGTCGACCCGACCCAGCAGGTGGCGCGCCGGCGGACTGACGCCGATCAGGCACAGGTCAGGATCGGTGACCAGAACGATCGAATCCATCATGTCGAGCAGGGTCGCCAGGCCGTCACGATCCGGTTTGTCCTGATCGCGTGACGAAACGAGGCGTTCGAGGAAATCGACAGAGGTCAGCACCAGCTTCGGGCGACCATGGTGATGGATATAGACGGGCTGGTTCATTGCCCGATCGCGCCAGGCGCCGAAGTGGCGGACGAGGTCGGACGCAGTGACAGCTTCCATAATCTCCGACGCCTGCCTGTGGGACGATCCGATGAGGGCCACGTTACTTTAATCGCAAAGGATTTCCCCAAAAGAATGATCCATTTAGCGACCAATCTTTGATTAACTAATGTTAAAATCGATCGCGGGAACGATCGACGTTGACTGATTGCGTCAGCGAGCGTGATTTCGGCCGGCCGCGTCTTTACGGGTCCGTTCTCGATAAAAAAGGCCCGGGGGTTGCCCGGGCCTTGTCTTATTGGTCGAGGAAAGACCGCATCTTGCGGCTTCGGCTGGGGTGTTTCAGCTTGCGCAGCGCCTTCGCCTCGATCTGACGGATACGTTCGCGCGTCACGCTGAACTGCTGGCCGACCTCCTCCAGCGTGTGGTCGGTGTTCATGCCGATGCCGAAGCGCATGCGCAGCACGCGCTCTTCGCGCGGCGTCAGGCTGGCAAGCACCCGGGTCACCGTTTCCTTCAGATTCGCCTGGATCGCCGCATCGACCGGAATGACCGCATTCTTGTCTTCGATGAAGTCGCCCAGGTGGCTGTCTTCCTCGTCGCCGATCGGCGTTTCGAGGCTGATCGGCTCCTTGGCGATCTTCATCACCTTGCGCACCTTCTCGAGCGGCATGCTCAGGCGCTCGGCCATCTCCTCGGGCGTCGGCTCGCGACCCTGCTCGTGGAGGAACTGGCGGCTGGTACGGACCAGTTTGTTGATCGTCTCGATCATATGGACCGGGATGCGGATCGTGCGCGCCTGGTCGGCGATCGAGCGGGTGATCGCCTGGCGGATCCACCACGTCGCATAGGTCGAGAACTTGTAGCCGCGGCGGTACTCGAACTTGTCCACCGCCTTCATCAGGCCGATGTTGCCTTCCTGGATCAGGTCCAGGAACTGCAGCCCGCGATTGGTGTACTTCTTGGCGATCGAGATCACGAGGCGCAGGTTGGCCTCGACCATCTCCTTCTTCGCGATCCGCGCCTCGCGCTCGCCCTTCTGCACCATGTTCACGATGCGGCGGAATTCGCTCAGCGCCATGCCGGTCTGCTGTGCGATTTCCGCGATTTCGGTGCGAATGCGATCGACCGCGCCGGCTTCGTTGGCCGCGAACGCCGCCCATTTCTTGTCGTTCTTGGCGTTTGCCGCCAGGAAATTCTCGTCGAGTTCATGGTCGACATAGGCGTCGAGGAACGCCTTGCGCGGCACCTTGTGGCGCTCGGCGAGCCGCAGCATCTGGCCGCCCAGCGCCGTCAGCCGGCGATTGAAGCTGTAGAGCTGGTCGACGAGATATTCGATCTTCGCCTGGTGGAACTGGACGCTCTCGACCTCCGCGGTCAGGTCTTCGCGCAGCTTGTGATACTTGCGCTCGTCCGCCGACGACAGTTCGCCGCCCGCGCCCATCGCTTCCAGGCGCTGTTCCTGGACCTTCGCGAACTTCTTGTAGATCGCGGTGATGTTGGCGAACTTCTCCAGCGCCTGCGGCTTGAGCGTCTCCTCCATCTGCGCGAGGCTGAGCGTATTGTCCTCGTCCTCGTCGTCGCTGGGGCGCGGCGCGCGGCGCTCGGTCATGTCGTCGTCTTCGTCCGCGGACGCCTCTTCGGGCTCTTCCTCGTCCTTGAAGCTGGCGCCGGCGGTCTTCTCGCTGATCTCGCCGCTGTCGTCTTCCTCGGCGCCCTCGACCTGCTCGGCCGACGGGCCCTTCGACAGCATGGCGTCGAGATCCAGAATCTCGCGCAGCTGCATCGTCCCTTCGTTAAGCGCAGTCGACCACCCGATGATGGCATTGAAGGTGATCGGCGATTCGCACAGCCCCAGGATCATCGTGTCGCGGCCGGCCTCGATCCGCTTCGCGATCGCGATCTCGCCCTCGCGCGACAGCAGCTCGACCGCCCCCATCTCGCGCAAGTACATGCGGACGGGATCGTCGGTACGATCGACCGTTTCCTTCTTCTTCGCGACTTCGAAGGTCTGGCTGCCATCGGTGCCGTCATCCGACGCTTCCGTCTCGTCGGAGGAATCCTCCTCCTGCTGCTCATCCTCGCCGGCGTCTTCATTCTCGACGACGTTGATGCCCATGTCGTTCAACGCCGACATGACGTCTTCGATCTGCTCGCTGGACATCTGGTCCTGTGGGAGCATTTCGTTCAGCTGGTCGACGGTGATGTACCCGCGCTTTTTCGCGCGCGCGACGAGCTTCTTCAGCGACCCTTCGTTCAGGTCGATCAGCGGCGCGTCGCCCGTGTCGATCGTCATATCGTCGCCGCCGCTGTTGCCGCCGCCGTTGGACTTAGCCATCAATTACCCTCGGGATACTCAAGTCTGCTCTTTGTCATCGAGCATGAGATTTGCAAGTCGTGCTTCGAGTGCCTGTCGTTCTTTTACCAACGCCACCTGCCGCGCGAACGCTTCGTCGGTGAAGCGATCCGCCACCGCGGCGGTCGCCTGCGCCAGTGCCGCATCGACCGCAGGACGCGCTGCGAGCACCGCGATCGCCTCGTCCAGGTCGGCGCGGGCCTGCTCCTCGTCCGCATCGCGGCTCGTGAAGCTGAACCGCACGGTATCGGCGCGAAGCAGTTCGCTCGCCATCGAATCGAAACCCGACCGGGCCAATATGGTGACAAGCCCCGCGCTATCAAGCGCACGGTCTTCCAGCGCGACATCGACGACCGCTTCGAACAGCCGACCGAGCGCGCCGTCGGCGAGGCGCAGGCTGCTGAGAACCTCCATGTGACGGGCGATCTCGGCCGGATGACGAATGAGACCGGCGATGATTGCCTTGGCGAGCACTCGGTCGATCCCCGTGGTGCCGACCGCGCGAGCCGTGGAGGAGGGGGGCTCGGGCGGGGGCGTCCATTTCTGACCGGGCCTGCGCGGCGCGCGCGGGGTGAAGCTGCGCGGGGCAGGCGCGAAATGCGCGTCGAAACGGCGCCGGAACTCGGCGCGATATTCCTCGGCGACGCTGCGATCCTGGATCGCCTGCGCCAAATCGCCGAGTCGTCGTTTCAGCCCGGCCCGCTGCTCCGGCGTATCGAGCGGTTCGGCGTTCAGCTCGTGCGTCCACAAACGGTCGACCAGAGGCTCGCTCTGGCGCAGCAAGGCGTCGAATGCCGCCGGCCCCTTCGCACGGACGAGATCGTCCGGGTCCTGTCCGTCGGGGATCGTGACAAAGCACAGGCTGCGCCCTGGCGCGAGCATCGGCAGCGCACGCATCGCCGCACGCATCGCCGCCTTCTGCCCGGCCGCATCGCCGTCGAAGCACAGGATCGGTACGTCCGCAATTCGCCACAGCCGTTCGAGCTGGTGCTCCGTCAGCGCGGTTCCGAGCGGCGCGACGGCTTCCTCGAACCCGGCTTGGGCGAGTGCGATGACATCCATATAGCCCTCGACCGCGATGACCCGCTCGGACTTGCGGGCGGCGGGCAGGGCGCGGTCTAGATTGTAGAGCGTGCGCCCCTTGTCGAAGAGCGGCGTCTCCGGCGAGTTGAGATATTTCGGCTCACCCTGGCCGATGATGCGCCCGCCGAACGCGATCGTCCGCCCGCGCGGATCGCGGATCGGAATCATCAACCGTCCGCGGAAGCGGTCGTAGGGCGTCTTGTCGTCGACAGCGATCAGCAGACCGGCCTCGACCAACATCGCGTCGCCGTAGCCTTTCAGGGCATCCTTCAGCTTGCCGCGCGAATCGGGGGAGAAGCCAAGGCCGAACGTCCGCGCCGTTTCGGCCCGGATCCCGCGGGCCTCCAACGCCGCGCGCGCTTCGGTGCCGGCGATGCCGTGGAGCTGCTCGGTGAACCACGTGGCGGCGTCCGCCATCGCCTCGTGCAGCCCCTTCGCCTTTTCCGCCTTCGCCGCGGCACGACGATCGAGCGCCGGCAGCTCCATGCCCGCGGCCTGGGCAAGTTCCTTCACCGCATCCATGAACGGCAGGCCCCGGTTGTCGGTCAGCCAGCGGATGGCGTCGCCATGCGCCCCGCACCCGAAGCAGTGATAGAAGCCCTTGTCGTCGTTGACGTAGAAGCTTGGCGACTTTTCGTTGTGGAACGGGCAGCAGGCGCGAAACTCGCGGCCGGCCTTTTGCAGCTTCGTGGTCTTGCCGATGAGCGACGAGAGGAGCGTGCGAGTGCGGAGTTCGTCGAGGAATTGGGGCGTGAGGGTCATGGGTAAGACGGCCCCTCGACTTTGCTCGGGACGAACAGATGGTTCGACACCGCCTCATCCTGCCCGCCGTTCGTCCCGAGCGACGTCGAGCGACGCTCAGCGGGGGGCTTTGCCCAGTAGGACAGCGCGGCCCAATCACCGGCGATCAGCGCCTCTTTCTTCTTGCGCGCCCACGGACTGATGGAGAGTTCGGCTTCGAGCGCCTCGATCCGTGTCGGGAAATCTTGGAAGCAAACCGGCATCGCTGGCTGGCGGCGTGCTGTGACGTCGCAATATCCGCCAGCGTCATGCTCCGCGATCCGGCCGTCGAGGTTGTCGGTATGGCCGGTATCGTGTCGGCCATCGGCGCACCGCAGAATATAGGTCCAGAACGCCATCGCTACGCTGTGACAGACGGGGGCGATTCGAGTCGAGAGGAAAGGGGGGTTGGCCTGTCCTTCGACTTCGCTAGGGACGAACGGTGTCAGTGTCGGGCGCGGGCCCACCCCATCCGTTCGTCCCGAGCGTAGTCTAGGGCCAGGCCGCGATGACTTACCCCAGTGCCGCCTTCACCAGCCCGCTCGCCTTCGCCATATCGAGGTTCGCCGCGTGGCGCGCCTTCAGTTCCGCCATTACGCGGCCCATGTCCTTCATGCCGGCCGCGCCAATCTCGGCCTTGATCGCCTCGATCGCTGCGGTCGTTTCAGCGTCCGACATGACTGCCGGCAGGAAACGCTCGATCACCGCGACTTCGGCTGCCTCGGCTGCAGCCAGTTCCGGTCGGCCGCCTTTCTCGTACATCTCGATCGATTCGCGGCGCTGCTTCACCATCCTCTGCAGCACTTCGACCACCAGCGCGTCGTCGCTGTCGGGCGCCTTTCCGGTGCGCGCTTCGATGTCGCGGTTCTTGATCGCGGCCTGGATCAGGCTGATCGCGTTGCGGGAATCCTTGTCGCCGGCTTTCATGGCGGCGATCTGGGCGGCTTTGATATCGTCACGAATCATGGGGAAAGCCCATACCGCCGGTTGACGGATCGGGCGAGGGGGCCTAGCGGCGGCGCCTTAGCGACATTGCAACAACCGACGCAGGAGTGACCGCCCGACATGGCTGCCGCCGATCCCATCGCCGTGCCCGAAGGCGCCACCGGCGTCCTAGTCCTCGCATCCGGCGAGGTCGTGTGGGGCCGAGGATTCGGCGCCGAAGGCCAGGCGGTCGGCGAAGTGTGCTTTCACACGGCGATGACCGGATATCAGGAGATCATGACCGACCCGTCGTTTGCGGGCCAGATGATCTGCTTCACCTTCCCGCACATCGGCAACGTCGGCGCGAACCCCGACGACGTAGAGGCGGACAACCCCCATGCGCTCGGCATGATCGTGCGCGAGGATGTGACCGAGCCGTCCAACTTCCGTTCGGCCGAACATCTCGACCGTTGGATGAAGAAGCATGCGCGGATCGGCCTGGCGGGCATCGACACCCGTGCGCTGACCCGCCGCATCCGTGTCGGCGGGGCGCCGAACGGGGTGATCGCGCATTCGGCCAGCGGCGAGTTCGACGTGTCGCTGCTCCAGCAGATGGCGCGCGAATGGCCGGGGCTGGAGGGCATGGACCTCGCCAAGGCGGTGACGCGCGAGACGCATGGCGGCTGGGGCGAGGACCGCGCCGGCGGCGTGTGGCGGCTGGGTTTCGGCTATGATGGCGAAGGTCACGAAGTTCACACCAAAGCCGGTTTTCGCCCGCACGTCGTCGCGATCGATTACGGCAGCAAACACAATATCTTCCGCAACCTTGTTAAGGCGGGAGCTAAGGTATCGGTGGTCCCTGCGACCGCGACCTATGACGAGATCATGGCGCTGAACCCGGACGGCATTTTCCTGTCGAACGGCCCAGGCGATCCTGCCGCGACCGGCGAATATGCGGTGCCGGTGATCCAGCAGCTGCTCGCTACGACCAAGCCGCTGTTCGGCATCTGCCTGGGCCACCAGCTGCTCGCGCTCGCAGTCGGCGCGCGCACGACCAAGATGTTCCAGGGCCACCGCGGGGCCAACCATCCGGTCAAGCGGCTGGAGGACGGCGCGGTCGAGATCACGTCGATGAACCACGGCTTCGCTGTCGAACGCGACAGCCTGCCCGCCAACGCGCGCGAAACTCACGTGTCGCTGTTCGACGGCAGCAACGCCGGGCTGGAGCTGACCGACCGCAAGGCGTTTTCGGTGCAGTACCACCCCGAGGCCAGCCCGGGGCCGCAGGATAGCTTTTATCTGTTCGAGCGGTTTGTGAGTGAAGCTCGTGGCTGACGTGTTCCTTTCCTTCAACTCGGCGCGAAATGAGGCGCTCACTGCGATATATCGCGCGAGTTACGTCAGCGACTCTCAAGAGTACTATGGCATCCAGGAAATACAGCAGCTTATCGGGTCAAAGGTCGGTAAGGTTTTCCTGCGGAAAGTAATGGCCTCACTAGATGAGGACAGCCTGGTGAACGAGTCGTCATATGATGAAGACGGGCCGTATTACACGCTGACTGCAAAGGGCTGGGAGGCGGCCGAAACACTTATTCGAGCTTTGCTTAAAAGCGAAAATCCCGTGGAGGGAGTGCCTGCTTCCGATAGAGTAGTTACTCTCACAGATAATCAGCGAAGCTCCATTGCGGACGGGTTAGACGAGATCGGTCGCGAAATAGCACAGTCTAACGAAGCGGGGAGTGCCTTAGGCGATCAAAAGGATCGTATCGTAGCAGAGTTTGAAGCTGGTAAAAGCGTCATTCGATCAAGGCGGGTTCGTTTAGAGGCTCTGGTCGGTGTTTTGGCCACTCCGCTAAGATATTTAGCTGAGAAATTTAGTGGCGCCGCAATTGGTGAGTTGGCGAAGAAGCTGCTCGACGTCATTTGGAAAGTGATTAACTCCTAATGCCAAAACGCACCGACATCTCCTCCATTCTCGTCATCGGCGCGGGTCCGATCATT
Organism: Roseomonas aeriglobus; assembly: GCA_016937575.1. Classification (NCBI taxonomy): domain Bacteria; kingdom Pseudomonadati; phylum Pseudomonadota; class Alphaproteobacteria; order Acetobacterales; family Roseomonadaceae; genus Muricoccus; species Muricoccus aeriglobus. The sequence continues at coordinate 1,694,995 of JAFHKN010000002.1, read as the reverse complement.
ATCGGGCAGGCGTGCGAGTTTGATTATTCGGGCACGCAGGCGATCAAGGCGCTGAAGGAAGAGGGCTATCGCATCGTCCTGGTGAACAGCAATCCGGCGACGATCATGACCGATCCGGATCTGGCCGACGCGACCTATGTCGAGCCGATCACGCCCGAGGTGGTCGCCAAGATCATCGAGAAGGAGCGGCCCGACGCCGTCCTGCCGACGATGGGCGGGCAGACCGCGCTGAACACCGCGCTGGCGCTGTTCCACGACGGCACGCTGGAAAAGTTCGGCGTCACGATGATCGGCGCCGATGCCGAGGCGATCGACAAGGCCGAGGACCGCCAGAAGTTCAAGGAAGCCATGACCAAGATCGGGCTGGAAAGCGCCCGTTCGGCCATCGCGCACACGCTGGAAGAGGCGCTGGAAGGGCTGGAGTTCACCGGCCTGCCCGCCGTCATCCGTCCGAGCTTCACGCTGGGCGGCACCGGCGGGGGCATCGCCTACAACCGCGAGGAGTTCGTCGAGATCGTCCGCAAGGGGCTGGACCTGTCGCCGACCACCGAAGTGCTGATCGAGGAATCGCTGCTCGGCTGGAAGGAATATGAGATGGAGGTGGTCCGCGACCGTGCGGATAACGCGATCATCGTCTGTTCGATCGAGAATATCGACCCGATGGGCGTCCATACGGGCGACTCGATCACGGTCGCCCCGGCGCTGACGCTGACCGACAAGGAATATCAGATCATGCGTAATGCATCGATCGCGGTCCTCCGGGAAATCGGCGTCGAAACAGGCGGTTCGAACGTACAGTTCTCGGTCAATCCGAAGGACGGCCGCCTGATCGTCATCGAGATGAATCCGCGCGTCAGCCGCTCGTCGGCGCTGGCGTCGAAGGCCACCGGCTTCCCCATCGCCAAGGTCGCGGCGAAACTGGCGGTCGGCTATACGCTCGATGAAATCACCAACGACATCACCGGCGCGACGCCGGCGTCGTTCGAGCCGACGATCGATTACGTCGTCACCAAGATCCCGCGCTTCGCCTTCGAGAAGTTCAAGGGCGCCGAAGCGACGCTGGGCACCGCGATGAAGTCGGTCGGCGAAGTCATGGCGATCGGCCGCAACATCCACGAATCGATGCAGAAGGCGCTGCGTGGACTTGAGACGGGCCTGAGCGGCTTCAACACGGTCGACCGGATCGCCGGCCGCCCGCGCGAGGAGATCGAGGCGGCGCTCGCCGTCGCGACGCCCGACCGTTTGCTGGTCGCGGCGCAGGCGCTGCGCGAAGGCTTCACGGTTGCCGAAGTCCACGCGATCGCCAAGTTCGATCCCTGGTTCCTGGAGCGGATCGCCGAGATCGTCGAGGCCGAGAAGGAAGTCTGCACCAACGGCCTGCCGATCGACGCGGTCGGCATGCGCCGGCTGAAGGCGATGGGCTTCAGCGACAAGCGTCTGGCGTGGCTGGCGCTGCAGTCGGCCAATCTGCGCGGCATGCAGCGCGGCATCGCGCGCGGGTCGGGCCTGATCCACGAAGCGGTCAAGGCGATGACCGGTGGCGTCACTGAGGATGAGGTGCGCGAGCACCGTCTGAAGCTGGGCGTGCGTCCGGTCTTCAAGCGGATCGACACATGCGCGGCCGAATTCGACGCCAAGACGCCGTACATGTACTCGACCTACGAAGCGCCCAGCTTCGGCGAACCCGAGAACGAGGCGATGCCGTCGGATCGGCGCAAGATCGTGATCCTGGGCGGTGGTCCGAACCGGATCGGGCAGGGGATCGAATTCGATTACTGCTGCTGCCACGCCTGCTTCGCGCTGGCGGACGCAGGCTTCGAGACGATCATGGTCAACTGCAACCCGGAAACGGTCAGCACCGACTATGACACGTCCGACCGCCTCTATTTCGAGCCGCTGACCGCCGAGGACGTGCTGGAGATCCTGCACGTCGAACAGCAGTCGGGCGAGCTGGTCGGCGTGATCGTCCAGTTCGGCGGGCAGACGCCGCTCAACCTCGCCAAGGCGCTGGAAGCCGCCGGCATCCCGATCCTGGGGACCAGCCCGGACGCGATCGATCTGGCGGAGGACCGCGAGCGCTTTGCAGCCCTCGTCGCCAAGCTCGGCCTCAAGCAGCCGGCCAACGGCATCGCGCGCAGCCGTGAAGAGGCGATCGCGGTGGCCGAGCGGATCGGTTACCCGGTGCTGATGCGCCCGAGCTATGTGCTCGGCGGGCGCGCCATGGAAGTGGTCGATACCGTCGCCCAGCTCGACAACTATATCCAGACCGCGGTGCAGGTGTCGGGCGACTCGCCGGTGCTGATCGACAGCTATTTGCGCGACGCGATCGAAGTCGACGTCGATGCGATCTGCGACGGCACCGATGTGGTCGTGGCCGGCGTGATGCAGCATATCGAGGAAGCCGGCGTGCACTCTGGCGACAGCGCCTGCACCCTGCCGCCGTACAGCCTGCCCGCCGACTTGATCGCCGAGATCGAGCGGCAGGCCGATAGCCTAGCCCGCGCGCTGGGCGTCGTCGGACTGATGAATATCCAGTTCGCGGTGAAGGACGGCGTCGTGTACCTCATCGAGGTCAACCCGCGCGCCAGCCGCACGGTGCCGTTCGTCGCCAAGGCGGTGGGATCGCCGATCGCAAAGATCGCAAGCCGCGTGATGGCCGGCGAGAAGCTGGCTGATCTGCCGAAGATCAACACGGCGCAAGGCCATATCGCGGTCAAGGAAGCCGTCTTCCCGTTCAACCGCTTCCCCGGCGTCGATCCGGTCCTGTCACCGGAAATGAAGTCGACCGGCGAAGTCATGGGAATCGATCGCGATTTCGACATCGCCTTTGCCAAGGCGCAGCTCGGGGCGGGGACGGTCCTGCCAAAGGGCGGCACGGTGTTCGTCAGCGTCAAGGATAGCGACAAGCCGGTCGTCCTGCCGGGCGTGCGCATCCTGGCCGAACAGGGTTTCACCATCATCGCGACCGGCGGCACGGCGGATTATCTGCTGGCGAACGGCGTGACCGTGGAGCCGGTGCTGAAAGTCGCGCAGGGCCGCCCGAACATCGTCGATCGCATCCGCGACGGCGATGTGGCGCTGATCTTCAACACGACCGAAGGCTGGCAGTCGCTCAAGGACAGCCAGGATATCCGCAAGTCGGCGCTCGCGCAGAAGGTACCGTATTTCACGACCGCTTCGGCGAGCGTGGCGGCGGCGCAGGCGATCGCGGCGCTGGCACGCACCTCCCTTGAAGTACGGCCCCTGCAGGCCTATTATTCGCAGTCGCACAACTGATCCCCACAAGCTGGTTGATGTGCGGGCGGCCTTTCAGGGAGGTCGCTTGGGGAAAGGGGCGTTGAGGAATTAAGGACATGGCGACCGTCGAGAAGATGCCGATGCTGGCCGAGGGCTATGAGAAGCTCCACGCCGATCTGAAGCGTCTGAAGGAAGAACGGCCGCAGATCGTCGATGCGATCGAGGAAGCGCGCGCGCACGGCGACCTGTCCGAAAACGCCGAATATCATGCGGCAAAGGAACGGCAGGGCCAGATCGAGGCGTCGATCGCCGACATCGAGGACAAGCTGTCCCGGGCGCAGATCATCGATCCCAAGGACCTGTCGGGCGACAAGGTCGTGTTCGGCGCGACCGTCACTCTGCTCGACGAGGACGACAAGCCGATCAAATATCAGATCGTCGGCCAGACCGAAGCGGACGCGAAAACCGGTCGTATCAGCTATAACTCGCCGCTCGGCCGCGCGCTGATCGGACGCAAGGTCGATGACGAGGTCGAGGTATCGGTGCCGGCGGGCGACCGATATTATCTGGTCAACAAGATCGAATTCATCTGAATTTGAGGTCACACCCCCGTTCGTGCTGAGCTTGTCGAAGCACTCTACTCTGTGCCGCGGGCAACGCGCGGGCGTGTCGTAGGACGGTCCTTCGACAAGCTCAGGACGAACGGATTTGTCGATGTATCTGTTTAGGGGCGCCCCCGCCACGATCGCGATCGCGGGGATCACCGCGATCGTCAGCCTGATCGTGACACTGTTCGGGCTTGAGCAGCACGCAGCGCTTTACGCTGGTTTCATGCCGGCGCGCGCCAGCCTGGGGTTTGCCGGTGACGTGCCTGGGCTGTTTCCCGTCAGCCTGACCCCGCTGAGCGCCACGCTGGTCCACGCCGGACCGCTGCATCTTGCCTTCAACCTCGTCACGCTCGTCTATTGCGGGATCGCCACCGAACGCGCGCTGGGCAGTCGCGGAGTCATGATCCTCTACCTGCTCGGCGCCTATGCGGCCTGTGTCGCGCAATGGGCGGTCGGGCCGCAGTCACCCGTGCCGATGATCGGGGCGAGCGGCGCGGCGTCGGCGATCGTCGGGGCTTATGCGCTGCTCTATGGGCGGCAGAAGACGCGCGATCTCGGCCCGCTGCCTGGCTGGCTGCTTCACGTGCTGTGGCTGCTCGCCGCCTGGACCGTCCTGAATCTTGCGATCGGCGTGCTGAGCGCACAGGCGGGAATGCCGATCGCCGCGGCGGCGCACATCGGCGGCTTCCTGCTCGGCGTGCTGCTGTGCCGGCCGCTGCTCCTCTGGCGATGGCGAGGCGCCTGATCGGGGGCGCCCCGCCGGGCCGTCATGCCGGGACGAACTGATCGTCGCCCTCGAGCACCCGCAGCTTGCCGTCGGCGATCGCGAAGACGGCGCCATGGATACTGAGCGAGCCGTCTTCCAGCCCCTTCTGCACGAACGGGAAGGTCTTGAGGTTCTCGATCGAGACGCGGACGCCCTCCTGCTCCAGTGCGGTCTGCCCGGCATCCGACACGCCGTGCTGCGCCACGACCTTCTCGCGCGCGTCGTCGAGCAGGCCGATCCATTCGGCCACGAACCCGCCTTCGCCGGGTTTTGCATCGGCCAGGCTCTGTGTGAGCGCCGCGTTCACGCCGCCGCAAGCGCCGTGACCCAGCACCAGTATCTCTTCGACTTTCAATTTGGTGACGGCAAATTCCAGCGCGGCCGAGACGCCATGGAGGCCGCCCGATTCGTCGAACGGCGGTACCAGCGCGGCGACATTGCGCACCACGAAGACCTCCCCCGGGCGTGACCCGAAGATGGTGGCCGGGTCCACGCGACTGTCGGAGCAGGCGATGATCATCACCTTGGGACTTTGACCGGCCGCAAGCTCGCTCCAGCGTTCGCGTTCCTCCAGCCACTCGCCGCCGCGGAACCGGTAGTAGCCGTCGACCAGATCGGAGAAATGGGTCATGCAAATCCTCTATCGTTGGCGGGCGTCAAGCCCGCATCGGGCTGGCAACATATGTTGCCGGCTTCGGTTCCACCATTGTCGGACGCGCCCGCGATGGCTATCTCGCGCGCGATGAACGAGATGAGTCCGCTCGCCCGCCCGGAACGCCAGCGCAAGCCCGACTGGATCCGCGTCAAGGCCCCGACCAGCGCCGGTTTCGCCGCGACGCGCGCGCTGATGCGCTCGAAAAGCCTGACGACGGTCTGCGAGGAAGCGGCTTGCCCGAACATCGGCGAATGCTGGTCGAAGAAGCATGCGACCGTCATGATCCTGGGCGACACCTGCACGCGTGCCTGCGCCTTCTGCAACGTCAAGACGGGCATGCCGCGCAAGGTCGACGTGAACGAGCCCAACAACGTCGCGGATGCGGCGGCGCAGATGGGGCTCAATCATATCGTCATCACTTCGGTCGACCGCGACGACCTGCCCGACGGCGGTGCATCGCAGTTCGTCAAGGTGATCGAGGCGGTACGCAAGGCGAACCCGACCACGACGATCGAGATCCTGACCCCCGATTTCCGCAACAAGCACGAGGCCGCGGTCGAGGCGATCGTTGCGGCGCGGCCTGATGTGTACAATCACAATCTGGAAACCGTGCCGCGGCTCTACCCGACGATCCGTCCGGGCGCGCGTTACTATGCGTCGCTGCGGCTGCTGGAGTCGGTCAAGAAGCTCGACCCGTCGATCTTCACCAAGTCGGGTATCATGCTGGGTCTCGGCGAAGAGCGACTGGAGGTCCATCAGGTGATGGACGACATGCGCAGCGCCGACATCGATTTCCTGACGATGGGCCAATATCTCCAGCCGACGCCGCGCCACGCCAAGGTGCAGGATTTCGTGACCCCGGCGGCGTTCGACGCCTATGCCGCGATCGGACGGGCGAAGGGCTTTTTGCTGGTCGCCTCGTCGCCACTGACGCGGTCGAGCTACCACGCCGGCGACGACTTCGCGAAGATGCGCGCGGCACGCGAGGCGAAGCTTGCCAAAGCATAACGAAACCCGGCACCTGCCCTATACGCCGGAGCAGATGTTCGACCTGGTGGCCGACGTGCGCTCGTACGCCGAATTCCTGCCGTGGGTCAGCGCTATCCGGGTGCGCTCGGACAGCGAGAACGAGATGGTCGCCGACATGATCGTCGGCTTCAAGGGCCTGCGCGAGAGCTTCACCTCGCGGGTTCAGAAGACGCGGCCCGAGCATATCCATGTCGATTACGTCGACGGACCGCTGCAATACCTCAGCAACGACTGGAAATTCCGGCCGGATGGGCAGGGGGGTGTCTGGTCGATTTCTGCGTCGACTTCGCATTCAAGAACCGCATGTTCGAGATGATCGCCGGCCAGGTCTTCGACCGCGCGCTGCGCAAGATGATCGGCGCGTTCGAGGATCGCGCGGCGAAGCTCTACGGCGATTCCTCGACCGGCTCGTCCGCCTCCGGCAGCAACAGTTCGAGCGCGCAGAGCGCGGCCTGAAGGCGGACGCCACCGCGGCCGAGGTCGCCGAAGTGGCGCGTGTCGGCGACGACATGGTCGGGATTGCCGCCGCGTTCGGCGCGCGCGAAGACGACCGTGCCGACCGGCTTGGTCTCACTCCCGCCGCCTGGCCCGGCCACGCCGGTGATCGCCACCGCGACGTCGGCGCCGGTCTTGCTGAGCGCGCCCTGCGCCATCTGCCATGCCGTCGCGACCGACACCGCGCCGAATGTCTCGAGCACGTCGCCCGAAACCTTCAGCAGGGCGCTCTTCGCTTCGTTCGAATAGGTTATCAGCCCGCCGTCAAAGACGTCCGACGACCCCGGCACTTCGGTCAGCGCCGCGGCGACCAGACCGCCCGTGCAGCTCTCCGCAGTCGCGATACGGCGCCCAGCGGCGCGGTTGGCGTCGATGACGCGCCGGGCGGCGTCGACCAGTTCGGCCGGTAGCATCGTGTCACGGTGTTCGGTCACGGCCGGCTCTCGCGCGGACACAGGGCAAAGTCCGCTTTCCGTCCGGCCTTTGGCCTGGCTGCCCCTGAGATATCGAGCAGCGCGACGACCAGAGCCGCGGTGTTCCTTGCCGGCAGCGGATCGATCAGCGTCAGAACGCGGTCGATGTTCGGGCAATCCTTCGCCTTGATCTCCTTTGCCAGCATCGGCGCAATCATCGAGGTGACCATCGGTCGGGCAAGCTCGCTGTCCACCATCTGTCCGCCCTGCGGCCCGAGAAGCTTGCGCAAGCCCTCCTTCGCCCGCGGCCAGGCGGCGTCGCTCTCGGCGGCATATTTGGCGGTCAATTGATCGACCGGGCGGCGCAGCAAGGCGTTCGCCGGCAGGCTCGTCGCACAGGTCGAAGCCACGCTGCCGATCATCGCGGGGGCAAGCGCCAGGAACAGGGCCTCGGCTTCGGGCTGGGGAATGCAGGCGGGCGCCTGTGCCTGGGCAGCCGTCGCCGACAGCAGGGCGGTGGCGGCAAGGAGGGGGCGAAGAATCATCAGGTTACACTTTCGGAACGCGAACGGTGGCGACCGCCTGGGCAGCGATTCCCTCGCCGCGGCCGGTAAAGCCGAGACGTTCGGTGGTCGTCGCCTTCACGCTTACCTGGCTGGCGTCCAGCCGCAAGATGTCGGCGATCCGCATACGAATGGACTCGCGATGCGGGCCGACCTTCGGCGCTTCGCAAATGATCGTCAGATCGACGAAATCGACGACCCCGCCGCGTGCCGCGACCAGCGCGGCGGCGTGGGCGAGAAACTGGTCGGACGCGGCCCCCTTCCACTGTGGATCGCTCGGCGGGAAGTGACTGCCGATGTCACCCGCAGCAATCGTGCCTAGCAGGGCGTCGGTGATGGCGTGAAGCGCGACGTCGGCGTCGCTATGACCCGACAGGCCCTTGTCATGCGGAATCAGCACGCCGCCCAGCCACAGTTCCTCGCCGGCTTCCAGCCGGTGGACGTCATAGCCGCTGGCACTGCGCGAGATCATTGCTGCGGCGTGGCGCGCCTCGGCCGCGGCGAAATCGGCCGCGTGCGTGACCTTTTCGAGCATCGGATCGCCTTCGACCGTCATGACCTGTCCCCCATGCGCGCGCAGCACCTGCGCATCATCGGTTGCTTCCTGCCCCGCGGGCCACGCTGCCTGCGCCGCGCGAAGAGTCTCGAGCCAGAACGCCTGCGGTGTCTGGACTCGCACGACGTTCGAGCGGTCGATCGTATCCCCGAGGTCAGACCCAGCGCGCGCGATCGTGTCGGTGACGGGCAGGGCGGGGACCGCGCCGGGCGCGTCGTCGAGAGCGGCGAGCAAACGATCGATCACGGCCGCCGAGAGGAACGGGCGGGCGGCGTCGTGGATCAGAACGCGGTCGGCGCCCTCGACCGCGGCAAGCCCCGCCAGGACCGAATCACGCCGCGTCGCGCCGCCGATGACGTGGCGGGCCTCACCGACTGCGCTGCGAAGGACATCCTCCTGGCCTGCGCCGATGACGACGATGACGTCGCCGATCGCCGGATGCGCCGAGAGCGCGGCGTAGCTATGCGCGAGCATCGGCCGGCCGGCGAGGGAAGCGAACTGCTTCGGCACGTCACCGCCCGCGCGCTCGCCCTTGCCGGCGGCGACGATGATGGCGGCGGTGCGGGGAGGGGACATCGGCGCGGGACTCGATCGCTATCTATCCGTCATCCCCGCGGAGGCGGGGATCAATTCTGGCTGGCGTCCATGAGTCCCACGGCGTTCAGCGACTATTGATTCCCGCCTTCGCGGGAATGACGGTGGTTAGTGTTGGGCGTGCCTCATAGGGCTGGACGCTGAAGCCCGCCAGCCTTGCCGCATACGCCCAATTCCGCTATGCGCTGCCCAAATTTCAGGCAATTCCCATGCGCATCAAACCGATCGACATCGGTCCGGTCCGGATCGACACGCCCGTCTTCCTCGCCCCCATGACCGGCGTGACCGACCTGCCGTTCCGCCGGGTCGTGCGGGGCTATGGCTCCGGCCTGAACGTCACCGAGATGGTCGCGAGCCAGGCGGCGATCCGCGAGACGCGACAGAGCTTGCAGAAATTCGCCTGGGACCCGATCGAGGACCCGGTGTCGATGCAGCTGGTCGGCTGCACCCCCTATGAAATGGGCGAGGCAGCCAAGCTCAGCGAGGATCGCGGTGCGGCGATCGTCGACATCAACATGGGCTGCCCGGTCCGTAAGGTGACCAACGGCGACGCCGGATCGGCGCTGATGCGCGACCTGCCGCTGGCGACCCAGCTGATCAAGGCAGTGGTCGGTGCGGTGAAGGTGCCCGTGACGCTGAAGATGCGGATGGGCTGGGACCATTCGAGCCTGAACGCGCCTGAGCTCTCGCGCATCGCCGAGGATCTGGGCGTCAAGCTGATCACCGTCCACGGCCGGACGCGCAACCAGATGTACAAGGGGTCGGCTGACTGGGCGTTCGTTCGCCGCGTGAAGGAGGCGATCAGCCTGCCGGTCATCGTCAACGGCGACATCTGTTCGCCCGAGGACGCTCACACCGCGCTCGACCAGTCGGGCGCGGACGGCGTGATGATCGGCCGCGGCGCGTACGGCAAACCATGGCTGCTGCGCCAGGTGATGGATTCGCTCGAAGGGCGCGATCCCCGGCCCGATCCGACGCTCGACGAGCAGTACCGCCTGATCGTCGCGCATTACGACGACATGCTGTCGCTCTACGGCGAGCACACGGGCGTCGCGATGGCGCGCAAGCACCTCGGCTGGTACACGCGCGGCCTGCACGGGTCGGCCGAGTTCCGCAATACCGTGAATAAGGTGCCCGACGGCGCTACGGTGAAGGCGATGCTGGCGGAATTCTACGCCCCCTGGACGAACCGCGCCGCTGCGTGACCTCGCGCGACCTGCCCGGTTTCGACGAACTGTTCACCGCGATGCCGGTCGCGATGCTGGTCGTCGACCCAGGGGGGCGCATCGCCGTCGCCAATGCGGCGAGCGAAACCCTGCTAAACTTTTCCGAACGCGCGATGATGGGGCAGGAGCTCGATGCGCTCATCCGCTTCACTCCGGGTTACACCGATCGTCGCAAAGGGCGGACCTTTGCCGCATATGACGTCGATATCGGCCTCGGCCGGATCGGCCGGGTTCGCGCCGATCTGGTCGAATGCGACGTGCCGGAGCGGCCGGGCTGGACGATGGTGACGGTGCGGGTGACGCCTGGCAGCCGCTCGCCCGATCGCCGGGCGAACGCGCGCGCCGCGATCGGCGCCGCGGCGATGCTGGCACACGAGATCAAGAATCCGCTGTCGGGCATTCGCGGTGCGGCGCAGCTGTTGGGCGATGGCGGCGGGGCCAACCCGCTGACGGCGCTGATCACGACCGAGGTCGATCGCATCGCCGCGCTGATCGACCGGATGCAGGATTTCACCGACACGCGGCCGCTGAACCTCGAGCCGCGGAACGTCTATCCGCTGCTCGACCATGTGCGGCAGATCGCCCGCGCCGGCTTTGCGCGCGCGGTGACGATCGACGAGCAGTTCGACCCGTCCCTGCCGCCGGCGCTTGTCGATGCCGATGCGCTGACGCAGATACTGCTGAACCTGATCAAGAACGCCGCCGAGGCGCTGGATGGCGTCGAGGATCGCCGTATCCTGCTCGCGACCGCCTATCGACACGGCATGGCGGCGAGCGCCGCGCCCGGCCGGCCGCGGCTGCCGCTGCCGATCGAGATCAGCGTCATCGACACCGGGCCTGGCGCACCCGCCGACATCGCCGAACATCTGTTCGAGCCGTTCGTGTCGGGCAAGGCGGAGGGGCGGGGCCTGGGCCTGCCGCTCGTCGCCAAGCTGGTGCGCGACATGGGCGGGATCGTGACCTATGCCCGCGAGGGCGAACCGCAGCGGACGGTGTTCCGCGTGTTGCTGCAAAGGGCGAAGACATGACGGCTGCCGGCCGGATCCTGGTGGTCGACGACGATACGGCAATCCGCACCGTCGTCGGCGAGGCGCTGCGTCGCAAGGGTCATGACGTCACCACGGCGGCATCGCTCGGCGAGCTACGGGCTCTGCTCGCCGAGGGGTTGCCCGATGTGCTGGTAACCGACGTCGTACTGCCCGACGGCGACGGGCTCGACCTGGTGCCGCAGGTCCTGGCCGAACACCCCTCGTTGCCGATCATTGTGCTGTCAGCGCGCAACACGCTGTCGACCGCGGTCCGCGCGACCGAGGCCGGCGCGTTCGATTACCTGCCCAAGCCCTTCGATCTCGACGTTCTGGCGCAGGCTGTCGCCGGTGGGCTCGCGCGGGCTCGCCGCGCGGGAACGACGACCGCCGAAGAGGTGGACGATACGCTGCCGCTGATCGGCCGGTCGCCGGCGATGCAGGGCGTCTACCGCGTCATCGCGCGCGTCGTCTCCAACGACCTCACCGTGCTGGTGTCGGGCGAATCAGGTACCGGAAAGGAACTCGTCGCCCGCGCGATCCATGATCTAGGGGCGCGGCGGGCAGCGCCGTTCGTCGCGCTGAACATGGCGGCGATCCCGCGCGAGTTGATCGAGGCCGAGCTGTTCGGCCACGAACGTGGAGCCTTTACCGGTGCGCAGGCGCGGGTCGCGGGTAAGTTCGAGCAGGCGGCGGGCGGTACGCTGTTCCTCGACGAGATCGGCGACATGCCGATGGACGCACAGACCCGGTTGCTGCGCGTGCTGCAGTCGGGCGAATTCACGACGGTCGGCGGGTCGCGCACCATCCGCGCCGACGTGCGGATCGTTGCGGCCACGAACAAGGACCTGGCGGCGCAGGTCGCCTCGGGCGGCTTCCGCGAGGACCTGTTCTACCGTCTGAATGTCGTACCGATCGCCCTGCCGGCGTTGCGCGAGCGGCGGCAGGATATCGCGCTGCTCGCCCGCCATTTCCTCGACCGCGCGGCGGACGATGGTCTGCCGCACAAGCGGATCGACGACAGCGTGGTCACCCTGCTGGAAGCGCACCACTGGCCGGGCAATGTGCGCGAACTCGAAAACCTGATGCGCCGGCTCGCCGCGCTAAGCCGCGACGAATGGATCGGCCGCGAGGAACTGGCCACGATGCTCGGCGCGACCGTGTCCAGCGGCCTTGTGCCGTCGGGTGGGATCAAGGCGGCGGTCCTCGCGCGCCTCACCGAGATCGAGGGCGAGCGCGTCGGCGCGTTGGACGACGGCACTGTCTATGATCGCATCATCGCGGAGGTCGAACGGCCGCTGATCGTTGCGATGCTCGAACGGCACGGCGGGAACCAGCTGCGTGCGGCCCGGGCCATGGGGATCAATCGCAATACGCTGCGCAAGCGTCTCGACGATCTCGCCATTACGATGCCGGACGCGCGCCGGCCGGCCCGGGACGTCGATGCCGATTAGTGCGGTCGATCAAAATATGTGTTTTCTCGGCAACAGTCCGGGTGTAAGCGCGCAACGATGACTGTTGCGGCATTGCCGATCGACGAGCCTGCAACGCCCTTTCGGCGGTTCGCCGTTACACCCGCAATAGAATTCGCCGTCATCGCGGTCATGGTGGCGGTCGCGGTCGCCAGTTGGCGGATCATCGCGGCGACCAGCGCGTCGAAGGCGCTGTTCAGCCCGACGATGGCAGCGGCCATGCTGACTGCCAATCTGATCCCGGCGGTGGTCCTGATCGTCCTGATCGGCCGGCGCATCGCGATCCGCCGCGCATCGCGCGCGTCGATCGCGGGCAAGGGGCGGCTCCACGTCCGGCTGGTCGCCGTGTTCTCCCTGATGGCGAGCATCCCGATCGTCCTGACCGTGGTCGCGGCGTCGATCATGTTCCAGTCGGGCGTCCAGCTCTGGGGGTCGGAGCGCGCGGTTGGCGCCTTCAACAGCACCCTGGATCTGGCCCGCGAAGGCCAGAAGGTCGTCGCCGAGCGCTGGACCGGTGAAGCCGTGTCGATGGCGAAGGACATCCGGCGTTGGTACCCGCAGGCGCCGGCAGGGTCGCCGGAGTTCCAACGCTTCGTGCTCGAACAGACCTATTGGCGCAACTTGCGGCAGTCGCTCGTCTTCCGGGTGCAGGACGGCCAGAGTGTCGAGGCGATCTTCGGCTTCGATTATCCCGATCCGCCAAGTTTCGCCCGGCGCGTTGCGGGCGATACGCTCAACCGGCTGAAGGACGACAAGCCGTTCATCAACTTCGACGACAAGCTGATCTGGGTGATCACCCCGATCGATCGGTCGAAGCGGCTGTTCCTCTATGTCGCGACTCCGTTCAACGTCGACTTCCTCAACGCGCAGAGTGGCAGCGCCGAACAGCTGTTGTCCGACTATTCGGCGCTTCAGTCGCGGGCCCGGCTCCTGCAATTGCAGTTCAACGCGGTCCTGTTCGGCGTCGCGCTGCTGATCGTGGCGCTGGCGACCTGGATCGCGCTCGCGGTCGCCGACCGGCTCGTCCGCCCGATCGACGAGCTCGTGCATGCGGCCGAGCGGGTCGCGGGGGGCGACCTGTCGACGCGGGTCCCGCTCAAGGCGGTGTCGGACGAGGTCGGCGCGCTCGGCGACGCGTTCAACCGCATGACCGGTCGCCTGCAGGCGCAGACCAGTGCACTGGTCGAAGCCAATGCCGAATCGGAAAGCCGCCGCGCGCTGATCGAGGCGGTGATGTCGGGCGTGACCGCGGGGGTGGTCGCGGTCGGTGACGAGCGGACCGTCCGCCTCGTCAACAGTTCGGCCCTGGCTCTTATCGCACCCGGCGCCAATGTCGTCGGGCGCCCGCTCGCGACCGTGTCCCCCGAGCTCGATTCGCTGCTGGCCAGCGGCGCACGCGAGGGTGTCGTTCAGATCAACGCCAGCGGCGAAGCGCGCACGCTGGCGGTGAAGATCACCCGCGACGACGACGGCAATGTCCTGACGTTCGACGATATCACCCAGCAGCTGATCGACCAGCGTCGTGCCGCCTGGTCCGACGTCGCGCGTCGAATCGCGCACGAGATCAAGAACCCGCTCACGCCGATCCAGCTCGCCGCCGAACGTCTTCAGCGGCGATACGGCAAGCTGGCGCCGGAGGGCGATACGACCTTCGGCCGCCTGACCGACACGATCGTTCGACAGGTCGGCGACCTGCGCCGGATGGTCGATGAATTCTCGTCTTTCGCGCGGATGCCCAAGCCCGTGTTCCGCGAGGAATCACTGGTCGACCTCGCACGGCAGGCGGTGTTCTTGCACGAGGTCGCGCATCCCGCGATCCGCTTCGCGTTGATCTACCAGGATCCGGCCCCGACCCTGGTCTGCGACCGCCGCCAGATCGGCCAGGCGCTGACGAACCTCGTCAAGAACGCGGTCGAAGCGATCGAGGCGCGGACGGGCGATGACCTGCCGACCGGCGAGATCACGCTGGTCCTGACCGCCGGGCGCAGCGTCGGCGTTCAGATTTCGGACAATGGCATCGGCCTGCCCGTCGAGCGCGACCGCATTGTCGAACCGTATATGACGACCCGCGCGCGGGGCACCGGCCTGGGCCTCGCCATCGTCAAGAAGATCGTCGAGGAGCATTTCGGCGCCATGCACTTCACCGATCGCCCCGGCGGCGGGACCGTGGTGACGCTGGCGTTCGATGCCGGCACGCTGTCGAGCCTCGCCGACCCGAATGCGCCCGACGACGCATCCGACCCCAGTCCTGCCATGTTGACCCGAAATCGGAATTCCCAATGAGTATCGACATCCTCGTTGTCGACGACGAATATGACATCCGCGAACTGGTCGCCGGCGTGCTGGAGGACGAGGGCTATGACACGCGCCTCGCCGCCGACAGCGATGCCGCGCTGGAGGCGATCGCGACGCGGCGGCCCAGCCTGGTGCTGCTCGACGTCTGGCTGCAGGGCTCGCGCCTCGACGGCCTCGACCTCCTCGACGAGATCAAGCGGCGGGACCCGTCGATCCCGGTCCTCGTCATCTCCGGCCATGGCAACATTGACACCGCGGTCGCCGCGATCCGCCGCGGGGCGTCCGACTTCATCGAAAAGCCGTTCGAGGCCGAACGCCTGCTGCTTCTGGTCGAACGCGCGACCGAGACCGAGCGGTTGCGGCGCGAGATCGCCTCGCTGCGCGCCTCGGCGGGGCGCGAGGACGATCTGACCGGCAGTTCGACCGCGATCAACGCCGTCCGTGCGACGCTGAAGCGAGTGGCATCGACCGGCAGTCGCGTGCTGATCTCGGGCAGCGCGGGCGTGGGCAAGGAAGTCGCCGCCCGCCTGCTCCACGGCTGGTCGGGTCGCGCCAACGCGCCGTTCGTCATCGTCAGCGCCGCACGCATGACGCCCGAACGCGTCGAGGAAGAATTGTTCGGCGTAGAGGAGGGGGGCGACCTCGTCCGCCCTGGCCTGCTCGAGCAGGCGCACGGCGGCACGCTGTTCCTCGACGAGATTGCCGACATGCCGGTCGCGACCCAGGCGCGCATCCTGCGCGTGCTGACCGATCAGAGCTTCACCCGCGTCGGTGGCACACGTGTGGTGAAGGTCGACGTTCGCGTCGTATCGGCCACCGCGCGCGATCTGCAGGACGAAATCGCGGAGGGGCGTTTCCGCGAAGACCTGTATTATCGCCTGAATGTCGTGCCGGTCGTGATCCCGCCGCTGTCCGAACGGCGGGAGGATATTCCCGCGCTCGTCGAGCATTTCGTCGCCCATTATGCCGCCGAACGCCGCGTGCCCACGCCCGAAGTCGCCCCCGACGCGATGGTCGCGCTGCAAAGCTACGAATGGCCGGGCAACGTGCGCCAGTTGCGCAATGTCGTCGAGCGGACGATCATCCTTGCGCCCGGCAATCGCATCGGCCGCATCGACCTCGACCTGCTCCCGCCCGAAGTGCTGGGGCGCGGGGACGGCGAGGGCGGCGGTTCGGCCGCGATCATGGGCGCCCCCTTGCGCGAAGCGCGGGAGAGTTTCGAACGCGAATATCTGCGCGTCCAGATCCGGCGCTTTTCGGGCAATATCAGCCGGACTGCGAGCTTCATCGGGATGGAGCGGTCTGCATTGCACCGGAAGCTGAAGCTGCTGGGAATCACCGAGACACGAGAAGACTGACGTTCCCTGACGGGGACGGATCGGACGCCGTCGCGCTGGACGTGGAACAACCCGCCGCCTAGATTGTCGTAACCGTGTGCCGAGGGGGCACGCGGAAACGACGCCGGTTCAGCGGCGCCCAGCGGGCAACTCCCGCCAAAAGCAAGGACAGACGATGGCTGAAAAACAGACCTCGCTTCAGGACCTGTTCCTCAACGCTCTCCGCAAGTCGAAGACCCCGGTGACGATGTTCCTCGTCAAGGGCGTCAAGCTCCAGGGCATCGTGACCTGGTTCGACAATTTCTCCGTCCTGCTGCGCCGCGATGGCCAGTCGCAGCTGATATACAAGCATGCGATCTCGACGATCATGCCGTCGGGTCCGCTCGACGTCGCTGGCATTGTCGAGACGATCGGCGACTCCGCGTCGAGAAACCCGGGCCTCCAGGAAATTTTTCTGAACGCGGTGCGCAAGCAGGAAGAAAGCGTGACCATGTTTCTGGTCAACGGCGTAATGCTCCAAGGGGGCATCGCCGCATTCGACCTGTTCTGCATGCTGTTGCAGCGTGAGGGCATGGCGCAGCTTGTCTACAAGCACGCCGTTTCCACCATTCAGCCGGCCAACCCGCTCAACCTGGCCGACGAACAGGCGTCCGAAGGGGCCTGATGTCGACGGGTTTCGATCGCGACCAAGAGGATTTCGCACGCGGCGCCCGCGCCGTCGTCGTCCTGCCTGACCAGGGCGGCGCGGCGCGCGATGCCGACGCGCGTCTCGAGGAAACGGCGGGGTTGGCGCTCGCGATCGGCGTCCAGGTCGCGCACAAGATCGCCTACCGTGTCCGCGCGCCTAAGCCGGCGACGCTGATCGGCAGTGGTCAGGTCGAGCAGCTGGCGGACGCCGTAAAGGCGGACGAGCTGACGCTCGCGGTGTTCGACGCCAGCCTGACACCGGTGCAGCAACGCAATCTCGAGACCGCGCTCGGCTGCAAGGTCATCGACCGCACCGGACTGATTCTCGAAATCTTCGGCGAACGGGCGCGCACTGCCGAAGGACGGTTGCAGGTCGAGCTCGCCCACCTCGATTATCAGGCCGGCCGCCTGGTGCGCAGCTGGACGCACCTCGAGCGCCAGCGCGGCGGCTTCGGCTTCCTGGGCGGCCCCGGTGAAACCCAGATCGAGGCCGACCGTCGCCTGATCCGCGATCGGATGGCGCGCCTGCGCCGCGAACTGGACCAGGTCAGTCGTACACGCGGGCTCCATCGGGAGCGGCGCCAGCGCGCGCCGTGGCCGGTGATCGCGCTGGTCGGCTATACCAATGCCGGCAAGTCGACGCTGTTTAATCGCCTGAGCGGCAGCGACGTCATGGCGGAAAATCTCCTGTTCGCGACGCTCGACCCGACCTTGCGGCAAATCTCGTTGCCCGGCATCGACAAGGCGATCCTGTCCGACACGGTCGGGTTCGTTTCCGAATTGCCGACACAGCTTGTCGCCGCGTTCAAGGCAACGCTGGAGGAGGTCGTCTCGGCCGACCTGCTCGTCCACGTCCGGGACGTGGCGCATCCCGACAGCGCGGCGCAGAAAGCGGATGTCGAGGGGGTGCTGGCGGATATCGGTGTCGAAGAGCACACGCCGCGCATCGAGGCGTGGAACAAGCTCGATCTGCTCGATGGTGAAGCCCGCGAGGACCTGCTCGTCGAAGCGTCGCGCCGCGAGGATGTCGTCCCGATTTCGGCACTGACCGGGGAGGGGCTCGATTCGCTGCTATCGACGATTTCGGCGCTGCTGACCGCCGGCCACCGCCGCTATACGATCACGCTGGACGCCGGCGATGGTGCAGGTGCGGCGTGGCTGCATCAACACGGCGAAGTCCTGGGGCAGGCGATCGCGGGCGAGCAGGCGCACTACGACGTCAGGCTCTCGCCAAAGGACCATGATCGCTTTTTGGCCCGCGAAGAAACGGGCGGCGCCTAACACGCCGCCCGTCGATCGCTTCATGCGCTCGGCATGTCCGGTTCGAGCAACCGGTGCAGATGGACGAGGACATATTTCATCTCGGCGTCGTCGACGGTCTTCTGCGCCGCGCCGCGCCACGCCTTTTCCGCGCTGGCATAGTCGGGAAAGATCCCGACGATATCGATCTGCGACAGGTCGGCGAAATCGAGGGTGCGCGGATCGGTCACGCGGCCGCCGAACACCAGATGCATCTTGCTCATGGGAACTCCCGGGAATGTCGCGGTCCAGATAACCGCACATCCCCGGGGGTCAAGGCACTCAGACGGCGTCGGCGGCGCGCTCGACCGTGTCTTCGGCCTTCGTCTTGCCGGTTCGTGCCGCGGTCAGTGCGCTGTCGAACACCTTGCGTGCGCTTTCCCGTGCGGCGTCACGGCCAAGCACGGCGCCGCTCAGCTGTTCCTTGCCCGTCTCGCGCGCGGCCACGAGCGCGGCGGAGGCACCCTCCGCCAGCCGCTTGCCGACGGTGCCGAGCAGCTTCTTCTCCTGCGCGCTGCGCGGAATCAGCGCACCGGCGATCAGGCCGACGGTTAGACCGCCGACGAGCACCCCGACGGGATTGGATTCGAGACCCTGGACGGCCGACTTGGCGCGATCGAACGCGGCTTCACGCGCGTCGGCCAGCTTGGCACGCTTGGCCGGCTTGGTCTTTTCGGACTTGGAAATTTCGGCCATGATGATGTCCTTCAGATATTTAGATTTCTGAACTCGTGTCGGGCGCCGCGGTTGCATCGTCGCGACCGATCAATCCGGCAGCCCAGCCGAGCAGTGGCTTGTGCGCCAAGGCCAGGCCGAGGGCGCCCGCGACGGCAGCGGCTATTGCAGGGCGTTCGCGAACGGCCTGGATGCTGGTCTGCGCAGCCATGCTTGCCTTGTCCGCGGCAGTCCCGACCGCATCCGCGGCCAGTGACTTGGGATTCAGCCGCTGCTTTGCCACCGCGAGCGAGGCGTCGAGCCGCGCACGGGCGGCCAGGGCGCGCGCACGCGCAGCGAGGATGGTGGCATCTTCGGTCATGCGCCACCTCCGAATGCTCGCGACAGCCGGGACGCTGCCATCGTTCCCAGAACACCTGCGATCGCCAGCACCGCGACGGTGACGATCGCCGTTGCGAGCAGGGGGCCGGTCAGGGTGGAGAGCGCCAGGATCAGCCCCACGAGCAGCGCGGTCAGTGCCGATCCGGCAAGAAAGACCGCGGCGACGCCCAGGATCAGCCCGAACTTCGCCGCCCGTAACCGTGCGCTTGCGACCGCCTTCGCGACGTCAACCTGGGCCAGGGCGTAGGCGCGCGCGTCTTCGGCGACCTGTACGATCGCGTCACCGACGCCCACGCCGATCTCCGTCTCGTTTGGCAATCCCGCCATGCCAGTCCCCCTCGCGATGCCGACGTCAGGCGTCGCGGTTGGCATCGATGCCCGACTGGACGAGACGCGCGAGCACGAAGCCCACCGCCGCCGCCGCGCCGATCGCAACGCCGGGCGACTTGCGGACGAAGTCGCGGGCATCGTCGAGCAGATCGTCGATGTCCTTGTCGCGCAGCGTGTCCGCGAAGTTCGTAACGGCACCCGAGGCCGAACGGGCATAGCCGCCGAACTGCGAACCGACCTTCTCGTCGATGGTCGTTGCCGCATCCTCGATCGTCTTGGCCAGTTCGTCGAGCGCACCGGTCGCCCGCGCCTTTCCGTCGTCGGCGAAGGCGCGCAGCTTGTCGCCGGCCTGGCCGGTCAGCTTGCCGGCCTCGTCCTTTACCAGTTGCTTGGCACCGCGCAGTTTCTCGGTCGTTGCCGTGCCCTGTTCGGCATCGCGGTTGTTGAAACGGTCTTCCAGACCGGCTTCGGGCGTGAATTCCACGTCCAGATTACCAGCGTTTGCAGTGTCGTTCGCCATGATCAGACGCCTTCCTTCGGTTCGCCTCCACAACAAGGGGCGGGCGGGGCGGTTCCATCGACGTTGCCGTTCGGTCGGCGAACCGTTAGAGGCGCCCCGCAAAACCACCCTCTATCTAGGAAGGTCGTTACGTGACCGCAATCATCGACATCCATGGCCGCATGATCCTCGACAGCCGCGGCAATCCGACCGTCGAGGTCGATGTGCTGCTGGAGGACGGCAGCTTCGGCCGTGCGGCCGTGCCCTCGGGTGCATCGACCGGCGCGCATGAGGCGGTCGAACTGCGCGACGGCGACAAGGCGCGTTGGCTGGGCAAGGGCGTCGACAAGGCGGTCGAGGCGGTGAACGGCGAGATCGCCGAGGCCGTGCTGGGACTTGAGGCCGAGGACCAGGCCGATCTCGACACGCGGATGATCGAGCTGGACGGCACCGAGAACAAGGGGCGTCTGGGGGCCAATGCGATCCTGGGCGTCAGCCTGGCCGCGGCCAAGGCGGCGGCGGAAGCGCGCGGCCTGCCGCTCTACCGCTATGTCGGTGGCGTCGCGGCGCATCTGCTGCCGGTGCCGATGATGAACATCATCAACGGCGGCGAGCATGCCGACAACCCGATCGATTTCCAGGAATTCATGATCGTGCCCGTTGGCGCGGAAAATATCGTCGAGGCGGTGCGCTGCGGGTCGGAAATCTTCCACACGCTGAAGAAGGGCCTGCACGAGAAGGGGCTGGCGACCGGCGTTGGCGACGAAGGCGGCTTCGCACCGAATCTGTCGTCGACCACCGACGCGCTCGATTTCATCATGCGCGCGATCGAGACGGCAGGCTACACGCCGGGCGACGACGTGATGCTGGCGCTCGACTGCGCCGCGACCGAATATTTCCGCGATGGCGCATACAGGATGGTGGGCGAGGGCAAGACGCTGTCCCCGCACGAAAACGCCGAATTTCTCGCCGATCTCACGCGCCGCTACCCGATCTTCTCGATCGAGGACGGCATGGCCGAGGACGACTTCGAGGGTTGGAAGGCGCTGACCGAGCTGATCGGCGGCAAGGTCCAGTTGGTCGGCGACGATCTGTTCGTGACCAACCCGGCGCGTCTCGCCGATGGCATCGAGCGTGGTCTCGCCAACTCGCTGCTGGTGAAGGTCAACCAGATCGGCACGCTGACCGAGACGCTGGCGGCGGTGAACCTGGCGCAGCGCAATCGCTACACCGCGGTCATGTCGCACCGGTCGGGCGAGACCGAGGATGCCACGATCGCCGACCTGGCGGTCGCGACCAACTGCGGGCAGATCAAGACGGGGTCGCTCGCGCGCTCGGATCGGTTGGCGAAGTACAACCAGCTGATCCGGATCGAGGAAGAACTCGGCGACGCGGCGCGTTATGCAGGTCGGGATATTCTGGTTCGGCGGTAACAAAGCTCCTCCCCCAGCTCGTTTGGGGGAGGGGGACCGCGCCCGAAGGGCGTGGTGGAGGGGCCTGCCAGCCGTCGGTGGCCTCGGATTGCCCCTCCACCCCCGCCTACGGCGGCGGTCCCCCTCCCCGAGACAAGCTCGGGGAGGAATTTAAAGTGCAGACTCTTGAACCAAGCGCTTGATTAAGCGATTAATCACCCATGCCCGCCGTCCGCGCCCGTACCAAGACGCCCCCCCTGGCCATCCTTCGCCGTGCCGGCCTGCCGGCCGCCGCGCTGATCCTGATGGGGTTCTTCGGCTATTATGCGGTGCTCGGCCCCAACGGCATCCTGTCGTACCGCGACTATTCCCGGCAGCTGGAAAAGCGGCGTGCGGACTATGAGAAGCTCGACAAGCAGCGCTCCGAACTCAAGAACCGTGTCGCCTTGCTCGATCCGAAGCGCGCGAACCCCGACATGGTCGACGAGATGACGCGCAAGAACCTGAACGTCGTTCACCCGGACGAGGTCATCGTCCCGCTGAATTGACGTTTCCGTAAGGTATTTTCGGCGCTTGCCACCGGTTGCAGCCGGTGCACTTTCCCGCCATAGCCGCTGTTCCTGACTCCGTTCGGAACGAGGTTTCTTAGCATCGTGGCCAAAGCCCCTGCACGCACCACCGCTCCCGCCGGCGAGCCGCCGATTTCCAATCGCGAACGCCCGGCCGAGCCCAAGCCCTATGAGGCGACCAAGGACGAGCTGCTCCAATTCTACAAGGAGATGCTGCTGATCCGCCGCTTCGAGGAGAAGGCGGGCCAGCTCTACGGTCTGGGCCTGATCGGCGGCTTCTGCCATCTGTACATCGGCCAGGAAGCGGTCGCGGTCGGCCTTCAGTCGGCGCTGGACGGCGACAAGGATTCGGTCATCACCGGATATCGCGACCACGGCCACATGCTGGCCTATGGCATCGATCCCAAGGTCATCATGGCCGAGCTCACGGGGCGTGCCGCCGGCATCTCCAAGGGCAAGGGCGGGTCGATGCACATGTTCTCGACCGAGCATAAGTTCTACGGCGGCCACGGCATCGTCGGCGCGCAGGTGTCGCTGGGCGCGGGCCTGGCGTTCAAGCACAAATATTCGGGCGACGGCGGCGTGACGCTGGCCTATTTCGGCGACGGCGCGGCCAACCAGGGCCAGGTCTACGAAGCCTTCAACATGGCCGAGCTGTGGAAGCTGCCGATCATCTTCGTGATCGAAAACAACCAGTACGCCATGGGCACCAGCGTCAACCGCGCGTCGTCGGAAGACCAGCTGTATCGCCGCGGCGAATCGTTCCGCATCCCGGGTATCCAGGTCGACGGCATGGACGTGCTCGCGTCGCGTGGCGCGGCCGAGACGGCGCTGGAATGGGTTCGCGCGGGCAAGGGGCCGATCATCCTCGAGATGAAGACCTATCGCTACCGCGGCCATTCGATGTCCGACCCGGCCAAGTATCGCAGCCGCGACGAGGTCCAGGCCGTCCGCGACAAGTCGGACCCGATCGATCACGTCAAGAAGCTGCTCGAAGCGCAGGGCGTGACCGAGGCCGACCTGAAGGTGGTCGAGCAGGAGATCCGCAAGGTCGTCAACGAAGCGGCGGACTTCGCCGAGAGCGCGCCCGAACCGGACCCCGAAGAGCTGTACACTGAAGTGCTGGTGGAGTCGTACTGATGCCGATTGAGATCAAGATGCCGGCACTGTCGCCCACGATGGAAGAGGGCACGCTCGCCAAGTGGCTCGTCAAGGAAGGCGACACGGTCAAGTCCGGCGACATCATGGCCGAGATCGAGACCGACAAGGCGACGATGGAATTCGAAGCCGTCGACGAAGGCACCATCGGCAAGCTGATGGTCGCCGAGGGCACGGATAACGTGAAGGTCGGCACCGTCATCGCGACGTTGCTCGCCGAGGGCGAGGATGCATCGGCCGCCGCTGCCGCTCCGGCCGCCGCGAAGGACGATACGCCCGCGCCGGAGGCTCAGGCCGACGCCAAGAAGGACGACAAGGTCGAGGATTCGGCGCATCCTTCCCAGGAAAAGGTCGAGACCGGTGCGCGCCAGCTGTTCGAGGCTGCGAGCCACGAGGCCGAGGTCGAGAACCCCGAAGTGCCCGAGGGCACCGAGATGGTGAAGCTGACCGTTCGCGAAGCGCTGCGCGACGCGATGGCCGAGGAAATGCGCGCCGACGAGCGCGTGTTCGTGATGGGCGAGGAAGTCGCGCAATATCAGGGCGCCTACAAGGTCACCCAGGGCCTGCTCGACGAATTCGGTGAGAAGCGCGTCATCGACACGCCGATCACCGAATATGGCTTCGCCGGCATCGGCACGGGCGCGGCGATGTCGGGCCTGCGCCCGATCGTCGAGTTCATGACGTTCAACTTCGCGATGCAGGCGATCGACCACATCATCAATTCGGCCGCGAAGACCAACTACATGTCCGGCGGCCAAATGCGCTGCCCGATCGTGTTCCGCGGTCCCAACGGCGCGGCAAGCCGCGTGGGTGCGCAGCATTCGCAGAACTATGGCCCGTGGTACGCCAGCGTCCCCGGATTGATCGTGATCGCGCCCTATGACGCACAGGACGCCAAGGGTCTGCTGAAGGCGGCGATCCGCAGCGAAGACCCGGTCGTCTTCCTCGAAAACGAGCTGATGTACGGTCGCTCGTTCGACGTGCCGAAGCTCGACGATTTCGTCCTGCCGATCGGCAAGGCGCGCATCATGCGTCCGGGCAAGGACGTGACGCTCGTCAGCTATTCGATCGGCGTCGGTGTGTCGCTCGAAGCCGCCGACAAGCTGGCCGAGGAAGGCATCGATGCGGAGGTCATCGACCTGCGCACGCTACGTCCGCTCGACAAGAAGACGGTTTTGAAATCGCTCGCAAAGACCAATCGTCTGGTCGTGGTCGAGGAAGGCTGGCCGACCTGCTCGATCGCGTCGGAAATCACCGCGATCGTGATGGAGGACGGCTTCGACGACCTCGATGCGCCGGTGCTGCGCGTGACCAATGAGGACGTGCCGCTGCCGTACGCGGCGAACCTCGAGAAGCTGGCGCTCATCACTGCGGACAAGGTCGTCGCGGCGGTGAAGAAGGTCACCTATCGCTGATCGCGCCACCCCGGCGCCGAGCCGAGGGAAGGGGCTACGACGAAAACGCGACGATCAGCTACAGCTGCTGATCGTCGCGTTTTCCGTATTTGTGGGTGCCGTCGACGTATCGCGGCGATCGCGGACCATCATCGACGCGAACTCCACGATCTGGTTGTCGCCGAACAGCCCGGTCTTGATGAGCGGTCGATAGTCGTAGGCAACCTCGACGAACATCGTCGCACCATTGTCCGGCGCGGTGACTTTACGGCCCGTCGGGCCGAGCCCGTCGGAAAAGGTCGGCGAGGCAAGGCCGGTGGTATATAGCGGCGTATAGACCTTCGACCCACGACAGCGCCGCCAGCCGATCTTGTATTTGGCGGTCGTGTTCGGGCTCGCCGCGGGTTCCAGGCTGGTGACGATCACCCGTCCGCGACCATAGAGGTCGAGCTCGCCCGCCTGAAGTCCAGCGCCGGTCAGCAAGTCGTTGATATCGGCTTCGGACACCGTCTTTGCCTGCAACTGCGTGCCGTTACCGATGCGTGCGGCATTGTCCGCAATCTGCAGCGCCACCTGGCTGATCCGCATCCGGGTCGTAACGAAATTGGTCAGTTCGGCCCCGGTCAGGCTCATGACGATGAAGACGGGCACGACATAGGCGAATTCGACGAGCGCCACGGCACGACGGTCGGCGAACAGCCGGCGCAGCACGGGACGGGGACGGGTGGTCAGTGTCATGTGCAATTCCTGACGACCGGCGCGGCGTAGCTTGCCTGGTCGCCGTACGGCTGATTTTCGAGCACGGTCTGTGCGGTAACCGTCTGCGTGGTGCCGAGGCCGACGAACCCGGCAACCGGGACGATACGGGGGTAGGTCATGCGAACCGTGTAGAGCGTTGCATCCTTCGCCCCGCCCTGGCCGGCGTTGCCGCCATCCCGGTCCCAGACACCGTTGCCATTGGCATCGCTGTACGGCTCGCCGGCATCGCACGTCTTGTTGTCGTTGGTATCGGTATATGTCTCCGCGCGGGCCGCCGCCGCTTCGGTGAAAGTGCGGTAGAAGCGCCGCGTGATGACGATCGTGGCGCCGTTGTACATGGCCTTGGCCTGCGCCCTGACCTTGTCGTCCAGCTGCGTCTGGGTGTTTTCCTCCGCGCCCGATTCGAGCGTCGAATCGCGAGCGGTCTTCTGAACGATGCCCTGCAACACCGCACGGGTGTAGAGCGTGTGGCTGACGTCGAGCGCGCCCATCAGCAACAGGCACATCACCGGGGCGACGATGGCGAATTCGACAGCGGTAACCCCCCGCGCGTCGTCACGCAGCCCGTCGATACGGGTTCGGATACCGGCGATCATCGCGTCAGCCTCAATTGGGAAATCTGGTCGGCGATCGACTTGAACGTCGTCTGCAATTCGGCGCGATTGTTGGCGCTGTAATATCTGCCGGTAGAGGCACAGTTCCTCATGCGCGTAACCGTGGCCGATGCCAAATTGCCGAAGGTGACGACCCACAGGGTGATGTTCTTGTTCTTGATTGCGGTGCAGAGCGCTTCGGTCCGGGCATTGGTCTGCGCGACCAGATTGCCGGTATTGTTGCAGCCGCTAGTCGGGACAGTGGATACGCCGACGGTCCTGCGATCGAACCATTGGAAACCGTAGGCGCCGTAATTCTCGCTTTCAGCACAGGGGTCGCCGTCGGTCATGAAAACCATGTGACGCTCGATCTCGCCCCCTTGCGGCGTATTTGCGTTTTCGGACGCGAACACGCCGGTCGGCGACATCAGGCGGCCGCCCCAGAGCAGACCAATGTCGTGATAGGTCTGACCGCCTGCGACCAGGCTATCCACGTAATTGCCGAACAACGTCGCGTCAGGCCAAGACTGGAGCTTACGCGCCTCGCGCGGGCAGCTGTACGTCCGGCCCCGCTGCATGTTTGCTTCGCTGTCGACGGTGTTCAGCGTCCACCCCGAACCGTCGCCGCGCGACCAGATCAGATTTTGCAGCGCCGGCTTCCACTGCGTCGTTGGGTCGCCCGCCGTCGGCACCATATCGATATCGAGATCCTTCGCGCCCGAGGGGATCGGGTTGTAGCTCGACTGCGACACGGTCTGCCGCTCCTCGATACATCCATCCCAGGCGATCGTGGTGTTGGCGCCATTTGTTCCGACCGGCCACTGGAAGGAGTTCAGCCACGACGTGCCGCTCTTCAATCGTCCGACGTTGACCGAATGCTGGCCGTATCGCCAGAAACTGAAGGTCGTCCCGGTTTCAGCGATATCGTACGTCGTAACGACTCGACGGCGCGTCGCAGTGCACGTGTTCGGTGTCCAACTCTTGCGCTTATACGTGTCGGTCGTCACCGTCTTCACGCTATTATTGTCCGACATGGATGCCGACGTCGAATTGTAGGCGGCGATATTCGCGTCGTTGCAATCGGCGTTCGAGACGGGGGACGCGGAGATATCGGATTCGGACACGACGGGCTGGCCGCGCTGTGTTTCGTACATCGCCTTGCGCGTCTGATAGGGCGCGTTGTCGGCGAACCACGACGTCGGCAGCAGCTTGCCGACATTCACGTTGACCGAATAGGGAACGAAGCCGAACCGAACCTGCGTCTGGCTACCCGTACCGCCGCTGGGGGTGCCGGTGGTGCAATTGGCGTCGGTGTCCAGCCGGGCGACGATCTCGTAGAAGCACTTTACCGATTCCTTGAGGCTCGCGAGCTTCGTCTGAGTGTCGCCCGACGGGGTCTCGCTCATCGACCCGGTGGTATCCAGCACGAACATCACGTCCGTGTTCGGAATGCGCATGCCGGCATCGCAGGTGACGCTGATCGTCTCATCGGTCTTCTTGAAGATTTTCATCAGCGTCATCGGGATGGTCGCCGACGCCGTGCCCGACACCACGCCAGCGTCTTCGCTGAAGCTGCGCGTCAGGTTCGTCGAGCTGAACGCGCCCGATGCGAAGTTGCCGTCGAAGAACTGGTTCGCCTGCGCCAGCGCGTAATTATTGTTATACGACCAGGTACCGCCGCCCATCGCCTTTCGCCCGGCGAGCGCGCCGGCGTCGCAGGCGTGCTGCAGCCGCGTCTTCAGCATGTACATGCGACTGATATCGATGCCACCACCAACCAGCCCGGCCAGCGGGATGAGCGCAGCGGTCATGATGGCGAGCGTGTTGCCGCGCACATCGTGCAGAAGCCGCATCAGGAATCCGCGCGTCTCGCGCCCCACGGCTCTCGGATTTTCAGACATCGCGCGGGCGAAACTCCCTTTGTCGCGAACACCTCATGGCTCTGACAAAGTTCCTTCTGGCGGAACCACGTAAAATTTGGATTAAGGCGCGGCGCGCGGTTATGAGCCGGGCTACCCGCGCTGGGCGAAGGAGCAGAATGGCCGATAGCAGCGACCTGCGACAAACGGCGGTCGAGCCGGAACGGGCGCTTGCGCTGGCCTGGCTGCCGCCGGACCGGCGCGACGCCGTGCGTACGCTTTTCGCGCTCGATGCCCGCCTGGCGGCGCTCGCGCGCTTTACCCGCGACGCCCACGTCGCGCAGATGCGTCTGACCTGGTGGTATCAGGCGATCGAAGCCCTCGACACGCGCCCGGCCCCGGCCGAGCCGCTGTTGCAGGCGATCCAGCGTCATATCCTGCCCTCCGTCCGTGGTGCCGAGCTCGTGGCGATGGTCGAAGGCTGGGAGGAGCTGCTTGACGCCGAACCGCTCGATGACGACCGGCTCGAGGCATTCGCCGACCGTCGGGGGGCGGTGCTGTTTGCCGCCCTGGCGCGGATTCTAGGTGCGGCGGAGGGCGACCCGGTTGGCGCGGCGGGGAAGGGGTGGGCGCTCGTCGACTTCGCGGCGCAGAGTCCCGATCGCGCGGCGGCAGCGCGGGCGCAGCATCTGGCGGATCGTCACCTGACCGCGGCGACCGCGGTGCGCTGGTCGCGCGCGGGCCGACCGATCGGTGCGCTGGCGCATCTCGCGACGATCCCGCTCCGGTCGCCGGCCGCGCGCTCGCTGCGGGTGCTGCGCCACCGCCTGACGGGTCGCTGATCGATCCTCTCTGACTTTTGTTCCCCATTGCCGATTGCCGGTCCGCCGCTTAGCCTGCCGCCGACGGGGACGCGGGGGATCGGGCGATGCTGCGATATCTGGCCGGAGTGGTATCGGCGCTGCTGCTGGTCGGGGCCGGCGTCTTCCTGTTCCGCTCAAGCGCGTCGACGGAGGCGCCGCCGGTACCCGAGCCGCGCGCCGCGAGCCCGAGCCCGGGCGAGGCCCAGGACGCAGATGGCGAAGTGGCGCTGCCCGAGGCGAGCCGCCAGACCCGCGAACAGCGGCGCTTCGGTCGCTACGACAAGGATCGCGACGCAACGATCACGCGGGACGAATATCTCGCCAGCCGCCGCAAGGCTTACGCGAAGCTCGATACCAACGGCGACGGCAGGCTGTCGTTCGACGAATGGGCCGCGAAGACGACCGCGAAGTTCACGACCGCCGACCGCGACCGGTCGGGAACGCTCAACGCCGCCGAGTTCGCGACGACGGCGGTCAAGCGGTCGCCGGCGCGACGTCGCTGTCCGCCGCAGCAGCCGGCGAACGAGGCGGCGGAGGCGGATTGAGCCACGCGCCCAGCGCCGCGCGCGCGCGATCGGTGTACATGCGCTTGCGGTCGGCCTTCTTCGTTCGTCCCTCGATCGGGGGAAACAGGCCGAAGTTGACGTTCATCGGCTGATAGGTCTCCGCCACCGCCGCACCGGTGATGTGGTGGAGGAGCGCCCCCAGTGCCGTCTCGAGCGGGGGCGGGGTCATGGTCGTGCCGAGGATTTCGGCGGCGGCGAACCGCCCCGCCATCAGCCCGACCGCGGCACTTTCGACATAGCCCTCACAGCCGGTGATCTGGCCGGCGAAGCGGATGTTCGGCCGTGCCTTGAGCCGCAGCGTCGGATCAAGCAGTTCGGGCGAGCGGATGAACGTGTTGCGGTGCAGCCCCCCCAGCCGTGCGAACTCGGCGTTCTGCAGCCCGGGGATGGTGCGGAAAATGCGGACCTGCTCGCCATGCTTCAGCTTGGTCTGGAAGCCGACGATGTTCCACAGCGTGCCGAGCGCATTGTCCTGGCGCAGCTGGACGACGGCATAGGGCCAGCGGCCGGTCTTCGGATCGTCGAGCCCAACCCCCTTCATCGGGCCATAGCGCAACGTTTCGACCCCGCGTTCCGCCATCACTTCGATCGGCATGCAGCCTTCGAAATAGGGGACGTCCTCCCAGCCCTTATATTCGGTCTTCTCTGCAGCGAGCAGTTCGGCGTGGAAGGCGAGATATTCGTCCTTCGTCATCGGGCAGTTGATGTAATCGGACCCGTCGCCCTTGTTCCAGCGCGACTGGAACCAGGCGACGTCCATGTCGATCGTGTCGCGATGGACGATCGGCGCGATCGCATCGAAGAACGCGAGTGCGTCGCGTCCGGTCGCGGCGGCGATAGCGTCGGCGAGCAGCGGATCGGTCAGCGGACCCGTTGCGACGATCGTCGGCCCGTCCTCCGGCAGCGCCTCGATCCGTTCGCGGACGATGGTGATGTTGGGATGCCCCTCCAGCGCCGCGGTCACGCCAGCGGAAAAGGCATCGCGGTCCATCGCCAGCGCCGAGCCCGCCGGGACGCGAGTCGCATCGCCTTGGCGCAAGATCAGCGAGCCGAGCGTCCGCATCTCCTGGTGCAGCAGGCCGACCGCGTTGCTTTCGGCATCGTCCGACCGGAAGCTGTTCGAACAGACGAGCTCGGCGAGGCCATCGGTATGATGCGCCGGAGTCGATACGCCCGAGCCGCGCATTTCTGAGAGCTTCACGCGGACGCCCGCCTCCGCCAGCTGCCATGCGGCCTCCGACCCGGCGAGGCCGCCGCCGATGATATGAACCTGGTGATCCTGCATGAATTTTCCCATGCCGGGATCAGCCGCGCGGGGCAATGGCTGGACGGGTCAGGCGAAATCGACGTCGGTCCAGTGGATCGCCCTATGCGCGACGCTGGCGCAAGCGACTGCGGTCAAGACGAGCGGGATCGTCGCCATCCCAGCATCGAAGGCGGCGGCGATGATCAGGCCCATGCCCGCGCCGACAGCCGCCCACAGGCTACGACGGCGGGCGGTCGCGTGTTTCAGCCCAAGCCAGCTGAGCAGGGCAACGCCGAGGATCACCGGCATGCTCGCGGCGATAGCGCCGACCGGCATGGACAGTGGCGCCGAGATCAGGCCCAAGCCGACGCCGGACAGGATGCGGCCGATCGGCGTACCATTGCCCTCGGTCACGAGGCTCAGCGTGGATAGAAAGACGGGGCCGGCAATCAGCGAGGCGAAACCGATCGCGCTTCCCTGGCCCGTCGCGACCTTTTCGTCGGAGGGCTCTGGCGTCATCGCGATCGTGGCTGTCGTCATGGCCTGTGGTGGTGTCATGATGTCGTTTGCCTCGGGCGCCAGCCAGAAGGCGGTCGGGCACTCGCGATAGAGGCGCTCCTCCTCGGTTGCCGCCCAATGCAGGGCTTTCGCGAGGACGGCATCGGCTAGCCGGGGCATGGCGGCAATGTCGGCGTCGGTGGGGGCGGTCATGGCGCAGCTCCTGTGATCAGCGGAACGGGGTGGGAATGACGGACCGCGCGTTTGCGGTCAGCGTGGGGCAAACGGCGTCGAGCCGTGCGGCCAGCCGCGCGAGGCGCTTCACTGGCACCGCGGGGAACAGGTGATGCTCGAGATGCAGGAACATGTTGTAGGTCAGCAGGTTCACCAGCGGCGACCTTTGAGTGCGCGCGATCGCAGCGTCGCCGTCGCAGCCGTGATGCGTGATCCACACGGCGAAAAAGGCGGTCAGGCACTGCGCCACCAGCATCGCAGCGACGTGAAACAGAAGGACGGGGGATCCGCTGCCGATAGCCGCCGCGACAACACCGCCGTTGAGCACGAAGTCGATCGCCATCCGCCGCCGCAGCACCGGCCCGCCCTTCGCCCAGGCGGAACGGTGCATCTCGATCGGGAAGACCGGGCCGTAGAGCAGCACGCGCCACGCCGGCATCGTGCCGCACTTGCCTTCCAGATCGTCGGCATGGCCGACATGACGGTGGTGGCGAAGGTGATTGAACGCAACCGCGCTGTTCGATCCAAGCATCAAGGCGCTCAGTGCGTGCAGGACGATGCGATGACCCCGGGCAGAGAAACCGAGATTGTTGTGGATCGCCTCGTGGTTCAGCCGCAGGGCGGTCAGGAATATCATGAAGGCCGCGCCGGTCGCCGGCACCCACCAACCCGCTCCTGCGCACGCCCAGGACAGGCCGATCCAGGGCAGCGGATGAAGGCACTCGACCAATCCGTCCCGAACGCGCATCGCGGTCAGGTCGCGCCAACGTACGGCACGGAGTAAGTACCTGCGATCGGTCGTATTTACTGTTGTTCCGATAGTTTCGGTAATTACAGAAAAAGAATTGCATGCGAGTGCGGTCGTCATGGGATGCCTCCTACACGTCAGTCAGCCTTTTTCGATTTTCCGGGAAGGAACTTCGCGACCTTGCCGCCCAGTTTCATCAGCGCGACCAGAGTCGGCTTCGGGAGCACGCGAACCTGGTCGTACCAGCCGCCGAGCGTCGTCAGGAATTCGTGCATCCGCGCAATGCGCGCGCGGACGTGGGGCGGGGCGCTGTCGTCCGCGCCAAGACGTTCCGCCAGTTCGCCGAGAAGGGCGATCGTCGGATCGATCTCGCGACGCTTGCGCTCCTCCGCGATCCGCATCAGCATGTCCCACAGGTCGGTTTCAGCAACGAAATGGTCGCGGCGGTCGCCTTCGACATGGACACGGCGGACGATGCGATAGGACTGAAGTTCGCGCAGCGCAGTGGACACGTTGGAGCGAGCGAGCCCCAGGGCCTCGACGATCGCCTCGGCCGTCAACGGCTCGTCGGAGAGGTAGAGGAGGGCATGGATTTGCGACACGGACCGGTTGACGCCCCACTGCGTTCCCATCTCCCCCCAATGAAGGATGAAGGCCTTGGCATCCGGATGATCGATGAGTCGCATGAAACACTCTTTACTGTTATTGCAGAAATTACGATCATGATCGGATGATGTCAATCGACCTTCGTGCCCGTCCGCAGATTCTGTTCTTATTCGCGCTGTTCGTCGGCGTGAGCTATTTCGTGGCCGACAAGCTGGCTTTGCAGGGCCCCGACATGGTCGCATGGAAGGGCTTCGGCGTCGGGCTGCTTGCGCTATGGGCCGCACGCCATGCTGACGGGGTCGAGGGATGGGCGATTGCGACGGTGCTTGCGGCGGGCGCAACCGGCGACGTGCTGCTCGAAACGCACGGCCTTGTCGCCGGTGGGTTCGCATTCCTGATCGGTCATTTGCTTGGCATTGCCCTTTACGCGCGCGGCGCCTGGCGGCGGGGAGGGGCGGTCGTTCTTGTCTGCGCCGCCGGCGTGTCCGTCCTGGGCTATGCACTGACAGGCGCGATCGGCGTGGCGGCTTACGCGGCGGCGCTTGGCGGGATGGCCGGGGCGGCGAGCCTTGGCCGTTTCGGGCGCTGGCCGATCGTCGGCGCGTGGCTGTTCGTGACGTCGGACCTGCTCTTGTTCGCCCGAGCCAGCGTTCTGGCCGACAGCGGTCTTCCGACCCTCTTGATCTGGCCGACCTATTTTGCCGCTCAGGCGTTGATCGCCTGGGGCGTCGTGTCGACGCTCGTCGCTCAGGAGCAGGCGCGTGACGATCTACACCATCGGCTATGAAGGCGCGACGCAGGCCGACGTGATCGCCGCGCTCGAGCGGGCGGGCGTGAAGCGGGTCATCGACGTGCGGCAGCTGCCGCTGTCTCGTCGGCCGGGTTTCTCGAAATCGTCGCTGGCCGCGTCGCTCGCCGAACGCGGCATCGATTACGTGCATCTGAAGGCGCTCGGCACGCCCAAGCCCGGGCGCGACGCGGCGAAGAAGGGCGATCGGGCGACGTTGGAGTCGGTTTACGCCGGCCAGCTCGAGCTGCCCGAGGCTCAGGCGGAGGCCGTTCGGATGCGCGTGCTGGCCGCGGAGATGCCCAGCGCCCTGCTGTGTTTCGAGCGTGACCCATCGGTGTGCCACCGCACGCTGCTGCTGGCAGCAGAAGGGGCCGGGGAGAAGGTAATCGATCTGACGCCGTGAACGCGATCGCTCGTTCCGAGCGATGTCGAGGGGTGGCCGGGTCAGCGCCGCGTGGCGAACCAGATGACGTGTCGCGGGCCTTTGCCATTGCTGCGCGCGCGGACGGCGACCTCTTCGACGTGGAAACCGCTGTCCTTCAACCGG
Organism: Roseomonas aeriglobus; assembly: GCA_016937575.1. Taxonomy (NCBI): domain Bacteria; kingdom Pseudomonadati; phylum Pseudomonadota; class Alphaproteobacteria; order Acetobacterales; family Roseomonadaceae; genus Muricoccus; species Muricoccus aeriglobus. The sequence continues at coordinate 1,661,011 of JAFHKN010000002.1, read as the reverse complement.
CGGGTGAAGCTGGCGTCATCGCCCGCCGACCAGACGGCGAGGACACCACCAGCCGTGAGCGCCTGGCGCGCGCGTTCGAGCCCGGCCATCGAGTAAAGCCGATCATTCGCATCCCGCACCACGCCGTCCGGTCCGTTGTCCACGTCGAGCAGGATGGCGTCATACCGCCCATTCCGGATCGCGTCGGCAACGTCCCCGATCTTGATGGTGGTCCGCGGATCGTCGAGGCAGTCGCCGGTCAGTTCGACCATTGGCCCTCTGGCCCAGTCGATGATCTGCGGCACTAGTTCGGCGACGGTGACTCGAGCGCCCTTGCCGAGCTTCGCCAGTGCCGCCCGCAAAGTGAAGCCCATACCATAGCCGCCGATCAGGAGATGCGGGGCGGGGCGGTTGCCGAGGCGATCGATCGTCATCGTCGCCAGCGCTTCCTCCGACCCGCTCATCCGCGTGTTCATCAACTCGTTGCGGTCGAGCATGATGATATGGTCGCGGCCGTGGCGAAACAGACGCAGCGGCGCACCGCCGGGGACGGGGGCGGTATCGAGGAGTTCGCGCGGGGTCATTCGGGGCTGCTTCCTCGCGATTACTAAGTTCGCAACCGCACCGACGTCGGTCGAGTGATGATCGAGCGCCGACGTGTCCGCTGAAAGCTGGCCTGCAGCGTCATCGGGTGCGTAAGGCGCGGGAGTTCGCCTCCGCTAGCTCAGCCAGCGTCGCCTTGCCACCTGGAATGATCGACCGCGCTGCGAGGCACCGGCTTTTCGGCGGCTGGATGCCGACCGCTGGTTCAATACGCCCATTCTGAAGCCATCCAATTGACGCATGACTACATATGTATACGATATACGTAACAATGTCGTTGGGAGGGGTGGACGTGAAAGGGCGGTTCAAAGACCTGAGTGTTTCTACGATACTTTGCTCGCTGCTCGCGGCTTGCGGCGGCGGCGGTGCAAGCGAGAGCGGATCGACCATCGTGGCGGCGCCAGTCTCCCCTGCTCCGACGCCGCCGCCCCCCGAACAGCCGACGGTCGTCGGCTGCCAGAGCAAGTCGAGCCGCCTTCCCTGGGGGCAGGCGCAACTCCGGACGTGGACGCCGAAGGCGACGGCCGAGCCCGCCGAGCCCGACCGCGCACTCGGCAGCGCCTTCGGCGCACCGTTCCAGGCCAGATTGATCCTGGCCTATGGCGAAGATTACGGCGCCTCGCGTCGCACCGTCCTGCTGGAGGCGGCGGACGGTTGCCGCCGGCAATATCGCGCGGAATCGTTCAGCGACGCGGATCAGACGGTCATCGCGGATGCGATGGCGCAGCATCCTCTGGTCCCCGACACCGCCAGCTACCGGCTGACCTATCGTAGCGGCATGACGTCGCCCGAGCTCGTCGAGCAGGGGAAACTGAAGCTCCATCAGACTCAGCATTTCGCGATCTGGTACGGCACGAACACGCAGAGCGAACTCTACGTCGTAGCTGGCAGACAGGGACGAACAGCGGACCAGGTTGCGCAGGACACGGGCGAGTGGCTGGAGAAGCAGTGGCTGATCAATCGCGACATCCTGAATGCGCCGATGCCCTACGCCAACAGCGCCGACCGGCGAAAGGTCGACGTGTTCTTCTGCGGCTCCGGCCGCCCGCTGGCGAACACCGACGATCTGCGGGGGTGCGGCAATACCGCCGCCGAATATATCAACCTCTCGATGACGGAACTGGAAAAGGGATCGCCGATCATCGTCCATGAATTCGGCCATGTGATTCAATTTTATTCCGGTGGCTTCCGCGACAAGGGTGACGCCGGGGTGATCTGGGAAACCGGCGCCGAGTGGAATTCCTTCGCAGTCACGCCGTCCTATTACGCTTCTTACGCCAGCTATCTGAATCAGTTGGAAAACAGTTTCCTGTTCTCCCCCGCCCGGTACGGGGCAAATCCGATCTTCACGTACCTGTTCGAACAGGACAAGACCCGCGACCTCGTCTTCGGCACATGGTTGAACAATCTGCGCACGACCACAGGTGCGACGACCGAAGACTATTTTCAGGCCTTCGTGCGGCTCGCGAAGGAAAAGGGCATCTATCCGAACGGCTATGCGTCCTTCGCCGACGATATCGGCTGGTATGGCGCCCGCCTGGTGACGATGGACTTTTTCAACCAACGCGCGATGGCCGATGCGCTTCGCGCGACTCGCACGACGACGCGGTTGGCGAACTTCTATACGCCGCTGGCAGCTGCCAGCACGTCGGATGCGACACTGTTCGCCCCCCCGTCGAAGCGGCCGTTGTTGCAATGGGGCACGCACATCGTCCCGCTGACGACGTCCGATCAGCAGGTGACGGTCACGCTGAACGGAGACACTACGAGCAACCAGGCGGCCTGGCGCTTCACCCTTGTTTCGGTCGCGGCCGACGGCACCCCTGCATATGCGCGGATGACCACGGTGGAGGGCAGAGCGAGCGCCAGTGTGCGGATGGCCCCGCAGGCCGGCGCCAAGATGTACCTCGTCGTCAGCGCCACGCCGTATGTCTACGAAACGCTAGGCTGGCAGGAAAACGGCAAGCCGGTGAAGGGCACGCGGTTTCCCTACACCGTGAAGATCGAGGGGGCGACGCCGCGCACCGGATCGCAGGACGCTTGCGACCCGAACGTGGAGTTCGGGGGGTGGACGCTGAACTACACGCTCAGCGGCGACAAGGAGACGGGGCGCGCCTGCACCTGATCGCGGCACGGCCGGCCCGGACCGAGTGGCCCGGGTCGGACCTGCAATGCTTCCGCTCGCGCGCGATGAAGGTCGTAAGCCGTCCTCAGCCCGTCACCGGCAAGCGGACTTGCGCCGCCGCGTCGCGTTCGAGAGGGGAATAGGCGACGACCGCCGACAGCGGCAGCGGCCCGTAGACGTGGGGAAACAGCTGGCCGCCGCGGCTTTCTTCCCACCGCACCGCGTCGCCCAGCGCGTCGAGGTTGACCGCCACGACATGCAGGTTCGACTGGCCGGCGAAATGCTTGTCGACCGTTTCCGTCAGCTGCGTCGCGGTCGACAAGTGGATGTAGCCGTCGGCCAGATCGACAGCCGAGCCGGCGAACGTACCGTCCGCTTCCAGGGCGTCCATCTGATCCTGGGTCAGCACCTTATAGGCCGTGGAGGGCTGGCTCACTGGCCGCCCTCCGGCCCTTCGGCCGCATCGCCGCCGATGGTGTCGCCGGTGTCGGGGGCCGTTTCCTGCGCCAGTTCGGCAGCGACCATCGCCTCGGCGGCGTTCTCGGGCTCCTCCTGCTCGTCGATCTTGGCGGCGGAGACGACATGTTCGCCCTTGCCGACGTCGAACAGCCGCACGCCCGCCGAGCCGCGGCCGATGACGCGCAGGTCGCCCAGGTGGATGCGGATCAGCTTGGCCTGGTCGGTCACCAGCATCAGCTGTTCGGCCTTGGTCGCCGGGAAGCTGGCGACGACGGGGCCGTTGCGGCCGATGTTGTCGATATTGGTGATGCCCTGACCGCCGCGGCCGGTGCGGCGATATTCATAGGCCGACGACAGCTTGCCATAGCCGTTCTGGCAGACGGTGAGGATGAACTGTTCCTTCGCGCGCAGCAGCTCGAACCGGTCGAGTGGCATCGTCGGCTCGCCCTCCCGCTCGGCCTTCCACGGAGCGAAGCGCAGGTAATCCTCGCGCTCTTCCGACGAAGTACCGACGCGGTGGAGGATCGACAGGCTGATGACCTCGTCGCCCGCGCCAAGGCGCATGCCGCGCACCCCGGTCGAATTGCGGCTCTGGAACTCACGCACTTCGTCACCGGCAAAGCGGATCGCCTTGCCCTGGCGCGTCGCGAGCAGCACATCGTCGCTTTCGTCGAGCAGCGCCACGCCGATCAACCGGTCGTCTTCGTCCTCGCCCTCGAACTTCATCGCGATCTTGCCGTTCGAGGGCACGTTGGTGAACGCGTCCATCGAATTGCGGCGAACATTGCCCTTGGCGGTGGCGAACATGACGTGGAGCTTGCCCCAGTCATCCTCATTCTCGGGCAGCGGCAGGACGGTCTGGATCTTCTCGCCATTGGCGAGCGGCAGCAGGTTGACCATCGGCCGCCCGCGGGTGGCAGGGCCGCCCTCTGGCAGGCGCCACACCTTCATGCGGTACACCTTGCCGAGCGTCGAGAAGAACAGCACCGGCGTGTGTGTGGATGTCACGAACAGTTCGGTGACGACGTCCTCGTCCTTTGTCGCCATGCCGCTGCGGCCCTTGCCGCCGCGTGCCTGGGCGCGGAAAGTCGCAAGCGGGGTGCGCTTGATATAGCCCTCGACCGTCACGGTGACGACCATGTCTTCGCGCTCGATCAGGTCTTCGTCATCGATGCCGTCGGCAGCCGCGGCGATCTCGGTGCGGCGCGGGGTCGCATACTGATCGCGGATCGCGGTCAGTTCCTCGACCATCACCTCGTACAGGCGCGCGCGATTGGCGAGGATTTCGAGCAGCTCGGCGATCGAGGCGGCCAGTTCCTGCAGCTCGTCGCCGATTTCGTCGCGACCGAGTGCGGTCAGGCGGTGGAGGCGCAGGTCGAGGATCGCGCGGACCTGAATGTCCGACAGGCGATAGGTGTCGCCGGTCACCTCGACCTCGACCGCTTCGACCAGGCGGATATAGGGCGCGATCTCTGAAATCGGCCAGTCGCGGGCGAGCAGCGACGCACGGGCTTCGGCGGGGGAGGACGACCCGCGGATGATGCGGACCACCTCGTCCAGATTGGTCACCGCGATGACCAGGCCGAGCAAGATGTGCGCGCGATCGCGAGCCTTGTTCAGCTCGAACTTCGCGCGGCGGGTGATGACCTCCTCGCGGAACTTGACGAAGGCCTCGATGATGTCGCGCAGGTTCAGCAGTTCGGGTCGGCCGCCGCGGATCGCCAGCATGTTGGCGGGGAAGGACCCCTGGGCCGGCGTGTGGCGCCATAGCTGGTTGAGCACGACCTCGGGCGTCGCATCGCGCTTCAGGTCGATGACGATGCGGACGCCGTCGCGGTTCGATTCGTCGCGGATGTCGCTGACGCCCTCGACGCGCTTGTCCTTCGCGGCCTCGGCGATCTTCTCGACCAGCGCGTTCTTGCCCTGCTGGTAGGGAATCTCGGTCAGGACGATCGAGCGCCGTTCGCCGCGTTGTTCGGTGATGTAGCGGCTGCGCACGATGATCGAGCCGCGACCGCCGGTATAGGCGCTGCGGCACCCGGCGCGACCGAGGATCATCGCGCCGGTCGGGAAGTCCGGCCCGGGGACGATCTCCATCAGCTCCTCGGCCGTGATCGCGCCGTTGGCGATGTACGCCAGGCATGCATCGATGACTTCGCCCAGATTATGCGGCGGAATGTTGGTCGCCATGCCGACGGCAATGCCGCCCGCACCGTTGACCAGCAGGTTGGGATAGCCCGCCGGCAGCACCGACGGCTCGCGATCCGACCCGTCGTAATTGGGGACGAAGTCGACCGTATCCTTGTCGAGATCGTCGAGCAGCGTGTTCGCGACCCGCGCCAGGCGGCTTTCGGTGTACCGCATCGCCGCGGGCGGATCGGGGTCCATCGACCCAAAATTCCCCTGACCGTCGATCAGCGGAACCCGCATCGACCAGTCCTGCGCCATGCGCGCCAAGGCGTCGTAGATCGCGCTGTCGCCGTGCGGGTGGAAATTACCCATCACGTCGCCGACGATCTTCGCCGACTTGCGATACGGCCGCCCCGCGACATACCCACCGATCTGCGCGGCGTAGAGAATACGACGGTGCACCGGCTTCAAGCCATCGCGCACGTCGGGCAGCGCGCGGGCGACGATGACCGACATGGCATAGTCGAGGTAGCTCGACTTCATCTCGTCGACGATCGAGATCGGCGAAATGTCGGAGGAATCCAGCGTCGGCGCGTCGGTCAAAGGTACAAGCTTTCGTGGGGTGTTACGGTGACGTTACGCCCTAGCCCCCACGATGGCTACCCACAACCCCCGCGCACGCGTGTACGCGCGCGAGGGCGTGTGGTTCCCGCGCTCCCGCTTCCCGCAGGAGTGCGGACGGTTGGGTTTTAGCGGCAGCGGATCTGGTCGTTGCTCCGCTCGATCGCCCGGCCGCCAAGCGCACCGGCGGCGGCACCGAGAAGCGTGCCGACCGTGCGCGAGCGTCCGCCATCGATGACGTTGCCGAGCAGGCCGCCCGCCGCGCCGCCGACGATCAGGCCGGTCGTGCCGTCGCTGCGGCGGCAGTAATAGCGGCCGTCATTGCCCGAATAGACGCGCTCGTCGGGCCCGAGGACACGCTCGCGATACTGGGTGCCGTTGCGGTAGTAGCGCGCGGGGTCATAACCGCCCTCGTCACGCCAGTCCTCGTAGCTGTCATAGCCCTCGGCGCGGTAATCGGGCGCCTGGCGGTAGGGCGTGCCCGGCCGCGGCGCGTAACCGCCATTGCGCGCGGCGGCGGCGCGATAGCGATCCATCTCATCGCGGAAGAGCTGGTACTCGCGGTCGAACCGCTGCTGCGCGGCATCGAACCGCTGTTGCTCAGCCGTGGTCTGCGCGGCGGCGGGAAGGGCGACGGCCGCGCATGCGCTGGCGGCGAGGATGGCGATAGTCTTGAAGCGGGTCATGATCGACGTCCTGCATTGTGTGGCCCGCAGGGGTGCGGACAGCGGAGTCGATACGGGTTGAGAACGATATGGTTCCTGAATGGGCCGGCTCAGTCGAGCGGTTCGAGCGGCACGCCTAGTAGTGGCGCGGCAGCGGCCATAGTTCTGTCGAGGGTTACGAGGCGAAAACCCGCGCCGGCGGCGATGGCGATGTGAAGTGCGTCCGGCGCGCGCACCCCGAGATGGTGACGGTCAGCGATCAAAGTCGCCTGTCTAAAATGTTCGACCGTGCAGCCAAGCGTGCTCAAACTCGCACCAAGAAAACGGCGCCACGAAGACAGGGCAACCGCGCGATCATCGACGGAGAGCTGCCCCGTGCGCACCTTGATCGACAACGCACTGGAGACTTCGGTATGCGTCCAATCGCTGACGAACAGCGTGCCCGCGTCCTGGTCATCCAGCCAATTCCAAATGCGATCACTGTCGGCTTCATCGGTAATCGCGGAAATCACCGCCGACGTGTCGAGATAGATCATCAGAAACCGCTATCCCGCATCCGACGAACGAGGTCAGCGGCGGATTCGGTTTGATACGGAATGGACTTTGCCGCCTTGCGAAGTGCGGCGACATCGACCTTAACTTTCTCGGGCGCGTCCTGCACCAGCTTCGCGACTTGCTTGCCATGCCGGGTGATTACGACGGTTTCGCCAGCAACGGCTTCATGAACCAACTCACTGAACCGGGCCTTTGCGTCGGCGAGATTGACATGCTTCATCGTGGCATTCCTGACTATATTTCTGACTATAACACCGACGCAGTCGAAATCAAAGCCTGTCTCGCTCACCCCGCTATCACGAAACTATCCATCACCCGCTTCCGCCCGGCCTGTTCGAAGTCGATCTCCAGCTTGTTGCCTTCGATCTCGACGATCTCGCCGTAGCCGAACTTCTGGTGAAAGACGCGCTGGCCCATCGAGAGATCGTCGCGGCCCTTGTTGCCGAGGCTGACTGCGCTGCGAGTGGCTTCCTTCACGCGGGGGGCTTCGCGGGTGAACGTGCGGCTGGTGAAGCTGCCGCCGGGGTTCTTCACGTCGACGCCGCCGCCGACACCCGCCGCGCGCTGCCAGCCGGGGCCGCGGCCGGTTCCCCTGGCGACGTCGGCGAAGGGATCGGCGCGGTCGCTCCAGTTGGCACGCCACAGGGATTCGCCGCCCGACATCGTCGTTTCCTCGTCGATATGGTGCTTGGGCAGCTCGCCGACGAAGCGCGACGGGATGCTCGAATTCCACTGACCGTAGATGCGGCGATTGGCAGCGTGAAGGATGATCGCGCGGCGGCGTGCGCGGGTGATCGCGACATAGGCGAGGCGGCGTTCCTCCTCGAGACTGGCGAGGCCACCTTCGTCGAGCGAGCGCTGCGAGGGGAACAGCCCTTCTTCCCACCCCGCACAGAAGACGGTGTCGAACTCCAGCCCCTTGGCGGCGTGGATCGTCATGATCGTCACCTGCGCGCCGCGGTTGCCGCCGTCGTTCTCCATCACCAGGCTGACGTGTTCGAGGAACGCGCCGAGCGAGTCATATTCCTCCATCGCGCGGACAAGTTCGCTCAGATTTTCGAGGCGACCGGCAGCTTCGGCGGAGCGATCGGCCTGGAGCATCGCGGTATAGCCGCTTTCGTCGAGCATCTGCCGAGCGAGTTCGGCGTGCGGCAAGTCCGCCCCCTTCGTCCGCCAACTGGCGAAATCGGCCACCAGCCGCCCGAGCGACTTCCTGGCAGCCCCGGTCATCTCGTCGGTGTCGAGAATCCGCGCAGCCGCCTCGCTCAGCGGGACGCCGAGCGCGCGGGCAAGCTGATGGAGCTTTGAAACAGCTTTGTCGCCAAGGCCGCGCTTGGGCACATTGACGATACGTTCGAAGGCGAGGTCGTCTGCCGGTTGCGCGATGACGCGGAGATAGGCCAGCGCGTCGCGGATTTCGGCGCGCTCATAGAAGCGGAAACCGCCGACGATACGGTACGGCATGCCGATCGCGATGAAGCGGTCTTCGAATTCGCGAGTCTGGTGCTGCGCGCGAACCAGGATCGCGATGTCGTCGAGGCTCTTGCCGGCGACCTGGCACGCCTCGATCTCCTGCCCGACGCGGCGGGCCTCCTCGGGCCCGTCCCAGACGCCGATGACCTTCACCTTCTCGCCCGCGTCCAGCTCGGTCCAGAGTGTCTTGCCGAGCCGTCCGCCGTTGTTGGCGATGACACCCGATGCCGCCCCCAGGATATGGGGGGTGGACCGGTAATTCTGCTCCAGCCGGATGACCACCGCACCGGGAAAGTCGCGTTCGAACTTCAGGATGTTTTCGACCTGCGCCCCGCGCCACGAATAGATCGACTGGTCGTCGTCGCCGACGCAGGCGATGTTCTTGCGCTCCTGCGCCAGCAGCCGCAGCCAGAGGTACTGGACGCTGTTGGTGTCCTGATATTCGTCGACCATGATATAGCGGAAGCGCCGCTGATACTGTTCCAGCACTTCGCGATTGGTCCGCAGGATCACGAGGCTGTGGAGCAGCAGGTCGCCGAAATCGCAGGCGTTCAGCGTCTTCAGCCGGTCCTGATAGGCCTGATAGAGCTGCTGGCCCTTGCCGTTGGCGTAGAGTTCGCTTTCCCCGGCATCGAGTTGCGCCGGCGTCAGCCCCTTGTTCTTCCAGCTGTCGATGAAGCCTGCGAGACTGCGTGCGGGAAACCGCTTCTCATCGATGTCGGCGTCGGCGATCAGCGTCTTGAGCAGGCGGATCTGGTCGTCGGTGTCGAGGATGGTGAAGTTCGACTGCAGCCCGACGAGTTCGGCATGCCGCCGCAGCATCTTCGCGCCGATGCTGTGGAAGGTGCCGAGCCACGGCATCCCCTCCACCATGTCGCCGACCAGCCGGCCGACGCGCTCGCGCATTTCCTTGGCCGCCTTATTGGTGAAGGTGACGCTCAGGATCTCCGACGGGTACGCCTTGCGCGTGTAGAGCAGATGCGCCAGCCGCGCCGTCAGTGCCGCGGTCTTGCCGGTGCCGGCGCCGGCGAGAACCAGCACCGGGCCTTCGGTCGTCAGCACGGCTTCGCGCTGAGGGTCGTTCAGGCCGGTCAGATAGGATGGCTCGTCGGGGTGGGGGGCTGGCGCTGGCATCGGCGAACAGGTAGAGAACGTCAGCGAGCGGGGCAAGGTCCGCGCAGAAACAAGGGGATGCGGCCATGGCGATTACCGGCGGCTGCCAGTGCGGTGCGATTCGGTACACAGCCGAGGGGCAGCCGCACCACAATGCGCTGTGCTGCTGTGCCGACTGCCGCAAGTCGGCGGGGGCGACGCCCGTCGGCTGGGCACTGTTCGATCAGGACAAGGTGACGATCGTCGGTACCCCGATCAGCTATAACTCGTCGGCCGAGTCGATCCGCCAGTTCTGCGGGACTTGCGGGACGGGACTATTCTTTTATTCGGCGACGGTGTTTCCGGGACAGGTCGATATCCAGTCGGCAACGTTCGATGATCCCGACGCCGTCCCGCCGGTCGTCCTGATCCAGACGGCGGAGGCGCCACGCTGGCTGGAGACGATCCACGATTTGCCGAAATTTGCGCGTTTCCCGGGGATGGGGGGGTGAGCGGGACCAGCGGCCAATCGCGCTGGATCGAGCGGTTCCCGCTTTATCAGGATCGCCCATGGCTGGGCACGATCGCGACGTTGCTCATCGCCGGGATCGCGTTGGCGATGCGGGAAGCGGCCGACCCCTGGTTGCCGCCGGGGTTTCCGTACGTCAGCTTCTTTCCCGCGGTGATCGTGACGTCGTTCCTGTTCGGCGTGCGGCTGGGCGCGGTGTCGGCGGTGATCTGCGGGTTCCTTGCGTGGTATTTCTTCCTGACCCCGCGCTATTCGCTCGTCCTGAACCTGGGTGCGGTGATCGCACTCGGCTTTTACCTTTTCGTCGTCGTTACCGACCTGGTGCTGGTCCACTGGATGCAGAGCGGCAATCGCCGGCTGGCGGCCGAACGGGAAGCGAACCGGGTGATGGCCGAGACGCGCGAGCTGCTGTTTCGCGAGCTCCAGCACCGAGTATCGAACAATCTGCAGGTCGCAGCAGCGCTGCTGACGGTACAGACCCGCCAGCTGAGCGATCCCGACGCCCGGGCGGCGCTGACGGAGGCAGCACGCCGGCTGGAGCTGATCGGGCGGATCAGCCGGCAGCTCTACGACCCCAGCGGTACCGCGCACCGACTGGTGCCCTTCCTCGACGAATTGTGCCGGGGCGTCATCGACGCGACCGGGCGCGGCGACGTCACACTGACGGTGACGGGGGACGCGACGATCGGGATCGAGCCTGACACGGCGATCCCGACTGCCCTGATCGTGTCGGAGGCGGTCGCCAACGCGGTCGAGCATGGCTTTGCCGACGATCGCTCCGGCGCGATCGACGTGCGCGTGCTGCGCGATACCGCGAGCGGCGAGATCGTCGTCAGCGTCGAGGACGACGGCCACGGCCTGCCCGAGGGGTTCGATGGCGGTGCGTCGTCGAGCCTCGGCCTTCGGATCGCGACGATGTTGGCGAAGTCGCGGGGCGGGCGGTTCGATCTGACGGGGGCGGTCGGGGCAAGGGCGACGCTGGTGCTGCCGGGGGCCCAGGGGTGATCGTTGGCCCTGCAAAGGCGGTGATCAAGGATCGTTGAACGACGTAGGTCTCGCAACCGCCAGTCAGGTCGTATCCCCGCCTGCGCGGGGTTGACGAGTTTGGCGGGCGAGGGCTTGCCCTGACCCGCCACCGCTCTATCGTCCACGACCGGGGGAGGACCGCCACTTGACCGCACCGTCACATCGCCGCGTGCTGACCGCCAGTTTCGTCGGCACGGCCATCGAATTCTACGACTTCTACATCTACGCAACCGCGGCGAGCCTGGTATTCGGAAGCATCTTCTTCCCCTCGCACGATCCAGGGCTGCAACAGATGGCGGCTTTCGCGACGCTGGCGGTCGCGTTTTTCGCGCGGCCGGTCGGCGCGGCGTTCTTCGGGCATTTCGGCGACCGGATCGGGCGCAAGTCGACGTTGGTCGCTTCGCTGCTGACGATGGGTATCTCGACAACACTCGTCGCCATATTGCCGACATATGAGCAGGCCGGGTGGATCGCGCCGTTCGCGCTGTGCGTGCTGCGCTTCGGCCAGGGCTTCGGTCTGGGTGGGGAATGGGGCGGGGCGGCATTGCTGGCGGTCGAAAATGCTCCGCCGGGCTGGCGCGCGCGCTATGGAAGTGCACCGCAGATGGGGGCGCCGGCGGGATTCATCGCCGCCAACGGCCTGTTCCTGATCCTGGGCGTGGTGCTGACTCCGGATCAGTTTCGCGACTGGGGCTGGCGCCTGCCGTTCGCGATCAGCGCGCTGCTGGTCGCGGTGGGCCTCTATATCCGCCTCAAGCTGACCGAGACGCCGGAATTCGCCCGGTCGCTGAAGGAAGCGCCGCCGCCCAAGGTGCCGCTGGCCGAGCTGCTGAACGATCACTGGCGAATGCTGGTCGGGGGCACCGTCGGCGCGATCGCCTGTTTCGCGACCTATTATGTCGGAACGGCCTTCCTGCTCGGCTACGGCACAAAGACGCTCGGCTACACGATGCAGGAATTTCTGAGCATCCAGCTGGTCGCGATCCTGTTCATGGCCGTCGGCATCTATTCGGCGGCGTGGTTGGCGGACAATCGCTTCGACGAGCGGCGCGTGCTGGCGGGCGGGTGCGTCGCGACGATCCTGCTCGGCTTCGTCATCGCACCGCTGATGCAAAGCTCGCTGTTCGGCGCCTTCATCTTCCTGTCGCTTGCGCTGCTGGCGATGGGTTTCGTCTATGGGCCGCTCGGCGCATGGCTGCCGGGGCTGTTCCCGCCGCGAGTGCGCTACACCGGCGCGTCGATGACCTTCAACATCGCGGGCGTACTGGGCGGCGGGCTGACCCCGCTTATCTCGCAGTGGCTGACGCTGAAGGGCGGTCTCGCCTATGTCGGCCTGTACCTGAGCGCGGCGACGGCACTCAGCCTCGTCGCGCTGTTGCTCTTACGTCAACGTCCGGCCGCGCCGGTTCCGCTCGAGGGGGTTTGACCATGATCCTGCCGCTGTTGCTTGCCGCCGTCAGTCCTGCGCCCGATTACGAAGCCGCGATCCGCGCGGATTACCGGAAGGACCTGGCCGCGCTGTTCGACTGGTTCCACCGGAACCCGGAATTGAGCTTCAAGGAGGTCAATACCGCGGCGCGGATGGCGGCCGAGCTGCGCAAGACCGGTGCGACGGTGACCGAGAAGGTCGGCGGTACCGGCGTCGTCGCGGTGATGACCAACGGCCCCGGTCCGACAGTGTTGCTGCGTGCCGACATGGACGGCCTGCCGGTGAAGGAAGCCAGCGGGCTGCCCAACATGTCGGTGGCGCGCCAGGTCGGTGTGGATGGCGTCGAGAGCCCGGTGATGCACGCGTGCGGCCACGACACCCACATCACCGCGATGGTCGCGACCGCGCGTCGATTGGCGGCGATGAAGGACCGGTGGAAGGGCACGGTCGTGATGATCGTCCAGCCTGCCGAGGAGCGCGTCGGCGGCGCGGCGGCGATGCTGAAGGACGGGCTGTACACCCGTTTTCCCAAGCCCGACTATGCACTGGCCTTCCACGTGTCTGCCCAGCAGCCGACCGGCACCGTCGCCGCGTCGGAGGGCATCCAATATTCGTCGGCCGACTCGGTGGACATCGTCGTGCCCGGCGTCGGTGCGCACGGCGCGTCGCCCAATACCGGCAAGGACCCGGTGTACATGGCGAGCCAGATCGTCATCGCATTGCAGGGGCTGATCAGCCGCGAACGTGCGCCGCTGGTCCCGGGCGTCATCACGGTCGGCTCGTTCCACGCGGGGACGAAGCACAACATCATCTCGGACGAGGCGCGATTGCAGGTCACCGTCCGCGCGAACGACGAGAAGACCCGCGCGCAGTTGCTTGCAGGGATCAAGCGTGTTGCAGAAGGCGTCGGTCGGCTGAATGGCATGCCCGACGACAAGCTGCCGAAGGTCACCGTCAGCGAAGGCACGCCGACGACGATCAACGACGCAAAGCTCGCCCGCCGGCTGAACGCCGCCCTGGCCCGCGACATGGGCGCCGCTGCGGTGATCCCGTTCGAGCAGAACGGAATGGGCGCGGAGGATTTCGCCTATCTCGTCCAGCCGGACCTGAAGGTGCCGGGCTATTATTTCGCGGTCGGCGGCACGCCGCGGGCGACGCTGGAGGCAGCGGCGAACGGCACCGGGCCGGCGGTCGCATCGCACCATTCGCCGCTGCTCAAGGTGGAGGCCGAGCCGGCGATCGTGACGGGCGCGACAGCGATGACCGCGGCGGTGCTGGAGTTGCTGGGGCCGAAAAGCTGAAATCCTTCTCCGGAGGGAGAAGGATAGCGCAGCTTACCGACTTGCCGGTCAGCGGAGCTTGGATGAGGCCGATGGCGCTATCGACGCGGTGACACCCTCACCCAGCTCCGACGAGGCAGCAAGCTGCCAGGCCTGCGGAACCCTCTCCCATGGGGAGAGGGGATTACACCGCCCGCAGCAATGTGATCTTCGCCTTGCCGTGCACCCGCTCGGCCTCGATCGCGAAGCCAGCGACGTCGACGTCCTCGGTCCTGCCCGTCTCGATGCTTACCCAGGTCGCCGGGGTCGTCCATCCGAGCCGCGCCAGCTTGTCGAGCGCGACATTGCCGGCGCCGCTGGCATAGGGGGGGTCCATCAGGATCAGGTCGAGCGGCGCACGGGCCGGGCCGAGCGCCAGGACGGACGACGCCCGAACCTCCGCGCCCTTCGCATCAAGCTTGGCGATATTCGCCTTCAGGGCATCCAGCGCGGCGCGGTCCTGTTCGACGAACAGACACGACGCCGCGCCGCGCGACAGCGCCTCCAGCCCCAGCGCGCCGGAACCGGCGAACAGATCGGCGACCGCCAGGTCTTCGAAAGTGCCGACCCGGCTCTGCAGCATCGAGAACAACGCCTCGCGCGTGCGGTCTGCGGTCGGGCGGGTCGCGTCGCCCGCAGGCGCGGCGAGCGGGCGTCCGCGCCACTGTCCGGCGATGATCCTCATGAACGGGGCTTCCGGGGCTTGCCCGGCCGCGCCTTGGGCTTGGCCTTGGCCCAGCCGGCGCCGCGCTTCGGGCGGGGTTTCGCGGTGGTCGGCTCGGCATCGGGCCGGGGACCGCGGGGGCGCGAAGTGGCGAGGTCGTCACGCGTCTCGCGGCCTTCATAGGCCTTGGTGGCGCGTTCGGGGCGTGGAGCAGCGCCGCGACGGGTCCGGTTCGACCGCCCGCCCTCGTCGTGCTCCGGCGAAGGCCGGGGCGTTGACGATCGGCGACCGGCCGCGGCCACGGCTCCGGCCTTCGCCGGCGCACGGGTGGGCCTGGCGTCGGGGGCAGCACTCGCCTCTTCCTGGCGGCGGGTCTGTTTCGCCAGTGTGACCCGGCGATCCACCGCGGGCTTGCGCTCGGCGCGGGGTGCAGGCGTCTCCGCATCCGGCCCCGGCTCGCGCTTCGGCTGCGGCATGCGCGCCGTCACCGGATTGGCGCGCGCCTCCTCGACCGCCTTCGCCTTGTTGCCCTTCAGGCTCGCGCGGAACTGGATCAGGTCGACCTGCCGCACTTCGCCGATCCCACCGACCGGAAGGTCGCCGAGCACGAACGGGCCGTAGCGCGTGCGAATGAGGCGCGAGACCTGCAAGCCCAGATATTCGAGCACGCGACGGACTTCGCGGTTCTTGCCCTCGGTCAACACCATTTCGACCCAGACGTTCGCACCGGTGCGGCGTTCGAGATTGGCGTCGATCGGTCCATAGCGGACGCCATCGACCTCCACGCCATCGATCAGCTCCTCCAGCTGCGCCTGCGTGACGTCGCCATAGGCCCGCGCGCGATAGGATCGCTCGACGCCGGTCGCGGGCAGTTCCAACTGGCGCTTCAACTCGCCATCGGTCGTCAGCAACAACAGGCCTTCGGTGTTGAGATCGAGCCGACCGACCGGCATCAGCCGTGGCAGGTCCTTCGGCAGCACGTCGTAGATCGTCTTGCGGCCGTTATAGTCGACCGCCGCGGTCAACGTGCCCGCGGGTTTGTTGAACAGGAACAGCCGGGCGGGGGAAGCGTCCTTCACCGCCTCGCCATCGACGGTCACGCCGCGCAGCGAGGTGAGGAGGGTGGCGGGCGTGTCGATGGGCACGCCATCGATTGCGATCCGGCCCTCGGCGATCATCCGCTCGATCTCGCGCCGTGACGCGACGCCGGCGCGGGCGAGCAGCTTGGCGATCCGCTGCGGCTCTTTCTGTCCTGAAGTCTGCACGATCCGCGCCTTAGCGTGCAGGACGAAGGGTGACAAAAAAACTTTGCGTCCCGAATGCGGCTTGCGCGTTACGGCTTCGTAATCAGGTGCTAGGACACCGGCGCAGAAACGAGGGATATGCTGTTCGCCAAGAAGGAGCGCCGGATCACGCGGATCCTCGTCGTCGAGGACGAGCCGCTGGTTGCCTTCGATACCGAGCATTTCCTGACGAGCGAGGGTTTCGAGATCGTCGGGACATTCGATACCGTCGCCGACGCGTGCGGCGCGATCGAGAGCGACGAGGACATTCATCTCGTGCTGGTCGACGTGAACCTGTCGGATGGCAGCGGCGTGAGCGTGGCCCAGGCCGCGGCGGCTCGCGGGATCAAGGTGGTGTTCGTGACGGGAAATTGCCCCGGCGATGCCAAGGCGCTGGCGGTCGGCTGCCTGTCGAAACCCTATGCCCAGCGCGACCTGCTGAACGCGATCGGTGCACTCGAAAAGGTGATGGACGGCAAGATGCCGAAACGCTTGCCGTCGAGCTTCAGCCTGTTCGCGACAGTCTAGCCAAATTACCGTCATCCCGCGAAGGCGGGGATCGATAGTCGCTGGAGGCGGCGAGTCTCATTACGGTCAGCCAGAATTTATCCCCGCCTCCGCGGGGATGACGGTTCGGGGCCGATGTTACGAAAGCCGCCCCTCCACCTGGTCATGGAACACCCGTATCCCATGCTCCAGCCCGCCGAGTGTCACCCGTTCCAGCGAGCCTGACTCAAGCCCTTGCTGGCAGAGCGCCGCGGCGCGAAAATCTTCCGATCCGAACACGCCGCGGTCGAGCAGCGCCCAGCTCCGCTCCCAATGATCGCGCGCCTTGTCTGTTGCGGGCGCTTGCGGGATCAGCATGAAATTCTCGATCAGCACACGGGCTTCCGACTGTGGCATCAGCACCATCAGGTTGATGTAATCGGGGCTTGCCGCAAGCACGGTGCCGGGAAACATCTGATAGGTGAAGGTGATCGCCCCGCGCAGCACCGCCCAGTCGCTGGCGGTAAGCGCCGCATCCTCCGCGGCGCGGCCTACGGCGGAGCGTTGATGCACGCCGATCGTGTCCGCTGCCGCGACGCCGTCCTTGAAGAACTTGCCGATCGTGTCGGCGTGCAGGCGCGAGAGGTGATAGCTCTCCAGAAAGGCATCCATCACCAGCTTCCAATTGGCCGGTACGTCGTGCGTGCGGCGGCGGAAGAGGTGGTGACCGGCAAGGTCGAAGGCGGCGAAGTCCGGTGCCAGCGCCTCGGCATCGGCGAAGTCCGCGGCGTCGTCGAACGCGAACCAGATCAGCCCGCCGATTTCCCGCGCCGGCAACTCGCGCAGGCCATACGCCGCCTTGTCGAGACCCGGAAAGCTGTCGCCACGCGGCACGCCGGCCAGCCGACCGTCGGTGGCATAGGCCCAGGCGTGATAGGGACAGACCAGCCGCGGCGCCTTCACGCACGCGTCGCCCTCGACCAGCCGGGTCCCGCGGTGGCGACAGACGTTCAGGAAGACGTGGATCTGCCCCTGGCCGTCGCGGGTGATGAGCAGCGGCTTGCCGAACCCGTCATGCGGCACCGCCATGTTGCGGTCGGGCAGCAGGGCGGACGGTGCGATGACCAGCGGCACCCGGTCAAAGATCGCTGCGCGTTCGGCGGCATGGCGCGCGGGGTCGGTATAGGCAGCAGCATCGACATAGGTGAGTGTGTCGGCGCAATCCCCGCCCGCCGCCAGCCGCGCGGCGAGCGCACGTTGTCCCTCGGTCGGTGCGTTCACCCTTCCTCTCCCGAAATTTTCCGCTAGTTTCGCGCCTTTGGGGCGTGGGAGCAAGTATGGCGAGCGTAAGCGAAGCGGGCAGCAAGTGGGGTGGACTGCGCCCCTATTTCGAACGCGCGCCGCTCGCGACCTTCTTCCTCGGCATCTCGTCGGGGCTGTGCTTCACCCTGATCGGCGCGACGCTGACGACGCGGCTGGCGCAGAGCAACATCGACAAGAAAACGATCACCGCCTTCACGCTCGCGTTTCTCGTCTACAATTTCAAGCCGCTGTGGGCATGGATGGTCGACGGCATCCGCCTGCCGGTGCTCGGCCGGCTGGGGCAGCGCGTGTCGTGGATGATCTTCGCCGGCGTGCTGGTGATGGCCGCGGTTGCCAATCTGGCGCGGGTCGATCCGGGCGCCCAGCTTTGGGCGACGGTCGTTGCGGCGATCATCGTCGGGGTGGCGGGTGCGACCTACGACATCGTCATCGACGCCTATCGCATCGAGATCCTGAAGCCGTACCAGCTCGGCGTCGGGTCGGGGATGATTCAGTATGGCTGGCGCGTCGGGTCGGTTCTGACGGGCGGCCTTGCCCTGGTGCTCGCGGCGCGCGTCGGGTGGAACGTCTCTTACCTGATCTGCGCGCTTTTTGCGCTGCCGGCGATCGGCGTCGCGCTGCTGTTCGGCGAGCCCGATCGCCACCGCGAGCCAACTGGCCGGCGCGGGATGGGCGAGATCTGGGCGTCGATCGTCGGGCCATTCGTCGAATTCTTCAAGCGATCGGGCGCGCTGCTGCTGCTGGTGTTCATCCTGATCCACAAGATCGGCGACACGCTGGGGCAGCTCGTCCTGCGCCTGCTGCTCGACGATCTTGGGTTCACCAATGACGAGATCGCGCTGTTCGACGTCGGCATCGGATTCTGGGCCTATCTGATCGGCATCTTCATCGGCGGCGTCCTCTATGCGCGCCTGGGCCTGAAGCGGTCGGTGCTGCTCAGCCTGGTGCTGATGGCGGTGTCGAATGCCAGCTTCGCGATCCTGGCGAATGCCGGGCACAGCAACACGATCCTGGCCGGCGCGATGACGTTCGAGAATATCGCGAGCGGCATCGGCAGCGTGACGGTCGTCGCCTATTTCTCGGCGCTGTGCGACCTGCGCTTCACCGCCGCGCAATATGCGCTGATCAGTTCGGCGGCGAGCATCGTCGGGCGCTTCCTGAACGTCGCAGTGGCGAGCGACCTAGTCGATGCGTTCGGCTGGGCGGGCTTCTACTGGATCACGACGCTGGTCGCGCTGCCGGGCGTGCTGCTGTTCTGGTGGATGGCCCGCAGCGGGATCATCGACCGCTCGATCGGCACTGCTGGCACGGAAGGCGAGGGCGACGCCCGCGCCGGCGCCTCAGCCTAACGGCATCCCCAGGTCGGCGAAGGCGATCGATAGCGCGGTCGCCGTCGCCAGGGGGCCTTTCGCGTCGCGTGTACCGAGTAGATCGGCAAGCAGCAGTTCGGCCGCAGCCTCATTGGTCAGGCTCTTGCCGACGACCGATAGAACCGCACCCTCGCACCCGGTCATCCGCGCACAGCACCACGGCGCGATCTGCAGCGGGCGCTGCGCTGCCGCCGACAATTCCAGCATCAGCGTGCGCAGCAGGATCAGGGGGCGGCGGAAATCCTTGCCGAAAGCGGTGACGAACGCGTGCGCCGCCGCAGCATCGTCGACGCCGTGCGACCCCATTTGACGAAAGGCGAACAGTAGCAGGCGCGGCGCCGGGTCTTCGGGCTGAAGCCGGGGCAGGATGGTGAAGGCGTGAGTGGTGGACATGGGCGCGACTCTGGTTGCGAACGTCAGGCCACCATGTTCGCCACTGCGCTATTGATAGTCAATCGCAATAATGATCAGTCCGGCAGCTCGTGGTTTTCCGCGAGCACTTCGCCGGCAAGATAGAGCGAGCCGAGCACCGCAACCGCCTGCGTGCCGGTCGCCGACAGCGCATCGAAGGCGGATCGCACGTCCGGCGCGGTCCGGCCCGGAACGCCGGCGGCCCGTGCGATCGCGGCCAGTTCATTCGGCGCGTGGTGATCGTGGCCCGGTGTCGGGACGCCCGTCAGCGACCGGGCGAGCGGCAGGATCGGGGCGAGGAAGCCGCGGGCGTCCTTGTTGGCGAGCATGCCCACGACCAGATCGACCTTGCGTCCCGCCGCCATCGTCGCGAGCGTTTCCGCCACGGCCTTTGCCGCAGGTTCGTTATGACCGCCGTCGAGCCAGACCGGTGTGCCGGCCGGCAGCCGCGCCGTCAGAGGGCCCGCGGTCAGCCGCTGCATCCGCGCCGGCCAGCGCACCGCGGTAGCGGCCGTGGCGAAGGCGGCCGGCGAGACGCGAACCCGGTCCTGTGCCTGCACCATCGCGACGGCGAGTGCGAGGTTGGTGACCTGGTGATCGCCGGCAAGAGCAGGCCACGGCGTGACGATCGCCGCGCCGTCGACGGGGCGATAATGACGTGCTTCCCGTGACGCGGGATCGGTGACGAAACGCCACGCAGCGCCCTGAACCTGAAGGTCGGCAGCGCTCGTCAACGCAACCTCGCGCACCGCGGCGTTGACGCTGTCGGCGTAGGACAGCGTGACCAACGGGCGTCCGGGCTTGGCAATCCCCGCCTTCTCTCGCGCAATCCCTTCGGCGCTATCGCCGAGGAAGGCCTGATGGTCGATCCCCAGCTGAGCAATGCCGCAAGCGGCGGGATCGGCGACGACGTTCGTCGCGTCGAGCCGTCCGCCCAGTCCCACCTCCACAACGCATGCCTCAGCCGGCGTCTCGGCGAAGGTCAGAAACGCCGCGGCGGTCGAAACTTCGAAGAAGCTCGCACCGATCCCGTCGGCGACGTCGAGGACACGCGCGAGCAAGGGGGCGAGCGCGTCGTCTTCGATCAGCCTGCCCGCGACGCGGATGCGTTCGTTGAATCGGACGAGATGGGGGGAGGTATAAGCGTGGACCCGGTGCCCTTCCGCCTCCAGCGCGGCACGCAGGAAGGCGCAGGTCGAACCCTTGCCGTTGGTGCCGGCAACGTGAAACACCGGCGGGAGTCGCCGCTCGGGGTTGCCGAGTCGGTCGAGCAAGGCACGGATACGCCCCAGCCCGAGGATATCGGCACCGGGCGACAGCATTGTCAGCCGGTCAAGTTGCGCCTGGACGGCGGGGGAGGTGGAGGTGGCGTGGTCCATAGCGACTCCCTCTCCCCGCTTGCGGGGAGAGGGCTGGGGAGAGGGGCCTTGCCGCGAGCGTCGCTCTCGGTGAGACCTCCCCCTCTCCCAACCCCTTCCCCTGAAGGGGAGAGGGCTTTCCTTGCTTACGCCGCCATCCGGCTACCGGCGAGATAGCCGACCAGCCTGCCCAGCGTTTCCTTCAGCTCGTGCCGGTGCGTCACCATGTCGATCAGTCCGTGGTCGCGGTAATATTCGGACGTCTGGAAATCTTCCGGCAGCTTCTCTCGGATGGTGCTTTCGATCACGCGGCGGCCGGTGAAGGCCAGGGTTGCGTTGGGCTCGGCGATCTGGACGTCGCCCAGCATCGCATAGGCCGCCATCACGCCGCCCGACGTCGGGTCAGTCAGCACGACGATGTAGGGCAGGCCCGCATCATGCAGCATCTCGATCGCGACGGTCGAGCGCGGCATCTGCATCAGGCTCAGGATACCCTCCTGCATGCGCGCACCGCCGCTGGCGGTGAAGACGATATAGGGCGCGCCTTCGCGGATCGCGGCTTCACAGCCGGCGATGAAGGCTTCGCCGACGAATTGACCCATCGATCCGCCCATGAAGGCGAAGTCCTGCACCCCGATGACCGCGCGGTGGCCGTCGATCGTGCCGACCGCGTTCAGATACGCATCCTGCTCGCCCGTGTCGGTGCGCGCGGTCTTCAGGCGATCGGTGTAGCGCTTCGAATCGCGGAACTTCAGCGGGTCCTCGGCGACGCGCGGATTGGGCAGCACGCTCCAGCTGCCCTCGTCGAAATGATATGCGAAGCGCAGGCGCCCGCCGATGCGCTCGTGATGCTGGCACTTCGGGCAGACGTGCTGATTTTCCTCCAGCTCCTTCACGAACACCATTTGCCCGCACCCCTTGCACTTGTGCCAGAGGTTGTCGGGCGTCTCGCGCTTGGTGACGAAGGGGATCGCGTTGCGGACGCGGTCGATCCAGCTCATGTTATGGCCTTGCTGATGGCGGTTTTCAGGGTGTCGATATAGGCACGCACCGGCTCGGCGGCATCGGCGCCGTGCTGGGCGACGAGGTTGACGATCGCGGAGCCGACGACGACTCCGTCGGCCACGCGCGCGACGGCGGCGGCCTGATCGGGCGTGCGGATGCCGAAGCCGACCGCGACGGGGACGTCCGTCGCTGCCTTCAGGCGGGCGACCGCGTCCTCGATCGAGGATTGCGCAGCCTGTTGCAGCCCGGTGATTCCGGCGACCGAGACATAATAGACGAATCCGCTCGCGCCATCGAGCACGGTGGGCAGGCGCGCGATATCGGTCGTCGGCGTGGCGAGACGGATCGGATCGATGCACTTGGCGCGCAACGCCGGCCCGAGTGCGTCATCCTCCTCGGGCGGAATGTCGACGCAGATCACGCCATCGATGCCGGCCTCGGCGCAGGCGTCCGCGAACCATTCCGGCCCGCGGCGCAGCATCGGGTTGGCATAGCCCATCAGGACCAGGGGCACGTCCGGGTGCCGCGCGCGAAAGCCCCTTGCGATCGACAGGATGTCGGCGGTGGTCGTGCCGGCGCCCAGGCTGCGGATGTTCGCAGCCTGAATGGCGGGGCCGTCGGCCATCGGATCGGTGAACGGCATGCCGAGCTCGATCACGTCCGCGCCCCCGGCGACGAGCGCGTCGAGGATCGCTGGCGTCGCGGCCGGCGTCGGGTCGCCCGCCGTCACAAACGTGACAAGCGCGGGGCCGCGGGTGAAGGCGGTGGCGAGGCGGGTCATTGAATGTGTCCCCGTTCGCGCAAACGCTCGATCACCTTGAAGCGAAAGAACGCCCAAGTAACGACCGGCCCAACGACGACCATATGGAGCCAGCCACTATTTTGATCGTAGAAGGGTTCCACGTCGAACCATGTCGACAAGGCCCGACCAACCAGCTCAGCGACGATCAAAGTCAAAACTGCTGTCGCCAAAAACTTCGTGAGACTTCCACCCGTCGCGCTCATATCGCCACCCCCAGCGCCTCGGCGACGGTGAAGATGTCCTTGTCGCCACGCCCGCACAGGTTCGCCAGGATAACCTGGCCGCGATCCATCTCGCGCGCGCGTTTGGCGACCGCGGCGATGGCATGGCTGGGTTCGAGCGCGGGGATGATGCCTTCGGTGCGGCAGAGCAACTGGAAGGCGTCGAGCGCCTCGGTGTCGGTCACGCTCGTATATTCGACGCGGCCGATGTCCTTCAGCCAGCTGTGTTCCGGCCCGATGCCCGGATAGTCGAGGCCCGCCGAGATCGAGTGCGCCTCGGCGATCTGGCCGTCGTCGTCCTGCAACAGATAGGTCTTGTTGCCATGGAGGACACCGGGGAAACCGCCCGCAAGGCTCGCGGCGTGCTTCGCATCCAGCCCTTCGCCCGCCGCCTCGACGCCCAGCATCGCGACATCGGCGTCGTCGAGGAACGGGTGGAACAGCCCGATCGCGTTCGACCCGCCGCCGATTGCCGCGACCAGCAGGTCGGGCAGGCGCCCGGTGCGCGACAGCATCTGTTCGCGCGCCTCGCGGCCGATCACGCTCTGGAAGTCGCGGACCAGCTCCGGATACGGATGCGGGCCGGCCGCAGTGCCGATAATGTAGAAGGTGTCGTGGACGTTCGCGACCCAGTCCCGCAACGCCTCGTTCATCGCATCCTTCAGCGTCGCCGCGCCCGACTTCACCGGGCGGACCTCGGCACCGAGCAGCTTCATGCGGAACACGTTCGGCGCCTGCCGTTCGACGTCCTTCGCGCCCATGAAGATGGTACAGGGCAGGCCAAAGCGCGCGCAGACGGTGGCGGTCGCAACCCCGTGCTGGCCCGCGCCCGTCTCGGCGATGATCCGCGTCTTGCCCATCCGCCGCGCGAGCAGGATCTGGCCGATGCAATTGTTGATCTTGTGCGCGCCGGTGTGGTTCAGCTCGTCGCGCTTGAACCAGACCTCCGCCCCCTTGCCCTCCGGCGCGCTCTCGCGCAGCGCCTCGGTCAGCCGCTCGGCGTAATAGAGCGGGCTGGGCCGGCCGACATAATGTTCGAGCAGGTCGTCGAACTCGGCGGCGAAGGCGGGATCGGCCTGCGCCGCGCGATATTCGCGCTCCAGGTCCAGGATCAGCGGCATCAGCGTTTCGGCGACGTAACGGCCGCCGTAATCGCCGAAATGGCCCCGCTCGTCGGGCTGGGCGCGGAAGGAATTGGGAGCGTTCATAAGTGCCGAACCGCTTGAAGGAAGCGCGCGATCCTGTCCACATCCTTCACGCCGGGCGCGCTTTCGACGCCGGAGGAGACGTCGACGAGCGTCGCGCCCGTCCGGCTTGCCGCGGCGGCGACATTGTCGGGATCAAGTCCCCCGGACAACGCCCAGGGCAGGGGATGACGATAGCCGTCGAGCAGCGTCCAGTCGAAGCGTAGCCCCATGCCCCCGGGCAAGGCGGCGCCTTCGGGCGTCTTGGCATCATAGAGAATGCGATCCGCCGCGCCGACGAAACCGCGTGCCGAATCGAGGTCGGCGCGTGTCTTCACCGCGACCGCCGCCCAAGTCTCGAGCCCCGTGCGGCGCTTCAACGCGGCCACGCGATCGGGGGCGGTCTTGTGGAGTTGCAGGATATCGAGCTCGCCTGCCGCAACCGCAGCATCGACCAGCGAATCGTCGGGATCGACGAAGACGCCGACGATTCCCGCATGCGCCGGCACGTGCGCGGCGAGCCCCCGCGCCTGGTCGAAATCGACATGGCGCGGACTGGGCGGGAAGAAGACCAGCCCGATGTGGCGCGCGCCGTGGCGAACGGCTGCGTCGATCGTCTCTGGCGTCGAAAGGCCGCAGATCTTGGCTGTGACGGACATGGTCCGCGCCATGCCGCGCGGCTCAGGGCCGGGCAAGCGCTCTGAGCGGCTTTTCGAGCACCGACATATATAAGGGCGGTTCGAGCGCGATCGGAAAGTCGCGCCGCTCGCCCGTCACCGCATAGCCGCGCCGCTGATAATAGGCGATCAGCTCGATCCGGCTTTCGATCACCGTCATTTCGATTCGGTCGGCACGGAACACTGTCGCCGCCGTGGCCTCCGCCGCACCGATCAGCTGCCGGCCGATGCCGCCGGCCTGCAACTCGGGCTCGACGCACAGCTGGCCGAGGTAGGCCAGCCCGCCGCCGCGGTCGGCGATCGCCACGCACCCGACCGGCTCCGGTCCCAGCCACGCGGACAGCAACCGTTGACGCGGATCGCCGACGATTTCGGTCAGGACGTGTTCGGTAGTGCGCGGACCGCTCAGCAGGTCGGCTTCATGCGTCCAGCCGCGGCGCGCCGTCTCGCCGCGGTAGGCCCGTTCGATCACCAGATGCAGCCGTGCAAGGTCCCCCGCATCGGTACGGCGAATCTTGAGGGGATTCCACATGGATCAAGCGATGCGCGTGCCAACGCCATCCTGCAAGAGCCCAGGCAGATATTCCCGGCCAATTCGGGGAATCAGCGTGTGCAGGGCCCCAGTTGCGCCAGGACGAAGGCGTAATCCTCGCGCGCGATCGCGGCATCCATCGGCTCCATCGCCGCGACCGACCGGTCGGGCAGGGCGCGGGGCAGCCCGCAGGCGAGCCGATACCAGAGCAGCGTATCGCGCGCGGGTGGGCCGGCGGCCTCGTCGACGATCTCGCTGAGCGCCACCGCCCAGCGGCGTTGCTCGCCCGGCCGACGCAGGATCGACAGCGATACGGGGCGATTGTCTGCGGTCGTCAGGAAAATTTGCGTTTCGCCTTCGCCCGGAAGCGAGCCGGCGACGTGAAAGGCATTGCCGACCGCCCGGATCGCCGGCGGGGCATCGGACGCCACAACCTCGCGTGATATGCTGCGGATGCGCGCGTCGAGCGTCGGCGTCCAGGGCTGCTGCCCGTCGGGGCCGAGCAGCTGGATCTCGCCCGCGCGCCCCGGCACGGGCCGTGCGAACAGCAGGACGCGCATCTTCTTGAGCTTCGGCGCCTTGCCCCGGGCGTCCAGCGGCACGTCGGCCAGGTAGGAGACTCGCGCCGACACCTCGGCCGGTCCCCGAATCAGCGCGCCGACGTCGGCTACGACATAGAATCGTGCGAATCCGGGCCGGACGTCGGGCGCCTCCGCCGGCTTGAGCTTCGTCGCATCGCGGATGGTGGCGTCGATCAGCAACGGCGCGGCGATCACCCGGTCCGCCACACTCGCATAGCTGGCGGACGGCTGCCCGGAAGGTGCCATGTTCTGCGCGCTTTGCGACGGAAATGCGGCAAAAACTGCCGATATGAACGTGATCGGGGCGAAAAGGTTAAGCGGGGTCAGCATGATCGAAAGCGTTAGCGTGGCGACCCTGAACGATACAGAAATAATTTTGTCCTTTTCCGCCCGTACGTTTGTTGCGCCCGACAAAGCGTTTGCGTCACAGGAACCATGTGATAGAGCCGCATGGCCCTGTCGCGCGATGGCATAACGTCTGCGGCAGAAGGTAGGCAGTGGCAGAGGACGCAAAACCGCGTGGAAGTCGCCGCCCGCCTCAGTCAGTCATGAGGGAGTTTCGTAGCTGAATGGCCTACGCTGACAAGAATATGAGCGGGAGTCGGGTGGTGGCGCTTGTCATCGTTGCCCTGATTCACGCTGTGATAGGCTACGCCTTTGTGACGGGCCTCGCCTATCAGTATATCAAGAAAACCCAGGAAAAGCTGACGACGTTCGAGGTCGAGGAGCCGCCGCCCCCGCCGGAGGAGGTGCCTCCGCCACCGCCGCCGCCGGACCAGCCGTCGACTCCGCCGCCGCCGGTCCTCGTCACCCCGCCGCCGATCGTCCAGACGGTCGCACCGCCGGTGGTGATGCAGGCGCAGACGACGCCGCCGCCGGCCTATACGGCGCCGCCGCCGGCTCCGCCCGCCCCACCTGCGCCGCCGGCTCCGCCCGCGCCGCCGGCACCCCCCAAGATCAGTCAGAAGGCTGGCCTGAAGGGCAATGTGAGCCAGTTCTTCGGACCGGACAACTATCCGCCGACGGCCCGCCGTGAAGGCGCAGAGGGTCGAGTCGCGGCGACGTTGACGGTTGGCGTCGATGGTCGCGTCACCGACTGTCGGGTTACCTCGTCGAGCGGCAACCGCGACCTCGACGATGCGACCTGCCGCATCTCGCGGAGCCGGGTGCGCTTCACGCCGGCGAAGGACGAAGACGGCAACCCGGTGGCGTCCAGCTACCCGTTGGCGATCCGCTGGCAGCTGGAACAGTAAGGACCGCGCCGGTGCCACAGCGCATCGGCCGCTCCCCTCGAATTCTCACCAAGATACGCTTTTCGTAAAAGGACCAACCGAGCAATGATCACCACCATTCTCGCCGCGGCAACCAACGGCGCGGCAGCGGGCGAAAACCCGTACGGCCTGTGGGCGGCACTGGAACAGGGCGGCACGATCGCCTGGACCGTGTTCCTCATCCTCTGCGCCTTCTCGATCGTTTCGTTCTACATCATGTTCACGAAGCTGTTCGAGCAGCAGAAGGTCATCAACCAGGCCAAGCGCGTGCGCACCGGCTTCTGGACCTCGAACTCGCTGCGTGAAGGCGCCGCCAAGCTCGAGAAGAACTCGGCCTATCGCCAGATCGTCGACGACGGCATCACCGCGCAGGACCAGCATGCCAAGCTGACCGATCCGGTCGAAGCGCACGACTGGCTGCACGGCTCGCTCGCGCGTTCGGAAGCGGCGATCAACGCCAAGCTCGGCACCGGCCTCGCCTTCCTCGCGACCGTCGGCGCGACCGCGCCGTTCATCGGTCTGTTCGGTACGGTTATCGGCATCTACCGCGCGCTCATCAAGATCGGCGCTGCCGGTCAGGCGTCGATCGACGCGGTCGCCGGCCCGGTCGGTGAAGCGCTCATCATGACCGCGCTGGGTCTGGCCGTCGCGGTTCCGGCCGTGCTTGCCTACAACTGGCTGCAGCGTCGCAACAAGTCGATCGCGGAAGACCTGTCGGCCTTCTCGAACGACGTGCTGGGCTTCCTGGCCTCGAACGGCGCCGTCCGTCCGACCGCCGCTGCCAAGACCGCCCCGGTGAAGCCGGCCGCTCCGGCCAAGCCGGCTGCGACGACGACCGCCGGCCAGACCGGTGGCGTGCAGACCAAGGCGTAATGGGACTGCCGGGATCGCGCATCCGTCGGGTGCGCGATCCCGGACCAGCCCCGCACGGTTCTTCAGGGAGCCGCAAAGGGCCGACACGTAGAATAGGAAAAGCTCGCAATGGCGATGAGTTCAGGTGGTGGCGACGACTCCACCCCCATGTCGGACATCAACACGACGCCGCTCGTCGACGTCATGCTGGTGCTCCTCATCATCTTCCTGATCGCGGTCCCGGTCGTGGTCCAGTCGATCCCGCTGACGCTGCCGAAGGTCGCGTATGAAGTGACGACGACGAAGCCGGAAAACGTCCTGCTCGCGGTCACCGGCAACGGCGATCAGTGCACGGTGGCCTGGGGCATGACCCCGGTGACCAGCCAGGAACTGCTCGACCGCGGTGTTGCCAAGCTCAAGGGCGTGGTTGATCGCCTGGGGTCCAACATCACCCCGGACGACATCCCCGAAGTGCACATCCGCGGTGACGTGAACACGCCGTACAAGTGCATCGGTGGCGCGGTCTATACGATGCAGGCCGCCGGTTATGCCAAGGTCGGCTTCATCTCCGAACCGCCCGCCGGCACCGGCACGGTTCGCCAGTAAGCCGCTGCGGCACAGTCTAGGAGTATCTCGAAATGGCTATGAGCGGCGGCAAGGACGACGGCGAGCCGATGATGGAAATGAACACGACGCCGTTGATCGACGTCATGCTCGTGCTCCTCATCATGTTCATCATCACCATCCCGGTTCAGACGCATGCGGTGAAGGTCGACCTTCCGCAGAATTCGAACAACCGACAGGATATCCAGTCGGACAAGAACACGCTGACGATCGACCCGCAGGGCCAGACCTACTGGAACGGCGCGCCGATCGACGAGGTGACGCTGCGCCAGTATCTCGACCGCACGGTCGTGATGGCACCGCAGCCCGAACTGCACTTCCGTCCGGACCCCTCGGCCCGGTACGAGAAGGTCGACCAGGTTCTCGCGATCATCAAGCGCGCGAACGTGTCGAAGCTGGGCTTCGTCGGCAACGAACAGTATCGCAACGCCTTCTGATCCTTCCCGGATTGGACCCGCGACGCGGAAAGCGAGGGGTGGCTCCGGCCGCCCCTTTTTTTGTGCGTCGGCGGTGCGACACGCCTGTGGGCAGCGCCGCCGTCTCGCGCTAGGACCGCGGCCATGCGTTGGACATCCGCCCTGGCCATCTACGTCCTGTTCTGGGCGTTCTCCGTGTTTCTCGTCCTGCCGTTCGGCGTGCGCACGACCGACGAAGTGGGGGGAGACCGTATCCCCGGTCAGGCCGACAGCGCGCCACATCATTTCCCGGCCGGCCGCATCGCGTTGCGCGTGACGATCGTCGCGACAATCCTGTTCGGTGTCTATTACCTGAACTACGTCAATGGGTGGGTGACGCCGGAGATGCTCGACTGGACGCGCGGCGAGGACGCTAAGGGGTAAGGCCGAGCTGGGCTTTCCCGCCGGCTTTCCATCCCGGCGCCGTATCCTGGCTCGCGACGCGATCGACCAAGGTGTAGAAAAAGCGATTGAAGTCGGTCGCGGCCTTCCAGTCGATCGGCTGCTGCAGATCGTCCTTCGGCGTATGGTAACCGGTCACGTACCAGCGGCGATAGATCGCCTCGCTCGGACTGCCGGGTCGATAGCCGAAGACGAAGCTGGTCGCGGGCACGCCTGCCTGAAGGAACGGCCAATGATCCGAACGGCGAAGCAGGTTACGCTCGGGTTCCGGATCGGCCTGAATCGCGACGCCCATTCCCTGCGCCACCGCGCGGGCATCGTCCCCCAGGGTCGTTGCGTCGAGCGCATGAACCGTCAGCAACTCGAGCGGGAAGATCGGCCGCAGCTGGTCGAGGTTGATGTTCGCGGCCATCCGCGAGCGCGGAATGGTCGGGTGGTCGAGGAACCAGCGCGTGCCGAGCAGCCCCTTCTCCTCGCCGGTGACGATCGCGAAGAGGATCGGTCGCCGAAAGCCCTTGCCGCCGCGCCGTTCGGCCAGTCGCACCAGCAGCGCGACATAGGCGGCGTCATCGAGCGTGCCGTTATACAGTCCGTCGCCGTCGACCGGTGTGCCGTGACCATAGCCGTCGAGATGCGCGGTCAGGACGATGGCCTGGTCGGCGAGGGCAGGGTCGGTGCCGGGCAGGATGCCCAGCACGTTCGACGCGCCGATGCTGCGGTGGGTCATCGTGAACGTCGCGGCAAAGCTCGCGGTCAGGTCGAAGGCGGGGAGGGGACGGCCCGCGCTGCCGGCGGCGATCAATGCGGCGGCGTCCTGACCGCTCCCCGCCAGCACCGTCGTAAGCGCGCCCGCGCGGAGCGTCATCTGTGGCAACGATGCGGGCACGACCAGGCTGCTGCGCAATCGTACCGCGCGGGCATAGGCATAGGGCCACCGCGGGGGCTCCACGGTAAAACCCGGGTCGGCGATGGTGATCAGCCCCTCGGCGCCGCCTTTGCGGAGTGCCGCGATCCGGTCGGCCGGGGACGGCATGCCCGGCCGCCGCGACCCGTGGCACAGGACGATCTTGCCGCGCACGTCCCCCAGGGCCTCGGGCGCGCAATAGCCGCGGTAGGCAAGGGGGCGATCGATCGCGGCAGGCACCTGGCCGGGCAGGGCGTACAGATCGTGAAGAAAACGCAGCGGCCGTCCACCGACCTGGATCGTCGCGCGAGAAATCGCCATTTCCTCCATCGGCACGTGCTGGAACCAGCCGCCGCCCTCGCCCGCGGGCTGGACGCCCGCTCTGGCCAGGCGCGCGGCGACCAGTCTGGCGGCGCGCTCATGTTCCGCACTGCCCACGTCGCGGCCGCCCATCGCATCGTTCGAAAGCGCAGCGGTAGTGGCCCACCAGGCTCGCGTGTCCGGATCCGCGGTTGCGGGAGCAGCCTGAAGGAGCAGAGCGGCGACAAGGGCGACGAGTGGCACGGGCGGAAACCTCGATCGGATGATGCGCGGACGAGTGTGGCGGAAAGGTTCGATTTGACCACAGAAAAATCGATGTTCCGCCCTTGTTCTCGTGGAACATAATCAGTACATAGACGCAGTTAAGTTGAACCGGGCGGATGGATGCCCTAGCGACGGAGCTTCCCACATGGCAGCGAACCTGAAGGTCATCGACAGCGGCATGGCAACGAATTCGGATCGGCAAAAGGCACTGGATGCCGCCCTCGCGCAGATCGACCGCGCGTTCGGCAAGGGCTCGGCGATGAAGCTGGGTCAGAAGGAGGCGATGCAGGTCGAGGCGATCTCGACCGGATCGCTCGGGCTCGACATCGCACTTGGCGTCGGCGGCCTGCCGCGCGGCCGCGTGATCGAGGTCTATGGTCCGGAAAGCTCGGGCAAGACCACGCTTGCGCTGCACGTGATCGCGGAGGCGCAGAAGAACGGCGGGACCGCCGCATTCGTCGACGCCGAACACGCGCTCGACCCCGTCTATGCGAAGAAGCTGGGCGTCAACATCGACGAACTTATCGTCTCGCAGCCGGATACCGGCGAACAGGCGCTCGAGATCACCGATACCTTGGTCCGCTCGAACGCGATCGACGTGCTGGTGGTCGATTCGGTTGCCGCCCTTGTTCCGCGTGCGGAAATCGAAGGTGAGATGGGCGACAGTCACGTCGGGCTTCAGGCACGTCTGATGTCGCAGTCGCTGCGCAAACTGACCGGCTCGATCAGCCGCTCGCGCTGCATGGTGATCTTCATCAACCAGCTGCGCATGAAGATCGGCGTGATGTACGGCAATCCGGAGACGACGACAGGCGGCAACGCGCTGAAATTCTATGCGTCCGTCCGCCTCGACATCCGCCGCACGGGTCAGATCAAGGACCGCGAGGACATCATCGGCAACGCCACGCGCGTAAAGGTGGTGAAGAACAAGGTCGCCCCGCCGTTCAAGCAGGTCGAATTCGACATCATGTATGGCGAAGGCATCTCGAAGATCGGCGAGATTCTGGACTTGGGCGTGAAGGCGGGCATCGTCGAAAAGGCGGGGGCGTGGTTCAGCTACGACAGCATCCGCATCGGCCAGGGCCGCGAGAACGCCAAGACGTTCCTGAAGGAGAACCCGGAACTCATGGACCGCCTGGAAAAGGCGATCCGCCAGCGCACCGAAAAGGTCGCAGAGGAAATGATGACCGGCCCCGACGCGGACGACGATCTCTGATCGTTCGCCGCGTCCACGTCGCACCGGCCGGCGGCCGGTCGCAGGGCAAGAATCGGGAGGGCTCGTCCAGCGTGGGCGAGCCCTTTCGCGTTTGGGCAAAAGTTGAGAACGGCCGTGCCGCACGTCTCAACTTTCTCAACTTAGCCAGGGGTCGAGAGTGACCAACGCTACAGATTGGACCGGGCGCGTCGGTGATGTGTGGGCAGCGGAGTGGCGACGCACGGACCGCAGTTTCGCTGATCTATCCCGCCGCCTCGATGCCGCCATCCTTGCCGCGGCGCCGGAGGGACCCTTCCGCGCACTCGACATCGGGTGCGGCGCGGGCGGCACAAGCCTGGCGCTGACAGCGGCCCGGCCAGATGCGGCGATCATCGGTGTCGATCTGTCCGAACAGCTGGTGGCGGTTGCGAACGAACGGCACTCCATAGCATCGCGTCTGTGCATGCGGGAACCGCGGGCGGCCGGTGATCCGCAGGAAGGCCATGCGCTTACGCCGGCGCGGGAGCGCGGGTCGCATCGGGCCGACGCTATATTTCTTGCAGGCGACGTTCTTGACCTCGCCGCCACCCATGCGCCTTTCGATCTGCTCTATTCCCGTCACGGCGTGATGTTCTTCGACGACCCCGTCGTCGCCTTCGCCACGCTTCGACAGGCAGCCGCACCCGGCGCGAGCCTGGTTTTCTCGTGCTTTCGCGCATGGACCGACAACGGCTTCGCAACGGCCCCAGCGAAGGCGCTTGGCCTGGCGCCGCCCGGCGAGGGCCCGGGGCCGTTCGCCTTCGCCGATCGCGACCGTGTCGCGACCATCCTGGCGACGGCCGGATGGCGAGGCGCCGAGGCCGTGCCGGTCGATTTCGCCTATCGCGCCGGCGCGGGCGACGATCCGTTGGGCGACGCGCTCGATTTCCTGCAGCGGATCGGACCGGCTGCCGCAGCGTTGCGACAACAGCCGGACGGGGACCGGGCCGGGTCCGTGGATCGGTTGCGCGGCGCCATCGAGCGTTACTGCACTGCGGACGCGGTCGACTTCCCCGCCGCGGGCTGGATATGGTCGGCCATTGCCTGACCGATAAGGGAGAGGATGCCGATGACGCTGACCGTTCACCATCTCGAAAACAGCCGATCGCAGCGTGTGCTGTGGCTGCTCGAGGAACTGGACCTGCCTTATACGGTCAAGCGCTACGAGCGGAACCCGGTGACGATGCTGGCGCCCAGCGAGCTACGCCAGGTTCACCCGCTCGGCAAATCGCCGATCCTGACCGATGGCGAGCGCACCATCGCCGAGACGGGCGCGATCGTCGAATATCTGGTTGAAAAGGCGGACGGCCGGCTCGGCGCGCCCGCGCATCGTGACGGGCTGCTGCGCTACCGTCATTTCCTCCATTATGCCGAAGGGTCGCTGATGCCGCCGCTGCTCCTGAAGCTGGTGCTCGGCCGTATCCCGTTCCTCGGCAAGCGCGGGCAAAAGCGCATTCAGCCGATGATCGACGTGCATCTCGACTGGGTCGAACGCGAGCTTGCCAGCCGGGCATGGTTCGCCGGCGACGCGATGACTGCCGCCGACGTGATGATGAGCTTCCCGCTGGAGGCTGCGCGCCACCGCGCCGGGCTCGACGCCGGCCGCCCAGCGACGGTCGCATGGCTGGAAAAGATTCATGCGCGCCCCGCCTATCAGCGGGCGTTGGCGGCCGGCGGCCCTTACGCTTACGCCTGATCGAAGCGTACGGTCATGCCGGCTCGGCCCGGCATGACCGTGAAAATGCCTCAGATCTTCCGAAAGCTGTCGAAATCCTCCGCCGGTCCATGGCCGCTCGGCGCCGTTGGTGCGTCGATGACCGGGCTTTCGATTGGATCGAGCCGATCGCCCTCCCACTTGGCGATGACGGTGGCGGCGACGGCGTTCCCCACGACGTTGGTTGCCGATCGGCCCATGTCGAGGAAATGGTCGATCGCCAGGATCAGCAGCAGGCCTGCTTCGGGAATATCGAAGAACGACAGGGTGCCCGCGATCACGACCAGGCTGGCGCGCGGAACGCCGGCGATGCCCTTCGACGTGACCATCAGGATCAGCAGCATGGTGATCTGGTGACCCAGCGTCATTTCGATGCCGTAGGCCTGCGCGATGAACATCGTCGCGAAGGTCATGTAGATCATCGACCCGTCGAGGTTGAACGAATAGCCGAGCGGCAGCACGAAGCTGGCGATACGCGGCGGCACGCCGAACCGGTCGAGTGCCTCCAGCGTGCGCGGATAGGCGGCTTCCGATGACGCGGTGGTGAAGGCCAGCAGCAGCGGATCGCGAATATACTTCACCAGCAGGCCCGTGCGCTTGCCGACCAGCAGGTAACAGATGCCGATCAGCACGCACCACAACAGCCCGAGCGCGATGTAGAAGGTGAGCATGAAATAGCCGAGCGTGCCGAGGATCTCGGGCCCCCGCTCCGCCAGCGTCGCGGTCACCGCCGCGAACACCGCGAAGGGGGCGAAGCGCATGACGTAGTTGGTCACCTGCAGCATGACCTGCACCAGCGCCTCAATCCCTTTGACCAGAGGCGCGGCCTTCTCGCCGACCGCGGTGATCGCGACGCCGATGAAGACCGAGAAGATCACGATCTGCAGGATTTCGTTGTTCGCCATCGCCTCGATGCCGGAGGCGGGGAAGACGTGGGCGACGAAATTTTTGAAATCGAACGCAGCCTTGTCGACGCCGCTTGCGGCATCGGCCGGCGGGATCGGGATACCGAGGCCCACGCCAGGCTGGAACAGGTTGACCAGGATCAGCCCAAGCGTCAGCGACAGCAGGCTGGCGCCGACGAACCAGAGGATCGACCGCAAGCCGACGCGGCCCAGCGCCGCGGTATCCCCCATGTGTGCAATGCCCACGACCAGCGTCGAGAAGACGAGCGGCGCGATGATCATCTTGATCAGGCGCAGGAACACGGTGGTGACGATCGACAGATAATAGGCGATCGACTTCAGCGTCTCCTGTCCGGCATCGCCGCCGGCGAAGATCGCGTTCAGCACCAGGCCGCACACGATGCCGGCGATCAGCGCGCCGAGAATGTAATAGGTCAGCCGCTTGGCCAAAGAATCTCTCCCCGAAAGTGCCGCGCAGGGAAGGGGATTGCGACCGCGCGGTCAAGCACCCTATCGTTCGAAACCATGATCCTGACCCGTCGCACCCTTGTCGCCGGCGCCGCCGCGCTGCCGCTTTTCATCCGTCCGGGGCTGCTCCGCGCCGCCGAACCGGATCTGTCGGCGTTGCGCGACCTGACGACCGACGCGGTGCCGATCGGTGCGGCGGAGCGCGCAAAGCGGGTCGCGCGGGCGCAGGCTCTGATGAAGGCGAGCGGCATCGGCGCGGTGCTGATCGAGCCAGGATCGAGCCTGATCTACTTCACCGGGGTGCGTTGGGGGCGCAGCGAGCGGCTGACCGCGGCGGTCCTGCCGGTCGAGGGCGAGGCGCTGGTCGTGACGCCCTTCTTCGAGGAGCCTTCGGTCCGCGAATCGCTCGGCGTGCCCGCAGAGGTGCGCGTGTGGCAAGAGGACGAGGATCCGTTGAAGCTGGTCGCCGCCTTCCTGAAGGAGCGAAAGCTCGACGCCCGACCGATCGGGATTGAAGAGACGGTGCGCTATTTCGCGGTCGATGGTCTGCAGCGCGCGCTGCCGAACGCGCGGCTCGTATCGGCCAATCCTGTCGTGCGCGGTTGCCGGATGATCAAGACATCCGCGGAGATCGCGTTGATGCAACTCGCAACCGACGTGACGATCGCGGCTTACCGCTTCACCGTGCCGCGGGTCGAAGTCGGAATGACCGGCGCGGAGATCGGCGCGATGATGAGCGCTGCAACTCGCAAGCTCGGCGGCAGTCCGGAATTCTCGATGGCGCTGGTCGACGAAGCCGCTGCTCTGCCGCACGGGACGCGCAAGCCGCAGGTCGTCAAACAGGGGTCGGTCGTTCTGATGGATTGCGGCTGCACGGTGCAGGGCTATCAGTCGGACGTCTCGCGAACCTTCGTGAAGGGCAGTGTGCCGGCGGCGGTGCGCAAGATATGGGATGATGTCCGGGCGGGGCAGGCGACCGCCTATGCCG
The DNA here is from genome assembly GCA_016937575.1 of Roseomonas aeriglobus. Lineage (NCBI taxonomy): Bacteria > Pseudomonadati > Pseudomonadota > Alphaproteobacteria > Acetobacterales > Roseomonadaceae > Muricoccus > Muricoccus aeriglobus. Next base: position 1,624,707 of record JAFHKN010000002.1, on the reverse strand, counting down.
CCGCGCGGATCGGCGCCACTGCGGGCAGCGTCGATGATGCGGTGCGGGCGAGCTACGAGGCGAAGGGCTATGGTCCGCGCTATCGGCTGCCGGGGTTGTCGCACAGGACCGGGCACGGCATCGGGATGGACGGGCATGAGCCGGTGAACCTCGTTCACGGCGAGACCACGCGGTTGGCGGCGGGGATGTGCTTTTCGAACGAGCCGGGGATATATCTGCCGGGCAGGTTCGGCGTGCGCCTGGAGGATTGTTTCTACATGACGGCGGCAGGACCGACGTGGTTCAGCGAGCCGCCGGCGTCGATCGACGCGCCCGTTTGAAAGCCCTCTCTCCCGAAGGGGAGAGGGAGGTCGTTAGATCATCCCGCGCCCGAACATCGCGCGCTTGCCACGCCATCCCGCCAGCGCGTTGCGCGCATCGCGCCCGGCAGCGCCCGCATTCCCCAGCGCCGCTTGCGCGCGCGCCCGGATCGACAAGGTCATGGGATCGTTCGGCCGCCGCTTCAGCGTCGCATCCGCCTCCGCCAGCGCGGCGCGAGCGTCCCCCATCGCCAGCCTGGCTTCGGCCAGTGACCGCCGCGGCGGATACCACCACACCGGCGGGTCGGAATATTGGGAGATCGGCTTGGCCTCCTCGATCTTGGCCGCCGCCGCATAGAATTTTGCCGCCTTGCGCGGATCGTTATCGAGCATCGCCGCGCGTCCGCCGAGCACAAGTGCGGCGATCTTTGCCAATCGCTGCCCAGACGTATCGTCCAAGCCGCGCAATTGTCGGTTGATAGCATCCGCTTCGACGCGGACTTCGGTCGCCTTGCCCTGCCGCGCCAGCGCCTCGCCGCGAGCATAGTGCCAGAAGGCGCGTGCATAGGGCAGCTTGGGTTGGGGCAGGGAAAGCACCTTGGCAGGCTCGGCGAACCGGCCTTCGGCGGCGTAGCCCATGCCGGCGATGGCCTGCCAGAACACCGATCCCTCGTCGCGCCGTGTTGCCACGTCGACCAACGGGTCGCTGAGCAGCAACGCGGCATCCTTATCGCCCGACATCATCGCGCCGCCGACGCCGAAATGGACGTTGTGCGCGTGATAGGGCAGGTCCCAGACACCGTCCGGCCCGGTCATCCCCAGCCGCTTGCCGTTCTCGATGCCCAGCTTCACCGCCGCGACATTGGCGTCGGCGGCGTCCTGGTACCGGCCGATCCAGTAGTAAGTGTGGCTCGGCATATGAACGAGGTGGCTAGCCTTGGGTGCCAGCGCGCGCAGGCGGTCGGCATAGGGTGTCGCCCGGTCAGGCACGTCGGCGATTTCGGTCGCGTGAATGTAGAAATGGATCGCCGGCGAATAATCCGGATCGCGCGCCAATGCGTCTTGCAGAAGGACGATCGAGCGGTCGATCATCGGCCGGCCGTCCTTCTCCCGCGTACCCGCCAGCAGCATCGCGTCCGCGGCAAGCGTGCCGATGGCGACGTCGGTCGGATGGGCGCGCGCGAGTGCATCCATCGCGTTCGCATAGGCGATCGCCCCCGCATTCGGCTTGCCCGGCTGATACCGCAACACCAAGGCGTCCGTCAGCGCCCGTTCGAGCGGCGTGCCCGAAGTCGCCGCCAGGGCCTGCGCCTGCTTCGCGCGGATCAGCAGCTTTGCGGTCTCATCCGGCTCGCTGTCGTAATTGAGCGTCGGCCCCGACGCCCAGGCGTCGCCCCATGCACACATCGCACAGCCGGGATCGAGCCGAGCCGCTTCCTGCATCGCCGCAATCGATGCCTTATGCGCGAAGGCGGCACCCAATTGCATGCCGTTGTCGAAGAACGCCTGTGCCGCGGGCACCTTGGTCGAGATTGTCCAGCCACCCTTGCCATATCCCTCCAGCAAGGTCGGTCGCTTTGCCGCAACGTCATCGCCACCGCAGATCGGGTGCGCGGACGCGGGCGGCGCCTCCGTCTTCGGCAGGTCCTGCGCGCCCAGGGCGGGCATCAGGAGTGCGGCCAGCGCCCCCGTCACGTGCAGTCGCATCGTCCTTCTCCCCCGGTTCGTCCCGACCCTACCACGTTCGGGCGCTTGAGTGCAGCCCGCGCCTCGCCTAAGCGCAACGCCCATGACTTCGACCAACGACATCCGCCGCTCGTTCCTCGACTATTTCGGCAAGGCCGGGCATCAGATCGTGCCCTCGGCGCCGCTCGTTCCGCAGAACGACCCGACGCTGATGTTCGTGAACGCCGGCATGGTGCCGTTCAAGAACGTGTTCACGGGTCTCGAAAGCCGGCCCTATTCGACCGCGACCTCGTCGCAGAAGTGCGTCCGCGCCGGCGGCAAGCACAACGACCTCGACAATGTCGGCTATACGGCGCGGCACCACACCTTCTTCGAGATGCTCGGGAATTTTTCCTTCGGCGACTATTTCAAGGAACAGGCGATCACGCACGCCTGGACGCTGCTAACGAAGGAATGGGGGCTGCCGGCAGAGAAGCTGACGGCGACCGTCTATCATACCGATGATCAGGCGTTCGACCTCTGGAAGAAGATCGCCGGGCTGCCCGAGGAGCGGATCATCCGCATCCCGACCAAGGACAATTTCTGGGCGATGGGATCGGACGGACCGTGCGGGCCGTGCTCGGAGATCTTCTACGACCATGGCGACCATATCTGGGGCGGCCCTCCAGGCTCGCCGGAGGAAGACGGCGACCGCTTCGTCGAGATCTGGAACCTCGTCTTCATGCAGTTCCTGCAGGAAGCGGACGAGATCGTCGGCGACCTGCCGCGTCCGTCGATCGACACCGGCATGGGTCTGGAACGCGTTGCAGCCGTGCTTCAGGGTGTCCATGACAACTACGACACCGATACCTTCAAGGCCCTGATCGCGGAAAGCGGCGCGCTGACCGGCACGGCGACGACCGGCGACAATCAGGCGAGCCACCGCGTGATCGCCGATCACCTGCGCTCGGCCGGCTTCCTGGTTGCCGACGGCGTCCTGCCGGCAAACGAAGGCCGCGGCTATGTGCTTCGCCGCATCATGCGCCGCGCGATGCGTCACGCGCACCTGCTGGGTGCGAAGGACCCGCTGATGCATCGTCTGGTCCCCAGCCTGGTCGCCGAGATGGGCGGCGCCTTCCCCGAGCTCGTCCGCGCCCAGCCGCTGATCGAAGCGACGCTGTTGCAGGAGGAAACGCGTTTCCGCCGCACGCTGGCGAATGGCCTGAAGCTGCTCGACGAGGCGACCGGCGACATGGGCGAAGGCAGCACCCTGCCCGGTGCGACTGCGTTCAAGCTCTACGACACCTATGGCTTTCCCTATGACCTGACCGAGGATGCGTTGCGTCCGCAAGGCATCGCGGTTGACCGCGCCGGCTTCGATGCCGCGATGGCCGAGCAGAAGGCCGCCGCGCGCGCCGCGTGGAAGGGGTCGGGCGCCAAGGCGTCGGACGACGTGTGGTTCGACATCGCCGAAGAGGGGGCGACCGAATTCACCGGCTACGCCAACGACGTCGGCGAGGGGCAGGTCATCGCCCTCGTCAAGGACGGCGCGCGCGTCGACAGCGCGACGACCGGCGAGACGGTCGAAGTGCTGGTCAATCAGACGCCTTTCTATGCCGAGAGCGGTGGCCAGGTCGGCGATGCCGGCACGATTACCGGTGACGGCGTATCGGCGACCGTTTCAGATACGCAGAAGCATGTCGGCAAGCTCCACGGCCATGTGGCGACGATCGACAGCGGGACGCTGAAGGTCGGCGATACGGTTCGCCTGACGATCGATCGCGATCGCCGTGCGCAGATTCGCGCCAACCACTCCGCGACGCATCTGTTGCACGAGGCGCTGCGCCAGCGTTTGGGAACCCACGTCGCGCAGAAAGGCTCGCTGGTCTCGCCCGACCGGCTGCGCTTCGACGTGTCGCACCCGAACAGCATGTCCGCGGCCGAGCTCAGCGACGTCGAAACGCAGGTCAACGCGCAGGTTCGTGCAAACACGCCCGTCACGACGCGCCTGATGACCCCCGACGATGCGATCGCAATGGGCGCGATGGCACTGTTCGGCGAGAAATACGGCGACGAAGTCCGCGTCGTTTCGATGGGCACCGACGATGGGGGCAAGACCTATTCGGTCGAGCTGTGTGGCGGCACGCACGTCAGCGCGCTGGGCGAGATCGGGCTCCTGAAGATCGTTGGTGAAAGCGCGGTCAGCTCGGGCGTCCGCCGCATCGAGGCGCTGACCGGCGAGGCCGCGCGCGGATATCTCCAGTCGCGCGACGACAAGTTGAGGGAAGCGGCAGCGGCGCTCAAGGCATCGCCCGACGAGGTCCCGGCGCGCGTCGCGACGCTGGTGGAAGAGAAGCGGCGGCTCGAGCGCGAACTGGCCGAGGCCAAGAAGGCATTGGCGCTCGGCGGTGGAGGCAAGGCCGAAGCAGCCGGGCCGGAAACGATCGGCGGGGTCGCTTTCGTCGGCCAGGTGCTCGACGGGTTCGAAGCAAAGGGTCTGCGCGGCGCGGTCGACGAGGCCAAGGGGCGGATCGGATCGGGCGTTGCGGCCCTCGTTGCGGTGAACGACGGCCGCGCGACGGTCGCGGTCGGCGTGACCGACGACCTGAAGGATCGGCTGAATGCGGTCGATCTGGTGAAGGCTGCGGTTGCCGCGGTCGGCGGGCAAGGCGGCGGTGGTCGTCCGGACATGGCGCAGGGCGGAGGGCCAAACGGCACCAATGCTGCGGCAGCGCTCGACGCGGTCCGGGCAGCGCTTTCCGCGTAAAAGTGCCCCTCCCCGGATAGGGGAGGGGCCACATCATGATTACGCCCCGGCGGTTGCCGCGGTGAACTCAGCCGCGGTCAGGCCGATGACGAGCCCGACCCGACCCGTCGCGAACCCGCCCTTGGGCAACCGTACGTCCTTGCCCGCGGTGGTTGTCAGCGTCACGAATTCGGCATCCACCGCCTTGATCGTGCCCAGTTTGGTCGTCCCGTCGCGAGCGAACACTTCGGTGCCCGCGGTGAGGCGGGTCTGCAGTTCCGCCGCGGCTTTCGCCTGTTGTTCGACGAAGCTTGCATCCAGCTGGGCCTTGGTGAGGGCGATGATCGGGCCGGTCGGTGTCGGCGTCATCGCGTTCAGCGGATAGCTGACCTTGTTCGTGCCGGTGTTGATGACGGCGAGATCGCCGTTGATCGCCTCGATCGTGCCGACCTCGCCGTTCGCCGTATCCTTCACGGTCACACCGACGGCCGGGCCTTGCGGCGCGGTCTGGGCAGCGGGGGCGGGCGTCGCAGGCGCAGGAGTCGCAGTGGCAGTTTGGGCCAGCGCGGCCGGCGCCGCGGCAGTGCCGAGCAGCAGGGCGGTCGCGAAAAACGTCATGGTCTTCTCCAGTCTTGGTGTTGGATCGCAGGGGTAACGATCCGTGACTGGATACGGTTTCCGGGCTGAACTGTACCTGTCTTCCCCGTTCAGCCGAGTTCGCCCGTGCGGCGGACACGACGGATGCGCGGTTCGCGATCGAGGTCGGCGGCGGCCTTGATCTGCTGGCGCATCTCGTCGCGCTTTTCGTGAATGGAGGCGATGACCGGCCCCATCGCGACGCCGATATCGACCAGAACGGCTTCCGACAGCTGAAGCGAGCTTTCGAGCGTCTCTGGCACCGCGTCGGTGACTCCCGCCTTGTAGAGTTCGGCGGCATGGGCCGCGTCACGGGCGCGGGCGATGATCGGCAGCTTGGGCACCCACGCCCGCACGCGTCGCGCCAGGCTGACCGTCAGTACCGGATCATCCATCGTCAGGATCAGCGCATCGGCGTGGCCCAGCCGCAGGCGATCGACCATCTCCGAGCGCGCGACATCCCCGAAAATGACCGGATAGCCCTGCTTGCGCGCGGCGTTCACGCCATCGATGTCGGCATCCACCGCAACGAACGGTTTGTTATGGACCCGCAGCATGTCGGCCACCGTCCGCCCGACGCGCCCGAAGCCGATGATGACGGTGCCGGGGCGATCGGTATCGACCTCAGGATCGGCCATTCGCTCCTGCCGGTCGATCCGTCGCGCGATGCCTTGGCCGGCCTTGGCAAGGAGGGGTGTGATCGTCAGGCCGATTGCGGTCACCGTCGTCCAGAAGGCGGCCGTCGAAGGCTGGATGAGGGCGGCCTGCGTGGCTACGCCGAGCACAATTAGCGTGGTTTCCGAGGGGCTCGACATCAGCACCCCCGTTTCCGCCGCGGTGCCGGTGCGCGTGCCGGTGAACCGCAGGACACCGGTCGTGACCACGATCTTGACCGCCATGACGCCGATGATCGCCGCCAACAGCGACGGCCAGTTGGCCATGATCAGTCGCAGGTCGAGCCGCATGCCGACCGTGAGCAGGAACACGCCGAGCGCCAGGCCCTTGAAGGGCTCGGTCATCACCTCGACCTCTTCGCGATATTCGGTTTCGGCGATCAGCAGCCCGGCAAGCAGCGCGCCGACGATCGGCGACAGGCCCGCAGCGGTCGTGATCAGGCTGGCGACGATGACGACCAGCAGGCTGGCGGCGAGGAAGAGTTCGGGGTTCTTGGTCCGGGCCGCCTGCGCGAACAGTCGCGGCAGGACGAATCGCCCCGCGACGTACAGCGCTGCGACGGCGATCGCGCCACGGATCGCAACCGTACCCAGGTTCGCCCAGCCGTCCGCGCCTGCGGTCGGCGCCATCGCCCCCAGCGCGAAGATGATCGGGACGAGCGCCAGATCCTCGAACAGCAACATCGCGAACGCCGGCCGCCCGACCTGGCTTGCCGCACCGACGAGGGGAAGGACCAGCGCGGTCGACGACAGCGCAAGCGCCAGGCCCAGCCCGATCGACCCGGCCCACGCCTGGCCGATCAGATGCAGCCCAAGCGCAATGACGGCGGCCGCGACAAGCAATTCGAACGCACCCAGGCCGAACACCAGCCGCCGCATCGTCCACAGCCGCTTGAACGACAGCTCCAGGCCGATCGTGAACAGGAGAAGGATGATGCCCAGCTCCGCGAAGGGCTCGATCGACTCCGGATCGCTGATCGTGACGTAATATAGCCACGGCGCCTGCGGCATCAGCGTGCTCAGTCCCGCCGGGCCGACGAGGATACCGACGAGGATGAAGCCGATGACCGGGCTGATGCGAAACCGCGCGAAGGCGGGGATGACGATCCCCGCGGCACCGAGGATGACGAGAGCGTCCGAAAACTGGTGATTGCCGAGGTTGAGCGCCATGCCGGCCATTATGAACAGGATCGCGACGCTGTCATGACCGAAACGATCGTCGACGGCGTTTCTCGTTCGGAAATGTCCGGCCGGGGCCGGTTAAGCAGCTTTCTTCGCGAACGGGCAAGGACCACGGATTAGGCACAGAGCGTCCGATTCGGAGGAAGTGATGACCGTGGTCCTGCTCGCTCCCGTGCTGCTTCAGGCCGCGGCCTCGCTCCCGTCCGCGCCGCCCGCGCCGCCCGCGCCGCCTTCTCCTGCCGCGCGATTGAGCTTTCCCGTCTTCCAAGGCCCGGTGGCCGCAGAGGAACGGTTTCAAATCGACTTCAGGTTGCGCTCGTCGGAAGGCGTACTGGCCGAGGAGACCGTGTCGATCGGCACGCGGACCGGCGCCAATTGGCAGAAGAGCGTGACCGAGCCGGCGGATGACAGCTGCCGTGACGTCCAGTTGATCCAGCCCAACCGCCGCGAGATTAACGTGTCGCTGACGCCGGCCCGGTCGACCGCTCCGGGCGGGCGTCCCGATACGAACGGTATCATGTATGTCATCGTCCGGTGGACGCGACCGGTCAGGGGACAGTGCAATGCAGTGCGGATCGTCGAGACTCGCGGCGCCGTGCAGCTTGTGCCGGGGAGGGCGGCCACGATCGAAGGCGACGGCGGACTCGTGGCCGAGTTTCGCCGTCGCTGACGTCGTTCTCTACTGCCAGGCAGCCATCTTGTTCTCGAGGTTCTGGCGGACCGCCTCGAAGAACTGTTCGGTCGTCATCCACGGCTGATCCGGGCCGATCAGGATCGCGAGATCCTTGGTCATCTGACCGCTTTCGACCGTCTCGATGCAGACCTGTTCCAGCGTCTCGGCGAAGCGGGTGACGTCGGGCGTATCGTCGAACTTGCCGCGGAACTTTAGGCCGCCGGTCCAGGCGAAGATCGACGCGATCGGGTTGGTCGACGTCGCCTTGCCCTGCTGGTGCTGGCGATAGTGGCGGGTAACGGTGCCATGCGCGGCTTCCGCCTCGACCGTCTTGCCGTCCGGCGACAGCAGGACCGAGGTCATCAGGCCGAGCGAGCCGAAGCCTTGTGCGACCTGGTCCGACTGGACGTCGCCGTCATAGTTCTTGCACGCCCACACGAATTCGCCGCTCCACTTGAGCGCCGAGGCGACCATGTCGTCGATCAGGCGATGTTCGTAGACGATGCCGGCTTCCTTGAACTTCTCGGCAAAGCCTTCGGTGTCGAACACTTCCTGGAACAGGTCCTTGAAGCGGCCGTCATAGGCCTTCAGGATCGTGTTCTTGGTCGACAGATACACCGGCCACTTCAGGTTCAGGCCGTAGTTGAACGAGGCACGCGCGAAGTCGCGGATCGAGTCGTCGAGGTTGTACATGCCCATCGCGACGCCGGCCGCGGGGAAGTTGAACACGTCCTTCTCGATCTTCTCGCCGTTCTCGCCTTCCCAGACCATGCGCAGCTTGCCCGGGCCCGGCACCTTGAAATCGGTCGCGCGATACTGGTCGCCGAAGGCGTGACGGCCGACGACGATCGGCTTGGTCCAGCCCGGGATCAGGCGCGGGACGTTGCTGATGACGATCGGCTCGCGGAAGACGACGCCGCCCAGGATGTTGCGGATGGTGCCGTTCGGCGACTTCCACATTTCCTTGAGATTGAACTCCTCGACGCGCGCTTCGTCCGGGGTGATCGTCGCGCACTTCACGCCGACGCCATATTCCTTGATCGCGTTCGCCGAATCGATCGTGATCTGGTCGTTGGTCTCGTCGCGCTTCTGAACCGACAGATCGTAATACTTCAGGTCGATGTCGAGATAGGGCTTGATCAGGCGCTCACGGATCCATTCCCAGATGATCCGCGTCATTTCGTCGCCGTCGATCTCCACGACGGGCGTTTTCACCTTGATCTTCGCCATGCTCTTTTCGTCCTTAAAACGAGGGTTTGACGGCGCGTCTAGGGGAGGGGGCCGCAGGGATCAACCGTGCCGAGAGGATCGTTGCGATCGCTGGTGCGCACGCTTAGCTGTCTGGATGAGCGACACTGTCGACAGACGCCCCCTGACGTTGGCCGCAGATGGCGCGCAGTGCTACGTCGGAGCGGCATTGCCCGACCTGACGACCTTGCACGCAATTGCCGAAGCGATCCCGCAGGATCGTGCAGGCGTGCGATTGCATGGCATCGCATCGCTCAGGTCGGTCCTGCGTGCTCCGGGTAACATCGGGGCGCTTGTCACGAACCTGCTGGGCCCAGATGCCCGCGCAGTCCGGGCGATTCTGTTCGACAAGTCGCCAGCGACGAATTGGTCGCTCGGGTGGCATCAGGATCGGACCATTTGCGTGCGGAACAGGGCGGACGTGGATGGCTTCGGCGCCTGGACCATGAAGGCAGGATTGCATCATGTCGAACCGCCTTTCGGCGTGCTGGCTGGTATGCTGACCGTGCGGGTGCATCTGGACGACGTGCCGGATTCGAACGCGCCGCTCTTGATCGCACCCGGTTCGCATCTCCTCGGCCGGATTCCGGTCATGGCGGTTCCCGATGCGGTCGACCGTTGTGGAATCTATCGATGTACGGCCCGGGCAGGCGATGTCTGGGTATATGCGACGCCAATCCTTCATGCCTCGGATGCGGCGATCTCGGCTAACCACCGGCGCGTTCTTCAGGTCGACTTCTCGGCATCCGACCTTCCGGCCGGTTTGCAGTGGACCGGCATCTGACGTTCGCCGCCGCGCGCCGGATCGATACCTCCGCATCCGGCGTTGTCAGGGGATGCCACGACGTCTAATCGAACCATAATGACTTCGCTTTCCAAGCCCGAAGGCCCCGGCGGCCTGCCCGTTACGACGACCGTCAAGTGGCGGTTTCCGAGCGTCCACCCAGAGGGACGGAAATACACGATCATCGCCGGCGGCCTAGCCCTACTCGCGCTGTGGCTGGGTGGTTGGTTCTGGGCGTGGCCGTTCATCGGCCTGACCATCTGGGTCGCCGCCTTCTTCCGCGATCCGATCCGGACGACACCGCAGGGGGAGGGGCTGATCGTCTCGCCCGCCGACGGGCTCGTCACGATGATCGAGCGCGTTCCGGTGCCGCGGGAATTGGCCGGGCCGCAGGGGCTGGGCGATGCACCGCTCGTGCGTGTGTCGGTGTTCATGTCGGTGTTCGACGTGCACATCAACCGTACGCCGATCTCGGGGACGATCCGCCAGGTCGTCTATATCTCGGGCAAATTCCTGAACGCCGATCTCGACAAGGCGTCGGATGAAAACGAGCGACAGCATTTCGTGGTCGAGGGCGCGGACGGGACGAAGGTCGGCTTCACGCAGATCGCAGGTCTCGTGGCACGGCGGATCATGACCTTCACCAAGGTCGGCGATATCGTCGCGGTCGGACAGCGCATCGGCCTGATCCGCTTCGGCAGCCGCGTCGAGGTCTATCTGCCCGACGGCTATGAGCCGCAGGTCGCGCTCGGTCAGCGCGCGGTGGCCGGCGAGACGATCATCGGCCGTGTCGGCGTGCAAAGGGCCATTGGCGTTGCCCAGTGAGCCGCTCCGCGAGCCGCGCTTCGCGCTGAGGCGGCGGGACCGCACCGAGCGGGCGGACCGTGGCATCCCGCTGCGGGCGTTGGTGCCCAATGCAATTACCGCGCTGGCGCTCTGTGCCGGTCTGACCGCGATCCGCTACGCGATCGGTGGCGACTGGGAGCGGTCGGTGATCTTCATCATGGTCGCCGCGGCTCTCGATGGAATCGATGGGCGTATCGCGCGGATGCTGCGCGGTGAAAGCCGGTTCGGTGCTGAGCTCGATTCGCTCGCCGACGCGATCGATTTCGGGGTCACACCGGCAATCGTGATCTATCTCTGGTCGCTTCAGGCCGAACCCCGGATCGGATGGATCTGCGCGCTGGTGTATGCCGTGTTCGCCGCGCTTCGTCTGGCGCGCTTCAACGCCCGGATCGACGTCGCCGACCAGCCCCATAAATCGGCGGGGTTCCTGACCGGCGTTCCAGCGCCGGCCGGCGCAGCGCTCGCGCTATTGCCGATGTATCTCTGGTTCGTCACCGGCGAGCCCTGGCTGCGATCGCCGTGGCTGATGGCGCCGTGGATCGCACTGATCGCGGTGCTGATGGTGTCGAGCCTCGCGACATACAGTTGGTCGTCGCTGAAACTGCGCCGGAATATCCGGTTCGAAGCGATCGTCGTGATCGTCGCGGTGGGGGCCGCCGTGATTTCCGCCCCCTGGCAGACGCTGAGCGTCGTGACGATCCTGTACCTTCTGACGCTGCCGTTCAGCGTCCGGTCGTACGCGAAGATCAGGCGGCAGCGCGCTGCGGCGATCGCGGCGATGCCGCCAGCCCCTGCACCCTGACGTTGCGAAGATTGCTGCGCGCCGGAACCGGCGCCGGCAACAACGGGGTGACGACCGGACCGTTGACGAGCAGATCCACGATGCGCGCATATTGGGGCGCAATCGTTGCCCAGATCGCCCAGGCCGCAGCCACAAAAGCCGCACCGAACACTGCGTATGAGAGAATTGCCATCACCCTCAGGCTCCCTGCCGAGCTTCGTTGACCCGAAACTCAATGAATCCAGACGCTTGACCACATAAGTTGTTCCGAAAAAGTCGGAACATCCGCTCTGTTCGGGCGGTGATGCCTTTATGTTCCTCTATCGTTCCGGGTGTCAATCTCTTTTTGTTCCACTTAGAGCGCTTGCATCGTTCCGAAACTTGGACTAAGCGCGCCGCCTCAACCCCGCATGGGAAGCACATAACCCGGTGCCCGCCGGCGCTTTGAGCGCATCACACGGCCGGTCATCGCTTCCCAGAGGCTTAACCGGAAAGGACCTATCCTATGGCGGCTCCTGTCGTCTCCATGCACGCGTTGCTCGAATCGGGCGCTCACTTCGGCCACCAGACCCACCGCTGGAACCCGAAGATGAAGCCGTACATTTTCGGCGATCGCAACGGCGTGCACATCCTCGACCTGTCGCAGACCGTTCCGCTGTTCGCGCGCGCGCTGGAATTCATCAGCTCGACCGTCGCCGGCGGCGGCAAGGTCCTGTTCGTCGGCACCAAGCGCCAGGCGCAGGAGCCGATCGCGGAAGCTGCGCGCAAGGCCGGTCAGTATTACGTCAACCACCGCTGGCTCGGTGGCATGCTCACCAACTGGAAGACCATCTCGGGGTCGATCAAGCGTTTCAAGGCGCTGGACGAGCAGCTGTCGGGTGACACCACCGGTCTGACCAAGAAGGAAGTCCTGCAGCTGACCCGCGAGCGCGACAAGCTCGAGCTGTCGCTGGGCGGTATCAAGGACATGGGCGGCGTGCCGGACATCATGTTCGTGATCGACGCGAACAAGGAAGAGCTGGCGATCAAGGAAGCGAACACGCTGGGCATCCCGGTCGTCGCGATCCTCGATTCGAACGTCAGCCCGGACGGCATCGCCTTCCCGGTCCCGGCGAACGATGACGCAAGCCGTGCGATCCGCCTGTACTGCGAAGCCGTCGCGATCGCGGCGACCCGTGGCAACCAGCAGGGCCAAGCCAACCGCGGCGTCGACATCGGCGCGATGGACACGCCCCCGGCCGAGGAAGCGCTGTCGAGCGATCCGATCGTCGAGCAGGCCCCGGCCGCTGCCGAAGGTGAGCAGCAGGCCGCAAACGCTTAAGGGTTTAAACTCACTCGGGACAGGGGCGTGACGATCACGATCCTCGTCTCGAGCGAGTTTGAATCCTCAGCGTCGCTGAACCGTAACATCGGCGGGGCAGGGCGCACACACGCTCTGTCTCGCCGCGTTCGTATTTAACTCAGAAGGAATTTCGACATGGCCGACATCACGGCTTCGATGGTCAAGGACCTGCGCGAGAAGAGCGGCGCGGGCATGATGGACTGCAAGAAGGCGCTGGCCGAGACCAGCGGCGACGTCGACGCCGCCATGGACTGGCTGCGCACCAAGGGCCTCGCCGCCGCCGCCAAGAAGTCGAGCCGCACGGCCGCCGAAGGCCTGGTCGGCGTTGCGGTTGCCGGCACCAAGGGGGCTGCGGTCGAAGTGAACTCGGAAACCGACTTCGTCGCGAAGAACGACCAGTTCCAGGATTTCGTGAAGGAAGTCGTCCAGATCGCGCTGGCCAACGGTGACGACGTCGAAGCGATCAAGGCCGCTAAGATGCCGTCGGGCACGACCGTCCAGGACGCGCTGACCAACAACATCGCGACGATCGGCGAGAATCAGTCGATCCGCCGTGCGAAGCGCCTGGAAGTGTCGAAGGGCGCGGTCATCCCCTACGTCCACAACGCGCAGGCCCCGGGTCTGGGTAAGATCGGCGTGCTCGTCGCGCTCGAATCGGACGCGGGTGTCGACGTGCTCGAGCCGCTGGGCAAGCAGATCGCGATGCACGTTGCGGCCGCTTTCCCGCTGGCGCTCGACGAGAGCGGTCTCGATCCGGAAGTGCTGGAGCGCGAGCGCGCCATCGCCCGTGAAAAGGCCGCCGAGAGCGGCAAGCCCGCCGACATCATCGAGAAGATGGTCGAAGGCGGCGTGAAGAAGTTCGCCAAGGAAAACGCCCTCCTCAGCCAGCTGTTCGTGATGGACGGCAAGACCCCGGTCGCCGACGTCGTCGCCAAGGCGGGCAAGGACGCCGGTACGACGATCGTGCTGAAGGACTATGTCCGCTTCCAGCTCGGCGAAGGCATCGAGAAGGAAGAGAGCGACTTCGCTGCCGAAGTGGCGGCGACGGCCGGTCTGACGAAGTAAGCATATGCTCCCTCTCCCCGTGGGAGAGGGTTGCGCAGACTTGGCAGCTTGCTGCCTAGTCGGAGCTGGGTGAGGGTGCTCCGCTATCGATAGCGCGATCGGCCTCATCCAAGCTTCGCTAACCAGCGAGCTGGTAAGCTACGCTATCCTTCTCCCCCCGGAGAAGGTTTAAGAGCTTCCCAAAGCGGCGCGGCCCTCCTAGGGTCCGCGCCGCTTCCGTATCTATCGTAACGAGTTATTCCGCACCCATGAACACGCCCCGATTCAAGCGCATCCTGCTGAAACTCTCGGGCGAGGTGCTGATGGGGGACGGCGGCCTGTCGATCGACCCCGACACCATCGGCCGGGTCGCGGCCGAGATCGCGGACGTTCGCGCGCAGGGCTATGAACTGTGCATCGTCGTCGGCGGCGGCAACATCTTCCGCGGCATCTCGGGCGCGGCACGCGGCATGGACCGCGCGACCGGCGATTACATGGGCATGCTGGCGACCGTGATGAACGCGCTGGCGGTGCAGAACGCACTCGAACAGATCGGCGTCCAGACCCGCGTGCAGTCGGCGATCCCGATGGCGAGCGTCTGCGAACCCTTCATCCGCCGTCGCGCCGAGCGCCATCTGGAAAAGGGCCGCATCGTCATTTTCGCCGCCGGCGTCGGCTCGCCCTTCTTCACCACCGATTCGGGCGCCGCGCTGCGCGCTGCCGAAATGAAGTGCGACGCGCTGTTCAAGGGCACGTCGGTCGACGGCGTCTATGATGCCGACCCGAAGAAGGTCGCGTCCGCAACGCGTTACCCGACGGTTACGTACGACCGTGTCCTCTCCGACAATCTGAAGGTGATGGACGCCTCCGCCGTGGCGCTTTGCCGCGACAACAATATTCCGATCGTCGTGTTCAACATCCGCGAACGCGGCAACCTCGCCCGCGTTCTCGCCGGTGAAGGCACCTCGACGGTCGTTCAAGCTGCGCAGGAGAATTGAGACATGGCCGCCTATGACAAGTCCGACCTCGAACGCCGTATGGCGGGTGCCGTCGAAGCGCTGAAGCATGATCTGGTCGGCCTGCGGACCGGCCGCGCGTCGGTGAACATGCTCGATCCGGTGACGGTCGAGGTGTACGGCAGCCATATGCCGCTCAACCAGGTCGCGACCGTCTCCGCGCCGGAGCCGCGCCTACTGAGCGTGCAGGTCTGGGACAAGTCGAACGTCGGTCCGGCCGACAAGGCGATTCGCTCGGCAGGTCTCGGTCTCAACCCGATCGTCGATGGTCAGACGCTGCGCCTGCCGATCCCCGACCTGACCGAAGAGCGCCGCAAGGAACTCGCCAAGCTTGCCGGCAAATATGCCGAGAACGCCCGCATCGCCGCGCGCAACGTTCGCCGTGACGGCATGGACGCGCTGAAGACCGACGAGAAGAAGGGCCTGTTCGGCGAGGACGAACGCAAGCGCCACGAAGCCGAAGTCCAGAAGCTGACCGACGCGACCATCGCCGACATCGACGCGGCGGCGGCGGCGAAGGAAAAGGAAATCCTGGGCAAGTGACCGGTGAACGGCGCACGCGCCGTTCAGGTCATGCCGGTGGCATGACCGGCCGGGCACGCATTGCGGGGCGGCCGGCGTGACCCAACCGCCCCGCCACGTCGCGATCATCATGGACGGTAACGGGCGCTGGGCGAAGGCCCGGTTCCTGCCGCGCATCGCCGGTCACCGAAAGGGGGTCGAGGCGGTTCGCCGCGTAGCGCGGGCTGCGCGCGAGCAGGGCATCGAGGTCCTAACGCTTTACGCTTTTTCGAGCGAGAACTGGCGCCGCCCGGCCGAGGAAGTCAGCGACCTGATGGGCCTGCTCCGTCGGTTCATCCGCGACGACCTCGCGGAATTCCACCGCGAGGGTGTGCGCCTGCACGTCATCGGCGCCTATCGCGCGCTGGCGCCCGACCTGGTCGAACTGATCGACGACGCCGTGGCGCAGACCGCCGACAATCCCGGTCCGACCGTCGTCATCGCCCTGAATTATGGCGCGCAGGCCGAGATCGCAGCGGCCGCGCGGAACCTGGCGATCGCGTCGGCCGCGCGGGACCTTGATCCCGAGACGATCGACGAACGCCTGTTCGAAGGGGCGCTCCAGTCGGGCGCGCTGCCGCCGGTCGACCTGCTGATCCGCACGTCGGGCGAACAGCGACTGTCGAACTTCCTGCTGTGGCAGGCGGCATATGCCGAACTGCTTTTCGTCGACACGCTGTGGCCCGATTTCGACGGCGCCGCTCTGGCGGACGCGCTGGCGGCGTTCGCCACCCGGCAGCGTCGTTTCGGGGGGTTATGATGGGCGATCTCGCCAAGCGGACGATGTCGGGAATCGTCCTGATCGCCGTGGCGGCGGTCTGCCTCGTTCTCGGCGGCTTCGCTTTCTGGCTGCTGACCGTCGTCGCGGCCCTGTTGATGATGGCCGAATGGGTTTCGCTCCACACGCCCGGTGTCGCGCGCAACAAGCAGATTGCGCAATTCGCTCTGGTCATTCCGCTCGCCATCCTGGGGCCGCTCGCGGCGGGTCCGGGTTTCTTCGCGCTCGGTTTGATCGCTGGGGCGGCTTTCTTCATCGCGATCATCACGCGTAACGGTCAGCTCGGCTGGGGCGCGATCTACGTCGGCCTGCCGGTCCTCGCCCTGCTGCTCCTGCGCGGACAGCCGGGGCCGGTGGGGCTGTTGCTGGCGTTCTGGGCCATGGCGCTCGTGTGGGCGACCGATATCGGCGCCTATTTCGCCGGTCGCAGCATCGGCGGCCCGAAAATTGCGCCTGCGATCAGTCCCAGCAAGACTTGGGCGGGGCTCATCGGCGGGATGATCGCGGCGACGCTTTTCGCCTTTGCGCTCCATGTCTGGGCCGGGTTGCCCTTCCGCCTGGTGATGTGGACGCCTCTGCTGGCGGTCCTCGCGCAAGCCGGCGACTTTTATGAAAGCTGGCTGAAGCGGCGGGCGGGCGTGAAGGATTCGGGCACGCTGCTGCCGGGTCACGGTGGCGTCATGGACCGATTGGACGGCCTCGTCCCCGTGGCGCCCGTGGCCGCCATTCTCGTGGAGTTGCCGAAATGGCTGGGATGAAGAGCGTCACGATCCTCGGGGCGACCGGATCGGTCGGCACCTCGACGCTCGACCTGATCGAGCGCGCGCCCGAGGATTTCCGCGTCGTCGCGCTGACCGCGAATTGCGACGTTGCCAAGCTTGCCGCCGCCGCCCGGCGCACCCGGGCCGAAGTGGCCGTGGTTGCGGACGAAAGCTGCCTTCCCGACCTTCGTGCCGCGCTTGCCGACACCGATACGCGCGCGGCCGGCGGTGCGCAGGCGGTCGCCGAAGCCGCTGGGATGGGCGCCGACTGGACGATGGCAGCGATCGTCGGCTGTGCGGGACTGAAGCCCGTGATGGCGGCGATCGAGCAGGGTAGGGCAGTCGCGCTGGCCAACAAGGAGGCGCTCGTCTCGGCCGGTGACGTGATGACGGCGGCGGTCGCCCGCACCGGCGCGACGCTGCTGCCGGTCGATTCCGAACATAATGCGATCTTCCAGTGCCTGGAGCCCGCAAACCGAGACCGTGTCCGCCGCGTCATCCTGACCGCGAGCGGCGGCCCGTTTCGCGAACGCTCGCTCGATGAGATGCGTGGCATCACGCCGGCGCAGGCCGTCGCGCATCCGAATTGGTCGATGGGCGCGAAGATCTCTGTCGATTCGGCGACGATGATGAACAAGGGGCTCGAGCTGATCGAGGCCAGGCATCTGTTCGCGCTCCGGCCCGACCAGCTCGACGTGCTGGTCCACCGCCAGTCGGTCATTCACAGCCTGGTCGAATATGTCGACGGCTCGCTGCTCGCGCAGCTGGGGCCGCCCGACATGCGCGTGCCGATTGCGCATGCCCTCGCCTGGCCCGACCGGATGGCGACGCCGATGGCGCCGCTCGACCTCGCCGCCATCGGCAGGCTCGATTTCGAAGCGGCGGAGATGGTCCGCTTCCCCGCTCTCGCGCTGGCGCGTGCGGCGCTGGAGGCGGGCGGGGCGCGTCCGGCCATCCTGAATGCGGCGAACGAGGTCGCCGTGGCCGCTTTCCTGGCCGGCAAAATCGGCTTTCTTGAAATTGCCGCAATCGTGGCGGATACGCTTGGGTCATACGATCCGGGAGCGCCGGACAGCCTTGATCTCGTGCTGGACGTCGACGCGGGGGCGCGACGGGTCGCAGGGGATCGCGTGATGGCGAAAGCCGCTTAGGATTGGCCGTGTGACAGAAGCTCCCGGATTTTTTCTCTACGTCGGTGCCTTTCTCCTGCTGCTCGGGCCGCTCGTGTTCATCCACGAATTCGGCCACTACATCGCCGGCCGCTGGTTCGGCGTGAAGGCGGAGGAGTTTTCGATCGGCTTTGGCCGCGAGGTCGCCGGGTTCACCGACAAACGCGGCACCCGCTGGAAGTTCGGTTGGCTGCCACTTGGCGGCTACGTCAAGTTCGCCGGCGACATGAACCCGGCGTCGCAGCCGTCGGCCGAATGGCTGCAACTGCCGCCTTCGGAACGCGCCAAAACCTTCCAGGCCAAGCCGCTCTGGCAGCGTGCGATCATCGTCGCGGCGGGGCCGTTCATCAATCTCGCGCTCGCCGTGCTGATCCTGGGCGGTTTCGCTCTCGCATACGGCCAGAGCACGACGCCGCCGGTCGTCGGCGTGATCCAGCCCGGCAGTGCGGCGGCGCAGGCCGGCCTGCGGCCGGGCGACCGGATTGTCGAGATCGGCGACAAGAGCGTCGACCGGTTCGACGACCTGCGCATGTATGCGGCGATGCGCCCGGGCGAGACGGTGACCGTGGACATCGTCCGCGACGGCCGCCCCGTGGCGCTCCCGTTGACGATCGGGACGCTGCGCGAGGGCGATCGGTTCGGCAACACCTACAAGGTTGGGCGAATCGGCATCGGTCCTGCCGCGCCGATATGGTCACCGGTGTCGCTGGTGCAGGCCCCGGTCGTGGGTGTTCAGCGCACGGGCGAGATCCTGGGGATGATGGTCGATACCATCGGTCAGATCGTGACCGGGCGACGGTCGCTGCAGGAACTGGGCGGGCCGCTCAAGATCGCGCAGGTCTCCGGCGAGCAGCTGACCCTCGGCTGGCCCGAATTCGTCTCGCTGATGGCGCTCATCTCGATTAATCTCGGATTCATCAACCTGTTGCCAGTTCCTGTTCTCGACGGGGGGCATTTGATGTTTTACGCGGTCGAGGCCGTTCGTCGTCGGCCGGTCAGCCCGCAAGCCATGGAATGGGCGTTCCGAGGCGGACTGGCAGCGATCCTGGCGTTGATGGTATTGGTGACCATCAACGATCTGGGGGCGTTCGGGCTGTGGCGGGGAATCGCCGGCTTGATCGGCTGACCCGCATGGGGCAGGGCGACGGACGACTTGCCGTCGAGCAGATTTTTTTTCCGACTGGGGTGGATACGTGACTTCGAACAAGCGCTCGACAGCTTCGGTGCGTGGCGCCGCTGCGCTGCTGACCGGCACCATCCTGGCCGGCGTACCCGCGCTCGCCCAGGCTCAGACCGTCTCGGCCCCGCCGGCCGCTTCGGCACCCGCTGATGTTACCGCGCCGGCAGTGACCCGGACGATCCGGTCGCTCCGCGTCGAAGGCTCGCAGCGCGTCGAGCCTGATACGATCCTCAGCTACACCAAGCTGCGGATCGGCCAGGACTATACCAACGAGACGATCGACCAGGCGATCAAGGACCTGCTGGCGTCCGACCTGCTCGCCGACGTGTCGATCGCGGGCGTCGAGACCGGTGACCTGGTCGTGCGGGTGCGCGAGAACCCGATCATCAACCGCGTCGTGCTGGAAGGCAACAAGCGGCTGAAGAACGACAAGATCGAGAAGGAGCTGAAGCTCAAGCCGCGGCAGATCTTCACGCGCACCGCGGTTCGCGCCGACGTCGCGCGCATCGTCGAGCTGTATCGCCGCCAAGGTCGCTTCGCCGCCGTCGTCGAACCGAAAATGGTCAGTCTCGACCAGAACCGCGTCGACGTGATCTTCGAAATCCGCGAAGGACCGAAGTCGAAGGTTCGCCAGATCAACATCATCGGCAACGAGGTGTTCAAGGACAGCGAACTCAAGAAGGAGATGTACACGAAGCAGGCGAGTCTGATGACCGTGCTGTCGTCGAACACCTCCTACGACCAGGATCGTCTCGCGGCTGACCAGCAGAAGCTGCGCGGCTTCTACCTGACGCAGGGCTATGCCGACTTCCGCGTGATCTCCGCGGTCGCCGAGCTCACGCCGGACAAGCGCGACTTCATCATCACTTATGTGGTCGAGGAAGGCCCGCGCTATAAGTTCGGCGACGTAACCGTCGACAGCGACATCCGCGACTTCAGCGATGCCGCGCTGGCCGCTTCGCTGCCGATGAAGAAGGGCGACTGGTACGATGCGAAGAAGGTCGAGGATTCGGTCGAATCCCTGAGCGAAGCCTCGGGCCTGTTCGGCTATGCGTTCGCGGAGGTGGAACCCGAGTTCCAGCGCAGCCGCGAAAATCTGACGATGACGATCAACTTCCACATCAAGGAAGCCAATCGGACCTACATCGAAAAGATCGACATCACCGGCAACACGCAGACGCAGGATCGCGTGATCCGCCGCGAAATGCGTCTGGCCGAAGGCGACGCGTTCAACACCTTCCTGGTCAAGCGGTCGACCGACCGCATCAATTCGCTCGGCTATTTCCAGGACAAGTTCGAGATCGAGCAGAAGCCCGGCTCGACCCCGGACCGCATCGCGCTCAATGCCAATGTCGAGGAACGCGCGACCGGCGAATTGTCGCTGTCGGCGGGCTTCTCGAGCCTCGAGCGGTTCATCATCCAGGCGTCGATCCGCCAGCGCAACTTCCGCGGCAAGGGACAGGACCTGCGCGCCTCGGTCAATTATTCGAGCTATTCGAAGGCGATCGAGCTGGGCTTCACCGAGCCGTATCTGTTCGACAAGAACATCGCGCTGGGTGCGACGATCTTCCGGCGCGATCTGAACGCGTTCAACTTCACCGTCAGCGGTGACCGCAATACGACCTATTCGCAGGTGTCGACCGGCTTCCAGCTGGCGACCGGCGTCCCGCTGACCGAATTCTGGACGCTGTCGGGCCGGTACAATCTGTCGCAGGACAACGTCAGCCTCGATCAGGCGTCCTATTTCTCGAACGGGGTCTGCATCGCCGGCCGCTATCTGTGCGAGGCGATCGGCAACCGGCTGACGTCGTCGATCGGTCTCGGCCTCAGCTTCGACAGTCTCAACAGCCGCCTGCGCCCGACGCGCGGCCAGCGCGTGTCGCTCTCGGGCGACTTCGCTGGTCTGGGCGGCCAGGTGCGGTATCTGCGCGGCGTTGCGAATGCCGCGAAATACTGGGGTCTCGGTCGCAGCGGTTTCATCTTCTCGGCGACGGCAGAGGGCGGTTACATCCACAGTCTGGAAAAAAGCCGCGGCCCGGGCATCGATCCGGTGCGCATCGTCGACCGCTTCTACCTGGGTGAGCCGCAGTTCCGTGGCTTCGACATCCGCGGCGTCGGCCCGCGCATCCAGAGCATCCCCTATACCGGGACGGCGGCGGGTGGTGACCAGGCGCTGGTTACCGACCGCAACCAGATCATCGACGATGCGCTGGGCGGCCGGGCCTATTACCTCACCAAGGCAGAACTCGAGATTCCGCTGGGCGCCGGTGCACGCGAAATGGGCCTGCGCCCGTCGATCTTCGTCCAGGCCGGTGCACTGTTCGGGGTCACGCGCCCGCTGCCGACAAACAATTATCCGCAGGCGCGCAATGCCGATGGATCGCTGCGGTTCAACGCCGATGGGTCGCCCACGCTGCTGGGCCTGACGACCTATGTGAAGGACGACCAGGGTCGCCAGATCTACGAATTCACGACCGATACAGGTGCGGTGGGCTACACCACCTGCGCGGTCGGGTCCGCGGCGACGACGGGTGGTCCGTGCGTGGGCTCGCAGATCAACACGCCGTCGCTCAGCACCTCGACGCCCATCTTCGAACGCTTCGTCGGCGACTCGGCGCGCCCGCGCCTGTCGATCGGCATCGGCGTCAACTGGAACTCCCCGTTCGGTCCCCTCCGCATCGACCTTGCCAAGGCGCTGCTGAAGGAGCCGGGCGACGACACCAAGCTTCTCACCTTCAACGTAGGGACTCAGTTCTGATGAAGACCGTTTTTGCCACCGCCCTGTTCGCCGCGACGGCGATGACCCCGACGCTGGCCGCCGCGCAGGCGCTGCCCGACGCGAAGATCGCCGTCGTCGATTCGGACCGGATCTTTGCCGAATGCACCGCGTGCCGGGCGGCCAACACCCAGCTGCAGGCGCAGCGTAACCAGTTGCAGACGCTGGCTCAGCAGCTCGGAACGCCGCTGCAGACCGAAGCGCAGTCGCTGCAGACCGCGGTGAACGCCGTCAAGGGCACCCCGGACGCCGCGCTCCAGACCCGCATCAACGCGTTCCAGACGCGCCAGCAGCAGGCACAGCAGCAGGTCGCGACGCAGGAGCAGACGTTCCAGCGTAACGTCGCCTATGTCCGCCAGCAGATCGGCGAGCGCCTGGGCCCGGTGATCACGCAGGTCGCGACCCAGCGCGGCGCGACGATCGCGGTCGACAAGAACAACACCTTCTACAACGCCCCCGCGGTCGAGATCACCGACGCCGTGCTCGCGGCGCTGAACGCGGCGCTGCCGTCGGTCAGCGTGACCGCCCCGGCGCAGGCTGCCCCCGCAACGACCGCGCCGGCCGCGACGCCGACCCCGGCCCCGACCCGGCCTGCCACCGGCCGATGAGTGACGGCGCGGACTCGGCCGTGACCGCGATTGGCCCGCTCGATACCGCGCGGGTCATGGCGGCGCTGCCGCATCGCTATCCGATGCTGCTGGTCGACCGCGTCGAGGAACTGATCCTCGACCGGTCGATCGCGGCGATCAAGGCGGTGACGATCAACGAAGGCTTCTTCCAGGGGCATTTCCCCGGCCGTCCGATCATGCCGGGCGTGCTGATCGTCGAGGCGCTGGCGCAGGCCGCCGGCGTGCTGGCGGTCGAGAGCCTGGGCCTCGCCGGCACCGGCAAGCTGGTGTATTTCATGTCGATCGACGGCGTGAAGTTTCGCAAGCCGGTCGAACCGGGCGTACTGCTGCGCCTTGAGGTCGAGTTCGTCCAGAAGCGTGCGCGTGTCTGCAAGTTTGCCGGCAAGGCGAAGATCGACGGCGAACTGGCGGCGGAATGCGAATTCACCGCGATGATCGCGGATCCGCCCGCCTGAGCGAGCGGCGTTGCGCCGGCCATGCCGGCGAACGGCCGCGGTGCGCAGCACGGTCAGGCGACCGAGGACGCGGCGTCGCCGCGGCGCGCCTCGCCAGACCGAGCAAAACTTTGACTTTCCCCCCGGCGCGCCCTATGCGCGCGCCTTCCTTTCAGGCTGGTCGGAACCAGCCACGTACCGGAGCAAGACCATGAAGGCCGATACCCATCCCGATTACCACATGATCAAGATTCAGATGACCGACGGCACCGTCTTCGAGACCCGCTCGACCTGGGGCAAGGAAGGCGACACGATGCAGCTGGACATCGATCCGCTGGCGCATCCGGCCTGGACCGGTGGCCGTGGTCAGGTGCTCGATTCGGGCGGCCAGGTCGCACGCTTTAACAAGCGTTTCGGTGGCCTTACGCTCGGAAAGAAGTAAGCACGCTACGAGAGGACGGGCGAAAGTCAACGCGACGTTAACCGTCGCGTGGCACAAGGGCGTCGCATGATGACGCCAAATGAGCCCGTCCTCTTCAACGCCGAATTTGAACCGGCCGTCTCGAACGACCGGCGCCGGACGCCCCGCGCCCCGGTATCACTCGATGCGAAGATCGGCCGCGGCGGCCTCGACCGGACGCTGTGCAAGGTCACCGACCTGTCGATCCATGGCGCCCGGATCCAGACCTATTCCGCGCTCAAAAAAGGCTCGCTGATCTGGCTGACGCTGCCGATCATCGGCCCTGTCGTCGCCACGGTTCGCTGGTCCGACGATTTCGAAGCCGGCTGCGAGTTTCAGGAACCGATCGAGCGCGATCTCTTCGATACACTTGTCGGCAAATGATGCACGCGCGTCGGTGATCCAACGCCCAAGGTGATGGCGGAGAGAGTGGGATTCGAACCCACGGTGAGCTTCCACCCACGGCGGTTTTCAAGTTTCCCGGCGGCCAGCTTTAGACACCTTTACGTAGCCATTCATAAGCATACGAATGGCTGATTTCTGAGAAGAATCACCCCCGAGACGTTTGTTGTAGGTTGAGGTAGCTTTACTCCATCAGCTTACGAACACGTTATGGGGAAGCGCGATGACTACACAGCCGAAGCGGGCGAAACTGACCAAGGGCTACGTCGATAAGATCGGCCCCGGCCCCAAGGACGAGTTCCACTGGGACACCGATGTGAAAGGGTTCGGCGTGCGCGTCACGCCGCGGGGCAAGCTGACCTTCATCGTGCAGGGTAGGGTGGAGAACACCGACGCCACGCCCCGAATCACCATCGGCCCCTACGGCGTCTTCACGGTGGACCAAGCGCGCGAGCAGGCGCGGGAGCACCTGCGCACGATGCGCCAGGGCATCGATCCGCGCGACCTCAAGAAGCAGGACGCCGCGCTGGCCGTCACGCTCCGCACCGTCGCAGACGCCTACGTGGACCGACCGGGCAAGCTGAAGGCCAGCAGCCGCAGCGCCATCACACGGCACGTCACCACCACGTTCGCGGACTGGGCAGACAAGCCGATCCTCTCGATCACCGAGGACATGTGCAAGGCGCGCTACCGCAAGATGCTCACGGAGGGGCTGCGCGGGAAGAAGGGAGCGCCAGGGCAGGCCAACCAGGGCTTCTCCGTCTTGGGGGCGCTGATCAACTATGCAGGTCGCCAGTACCGGCGCGGCGACGGGACGCCGCTGATCGCGCACAACCCCGTCGGGGTGCTCAAGGACGATCGCGTGCGGCTCAAGGCGCGCACCAGCCGCGTGCTGGACAACAAGGTGGGCGCGGCCTGGCTGGCGCTGCGGCAGTGGCGGGCGGTGGCCCACAACCGCGACACCGCCTCCAGCATCGACCGCGTGCGCTTCCTCTTTCTCACGGGCCTACGCATCGGTGAGGCGTCGTCGCTCAAGTGGGATCAGGTGCATCTGGACGACGGGTGGTTCCACCTACCGAACCCCAAGAACGGCAACCCCGTGTCGATGCCGCTCGCTGCCCAGGCCGTGGAGCTGCTTCGTGCCCGGCCACGGGTCGAGGGCAACCCCTACGTCTTCCCCTCTTGGGGCAAGGCGGGCCACATCAAGGACCCCCGCGACCTCATGCGCAAGCTGAGCGAGGTCGCAGGCAACAAGGTCACGCCTCACGACGTGAGGCGCACATACACGAACGTCGCCCTGCGGCAGTGCCGAGTTGAGAAATTCAGGGTCGACCTGCTGACGAACCACATCACGCGCGACGTCACCGCCGAGCACTACTTCGACACGACGAACCTCCAGTGGCTCCAGCCCGAGGCCGACATGGTGGGCGACTGGCTGGATCAGCAGGCCGCGGTCGCCGAGTCCCAGGCCAGCGGCGCGAACGTGGTTGCGCTCCGGGCATAATGCCAGTGTGGCGCCGGCACCTGACCAGTTGCTCGGTAGCAGGTGGCGCTTCAGCCTAAACTATCAAGCTCCATTTGCTGGCACCTTTCTACGAAGTGCCTCGCGCTTTGCAGCGAGTGTCCAAAGCGCGGATCGTTGAGCAAAGCCTTCTAGTGCTGCCAACTGTGGCCAGTAGTCACGTGCGAATGTACGCTCCGGAGATTCGATCAAGCTTTCGACAATCGCCGCAAGCATCTCATGCCCTCCGTGCCAGCGATCAATCTGGACTATGTCGAGCGCGACCATGGCGGCCGTCAAGTCGGCGTTCACGGCAGTGTTATGCCGATTGAGTGCGACCTCCCACTGTCCATGGGCTACCTTGTTACGCAGGAGAGCAGGATCTGAGACGTAGGTCTTGATGTGCCGCAGGATTGACTGCCTCGCGTTCGGCACGAAGCCGCTCCGCTGAGCAGGAACTTTCTTCAATCCTAAATCAACGGCTTTGATCCATGCATCCGCCAAGCTTTGTGCGGACCACACTCGCTTCACTTCGGCTATTTCGGTGAGGGTGAATCCATGAGGTGTATGCAAAACCTTTGAAAAGTTTGCCTCCGCCCAAGAGCAGAATGTTTGCGCAAACACTTTTGTATGAACGCTAGCCTGAGCGTCATTACCTTTCCGCAGTCCGTCATTAACGGCCCGGCGAATCTGTCTGATAGCACCCTTAAGCGCTCGACCGTTCGCAACTTGTGCGTTGAAGATGGTAAGGCGAGTTGCGTTGTCCATCCACCATACAAATCCGGGCTGCCGAAAGAAGTCAATTCTGGCTTCTTTCGGCAGCCCGGAATCGAACCGGGATTTCCTCGACCGAAATCGAGACGTCCTACCATATTGGACGACCACCGCACATACTGCGAGAAACCGCCTTACCCGCGGAATTGCAGAATTGCAATAGCGGAGATGCAACCGCTGCTGCGCCATTGATCCAAAAAAGCCTCTTGCTTGATGCAAACGGGCTCACGTAAACCTGCACACAGCCTTGGTTTACAGGGTCGGCGCTGCTGGGCGCGCCCCCACGAGGGAAGTTCCAGAAAACGGAGCCGGTGGAGTAAGGGTGAGATTCCCCCAGGACCCGGACACTGCCAGGGGGGCATGCGGCCTCGCTTGGTGCTGGTGTCCACAGCGTACATGCAAATGCTTGTCGCGGGGTCACCGCCATGTCCGAATCCGTTCGTCTGAACGACCTGCTCGATAACGAGCAAACCTCCACGCTGCTCGGCATCAAGCCGAACACCCTCGAAATCTGGCGCTGCAAAGGCAAAGGACCGCGCTTCATCAAGCTCGGAACCGAGAAGCAATCACCGATACGATATTGGCGCACCGACGTAGCCGACTGGATCGAGCGTCAATCGTTCGCCAGCACGAGCGAGTACAGCCCCGCTGCGCAGACCTCCATGAAATCACTTAACCGCTCGTCTGCCGACGCAGGCTGCTGAGGATGTGCGTCGATTTGCGCGCACCCAGTCCAGCGGAAGCAGACCATAAGCAACTCATAGAAAAGCGGCGGGACGCGCCAACATCCCGCCGCCTGGAGCACTTCAAGCAATGAACGCTATACTACAGGGCGGCGCTCAGCCGCAACCCGACCAGCACCAGCACCAGCGCTGGCAGCGCATCCCCGCAGAGCTACGCCAACGTCCGCAGTGGGCGCTCGCGGCTCCGGGCGATAAGCGACCCCTGACGACCGCTGGTCGCCCCTCGAGCAGCACGGACCCGGCGACCTGGGTGGACTTCGATGCCGCCTGCCGCGCAGCGGCAGAGCGCGGCGACGGATGGCACGTCGGCTTCATGCTCCACTAGGGCGATCCGCTTTGCTGCATCGACCTCGACGTGAAGGATGGCACGTCTGCTGAGGACCTGGAACGCTTCGGGAGCATAATCAACGCGGCGGACAGCTACACTGAACATTCCCGGTCGGGACGAGGGTGGCACGTCTGGGTGCGAGCCGAGGTGGGGCCAGGGCGCAGGCGCGACGGTGTTGAGGTATATTCCCAGGAGCGCTTCATCATCTGCACTGGTGACGTGGTGCGCGATCAACCAGTCGCCGACCGGCAAGCCCTCGTCACCAACATGGTGGGGCAGATGGAGCCGCCAGCGCCCGACATCCTGCTCACCGGTGAGGACCAGCCTAACCACGAACTAGCGTCGCTCGCGCGTGCGGACGGTGGGGCGCTCGGGCGACTCTTTCGGGGAGAGGGCCTCGAACGGTACGAATCCCAGTCTGAGGCCGACCTTGCGCTTGTGATGCTGCTGCTGCCGCGGACTAGTTCCCTTCGCGAGTGTTGGGCGACCTTCCGACTGTCAGCCCTCGGGCAGCGGGCCAAGGCGGGCCGACCCGACTACATGCGGAGCACGCTGGCGGTTGCCGCCGCGCGGGTTACGGAGCAGGCCGAGCAGTCGCGACGCGGTGCTGAAATCGCCGCGGGCCTTGTGGCGACGATGCGGCCGGAGGCGGGCGGACTGCCTGCGCCGCCTCCGCTCCGCCTTCTGGTGGACAGCGACCTCGACGCACTGCCGAAGCTGCGTTGGCTGGTGAAGGGCATCATTCCCGACGCCGGGATCGGCGCGATCTATGGAGCGTCTGGCACCTTCAAGTCGTTCCTCATCTTCGATCTGCTTTCACACATTTCAAATGGACTTGAATGGTTCGGTCATCGGGTGAAGGCCGCCCCGGCCGTCTACGTGCCGTTTGAGGGTCAGGGCGGCGTTCCCAACCGCGTCAGGGCGTGGCGCACCGCACAGACGGCCAAACGCTACCCCGACAACCTCGCGACATTTGAACCGGATAACGACATCCGCTCGCACGTAGCCGTTATCATGGAGCCCTTAAACCTGCGCGAACAGGCTGACCGCGAGAGGCTGGTCTCGGGGCTGAAAGCACAAGGCTGGGCGGGGGGCGTCTTGTGCATCGACACGCTGGCACATGCGTCAGCTGGGATCGAGGAGAACAGCAGTGCGATGGGAGAGATGATCTCAATCTTCCGCGAGCTTCAGCAGCAGCTCGGCGGTGTGATCCTGCTCGTGCACCACAGCGGCAAGGACGAGACGAAGGGGATGCGCGGCTGGTCAGGGCTGCACGCCGCCATGGACTTCGTCGTGGAGTGCCAGAAGGAAGGCGACCCGGCCGAGAGGATGGCGAGCTTCCGACTGGCGAAGGTGAAGGACGGTACCACCGGCACGAGCTTCCCCTTCCAGATGCAGTTGGTACACATCGGCGTCGATGAGGACGGGGACCCCATCACCTCGCTGACGCTGCGTCGGGCGGTGCCGGGGGAGAAGCCGGAGCATCCGTTCCAGACCAACAAGGGCGGAAAGGGGACGAAGGCCGCCCTCCGCGAGATCGATGCGCTGACTTCGCAGCTCGACGACAACTTCGTTCTGAAGTGGGCTCGCGAGCAGGTGCAGGCTGGCGCATTCCCGAGCAAGAACAGCCTGAAGGCACAGCTCGGCGAGATGAAGGCGACTGGGTATGCCATCACGCAGGACCGCGTGCTCGGGGCCGTCGAGCGCTTGTTCGCGAAACGCAAGCTGACGCACGAGCCGAAGTCGCCGAACGGCAACCCGTGGCTGCGTCCAGAGGAGGCAGCGCCGGAGGGTTCGCCAGCGTAGCGGGGGTTCGCTGGGGGTTCGCTGGTGGGTTAGCTAGCGAACCCCGACAGCCCTGGGCCGCCCTGGCGAACTAGGGTTCGCCGGTAGGGTGTAAGCCCTTAAGGTAGCGAACCCCACCAACCAACCCACCCCCACCACACCGTGCGCCGCCTGGCGTGCGTGGGGGTTCGCTGGCGCGCTGCGCCATCCTTCCAGTCTCTCGCGGGGTCGCTCCGACAAACAACGAAACTGCCGGAACATGATGCTAAGTCACTGTGATGTAACAGGAAAACAGCGAGACAACAGTTTGGGTGGCGCGTACCGTAAGCGGGTTCAATCAGGGAGCCCCCCATGTCCATCAAGCTCGACAACCGCGTCACGCCCAGCCTCCACCCCGCCAACGTGACCAATCTCCCCGGCTACGACGACGCCACCAAGGGGTACGTCTCGGGGGCAGAGCGCGCTCTCAAGGAGGCGTACGAAGGCGTCGCCGCCGTGTTCGATGCAGGCGAGGCGGTGAAGCGCGACCTGTCGCTGACCGAGGCCGGTCGCACCATCAAGGTGGACGACATGGCGCAGCGCGTCTTCAAGAAGTGCGCGGCCTTGTTCGACACCGAGCACTCCAACCTGTCGAAGGGCATCGCGCAGATCGAGGAGAAGCTGAACGCGTCCGTCAACGCGCGTGCGGCCCACCCCATCGCAGCCGAGATACGCGCCTACATCCGGGGGATGCCGGCGTCTGACCGACCGGGCTTCGTGTTCGCTGCCATCACGCGCGGCGACTTGGTCACCGCCGAGGCCGCGCTGGCCGGTCCCTCGTACCTCTGCGGATTGACGCCCGAGGGCCACGCGGCGCTGCTGCGCAAGTACCACGAGCAGGCGGCGCCGGAGGAGGCCGCCAAGCTGGCGGTGATGCAGGGCGCGCTCAAGCTGCTCGGCAACCGCGGAGGCATGATGTTCACCGCGCTCGAGTCCGCCGTCGGCGCGAAGCCGCACGAGGTTCAGGCGCTCCGTGCCGCCAAGGCCCGCGCCGACAAGGCGCTCACCGTCGGACTGATCCAGAGCTGATCTGAACAGGGGGAGCCAGCGCAGTGAGCGAGGCACATACCTACTACCCGCCGCCCTGGCTGGACGGTGCCCAGGCGGCGGTGTCGCTGCCCGTCCAGCCGCAGCCGGGGCCGCAGCCCCCGGAACTGCCCAAGCCCGCCAGCCGCGCCTGGACGCCGGGTATGCGCAGCCCGAACCCGGCTGGCCGTCCGCGGGGCATCGTCGACAAGCGGGCCAAGATCGCCCAGCGGATGCTGGCCGACGCGGAGTCCATCGTCTCGGCCCTGGTCGAGCGGGCGCTGGAGGGGGAGGTCGGCGCGGCCTCGCTGATCCTCGCCCGCGTGCTGCCCGCGCTGCGCTCCCAGGTCGAGAAGGTGACCTTCGACTTCGATCCGCAGGCTCCGGTCGCCACCCAGGTCGAGCAGGTCTTGGCCGCCATCGCGGGCGGCGTCGTCGCCCCCGACGTGGGTCGCCAGATCATCGAGGCAATCGGGGCGCTCGCGTCCATCCGCGCGACCGAGGAGCTGGAGGCGCGCCTGACGGCGCTGGAGCAGGACAGAAGGGCATGACCTATGCGTCTTGGGAGCCGCGCCATCGCTGCACGACAGTGGCCCCCGGCAAGCTTGACCTATTCGTGCTGACGCTCGTGGACGGCAGGCGCGCCGCGGTAGACCCGATCACCGACTACGACGCCGCCCTGGCGCGCGCACGGGCCTTCCACCGCGATCACCCGTGCCAGATCAAGGTGCTGCCGATGACGGGCGACGAGCTGTTCAACCTGCTCAGCATCACCCGGCCCGAGCAACCCCAGCCATTCGACGCCGAGCTGCACCGGACCACGGTCGACAGGCTCTGGCAGATCGTGCGCGACAGCCCTGACCACGAAGCGCGTGCTGACGCCCTGGCGCTGCTGACCGACATGGGCGTGGTCAGGGCGTAGCGTGGCGCGCGTCCGCTCCATGCTGGCGCGGGTCGGGCGGCTAGAGCGCTCCGACGCCCCGGCGCAGTGCCCGTTCGAGCGCCAATACGGCACGCTGGAGAACATGGCCCGTGAGTGGCGGGGCATGATGAGCGCAGGGATGCTGGACCCACGCGACGGCGAAGCGCTGATCGCCATTGTGTACCGCTGGCGGAACGACCGCGTGTGGGACCTGTGGCGGTGACCGCGCCCGTGCCCCTGCCCGAGTGGCTTTCGCTGTGGCGCGAGCGCACGGGGGCGTCCGCGCCCACGCAGGCGGTTGCAGCGCCCAGCGCCCCGGAGCAGCGGACGCGGGGCGCGGACGGTCTGGGGTTCGTGGAGCCGCGGCAGTGGCCCTGGGACGGTGGCACCCGGCGCGAGCCGGTGCTCGACACTGACCGACACCCGCCTCGCGTGGTCAGACACGTGGGCTGGCGCTCATGCCTCCGCTGCCGCCGCCCGTTCTTCTCCGCCGACGTGGCGCGGGTACGCATGTGCGACCCGTGCAAGGAAGCGATCTAGGGACAGTCGGTAACGGGCACGGGCCAGTGACCGACCTAGTGGGCGCGGTGGTGCTAGACTCCCGCCGCCGCGCCCATCGGCAGCGCCACGCACCTGCACTCCTAGGGGAGCGGGGCGCTGCCGCCGCGACGGTGGAACGGGCAGGGAACAAATCAACTAATAGGTCGTTCGTAGGGCCGCACCACAAGATGGTGTGAGCTTGGAGCCTGAACGATGGCGAAGAACGAGCACACGAGCGCGAAGGCGGGCAAGGCCGCCTCCAACGTCCTCCGGGATGGTCGCACCGGCAAGGACTCGAAGACGGCGGCCGGGTCTGCCTTGTCGCAGCGGCCGGATAAAAAGAAGAAGTGACGTGCGTAGGGGCCGGTCGGCAACCGGCCCCGCCCGTCAGTTATCATAACTGTTGGACGCTCCCGTAAGGCGCTATGCCGCAAAGCAGTTTTGCTGGCCTGAGCCAAACAGAAGTAAGTCGTAAGCCGGTAGAGGCTACGGTCGGGGGGTTGCTGCTGGTAGATCGTCTTTGAGCGCCGAATGTAGAACGGAACTGTCGTCAGACCTCAGCGTCCGTCCCACGAACTCCTCCAACGCTTTCTGCTGATAGCCCAACTGCTTGGCCACTTCGCTGAGAAGGCCCTTATTGTCGTAGGCCAGCAACACCTTCTCGTATTCCTGGTTAGATATCGCGTCGGTCAGCTTGGCCTTCGCATCGCCGAATATTGCGGAAGGGTCGACGCTCGACGCGGCCTGCCGAAACTCTGTATCAAGAGTTCCTATGTCCGAACCTGACAGGCCAATCTTCTTCATTTGCGCATCGACCCGCCGCCGGGTGTAGCGAAGACAAATCTCGTCCACCTGCTTCGCGGCTTGAGCAAAAACTATGCCCTTAAGCGCGGTTAGCTTGGCTTGCCCCTCTTGGGCAGAAAACTTCAAAGATGCGGCGAGGGCTAAAAAGACGCCGGGGAGTAGGAGCACGTTTTCTATCTCGGAGACCGGGAGTCGATAAACACCCTTCGTTTCGAGATAAGCGGCTTCTTCGTCCGTTCGCCCATCGGCGTCCACGAGGCCTGCGCAACCCACCCGGTGCAACTCCGGCCTGGCGGCAAACGCGGATACAGTATGTATCACCTGCTCACATGATCCAACCGGGACAACTGTAAACTTGTCGTACACACGGCGGTACAGCGCGGAGTCCAGGCTGCCGCCATCCCCCTCGACGAATAAAACTGGTCGGCGGCTACCCACGATAGTGGCGACGATATCGTCTGGTAGCTCGCTGCTCTCGGGAACCTGCTCGATATCCCAGGCATCCCCCGGTGCTCGCCGGAAGGCACGGAGTGCGTATTTTGACGCCGCATGCCTGGAACTGGCAAACTCAACGTCGTGGGTGATATAAAGGAAACAGCAGTCTGGCCTCGCAGACTCAATCTCGTCCCATAGCTTCGCAAGAATGGAGCGGTTGATATGAAGCTCGGGTTCATCGAAGATAAGGAGAGTATCGGGCTTTGCGA
Organism: Roseomonas aeriglobus; assembly: GCA_016937575.1. Taxonomy (NCBI): domain Bacteria; kingdom Pseudomonadati; phylum Pseudomonadota; class Alphaproteobacteria; order Acetobacterales; family Roseomonadaceae; genus Muricoccus; species Muricoccus aeriglobus. Next base: position 1,591,455 of record JAFHKN010000002.1, on the reverse strand, counting down.
GCAATGCCTGCGCAATCAAGTAAAGCGTGACGCGCTCGCCGTCGCTCATATCAGACGCTGAATACTCATCCCCCTCAGGTGGCTTGGTTCTCAGATTACCGCCGAGAACGATCAGCTCTCGATGAGGAAGAAGCTTTTCCCAGATGCTCTTTAACTTATCCACTTTGGCTGGGGTAGGCGTGATTCGTTCATCTGGCTTGCTGAGGGCATCCTGACGATACTTGATGGAAACGTCATTGTTCTCCGCGTACAGCGCAGCGAGCACATGATCGAAGTCGGAGAGCAGGGCCGTCTCGGGTTTGTTCTGGTACCGATGCCCATATTTGTGAGCGTAATTGCCCTGGTCGTATCCGTAGAAAAGCCGGTTGGTTGCGATCTCAAGGCTTGGCGGAACCACTGCCGGATTCAAGGTCAATGATCGATGGGCGGCGATGCGGTGGACCTCCAAGCCAGCCTGGGACAGGCTAGTATCAAGGTACACACCAAGCCTTGTCTTGCCCGCCCCGTTCGCTCCAACGAACACGATGCTGGAGCCTGCGCTTACCTCGACCGAGACAGGCGCGCCAAAGCTGGGGACATCGATTCTACCTGTCAGCGCCACCGGAGCCCCCATATTTCAAATTGGCGGAAGAGGTGGGATTCGAACCCACGGAACGGTTGCCCGCTCGCCGGTTTTCAAGACCGGTTCCTTAAACCACTCGGACACTCTTCCGTACCGTCAGCGCGCCTGCTGCTTACAATCTACTTACGGGTTCTTTCGCCCACAACCCAGACGTAGCGGCAAACCCGCAGAAATCCTCACCTTCTCACCGCGTCGACCGTGAACCTCCAGTGGCTTTCAAGACCGCTGCCTTAAACCACTCGGCCATCTCTCCGGGTTCGCACGCCCTTAACCCCTGCGACCATTTGTGCAAGCACCGGGATGTTTGGGGTTCCCCCCGCGGCGCTCGCTGTGGCATCACCTGTCCTTGGTAAACAGGGGTTGCGTATGCGTTGGCGTGGATGGGCGAATGGTCTGGTGGCAGCGACGCTGCTGCTGGCCACAGGCGCGAGCGCGCAGGACGAGGCCGGGTTCCAGAGCTTCCTCCGATCGATCCGCGGTCGCGCGCTTTCGGAAGGGGTTAGGCCGGAGACCTTCGACAGCGTCACAGCGTCGCTGACCTTCAACCCGCGGGTCGTCGAACTCGATCGCCAGCAGCCCGAAGCATCGCCGAATGCGCCAGTTGCGAACTTCGCGCCGTACAGGGCGCAGCATGTCGATGCCGCTCGCATCTCGCGCGGGCGTGCCGCCTACCAGCGCGAACGCCCACGGCTCGAACGGATCGAGCGCGAGACCGGCGTTCCCGAATCGATGATGGTCGCGATCTGGGGGCATGAAACGAATTACGGTTCGTACACGGGTAATTTCGACCTGCCACGCAGCCTGGCCAGCCTCGCTTACGAAGGCCGTCGTCGCCAGCTGTTCACCGACGAATTCATCGCCACGCTGAAGATGATCGACCGCGGGGTGCCGCGTGACCGGCTGAAGGGCAGCTGGGCCGGCGCGTTCGGGTATCCGCAGTTCCTGCCATCGGTCTATCTGCGCCTCGCTCGCGATGGCGACGGCGATGGTCGCGCCGATATCTGGTCGAACCCGGCCGACACGCTGGCGTCGATCGCAAATTACTTCGTCAACGCCGGGTGGCGCGCAGGGCAACCCTGGGGCTTGGCGGTCACGGTGCCGGCCGGCTTCAATCGCGCCGATATGAAAAACCGGACGCTCTCGCCGCGCTGCCCGCGCGTGCACGACCGGCACAGCCGTTGGCGGACGATCGCCGAGTGGCGGCGGGTGGGGATCGCGCCGCAGGATCGCGCCTGGCCCGCGGACGACGTGCTGGCGTCGCTGATCGAACCGGACGGTCCCGGGCGCACCGCTTACCTGCTGACGGGCAATTATCGCGTGATTCTCGATTATAACTGCTCGAATTTCTACGCGCTTTCGGTAGGGCTGCTCGCCGATGAAGTCGCTCGCTAGCCTTGCCTTGATCCTTGCTGCGCCGGCCCTAGCGCAGGAACCGGCGGCCGGAGACGGTCCGCGCGGGTCGTCGCAGCTGGCTGCCGGCGAAACGCGCTACGATCTGGTCGGACGGGCCGACGAAGCGCAGATGTCCGGCCTGTTCGTAGTCGCCCGCGATCTGCCGCCGGGGGGCTATGCGGAGGTGACGGCGCTGGACACCGGCCGGACTATCGTTCTGCGCGTGGCCAGCGGAAACGTCGCGCCCGACAGGATCGCCATGGTGTCGAGCGATGCGGCAGCCGCCTTGGGTGGCGTCGGACAGGGCGTCCGCGTCCGCCGGGTCGTCCCCCTGCCGCAGGACGTTGCGCAACTGAACGCCGGTCGCCCGGGCGAACCGCGCCCGGATGCCCCGCCGGCGCTCCTGGCCGCGTTGCGCCGAAAACTCGCATCGGCACCTCTGGTGGTGCCGACGCTGCGCGCCATGTCCACTCCGGCGGCGCGCAAAGCGCCCGCAACCGCCACCCGTCCGGAGAAACCGGCCGAGCCCCGTTCGGCCGTTGCCGCCGGCTATTCCGTTCAGGTCGCTGCCGTGTCCAGTGCGGACCGGGCGATGACTCTCGCCCAGGCGCTGGGTGGGGCTGTCATCGCCGGGCCTCCGGTGTGGCGCGTCCGGCTCGGCCCCTATCCCGATCTCGCCGCCGCCCAGCGTGCCAAGGCCGATGTCGCCCGCCGCGGCTATCCTGGCGCGACGATCGTCCGCTTCCCGTAATATTCAGCGTAATGGACCGTCCCATGATGAAAGCTCCTGCTCTCGCCTCGATCTTTGCCTTGCTTGCGGCGACCCCCGGCATCGCCCAGGCCCCGCCGTTCCAGACGACGGCGCGTGTCGCCTATCTGGAAGATCTGTCGACCGGCGCGGTGCTCTACGCCAAGGACGCCGACGTCCGCATGCCGCCGGCATCGATGGCGAAGATGATGACGGCCTATGTCGCGTTCGACCTGATCAAGAAGGGGGAGCTGAAACTCGACACGATGGCGACGGTGCGGCCGGAGACATGGCAGAAGTGGCACGGGCCCCAGGCCGGCTCGACCATGTTCCTGTCGCCTGGTGAGCAGGTCAGCGTCGACAATCTGCTAAAGGGCATCGTCGTGCTGTCGGGCAACGACGCCTGCGTCGTGCTTGCCGAACAGATCGCGGGAACCGAGGAAGCCTTTACCGCGCTGATGAACAAGAAGGCGGCGGAGTTGGGGCTCAAGAACAGCCATTTCGGGACGTCGAACGGCTGGCCCGATGGCGGCGTGACCTATGTCACCGCGCGCGACCTCGCCCGTCTGGCGCAGGCGACGATCGAGAACCACCCGCAGCTCTACAAGCGCTTCTACTCGCTGAAGGAATTCACCTGGGGCAAGACGCTGGGCTCGGGCAGCGACATTACCCAGGCCAACCGTGACCCGCTGCTCGGCCGGGTCGCCGGCGCGGACGGCCTGAAAACGGGCCACACCGAGGAAGCCGGCTATGGCTTCACCGGATCGGCCGAACAGAATGGCCGGCGTCTGGTGATGGTCGTCGCGGGCCTCAACAGCTTCAACGAGCGGATCAGCGAATCGGTCAAGTTCATGGATTGGGGCTTCCGCGCGTGGAAGGCCAAGCCCGTCGTTGGCAAGGGCAAGCGCGTGTCGGCCGCCGAAGTCCAGGGCGGCAGCGAGAGCGAAGTCGGCCTCGTCGCGCCGAAGGATCTGAAGATCACAATCCCGGCGGGCAGCGATCCGAAGATGAATGCGAAGGTCGTCTATAACGGCCCGATCCAGGCACCGATCAAGGCCGGCCAGCATATCGCCGACCTGGTCGTCCAGACCGAAGGCGGCCCGACCTCGACGATGCCGCTGGTCGCCGAAGCCGATGTGGGCGAGGCCGGCTTCTTCGGTCGCGCCTGGGCCGGGCTGATGTCGCTGTTCGGCGCGTGACACCAGGCAAGTTCATCTCGCTGGAAGGCGGGGAGGGGGCGGGAAAGTCGACCCAGGCCGCCGCCCTGGCCAGCGCGTTGGAATCGCGCGGGCTCAACGTGGTGGTCACGCGCGAGCCCGGCGGCAGCGAAGGGGCGGAGGCAATCCGTGGCCTGTTGCTGGGCGGTGACGTCTCGCGGTGGAGCTCGCACAGCGAGGCTTTGCTGTTCGCCGCTGCACGCGCCGACCATGTCGAAAAGCGCATCCGCCCGGCTCTGGAAGCGGGACATTGGGTGATCTGCGACCGGTTCGTCGACTCGACGCGGGCCTATCAGGGGGCGCAGGACATCGACGATGCCGCGATCCTGGCGCTCCATGCCTTCGGGTCCAAAGGGGTGTTGCCCGACCGGACGTTGGTGCTCGAGATCGATCATCGTCAGGGCGCCGAACGCGCCGCCGCCCGCGACGCCGGTGCCGCGGACCGCTTCGCCCAACGCGGGCCCGACTTCCATGCCGACGTCGCCGCGCAGTTCCGTCGCATCGCCGAACAGGAGCCCGAGCGCGTTCGGCTGGTCGATGCCGCGGCGACGCCCGCAGTGGTGACCGAACGGCTGCTGAAAGCGCTCGCCGACCTGCTGCCATGACGTCACTTGTCGGCAATGACGAGGCCCGCGCGGCGATAGAGGCCGCCGACGTCGCGGGTAACCTCCATCACGCCTGGTTGATCGCCGGGGCCGAGGGGCTGGGCAAAGCGACCTTTGCCAAACATGCCGCGGAGCGGTTGCTGGCGCGCGCGGCGGGGGACCGGGCGGGCCGTACTGCGGCGATGATCACCGCGGGCGCACATCCCGACTATCGCGTGCTCGACCGCCTGCCTGTCGATGCAGACAAGCCCGAAAAGGGCACCGCACGCTCGATCAAGATCGACCAGATCCGCGCGCTGGGGCCGATGCTCGGCGTCAAGCCGTCGATGTCCGACCGCCGCGTGATCGTGATCGACGCGATCGACGACCTCGAACGCCCCGCCGCCAACGCGCTCCTCAAGAGCCTGGAGGAGCCGCCCGCGGGGACGATCTTCCTGCTCGTCAGCCATGCGCCCGGCCGATTGCTCCCGACGATCCGATCGCGCTGCCGCCTGTTGCGATTCGACGTGCTGGGCGAAGGCGAGATGCGCACCGTCCTGCGCGAGGCTGTTCCACAGGCGACCGAGGCCGAGCTGGCGGCGCTGATCCGCGCCGGTGCGGGGTCGCCGGGACGTGCGCTGCGTTTCGCCGGGCTCGATCTCGCCGCGATCGAGACGGCGCTGGAGACGATCGTCCGCGACGGTGACGTCGACACACAACAGCGGGTCAAGCTGTCGAAGGCCCTGTCCCCCAAAGCGGCCCAGCCCCGTTACGAAGCTTTTCTGGAGCGCGTCCCTGCCTTCATCGCCGAACGTGCGCGGACGCTGAACGGGGAGGGGCTGCGCGAGGCGCTCGATGCCTATGCCGCGGCGGCCGACCTCGCGCGCGCGTCGCTCGCCCAGTCGCTCGACGCGGCGACGACGACGTTCGAGATGGGCGGCTATGTTGCACGGCTGGCGCGGGGCCGCTGAACTGGCTAGGGCACGCCCATGTCCGAGCCCTATTACATCACGACCGCGATCCATTACCCGAACGGCCGCCCGCACATCGGCCACGCCTATGAGATGATCGCCGCCGACGCGATCGCGCGGTTCCAGCGCCAGGCCGGGCGCGATGTGCGGTTTCAGACCGGCACCGACGAACACGGGCTGAAGATGGTCAAGACCGCCCGCGACCGCGGCGTCGATGTGCGCGCGCTGGCCGATGAAATGTCGGGCTATTTCCACAAGATGGCCGGTAAGTTGAACATCGGATATGATCGCTTCATCCGCACCGTGGAGCCCGATCACTACGCCGCCAGCCAGGCGATCTGGCGTGCGATGGCGGATGCCGGCGACCTGTATCTCGACCGCTACGAGGGGTGGTACTCGGTCCGCGACGAGGCCTTCTACGAAGAGAAGGAACTGTCGGTCGCGGAGGACGGCAGCAAATTGTCGCCGCAGGGCACGCCGGTCGAATGGACCGCGGAGGAAACCTGGTTCTTCCGCCTGTCGAAATATCAGCAGCCGCTGCTCGACCTCTATGCGGCGCAGCCCGATTTCATCCGCCCGGAAAGCCGCCGCAACGAGATCCTGCGCTTCGTCGAAGGCGGGCTCGCCGACCTCAGCGTCTCGCGGACCAGCTTCGACTGGGGCGTGCCGGTGCCCGACAGCCCGGGCCACGTCATGTATGTCTGGGTCGACGCACTGACCAACTATATCACCGGCGCCGGATACCCGGATGATAACGCTCTGTTTTCAAAATATTGGCCTGCGAACCTGCATCTGATCGGCAAGGATATCGTCCGCTTTCACACCGTCTATTGGCCCGCTTTCCTGATGTCGGCGAAGCTGCCGCTGCCGAAACAGGTATTCGGCCATGGCTTCCTGCTCAACCGGGGCGAGAAGATGTCGAAGTCGGTCGGCAATGTCGTCGACCCGATGACGCTCGCCGAACTCTACGGCGTCGATCCGTTGCGCTATTTCCTGCTGCGCGACGTCAGCTTCGGCCAGGACGGGACGTTCAGCGACGAAGCGATCGTGACGCGGTCGAACGCCGATCTATCGAACAGCTTCGGCAATCTGGCGCAGCGCACGCTGGCCTTCATCGCCAAGAACCTTGCTGGCCAGCTTGAGACCGGACGGAGCGAACCGGCCGATGCCGAACTGCTCGCCGAGGTTGATGCGGCAACGCGTGAATTCGTGACGCAGTTCGACGATCTGGCATTGAGCCAGGGAATCGAGGCGTGGATGCGCGGCGTCTTCGCCTGCAACGCATACATCGACACCCAGGCGCCCTGGGCTCTGCGCAAGGCCGATCCGGAGCGGATGCACGCGGTGCTCGGTACACTGGTCGACGCGATCCGGCGTCTGGCGATCACCATCCTGCCGGTCATTCCGACATCGGCGGCGGCGGTGCTCGATCAGCTGGGCGTGGCAGCGCGTGACCACGCCGCACTGCTGTCCGACTGGGACCCCACGAGCGCCCGACTGAACCCACCCAGCCCAGTCTTCCCCCGCCTGGAGCTCGCCGCGGAATGAAGCTCGCCGATAGTCATTGCCACCTGAATTACAAAGGGTTGGCGGAGGATCAGCAGAGCGTGCTCGAACGCGCTCGCGCCTCCGGCGTCGTCGCGATGCTCAACATCGCCACGCGCGAGAGCGAGTGGGACGCGGTGCTCGCCACCGCCGAAAGCGAGCCCGACGTCTGGTCGACCGTCGGCATTCACCCGCATGAGGCCGACCAGCACCCGCATATCGACACCGCCAAGCTGGTCGCCCGCGCCGCCCACCCGCGCGTGGTCGGGATCGGCGAGAGCGGCCTCGACTATTTTTACGACAAGAGCGACCGCGAGCAGCAGCAGTCGAGCTTCCGCGCGCATCTCGCCGCCTGCCGCGAGACCGGCCTGCCGATCGTCGTCCACACCCGCGATGCCGAAGCCGACACGCTGGCGATCCTGGAGGATGAGCTGGGGAAGGGGGCCTATCCCGGGGTCATCCACTGTTTCACCGCCAGCGGGGCCTTTGCCGATGCCGCGCTGGCGATGGGCTTCTACATCTCGATCTCCGGCATCGTGACGTTCAAGAACGCGCGCGATTTGCAAGAGACCGCCGCACGCCTCCCGATCGACCGGCTGCTGATCGAAACCGATGCGCCGTTCCTCGCGCCCGTGCCCCATCGCGGCAAGACCGGCGAACCGGCGTACGTCGCCGATACCTGCCGCTTCCTTGCGCAGTTGCGCGGCGAGGACGCCGAGATGCTTGCCGATCGCACGCGTGAGAATTTTCACACGCTGTTCGCCAAGACCCGCCGGGCATGAAGCTGCGCATCCTCGGTTGCGGCACATCCTCGGGCGTCCCGCGGATCGGCAACGACTGGGGTGCGTGCGATCCGGACGAGCCCCGCAACCGCCGGCTGCGAGTGTCGATCCTGATCGAAACCGGCGACACCCGGATCCTGGTCGATACCGGTCCCGACCTGCGCGAACAATTGCTCGCCGCGGACGTGGCGACAGTCGATGCAGTGATCTGGACGCACGACCATGCGGACCACTGCCATGGGCTCGACGACCTGCGCCAGGTCTACCATGCGCAGCGCACGCCGGTGCGCGGTCTGGCCCGACAGGCGACGCTTGCCAGTCTGCAAGGCCGGTTCGCTTACGCCTTTCACGGTCGCGACGGCTATCCGTCGACCGTCGTCGGCGAATTGCTACCCGATCATCTGACCATCGGCTCGCTGACTATCCGCGTCACCGATCAGCCGCACGGCAGTATCATCAGCGCCGGGCTTCGCTTCGAACATGCCGGTTCAGCGATCGTTTATGCAACCGACTTCAATATCTTAACTGAAAATATGCGAAGTCTGTATCAAGATGCCGACGTGCTGGTCATCGACGCGTTGCGCCGTGCTCCGCACCCGACGCACCCGACGCTCGACCAGGCGCTCGGCTGGATCGCGGAACTGCGGCCCAAGCGCGCCATTCTGACCCATATGGATCAGTCGATGGATTACCGAACGCTGTGCGCGACGCTGCCCGCGGGTGTCGAGCCCGGCTATGACGGGCTGGAGGTCCGGCTGTGACCGACGACAGCGCGTCCTTCCTGTGGGGCATCGGCGCGTTGGTGCTGGTGCTGAGTGCTTTGTCGGCGCGCCGTCTTTCGTTCGGTCAGATCTTGCGCTCGGTGCTGAGCTGGGTCGCGATCTTCGCGGTGGCGACGTTGGCGTTCGCCAACCGCGATCGGATCGCACCGATCTTTACCGATATCGGCGAACGGATCGGCATCGGCGGACAGACCGTGGTCGGCGACACGGTGCGCATCCAGATGAGCGAGGACGGCCATTTCTGGGCGCGCGTCACGCTGAACGGCGTCGAGAAACGCATGCTGGTCGACAGCGGCGCGACGATCACCGCGGTGTCGGAAGCGAGCGCGAACGCAATCGGGATCGAGCCCGACGCGGTGGGCTTTCCGGTGGTGATCAACACCGCCAACGGGTCGGTGACCGCGCGCCGCGCACGGGTCGAGCGGGTTTCGCTCGGGACGCTTGAGACGAACGACCTGGGCGTCGTTGTGTCGCCGGCGTTTGGCGGGACGGATGTCCTCGGAATGAATTTCCTGTCGCGGCTCGGATCATGGCGGGTCGAGGGGCGGACGCTAATTCTAGAGCCGAAGCGCAACCCGCAAAGCTGACACCATTTTACATAATGTATGTTATCGAACTGACGGGTGGGCGATGATCGAACGGTTGGTAACCATCATGGCCCGGCTCCGCGACCCCGAGCATGGCTGCGAATGGGATACGGTGCAGACGTTCGACACGATCGCGCCCTACACGATCGAAGAAGCGTATGAAGTCGCCGACGCGATCGCGCGCGGCGACATGGGCGAACTGAAGGACGAACTCGGCGACCTGCTGCTCCAGGTCGTGTTCCATGCGCGGATCGCCGAGGAAGCCGGCCATTTCGCATTGCCCGACGTCGTCGCCGCGATCAGCGACAAGATGGAACGCCGACACCCGCATATCTTCGGCGACGCGACCGAGGGCGGCCATCATCTGTGGGAAGTCATCAAGGCCGAGGAACGTGCCGCCAAGACCGACCCGAGCGCGCTCGCCGGCGTTGCGCTGAGCCTGCCGGCGCTCCTGCGTGCGGAGAAGCTGCAAAAGCGTGCCGCGCGGGTCGGCTTCGACTGGCCCGATCCGAGCGGAGCCCGTGCCAAGGTCGACGAAGAATTGGCCGAAGTCGAGGCCGCGTCGGACGATGAGCGTGTCGAAGAAGTCGGCGACCTGCTGCTCGCCGTCGTCAATTGGGCGCGCAAGCTCGGTGTCGAGCCCGAGGCCGCCTTGCGCGTCGCGAACGCCAAGTTCGAACGCCGCTTCCGCGCGATGGAAGCCATGGCGGGTGATGCCTTCGCCGGGCTTCCGCTGGAGGAGCAGGAACAGCTCTGGCAGCGCGTCAAGGCCGGCGAGAAGCGGTCCGCCTGATCCGAATATGCGCTCCGGCGAAAGCCGGAATTCTGGCAAGTTAAGGAGGGCCGACCGCCGAGGCTCCGGCCTTCGCCGGAGCATGGCAGGTCAAGTCGGCGCCCCTTCCCCGCTTACTCCGGCTTCACCACCGCCGCGATCGGCTGCGTGCTCGTCCCCGCCGTCGCACCCGGCTTCGCCTGCTCGGCCACCTTGATGCTCAGCTCCTTCAGCTGCTTCGGCATCGCCAGGCTCGGTGCGCCCATCAGCAGGTCTTCGGCCCGCTGGTTCATCGGGAACAGCGTGATTTCACGCAGGTTCTGCGCGCCGCAGATCAACATGACGATGCGGTCGACGCCCGCCGCCATGCCGCCGTGCGGCGGCGCGCCATACTGGAACGCGCGATACAGGCCGCCGAAGCGCTCCTCGACGTCGGCCTTGCTCAGACCCACCAGCTCGAACGCCTTCACCATCAGCTCGGGTGACTGGTTGCGGATCGAGCCTGACGCGATCTCATAACCGTTGCAGACCAGGTCGTACTGATACGCCTTGATCGTCAGCGGGTCCTGTCCCTCCAGCGCTTCGAGTCCGCCCTGCGGCATCGAGAAGGGGTTGTGCGCGAAGTCGACCGTCTTCGTATCCTCGTCCCATTCGTAGAACGGGAAGTCGACGATCCAGCACAGGCGGAATGCGCCCTGCTCGATCAGGCCGAGCTGGTCGGCGACACGCGTGCGCGCGGCACCGGCGAGCTTTGCCGCCGCGTCAGCCTTGCCGGCGGCGAAGAACAGGCCGTCATCCGGGCCCAGGCCGAGCGCGGCGTACAGCGCCTCCATATTCTCGGGGCCATGGTTCTTGGCGATCGGCCCGCCGAATTCGCCGCCCTTGCGGGTGACATAGCCGAGACCGGCATGGCCTTCGCTGCGCGCCCATTCGTTCATGTCGTCGAAGAACTTGCGGCTCTTGTCCGCCGTCCCCGGCGCCGGGATGGCGCGGACGACGCCACCCGACCCGACGATCTTCTCGAACAGACCGAACCCGCTTTGCGTGAAATGCTCCGACACGTCGGTGATGATCAGCGGGTTGCGCAGGTCCGGCTTGTCGCTGCCGTACTTCAGCATCGCCTCGTCGTAGGGGATGCGCGGGAATTCGCCGGAGGGCGTCACGCTGCGGCCGTCGGCGAACTGCTCGAAGATGCCGCCGATGACCGGCTCCATCGTCTCCCACACTTCTTCCTGCGTGACGAAGCTCATCTCCAGGTCGAGCTGGTAGAATTCACCCGGCAGGCGGTCGGCGCGCGGGTCTTCGTCGCGGAAGCACGGCGCGATCTGGAAATAGCGGTCGAAGCCCGCGACCATCAGCAACTGCTTATACTGCTGCGGTGCCTGCGGCAGCGCGTAGAACTTGCCCGGATGAATGCGGCTCGGCACCAGGAAGTCGCGCGCGCCTTCGGGCGAAGAGGCGGTCAGGATCGGCGTCGAATATTCCGTGAAGCCAACCTCTTCCATCTTGCGGCGCATTGCCGAGATGACCTTCGTCCGACGGACGATATTGGCGTGCAGTGTCTCGCGCCGCAGGTCGAGGAAGCGGTAACGCAGGCGGATGTCTTCGGGATATTCCTGCTCGCCGGCGACCGGCATCGGCAGTTCGTCGGCGGCCGATAGCACGGTGGCACCTCGCGCGAAGACTTCGATGTCGCCGGTCGGCAGATTGGCGTTCACCGTGCCGGCCGCGCGCGCCTTCACCTCGCCGTCGATCGTGATGACCGATTCGACCCGCGCGGCCTCCAGGATCGCTAGTGCCGGACTGTCGGCATCGGCCACGACCTGGGTGATGCCGTAGTGGTCGCGCAGATCGACGAACAGCACACCGCCGTGATCGCGCTTGCGGTGGATCCAGCCTGACAGGCGGATCGTCTGGCCGACGTCGGTAGCGCGGAGCGCGGCGCAAGTGTGGGTGCGATAGGCGTGCATCATTCGTATCTCTGCTGTTCGTCACCCCCGCAAAGGCGGGGGCAAATTCTGGCTGACGCGTGAGGCTCTTGCCGATAAGCCAGCCAGAATTGATCCCCGCCTGCGCGGGGATGACGGATTGGAATTCTAGGCCGGCGCCCTCCCCTCCACGACGCCCTTTGTCAAGCCGCGCGCACGGGTCTATGGCCGCCGGCCTATGCACATTCACCCGTTGATCGAAGACTCGGCTACCCTCGCCAATCTTTGTACCCGCCTCAGCGCTTCGCCGTTCATCACGGTCGACACCGAATTCATGCGCGAGAACACCTTCTGGCCTGAGCTTTGCCTGATCCAGGTCGCCAATACCGAGGAAGCGGCGGCGATCGACCCGCTGGCGCCCGGCATCGACCTGAAACCGCTGCTTGACCTGCTGACCGAGAATGACGAGGTGCTGAAGGTCTTCCACGCCGGCGGCCAGGATCTGGAGATCGTCTACAACCTGACCGGCAAGACCCCCTTCCCGCTCTTCGACACGCAGATCGCGGCGATGGCGCTGGGTCAGGGCGAACAGATCGGCTATTCCAACCTGGTCGACAGCTATCTGGGCATCCAGGTCGACAAGGGCGCGCGCTTCACCGACTGGAGCCGTCGCCCGCTCGACGACCGCCAGATCAGCTACGCCATCGCGGACGTGACGCATCTGTCGAAGATCTTTCCCAAGATGCTCGACAAACTGCGCAAGACCGGGCGCGGCGACTGGCTCGACCAGGAGATGGAGCGGCTCGGCGACCCCGAAAATTACGCCCAAGACCCCGATGCCGCCTGGCAGCGGGTGCGCATCAACAGCCGCAAGGCCGAAGTGCTCGGCCGGCTGAAGGCGATCGCACGCTGGCGGGAGACCGAGGCGCGGGGCAAGAACCTGCCGCGCGGCCGCATCGCCAAGGACGAGACGATCGCCGACCTCGCCAGCAATCCGCCGCGCAAACAGGCCGACCTCGCCAAGGTTCGCGGGCTATCGGCCAGTTGGGCGGGCAACGATATCGGCGGTCGACTGATGGCGGCCATCGCCGATGCCAAGCCCCTGCCCGCTGCCGAGATGCCGGCTCGCGACGAACGCGGACCGGCGCTCGGCAAGGAAGGCGCGCTGGTCGCCGACCTGCTGAAGCTGCTACTCAAGATCCGCGCCCGCGACATCAACGTCGCCGCGCGCCTGCTCGCCCGCTCCGACGACTTGGAAGCGCTTGCCGCCGGCCAGCGCAAGGATCTGGCGATCCTGGACGGATGGCGCTTCGAACAATTCGGCCGCGATGCGCTCGATCTGGTCGAAGGCCGGCTGGGCTTCACCGTGCGCGGCGGCAAATTGACCATGACCCGGACCGACAGCGAAGAGGACGCCTGATGCGCAGATTGTTGATCGTCGCCCTGCTGCTGCTCACCGGTTGTACGGTGGATCTGAACACCAAGGGCATCTGTCTCAACGACCGCGTCCAGGCCTATGTCGGGCAGGTCTACGGCGACGGCATCGCCCGTCGCATCCGCATGCAGTCGCGGGCTGAGAAGCTCCGCGCGATCCGGCCGGGCGACGTCGTCACGATGGAGTTCAAGTCGCGCCGCGTAAACGTGGCCATCGACGAAAATAACCGCGTCAGCCGAATCTACTGCGGCTGATCCGGGTCAGCCGATCACCAGCCGCGCCTGCCGTCCCGTCGCGGCGGCAAGCGCGCGGTGCCGCTTTTCGACCGTGTCGCCGTAGAGCGCGGAATCGGCCGGAGCGACATGCAGCAGTACCGCGTCTTCGTCGATCGACAGGCGCGTACGCTCGAGCGGTCCTGCGACGCCGCCCGACAATCTCTGCCCGAGCCGCATCGCCAGCCCCCATTGCAGCGCGACCGCAAGCTCGTCATGCGGCGCCAGCCGACCGAGCGGATCGGGCGATGTCGCTTCCCCCCCGAGCGAGGCGTGCAGCGCCTGCGCGATCAGCGCGCGTCCCCGCGCATCGATCGCGACCCAATTCCCGTGCAGCGCGATCTCGACCCCGCGTTCGGCCCGAAATTCGGGGTTCGCGCGCCATCCGACGTCGGCGAGCAGGCAGGCGGCGTGCCGCAGGCGGGCACGTTCGGGCGGATCCGCGTCGAACAGCGGAGCGATCCAGCGATCGAGCACGTCGCCATGTTCGGGAAATCGCCCCGCCACCCGGGCTTCCTCGCGCGCCGCCACGATCAGGGCATCTTCGGCACGAACCGCGCCGGGCAGGCGCTGGTAAAGCAGCCCCTCGCGCAGCCCGTGCGATGACGCCACCGCAGCGGTCGTCCCCAGACGCCGCATCAGGATCGCCAGCAACGCGGCCGCGTCGCCGAGCGTCGGCGCACGGGCGGCGGAAATCCCTGCGACCGCCTTCATTCGCGCCTTGTCGAGATGCGTCAGCGACCGGCCCAGGCGGGCGACCTCGTCGCCGCTCATCGCATAACCGTGGATGACGGGCAGCGGATAGCCGTTCAGCTCCATGTCCAGCTTGGCCAGCGACCGCCACGACCCGCCGACCATGTAGAGCGGCAGCCCCTTCCCCCGCCCCGCCCAGCCGGTCTCGGCCAGCAAGGCGGCGACACGGCGATCCAGCGACGACTTGCCCTTGGCGCGGATCGCCGAGAGGCGCAGGACGCCGAGCGGGAAGGACACGCGGTCGGTGACGGTACCGGCGACGATCCGCACCAACTCCAGGCTGCCGCCGCCCAGATCGCCGACGATGCCGTCCGCGTCGGGGATCGCCGACAGTACGCCCATCCCGGCCGCGGTCGCCTCCTCTTCCCCGCTCAGCACCTCGACGGAGAGGCCCAGGCTCTCGGCGACCGCGATCAGGTCTGCGCCGTTGCTCGCATCCCGGACGGCGGCGGTTGCGACGGTGCGGACCTCGTCGACCTTCATTTCCCGCGTCAGCCAGGCGAAGCGGGCCAGACCGGTGCGCGCCAGCGCGAACGCGTCGGCATCGATCGCACCGGTTTCGGACAGCGACCGGCCAAGCCCGGCCATCACCTTCTCGTTGAAGATCGGCGCCGGCACCCGTCGCGCGCCCTGATAGACGACGAGGCGGATCGAATTGGATCCGATATCGATGATCGCCAGCCGGCGCGCGGCACTCATCCCGCGCCGCGCCCGCGTCGCGCCAGCGACAGCTTGGGTACCGCCCCGCGCCGCCCCAGTGCCGCGCCGCGGCCCGACAGTGACGGATTGGTCATGAAATAGCGGTGCAGGTTGAACGGCTTCGGCCCCGGCGCCACCCGGACATAGCGTCCGTCAGGCTGCAGTTCCCAGCTCTGTTCGCTGTCGAGGAGGTTGGCGACCATCACCTGGTCGAGCACCTGATCATGGACGGTTTCATTGAGCACCGGCAACATGAACTCGACGCGGCGGTCGAAGTTGCGCGGCATCCAGTCGGCCGACGACAGGAACACCTTCGCCTCGTCGTTGGGCAGGTCCTTGCCGTTGGCGAAGGCCCAGATGCGGCTATGCTCCAGGAAGCGACCGACGATCGAGCGCACGCGGATGCGCGCCGACATTTCCAGCACGCCCGGCCGCAGACAGCAGATACCGCGAACGATCAGGTCGATCTCGACCCCCGCGTTCGACGCCTCATAGAGTTTTTCGATGATCGCCGGGTCGACCAGCGAATTCATCTTCGCCCAGATCGCCGCCGGCCGCCCGGCCAGCGCATGACCGATCTCCACGTCGATCAGCTTCGCCAGCTCGTTGCGCAGGTGGCGCGGCGAGATGTGCAGCAGCTCGAGCGAATCGGGCTCGACATAGCCGGTGATGTAATTGAAGACCGCCGCCGCATCGCGCCCGAGGCGCGGGTCGGCAGTGAAGAAGCTGAGATCGGTGTAGATGCGCGCGGTGACCGGGTGATAATTGCCGGTTCCGAAGTGGCAATAGCTGCGGAACCCCGCCCCTTCGCGCCGCACCACCATCGATATCTTGGCGTGCGTTTTCCAGTCGATGAAGCCGTAGACGACCTGCACGCCGGCGCGCTCGAGCGCGGAGGCCCACAGCAAATTCTGCTCCTCGTCGAACCGCGCCTTCAATTCGACGACCGCCGTCACCGATTTGCCCGCTTCGGCCGCGGCGATCAGGGCGTTGATGACCGCCGACTGTTTGCCTGCGCGGTACAGCGTCTGCTTGATCGCAACCACATCGGGGTCGGCGGCGGCCTGCTTCAGGAACTCCAGGACGACGTCGAAGCTCTCGTAGGGGTGATGGACGATGATGTCCTTCGCCCGGATCGCCGCGAAACAATCGCCGCCGAATTCGCGGATGCGCTCGGGAAACCGCGCGACATATGGGGCGAATCGCAAGTCGGGCCGCTCGATCTCGACCAGGCGCGAGAGGTCGCCGATCCCCAGGAACCCGCCGATTTCGGTGAGCAGCGCACGGGCGCCGCCCAGTTCCTCCTTCAGCACCTGCTCCAGTTCGGGATCGATCCCGCTTTCCATCTCCAGGCGGATCACGCGGCCCCGCCGCCGTCGCTTGATCGCGCTGCGGAAATAGAGGACCAGATCCTCCGCCTCCTCCTCCAGCTCGATATCGCTGTCGCGCAGGATGCGGAACGCAGCCGACGCCTTCACCTCATATCCCGGGAACAGCTGCCCCGAGAAACGCTTGATGATGTCCTCGATGGTCAGGAAGCGGAAGTCCTCACCCGGAAGCCGGACGAACCGTGACAGGCCCGCGGGCAGCAGGATCAGTTCGCGGATCGGCTCCTGGTCGGACAGGCGGACCAGGTCGAAGATGACGCTCAGACCGCCGTTCGGAATGAAGGGGAACGGGTGCGCCGGATCCAGCGCCTGCGGTGTCAGGATCGGGAACAGCTGTTCGCGGAAATAGATCGCGAGCCAGGCCGCGCTCGTTTCGTCCAGCACGTCGCCATCGACGATGCGGATGTCCTGGCCCGCCAGTGCCGCCGACAGGTCGCGCCATACCCCCTGTTGCGAATCGACGAGCGCGTCGCCCACTTCGACGATCGCCGCCAGTTGCTGCTTGGGCGTGCGGCCGTCGGCGGAGCGTTGCTCGACCCCCCGGATTTGCTGGCCGATCAGCCCGGCGACCCGCGTCATGAAGAATTCGTCGAGATTCGAACCGGAGATCGACAGGAACCGCAGCCGTTCGAGCAGCGGATGTGCCGGGTTGCACGCTTCCTCGATCACCCGGCGATTGAACGCCAGCCACGACAGTTCGCGGTTGAAATAGCGGCTTTCGGCATCCGGGCGAGCTGGCTCCGGCATGACGGGCGAAACGGGGGCTTGCGATGTCTGGGGCGGAATCATCCGACCGCCCTTGCATCTTCATGTGACGGATCGATGATAAAGCCGCCGCCGCCCAGCGCCGCGCGCGCGAGCGGGATCGACAGGCGACGCACCCGGCGACGATCCGCCTCCTCCTCGATCCGCTCGACCGCGCGCAGGACGGCCAGGTGCGTCCGCTCCAACCGCCGGTCGAGCCAGGCGACGACATCGTCGCGCGCATCCAGGTCGCGCCGTTCGAACAGGTAGCGGAGGAGGTCACCGACCAGCGCATCGTCGGGATGATCGACCGCCAGGTGCGGCGATGCCGCGATCCGCGAGCGCAGGTCGGGCAGGCGGATCACCCAGTCGGGCGGGGCGTGGTCGGCGATCAGCAATTGCGGGCGATGATCGGCCTGGGCACGGTTCCAGGCATGGAACAGCTCTGATTCGCTCGATCGGTGGGCGTCGTCGATCACCGTTCCACCCGATTTGGCCAGGAAAGCGCGGGCCAGCAGGCTGCGTCCCGATTTGCGCGGGCCGACCAGCAACGCGGTCATCACCGGCCAGGTGCCCCAATGTTCGATCGCGTGGACGGCCTGGGCGTTGGACGGCCCGACCAGAAATTCCTCCGCCCGCGGATTGACCGGTTTCGGCAGCGGCAGGTCGAGTTGCTGCATCAGCCCCCCGGTGACGGGACGGCAAGCGGCGCGTTGGGCGCGGCGGCGCGGCGGATGCGCAACGTGCCGCCGCCTTCCTGAACGGTCCACCCCCGCGCCTCCAGCGCCGTGCGGAGCACCGCCACGTCGCCGGCGAAGGTGACGCGCATTACCGATACGCCGCCCAGCGCCAGGCTGGCGGTGGACGCCGACGATACTCCGGGAATGCCGCGGACGGCCGCCTCGGCGCTCGTCACCGCACCCACGGTCGGCGTGTCGAACTGGACCTGAATCGTCTGCCCACCCGACGCCGCGATGATGTCGCCGATCGGATCGGTGCCGCTGGGGGTTGGCGTCGGGGTCGGCGTCGGCGTGGCTTCGGGCTTGGGCGGTGGCGCGAGCATAGCGTCGGGGTTCAGCGCCCCGCCGCGCGATGCCGACTGATAGGCCTCGTCGAGCCGCGCGACGCCTGCGTCGAGCAGCGCGTTCAGCCCGTTCGCGTCGGGCGCCCGCAACGTGAAGCGGGCGAGCGGTACCCTGTCCGGCCCGTGAAAGGCCGTGAACACGCCGATGATCGGCCCGCCGGGATATTGCCGGTAGAGGCGCGCTTCCGGCATCACCACGTCGCTCGCGCCATATTGGTCGAGCACGGTACGCCACCAGCCACGTCCGCGTCGCCCCGTCTGGCCGACGTTGAGCAGCAGCGGGTCTGACCCGGTGCCGACGGGGCGGACGTAATCGATCACGCTGTTGCCGGTGCGATAGCGCGCCCAGGCCTGTTGCCACGGCGTCGTGCGTTCGAACACCTGTCCCGATCCGCCCGACCACATCACGGGAATGACCAGCATCGGCGGCGATCGGGTGAAGGTCGTCGCGACGCCCAGGATCTGCCCGGCGCGGGCCCGGTCGAACAGGACGCCCAGTCGCGCGATGTACCGCCCGGGACCGATCTGTTCGTTTTCGACGACGATGCCGGTGACGATCGAATCGAGCGCCCCATCGGCCAGACTGCCATTGGCGCCCGTCAGGCGCCGGCTCAGCAGGTTCCACGCTTTGCGCTGGGCGATCCGCCATCCGGCAAGGCGGGCGGCCTCCGCGGTCTTGCCGGTCGTGTCGACGGTCACCCCGCCGACCTCGAAATCGCCCGAGCTGTCGATCGGCGCAGCGCCGCGATCCTCGCCTTCGATCTGCGCGGAAACATAGCCGGCACCGGCCAGCAAGGCTGCTGCCAGTCCGAACTCCAGCGCGCGGGGGATACGGCGAATGACCATCTGAGCGCCCTTTTGGCGAAGCGGGCGTGGAAATCCAAGCGCGTTGTGGCTAGAGGGCGCGCGATCCACTCCCCCGTTCGGGCTGAGCGTGTCGAAGCCCTGCCCTTTCTTCCGCGCAGAAGAAGGGCAGCACTCCGACAGCCCAGGGCGACCGGAATCTTGTCGAGGCCTGTGCGATGACCGAAAGCTACACCTACGAACAGGCGGGCGTCTCGATTGCCGCCGGCAACGCGCTGGTCCGCGCCATCGCCCCGCTCGCCAAGTCGACGCGCCGCCCCGGGGCCGATGCTGCGCTTGGCGGGTTCGGCGGGGTGTTCGACCCCAAGGCGGCCGGGTTCAAGGATCCCCTGCTCGTCGCCGCCAACGACGGCGTCGGCACCAAGCTGAAGCTCGCGATCGAGCATGACGCGCACGACGGTGTCGGCATCGACCTGGTCGCGATGTGCGCCAACGACCTGATCGTCCAGGGCGCCGAGCCGCTGTTCTTCCTCGATTATTACGCCAGCGGGAAGCTCGACAATGCCGTGGCCGAACGCGTCATCGCCGGCATCGCGGAGGGCTGCCGCCAGGCTGGTTGCGCGCTGATCGGCGGCGAGACGGCGGAGATGCCGGGCATGTATGCGGACGGCGACTATGACCTCGCCGGTTTCTGCGTCGGCGCGGTCGAGCGCGAAGAGCTGCTGACCGGAGACCGCGTGGCCGATGGCGACGTGATCCTCGGCCTCGCGTCGTCGGGCGTCCATTCGAACGGCTTCAGCCTGGTCCGGCGGTTGGCCGCTGACAAGGGTTGGAAGCTCGATCGTCCCGCGACCTTCGATCATGAGGTTCGCATGATCGATGCGCTCATGGCGCCAACCCGCATCTACGTGAAGCCGCTCCTCCCGGAACTGCGTGCCGGCCGCATTCATGGCCTGGCGCACATCACCGGTGGCGGCCTGCTCGAAAACATCCCGCGCGTCCTGCCGGAGGGGCTGCACGCCCATGTCGACGCCGACGCCTGGCCGCAGCCGCGGCTGATGGCGTTCCTGCAGGCGCAGGGGGCGATCGAGCCCGAGGAAATGGCCCGCACCTTTAACTGTGGTATTGGCATGGCGGTGATCGTTGCCGCCGCGGATGCTGACACGGTCGCGGCCAACCTGACCGCGGCGGGTGAGACCGTCGTTCGCATCGGCGATGTCCGCGCGGGCCGGCGCGGCTGCACCGTGGCGGGGTCGACCGAAACGTGGAGCGCGCGGGGCGACTGGTCGGCGACCCACTCCGACTGACGCGCGACTGGTAATGTTGGAAAAATCCTGTCAGCCGTCATCGATGTTAATCACCCTGAGTCCCAACATGCGAAATTTCACTTCGGTTTTTTTGGGCCATAAGGGTAAACTTCGTGAACTTTGCCGCCGATGACCAGGCGCGTCGGTATCCTGATTTCGGGCCGCGGCTCGAACATGCAGTCGCTCGTTCGGGCCGCCGGCGAAGCCTATCGGGTCGTGCTCGTCGCCAGCGACAAGCCTGACGCTGCCGGCCTCGCCTGGGCCGCGGAACAGGGCATCGCGACCTTCGCCCATCCCGGCAAGCGCGCCGACCGCGAAGCCGCATTCGACGCTGCGCTGCGCGATGCCGGGGTCGAGGTGATCGCGCTGGCTGGCTACATGCGCCTGCTCTCGGACGATTTCGTCGCGCGCTGGGCGGGGCGCATCCTCAACATTCACCCGTCGCTGCTGCCGCTCTACAAAGGCCTCGACACGCACGCCCGCGCGATCGAAGCCGGAGATGCGGAGGCCGGCTGCTCGGTCCACGTCGTGACCGAGGAACTCGATGCAGGCCAAGTGCTCGGTCAGGCGCGCGTCCCGATCCTGCCCGACGACACCGCAGATACGCTCGCGGAACGAGTGCTCGCGGTCGAGCATTCGCTCTACCCAAGGATACTCGCGGAGTTCGTGCGACGATGAGCCCGGATCAGGACGGCGACCTCGAAAAACTGCGGGCCATTGCCCTCGCCCTGCCGGGTGCCGCCGAACGGACGTCGCATGGCTCGCCCGGCTTCCATATCGAGGGCGGCAAGTTCTTCGCCTATTTCTGGCACAATTATCATAGCGACGGCGAAACGGCGGTCCTGGTCAAGACCACAGGCGTGGACGAGATGGCGGCGCTGATCGAGGCCGATCCCGCGCTTTACTTCAAGCCCGCATACCTCGGGCCGTCGGGTTGGATCGCCATTCGCACCGATGCGTCTGGCAGCAATTGGGATCACATCGGCGACCGCGTTGCACAGAGCTGGGAAATGGTCGCGCCTCGCCGCTTCCTCGAAGCAGGCGGACGATGAGCGATGAAACGCCGGCCGAGAAGGCCGAGACCCGGGCGATCCGCCGCCGCTGGATCTCGATCGGCGAAGCTGTCGCCGTCGCCGGTGTCGTCATCGCGGGTCTGACCTTCTGGAGTGGCTACCAGGACCGCCAGGATGCCGCTGCGGAGAAGGCGGCGACCAAGGCGGAGCAATCGGCCCAGCGCCACCGCGTGCCGTTGACGACGGCCTCGGTCGATGCACGCGGGGTCACGTTTCGCGGTCCCGCAGATTGCCCGCTGGAAAGCGCCGACATCCGCTTTCCGACCGCCTTGGGCGTGGCCACGCAAACCACCGTCGCCACCCACCTGATCGAAGCGGACTGGCTGGCGAAGCCGATGCTGAAGCTGACCGACGGCGGCGCCGACCGGCGCGAGGGGCGTGTGCCCGTGCTGATCGCGGCGACCTGCACCGCGGAGGACGGCGAGCGCAGCGAAACCGCGATCTACGACCTGTTGTGGCGAACGGAGCCGGGCGGACTGATCGGCGGGCGGTCGTTCACCGTGCGCGGGCTGGTCCGCCGGCAATCGGGCGGTGATGGGCGTAAGCTTGACGCGCTTTGGGCATCGGAAGCACTGAAGGCAACGGGCTGAACTTCAACCAAAATGACCCAATCGGCGCCATTGCGATGGGCGATTTGCGGACTAGGCTGACGACACGCTGGCTCCAGGGGGGAGATGGCGCACAGGGGGATGCCAATCATGAAGACGCTCGTCGTCACGGCCGCGCTCGCGGCTGCACTTTCAACGCCGACACTTCTCTCGGCGCAGACTGCCGAGCCCATCCAGGCGGTGGCCGCCGCCAAGCCCACCGACCCCGCCAGCACACTTCCCGCCAATACCGAAATCGTGTTGTCGATGAATCAGGACCTGACGACGAAGGGTGCGAAGGTCGATGTCGGTACGAAGTTCGACCTGTCGGTCGCTTACGACGTGATGATGGGCGACTATGTCGTAATCCCGAAGGGCACGCCTGCGGTGGGCGAAGTCGTGTGGAAGACCGGCAAGGGTGCGTTCGGCAAATCGGGCAAGATGGAAGTCGAGATGCGCTCGATTAACCTGAATGGTCGCCGTATTCCGGTGACGGGTAAGTATCGTCAGGAAGGCGAAGGCAACACCGTCGCGACGGTCGCGTCGGTCGCGCTGATCTGGCCGGTCGCGCCGTTCGTGACGGGCAAGAGCGCGCGGATCCCACAGGGGCGGGAGCTCAAGGCCTATACGGTGGACGCACTGCCGGTGACCCTGCCCGCGGGCGCTTCGGTCACGCCGATCACTGCCGTCGCACGTCCGGCAAGCACGACGAGCAATTGATCTTGGATGCGGGCGGCCGGATCACCGGCCGCCCGCCAGACATCAGCCGATGATTTCTTCCGGCTTGAAGAAATAGGCGATTTCGATCGCGGCGTTCTCGTCCGAATCCGAACCGTGGACCGAGTTCGCTTCGATCGATTCGGCCAGTTCCTTGCGGATCGTACCGGGCTCGGCGTTTTCCGGGTTGGTCGCGCCCATGACGTCGCGATTGCGCTGCACGGCGTTCTCGCCTTCCAGCACCTGGACGACGACGGGGCCCGAGATCATGAAGCTGACCAGGTCGTTGAAGAACGGGCGCTCGCGGTGAACGCCGTAGAAGCCCTCGGCCTGTTCCTTGGTCATCTGGATGCGCTTCGACGCGACGACCCGCAGGCCAGCGTCTTCCAGCATCTTGGTGACGGCGCCGGTCAGGTTGCGGCGGGTAGCGTCGGGCTTGATGATCGAAAAGGTACGGTTCGCGGCCATGACGGTCACGGGCTCCTGTCTTGTGAGGTGCGGAAATTGCGGCGCCGCCCTAGGGCCGGGGCGGCGGTTTGGCAACCGTCAGGCCGCCTGCGTCCATTTGCCGGCATCGTCCTGCTTCCAGTACCGCCGCTCGACGCCCTCCCGATTACCGAGCGACTTCCAGGCCTGGCGCGCGGCGCCGACGCTGTCGCCGTCGAAGAAATGGAACGCTCGGTCGAAGCCGAGGACGTCGTCACGCCAGACGCCATCGACCAGCGCCACGTTACGCGCGCCATTCGCGGCAACGGGCTCGCTCGCGATCAGCACCGGCTGGTCGGCATCCCGCGCTCCTCCCGCCTGGGCATGGGGCAAGAAGCTGTCGGGCGTGTAGGTCCATAGCAACCGGTCGAGCGCCATGCGCTGGCGCTCGTCGCCAGCCACGATCACCAGCCGCCCGTCGCCGCCGACCACCCGCTCGGCGATCCGCGGCAACACCCGTTCGAGCGGGCTGGCGACGAGGTGATAGAAGTCGACCTGCACAGGCCTGTGTCAGCGCTCGAACGCGTCGCGAATGAACCGATCGAGCAACCGCACCCCGTAGCCGGTCGCTCCCTTGCCGTAGTTGGTCCCGTCCTTGTCCGACCAGACCATGCCGGCAATGTCGAGGTGCGCCCACTTTACGCCCTCATCCACGAAGCGCTTCAGGAACTGCGCCGCCGTGATCGACCCGGCGCCGCGCGGGCCGACATTCTTCATGTCGGCGATCGGGCTGTCGATCAGCTTGTCATACGCGTCTGCCAGCGGGAAGCGCCACAGCTTGTCGCCCGAGGCGAGGCTGGCGGCGAGCAACTGGCCGGCCAGATCCTCGTCGTTCGAGAACAACCCGCCATATTCGTTGCCCAGACTGACGATCATCGCACCCGTCAGCGTGGCGAGATCGACAATCGTTGCCGGCTTGTGCGCCTGCTGGACCCAGGTGATCGCGTCGCACAACACCAGGCGCCCCTCGGCGTCGGTGTTGATCACCTCGATGGTCTGGCCCGACATTGACGTCACGACGTCGCCGGGGCGCTGTGCATTGCCGTCCGGCATGTTCTCGACCAGGCCCATCACGCCGACGACGTTCGCCCTGGCCTTGCGCTTGGCGAGCGCGAGCATGGCGCCAGCAACGGCCCCTGCCCCGCCCATGTCCCACTTCATGTCCTCCATCCCGCCCGCCGGCTTGATCGAGATGCCGCCGGTGTCGAAGGTCACGCCCTTGCCGACCAGCGCCACTGTCGACGCGCCTTCGCCGGCACCGTTCCACTTGAGAACGAGCAGCCGTGCTTCGCGGCGCGAGCCCTGGCTTACCCCGAGCAACGCGCCCATGCCGTGCGCCCGCATCGCGGCCTCATCGAGAACTTCGACCTCGAGCCCGAGGCCATCGACGGCCTGCGTCACCCGCTCCACGAAGCTTTCGGGGTAGAGGATGTTCGCCGGTTCCGCGACCAGCGTCCTCGTCAGGGCCATGCCCTGCGTCACTGCATCGACTGCGGCGAAGCTGTTATCCGTATCGCCCGGCGCACCGACGATCGTGAGGGTCTTAAGCGTCGGCTTCTGCTTTTCGGGCAGTTTGGTGCGATAGATATCATGCCGCCAGTCGCGCTGCGCGGCCGTCGCTGCGAAACCCGCTATCGCCTGCGCGGTCGGCGGGGTGTCGAGGCTGGACAGGTCGGCCGTCAAGGCGATCGTCCCGCCGACCTGATACCGCGCGACGAGGGCGCCGCCAGCCTTTTCCCAGTCTCGATCCGCACCCGCGCCGACACCGAGTAGTGCCACGCGCCGGATACGGCCGTCCGCCGGCACGACCATTTCGGCGATCGTTCCTGCTTCGCCTTCGAACTTCGTTGCCGACGCGCCGCCGTGGACCAGCGCCTGCGCGGCCGCATCGAGTCCGGTCAGTCGAGCGCGTGACAGCCCGTCCTTTTCGACCGGCAGCACGAGAACATCGGCGTCGGCGGGAACAGTGGCGGCAAAAATGACCTGCATTAAGGTGTCCGGGAAATTGTGATTGATGCCGTCCTATCTAGGCATGGCCGATCGGTTTCGCAAAGCACCGACACGGTGATTGCGGGCAAGCCCTTCCGGTGCGATAGGGCGCCGGGATGGGCCGAGGGCGCCCGTGTGGAGACTCGAGTTTCGTGAAGCGTCCTGCCCTGCTGTCGTCCGGCGCCCTGGCGCTTGCGCTGATTGCGCTTCCGGCCGCTGCCCAGGATCTGCAGGATCGATCGGTTGCGCCCCCGCCGCCGTCCGAGGTGTCACTTCCAGCGCGGGACGACCAGGTACAGTTCAGCGCCGACACGCTCGAGTATCAGTTCGAAGACGACATCGTCACCGCCAAGGGTGACGTCCGAATGTTCCGCCAAGCCGACCGCCTGCGGGCCGACACGGTGACGTGGAACCGCAAGACCGGACAGGTAATCGCGAACGGCAATATCGCTGTCACGAATCCGGGCGGCGATGTCGCGTACGGCGATCGGATCGAGCTCACCGACTCGCTGAAGGACGGCGTGATCGAGAATATGCTCGTCGTCCTGGAACAGGGGGGGCGCATCGCGGCCCGGCGCGGCAGCCGGGCGGACGGCGGTGTCATTACTGTCGAGGACGCCGCCTACACACCGTGCAACGTGACCAACAGTGCGGGCTGCCCGAAGGAGCCGTCGTGGAAGATCAGCGCGGTGCGCGTGGTCTACGATTCCGAGGCGGGGCGGATCCGGTACAAGGGGGCGCGGCTGTCGCTGTTCGGTCTGCCGACCATCCCCCTGCCGACTTTCTCGCATCCGATCGGCGGGCGTCCGGCCAGCGGCTTGCTGTTGCCGGACATTCGGATCGGCCGGGTCAACGGGCTCGAGATCGGCCTGCCCTATCTCTTCGAACTTGGCGATAATCGCGACCTTACCGTCACGCCGCGGATTTTCACCAATGCGGTGCCTATGCTGTCGGCGGAATATCGCGAACTCAACCCACTCGGCGCCTTTCGCGTCGCGGCCTGGGCGACCTCAAGCCGGCGGAGCGACGATCCGGCGATCGCCGGCCTGACCGGCACGACCGAATATGCCTTTCGCGGTTACCTCGACAGCGCCGGTCGCTTCCAGCTGAGCCCGACGTGGAGCGTCAGCGAATCGATCCGACTCGTCACCGACAAGACGTTCCTGCGGCGGTACGACATTTCGCGCGATGACCGTCTGCGATCGACGGTCCGGGTCGAACGCATCGACGCGGACAGCTATCTCTCGATCGCGGGCTGGTCGACCCAGACGATGCGGTTGACCGAGAACCAGAGCGTTCAGCCGATCGCTCTGCCGGAGATCGACTATCGCCGTCGCATCACTGGTCTCCTCGGCGGACAGGCGCTTCTTCAGCTCAACACACTGGCCCTGACTCGGCCCGAAGGGCAGGACACGCAACGCGCCTTTGCATCGCTGCGGTGGGATCTGCGCCGACTGACCCGTTGGGGTCAGGAAGTCACCTTCACCGCCTTCGCTCGCGGCGATGTGTATAACGCCAATGACGTGCTGGCGACGACGGTTGCCAGCTACCGCGGCGAGGAGGGTTTTTCGAGCCGGGCCATCGGCGCGCTCGCGGTCGATGTGAAATGGCCGTTCATCGGCAACTTTCTGGGCGGAACCCAGCGCGTGACCCCGCGCGCGCAGATCGTCGCGAGCCCCAAGATCGCAAACCTGTCGATACCGAACGAAGACGCGCGGGCGGTCGAGCTGGAGGATTCGAACCTTTTCGCGCTCAATCGCTTCCCCGGCTACGACCGGTTCGAGGATACCGCCCGCTTCACCTACGGCGTTGACTATGCGCTCGACCTGCCCGGCATCTCGGTCGAGGCGAATGTCGGCCAGAGTTATCGCCTGTCGAATCGCCTATCGATCCTGCCCGACGGTACCGGATTGTCGGATCGCTTTTCCGACATCATCGGTCGCACGACGATCCGCTACCGTGATTTCGTGTCGCTGATCCACCGCTACCGGGTCGACAAAGACGGGTTTGCCGTCCGTCGAAACGAGATCGATGCGACGATCGGGACCCGCTCGACCTATGTCCTGCTCGGCTATCTGCGGCTCGACCGGAATATCGATCCCACGCTCGAGGACTTGCAGGACCGCGAGGAAGCGCGGGTCGGCGGACGGGTGCAGTTCGCTCGCTTCTGGTCCGCCTTCGGATCGGCCACGATCGACCTGACAGATCGCGCAGAAGACCCGCTGTCTCAGTCGCAAGGGTTTGATCCGGTACGACACCGTGTCGGCGTCACATATGAGGACGATTGTCTCAGGCTTGGCGTGACGTGGCGGCGCGACTATCAGGATCGCGGCGACGCGCGTCGGGGGAACAGCTATCTCCTGACCTTGTCACTCAAGAATTTGGGTCGCTGACGTCGCGTAAGCCACGGTTCAGCCGGAATTGGTGTATAGCGACATTTCCATTCGCGCTTTGGGCGCATGACGGGATAGCAGAAACGACGTGACGAAGGTTTCTCACCTGGTGCGGCTCAGCCGCCCGGCCGCACAGATCGCGGCGCTTTTGACGACGGCGGCAGCGGGTGCGCTGGCGGCCCAGACGGTGCCCGACAGCCAGGTACCTTCGACCGGGCTCGACCTGCCGCAGAACCTGCAGATTTTCGGCAAGGCCGACCCGAATGTTCGCAAGCCCACCGCCATCGTCAACGGATCGGTCCTGACCGGCACCGATGTCGATCAGCGCATGGCGATGACGATCGGCCTCAGCGAAATCCAGAACGGCCGGAAGGTCAATCTGCCGGCGGATCAGGTCGATCAGGTCAAGTTGCAGATGCTGCGCGAACTGGTCGACGATACGCTGAAGGTGCAGGAGGCCAAGGCCAACGACATCACCATTCCGCAGTCGCAGATCGATCAGAGCTACGCCCGCGTTGCGCGCAACTTCAACAAGACGCCGGAGGAGCTGACGAAGCTGCTTCGCGGCATGGGTTCGTCGGACCGCGCGCTCAAGCGCCAGCTGGAAGGGGATCTCGCCTGGAACCGCCTGCTGAGCAAGAAGGTCAGCCCGCAGGTCAACGTGAGCGAGGAAGAGGCCAAGGCGATGATCGCCCGCCTCGAAGCCGCCAAGGGCACCGAGGAATATCACCTCGCCGAAATCTTCCTGCGTGTCGACGCGTCGCGGCCAGCCGAGGAAGTCGTCGATGCCAGCCGCAAGATGATCGAACAGATGCGCGGTGGAGCTCCGTTCGAATATTTTGCACGCAATTTCTCCGATGCATCGACCAAGGCGGTTGGCGGCGACCTCGACTGGGTGCGCCTCGACGTCCTGCCGCGGGAGTTGCAGACCGCGGCCGCGGGGCTGCAGGTCGGGCAGATCGCCGGACCGATCGAAGTGCCGGGCGGCTATTCGATCCTGTATCTCGTCGACAAGCGGCAGGTGCTGACCGTCGATCCGCGCGATGCCAAGCTCGCTTTGCGCCAGCTGACGGTGAAGTTTCCTAACGGCATCAGCGAAGCTCAGGCCAGCCAGCGCGGCTCGGTCGTGGCGGCTGCCGTCAAGCGGATCAACGGCTGCGGCAGCGTCGCCAAGATCGCTGAGGAAATCGGAGCGGAGGTCGTCGACAATGATTCGATCAGCGCCCGTGAATTGCCGCCAGCGCTGCAGGACGTCATTCTGAATATGCAGATCGGCCAGTCGACGCCGATCTTCGGCGACCCGAAGGAAGGCGTGCGCGCCTTCGTGCTGTGCGGTCGCGATGATCCGAAGGCGGCTAACCTGCCGACTGTCGAGCAGGTCGTGGCGAAGCTGGAAGACACGCGCGTGAACCTGCGCGCCCAGCGCATGCTGCGCGACCTGCGTCGCGACGCGGTCGTCGAGTATCGCTAAGGTGACGGGGGTCGCCCGCCCCGACATGGCGCCGATTGCCGTGTCGATGGGCGACCCGGCCGGCATAGGGCCGGAGACGATCGCAAAGGCGTGGGACGCGCGGGGTGTGCACGCCCTACCTCCCTTCTTCGCGATCGGTGACGTGCGGGCGATCTCGGCCGTGTGGAAGGGGCCGATCGCCCGGATCGCTGCCCCTGCCGAAGCCGTCCCGGTGTTCGGCGACGCGTTGCCGGTTCTATCCGTATCGGACGCCGGTGCGATCGTGCCGGGGCAGCCTGACGTCGATGGGGCCCGCTGCGCCATCGAATCGCTGGAGCTTGCGGTTGGCGTGACCCGCTCGGGTGCGGCCTGCGCACTGGTGACGGGGCCGGTTTCGAAGGCAGAGCTTTACCGTATCGGCTTCACCCATCCCGGCCAGACCGAGTTCGTCGCCGAACGTTGCGGCATCGCGCGCGAAAATGCGGTGATGATGCTTGCCGGCCCGACGTTGCGGGTCGTGCCGATCACGACCCATGTCGCGCTGGCCGAGGTGCCACGGCTGGTGACCGTCGAACTTATCCTGGCGAAGGCCCGGGCAACCGCGCGGGGGCTTCACCGCAATTTCGGTATCGAGCGCCCGCGACTGGCCTTTGCCGGCCTCAATCCTCACGCGGGCGAGTCGGGCGCGATCGGGCGAGAGGAGATCGACGTCCTGGAGCCGGCGATCGCGCAGCTGATCGAGGAAGGGATCGACGCGGTCGGCCCCATGGCGGCGGACAGCATGTTTCACGCGCGCGCCCGAGCGCAATATGACGCTGCGATGTGCCTCTATCATGATCAGGCGCTGATCCCGCTGAAGGCATTGCACTTCGACGAGGGTGTCAACATGACGCTCGGCCTGCCGATCGTCCGGACTTCTCCCGATCACGGCACGGCGTTTGGCATCGCGGGCAAGGGGATGGCGGAAGCAGGCGCGACGATCGCGGCAATCCGCCTTGCCGGCGACGCTGCCGCGCGCCGCGCTGTCGCCTGAGGCGATCCGACGCATGACGCCGCCAACCCTACCCCCGTTGCGTGACGTCGTTGCGCGCCACGGCCTGGCCGCATCGAAGGCGCTCGGGCAGAATTTCCTGTTCGACGGGCAATTGCTGGCCCGTATCGCAGCGATCCCGGGTGACCTGACCGATGCCGAGGTCCTGGAGATCGGCCCCGGTCCCGGCGGCCTGACCCGCGCCTTACTGGCAGCAGGCGCGCGCGTGACCGCGATCGAACGGGATCGGCGCTGCATTCCCGCGCTTGCCGAGCTGGAGGCGGCCTATCCGGGCAAGCTGACCGTCGTCGAAGGCGACGCGATGACGATCGACCATCGCAGCCTGTTCACCGGCCGACCGCATATCGTCGCGAACCTGCCCTACAATATCGGCACGCCCCTGCTTGTCGGCTGGCTCTCGGCGGAATGGGCACCGTGGTGGGCAAGCCTGACGCTGATGTTCCAGAAGGAGGTCGCCGAGCGCGTGGTCGCCCCGGTCGGTAGCGACCATTACGGCCGGCTGGCAGTGCTCAGCCAATGGCGCTCGACCGCGCGGATCGCGATGCCGGTTCATCGCTCCGCCTTTACTCCGCCGCCGAAGGTCATGTCGGCGGTCGTTCACATCGTTCCGACCGAGGCGCCGGAGGGCGTGCGGATCGCGACGCTGGAGCGCCTGACAGCGGCGGCGTTCGGTCAACGGCGCAAGATGCTGCGGCAGAGCCTGAAAGCGGTGCCGGGTGCCCTCGACGCGCTGGAAGTGGTCGGGATCGACCCGGCGCGGCGGGCGGAAACGGTCAGCGTGGCCGAGTTCGTCGCGGTCGCCCGCCTGCTCGGTTAATTCTGAGCCTCGGGCACCTTCGTCGCGTCCTGCTTCGCCACCTGCGCGGTGGCCGAGACCACCGGCGGACCCTTCGCGATCACCGCCGAAAGCTGCGCGCCCTCGGCGCAGGGCTTGGCGGCGCACAGCTTCTGGATCTTGGCGAGATTTTCCTTCGCCTTCTCGACTGCACCCTTCTGGACCATCGCTTCGCCCTGCCCCTTGAGCGCTGCGACGTCGTTGGGTTCGAGCAGCAAAGCCTCGCGGTACAGGCGGATCGCCTTGCCCGGCAGATTCTGCGCGCGCGCGATTTCGGCAAGCAGCAGGAAGCCCGGGCGGTTGCGCGGATCGACGACCAGTGCGGTTTCGACCATGTCCGTCGCACCCGACAGATTGCCCGCGGCCTTCAGAGCGCGGCCCTTTTCGAGCAACGCGACCGAACGCGGATCGATCTGGTCGTCGCGGCGCTGGCCGTGGAGCGACGTCGAGAGCGAGACGAGCGTCAGGCCCACTGCCGCCGCGACCGAAAGATAACGCATCACAGTCTCCCACCCGATCATCACGGGCAAAGTTATCACGCAGCCCGCAGGCGTGCGACAAAAAAGCCGTCGGTCCCGTCGGTTGCCGGCGCCAATCGAGCGCCTGCACCGTGCGCCGTGCCCGCCGCCGGCCCCTCCGCCGCCCAGCCCGGATGCCGGGCCAGGAAGGCGTCGACCTGCGCACGACCTTCGGCGTCCAGCAGTGAACAGACGATGTATGTGATCGATCCACCCGGCTTCACCAGCGTCGCGCCGAGGTCGAGCAACCGCGCCTGGGTCGCGACCAGACGCTCGAGCCGCGGCGCGGTCAGCCGCCACCGTGCCTCCGGATTTCGGCGCCAGGTGCCGGTCCCCGAACAGGGCGCGTCGATCAGCACGACGTCGGCCGCCCCCGTAAGGTTGGCCAATGCATCGGCTTCCTCGCCCGGATCGAGCAGTCGCGTCTCGACGATCGTCACGCCGGCGCGATCGGCGCGGGGTTGGAGGCGCTGAAGCCGGGCGCGATCCGTGTCGGTCGCGACGATGCGGCCGTCGTTCGCCATCAGCGCGGCGAGCGCCAGCGTCTTGCCGCCGGCCCCTGCGCACAGATCGACCACGGTCATGCCGGGCATGGCCTGGGCGACGGTGGTGACGATCTGACTGCCCGCGTCCTGCACTTCGATCAGGCCGCCCTCGAACGCCGGCGAGCGTTCGACCGCAGTGTCGGCGGGAAGACGAAGCCCGGCGGCCGTGCGATCGATCGGCGCGGCGCCGTCGAACAGAGCGAGCGCGTCGTCCCGGCTGCCCATCAGCGTGTTGACGCGGATATCGAGCGGCGCTCGGTCGAGCAGCGCAGTCAGCTGCGTACGGTCGAGGCCGGAGCGCTGCAACCCATCCACCAGCCACGCGGGCGCGACACCGGAAAGCGCGGCCTGCTCCTTCGCATCAATCGGGGCCGGGCCGTGCGCGCTGCCGTCGAACGTCTCGGCCAGCTCAGGCCGGTCTTTCGCCAGTGCGAGCATCGCCGCGCGGCCGCTGGCCGGGCGCTCGCCGAGGCTGCGGATCGCATCGTAGACGAGTGTTCGGACAGCGCGGCGGTCCTTCGAGCCGGCATAGCGGCGCTGCGCAAAGTAGCGGGCGATCAGCGTGTCGGCCGCCGGGCCACCGTCACGGGCGGCGGTGACGATCGCATCGAGCAGTTCGATCGCGGCCTGGGTGCGGGCGGCGGGGGTCATGCGACACGGACCCGAAGTTCACGAAGTTCACGCCAAGAGGCGGTTTCGTGCCGGAATATAGGTTTCATTTTGAAACTAATAACAGTGAGGTCAGAAGGCATCACTCGCGTGGAGCAAATCGCTTCCAACTTTGCCAGCGGTTTGTTGGCAGAACCGACGCTATCAGCCGTCATTCCCGTGGAGGCGGGAATCGATTTTGGCTGGTCGAGCGGCTCTTTTCGCGACGCCAGCCAGAATTTACCCCCGCCTGCGCGGGGGTGACGGCGAGATTGGTTGGCGGAAGACGCCCTCAGCCCCGCGTCGGGTAGTTCGGCGCTTCCCGCGTGATCGTGACGTCGTGGACATGGCTTTCACGAAGCCCTGCGCCGGTGATCCGCACGAACTGCGCGCGCTGCTGCAGGTCTGGAATGGTGGCCGACCCGGTGTAGCCCATCGCCGCCTTGATGCCGCCGACGAGCTGGTGGATGACTTCGCGCGCGGAGCCCTTGAAGGCGACCTGACCCTCGATCCCCTCGGGCACCAGCTTCAGCTGATCCTTGATGTCGCCCTGGAAATAGCGGTCGGCCGAACCACGGCCCATGGCGCCGACACTTCCCATGCCGCGGTAGGATTTGTACGCACGGCCTTGATACAAAAAGGTTTCGCCGGGAGCTTCCTCGGTCCCGGCCAGCAGCGAGCCGACCATGCAGGTGGAAGCACCTGCCGCAAGCGCCTTGGCCAGATCACCCGAGGTGCGGAGACCACCGTCGGCGATGACGGGCACCCCCGCCTTGGCGGCTTCTTCCGCGGCGTTCATCACTGCGGTCAATTGGGGCACGCCGACGCCGGCGACGATGCGCGTGGTACAGATCGAGCCCGGGCCGATGCCGACCTTCACGCCGTCAGCGCCCGCGTCGATCAGCGCGCGGGTCGCCTCCGCCGTGGCGACGTTGCCGGCGATCACCTGGACGCGGTTCGAGCGGGCCTTCACGCGTTCGACCGCACGCGCGACGTCCTTGTTGTGGCCGTGCGCGGTATCGATGACGATCAGATCGCAATCGGCGTCGATCAGCGCCTCGGTGCGCTCATAGCCCTTGTCGCCGACGGTGGTCGCGGCCGCGACGCACAGCCGGCCGGCGGCATCCTTGGTCGCGTCGGGATAGGTCACCGCTTTCTCGATGTCCTTGACCGTCACCAGACCGACGCAGCGATAGACGTCGTCGACGACCAGCAGCTTTTCGATACGGCGCTGGTGGAGCTGACGGCGCGCCTCCTCCTGGCTAACGCCGACGCTGACGGTCGCGAGATTTTCGTGCGTCATCAGCTCGGCAACGGGCTGGTTCGGGTTTTCGGCGAAGCGGACGTCGCGGTTCGTCAGGATGCCGACCAGCTTGCCCGACGCTTCGGTGACCGGAATGCCACTGATGCGGTGACGGGTCATCAGCGCCTGCGCCTCGGCCAGCGTCGCGTCAGGGCGGATGGTGATCGGATTGACGACCATGCCGCTTTCGAACCGCTTGACCGCGGTGACCGCCGCGACCTGCTGCTCGACGGTCAGATTGCGGTGCAGCACACCGATGCCGCCCAATTGCGCCATCATGATCGCCATCGCGTCTTCGGTGACCGTGTCCATTGCAGACGACAGGATCGGAATGTTGAGCGCCAGATCGCGCGTCACGCGGGTGCGGGTATCCGCCATCGACGGCAGCACTTCGCTTTCGGCCGGCACCAGCAGCACGTCGTCGAAGGTCAGGCCGTAGGGGATGTCGATCATGGGTGCGCCAATCTGGGTCGAGTCGAGAATTGGCGGGCCATGTAACCAAGCGGGGTGACGGGCGCTAGTCCTTCGGTCGGGCGGGCGCGGGGAAGAAGGAAGAAGATTGGTTCAGAGAAGGCGCAAAGGCGCGAAGAGAAGAAGGGAGATTCACGCGGAGGCGCGGAGGCGCAGAGATCGTTCGCGCGCGCCAGCGCGCTATGTCTTCGCCACGTTTCGCAGGGCGTTACCGCCGCATTCTAGAGCCGCTGTCGCGGCGAGCACGTCACCTCAGCGCCTCTGCGTAAAACCAATTCTTCTTAGCACCTTCGCGCCTTCTCTGAACAAATCTGCTTCACTCCCCCCGAGCAAGAACTGCCCGCGCCTGATCGACGTGCATCCCTTCGATCATCCGGTCGCGGAAGCGTTCGGCGCCGCCGGTGAAGGCGGCGATCAGAGCGCGGGCTTCCTCGATTTCCTCCGGCGTCGGGCCGAAGGCGATGTTGCACGGGTCGACTTGAGACGGGTGGATCAGCGTCTTGCCGTCGAAGCCGAGGTTGCGCCCCGCCCTCGCCTCTTCACCAAATCCTTCCGCATCGTCGAGGCGGTTGTAGACGCCGTCGAAGGCCCAGCCGCCGTTCGCGCGGGCGGCGAGGATGATCGTCTGGAGGGCGTGGGACAGGCTTTCACGCGGGGCCGAGGGCGGCAGGCGGAGCGTCGCGCGCAGATCATTGGTGCCGACGATCAGGCCGACGACGCCTGGCTGCGCGGCGATCTCCGCTGCGGCCAGCACGCCGAGCGGTGTTTCGATCATCGCGAGCAGCGGCTTGCCACTGGCACCGGCGACCGCTCCAGCATCTTCGGGGCGCTCGACCTTCGGCAAGACGATTAGGTCCGCGGTCGAAGCGGCCACGGCGGCGACGTCCGCGTCATGTTCGCCATGACCGACCGCGTTTACCCGGATCGCGGCGAGGCGGGGGCCGAAGCCCTCCTTCACCGCGGCCACCGCCGCGGCGCGTGCTGCTGCCTTGACGTCATCCGCGACGGCATCCTCCAGGTCGAGCAGCACCGCGTCCGCCGCCAGGGTCCGCGCCTTGGCGACCGCGCGCGGGTTGGAGGCCGGCAGGAACAGGAGCGATCGGGGCGCGAGGCGACGGGGAGTGGTCATCGCCGGCGCTTATGCTACCCCTTTGCGCTTAACGGGAGTGGGAATCGCCGACATGGAACTGACCGTCGCCGCCCTGGTCGCGCTGCTGATCGTCGTCTTCTACCTGTTCGCGTCGATCAAGATCGTGCGGCAAGGCTATCAATATACGATCGAACATTTCGGCCGGTACACGACCACCGCGTCACCGGGGTTCAATTTCTACCCCGCCTTCTTCTACCGCGTCGGCCGCCGCGTGAATATGATGGAGCAGGTGATCGATATTCCGGGTCAGGAAATCATCACCAAGGACAATGCGATCGTCTCCACCGACGGCGTCGTCTTCTTCCAGGTGCTCGATGCGCCCAAGGCGGCCTATGAGGTCAGCGACCTCTATGTCGCGCTGCTCCAGCTGACGACGACCAACCTGCGGACCGTGATGGGCAGCATGGACCTGGACGAGACACTGTCGAAGCGCGACGAGATCAACGCGCGCCTGCTGTCGGTGGTCGATCATGCGACGGTGCCATGGGGTGTGAAAATCACCCGCGTCGAGATCAAGGACATCCGCCCGCCCGCCGACATCGTCGCCGCAATGGGTCGCCAGATGAAGGCCGAGCGCGAAAAGCGCGCGAACATCCTGGAGGCGGAAGGCAGCCGCGCGTCGGAAATCCTGCGTGCCGAAGGGCAGAAGCAGGCGCGCATCCTGGAGGCCGAGGGGCGCCGCGAGTCGGCATATCGCGACGCGGAGGCGCGCGAACGGGCCGCCGAGGCCGAAGCGAAGGCGACCCAGGTCGTGTCCGATGCGATCGAAAAGGGCGGCACCCAGTCGCTTAACTATTTCATCGCGCAGAAATATGTCGAGGCGGTGGGCAAGTTCGCAACCAGTCCGAACGCGAAGACGATCCTGTTCCCGGTCGAAGCGACGCAATTGATCGGAACGCTCGGTGGGATTGGCGAGCTCGCCAAGGAAGCGCTGGGTGGCGCGGCGCCGACGCCGCCGAAGCGTGAGCCTACGCCGTCCGTTCCGCGCGTGCAGGCGCCCGACGCGTGACCATGACGCCCGGCCTGTTCTGGCTGATCGCCGCGCTGCTGCTCGGTGGTGCGGAATTGATCGTGCCGGGCGTGTTCCTCGTGTTTCTGGCGGCGGCGGCAGCGGTCGTCGGCCTCTTCCTGCTGCTGTTTCCCGAGCTGCCGCTCTGGGGCCAGCTTTTGGGCTTCACCGCCTGGTCGGTGATCGCCGTGCTGGCCGGGCGCCGCTGGTATGCCGACACCCGGCCGGAGAGCGCCGATCCGCTGCTCAACGACCGCGTTGTGCGACTTCTGGGTGACGTCGTCACCGTGACCCAGGCAATCGACGGTGGGCGGGGACGCGTGCGCGTCGGAGACAGCGAGTGGATCGCGATCGGTGCCGATGCGCCGGTCGGCGCGCGCGTCCGCGTGACCGGCGTGCGCGACACCGCGCTGGTCGTCGAAGCCATTTCCCCCTTGGAGACGAAGTGATGTTGCTTTCCCGCCGCGATGTCCTGGCCGCCGGTGCCGGATCGACGCTGATCGCGGCCATGCCCGCGGCGGCCCGTCCCGCCCAGCCGGCGTCGGTAATCGATGTGCTGGCGGAAGAATGGCTGCGCCTCGCTCCCGACCGCGCCACATCGCTGGGCATCGATACCGGCGCGCGGGCCGGGCTTCGCTCGCAGCTGATGGACCTGAGCCCCGCCGGGGCGAAGCGGGTCGAGGCGTGGCTACGCGGCGCGATACCGCGGCTGCAGGCGGTCGTCGCGGGTGCCGGCGATGCGGCGACGACGCGCACCGCGGAGGTCGCCTTGGCGGCGTACCGCACGAGTGCAGACGGCTTCGCCTTCGGCTACGGGGACCCGTCGGTCGCCGGGTGGCGCAACGGACCCTATGTGGTCGCGCAAAACATGGGCAGCTACCTCGATACGCCCAAGTTCCTCGAGGGCGACCATCCGATCAAGACGGCGGCGGACGCGGACGCCTATCTCGCCCGCCTGGCGTCGTGGCCGAAGCAGCTGGACGGCGAAACCGCACGACTAAAGATCGACCGCGGACGCGGTGTGATCGCGCCGGATTTCATCCTCGACAAGACGCTCGCTGCGATGACGCTGACCCGCAACGAGCCACCGGCGCAGATGGTCGTGGTCACCGCGCTCGCCAGGAAGGCAGCCGGCATCCCCGGCGATTGGGCCGCCCGGGCGGAGCGGATCATCACGAGCGGCGTGCTGCCCGCGCTCGATCGCCAGATCGCCGAGCTGAATGTGCACCGCGCCCGGGCCAAGAGCGATGCCGGGGCGTGGAAGCTGCCGCAGGGGGAGGCCTATTACGCCTGGGCGCTGCGCGCGGCGACGACGACGCGGATGACGCCCGACGAGGTCCATGCCGACGGCTTGCGCCAGCACGCCGACTACCACCGCCAGATGGACACGATCCTGCGATCGATGGGACTGACCCAGGGATCGGTCGGCGCACGCATGCGGACGCTGAACAAGGACCCGCGGTTCACCTTTGCCAGCGGCGACGCGGGCCGCGCGGAGATCCTGAAGTTCATCGAAGGACGCATCGCCGACATTCGCCCGCGGCTGCCGAACGCGTTTCACACGCTCGTGCGCGGCACGGTGGAGGTGCGGCGGATCGCGCCGGCGGAGGAGATCGGCGCGCCGGGCGCCTATGGCGGACCGGGGTCGCTCGACGGCAGCATCCCGGGACGGTTCTGGATCAACCTGCGCGACCCGGCGCGGCACACCAAGTACAATCTGCCGACGCTGACCTATCACGAAGCGCTGCCGGGCCATGTCTGGCAGGGCGAATATAACCAGAAGCAGCCGCTGCTCGGGACGCTGATCGGCGACGGGTTCAGCGCCTATGTCGAAGGCTGGGCGCTCTATGCCGAGCAGCTGGCGGGTGAGCTGGGGGTGTATGAGGGCGACAGCATCGAATCCAAGGCCGGGCGGCTCGGCTATCTCGACTCGATGGCGTTCCGCGCGGCGCGGATGGTCGTCGATACCGGCATCCACTACAAACGCTGGACCCGCGATCACGCGCGTGAATGGTTCGCGGAAGCGACCGGTGACACCGTCGAGGGCGTGACGAGCGAAATCGATCGCTATTGCGTGTGGCCCGGCCAGGCGTGCGGCTACAAGGTCGGCCACAGCGAGATCAACCGCCAGCGCGAGCGCGCCAAGACGGCAATGGGCGCGCGGTTCGATTACCGCGCGTTCAACGACATGGTGGTGGGCGGTGGGTCACGGCCGCTGAGCTTCGTGGCGCGCGATACGGACCGGATGATCGGGGCGTGAAGAAATCCTCCCCAGAATGGGGGGGGCGCGAAGCGGTGGCGGAAGGGCTTGGGGAGTACTCCGTAAGCCCCTCCACCGGCTTCGCCTGTCCCCCTCCCCTTGCCGGGGAGGATTTTTTAAGCCGCCTCCGCCTGTCGCGTTACCTTCGGTGCGGCCTGGCGGACGCCTTCGTCGACATGGTCCGCGAACTGCGCGAAGTTCTCCGTGAACTGGCCGACCAGCTTTGCCGCCGTCGCGTCATAGTCGGCCGCATCGGGCCAGGTTTCGGGCGGGTTCAGGATCTGTGAATCGACTCCCGGCACCGCGACCGGCACCTGGAAGCCGAAATTCTCGTCCGTGCGGAATTCGGCGTCCTTCAGGCTGCCGTCGAGTGCCGCGTCGAGCAGCGCGCGCGTCACCTTGATCGGCATGCGGCTGCCGACGCCGTACTTGCCGCCGGTCCAGCCGGTGTTGACCAGCCAGCAATCGACCCCGCCCTTGGCGATCCGCTCCTTCAGCAGATTGCCATAGACGCTCGGATGGCGCGGCATGAACGGCGCGCCAAAGCAGGTCGAGAAGGTCGCGTCGGGCTCGGTCACGCCGATCTCGGTGCCGGCGACGCGCGCGGTATAGCCGGACAGGAAATGATACATCGCCTGTTCGGGCGTTAGCTTCGCAATCGGGGGCAGCACGCCGTACGCATCGGCAGTCAGGAAGATGATGTTCTTCGGCACCCCGCCCATGTTCTTTTCCGACGAGTTCGGAATGAAGTCGATCGGATAGGCGCCACGCGAATTCTCGGCGAGGCTTGCATCGTCGAGGTCGAGCTGGCGCGTAACCGGGTCCATCACGACGTTTTCCAGCACGGTGCCGAAGCGCTTGGTGGTCGCGAAAATCTCGGGCTCGGCGTCCTCCGACAGGCGGATCATCTTGGCATAGCAGCCGCCTTCGAAGTTGAAGACGGCGGTATCCGACCAGCCATGCTCGTCATCGCCGATCAGCGTGCGCTTCGGATCGGCCGACAGCGTCGTCTTGCCCGTGCCGCTGAGGCCGAAAAACACCGCAGTCGAACCGTCGGCGCCCATATTGGCCGAACAATGCATCGGCATGACGCCGGTCGTCGGCAGCAGATAGTTGAGCAGGCCGAAGACGCTCTTCTTCATTTCGCCCGCATAGCGGGTGCCGCCGATCAGGATCAGCTTCTCGGTCAGGTTGACCGCGATCACCGTCTCGCTGCGCGTGCCATGCCGTGCCGGATTTGCGCGGAAGCTCGGCAGGTCGATGATCGTGTAATCGGGCACGAAGCCGCGCAGCTCCTGCTCCTCCGGGCGGACCAGCATCGTGCGGATGAACAGATTGTGCCAGGCGAGTTCGTTGATGACGCGCACCTTGACGCGATGCTCGGGCTGCGAGCCGCCGTACAGATCCTGCACGTACAGGTCTTCGCGGCGCTTCAGCGCGGTCATGAAGTCTTCCTTCAGCGCCGCGAAATGTTCCGGGAGCATACCCTTGTTGGTCTTACCCCACCACACGGTGTTTTCGGTTTCGGCATCGCGGACGATGAACTTGTCCTGCGCACTGCGCCCGGTGTGCGGACCGGTTTCGACCACCAGTGGGCCGTCGGCGCTCAGCTTCCCCTCGTTCCGGCGCAGCGCGGCGTCGACCAGACGGGCGGTGACGAGATTCCAGTGGATGTCGGCGCGGGTTTCGATGCCCTGCGACTCGAGGCCGGCGTCAGGAACGCGATCGCTCAACTCTATTCTCCTCCGTGCCCGGCTGACCGCCGATGCATACGTATGTTGTCATTGGTCCCCGGCGCTTATCGGTGGGTTTCGGGAGGGTCAAACCTGCTACCGGTGTCACTGTTGAGGACGGTGCTTTTCTCGACTAACGCCGTCACATGACCGCAACGATCGCGCTCGTCGACGACGACCGGAACATCCTGACTTCGGTCTCGATCGCGCTGCAGACGGAAGGGTTTCTGACCCGCGTCTATTCCGATGGCGAGACGGCGCTGAAGGCGCTGCTCGACAACCCTCCCGACCTGGCCGTGCTCGACGTCAAGATGCCGCGGATGGATGGGCTCGAGCTGCTGCGCCGCCTGCGCGAGAAGTCGATGGTCCCCGTCATCTTCCTCACCAGCAAGGACGACGAACTGGACGAGGCGCTGGGTCTGGCGATGGGCGCGGACGATTATATCGCCAAGCCGTTCAGC
Organism: Roseomonas aeriglobus; assembly: GCA_016937575.1. Taxonomy (NCBI): domain Bacteria; kingdom Pseudomonadati; phylum Pseudomonadota; class Alphaproteobacteria; order Acetobacterales; family Roseomonadaceae; genus Muricoccus; species Muricoccus aeriglobus. The sequence continues at coordinate 1,550,360 of JAFHKN010000002.1, read as the reverse complement.
CAGCGGCTCCTGATCGCTCGCATCCGTGCGATCCTGCGCCGTACCGAAGGCGCGCCGATGGGCGTGGAAGCAGGGGCGCAGGAAGGACAGGCGCCGATCGAGCGCGGCCGCCTGGTCATGGACCCGGCACGCCACCGCGTAACCTGGGCAGGAAATCCGGTGACACTGACGGTCACCGAATTCCTGATCCTGGAAACGCTCGCGCAGCGGCCCGGCATCGTGAAGACGCGCAACCAGCTGATGGACGCTGCCTATCAGGACGACATCTACGTGGACGACCGCACGATCGACAGCCACATCAAGCGGGTGCGCCGCAAGTTCCGCGAGGTCGACCCGGAGTTCGACGCGATCGAGACGCTGTACGGGGCCGGATATCGGTTTTCGGACGAGTGAGGTTGCAACCCATGCCCGTCCTCCCCTCCGCGGGGAGGTGGCATCGCGAAGCGATGACGGAGGGTTGTCCCCCCCTCGATAGCGCGACACCCCTCCGACCGGCTTCGCCGGCCACCTCCCCTACCAGGGGAGGATTCTGAATGCCCTCCGACGACCCCACTTCCCCCCGCGACCTGTCGCTGACGTGGTCTGCGCGCGTTTCACTGACGCCACGCATTCTGGCGGTGAACATCATCGCGCTCGCGATGCTCGCCGGCGGGTTCTTCTATCTCGACAGCTTCCGCAGCCGCATTCTCGACAGCCGCATCGCCCAGGCGAGTCGCGAGGCGCGGTTGATCGCCGATGCGATAGCAGCCGTGCCGACAGAGGAACGCGGTGCGCTGATCATGGGCTATGCCCGCGACACCGGTGCCCGGCTGCGGCTGTACGACCCGAACGGGCGGCTGCTCGACGATACCCGGACGCGCGGATCGACCAACGCGATCCTGCGCGATCCCGACAAGGACCCGTGGCGCCAAGACGTGGCGCGCTTTCTGGACGGCGCGATCGACACCATCGTCGGTGCCACCCGCGCGCCGCTGTTTCGCGAGCGACGCAACGGGCTGGACTGGCCCGACGTCGCCGCCGCGCTCGACCCGACGGTGGCGCGCGCGAGCGTATGGCGGGCGCCGGACCGAACGCCCGTCATCACCGCAGCGGCACGCTACGGCGATGGCATCGTCTTCACCACCGCCAACGCCCGCGACATCACCACGACCGTCCGTAACGAGCGGTTCCGCCTGTTCGTCGTGCTGGCGATCGTCTCGCTGCTGTCGATCCTGTTGTCGTTGTTCCTCGCCCGGACCATCGTGCGCCCGCTGCGCCGCCTAGCGCGCGCGGCGGTCCGGGTCCGGTTGGGCCGCGCGCGCGAAGTCGTCGTCCCCCGCCTGCCCGACCGCCGCGACGAGATCGGCCTGCTCGCGCGGGCCCTGTCCGACATGAGCGGGGCCTTGCGCGCCCGGATCGACGCGACCGAAGCTTTCGCAGCCGACGTGACGCATGAGCTGAAGAACCCGCTGGCATCGATGCGCTCGGCAGTCGACGGGCTCGCGCGGGTCGAGGATCCGGCGCTGCAGGAACAGCTGTTGGCGGTCGTGCGGGACGACGTCCATCGACTCGACCGGCTGATTACCGATATTTCCGACGCGTCGCGGCTCGATGCGCAGTTGAGCCGGGCGAAATTCGAAAGTGTCGACGTCGGCGCGATGATCACCGCATTGATCGACGGGCGCCACGCGCGCGAGGTCGAGCGCGGCATCCGCCTTTCCTTCCGCCCCGATGACGGCGGACCATTGAACGTCTATGGTGAAGGCGCGCGGCTGGAACGGGTGTTCGACAACCTTGTCGACAACGCGATTTCCTTCTCCCCCGACGGGGGCCGCATCATATTGGCCGCAACGCGCGCCGACGACATGCTGGAGATCCGGGTAGAAGACGAAGGCCCCGGCGTCCCCGAGGCGGATCGCGAATCAATCTTTCGCCGGTTCCATTCGGTGCGTCCGGCGAGCGAAGCCTTTGGCCGGCATTCGGGGCTGGGCCTCGCGATTGCCCGGACGATCGTGGAGGGGCATGGTGGCAGCATCATGGTCGAATCGCGTGAGGATGGGCGGACCGGCGCCGCCTTTGTCGTCCGCCTGCCGCTGGCGGGACGGGACTGATGGCATCGCTGTCCAGCGAAACGATCCATGCCAGCTGCGTTGCCATCGACGGGCAGGCGGTCCTGATCGAGGGACGATCCGGTACCGGCAAATCCGACCTGGCGCTCCGCCTGATCGATCGCGGCGCGCGCCTGGTCAGTGACGACTATACGATGCTGCTGCGGCGCGGCGCCGACCTGATCGCGCGGCCGCCCGACAATCTGGCGGGGAAGATGGAAATTCGCGGGATCGGCATCGTCGAATTGTCGCATGTGGTCGATATGCCGGTTGCGATGCTGGTCGCCATCACCGAAACCCCGCCGCGGATGCCAGCGGGCGGGCGCAAGCGTGTCCTTGCCGGGGTCGAGGTGCGCGAAATCGCCCTGCCCTCGCTTGAGCCATCGGCACCGATCAAGGTCGAATGGGCGCTGCGCCACGGGCGAAACGGCTCATGACGATGCCGCAGCAGATCCTGCTCGTCACCGGCATGTCGGGTGCGGGCAAGTCGACCGTCCTGCGCACGCTGGAGGATCTCGGCTGGGAAACGGTCGACAACCTGCCGATGACGCTGATCGAGCGGCTGCTGGAGACGAAGGCACCGGCCGGGTCCGACGGCGCCGACCGCCCCCTCGCGATCTGCATCGGTACGCGCACTCGCGGGTTCGACGCGGCGCAGGTGATCGGCCGCATCCAGGCGCTGCAGCACCAATTGGGCACCGATATCGGCGCGCTGTTTCTCGACTGCGCCGGTGCCGAGCTCGACCGACGCTATTCCGAGACGCGGCGCCGGCATCCGCTCGCGCTCGACCGCCCGGCGAGCGACGGGATCGCGCGCGAGCGCGAGATGCTCGCCCCGCTTCGCGACTGGGCCAACCGCGTCATCGACACGACGGACCTCAGCTCCAACCAGCTGGCCCAGGCCATTCGCGCGACCTTCGCCGGCGAGGAACTGGGGCGGCCGGTGCTGTCGGTCATGTCGTTCGGATTTGCCCGTGGGTTGCCGCGCAATGCCGATCTGGTCTTCGACATGCGATATCTGCGCAATCCGCATTGGGTGGCGGATCTGCGCCCCGGCACGGGGCTTGACGCCGATGTGGCGGCCTATGTCGCGGGCGACCCTGCCTATGCCGAATCGGTGGCGCGGATCGAGGATCTGCTGCTGTTGTTGCTCCCACGCTACAGGGCGGAGGGGAAATCCTATGTCACCGTCGCGATCGGCTGTACCGGCGGGCGGCATCGCTCGGTCCATGTCGCCGACCGCATCGCGCGACGGTTGCAAGCCGAGGGGTTTTCGCCCACGGTGACACATCGCGACCTCGGCACGGCGCCGCAGGACTCGCTCGAGGGTGCGCCGAAGGCGAAGTTGATTTCCGGATGAACGCTATTTCCAAGACTGACGCCATGATCGGCCTGGTTCTCGTCACGCATGGTCGTCTGGCGGAAGAATTTGTTGTGGCGATGGAGCATGTCGTCGGCAAACAGGATCGGATCGCCACGATCTGCATCGGGCCGGAGGACGATATGGAAGGTCGCCGCGCCGACATCGCCACCGCCATCGCCGACGTCGACCAGGGCGCTGGCGTAATCGTGCTGACCGACCTGTTCGGAGGCACGCCCTCCAACCTCGCCATCTCGCTGATGCGGCCAGGCAAGGTCGAGGTGATCGCAGGGATCAACCTGCCGATGCTGATCCGCCTGGGTGGCGCGCGCAAGGCGATGAAGGTCGCCGACGCGGTCAGTGCTGCGCGCGATGCGGGCCGCAAATATATCTCCGTCGCCTCCGAAGTTTTGGGAGAAGCCGCTGCATGAGCGAAAAGGCCGAACGCACCGTCCTGATCGCCAACCGCCGCGGGCTCCACGCTCGCGCCAGCGCCAAGTTCGTTACCCTCGCGTCGTCGCAGCCGTGTGAGCTGGTGGTCCGCAAGGACGGGTCGAGTGTGACCGGCACGTCGATCATGGGGCTGATGATGCTCGGCGCGGCGATGGGCGACCACATCGTGATCTCGGCCGAGGGCGAGCATGCGGAGACCGCGGTCGCGGCGTTGTGCGAGCTGGTAGAAGCCAAGTTCGGTGAGGATTAAATCCCTCTTCCTGCGGGAGAGGGAGGGAGCCGGCGGAAGGGTGAGGGCAGCCATATGCCGCCTTCACCCGCCCTCACCCTCCCCCGCCTTCGGCGCGGGCCCCTCCCTCTCCCGCCCGGAGAGGGTAAGGTGATGTCATGCCCCGCGAGATAACCGCCTTCTCCAATCCACTGGTCAAAGCCACCCAGCGCCTGCGCGACAAGAAGCATCGCCGTGACGCCGGGTTGTTCCTTGCGGAGGGCCTGCGCATCCTGACCGAAGCGCGGGAGGCGGGGCGTCTACCCGAGACACTGTTCTTCACGCCCACGACCGCAGATCACCGCCTGGTCGGCGCGTTGGTCGACGCGGTGGAAGCCGCGGGCGGCGACGCGATCGAGACGACCGCCGACATTCTGTCGAAGCTGTCGGGCAAGGACAATCCCGGTTCCGTTATAGGGGTTTATGGTGAATTCCTGACTCCGCTTGCCAATATCGACCGTACAGCCGCGAAGATATGGCTGGTCGCCGAACGGCTGCGCGACCCGGGCAATCTCGGGACCATCCTGCGCACCGCCGACGCGGTCGGCGCAGGCGGGCTGATCCTGGTCGATGATTGCGTCGATCCCTTTTCGGTCGAAGCGGTGCGGGCGAGCATGGGCGCACTGTTCACCGTGCCCGTCGCCCGCGCGCGGTGGGAGGAGTTCCGCGACTGGCTGCGCGCCGGACCGGGCCAGCTGGTCGGTTTGAGCCTCGATACGACGCACGACTACCGCGCCGCGACCTATGAGGCCCCGACGTTCCTGCTGACCGGCAACGAGGCGCAGGGCATGCCCGATCACATGGCGGAAGAGTGCGACCTGCTGGTGAAGATCCCGATGCTGGGCAAGGCGGACAGCCTGAACGCCGCGGTCGCAACCGCGGTGATGGCGTATGAGGTCCTCGCCCAAACCCGAGGATGAACGCACGGGCCACCTGGGGTTCAGGTCGAGCTGGCAATTCTCAGGGCGAAGGAGATGGTCGATGAAAGCCCTGTTTCTGGTCCCCGCCCTGCTGATCGCGGTGCCCGCCGCCGCCCAGTCCGACCGCGCACCCTATCGCGCGCTCGGGACCGAACCGTTCTGGTCGCTGACCATCGATGCCGCCACGCTCCGGTACGAGCCCGCCGGCGGTCGCCCCATTACCGTAGTGAAGCCACGGCCGATCGTCGGGATCAACGGCGAGCTCTACCGCACGCCGCGGATGACGGTCGATATCACCCACACGCGCTGTTCGGACGGGATGAGCGACCGCGTCTATGCCGACACGGTCCGGGTTCGCATCGGCCGGCAGGAGCGAAACGGCTGCGGCGGGCGGATCGTCAGCGACGGGGCTGCGAACGCGCTGACCGGGACGTGGCGGGTCGATGCCCTGAACGGCCGCCCGGTCCGCCTCGACCGGCCAGCCACTTTGACCTTTGCCGGCAACCGGCTGTCGGGCAGGGTCTGCAACGGCTTTGGCGGGACCTATCGTTTCGCTCGGGGAACGCTGACGACGAGCGAGATCATCGGCACCCAGATGGCATGCATGGACGGGCGGACGCAGGTGGAGACCACGCTGGTCGCGACGCTGCGCACGCCGTTGAAGGTGTCGAGCGGCAGCCGCGCGGATACGCTCGTTCTGTCAAACGGCAGGTCGAGCGTGACGCTGCGGCGCGCGGACTGAACGAGCCGCCCTGCCCGTTCGCCCGAACCGCGCGGCGACGCGCTCAGCACGAACGGGGACAGGGCTACTCCGCCGCTTCCCGTTCCGTCACGCCGTCGTCGGCTGGCGGAGCATCCGCGGCCGGGAGCATGGCGACGTCGACCGCGGTCTGGCGGGCGAGCGCGTCGACCGTGTCGACGCTCTCGATCTCCTTTGCGCCCGTGCCAACGCTCAGGTCGCGGAAGCGGCGGGCGGAGACGAGGACGCGGCCTTCGAAGCTGGCCACGAATTTATTGTAGTTGTCGACCGCCGAGTTCAACCCGCCGCCGACCCGCTTCAGGTGCGTCGCCGCGGTCGCCAGGCGCTCATGGAGTTCCTTGCCCAGCGCATCGACGGCGCGGGCATCGTCGATCAGCTTTTCCTGACGCCAGATGTTCGCGATCGTCTTGGCGATGGCGACCAGATTGGTCGGCGTCGCGAGCAGCACGCGGCGCTCGATCGCCCATTCCCACAGCCGCGGGTCCTGCTCCAAGGCGGCGAACAGGAAATGTTCGCCTGGAATGTACATCACGACATAGTCGGCGGCGTCGCCGAACTTGTCCCAATAGCTTTTGGAGCCAAGCTGCTGGGCGTGGTTGCGAACCGACGCGGCATGCGCATTCATCGCCCGCGTCCGCGTCTCGTCGTCGATCGCGTCGCTCGCGTCGAGGAAGGCGTTGAGCGAGCATTTCGCGTCGATCACCAGGCGCCGTCCGCCCGGCAGGCGAACGATCACGTCGGGGCGCAGCACACCCTCGTCGGTGCCGACGACAACCTCCTGCTGGAAATCGGCAAATGGCGAGAGCCCCGCCTGTTCGAGCACGTTGCGCAACGACTGTTCGCCCCAGCGCCCGCGTGCCTTCGGGCTGGTGCGCAGAGCGTTGACGAGCTTGGCGGTTTCGTCGCGGACCTGCCCCTGGCCGACGCGGACCTGCTCGACCGCCTCGCGCAATCCCGCATAGCTGTCGATCCGGTCCTTCTCGACGCGGTGCAGGCCCTCCTCGTAGCGCTTCAGCGTCGTCTCGACGGGTGCGAGCAACGCCTTGATCTTCGCTTCGTTCGCCTCCCCGGCCTGGCCGAACCGGGCGTCGGCGCGCTTCAGGAAGCTTTCCTGCGCCGAATCGAGTACCTTCGCACCGAGGTCGCGGAACTGCGCGGCCATCGCCTCACGGTCGGCCTTGAATTCGGCGAACCGCGCTTCGAACGCAGCGGCCTTGGTGCGAAGCTCAACGCATTCCAGGCGGGCGCGATCGCGTTCTTCGGTGGTGACTTCCAGGGCCTCGCGCAGCTCGGGCATGTCGCGAACGCGTTCCGATGCGACGGCGAGTTCGGATATCGCGCGCTTGAACTCCGCCTCGCGCGCGTCGCGCTCGGCGCGGACCTCCGCCACGCCGCGGCTGCCGAGCAGCCAGCCCACCCCAACCCCGATCACGAGCGCGAGGACGATCAGGAGGAAGGCAGTGGAATCCATGAATATGCTCGACGCTGACGGGAACAGACGTCGAACCTATCCCGCGACGGGACGGGCGACAAGCGGTGTGCGGTGAGGCGTTTGAGCGTATCGTCTTGACAGAGCGGAACGGCATCCCCGCGAAGCCGGGGATCAAGTCTGGCTGACCGCACGGAAGGAGCCGCACGTTCGCCATCAATTCATCCCCGCCTCCGCGGGGATGACGACCAGCGTGGTCAGCCCGCGCGCCGCGCCTTGTTCAGCTTCTTCACGATCATGTCGCGTTTCAGCCGCGAGATATGGTCGATGAAAAGCACGCCGTTCAGATGGTCGATCTCGTGCTGCATGCAGGTCGCCAGCAGGCCGTCCATCTCCTGCTCGTGGTCCTTGCCGTCGCGGTCGAGCCACTTCACGCGGCAGCGCGCGGGGCGTTCGACCTCGGCATATTGCTCGGGGATCGACAAACAGCCCTCATTATACTTCGACAGCTCTTCGCTGACCCACAGGATCTCGGGATTCACGAATGCCTTCGGATCGCGGATCGGCTTGCCGTCCTCGTCCTCGCCCTCCTGCAGGTCGATCACGACGACGCGCTTCTCGACACCGACCTGGGTCGCGGCGAGGCCGATGCCGCGTGCGTCGTACATGGTGTCGAACATGTCGTCGATCAGCGTACGAACGGCGTCGTCGACTTGGGGCACCGGCTCGGCAACGGCGCGAAGCCCCGCATCAGGGATTTCGAGGATGGTCATCACGGTCATGGCGTCCGGCTAATCCCGCGGGGGCCGCCCCGTCAAGCGAGAGGGCGTCGTGCCCTGAGCGCCTGAGCGAGAGTCCCGTCATCCAGATAGTCGAGCTCCCCACCGACCGGCAGGCCGTGGGCGAGTTGCGTCACGCGCACCGGAAACCGCTCGATCCGCTCGGCGACATAATGGGCGGTGGTCTGCCCCTCGAGCGTCGCATTCATCGCCAGCACGACCTCGTCGATCCCGCCGCCCTCGATCCGGCGAACCAGGCTGTCGATCGCCAGATCCTCCGGTCGCACGCCCTCAAGCGCGGACAGCCGACCGCCGAGCACGTGAAACTTGCCGGGGAAAAGCCGTGAGCGGTCGAGCGCCCACAGATCGGCGACTTCCTCCACGACGCAGAGCGAGCGCGTGTCGCGGCGCGGGTCGGCGCAGATCGCGCAAGGGTTCGACGTGTCGACATTCCCACACACCGCGCAGGTTTCCAGCCGATCGTTGACCGCGGCGAGGGCGCTCAGCAACGGCGCCAACGTCGTTTCGCGGCGCTTCAACAGATGCAGGACGGCACGTCGTGCCGAGCGGGGGCCGAGACCGGGAAGCCGCGCCAGCGCGTTGGTCAGCGCCTCGATTTCGGGGGAAGCCATATCACCGGAACAGATAGGGGGTTGCGCGGGCGCGCGCCAGCGTGGAAGCGCATGTCCCATGCGGATCGTCTTCATGGGAACCCCCGACTTTGCGGTGCCGACGCTCGACGCGCTGGTCGCCGCCGGGCACGATGTCGTCGCAGCGTACAGCCAGCCTCCGCGGCCGGGCGGACGGCGCGGCAAGGCGGAGGTGCCCTCGCCTGTTCATCAGCGAGCGATCGCGCTGGGGATACCGGTGTTCACCCCGGTCAGCCTGCGCAAGGCCGAGGCGCAGGCAGCGTTCGCGGCCCATGATGCCGATGTCGCGGTGGTCGCCGCCTATGGCCTGATCCTGCCGCAAACGGTGCTCGATGCGCCGCGCCACGGGTGCCTGAACGTTCACGGGTCGCTCCTGCCGCGGTGGCGGGGCGCCGCGCCGATTCAGCGCGCGATCCTGGCAGGTGACGCGGAAACGGGCGTCGGCATCATGCAGATGGAGGCCGGGCTCGACACCGGGCCGGTGCGGGCAGAGGCGCGGACGTTGATCGGCGGCAAGACGGCGGGCGCGTTGACGGCGGAGCTGGCCGCGATGGGCGCACGGTTAATGGTCCAGGTGCTGGCCGATCTCGAAGCGCATCCTGCCGTCGCGCAGCCGGACGAGGGCGTTACTTACGCGGCCAAGGTCGACAAGGCGGAGACGCGGCTCGATTTCGACAAGACCGCGATCGAGGTCGAGCGCCAGATACGCGCTTTCAATCCGCCGGGGGCATGGTTCGAATATGCCGGGGAACGCGTCCGTGTCCTGTCCGCGGACGTGATCCCCGGCGACGGCCGGGGCTTGGTTTCCACATCGTCGGAGCTGGACCCCGGCCTTCGCCGGGGAACGGTGTTGGATAACCTTCTTACCATCGCCAGCGCGAACGGTGCCATTCGACCCACGCGTGTTCAACGGGCCGGACGTGGCGTCATGACGTCAGCCGACCTGCTCCGAGGCTTTCCGATCCCGGCCGGCACGCAGCTGTGACCCGCTTCGCGCTGACGATCGAATATGACGGCCGCCCGTTCATGGGCTGGCAGCGGCAGGACCATGGGCCGAGTGTGCAGCAGGCGGTCGAAGAGGCGGCGACGCGCATCACCGGCGAGCAGGCACTGGTCTATGCCTCGGGCCGGACCGATGCCGGCGTTCATGCCCGCGCGATGCCCGCACATGTCGACCTGGCGCGCGACATTACGCCGTTCCGCCTGATGGAGGCTTTGAACGCCCACCTTCGCCCGCAACCCGTCGCGGTCATTGCGTGCAAAACGGTAGCGGACGACTGGCACGCGCGTTTCTCGTGCCTTGGCCGCCATTATGAATATCGCATCGTCAATCGCCGCGCGCCTTTGACCTGGGACAAGGGGCTGGCGTGGCAGTTCGCCCGCCCGCTGGACGCGGACGCGATGGCGGCAGGGGCGGCGCGGCTGCTCGGGCGGCATGATTTCACGACCTTTCGCTCGGTCCATTGCCAGGCCGACAGCCCCGTGCGCACGCTCGACCGACTGGATGTCGAGCGCATCGGCGACGTCATCGCAATCCGCGCTTCGGCACGGTCGTTCCTTCACCATCAGGTCCGATCGATGGTCGGCTGTCTGTCTTTGGTCGGGGAAGGCAAATGGTCGCCCGACGACATGGCTGAGGCGCTGGAGGCCCGCGATCGCACGGCACTCGGGCTGAACGCGCCCCCCGACGGGCTGTTCTTCGTCAGCGCGGATTATCCCGCCGACTGAACGTCGCCGCCAGTTCGACATGAGTCGACCAAGTGAACTGCCCGACCGGCTGTACCCAGTCGAGCGTGTAACCGCCTTCGCACAGAAGTTTCGCATCCCGCGCGAAGCTGCTGGGATTGCACGAAACATAGGCGATACGAGGAGTCTTCGCGCTGGCGAGTTGCTGTGCCTGCTCGCGCGCCCCGGCCCGTGGAGGATCGATGACGACGGCATCGAACCGATCGAGTTCGGTCGTCGTCAGCGGGCGACGGAACAGGTCGCGGTGCTCGGCAAAGATCGCGCGGCCGGCACGGCCGGCAGCCGCCTTCAGTGCCGCAATCGGCTCCCGCGCCGCCTCGCCCGCATAGATTTTGCCAGGCAGCGTCAGCGCAAAGGTGCCGAGGCCTGCGAACAGGTCCGCAATCAGGCGCGCGTCCCCGATGGCTTCGCGCACTGCCGCGACCAACGCCGCCTCCCCGTCCACGGTCGCCTGAAGGAAGCTGCCGGCTGGAAACGGCACGGCGACGCCGCCGAGAGTGATGGTCACTGGCTCCGGCTCCCAGCGCGCCTCGGGGCCGAAACCATCGTCGACCGACAGTCGCGCGAGCTTGTGACGTTCGGCAAAGCGGGTGATGCCCTCGATTGCCGGCAGACCGTCCGCCAGCGTCCCGCCGATCAGCACATCAATCCCCTGATCGACCCGCGTCAAATGGATATCGACCCGCCCCCGCTCGGTCAGCACGGCAGCGAGCAGCCCCCGCAGCGGCGCCAGCATCGCAAAGAGGTCAGGCAGGAGGACATGGCATTCGGCCAGGTCGATCAACCGATGGCTGCTCCCCTCCGTGAACCCCAACAGGACCTGCCGCCCGCGTCGCTCCGCATGCAGCGTCGCACGGCGGCGGCTGCGTGGCGGCGAGACGATCGGAGCGCGGACCGGCGCCGTCAGCCCCTGACCGGCGATCGCGCCGGCTACACGATCGTGAACGAAGGCAGAATAGCTATCATCGTCAAGCTGTTGCAGCTGACATCCGCCACAAGATGGGAAGTGACGGCAGGGCGGTTCCCGGTGGTGAGGGCCGCGGGTCAGGACGCCCGTCGCCGACAACAGATCGCCGGGTGCGGTCAGCGGGGCATGACGGCCGTCCTCGGTGACCCCGTCGCCGCGGGCGGCGATGCGGACGATGGGGCTCAACGAGTCGGGCATGCGTTCACTTCCTGGGTAAGCCGGTCGGCGAGCGCATCGGCGGCGAATATGGCGCCCATATGGTCCGCCGCCCGCGCGTGAAGCCAGACGCCGGCGGCGACCGGATCGCTTGCCGCCGCCCCGGCCGCCAGTCGCGCACCGATCGTCCCGGCCAGGAGGTCGCCGGTCCCCGCGGTCGAAAGCCCCGGATTGGTGCCGGCGCAAACGATCGCGCGGCCGTCGGGATAGGCGATCACCGTATCAGGCCCCTTGTGCACGATCGTTGCGCCGGTCGCGCGGGCTGCGGCGCGGGTGACGGTCAGTTTATCGCCGTCGGTATCGAACATTCGCGCGAATTCGCCGGCGTGTGGGGTCAGGCAGACCCGGCGGCGATCCGTAGCGATCCGTTCGCGCACGCTGCGGCCAAGCAGCGTCAGCGCATCGCCATCGACGACCAGATCGTGCGCCGAGGCCAGCGCGGCGTCGAGCAGGGTTCTTGCCTCGTCATCGCGGCCGAGGCCCGGGCCGATGACGACGGCGCCGATGCGGGGATCGTCGAGCAGGTCGTGAAGATCCTGCACCCGACCGATGCTCCGGCGCACGAGCGCGTGCGGCGCGCCTTCCGCGGGCGCCGTCCCGACGAGCTGGACATAGCCCGCCCCCGCTGCGAGCGCTGCCCGGCCGGCCAGCCATCCCGCGCCCGGCATCGCGCCGGAGACGACCGCGACCATCCCGCGGCTGAACTTGTTGACGTCATGCCGCCACGCCGGGAGCAGCGGGCGCGCGATGGTGGTGACGTCGTCGGGCACGGGCACACCGATGTCTGCCACGATGATGTGTCCGCAGGCGGCCCCGCCCGCCCCCAGCACATGCGCCGGCTTCAGCGCGCCGAGCGCAATGGTGACGTCAGCGCTCCCTGATCCCTCGCCGGTGTCGGCATGCCGGCCGCTCGGTATGTCGATGGCGATCGTGAGCTCGGCGGCGGATTGCAAGCGGGCGATGTGAGTCGCGATCGGTGCATCGAAGGGCCGCGGCGTTCCGATCCCGAGCAGCGCATCGACGAGGATCGGGCGTGGCTCGGCATCGTTCAGCGTGACTATCGGCCCGTCCCACCGCGCCGCCATGCGCGCCGCCGCGCCGTCCTTGGGGGCGCCGAGCGTAGCGAGGGCCACCGACGCGCCGCGCGCCTTCAGCACCCGCGCGACGACATAGCCGTCGCCGCCGTTGTTGCCGGGGCCAGCGAGCACGAGCACCGGCCGGCCCGCCGCAAGGCGAAGGACCTGTTCGGCGACCGCTGCGCCGGCGCGCTCCATCAGCGCGTCTTGCGATACGCCCGTTGCAAAGACCGCCGCTTCGCACGCGCGCATCTCGTCCGCCGTGACGATCGGCGCGCCTTCGGGAATGCGGCGGATCACGGGCGGGTAAGCGCCAGGCGGTAGCGCGCGTCGCCCAGCGCGACCTCGGCCACGCCCTCGCGCATGCGAACGACGGCAGGAACGGCGCCGTCCGCAGCGCTCACCTCTCCCCCACGCGACACGCGCAGGCGGCGGAACCCGCCGTCGGGGTGCCGGATGGTCAGCAGCGTGCCATCCGCATCCGGCGCGCGATCAACCGTACAGACATCGGCCAGCGGCGCGTTATCGACCGCACAGCCGATGCGCTCGACCGGGTCGCCGGCAGGCGTGCCGGTCTCGCCGGCCCGGACGTTGGGAGACTCGGCGGGCGCAACGCTGTCGGGCGGCCCGCCGCAACTTGCCAGAGCGAACAGAAATCCTGCGCTAAATATCCGCAAAGACATGAGTTTCTGACTTCGCTCCGGGATGGGTGACTGCGCCTGCCCATGCCGGGCCGACGTTCTGGGCATAGCGCCACAGTGCCCCGGATTGATAGTCGTTCGTGCGCGGGACCCACGCCGCCTTCCGCGTCTCCAGCACCGCGTCGTCGACGATCAGGTCGATCGTCCCCGCCTCGGCATCGATACGGATCAGGTCGCCATCCTCGACCAGCGCGATCGGCCCGCCCTCGGCCGCTTCGGGACCGACATGGCCGATGCAGAAGCCGCGGGTCGCCCCCGAGAAGCGACCATCGGTGATCAGCGCGACCTTCTCGCCCAGCCCCTGGCCGTAGAGCGTTGCGGTCGTCGAGAGCATTTCGCGCATCCCCGGACCGCCCTTGGGGCCCTCATAGCGGATGACGACGACCGAGCCCTCGGCGATATCGCGAGCCTCGACGGCGGCGAAGGCATCTTCCTCGCAATCGAACACCCGCGCCGGACCGTCGAACTGCAGGCGGTGCATGCCCGCCACCTTCACGATCGCTCCGTCGGGGGCCAGCGAACCGCGCAGGCCCACCACGCCGCCGGTGGGAGTGATCGGAGTCCTGGCGTCGTAGATGACCTTCTGATCGGGGTTCCACGTCACCTGATCGATATTCTCGGCCAGCGTCTTGCCCGTCACGGTCAGGCAATCGCCGTGGAGCAGCCCTTCCCCGAGCATCGTCTTCATAAGCATGTAGACGCCGCCGGCTTCGTACATATCCTTGGCGACGTACTTGCCACCCGGTTTGAGGTCAGCGAGGTAAGGTGTTGATTTAAATATCTCGGCGACGTCGTGCAGCGAGAAGTCGATCCCGGCCTCGTGCGCCATGGCCGGCAGATGCAGCCCGCCGTTGGTCGACCCGCCGGTCGCCGCGACAATGCGCGCGGCGTTTTCGAACGCCTCGCGCGTGCAGATGTCGCGCGGGCGGATGTTGGCCGCGATCAGTTCCATGACCTGCGCGCCTGCCGCCACCGCGATCTGTTCCCGCGAGGTATACGGCGCCGGGACCATGTTACTGTTCGGCAAAGATAATCCGATCGCTTCCCCGACACAGGCCATGGTATTCGCGGTATATTGACCGCCGCACGCGCCGTGGCCCGGGCACGCGACCTTCTCCAGCGCATGAACCTCTTCGATCGGACAGGCCTTGGCGGCATAGCGGCCGACGACTTCGAACACGTCGACCACCGTGACGTCGCGGTTCTCGAACCGGCCGGGCAGGATCGAGCCGCCATAGACGAAGATCGACGGCACGTTGAGGCGGAGCATCGCCATCATCATGCCCGGCAGCGATTTGTCGCATCCCGCAAAGCCGACGAGCGCGTCGTAGCAATGGCCGCGGACGCTCAGCTCGATCGAGTCGGCGATGACTTCGCGGCTGACCAGCGAGGACTTCATGCCCTGATGGCCCATCGCGATCCCGTCGGTCACCGTGATGGTGTTGAACCGCCGCGGCATGCCGCCGCCCGCCTCCACGCCCTTGCGCGCGGCATCGGCCTGCGCATCGAGCGCGGTGTTGCACGGCGCACTGTCATTTCCAGCCGACGCCAGCGCGACGAAGGGGCGCGCGATCTCTTCCTCGGTCAGTCCCATCGCATAATAATAGCTGCGGTGGGGGGCGCGCTCTGGACCGACGGAGACATGGCGGCTGGGCAGGCGGGATTTGTCGAAACGCTGGGTCATGCGGCAAGCCTATGTCGCGACAGGCACCCTTTGCGCAAGACTGTTGCGTACATCATCGATCGTTTCGCGGACGATCCGCGTCCATTCGGCGACGCCGCCGGGGTCGCGGATCAGGTCGTTGCGGGTCTCGATGCTAAACGACGGGATGCCGCGCGCCTCGGCATGACGGTTCAGCGTCAGATTGAGCAGGCGCCCGCTGTATGGCGCGTTGTCGCCGGTGATCAGCGAGGAGCGTGCCGATAAGGATGCGATCGCGACGTCGGCAGCGCGGCGGTCGCGGTTGGACAGGATGCCGACGTGCCAGGGACGATCGGGTCCAGGTTCGGTTTCGAGCCGCGGCGTAAAGCTGTGGATCGCGACAATCAGTTCGGGTCGCATACGGGTGACGACGTCGCGGACCGTACGGTGATAGGGAGCATAGAAGCGGGCGATTCGACCCGCGCGGTCCGCGCCGACGTTGCCGGGGATGGGATGCCCATCGCTCTCCGTCGGGATGAGCCCGGGATGATCGGGCTCGCGGTGCAGGTCGATGACGAGCCGCGAGACGGTCCCGAACACGGCCGGGGCGGCGAGGTCGGCAGCGAGAGCACGGGTCAGCGGCCCCGCCCCGATGTCGATTCCGATATGCCGGTCGAGCAGATCAGGCGCGATTCGCAGATCGACGTCGTCCGGCACATGATTGCTTGCGTGATCGCACAGCAGCAAGACGGGCGCGTCGCCGCGAAGGACCATCGGCATCATCGCGGCCTGTTCCTGAAAGCGGCGAGCCGGTCGGCGAAGTCGGCGCCGCCGAACGCCGCGTCGAAGCCCGCGTCACCACCGTCCGGCCGAGCGATCGTGCGCTTGAGCAGCCGGACCGCGCTGGCGGCATTGCCGGCGATCGTAGCCGCGACCTCATAAGCGTTCAGCACCGCCGTGGTCGCGCGCATGTCCGCAAGACCGATCCGCACCGCTTCGTCGGCGTCGATCGGGACAGCGGTGAACATCATCCGGCTTGCCTGCCCACGCCCGATCCGCGCGACCAGACGCGCGATATCGGCGGCGGGATAGCCGATGCCGAGCTTGGCCGGCGTGATGGCAAAGCGCGCATCGTCGCCCGCGATCACGAGATCGGCCGCCAGTACCAGAGCGACCGCAGCGCCATAGCATGGGCCGTCGACAGCAGCGATCACCGGCATCGGCAGTGCGGCCAGCCCTTCCACCGCCTGCGCCATGCGGCCACGAAAGCGGGGGCGCTCGGTGGGATCGTGATGCAGCGTGCCCAGCATCGCCAGGTCGGCGCCAGCGGAGAAAATGCCCGGCACCTCGGACGTCAAAATCACGGCCGCGGCATCGCTATCGGCGGCCAAGGCGATCGCGCGCGCCAATCCGTCCCAACCGTCAGCGTCGATCGCGTTACGCGCGACCGCGCGGTCGAAGGCGATGCGGATGACCGGCCCGTCGCGGCGAGTTGCAATCATCGCCCCACGCCCCGCCGGGGCGGTGGCGCGTGGACGGTCCACGGGCCACCGGCGGACGGTTCGCTCCCGGCGTTCGATCCGCTGCCCACGCCCGACGCATGGATCGTGCCAGCGCGCCGCCGCCTCGCTAAGCGACGGCTCGCTGACGGACCACGTCCCGAAACGGGACAGAAGACTGTCACGTCAGCACCGTTTCGAGACACCACCAATCCGGATAGGCGGTGCGGATCGCTCTCGCACCGGCCTGCCGCGCATCGGCGTCGTCGAAGACGGCAAAACAGGTAGCGCCGGAGCCGGACATGCGCACCAGCGTCGTTCCCGCCAACCGATCGAGCGCATCGATCACTTCGCCGATCACCGGAGCGATGAGCTTGGCCGGCACGGCCAGGTCGTTGCGGCCGTTGCACGCGACCTGCCAGGCATCGCCCTGCGGCAGCGGCCCACGGTCGATGCCGTCCCAGCGCGCGAAGACCGAGCCGGTCGGAACGCCGACGTTGGGGTTGACCAGAAGCACCGGGCGGCCGGCAAGACCAGCAACCTCCGCCAACGCCTCCCCCCGCCCCGACCCGAACGCAGTCTTGCCAAGCAGGCAGGCGGGCACGTCGGAGCCTAGCCGGGCCGCCAGGCGCATCAACCGCGCATCGTCCTCCGGAATGCCCGTAATCCGCGCCGCCGCGCGCAACATCGCCGCCGCATCCGCCGATCCCCCGCCGATGCCGGACGCGACCGGCACCCGCTTGTCCAGCGTCACGGCGAGCGGCGGCAAGGGCGCAATATCGACGACGAAGCCATCGCGGGCGCGCGTTACGAGATTGTCGCTGTCCGGTGACAAACCTGCGGCATAGGGGCCAACGATCTCGAACCGGTCGTCGTCGGCAGGGGCGACGGTCAGGATATCGCCGTCCGCGACGAAGGCGAACAGCGTCTCAAGGTCGTGATAGCCATCATCGCGTCGGCGACGGACATGGAGGGCCAGGTTCAGCTTTGCGGGTGCGGGCTCGACGATCATGCGGTCAGCGTGCCGGCCCGTCGACCAGTTTCGCCGCGATCCGCGCGCTGTCCCCCGCGTCCGCATAGATCGATGCCGCGCGCCAGGCGTACCGCGCCTCGTACCGCCGGCCGAGCGCCCAATAGGCGTCGCCGAGATGGTCGTTGATCGTCACATCACCCGGTTCGGCGCGGGCGGCGCGTTCGAGCAACGGGAGCCCCTTCGCCGCCTCCCCCGTCCGGACATAGGCCCAGCCAAGCGAGTCGGTAATCGCGGCATCGTCGGGCTGCAAGCGTGACGCCCGTTCGAGCAGCGCGCGGGCGCCGACGAGGTTTTCGCCGCGCTCGATCTGCGCATAACCGAGATAGTTGAGCGCATGCGCCTCCTCCGGCGCGAGTGCCACGGCCCGCTCCAGAAACGGTTTCGCCTCCGCCCAGCGCCCGGCCTGTTCGAGCGCGCCGCCGCGTTGCAGGTACAAGGTCCAGTCCGCCCGGTCGCCGGCGCGCTCCAGCGCCTGGGCATAGGCAGCGGCCGCCTCGCGATGCCGGCCGGCGCCGTCGAGCAATTCGCCCAGGCGCTGGGCGTCGTCGACCCCGGCACCCTTGGCCGCAGCCGCGCGTTCGGCGGCGGCAATTGCGCGATCGGTCTCGCCCATCCGGGACAGGATCGTCACCGCCATCGCCGCGCCCGTTGCGGCATAAGGCCCGCCGCGATCGATCGAGTCCGCTGCCGCCAGGGCTCGAGCCTGGGCGCCGTCGTTCGACAATGCCCCCGCCAGCGTCAGCCGGGCACGATCGTCGCCGGTATCGAGGACGAGGGCCGCGCGACACAGCAGGATCGCAAGGGGGCGCGCGTCGCCATCGACGATATCACCGGCCAACCGCACGAACAGCCGCGACACGCCGAACGCGGCACCGGGTTTCGCGCCTGCGATATCCGCGCGCAAAGCGGCGAGCACGGGGTCGTCGCCGGCAAGGAGCGTGCGCGCGTCGTCGCGGCGCCCCTGCCCGACCAGCAGCTGGGCGGCGGCGGCGCGGATCGTGATGCTGTCGGTGCCACTCGCCACCAACGATCGTAGCGCGGTGATGCCGGCGTCGCTGCGTCCCGACGCGATATCGAGCAGCGCGCGATTTTCGAGATTGAACCGACGGGCGATACCGCTCTTCGCCTCGGGATCGAGCCCCGCCGCCGGAGCGGCTTCGCCGCGTTCGAAGGCGAGCCAGGCCTTGATGGGGAGCGCCAGGAAATCGAGCGGGCCCGTCGCCAACCTGTCGGCGGCGGCATTCGCCTCCTGCCAGCTCTCTGCAACGATCGCGTCGGCAACGTCGATCAAGGCGACGTCGGCCGGGGCGATGCCGGCCTGTTTGAGCGTGGTGGCGGCCTGACGCACCAGCGGCATATCGCCCGCCAGCAGCGCTTCGCGATAGGCGTGCATGGCGATCAACGGGTTGCCGGGCGAGGCCGCCATGGCCGCGCGATACCCCTCGATTGCGAGGTCCGTCTTGCCAGCCGCGTCGGCAGCACGAGCGCGCGCATAGGCGCCCAGCCCGCGCGGGACGTCGGCGTGGGCGGGGCTGGTGATGATTGCGGCTAAAGCGGCGAAGCCCACCATAAACGGACGAGCCGCCACGAAAACAGACCCCGTGACGTCGGACACGCGCGATGCTCGCGCCGGCCGGCCTTGCGCCGTCTCGCAGCGAGCATCACTCGCCGCGGGCGGCTTTGGCTTACATATTCGGATAGTTCGGGCCTCCGCCACCTTCGGGCACGACCCAATTGATATTCTGGGTGGGGTCCTTGATGTCGCAAGTTTTGCAGTGGACGCAATTCTGCGCGTTGATGACGAATTTCGGGTCATCCGTTTCCGCACCGACCACCTCGTACACACCCGCCGGGCAGTACCGCTGCGCCGGCTCGTCGAACATCGGCAGATCATAGGCGATCGGAATGTCAGGGTCACGCAGCGTGAGGTGGACCGGTTGATCTTCCTCATGGTTGGTGTTCGACAGGAATACCGAAGACAGCCGGTCGAAGGTCAGCTTGCCATCGGGCTTCGGATAATCGATCGGCCGGACCAGGTCCTTGCGCCACAGCGTCTCGTGATCGGGCTTGTGATGCAGCGTGAAGGGAACCTTCAGCCCGAAGTTTTCGAGCCACATGGTCACGCCGGCGAGCCCCGATCCGATGAAATCGCCGAATTTCTTCACCAGCGGAACGACGTTGCGGACCATCGACAGCTCGGACTTGACCCAGCTGGCCTCGAACGCTTCGGGATAGGCGGTCAATTCGTCGCCCGCGCGACCCGCCTGGACAGCGGCGAAGGCGGCTTCGGCCGCCATCATCGCCGACTTCATCGCCGTATGGGTGCCCTTGATCCTCGGCACGTTCAGGAAGCCCGCGGAACAGCCGATCAGCGCGCCGCCCGGAAAGACCAGCTTCGGGATCGACTGCAGTCCGCCGTCATTGATCGCGCGCGCGCCATAGGACACGCGCTTGCCGCCCTCCAGTATCTCGGCGATTGCCGGATGCGTCTTCCACCGCTGCATTTCCTGGAATGGGGAAAGATAGGGGTTGGTGTAGCTGAGCCACGTCACGAACCCGAGTGCGACCTGCCCGTTCGCCTGATGGTACAGGAAACCGCCGCCGTTCGATCCTTGCGTTTCGCTGAGCGGCCAACCCTGGGTGTGAATGACGCGGCCGGGGACATGCTTGTCGGGCGCGATGTCCCACAGCTCCTTGATGCCGATGCCGTAGACCTGCGGATCGCTGTTCGCCGCCAGGTCGAAATTGCGGATCAGCTCCTTGGTCAGGTGACCGCGCACGCCTTCGGCGAGGAACGTGTACTTCGCGTGAAGCTCGAGCCCCGGCTGATAGTCGCCCTTATGCGTGCCGTCGCGTGCGACGCCCATGTCGCCGGTCGCGACACCCTTAACGCTGCCGTCTTCGTTGAACAGCACCTCGGCCGCCGCGAATCCGGGGAAGATCTCGACGCCCAGCTCTTCGGCCTTGCCCGCCAGCCAGCGGCACAGATTGCCGAGACTGCCGGTATACGTGCCCTTGTTGTGCATGAAGCCGGGGGTCAGGACATGCGGCAGGCTGCGCCGACCCTTCCTGGTCAGCACCCAATGCTGGTTGTCGGTGACCGGCACCTCGGCCAAGGGGCAGCCGTCTTCGCGCCAATTGGGCAGCAGTTCGTCGAGGGCCTTCGGATCGATCACCGCACCCGACAGGATATGGGCGCCGACCTCGGAGCCCTTTTCGAGCACGCAGACGGCCAGCTCGCTGCCCGCCTCGTTCGCCAGCTGCTTCAGCCGGATCGCCGCCGACAGGCCGGCCGGGCCTGCGCCGACGATGACCACGTCATAGGGCATCGACTCCCGATCGGCCATGTCCCGTCTCCAATTCCTATTTCCATCGTGCGCGCAGGGCGCCTTGCCTTTCCTCCGGTTCAAGCAGATTGACGGCCGCGTCAAGA
This sequence comes from Roseomonas aeriglobus, assembly GCA_016937575.1. Taxonomy (NCBI): domain Bacteria; kingdom Pseudomonadati; phylum Pseudomonadota; class Alphaproteobacteria; order Acetobacterales; family Roseomonadaceae; genus Muricoccus; species Muricoccus aeriglobus. The sequence goes on along the minus strand of JAFHKN010000002.1, from coordinate 1,529,341 downwards.
CAGCATCCAACAGGCACATCATGGGGGCGGACCAGCATTTCGATTGGGCGGCGAACGCCCGCAGCGTGCTCGACTGGTGGCGGGATGCCGGCGTCGACGTGATCGTCACGGACGAACCGCGCAACTGGCTGGCGCAGAGCCCGCCCCCGCCCCCGCCGGCCGACGTTACGGCATCGCCTGTCGTTGCGGCGGCGACCCTGCCGGCTACGCTCGACGCTTTTCTCGCGTGGCGGGTCGGCGACGAGGCGCCGGAGGGCGCGCGCGCCGGTGCGGTCATGGCCGAGGGCGATCCTGCCGCGACCACCGCGATCGTGGTCGATTTCGCCGACGATGACGGCTTGATCGGCGGCCAAGCGGGCGTGCTGTTCGACCGGATGCTTGCCGCGATCGGGATGTCGCGCGAATCGGTCTATCTGGTTGCGCTGACGACGGCCCGACCGCTCGGCGACCGCCTGCCGCCCGAGGCGCTTCCCCGGCTCGGTCAGTTGGCGCGGCACCATCTGGCGCTCGCGTCGCCAGAGCGCGTCCTGATGCTCGGTCAAGCGGCGAGCCGTGCGATCGGCGGGACGGACGGCGTTGATGGTCAGGGAAATTTACGGGCCATTAACCTAAACGGATCAGAGATTTCCGTGGTTTCCAGTCTTCACCCGCGCTTTCTGCTGAAGCAGCCGGCGATGAAGGCGGAAGCGTGGAAGGATCTGCAACTGCTGATGGGGGGACCGCGCTGATGCGCTTCAGGTTCGGACTCGCGGTGCTCGCCGCCACATTGCCGATGGCCGCGCAGGCGGCCGATGTCGCTGCCGGCGATGCTCCTGCGTCCGTTCCCGATGTGCGGTTTCCGACCGCCTCGTCCGCGCCGAAGGGCGACGGCGTTCCCGACCAGCTCGATGGCGAACAACGCGCGGCGTATCGCGCGGTCTTCGCGTCGATCCGCACCGGCAAATGGGCCGATGCCCAGCTTCAGCTCGATGCGATGAAGCCCGGCCCGCTCCATGCCATCGCCCGCGCGGAGATGTTTACCGCCAAGGGCTCGCCCAAGACCCCGCTCGAACCACTGCTCGCGCTCCTGGCCGAAGCGCCCGAGCTTCCGCAGGCGGCGCAGATCGCGCGCTTGGCAAAGCTGCGCGGCGCGGAAACCCTGCCCACGCTGCCCGCCGAACAACGGCTCGTCTGGTATGATGGCGCCCCCAACCGGCAGCGCGCCGCGACCGTGAAGAGCGATGCCGCCGCCGCCGATCTGGCCGTGGCCATGCAGCCGCTGATCAAGGACGACCGCGGCCCCGAAGCCGAAGCGCTGGTCGAAAGCAAGGCAGCGCTGCTGACACCGGAGGCGCTGGTCGAATGGCGCCAGCGGGTCGCATGGATTTATTATGTCGGCGGTGACGATGGTTCCGCCCGCCGCGTCGCTGCGCTGGCGCAGACCGGTTCAGGCGACTGGGCCGCGCAGGCGGACTGGGTCGCGGGCCTGGCGTCGTGGCGCTCGAAGGACTTCGCGTCGGCATCCGCCAATTTCTCGAACGTCGCACGTCGCGCGTCGGACGCCGACCTGCGAGCCGCCGGGCTGTATTGGGCGTCGCGGGCGGATATGGCGAGCGGACGGCCGGACCTGGTTCAGGGTCGTCTGCAGGGCGCGGCGCAGTTTAGCGAGACCTTCTACGGCCAGCTCGCACGCCAGGCGCTCGGCATTTCCGCGCCGCTGACCCCGGCAGGCGAAAAGACGACGGCCGAGGACTGGCACGATCTGTCGCGCCGCCCCAACGTGCGTGTCGCCGCCGCCCTTGTCGAGATCGGCGAAAGCGAGCTTGCCGACACCGTCATCCGCCAGCAGGCCAAGATCGGCGACCGGGCCGACTATGCGGCGCTGACCCGCCTGGCCGGGCGGCTCGACCTTCCGGCGACCCAGCTGTGGCTGTCGCACAACTGTCCGCAGGGCGCCCAGCCGGTGATGACGGCGCGCTATCCGACGCCCAACTGGACGCCCGACGGCGGCTGGCGCGTCGACAAGGCACTGGTCTACGCGCACGCGCTGCAGGAATCGCGGTTCCGCGCAGCCGTCGTCAGCCCGGCCGGGGCCTATGGCCTCATGCAGATCATGCCGGCTGCTGCGACCGACTATTCGCGCGAACGCGGCACGCCGGTCGACCGCGCGGCCCTGACCCGGCCGTCGACGAATATCGAGGTCGGTCAGCGCCACCTGGAAAAGCTGCGCGACATGGGCATCACGGGCGGCCTGCTGCCCAAGGTGATCGCGGCCTATAATGCCGGCCCGCTGCCGGTCAGCGTGTGGAACGCGCAAGCCCGCGACGGCGGCGACCCCCTGCTCTATATTGAGAGCATTCCCTATTGGGAGACGCGCGGCTACGTCATGACCGTCCTGCGCAATTACTGGATGTACGAGGGCAAGGCGGGCAAAGCGTCGTCGAGCCGCTCCGCGCTGGCGCAGGGACTATGGCCGAAATTCCCGGGCATGTCGGGCGCGGGCGCCGTCCGCGTCTCCTCCGGCGCCACACCGAACGCGGTTGCGCGTGCCAATTGACGAAAGCATCGCGTTCCGCCCGGTGCGGATCGCGGTCCTGACAGTGTCCGACACCCGCGGGCTGGCCGAGGACCGGTCAGGCGACACGCTGGTCGCCCGGTTGGAGGCCGCGGGCCACGAGCTCGCCGACCGCGCCATCGTCCGCGACGACACCGACACGATCGTCGCGCGGCTGCACGGCTGGATCGACGATGCGTCGATCGACTGCATCATCACCACCGGCGGCACGGGCGTCACCGGGCGCGATGTCACGCCCGAGGCGGTTGAGCGCGTCGCCGACAAGATGATCCTCGGCTTTGGCGAGCTGTTTCGCTGGCTGAGCTACGAGAAGATCGGCACCTCGACCATCCAGTCGCGTGCCTGCGCCTGCGTGACTCGCGGCACCTATATCTTCGCTTTGCCGGGTTCGACAGGCGCCGTGAAGGACGGATGGGACGGCATCCTCGTGAGCCAGCTCGATATCCGGCACCGACCGTGCAATTTCGTCGAATTGATGCCGCGTCTGATGGAGCGGTAAAGTCCGTCGCGCGCAACGATGCGACGATGGTCCGTTCGCCCGAACATCAGAAACTCGCGCCGTCCACCTTCTGAACCGTCAGCGCGTCGAGATCGATCGTCGGAACGCACCGCAGATTGACCGCGACCGTTGCCGCTCCGCCCGGCCCCTGCCCCATCGCGAACGGCTGACAGCCGCAGGTCGTGCAGAACCGGTGCGTGATCGCGTGCTTGTTGAACAGATACGCCGATAGCGCCCCGTCGCCGCTATCGAGCGTGAACGCGTCGCCCGGAACAAAACTCAAGAGAAGGCCCTTGCGACGGCAGTGCGAGCAGTTGCAGCTCATCGCGGTCGTTGGCGCATCCTCGACGATCGTGAACGCCACGGTTCCGCAGTGGCAGCTGCCCGAATAGCTCATCGCACTTCCCTTTCCCGTCCGGTTTGGGTGCGACACGGTGATGGAAGACCCCTTGGCCTGCAAGTTGTTACGGAGAAAAAACAATAGTGTACGACCCATCCCGCCTAATTGAATAATACCGTATACTGTTTTGGCGTGATGCCCGATGATAGTGTCCGCACAGACGAATCAGATTGGGGAGATACGATGGAACAGACGTCCGGCAGGCTTCGGGCAACTTCAAGACGCGGTATCGGCCGCCTGCCTCTTGCCGCGGCCGGCATCTCCGCCCTGCTGTTCGCGACCGCAGCCAGTGGGCAGACGATGACGGTCAGGGTGGACGCGCAGAGTCGGCCGTGGTCGCCGGGGGCCAATCCCAAGCTGGCGTTCGGCGTTGGCGACGGGCGGGCGCCGACGATGATCGTTCGGTTCCTGCCGGTGGGCAGCAAGATCCGGTTCGAAGCGACGGGTCGAGTGGGATGGATCGATGGTGGACGAGCATTCGATCCGGATGGCGATCCCGATCTGGTCCTCGACCGGTCAGTGACCCTGCTGCCAAGCTACTATATTTCCAAGCGGGCAGGCCCGGTGCGTCTCGTCCAGCTGGTCGGCGCATTCGTCGACGCCGATGGCACCGTGATCGGCAAGCCGTTCGCGATCGGACGGAAGGCGGAGGTCGAAGTTCCCGAAGGGGCTGCTGCGATCTCGCTCGGCACGAATGACGACAAGTTTTCCGACAACTTCGGCAGCTATGACGTCACCGTATATATTCAACAGGCCAAGGTGACCGTGGAGGAACCGGAAACCGCGAAGTAACGGCGCGACGTTGACCGTCCTGTGCCAGGCCGAACGCGACGCGCCGATCTCCGTCGAATTCAGTTTTCCTCATAGGTCAGCACATCGCCGGGCTGGCACTGCAATTCGCGACAGATCGCCTGCAGCGTAGAGAAGCGGATCGCCCTGGCCTTTCCGGTCTTGAGGATCGAAAGGTTCGCAAGCGTCAGCCCGATGCGATCGGCCAGTTCGGTCAGCGTCATGCGTCGTGCGTGGAGCAGGTCGTCTAGCTTGACCGTGATCGACGCCCCCTCATTATCGGCAGGCATCAGACGGTCCCGACCAGATCGTCACGCATCGCCGCACCGTCGCGGAAGATGCGGGCGAGAATGAACAACACTACGACGATCAGCAACGCGTCGAGATCGTACAGGCTGAATCCGAGGACGCTGTCGCCGCTCGCGCCTTTATCGATAAGGTCTGCCAAATGGTGTCGCAGTGCTACGATCAGCACGGTGAGGATTTTCACGCCCAGAAACAACCACGCCATCGCGCTCAGCCGCTTCGCGTTTTCGGGAGTGAACGGATCCCCCTCGCTGGTGCTCGCGACGATCGCCCGCAGCTTGCCAAAGAACTGCGACAGCGCCGCGAGAATAAGGGCGAGCATCGCGACGATCGCGACGGCCGACAGCGGCGATGCCGCGATGACGTCACTTTTACCAAAGTCCGGCAACATGCCCTGGCTGGCCAACAGGACGACGGGCACGAGCAGGAGGGCGAAGCCAGCCGTGATCGCGCAGCCCCATTGTAGAAGCCGAGCGAGCGTTTTGCCGAACAGCAGTAGCGAGTCTTTATGGCTCTCGGTCATGGCAGTCTCTCCAAGATGGCATATTTCGAGGTGGCTTATCGAATATCGATACGGCCAAAGCCGGGTGTTTGCAAGGCGCATTATTGAATAGCAATATGCGCCTTATTGTATCTCAATAAGAGCGTTTGTCGGCGGTGCGCGCGGAGACTGCGCGACGACGGGCATGGCACTTGTACGCATGTTCTACGTATGTTCTTATATGACGATGGTGAAGCGGACGAGCAGAGGAGCAACGGAGAACGAGGCGAGTCGGCGCTTTGACCTCCCGCGGCGCGAAGTTGACTGCGATTGGCTCGACGATCGGCACCAGGTCGACGGCGCGCCGCCGCCGTTGCGCACCATTGTCACGGTCGAGCGGCCGAAGACAATTATCGCGCACAATCGGTCGCCCGACGTGCCGTTCGACCGCTCGATCAACCCGTATCGTGGCTGCGAGCATGGGTGCATCTATTGCTTCGCGCGCCCCAGCCATGCGTTTCATGATCTGTCGCCGGGTCTGGATTTCGAGACGAAGCTGTTCGCCAAGCCGAGCGCGCCGGAGTTGCTACGTACCGAACTTGCCAAGCCGGGCTATGTCTGCAGCCCGATCGCATTCGGCACCAATACCGATCCCTATCAGCCGATCGAGCGCGACTGGCGGATCACGCGCGCCTGCCTGGAGGTCCTGGCGGAACACGACCATCCCGTCACGATCACGACCAAGTCCGACCGCGTCGTGCGCGATCTCGACCTGCTGGCGCCGATGGCGGCGAAAGGGCTGGCGGCGGTGATGATCTCGGTGACTTCGCTCGATCCGAAGGTCGCCATGACGGTGGAACCGCGCGCCCCGCATCCCGAACGCCGATTGGCGGCGATCGCGACGCTGTCGGCCGCGGGCGTGCCGGTGCGGATGTCTATTTCGCCCGTGATACCGGCGATCACCGACCATGAGATCGAACGGCTGATCGCGCGCGGGGCGGTGGCTGGCGCCTGCGCGGCGGGGTTCATTCCGGTGCGCCTGCCCTGGGAGGTCGCGCCGCTGTTCGAAGCGTGGCTGGACACGCATTATCCCGACCGCAAGGCAAAGGTGATGGCGACGATCGCATCGATGCGCGAAGGTAAGCGGAACGATCCGAATTTCTTTTCGCGCATGCGTGGCAGCGGCCCGTGGGCGGATCTTTTACGGACGCGGTTCCACATCGCATGCCGCAAGCACGGCCTGAACAGCGAACGGGACCGGCTGCGCACCGACCTGTTCCGCCGTCCGGCCGGCCCGCAAGGTGAGTTGTTCTGAGGCGGGATCGAGAGACGGTGGTCGCTCGTTGGAGGGGGCGAAGGAGAGTGCGATGACCGACCCCAATCCCCCGCAGCCGGACGATACAATCCTGGGTGGTGAATCCGCCGTGCCTGATACTGCCGGCACCGCTGCCGGTGGCGCGAGCGAAGAGGCGCAGACGCCAGACGACAAGGACGAGACGAAGCCGCCGGAGCGGTAAAACGAGCGCCGTCGTCCCTGCTAAGGCGGAGATCAATTGGCGCTGAAAGACATGAGCCTCAAGGCGTCCAGCGCTAATCGATCCGCGCCTTCGCGGGGATGACGTATTATGACCGCGCGCTGCGCGTTAGGCCGCCGCAAGCCGGTAGTCGCGGTACTTCTCGCGGATGGCGGTCTTCAGCAGCTTGCCCGTCGCGGTGTGCGGCAATTCGTCGACAAAAACGATTTTGTCCGGCAGCCACCATTTCGCGACAAACTTCGCAAGATGTGCGGTGATCTCCGCCGGGGTCACGGCGCTTCCGGGCTTCCGCACGACCAGCAGGATCGGCCGCTCGTCCCACTTCGGATGCCGCACGCCGATCGCCGCCGCTTCGGCTACGCCGGGACAGCCTACTGCGGCATTTTCGAGTTCCACAGAGCTGATCCATTCGCCGCCCGACTTGATCACGTCCTTCGATCGGTCGGTGATCCGCATCGTGCCGTCGGGGTGCAGCGCAGCGACATCGCCGGTGTCGAACCAGCCGTCGGCGGTCACGCAGTCCGTCTCGCCTTTGAAATAGCGCTGGACGATCCACGGTCCGCGAATCTGCAAACGCCCGGTCGCTTCGCCGTCACGCGGCAGGACGTGATCCTCATCATCGACGATGCGCAGTTCGACCCCGAAGGGCACACGCCCCTGGCGAACGGTCTGGTCGACCTTCTGTTCGAACGTCAGTTCGTCCCAGTCGGGGCTCGGCGCCCCCATCGTCCCGATCGGCGAGGTCTCGGTCATGCCCCAGGCGTGATTGACCCGCACGCCCATGTTCATGATCCGCTCGATCATCGCGCGCGGCGCGGCCGAGCCGCCGATCGTCACCACTTTCAGATGCTTGGGCGATTCGCCGGTCGCGTCCATGTGCTGGAACATCGCCAGCCAGACGGTGGGCACGCCCGCGGTGTGCGTCACCTTCTCGTCGTTCATCAGCGCACACAGCACTTTGGGGTCGTTGACCGCGGAGAAGACGATCTTGATCCCGGCCGCGGCGCTGGCGAACGGCAGGCCCCAGCCGACCGCGTGGAACATCGGCACGATCGGCAGCGCGACCGCCCGGCTGTCGAGGTCGAACACCGCCGGCTGCAATTCGGCCAGTGCATGAATCATGTTGGAGCGATGGGTATAGAGCACGCCCTTGGGATCGCCGGTCGTCCCGCTGGTGTAGCACAGCAGGCACGGCTCGCGCTCCGGTCCGGTCACCCATTGATAGTCGCCGTCCTCGGCATCGAGCAGCGCGTCATATTCGCCGTTGTCGAAGCAGACGTAATGGCGGATCGTCGTCCATTGGGGCTTCATGCGCTCGACGATCGGGGCGAACATCGCGTCGTACAGCAGCACTTGGTCTTCGGCATGATTGGCGATGAAGGCCAGCTGGTCGTCGAACAGCCGCGGGTTGACCGTATGGATCACCCCGCCCATCCCGATCACACCATACCATGCCACCAAATGGCCGACATGGTTCATCGCCAGCGTAGCGACGCGGTCACCCTTTTTGACGCCCAGCCGCTCGAGCGCCTGCGCCAGTCGCCGGGCGTCGCGGTGAACGCCGGCCCAGTCTGTCCGCGTCGTGCGACCATCGGCCCAGCGCGTGACGATCTCGCGGCTGCCATGCTCGCGGGCAGCGTGATCGAGCAGCAGAGGAATCCTGAGCTCCACGTCCTGCATCGCACCGAGCATCGCCTCTCTCCTTCATACCGATCTTTCGAAAGAGAGTGCCGCAGGTCGATAGGCGTTGGCAAGGCTTGGTCCGCCGGCTTGCTTCACAAAGCGCCGGTCGCGCCTTTGATATCGGACCGTACGTGCAAGAAATGCCCTTCGCCAAGCGCCAGGCGAACGGATGATCAAGGTCCGTCAGTAGCGGGCTTGCAGCGTCTCAGCCGGCGAGCGACAGACCCGGCTCCGTCGTCAGTGCAACGTCGCGGACACCCGAAACCCGCCCGATTGCGCTCGCCAATTCCGGATCGATCCTGAAATCACGGCCGACGACCAGGATCGCCTCGCCCCCGTCCGGTAGCGGCACCTGCGCGCGCACCTCGCCCCGGCCGCCGCGCGCCGGGTCGAGCAGCGTCGCCAGATGCGCCCACGCGTTCGACGTATCGACGACGCAAGTGAGGCTCATCCGCGCGTTCTGTGCCATGTCCTCGAGCGGTCGAATTCGCCGCACCGTGACGCGCGCGCTGTCCTCGCCCGCACGGCGATCGAGTTCGACGGTCATCAGCCCGCAGCCGCCCTCGCGGCTCGCCTCTTCCAGATCCTTCGACACCGCTTCGTCGAAACACGTCGCCGGCACCTGCCCCGACTGATCGCTGAGCGTCATCATCAGGTAGCGATTGCCGCGCGCCGAGGTTCGCCAACGGGCGTCCTCGACGAGCGCCGCGATCGTCGCGCCCGACCGCGCCCCCTCCGCCACCGGAACCTCGCCCAGCGCTGCGATCGGTCGCGCGCCCTGCCCGCGGGCCAGGTGCGCATAGCGATCGAGCGGATGGGAGGAGAAGAAGAAGCCGAACGCCTCCTTCTCGGCCTCGATCCGCTTGGCAAGCGACCAATGCGCGCTCTGGGGGAGTTCGATGTGAACCCGGTGTTCGGTGACCGCGGACAGGAAGTCGCCCTGTCCCGACATCTCGCTCTGCTTGTGACGCGACGCCTCGGCCAGCAATGTTTCCGCCACTGCGTAGACGCCTGCGCGGTTCGCATCGATCGAATCGAACGACCCGGCCGCGGCTAGAGTTTCGACCTGCCGTTTGTTCAGCAGCCGCGGATCGACTCGCTTGGCCAGATCGTCGAGGGAGGCGAACTTCCCATTCTCCTCACGCTCGGCGACCAGCAACTCCATCGCCCGCTCGCCGACACCCTTCAGCGCGCCCAGACCATAGCGGACCGCGTGGCCGTCCTCATGCGGCTCCACCGAAAATTCGGCCTCCGCCGCGTTCAGGTCCGGCGGCAGGCACGGCACGCCCAGGCGCTTCATGTCGTCGATGAAGATGCAGAGCTTGTCGGTCTGATGCATGTCGAAGCACATCGACGCGGCGAAGAATTCGTGCGGGTAATGGGCCTTCAACCACGCGGTCTGGTACGCGAGCAGCGCATAGGCCGCGGCGTGGCTCTTGTTGAAGCCATAGCCGGCAAACTTGTCGATCAAGTCGAACAGCTGGTTGGCATAGGCTTCGGGTATCTGGTTGTGCTGCGCGCACCCTTCGACGAAGGTCGCCCGCTGGGCGTCCATTTCCGCCTTGATCTTCTTGCCCATCGCGCGGCGCAGCAAATCGGCGCCGCCCAGCGAATAGCCCGCCAGGATCTGCGCGGCCTGCATGACCTGTTCCTGGTAGACGAAGATGCCGTAGGTTTCCGCCAGGATCGGCTCGAGCAATGGGTGCGGATATTGCACCGCTTCCCGCCCGTTCTTGCGCGCGCCGAACGTCGGGATGTTGTCCATCGGGCCCGGCCGGTAGAGCGAGACGAGCGCGATGATATCGCCGAAATTGGACGGGCGGACCGCCGACAGCGTACGCCGCATGCCGTCCGATTCGAGCTGGAAAACGCCGACCGTGTCGCCACGCTGGAGGAGCGCGTACACCTCCGGATCATCCCAGGCGAGCGTGTCGAGATCGACGTCGATCCCACGATTGGCGAGCAGCTCGACCGCCTTCTTCAGGACGCTCAGCGTCTTGAGGCCAAGGAAGTCGAACTTCACCAACCCCGCCCCTTCGACATATTTCATGTCGAACTGGGTGACCGGCATGTCCGATCGCGGATCGCGGTAGAGCGGGACCAGCTGGCTGAGCGGCCGATCGCCGATCACCACCCCCGCAGCATGGGTCGAGGAGTGCCGCGGCAAGCCTTCCAGCTTCTGCGCCAGGTCGAGCAGATGGCGGACGTCGCTGTGATTCTTATACTCGGCCGCCAGCTCGGCGACGCCGTTCAACGCGCGCTCCAGCGTCCAGGGGTCGGTCGGGTGGTTGGGGATCAGCCCGGCAAGGCGGTTGACCTGGCCGTAGCTCATCTGAAGCACGCGGCCGGTGTCCTTCACGACCGCGCGCGCCTTCAGCTTACCGAAGGTGATGATCTGCGCGACCTTGTCATGGCCATAGCGTTCCTGGACGTAGCGGATGACCTCGCCACGCCGGGTTTCGCAGAAGTCGATGTCGAAGTCGGGCATCGACACGCGTTCCGGATTCAGGAAGCGTTCGAACAGCAACCCGAGCTTGATCGGGTCGAGGTCGGTGATCGTCAGCACCCAGGCGACGACCGATCCCGCGCCCGAACCACGTCCCGGCCCGACCGGAATATCGCGTTCCTTCGCCCATTTGATGAAGTCGGCAACGATCAGGAAATAGCCCGGGAAGCCCATCTGGATGATGACGTCGAGCTCGAATTCGAGGCGCTTGCGGTAGGTGTCGACCGCGGCGTCGTCGGCAATGCCGGCTTTCTCCAGCCGCATCGCCAACCCTGCGCGCGCCTGTTCGCGCAGCATCGCCGCTTCGCCCGCGATGTCGCCCGCCAGGCTGGGCAGGATCGGCTTGCGCTTGGGGGCGGCGACCGCGCAACGCTGCGCGACGACAAGCGTGTTCTCGATCGCTTCGGGCAGGTCGGCGAACATCTCGCGCATCACGTCCGCCGGCTTCATCCACGCTTCGGGCGAGGATCGCTTGCGGTCATCGCTGGTGACATAGCTCGACGAGGCGATGCACAGCATAGCGTCATGGGCTTCGTGAAAACTGTCCTCGGCGAAGCAGCACGGGTTGGTACCGACCAGCGGCAGGTCGCGGGCGTAGGCGAGGTCGATCAACGCGGCTTCGGCGCGCCCCTCGACCGTATCGCCGCGGCGGCTGATCTCGACGTAGAGCCGGTTCGGGAACAGCGCCTGCAAGTGATCAGCATAGGCGGCCGCGGCGCCCGGCTGGTCCTCTGCATACAGGCGCGCCAGCGCCCCCTCCCCGCCCGCGGTCAATGCGATTAGGCCGTCGGTCCGTCCTTCGAGCGCGTCGAGGGGAACGTGCGCATCCTCCTCGACCGGCCGCCCAAGATGCGCATGGCTGACGAGCGCGCACAGATTGTCATAACCGGTCGTGTCCTGGGCATAGAGCGCCAACCAGTCGATCGGCGCCTCGACTCCCTCCGGGACCGGTCGCTTGATCGCGAGCAGGGTACCGATGATCGGCTGGACGCCCGCATCCTTGCACGCGTCGCCGAATGCCATGGCGGCGTAGAGCCCGTTGCGATCCGCCAGCGCGACGGCGGGAAACCCCAGCGCCTTCGCCCGCTTGGCGATCGCCTTCGGCTCGATCGCGCCTTCCAGCATGGTGTAGGAGGAGAAGACGCGAAGGGGGACGAAACCGGAATGTGCCACGGTCGGGAGCGTAGGCGGTCGGGGTCGGATTTGAAAGGCGGCCGGCCGGGTTATCCACACCAATCGGCGTGTCGATTTCTGCCCACCCAACCCCCGTTCGGCTCGAGAGACGTTTGAGGTCGCGCCCCTATTATCCGTCCTTCGACCGTCTTGGGAACGCCGGGCGCTTAGAGCAGTCGCTCGATATCCCTCGCAATATCTTCAGGCTTCGTCGTCGGCGCGTAGCGGTCGACCACCCGCCCATTGCGATCGACGAGGAACTTGGTGAAGTTCCACTTGATCCCTTCCGACCCCAACAGCCCCGGCGCCTCATGCTTCAGGTGCCTAAATAGCGGCGCTGCATCCGTGCCGTTCACATCGACCTTGGAAAATAGGGGGAAGGTCACGTCATAGGTCAGCGAGCAGAAATTCGCGATCTCCGCCGCATCCCCGGGCTCCTGCGCGCCGAACTGGTTGCACGGAAAGCCGAGCACCGCGAACCCCCGGTCGGCGTAGCGCCGGTGCAATGCCTCCAGCCCGGCATATTGCGGGGTGAAGCCGCATTTCGACGCGGTATTGACGATCAACAGCACCTTGCCGGCATAGGCCGACAGGTCGGTCGACGAGCCGTCGGTGGCGGTGACGGGGATGGTAGTGATGTCGGTCATTCGAGCACTCCCTCGTGCAGCCGCACCACGCGGTCCATCCGTCCGGCCAGTCGTTCATTGTGCGTCGCGACGAGTGAGGCGGAGCCCTGGTCGCGGACCAGGCGCAGGAACTCGGCGAAGACCACGTCGGCGGTCGCTTCGTCGAGGTTGCCGGTGGGTTCATCGGCAAGCACCAGCGCGGGTTTGTTCGACAGCGCGCGAGCGACCGCGACGCGTTGCTGTTCGCCGCCCGACAGCTGGCTCGGGCGGTGGCCCAGGCGCTTGGCAAGGCCGAGCGCGCTCAGCAGCGTTTCGGCACGCGCTTCGGCTTCGGTGCGCGGGGCCCCGTGAATCAGCTGCGGCAGGACGACATTCTCCTGCGCGGAAAAGTCGGGAAGCAGATGGTGGAACTGGTAGACGAAGCCGAGGCGGTCGCGGCGCATCTCGGTCCGGCCGGCGCTGTCGAGCTTTGCCGCTTCGGTCCCGAGGATGCGGATCGATCCGTCGAAGCCGCCCTCCAGCAAGCCGACCGCCTGGAGCAGCGTCGACTTGCCCGAGCCCGAGGGACCGAGCAGCGCGACGATTTCGCCCTGCCCCACGCGCAGGTTCACACCGCGCAGAACCTCGATCGTGACCTCGCCCTGCGTGAAGCTGCGGCGCAGATCAATGGTTTCGAGAACCGGATTAGTCATAACGCAGCACCTGCACCGGATCGGTATTGGCCGCTTTGAACGCGGGATACAGCGTCGCGAGGAAGCTGAAGCCGAACGCCATCGCAGCGATGCCGACGACTTCGAGTGGGTCGGTCTTCGCCGGGAGTTCGGTCAGAAATCGCATCGACGGGTCCCAGATCTGCTGCCCGGTCACGAAGCCCAGGAAGCTCACCACGCCCTGGCGATAGGTCAGCAGGATGAACCCGAGGATCAGACCCAGCCCGATCCCGACTGCGCCGATCGACGTGCCGACCGTCATGAAGATACGGATCAGTCCACCGCGCGTCGCACCCATCGTGCGCAGGATCGCGATGTCGCGGGTCTTTGCGCGGACCAGCATGATCAACGAGGATAGGATATTGAACACCGACACCATGATCAGGATCGACAGCACGGTGAAGGTGACCAGCCGGTCGACGGCCAGCGCCTCGAAGAGCTGCGCGTTCATCTGACGCCAGTCCTGGACGACGCCGCGCCGGCCGACGATCTGCGCAAGCGGCGTCGCGATGGCGTCGACGCGGTCGGGATCGGCAACATCGATCTCGATCATGCCGACCGAATCCCCCATCAGCAACAGCGTCTGTGCATCCTGCATCGGCATGATGACAAAGGCCTTGTCGTAATCGAACACCCCGACTTCGAAGATTGCGCCAACACGGTAGCTGACGATCCGCGGCACGGTGCCCATCGGTGACGCGGGGCCTTCGGGACTGATCAGCTGAACCTCGGACCCTTCAGTGACACCCAGCGATTCGGCCAGGCGTGATCCGATCCCGATCATGCCACTGTCGGGCTGAAGTTTGCGCAGCGACCCTGCCAGCACATTGCTGTTCAACGACGGGTTCGCCTGGATGTCTTCCACCCGCATCCCACGGACGATCACGCCGGCGACCCGTCCCTCGGCACTCGCCATCAACGGGTTTTCGATTAACGGGGTCGCCGAAATGACGCCGGGAATTTTTCGCGTTTCCGCTAGAATCTCGCGCCAGTCGCGCAGCTGATTGCCGTATCCTTGGACAACCGCATGCCCGTTCAGCCCGACGATCTTGTCGAACAGTTCGGCACGAAAGCCGTTCATGACGCTCATTACGACGACGAGGGCGGCGACGCCGAGCATGACCGCGACCAGGCTGATGCCCGCGACGAGGGCGATGAACGCCTCTCCCCGGCCCGGCAACAGGTAACGGCGCGCGATCATCCGCTCGTAGGAGGACAATAACATGGGTGACGCCCTAGGGGGCGCCATGACGGCGGGCAAGCGCGCTGTTGCACGATTCCCACAACTGTCGCGCAATCGTTGCGACAGCTTCTGTTCAGGGATGACAAGCGGCGCTCGGCTGCATAGTCACAAACGCACTGAGACGCAGGCAATGGCCGCGGTTCAGGGAGGCCTTCGGCCCCGCCGTTCTGGGAGGATCGGCGTGCGGGTAGAAGGTTGGAATCAAGGGGGCTGACGAATTCATTTTCGTCACGCAGGACGCCCGGGCTGGAAACGGCCCGGGCGTTTGCGTTTGGTGGCACTGCGCACACTGCGCACACTGCGCGCGTCGCGCAACGCGCGTCACCAAGCCGGCCGGCGGGCGCTGACCTCAGCGCCCGCAGACGCGGCTTTGCCGCCGGCGCTGGCTTCGGCTGCTCAACCTCCGTTCGTGCTGAACTTGTCGAAGAACCGTACTTCGTGCCGCAAAGCCGACCGTTTGTCTCGCAGTCCTGCCCCTCGGCAGGCTCGGGGTGAACGTGAGGGGGCTAATGTTCCCTCTTCTCGCGACCCCGGTAAAGCGGCCGTCGGCCGGACCGGCCCTGGGCCGTCCGCCGACCGATCTCGGCGATGCCCGTCTTGACGGGCACCGGCATTTGCCTTCGCCTGCGATCAGAAGCTCTTCCCGATCGTGATCCCATATGTCTGCGGATCGCCGACATTGCCCGCGATCAGCCCGGTATTTCCCGGGGTGGTGGCGAGGACTTCATAATATTGCTTGTCGAACACGTTTCGCACCCAGCCGAACACGTTGAACCCGTTCGTGCTACGGAAGCCTGCACGCAGGTTTGCCAGCGTGTGGCCATCGATATCGGTGTAGATCGACCGCGATGCATTCGACGAGAACTTGGTTCGCGTGCTCGCATCCACCCCGACATAGGTTTGGCCGTCGAGCCCGAACAACCGCGCCGGTAGATTGTATTCACCGCCGTACGAGAAGGCCCATTTCGACACGCCGGGCAGCCATTGGCCGGAGATGTCGCAGACGACCGGGCTGTTGGTGCCCGGCGTGCCCGGCGCGCCGATGGTCGCACCGCTGCCGCCGCCCGACAGTTCGGGCGGGCATGGCGCGTTCTTGAAATCGAGGTAGCGGGCGTCGTTGAACGCACCATTGACGTAAGCGGTCAGCCGCTCCGACGGGCGGATCGAGAAATCCGCTTCGATGCCGCGGACCCGAACCTTGCCGGCATTGGCAAGATAGCCGCGCAGCGTCGAGGTCGACTGGTTGTTCACGATCGCCTGGTAGTCGCGGATCGTCGTCCAGAAGCCTGTGACGTTGAGCGTGGCCTTGCGGTCCCAGAACTGCGACTTCACGCCCGCCTCGAAATGATCGACCTTCTCGGGCGCGATCTGGGCGAGTTGCGTCTGCACGACGCCGTTCACGACCGGCACGCCGTTCAGGTTTAGCCCGCCCGATTTGAAGCTGTGCGCATAGGTCGCATAGAGCAGCACGTCCTGTGCCGGCTTGTACGATCCGGTCAGATCGTACGACACGTTCCAGGCGCGATAGGCTTCATCCGTGAACGCCTGCGGCTGGATCGCGTCGCGCTGCGCGGCCTGGCGCGCGGTGCCGCCCGAATAGGGCACAAGATTACCCTGCGCATCGCGGACGATGCTGACGTAGCTGCCGACCTTGTCGTCGTAGTTGACGCGGAAGCCCGGGGACAGGGTGAAGCGCTCGCCCAGACGCCAGTTGAGCTTGGCGAACAGCGCGCCGCTGAAGTTCTTCAGGCGAATGTCGTTGTTCGCGGTCAGGCCCTCGAGCACACTAGGATCGTTGGACAGTGCGTTCGTCGGATTGATGAGCCAGCGACTCGCCGCCGATCCCTGCTGCTGGATGCCGGTGGTATGGATGTCCTGGTAGAAGCCGAACAGGCCGATGACGTAATCGAACCCGCGGCCGTCGCCGGCGAAGCGGAACTCCTGCGTGAACTGATCCTGCTTGGTCGGATTGTTCGACTTGGTCGTGATCGGCAGGCCGGTGAAGTCGCGATCGTTGGCCGGTTTCCAGTCCCAGAACCGCCAAGCGGTAATCGAGGTCAGTTGCCCCGCCCCTGTCTCCAGCTCGCCACGCAACGATACGCCGCCCAGGATATTGCCGGCATTCAATTCGGCATCGAGGTCGGTCAACCGGGCGAACGCGTTGCGGCTCACCGGCTCATAGCCCTGAGCGCGGGCAAGCGCATCATACTGGCGGCTTAGCGGACGCTGCGTCGCGCCGACGCGAACGAAGATCTGCGCGCAGCATTCGGGATTCTGGCGCGAATAATCGCCGCTGAGCGTCAGGTCGAGGCTGTCGCTCGCGCGAAACAACAGCGCGCCGCGAACGCCCAGATTGTCCTGCTCGTTGACGTAGGTGCCGCTACGGACGTTGAAGACCGTTCCGCGCCGGCTTGTCGCTGCGAGACCAAGGCGCGCTGCCACGCGCTCGCCGAGAGGACCGGATACCGATGCCTTCGCCTGCTTGAACTCGAGATTGCCAGCCGACACCTCCGCCCGCCCTTCGAAGTCGAAGCTCGGCGCCCGGCTGGTGATGTTGATGGCGCCCGCGACCGTGTTCTTGCCGTACAGCGTGCCTTGCGGCCCGCGCAGCGTTTCGACCTGCTGGACGTCAAGGAAGTCGAGCGTCGCGGCTGCCACGCGGCTGAGGTAGACCTGGTCGATATAGACGCCGACGCCCTGGTCGATCCCGTCGTTGGTCAGCCCGAGCGGAGCGCCCAGCCCGCGGATATTGACGGACGAATTGCGCGGATTGGTCGAATAGAATTGCAGCGTCGGCTGCAGTTGCTGGAGCCGCGCGACATTGAAGCTGCCGGTGTCGTCGATCTCCTTCACGCCGACCACCGAGATCGGAATCGGCACATTCTGCGCCCGTTCCTCACGCCGCCGAGCCGTCACCACGATGTCGGAAGCGACCGAACTGCGCTGGACATCGACTTCGGTGCGTTGCGGATCGCCCGGCGCCGTCTGCGGTGCGGCCGGACTTTCGACCACGACCGGCGGCGGCAACGCGGTGGTCGATTGCAGGATCAACGCGAGCGGCAGGATGGACGGCATAGATCGGGCCCCTTTTATGGAATGTCCCGGCCTTATTCCCACTCCAACGCTCGGATTTGACAGGAAGAAGGAATATCGCCTGCAAAAGCTTCGCTACGTATCGCCTGTTCTCAGGGACTTAGCCCCCTTGAAACCCCGCCTTCTCCTACCAAAATAGCGCGTACGCGGTGCCGCCTGGCGGGCCGCGGCGACCCCGGTGTCGCGCAACTGCGGACATCCGGATCGACGTTTCAGAACGCTCATCAGTTGGAGGTTTGAACCATGCGTCAGATCGATTTCACCCCCTACCGCCGCTCGACGATCGGCTTCGACCGCCTGTTCGACCTGCTCGAACAGGGCACGCGAAGCGCGCCGAGCGAGAATTATCCGCCGTTCAATCTCGAACGCGTTGCCGACGATCGCTATCGCATCACGCTGGCAGTCGCGGGCTTCCGCTCGGACGAACTCGACATCACCGCACAGCAGAATCTGCTGGTCGTTGCGGGCAAGAAGACCGAGTCGCAGGACAATGCGGCGCAGATGCTCCATTTGGGCATCGCGAACCGCAGCTTCGAGCGCCGCTTCGAGCTCGCCGATTTCATCCGCGTGGCCGACGCCGACCTGAAGGATGGCCTGCTGGTCATCAACCTCGTTCGCGAAGTGCCCGAGGCGATGAAGCCAAAGAAGGTTGCGATCGGCGGCGATGCGAGCGCGGATCGCCAGCCGGCGATCGAGGCCAAGGCCGCCTGACAGCGGCCTGACCAACTAGCGGCGCTTTGCTCCCTTTTCAGCGCCGTCAGGAGGGCGCCCGGATCGGTTCCGATCCGGGCGCTTTTTCTATGGGCCGCGTGCGGCGGTGCTCGTCAGACCAGCCTGCTCTGCTGCACGGCGGCTGCGATGAAGCTGGCGAACAGCGGGTGCGGTTCAAATGGCTTCGACTTCAGTTCGGGGTGGAACTGCACGCCGACGAACCACGGGTGATCCGGCCGCTCGACGATCTCGGGCAGCGCGCCATCGGGCGACATGCCCGAAAAGCGTAGGCCGCCTGCCTCCAGCGCGTCCTTGTAATGGACGTTCACTTCATACCGGTGGCGATGGCGCTCGCTGATCGCGTTCGAGCCATAGATGCTCGCGACATGGCTGTTGCCCGCCAGCGCCGCGTCATAGGCGCCCAGACGCATCGTGCCGCCCAGATCACCGCCCTCCTGACGCTGCTGCAGACCCTCGGCCGTCATCCATTCGGTGATGAGGCCAACGACCGGCTCCGGCGTCGGGCCGAATTCGGTGGTCGAGGCCTCCGCGATGCCGGCGGTATTCCGCGCGCCCTCGATGCAGGCCATCTGCATGCCGAGACAAATGCCGAAATAGGGCACCTTGCGTTCGCGGGCGAAGCGGACCGCGGCGATCTTGCCTTCGGACCCGCGCTCGCCAAATCCGCCCGGCACCAGGATTGCGTGCAACGGTTCCAGCGTCGCGGCGATATCGTCGGGCGCCTGTTCGAACAGTTCGGCGTCGAGCCAGCGGATGTTGACCTTCACCCGGTTGGCGATGCCGCCGTGCACCAGCGCTTCGTGCAGAGACTTGTACGCGTCCTGCAGACCAACATATTTACCGACCACGCCGATCGACACTTCGCCTTCGACATTGGTCAGCCGGTCGATGATGTCGTCCCAGCGGCGCAGGTCGGGCGTGTCCGAGGACGGCAGGCCGAAGCTGTTCAGGACCGCGCGGTCGAGGCCCTCGGCATGATATTGCAGCGGCACGCCGTAGATCGACTTGGCGTCGAGCGCGGGGATGACCGCTTCGGTCGGCACGTTGCAGAACAAGGCGATCTTGGCGCGTTCGCTGGCCGGGAGCGGCCGTTCGCAGCGGCAGACCAGCACGTCAGGCTGAATGCCCAGCGCGGTCATGTCGCGCACGCTGTGCTGGGTCGGCTTGGTCTTCAGCTCGCCGGCCGCGGCGATGTACGGCACCAGCGTCAGATGGACGAAACAGGTGTTCTGCCGGCCCACATCGTTCCGGAGTTGGCGAATCGCCTCCATGAACGGCAGCGATTCGATGTCGCCGACCGTGCCCCCGATTTCGCAGAGCACGAAATCCAGGTCTTCGGTTTCGTTGCGGGCAAATTCCTTGATCGCATCGGTGACGTGCGGGATGACCTGCACGGTCGCGCCCAGATAGTCGCCGCGACGTTCCTTGGCGATGATCGTCTGGTAGATGCGGCCGGAGGTGATGTTGTCGCTCTGACGGCTCGGCACCCCCGTGAGGCGCTCGTAATGGCCAAGGTCGAGATCGGTTTCCGCCCCGTCGTCGGTCACATAGACTTCGCCGTGCTGATACGGGCTCATCGTGCCCGGATCGACGTTCAGATAGGGATCGAACTTTCGGATGCGGACGCGGTAGCCGCGTGCCTGCAACAAAGCTGCGAGAGAGGCCGCCATGAGGCCTTTGCCGAGCGACGAGACCACGCCGCCGGTGATGAAGATATACCGCGCCATGGGAGGATGCGCCTAACCTTGAACATGCGTGTTGGGCAAGCGCGGAAGTGCCCGCGCTTGACGTGAAAGCGGTAATGCGTGTGCGATTACTGCTGGAGCGGAACGCCGCTGCCGTTGGCCGGCGCGGCTGCATTCTGCGCCGCGGCATCGGCAGCGGCCTTCAGTGCGTCCTGATCGCCGCCTGCGACCGGTGCCTGCTGCGGCGCGGGGGCGGTACGGGCCAGGCTGGTATCGACCGTCGACGTCTTGTTCGCCGCCGCCAGGAAGGCGAGGCCGATCGACATGATGATGAACAGGCTGGCGAGCACGGCCGTCGCCCGCGTCAGGAAATCCGCCGCCCCGCGCGCCGACATCAGTCCCGACGGGCTGCCGCCGGTGGTCAGCCCGCCACCTTCCGACTTCTGCATCAGGATCACCGTCACGAGCAACGCGGCGATGATCGCCTGGACGACGAGCAGGAAGGTGAACATGGGGGACGAAAACCGATCGATATGAGTGGACTGGCGGCGCACATAGGCGACGCCTGCCCGGGGATCAACCGCGGCCGCCGCACACGCACCCGGACGCCCCTGTCACACTATCGCAAACATTTCGCGAACGCACTGAAACCCGAGGCTTATCTTGGCGTTAATGCCGCAAGACCGCCCGCCGTGACGGGCTCGCAACGGTAAGAAGCGGACCCGATGACGTGAACGCAATCTCCGAAAAATCGCTGTTCACCTGGATGCACACGCTCGTCGATTATGTGCGTTCCGGCGAACCCGACCTCACCAATCGCCAGATGGCGCTGCTGATGCTCGTCTATCTGGAAAAAGGCCCCCATACGGTGCGCGGACTGGCCCGTGCGCTGAACGTGTCGAAACCAGTCGTCACGCGTGCCTTGAATCGTCTGGGCGCTCTCGGCTATCTGCGCCGCCAGCGCGACGACACCGACAAGCGTAACATCTTCGTCGCGCGCACGCCTAAGGGGGCAGACTTTCTTGCAGAATTCGGGCACTTCCTCTCCGGTGACGGATCACCGGTCTCATCAGGCGCCGCCCAGCGCCAGCCCGCGCACGCGTAAGCGCTTCGCGCTCACCGGACGCAGTCACAGCGTCGATCCGCGGGTGGAGGCTGCCCGCGGCGACCTCGCCGACGTCCGCCTGGCCGACCGCGTGTTCGCGCCGCACTATGCGGCCGCGGTGCAGCGTAGCGCCACGCGCCGCGCGCCGATCCTGGCAGCGCATGGGGGCGAGCCGATCTCCGAAATATTGCCGGGCGAGTCGTTCGACGTGCTGGAATTGTCGCATGGCTATGCCTGGGGCGTCGCCGGCGTCGACGGGACGGTCGGGTTCGTGGCGATGGACGTGCTCGATACGCCAGTCCAACCGACACATGTCGTATGTGCGCCCGGCGGCGATGTTCCGGTCGGCACACGCCTGACGAACGAACAGGCCGATCGCCTCGATCCGGCGATCGTGCGTCCGCTCGATGCGTTGCCGAAGGATTTCGTCGCGATCGCCGAGTCGCTGACCGGAACGCCCGCCGTCGCCGGTGGCCGGTCGAGCGCGGGCGTCGATGCCGGCGGGCTCGTGTCGCTCGTCCTGTCGTTGTCCGGGACAAAAACCGTCCGCTTCGTCGACATCCAGGCGCGCGAACTTGGCCATGTCGTCAGCGATAGCGCACCGGTCCTGCGCGGCGATCTGGTCTTCACCGAAACCGACGTCGCCATCGCGACCGACGGGACGCACGCGATCCACGTCGGCGACGCGGGCGTGGCGCGGGTCGCGCTTGCCGATCTCGGCCCGATCATGACGCGGCGGAGGATGCCATGAAGCGTTCGGTCTTCATCGATGGCGCCGCCGGTACCACCGGCCTGGAAATTCGCGAGCGGTTGAGCGGCCGTCCGGAAATCGACCTGATCACGCTTGAGGGCGACCTGCGCAAGGATGCCGCCGCCAAGCGCGCGGCGCTCAACGACGCCGATTTCGTCATCCTCTGCCTGCCCGACGACGCCGCGCGCGACAGCGTCGCGCTGATCGACAATCCGCGCACGCGAGTGATCGACGCGTCGACGGCGCATCGCACGGCCGATGGCTGGACCTACGGCTTTCCCGAGCTGGAGCCGAGCCAGACCGCACTGATTGCCGAGGCGCCGCGGGTGACCAACCCCGGCTGCTATCCGACCGGTTTCCTGGCTCTCGTTCGGCCGTTGGTCCGCACTGGTCTGATTCCTGTCGATGGCGCGGTGACGGTGAACGCCGTGTCCGGCTATTCCGGCGGGGGCCGCCAGATGATCGAGGACTATGAAGGCGGCGCCGAGAAGAGCGCGTGGCGCGGCTATGCGCTCAGCCTCGAACACAAGCATGTCCCCGAGATGCAGCGCCACGCCCGGCTTGAACATCCGCCGATCTTTACGCCTTCGGTCGTCGGGACCTATCGCGGTATGGTGGTCGAAGTGCCGTTGGCGCTTCACGCCCTGCCCCGTCGTCCCAGCCTCGAGGCACTTCGCGACACGCTGGCGGCCGCCTATGACGGCAGCCGGATCGTCCGCGTCGTCGACGATGGCGCGTCGCTGGTGCGCGTCGAGGACGACGCCGGCACCGATCGGCTGACCCTGCGCGTTACCGGCAATGCCGAGCGCGGGCACGCCCGGCTGATCGCGACCCTCGACAATCTCGGCAAGGGCGCTGCAGGCGCCGCGGTGCAGAACCTGAACGTCATGGCGGGGTTCGATCCGACGGCCGGACTGGTGCTCTGAACGCGCCGATACCGATCGACTGGTAGCGCTCACACTCCGCTTCGCCGCCGCATACGTTTTCTTGGACGCTGAAGCCTTGCCCCCCGCCCCCACGCCGTTAGGGAGGGGGTGCATTCTTTGGGGGAGCGCTGAGTGACCGGAGCCGTTGGCAAGCTGCTGCTGTTCGGAGCGACGGGCGATCTGTCGCGGCGGATGCTGATCCCGTCGCTGTTCGGGCTGCATGCCGACGGCCTGCTGCCGACCGCGCTGACGATCACCGGCACGGCGCGTTCCGATTATGACGATGCGGGTTTCCGTGACTTTGCCGCTGCCGCGCTCGACGAGTTCTTGCCGGCCGACCGCAAGGATGCCGACAAGATCGCGTCTTTCCTAAAGCGGCTGCAGTATCAGCCGCTCGACGCATCGAAGACCGAAGGCTTTCCAGCACTTGCCGAAAAGATCGGTGACGTGTCCGATGGGCTCGCAATTTTCTTGTCGACGGCGCCTTCGCTGTTCGAGCCGACGATCAAGGGCCTCGAATCGGCGGGCCTTGCCGGGGACACGGTGCGGATCAGCCTCGAAAAGCCGCTGGGACACGACCTCGCCTCGTCCTGCGAGATCAACGATGCTGTCGCTGCCGCCTTCCCCGAAGAGCGCACGTTCCGGATCGACCATTATCTGGGCAAAGAAACCGTCCAGAACATCCTGGCGCTGCGCTTCGGCAATTCGCTGTTCGAGCCGGTGTGGAACGCGCGCGGGATCGACCACGTCCAGATCACCATCGCCGAGACGGTCGGGCTGGAGGATCGCGCAGGCTATTACGAAGGCGCCGGCGCGCTGCGCGACATGGTGCAGAACCACATCCTTCAACTGCTCGCGCTGATCGCCATGGAGCCGCCTGCCCGCTTCGACGGCACCTCGATCCGGGACGAAAAGGTAAAAGTGCTGCGCTCGCTTCGCCCGATCGAGCCCAAGGACGCGGGCCATCTGACCGTTACCGGCCAATATGGTGCGGGTGCGGTGGGCGAGAAGGTCGTGAAGTCCTACGCCGACGAGCTGGGCAAGCCATCGAGCACCGAGACGTTCGTCGCGATCAAGGCACATGTCGACAATTGGCGCTGGCAAGGCGTCCCCTTCTACCTGCGCACGGGCAAGCGGCTGCCTGCCCGCCAGAGCGAGATCGCCATCCAGTTCAAGCCGGTGCCACACTCGATCTTCGCCGATCGCGGTGGGCAACTGCAGCCCAATACGCTGGTCATCCGCCTGCAGCCCGAGGAATATGTCCGCCTGCTGGTGATGGCGAAGCAGCCGGGCCTCGACCGTGACGGCATCCGCCTGCGCGAGGTGCCGCTGAACCTCAGCCTCGATACTGAATTCGCGGGCACGCGGCGCCGCATCGCCTATGAACGGCTGCTTCTCGACCTGATCGAGGGCGACCCGACGCTGTTCGTGCGCCGCGACGAGGTGGAGGCGCAGTGGCGCTGGATCGATGCGATCCGCGCCGGCTGGGAGGCGAATGACGTGAAGCCCAAGCCGTACCCGAGCGGGAGCTGGGGGCCGAGCGCAGGGATTGCGCTGACCGAGCGGGATGGCGTGACGTGGACGGAATAGCGCCTCCCTCCTTCGTGGCCCCGCGGAGGCGGGGGTAGCTTGCCGCTGAACATCGTGAGACCCGCTTCGTTCAGCCAGAATTGATCCCCGCCTTCGCGGGGATGACGATCTAGAAGAGTAAACATGACGACCGAAATCGAATGGTGGGATTACGACGACGCAGCCGAAATGGCCGACGCGGTGGCGGGTGACATCGGCTTCATCATCGAAAGCGCGATCGATGCGCGCGGCGCAGCGGTGATCGCGCTGGCCGGCGGCAAGACTCCGCTGCCGATCTATGAGAAGCTCGCCAAGGCCAAGATCGACTGGAAGCGCGTCACCATCATCCCCGGTGACGAGCGCATCGTTCCGCTGGGCGACGCATTGTCGAACGTGACCGCAATCGGCAAGGCGTTCCTGCCGAAGGGCGCGCGGGTGATCCCGCTCGTGTCGGCGACCGCGCCCGACTACAAGGCCGCCGGTCGTGCGGCGGACGCGCTGCTGCAGGACCTGCACTGGCCGCTCGACCTCGTGCTCCTCGGTGTCGGCGGCGACGGCCATGCCGCGTCGATCTTCCCCGGCCCAGACTTCGACGAGGCGCTGAATGGTCCAAAGGAACGCCGCGCGCTGGGCGTCATGCCCGACCCGCTGCCGCCCGAGGCCCCGGTCGCGCGCGTGACGCTCAGCAAGGCGGCGCTCACCACCGCCCGCGCGATGATGATCGCGGTGACTGGCGACGCCAAGCGACAGGTGATCGAGGACGCTGTGAAGGAAGGGCAATCGTCCCCATATCCGATCGGACGGATCCTGGCGGACGTGGAACTGCCCGTCGACATCCACTGGGCACCGTGAGTTAAGTCACCCTCACCCGTTCCACTCGCTGGCGCGAGCGGCCCCTCCCCTCTCCCACCGGGGGACGGAGGGAGGTGCGAAGCGCCGGAAGGGTGAGGGTGACAAAAGGGATAAGTCGAAATGCCGAGCCTCCACCCCCAAGTCGCCGCCGTCACCGACCGCATCATCGAACGTTCGCGTCCCAAGCGTGAGGCGTATCTCGCGCTGATCGCCAGCGAGCGTGAGGGCGGCGTCGATCGCCCGCGGCTCGGCTGCGCGAACCTTGCCCATGGCTATGCCGGGACCGAGGAACAGCGCGACGACATGCGCCGTGGCACTGCAATGAACATCGGCATCGTCACCGCCTACAACGACATGCTGTCGGCCCACGCGCCCTATTACCGCTACCCCGAACAGATGAAGGTTTGGGCGCGCGAGGCAGGAGTGACCGCGCAGGTTGCGGGCGGCGTGCCGGCGATGTGCGACGGGGTGACGCAAGGGTTCGCGGGAATGGAGCTGTCGTTGTTCAGCCGCGACACCATCGCGCTGTCGACCGCGATCGCGCTCAGCCACGGCATGTTCGAAGGGGCTGCGCTGCTCGGCATCTGTGACAAGATCGTACCGGGGCTGCTGATGGGCGCGCTGCGGTTCGGCCATTTGCCGATGGTCCTGATCCCCGGCGGGCCGATGCGTTCGGGCATCTCTAACAAGGAAAAGGCCGCGGTCCGCGAACGCTTCGCCGAAGGCAAGGCGAGCCGCGAGGAACTGCTCGATTCAGAGATCGCCGCCTATCACGGCAAGGGCACCTGCACCTTTTATGGCACCGCCAATTCGAACCAGATGATGGTGGAGGCGATGGGCCTGCACATGCCCGCCGCCGCCTTTGCCAATCCGGGCACGAAGCTGCGTCAGGAACTGACCCGCGCCGCCGTACACCGGCTCGCGAAGATCGGCTGGGACGGCGACGACTATCGCCCGATCGGTCGCTGCGTCGATGAGAAAGCGATCGTCAACGCGGCGGTCGCGCTGCTCGCGACGGGCGGTTCGACCAATCACCTGATCCACCTGCCCGCCATCGCGCGCTGTGCGGGTATCGTCATCGACTGGGAGGATTTCGATCGCCTCTCCCGCGTCGTGCCGCTGCTCGCGCGCGTCTATCCCAACGGCTCGGCCGACGTGAACGGCTTCGAGGATGCCGGCGGCACCGCCTACACCATCCGCGAACTGCTGAAGGGCAGCTTGCTCCACGGCGATGTGCTGACGATCGCAGGCGAGATGGCGGACTATGGCCGCAAGCCCGACATGGATGGTTACACGCTCGTCTGGCGCGACCTGGCGGACGCGTCGGGCGACGACACGATCCTGCGCCCGGTCGACGCGCCCTTCTCGGCGGAAGGCGGCTTCCGCATCCTGTCGGGCAATCTCGGCCGTGCGTGCATCAAAGTGTCGGCGGTCGAGCGCGACCGCTGGGTGATCGAGGCGCCGTGCCGCGTCTTTTCCGACCAGCAACAGGTCCAGGACGCGTTCAAGGCCGGCGAACTCGACCGCGACGTGGTCGTCGTCGTCCGCTTCCAGGGCCCGCGCGCCAACGGCATGCCCGAGTTGCACAAGCTGACCCCGCCGCTGGGCGTCCTTCAGAACCGCGGACACCGCGTCGCGCTGGTCACCGATGGCCGGATGTCGGGGGCGAGCGGCAAGGTGCCCGCCGCCATCCACCTGTCGCCCGAGGCCTTGGCCGACGGCCCGATCGCGCGTTTGCGTGATGGCGACGTGGTGCGGGTCGATGCCGAAGCCGGCACGCTCGAGGCGCTGGTCGACGCAGCGGAGTGGGCCGCGCGCGCGCCGGCTGAAGCGCCGCCATCGGCGATGGGCACGGGCCGCGAGCTCTTCGCGCTGATGCGTCAGGGTTGCTCGACCGCCGAAGAAGGCGGATCGGCCATGCTCGCGGCGGGCGGGTTTTAAAGAGCCCTCTCCCCTTCAGGGGAGAGGGTTGGGAGAGGGGCAGTTCGGAGAGTTCGGCAATATGCCCCTCTCCCCTGCCCTCTCCCCTGAAGGGGAGAGGGAGTTTTGAAGACAGTCGCCGTCGATATCGGGGGAACCCACGCCCGCTTCGCCATCGCCGAAGTCGCGGACGGCCGCGTGGTGTCGCTGGGCGAACCGACGACGATGAAAACCGCCGAACACGGCAGCCTGCAACTCGCCTGGGAGGCCTATGCAGCGGCCCGTGGCGGCACCCTGCCCCGCGCCGCGGCCATCGCGGTCGCCGCGCCGGTCGGCGGCGAGATGATCCGGTTGAGCAACAACCCCTGGATCATCCGCCCCGCTCTGATCAACGAACGGCTGAACGTCGATAGCTGGACGCTGGTCAACGACTTCGGCGCCGTTGGCCATGCGGTCGCGCAGGTGCCGGAAAGCGACTTTCTTCACCTGTGCGGCCCTGACGGCGCCCTGCCCGATAAAGGCATGATCACCGTCTGCGGTCCGGGCACCGGCCTCGGCGTCGCCGGCGTGCTGCGGGTCGGCGACGACGGCTATCACGTCGTCGAAACGGAAGGCGGGCACACCGATTTCGCTCCGCTCGACAAGATCGAGGACGCAATCCTCGCCCACGCGCGTGGCATCTTCAACCGCGTGTCGGTGGAGCGTATCGTCGCCGGGCCGGGCATCGTCGTGATCTATGAGACGCTGGCGGCGATCGAGGGACGCGCGGTGCAACGGCTGGACGACAAAGCGATCTGGACGATGGCGCTCGAGGGCAGCGACAGCCTGGCCATGGCCGCGCTCGACCGCTTCTGCCTGTCGCTGGGCGCGGTCGCCGGCGACCTGGCGCTGAGTCATGGGCCGAAGGGCGTGGTGATCGCCGGCGGCCTTGGTTTGCGGTTGAAGGATCATCTGCTGCGCTCGGGCTTTGCCGACCGGTTCGTCGCCAAGGGCCGATTCCGCAACCTGATGGCGGGCATTCCCGTCAAGTTGATCACCCATCCCCAGCCCGGCCTGTTCGGCGCCGCGGCCGCCTTTGCCCAGGAGCACACCCATGCCTGACATCGAAACGATCATGCGCACCAGTGCGGTCATCCCCGTCCTGGTGATCGACGACGTCGCGACCGCCCGCCCACTGGCCGAGGCGCTGGTCGCCGGGGGCCTGAAGGTTCTCGAAGTCACGCTGCGCACCCCCGCCGCGCTCGATGCCATTCGCGAAATGAAGCAGGTGCCCGGCGCGATCGTCGGGGCGGGCACGGTCGTGTCGAAGGACCAGTTCGCGCAGGTGATGGAGGCGGGCGGCGAATTCATCGTGTCGCCGGGCCTGACCACCGATCTGGGCGAAGTCATCGTCCGCAGCGGCGTGCCGTTCCTGCCGGGCGTGGCCAATGCCGGCGACATCATGCGCGGCTACGAGCTGGGCCTGCGCCATTTCAAGTTCTTCCCGGCGGAAGCCAATGGCGGCCTGCCCGCGCTGAAGGCGCTCGCGGCGCCGTTCTTCGAAGCGCAATTCTGCCCGACCGGCGGGATCACCGCGGATACGGCGCCCAACTATCTCGGCTTCGGCCCCGTCCGCTGTGTCGGGGGCAGCTGGGTGACGCCGAAGGGGGCGTCGATGGCGGAGGTCGAGCGTCTGGCGCGCGAAGCTTCGGCACTCAGGTCTTGACCGAGATCCACGGCAATCGATCGGCCGGCGACGGGGATTTCTCCGCCGCGCTGGCCGACGATGGCGTGTTCGACATCACCATCCGCGGCTTCTGGACCACCGAGCAGGTCGACCGGTTCTTCGTCGCGATCCTGCCGCTGCACAACGAAGCCCGCGCACGCTATGCCAATGTCCGTGCCCTCATACGCGTGGAAATGGTGCAATCCCCCTCGGTCGCCTTGCACGTGCGCGACGGTGCTACCGCACTGAAGCAACCCGGCGACCGCAACGCCTTCGTGATCGCCAGCTTTCTGTCAAAGCTTCAGATCACGCGGTTGGCCAGCCGGGACGATTTCGGGCTGTTTACCGATGTGGATGCGGCGCGGGCATGGCTGCTGGCGTGAGCAGGTTGCCCGTCCGTTCAGCCTGAAAAGGCTCCGAACGTCACATCTCGCCGCGTGCGCGGCGGATGGCATACCATTTCTGCACATTGGCGTTGTGCTGCTGAAGCGTGTCGGCGAAGACGTGCCCGCCGGTGCCGTCCGCGACGAAGTACAGCGCCTTGGATTCTGCCGGGTCGAGGACAGCATCGATACTCGCGCGATCCGGGTTGGCGATCGGACCGACCGGCAGGCCGGGCATGGCATAGGTATTATACCCGTTCTTCGCCTGCAGTTCCGATCGCAGGATGCGGCGACCGAGCGGCCGCCCCCTGGTGATCGGGTAGATCGTCGTCGGGTCCGCCTGCAGCGGCATGCCCTGGCGCAAGCGGTTCGAATAGACCGACGCGACCATCCGGCGCTCCTCGGGCTTGCCGGTTTCCTTCTCCACGATCGAGGCGAGGATCAGCGCTTCCTGCTTGGTCTTTGCTACCGTCGTCGGCTTGCGCTTGGCCCAGGCCGCGTCGAGATAACGAGTCATCGCCGTCTGCATCCGCTGGATAACGGACGCGCGCGTGTCGCCGCGTTCGTAGCTGTAGCTGTCGGGCAGGATCGAACCTTCGGTCGGGACGTCGATTGTCCCCTCCAGCTGCGGGGCGGCCATCACGGCATCGTGGACCAGCACCGAGGGCCAGCCTTCGGGCACGGTCACGAACCGCTGGAGCGTTCGCCCGCCCTGCATCAGCTTCAGCGCATCGGCCTGGCTGACGCCCGCGGGGAAGCGATATTCGCCGGCACGGATCGGTTCGCTGCCGCCGAAGATCTTGGCGAACAGCAGGAAGCGGCTGGCCGATCGGACGACGCCGGCCTTTTCGAGATCATCCGCGGCGCTGGTCAGCGTCGAGCCGGGTGCGATCTGGACCGATGTGTTGCGCGGCAACGGCCCGGCCCCGCCCCAGCTCTGGACGACCAGGAACACGCCGGCGATTGCGGCCAGGGCGAGCAATAGTCCGAGACACCCAAGCTTCCGCATAACCGTATCCCGGCGAACATCGTGGCACAGTCGCCACCGGCTTATATCCGGGCCCCCGGCTTTCGCCGGAGAACCCATAGCGATGTCGTTATCAGATCGCCCGCATCACCAGCGAAGCGTTGGTGCCGCCGAAGCCGAACGAATTGTTCAGCACCGCCTTCACCGACCGCTTCTTGGCAGTGTGGGGGACCAGGTCGACGCCCGCGCAATTTTCGCTCGGGTTGTCGAGGTTCAGGGTCGGCGGCACGATGCCGTCACGCATCGCCAGAATGCAGAAGATGCTCTCGACCGCGCCGGCACCGCCGAGCAAATGGCCGATCGCCGACTTGGTCGACGACATGCTGAGCCCGTCGAGAGCCGAGCCGAACAGCTTGCGCACCGCGCCCAGTTCCAATTCGTCGCCGAGCGGCGTCGACGTGCCGTGGGCGTTAATGTAATCGATGTCCTCAAGCGCGAGGCCCGACTTCTTCATCGCCATTTCCATCGATCGGAACGCGCCCGACCCTTCCGGATGCGGCGCAGTCACGTGATAGGCATCGCCCGACAGGCCGTAGCCGACGACTTCGGCGTAGATGTTCGCGCCCCGCGCCTTCGCCCGCTCATATTCCTCCAGCACGACGACACCCGCGCCTTCGCCCATGACGAAGCCGTCGCGGCCCTGATCCCACGGACGGCTCGCGCGCCACGGTTCGTCGCGGAAGCCCGTCGACAGCGCGCGCGCCTGGCCGAAGCCTGCGATGCCGATGGGGCAGACCGTGCTTTCCGCACCGCCCGCCAGCATCACGTCGGCATCGTCCATCGCGATCATCCGCGCGGCATCGCCGATCGAATGCGCCCCCGTCGAGCAGGCCGTGACGACGGCATGGTTCGGGCCCATCAGGCCGTACTTGATGCTGACCTGACCCGAGATCAGGTTGATGAGGCGGCCGTGGACGAAATGCGGCGACACGCGCTTCGGCCCCTTTTCGGCGAGCACCAGCGATTCGCTCTCGATGCCCGGCAGGCCGCCGATGCCCGAACCGATCGAGCAGCCGGCGCGGAACCGCTCGGCTTCGCTCATGTCGGTCAGACCAGCGTCTTCCAGCGCCTGGCCGGCGGCGTCGATGCCGTAGACGATGAACGGATCGACCTGGCGCTGGATCTTGTGGTCCACGCGCTTGCCGGCGTCGAAGCCGTATTCGTGCCCTGCCGGCTTCACTTCACAGGCGTAATTCGACTGGAAATCGGTCGCGTCGAAGCGGGTGATCGTGCCGGCGCCCGATTTGGACGCGATGATGTTGGCCCAGGCGGTTTCGACGTCCGCCCCCAGCGGGGTCACCAGGCCCAGCCCGGTCACGACTACGCGGCGCATACAGCTCTCCGTATCAGCTCAAACGTACAGCGGCTCCCGGCCCCGGACCCGGGACGGGGAGCCGCTGGAAATCGAGTGGCACCGCCCGAACGCCGGGCGGCGCCAAGGGCGATCAGCCCTTGTGCTCGTCGATGTAGGTGATCGCGTCCTTGACGGTGGCGATCTTCTCGGCGGCGTCGTCCGGGATCTCGACCCCGAACTCTTCCTCGAACGCCATCACCAGCTCGACGATGTCGAGGCTGTCCGCGCCCAGATCGTCGATGAAGCTCGCATCCTCGGTCACCTTGTCGGCTTCGACGCCCAGGTGCTCAACGACGATCTTCTTCACGCGGTCGGCGGTTTCGCTCATACCCAATTCCTTCTGTAGAAATTCGAAATTCCTGAACGCACCTAGAACGCAGGCAATGCCCGCGCAAGGGGCGCGGTGTCACCGCGCGGTCGACTTGAACAGTTTGCCGAGACGCGCGGCGTTGAACGCATAGCCGGCCAGCAGCCGCGATACGGTCGCCGTCTTGCCCTTAGGCCCGGCAGCAGCCTGCAAGCCCTCCATCATCGCGCCCACCTCCGCCGAGCGCTTCTTGGCCAGCAGCGCATCGAGCGTCGCCGGCGAGGTGCGGGTGAGCTTCGTGTTAATCGCGAGCACATCGACACCCTGCCCCTGCAATGCGTTCGACAAGGTTTCGACGACCAGGCTGGCGACCGTGATCTCGCCGGCGCGCGAATCGACGTTGCCGCTTCCGGGCTGGCACTCGGCAGCGCGCTGGCGCAGCTTGACGATCAACGCCTCGGTCTGCGCACTCGGCGGCGTACCGCGGGTGACGGAAGCGATCGTGGCATTCTGCATCGCGATTTTCTCGGCCGCAGGTGTTTTTGCCAGAGCGCAGCGAACGACCACGCCATCTTCTGCTGCTGCAAGCAGCGCGAGGGTCAGGACCATGCTCACAGCATCGCCATCCCGCCGTTGACGTGCAACGTCTGGCCGGTGACGTAGCCCGCCTCCTTCGACGCCAGATAGACGACCGCAGCACCGATATCCTCGCCCGTGCCCAGGTCGCCGGCCGGGATCTTGGTGAGCAGCGCGGTCTTCTGCGCATCCGGCAGCACGTCGGTCATCGCCGAGCGGATGAAACCCGGTGCGACGCAATTGACGGTGATGCCGCGACTGGCGAGCTCCTGCGCCAGTGCCTTCGACATGCCGACGAGGCCGGCCTTCGACGCGGCATAGTTCGCCTGGCCCGGATTGCCGGTCGCCCCGACAACCGAGGTGATCGACACGATCCGTCCGAAGCGCGCCTTCATCATCGGCTTGGCCGCGGCGCGGCAGAGTCGAAACGCGGCCTCCAGATTGACGCGGATCACCTGATCCCATTCGTCGTCCTTCATCCGCATCGCCAGGTTGTCGCGGGTGACGCCGGCGTTGTTGATCAGGATGTCGAGCCGCCCACCCAGCGCCTCGACTGCCTGCGGGACCAGCGCGTCGACCGCAGCGGCGTCGGACAGGTTACATGGCACCGCGACATGATCGCCGCCCAGCCCGGCACGAAACGCCTCGAGCTTGTCGACATTCGACCCGGAAACCGCCAGCCGCGCGCCCTGCGCTGCCAGCGCCTTGGCGATCGACGATCCAATCCCTCCCGAAGCGCCGGTCACCAGCGCGGTCATGCCTGTCAGATCGAACATCGTACCTTCCTTATTTTAGTTCGCGCAGAGGCGCAGAGGACGCAGAGGGGACGTAGTTGTTGACTAATCGACGGACACCTTCCTTCAGTGTCTCGCCCCCGAAGTTTATCAGCAGCCCGACGGGCTGCTTTGACAGCCTGAGATACGTTAGAACTTGCTTCGCATGCACTTTAGACAAGCTCTCAACCGATTTAATTTCGACGATCAATCGGTCTGCGACGAATAGATCGATCCTGAATGCTGCGTCGAAACTCAAGCCTTCGAACTCGATCGCAACAGGATGCTGGCGGACGACCGCATATCCGAGCGAGGTCAGTTTGGCGGCAAGGACTGTTTCATAGACGTTTTCCAGCAGTCCCGGGCCTAATTCCCGATGGATACGGATCGACGAGTCTATCACATCGCGAGTGATCCGATCGATATCTTCCATCGAAAGCCTCTGCGTTCTCTGCGCCTCTGCGCGAAAAAATTAAATCACCTTAAGCAGCGCTTCGATGTCGTCCATCGTCACCACGCTCGTCGCCGTCGCGTCCGGGGCCGTTCGCTTGACCATCGGGCCCAGCACCTTGCCGCCGATTTCGACGAAGTCGTGCACACCGCCCGCGACCATGGCCAAAACCGATTCGCGCCAGTGGACCATGCCGGTGACCTGTTCGACGAGCAGCGACACGATCGTCGCGGGATCGGCGACCGGCGCCGCGGTGACATTGGTATAGACGGGAACCAGCGGCGCCTGCAGAGTCACCTTGGCCAGCGCCTCGGCCATCGCGTCCGCTGCGGGTTGCATCAGCGGGCAGTGGAACGGGGCCGACACCGGGAGCAGGATCGCGCGTTTTGCGCCCATGTCCTTTGCCAGCGGTACCGCGCGCTCGACGGCGGCCTTCGCGCCCGAGATCACGACCTGCGACGGATCATTGTCATTCGCGACCGTGCAGACTTCGCCTTCGGCCGCAGCGTCGGCGATCGCCTGCGCCTTGTCGCGGTCGGCGCCCAGGATCGCGGCCATCGCGCCCTGCCCCACCGGAACCGCGGCCTGCATCGCCTGTCCGCGCAGTTTCAGCAGCCGCGCCGTCGTCGCGAGATCGAGCGCACCCGCCGCACATAGCGCGGTATATTCGCCGAGCGAATGGCCAGCGACGAAGTCCGCCCTGTCGGCCAACCGAATCCCGCCTTCGCGTTCCAGCACGCGCAGCGTCGCGATCGCATTCGCCATGATCGCAGGCTGGGCATTCTCGGTCAGCGTCAGGTCGCCCTCAGGCCCCTCCGCCATCAGCTTCGACAGATGCTGGCCGAGCGCGTCGTCAACTTCCTGAAACACCTCGCGCGCGTGCGGACTGGCCGCGGCGAGCGCGGTGCCCATGCCGACCGCCTGGCTGCCCTGTCCGGGAAAGATGAACGCGCGCATGATCGTCTCCGAATTTCAATATGCCGTGCCGACTAGGCAGGCGCGCGCGGGAGGGCAAGCTGAACGAAACGTCAGCATCATTGTCCCTTTGCGACACTTCGCGACCAAATCGCGTGAGCCATGACACGTGCCTGGGACGGTCAGGCCCCATCTTCTACGTCGACGCCGCGACACGGCGCAGATATTTGTCGAAGGAGACGAGACATGAAGAAGGTCCTGATCGCCGCACAGGCCACCACGATGGTCGCCAGCCCGATCGTCGCCGCCGTTCCGGCCGCCGCTCAGGCGCGCCACACGCAGGAAACGGTCCGCTACAAGCCCAACGGCACGGTCGTTGTGAAGAAGCAGACCGTCCGAAACACGCCGGCGCGTACCAATTACCGCGCGAAATGGTACAAGGGCCAACGGTTCAACCGGGCCGAGGCACGCAACTTTCGCCAGATCAACAACTGGCGCCAGTATCAGAACCGCCGCCTTTATGCCCCGCCCCGCGGCTATCAGTGGGTACAGTCAGGCAACGATGCGGTCTTGATCGCGGTTGCCAGCGGCGTGATCGGCGCGGTGCTGGGCGGCGTATTTAACTAAGGCCCGCGCTTGCCTTTTGACGGGAAACCGCTAAGGGCCCCTCAGCCGGGGCGGAGGAGCCAGTCTCTTCCGCCCCTGTGCTGTTTGAAGTGAACGACAGCCGGAGGGGCATGGCACGGGGCCATGTCAGCGATCGGCCAACAGTGAGAAAGACGCATGGCTCTTTACGAGCATACGTTCCTTGCGCGCCAGGATCTGGCACAGGCGCAGGTGGACGCGCTGGCGGAAGCCGCGACCAAGATCGTCGAAGACAAGGGTGGCAAGGTCGTCAAGACCGAAACCTGGGGTCTCCGCAGCCTCGCCTATCGCATCGCGAAGAACCGCAAGGCGCATTATGTGATGCTCGAAATCGATGCCCCGGGCGACACCGTCGCCGAGCTGGAGCGTCAGGCCGGCATCAACGAAGACATCATCCGCTACATGACCGTAAAGGTCGATGAGCATGAAGCGGGTCCGACCGTGATGATGCGCAAGCAGGAGCGCGACCGTGAGCGTCGTGCCGACCGCGGCGAGCGTGGCGGTGACCGCCCCGATCGTGCGCCCCGTCGTGACCGTGAAGAGGAAGCCGCATAATGGCCCGCGCATTTTTCCGCCGCCGCAAGAGCTGCCCGTTCTCCGCGAAGGACGCTCCCCGGATCGATTACAAGGACGTTCGTCTGCTCCAGGGCTTCGTGTCCGAGCGTGGCAAGATCGTCCCGTCGCGCATCACTAGCGTGAGCGCAAAGAAGCAGCGTGAGCTCGCCACGGCGATCAAGCGCGCGCGTCATCTGGGCCTGCTGCCCTACATCGTGAAGTGAGGAAGTAGCAGTCATGGACGTCATTCTGCTTGAGCGCGTCGAGAAGCTCGGCGCCATCGGCGACGTGGTGAAGGTGAAGGACGGGTTCGCCCGCAACTTCCTGCTGCCACGCAAGAAGGCGCTGCGCGCCAACGAAGCCAACAAGAAGGTGTTCGAAGCGAACCGTGCGCGGATCGAATCGGACAACGCCAACCGTCGCGGCGAAGCCGAGAAGGAAGCGGCGACCTTCAAGGACGCGACCGTCACGCTGATCCGTCAGGCGTCGAACACCGGCCAGCTGTACGGCTCGGTTGCGGTGCGCGACTTGGTCGAGGCGCTGGTCGCCGACGGCCACAAGGTCAACAAGAGCCAGGTCGTGCTCGACCGTCCGATCAAGGCGATCGGCCTGTCGGAAGTCCGCGTTCAGCTGCACCCGGAAGTGTCGGTGACCGTCAAGGTCAACGTCGCCCGCTCGCCGGAAGAGGCCGAGATGCAGGCATCGGGCGTGGACGTGATGGCCGCGATGTTCGAAAAGGACGAAGCGGGCTTCACCGAGGATTACGATCCCAACGCCGAGCCGGGCGCGACTGCCGAAGTGCAGGCGGACGAGGGCGACGCCCAGCAGGGCTGATACGCTCCTTATCCGAACAAGTTCGAGGAAGCCGCCCGTAGTGATACGGGCGGCTTCTTTCGTTTCGTCTTCGGACGCGGTATCCGCTTGTGCATGACGATTCCGATACACGCTGCCCGCCCGCTCGACTGCGGCGAGTTCGCGCCCTGGTTCAAGGGCCGGATTCTCGACGGCCGCTCAGACTGGGCGTTCGGCTCTGCAGCCGGCGCGCCGGTCGTCCTGTTCTTCATGGGAAGCGCCGGGGCACCGCGAGTCGCAGCGGCGCTCGCGACCTTGCTCGCGCAAGCCAGCCGGTTCGACGACGTCCAGGCGCGCCTGTTCGGAGTCACGTGCGATCCGAATGACGCGGCGCAGCGCCGGATCGCCCAGCGACTGCCCGGCATTCGGCATTTCCTCGATTACGATCGCGCGATCAGCCAGGCCTATGGCGCCTGCGCGCCGGGCAGCGATTCCTATCAGCCGCATATTCTGGTGCTCAATCGCACGCTGCAGGTCGCAGCGCGACTGACGCTGGATCAGGCCGGCATCGTGTTTTCCGTGCTCGACATGCTGGCGGCGCAGGCGGAGCAGGACTGGGCACCGGTCCTGACCGTGCCGAATCTTCTCGAAGACGAGCTCTGCCGCGCGCTCATCGCGGTCTATGATCGCGACGGCGGGCGCGAGTCCGGGTTCATGCAGGAAATCGACGGCAAGACGACGCTGGTAAGCAACGCCGATTTCAAGCGGCGACGGGACGCCGATATCGAGGACCCGGCCCTGCGCAGTGCGCTTGCCGCCCGGATAAGCCAGCGGCTTGTCCCGGCAATCAAGCGGAGTTTTCAGTTCGAGGCGACGCGGATCGAACGCTATATCGTCGCGGCCTATGACGCCGATGGCGGCGGCTATTTCCACGCGCATCGGGACAATACGACGAAGGGGACCGCGCATCGCCGGTTTGCGGTCACCATCAACCTCAACGACGATTACGAGGGCGGCGACCTGCGGTTTCCCGAGTTCGGCCGGCGAACCTATCGCGCTCCGAAGGGCGGTGCGATCGTCTTCTCCTGCTCGCTCCTGCACGAAGCCACGCCGATGGTTCGGGGTCGGCGCTATGCGACGCTGCCGTTCCTGTACGACGAGGCCGCTGCCGAAATCCGGCGCGCCAACAACGGCTTTCTCTCGCCGGACGTCGGCGAATATCGGGCGGCGTGACGCGTCAGGGGCAGGTCACGCACGCACCGATGACGGCGGCTAGCGGGATCAGCGCAAGGACGACGGGGACAATCTGTTTCATTTGAGCGACCAATCGATGTTTGGCCTCTCAATGCTTTGCCGGCGGAAAAGGTTTCCGGAGCATGAACACGGCTCGCGCGCCGCGATACTCCGGCAGCCCGCGATGTCAGGCAGCGGCCCGTTCGTCGCGGCGGAGCGTCAGCACCTCGACCCCGTCCCGCGTCACCGCGACCGTATGCTCGAACTGCGCCGACAATTTGCCGTCGTCGGTCGTGACGGTCCAGCCATCCGCCGCCGTCGACACCTTGCGCGTGCCCTGATTGAGCATCGGTTCGACGGTGAAGACCATGCCTTCGCGCAGCACTTGCCCGGTGCCGGCGCGCCCATAGTGCAGAACCTCCGGCGCCTCGTGCATCTCGCGCCCGATCCCGTGACCGCAGAAGTCGCGCACCACGGAATAGCCATGCTTCTTCGCGTGGCGCTCGATCGCGAAGCCGATGTCGCCGAGCCGCGCGCCGGGCCGGACCGCACCGATCCCCTTCCACATCGCCTCCTGCGCGACCTTTACCAACCGCCGGGCGGCCGGCGCCACATCGCCGACCAGATAGGTCTTGCTCGAGTCGGCGATGAAGCCCCCCTTCTCCAGCGTGATGTCGAGATTGACGATGTCGCCCTGTCGGATGACGTCATCCGCGCTCGGTACCCCGTGGCAGACGACATGGTTGATCGACGCGTTCAGGACGAAGGCGAAGCCGTATTGCCCCTTGCTCGCCGGGCGCGCGTGGAGTTCGTCGACGATGTAGCGCTCGACCAGATCGTTGACCGCCAGCGTCGACATGCCGGCGAGATCGACGCGGTCGAGCATTTCGAAAACGCTTGCGAGCAATCGCCCCGCCTCTCGCTGGATCGCGAGTTCTTCCGTCGTCTTGACCATCATTTCCGTCCGAACAGTTTCTCGATATCGCCATGCGCCAGCTTCACCCAGGTCGGGCGGCCGTGGTTGCACTGGCCCGAGTGGGGTGTGACTTCCATCTCGCGGAGCAGCGCGTTCATCTCCGCGACCGACAGGACGCGCCCTGCCCGAACAGAACCGTGGCAGGCCATCGTGGCGGCGACATGATCGAGCCGTTCGCGCAAGGACAACGCCTCGTCATAGGCGGCGAGTTCGTCGGCGAGGTCGATGACGAGGCCCGATACATCACCGCTGCCAAGTAGCGCCGGCGTCGCGCGGACAAGCATCGCGCGCGGGCCGAACCGTTCGAGGTCGAGCCCGAAGTCGGCGAGTTCGCGCGCGCGCGCTTCCAGGCGGTCGCAGGCAGGTTCGTCGAGCTCGACCACTTCCGGCAGCAACAGCGCCTGGCTGGCGACCCCGCCCCCGGCCATCGCGTTGCGCATGCGCTCCAGAACCAGACGCTCGTGCGCGGCGTGCTGGTCGACGATGACCAGGCCGTCTTCCGCCTCCGCGACGATATAGGTCTTGGCAACCTGCCCACGCGCGACGCCTAGCGGGTATGCACTGGTTTCGGGCGGTGGGGCCCAGGCGGGTTCGGCACGCGCCATCGGGGGCGGCATGGCGAAGGTCGGGCGACGGTCATGCACGCTGAGACGCCCCTCGCCTTCCGTGGAGGGATAGGGGGTGGGGGATGTCTCACCGAGATCGAGACTCGCGGCGAGGCCCCACCCCGACCCCTCCCCTGAAGGGGAAAGACTAGAGGAAGAGGTCCAAGCTCCCAGCGCCCCGGCACTCGGCCGCTGCACCGCACGGTGGCCCGCCTCATCGAGCGCGCGTCGTAAGCCGCTGACGATCAGCCCGCGCACCAGTGCCGGATCGCGAAACCGCACTTCGGTTTTTGCCGGGTGAACATTCACGTCGACCACATCGGCCGGTACGTCGAGGAACAGCGCCACCACCGCATGGCGATCGCGTGGCATCATCTCGGCGTACGCACCGCGAATCGCACCGATCAGCAGGCGATCCTTCACCGGGCGGCCGTTTACGAACAGATATTGATGATCGGCGATCCCGCGGTGGAAGGTCGGCAGCCCTGCGACACCCCCGAGACGCAGCCCCTCGCGCTCGAAATCGATCGTCACGCTGTTTGCCGCAAGTTCACGGTCGGTGAGGGCCGCGACGCGCGCCGGGCGATCCTCGTCGGGTTGGACCGACAGCGTGCGGCGGCCGTCATGTTCGAGCGAAAAGCCGACACCCGGACGGGCCATTGCGAGCCGGCGCACCATTTCGAGGCACGCGGCATATTCGGCGCGGGCCGAGCGCAGGAACTTGCGGCGGGCGGGCACGCGGGCGAACAGCCCCTCGACGCGCACGCGGGTACCGGGCGGCAGCGCAGCTGGCCCCTCCTGCTCCACCGCTCCGTTGTCGACTTGGCGCATCCAGCCATCGGCGCCGCGCACCCGGCTCTCCAGCATCAGCCGTGCGACGCTGGCGATCGACGGCAGCGCCTCGCCGCGGAAGCCCAGGGTCTGGACCGCCTCGATGTCCTCGTCGGGCAGTTTGGAGGTCGCGTGACGCTCCAGTGCGAGGGCCATGTCGGCGGCCGTCATGCCGCAGCCGTCGTCGATCACTTCGATCAGGTCGGTGCCGCCGCCGGCCAGACGAATGGCGATCCGGGTGGCGCCGGCGTCGATCGCGTTTTCGACCAGTTCTTTCAACGCAGCAGCGGGGCGTTCCACCACTTCTCCGGCCGCGATGCGGTTGACGAGATGGCTGGGGAGGCGGCGTATTGACATGGGGGACGCTCTAGCCCAAGCGACGCCATCCCGCGACCCGTATCCGAACAGCCGGAGCCGGACCCCTGGCTCGCCAGGGTGAGGGACGTTCATATGTGCGATTGGCCGGCGTGGGCGACGCCCGGCATGGGACGGAACAGATTTCAATGATGCTTTCGCGTTTCTTCAAATTCATGTCGCACGACATGGCGATCGACCTCGGCACGGCGAATACCGTCGTCTACGTCCGCGGGCGCGGCGTGGTGCTGAACGAACCGTCGGTCGTGGCGATCGAAACGATCAACGGCATCAAGAAGGTGCGCGCGGTCGGCGACGATGCCAAGCTGATGATGGGCAAGACGCCTGGCTCGATCGAAGCAATCCGCCCGTTGCGCGACGGTGTCATCGCGGACATCGACGTCGCCGAGGAGATGATCAAGCACTTCATCCGCAAGGTGCACGGCGGTCGCAAGTCGATGCTGCGCTGGCCGCAGATCGTGATCTGCGTGCCCTCGGGCTCGACCAGCGTCGAGCGCCGCGCAATCCGCGATGCCGCGTCGAACGCGGGTGCAAGCCAGGTCTTCCTGATCGAGGAACCGATGGCCGCCGCGATCGGCGCCGACATGCCGGTCACCGAACCGGTCGGGTCCATGGTCGTCGACATCGGCGGCGGCACGACCGAAGTCGCGGTGCTCTCGCTGCGCGGTCTCGCCTATTCGACATCGGTGCGGGTCGGTGGCGACAAGATGGACGAAGCCATCGTCAGCTATGTCCGCCGCAACCACAATCTGCTGATCGGCGAAGCCACCGCCGAGCGCATCAAGCAGGAAGTCGGCATCGCCAAGCCGCCGGTCGACGGCATCGGCATGACGCTGCACATCAAGGGCCGCGACCTGGTCAACGGCGTGCCGAAGGAAATCCAGATCAACCAGGGGCAGATCGCCGAAGCGCTGAGCGAACCCGTCGGCACGATCGTCGAGGGCGTGCGCATCGCGCTCGAGAACACCGCCCCCGAACTGGCGGCCGACATCGTCGACCAGGGCATCGTCCTGACCGGCGGCGGCGCGCTGCTGCAGGGCATCGACGAAGTGCTGCGGGATGAAACCGGCCTGCCGGTTACCGTTGCCGAGGATCCGCTGACCTGCGTTGCGCTCGGCACCGGCCGCGCGCTGGAGGACGAGCAGTTCCGCGGCGTCCTGCTGCAGGTCTGAACGCAAAGGCAGATAATGCCTTCCCCGTTCGCCCTGAGCTTGTCGAAGGGCCGCCCTTCTTTTTCGGAAGAGAAGCAAAGGGCTTCGACAGGGTCAGCCCGAGCGGGGCAGGGTTTCGGTTAAACCATTAAGAGAAGGGCGCGGACGGGATGGCGCCGCCGATTGCCAGACGCACCGGCTTTTCGCGGCGCGCGCAGTACGGGGTCTTTATCGGTTATGTTGCGGCAGCGACCGGGGCACTGGTCGGCGCCGTCCTCGTCCTGCTGTCCTTCTTCAATCCGCCCGCCTTCGCCGCCCTGCGGTCGGGCGTGGCGGAGATCACGACCCCGATTTCCAGCGGCCTTCACGGCCTGCGTCGCGCGGCGACCGTCCCGGGCGGTCTGACCGACTATTTCGGCGGCGCGGACAAGATCCGCGCCCTGCGTCAGCAACTGGAGGCCGAACGCGCGATCGTGTTGCGTGCGCGGATGATCAATCGCGAAAACGCCCGGCTGCGCGCCTTGCTGCGCGTTCGCGACGTCGACCCCGCGCCCGTCGTCACGGCGCGCCTGGTCAATTCGAGTGGATCGAGCACACGCCGCTTCGCGACGCTCAATGCCGGCCGCTTCCAGGGGGTCGATGTGGGCCAGCCCGTTCGTGGACCGGAAGGATTGATCGGGCGCGTGCTCGAAACCGGCCTGAATGCCGCGCGCATCCTGCTGATCACCGATGCCGAAAGCATCGTCCCCGTGCGCCGTACCCGTGACGGGTTTCCCGCGATCGCCGCCGGGCGCGGCGACGGGATGCTCGACATTCGATCGGCCGGGTCGGTCAACGCGCCGTTTCGCGCGGGCGACGTGTTCGTCACGTCGGGCACCGGCGGAATCTATCCGCCCAATATCCCCGTGGCGCGCGTGAACGCCGAGTCGCGCGATGCGGCGCTCGCCCGCCCCTTCGCCGATCCCGACGCCCTAGATTTTGCGGTCGTGCAAAAGGCGTTCCTGCCGCCCCTGCCCCCGCCCCCTGCCCAGGACGCGAGAAAATGAGGCCGCCGCGGCCGTCGAAGTTCGGCGAGCCAATCAGCGCGCGTCGCCGGTCGCTGATTGCCGCGGCGGTGGTCATGGTGGGGTCGCTGCTGCCGATCGTACCGATCGTCGCGGTCGTTCCCTATCTCCCGCCGCTGGGCCTCTTGCTGCTCGTCGCCTGGCGCCAGCGCAGTCCGGACATACTGCCGGTATGGGCCGGCGTGCCGCTGGGCCTGTGGGACGACCTACTGAGCGGTCATCCGCTGGGCAGCGCAATGTCGCTGTGGACGCTCATAATGCTGACGATCGACCTGATCGACCATCGGCTGGTCTGGCGGGATTTCTGGCAGGAGTGGTTGGTCGCGGCAGGCGCCGTTGCCGGATTCCTGATCGGCGCGCGACTTGCCGGAACGCCGCTTCGCGCGCATGTCGATACGGTGTTGCTGATCCAGATCCTGATCGCGATCGCCCTCTATCCGCTCGCGGCCGCGCTATGCGCTTGGGTCGACGAGCAAGGGCAGCAACGTCGGTGAGGATCAGCAATCCTTTCGCCATCGCGAGCGAAGCCGTCCAATCCTACACCTTCACCCGGCGCGCGATGTTCGTGTCGGGCCTGCAGATCGGTTTCGGCGTGCTGCTCGCCGGCCGGATGACATGGCTCGCGGTGGCGGAGAACGAACGCTATTCGGCGGCCAGCGAAAAGAACCGTGTCAACGCGACGCTGGTCCCGCCGCGGCGTGGCTGGATCGTCGACCGGCATGGCCACGCCATCGCCAACAACCGCACCGACTTTCGCGTCGATATCATTCCCGACCGCGTCCATGACAACGACAAGGACCGCGTGCTGGGTGCCGTCCAGCACATCCTGTCGCTCGATGCCGACGAGCGCGCGCGTGTCGATGCCGAGCTGAAGCGCGCCGCGGGCTTCCAACCCGTCCAGGTCGCCGAGAACCTGGACTGGGACCGGTTCGCCGCGGTCAGCGTCCGCGTACCCGAGCTTCCCGGCATCGTGCCCTCGCGCGGCTTTTCCCGCAACTATCCGCTCGGCGCGGCGGTGGCGCATCTGACAGGCTATGTCGGCGCCGCGACCGCCGAACAGTTCAAGGCGAGCCGCGACCCGCTGCTCCTCACCCCGGGCTTCAAGCTCGGCAAGGACGGGCTCGAGAAAAGCCTCGAACCGCAGCTGAGGGGCCAGGCCGGCGCGAAACGGATCGAGGTCACCGCCCGCGGCAAGCTGGTGCGCGAACTCGAGACCCGGCCCGACATCCCTGGTCGCACGATCCGCCTCAATATCGATGCCGGGCTTCAGGAATATGCCGCGCGGCGCCTGGGCACGAATTCGGGCAGCTGCGTCGTGTTCGACTGCCAGACCGGCGAAATGCTGGCGATGGTGTCGATGCCGGCGTACGACCCCAACAGCTTTTCCGACGGCATCAGCCATAATGAATGGAAGATGCTGTCGGACGACGACCACGTGCCCCTCATGAA
Organism: Roseomonas aeriglobus; assembly: GCA_016937575.1. Classification (NCBI taxonomy): domain Bacteria; kingdom Pseudomonadati; phylum Pseudomonadota; class Alphaproteobacteria; order Acetobacterales; family Roseomonadaceae; genus Muricoccus; species Muricoccus aeriglobus. The sequence continues at coordinate 1,485,036 of JAFHKN010000002.1, read as the reverse complement.
CAAGGTCCTTCAGGGGCTTTACCCGCCGGGTTCGACGGTGAAGCCGATGAACGGCCTCGCCCTGCTCGAAGCCGGCGTGAGTCCGAACGAGCGCGTGTTCTGCTCGGGCGCGCTGCGGGTCGGCAGTGGCGTGTTTCACTGCCACAAGCGGCGGGGGCACGGCCCGGTCGACCTGAAGGGCGCGATCGCACAGAGCTGCGACATCTATTTCTACGAGATGATCCGGCGTTTGGGCTATGATCGGATCGCGCCGGTCGCACGTGCACTCGGGCTCGGCCAGAAGTACGACCTGCCCTACCCCAGCCAGCGCTACGGCACCGTCCCCGACAGCGCGTGGAAGCAGAAGAAGTACAAGACCGACTGGACCGTTGCGGATTCGCTCAACGCCTCGATCGGGCAAGGCTATGTCCTCGCCAACCCGCTGCAGATGGCGGTGATGGCGGCACGCATCGCCAGCGGCCGGATGATCCAGCCGCACCTGCTTGCCGGGCCCGACAGCCGAAACGCCGCCGCCCTCCCTTACAAGCCGGAGCATCTGGCGATCGTGCGCGAAGCGATGTGGGCGGTCGTCAACGGCGGCGGCACCGGCGGTGCCTCGCGCATGTATGTGCCCGGGGTATCGCTGGCGGCCAAGACCGGCACCGCGCAGGTCCGCCGCATCACGATGGCGGAGCGCCGGTCGGGCGTGCTGTCGAACGGCCAGCTGCCCTTCAAGCTGCGCGACCACGCTCATTTCATCTGCTTCGCGCCGGCGGACAATCCCCGCTATGCCGCCGCCATCGTGCTCGAACACAATGGCCACACGGTCCGCAACCTCGATACGCCGCTGACCGGCCGCGACATCATGACCTATCTGTTCGACAAGAAGCGCGCGGTGCAGGCACTGGAAGAGGTCGAGCCGACCTGGGGCGGCGACATCCGCACCCGCATGGCCGCGCAAAAGGCTGCGTTCGAGGCGGCGCAGAACCCGGTCGCCGCGCCGCCTGAGGACGTCGAGTCCGCGGCAAGCAATGTCGTCGACGCCGCCGTCGCCGAATCGAACGCGACCACGCCGACCACCGGGGTCGCCGAGGGGCGGACCGAAGAATTGCCGCTGGAAGACGACCTGCCCGGCCCACAGCCGATGGGGAACACCCAATGATCCGTGCACCCGTCTCCGGTCTGGTTCCCGCGCCGCTCGCTCAGCTGCCGTGGAAGATCATCTTCCTGGTACTGGCCATCGGCGGGTTCGGCTGGGTCGTCCTGTTTTCGGCCGCGGGCGGCAGCCTGTCGCCCTGGGCGCTCAAGCAAGCGACCTTGTTCTGCGCGTTCCTGTGCATGGCGATCGTCATCTCGCGCGTGTCGCCGCGGTTCTGGGCGAACCTCGCGTTGCCGGGCTATGGCGTGCTGCTCGTCCTGCTGGTCCTCGTCGAACTGCTGGGCGCGGTGAAAGGCGGCAGCCAGCGCTGGCTCGACCTGGGCATCATCCGACTGCAGCCGTCCGAGCTGATGAAGGTCATGATCGTGCTCGCGATGGCCAAATTCTACGACATGCTGCCGCCGGCCGAAGTGCGCCGCTATGGCCCGCTGGTGCCTGCCGGCATTCTGCTCGGCCTGCCCTTCCTGCTGGTGATGGCGCAGCCCGACCTCGGCACGGGATCAATGATCGCGTTCGGCGGGCTGACGGTGATGTTTTTGGCGGGCGTGCCGCTGCGGTTGTTCGTCACCGGCGCAATCGTCTTCGCGGCGGGCATTCCGCTGGCGATCAATTACGTGCTGCACGATTATCAGCTAAACCGCATCCTGATCTTCCTGGATCCCGAGAGCGATCCGCTCGGCACAGGTTATCACATCAGCCAGTCGAAGATCGCGATCGGGTCGGGCGGCCTGACCGGCAAGGGCTTCCTCCAGGGAAGCCAGAGCCATCTCGACTATCTGCCCGAGGGCCATACCGACTTCGCCTTTGCGACGATGGCGGAGGAATGGGGGCTGCTTGGCGGCTTTGCGCTGATCCTCGCCTTCATGCTGCTGATCCGCTGGGGCGTGATGGTCGGCGTGCGGGCCGAAGGACGGTTCGAGCGGCTCACCGCAGCCGGTCTTGCCACGACGATCTTCTTCTACGTCGCGATCAACCTGATGATGGTGATGGGTCTGGCGCCGGTCGTCGGCATTCCCCTGCCCTTCATCAGCTTTGGCAGCTCGGCGCAGATGACGGTGATGATCTGCATCGGCATCCTGATGTCGATCGATCGGCAGAATCGCCGGGTAGCGGGATGGTGAGGACGTCTGCCATGCGCCACGTACCGATCCTGCTCGGCCTCGGCCTCGCTGCCTGCTCGCCGCAAGGGACACCGCGCGATCCCGCCGCCGACCCCAGCGCCAACGCGATCGATGCCGAAGTCGCCGCGGTCATCAACCTTCAGGATCGTACCGAGATCGAGATCCTGAAAGACCGTGTCGTCGCGCTCGAACGCGAGGTCGGCGAGCTGAAGGCCAATCCTCAGAGCCTGGACCTGGACCTGCTGACGAAACGCGTCGAAACGCTGGAAGCCGCGTCGGCGAGTCCGGCCGCCGCGCCGGCACCGGAACCCCGCATGCCGCAAACCGATTCGGAAAGCGCCCGCCGCGCCGTCGACGCCGCGATCAACGAACGCCGGACGAAACGCGCGACGCAAGACTGACCGCCCGACGTGACGCGTCGCTGGCGGCCAGCCTGTCTCGCTTTGCACTATCGCTTGGGGGGGGTGGTGGACGCACTAGGGCTCGAACCTAGGACCCGCTGATTAAGAGTCAGCTGCTCTACCAACTGAGCTATGCGTCCACATTGATCGGCTTGGTAGGCAACGCCGTGGCGCCGCGTCCCGATCGGGAGGGCGCCCAATATCATCGTTCGCGCGGCGTGCAAGCGGTTTTGTCGATTCGGCCGATGATTTTTTGCGGCGGGCGGGTGGGACGCCACCGCCGATTGTCGCGCACCCCTAACCCGTGTAACGGCGCGGCGACTCATCCCCTCCAGGAGAAACGCCCATGCTGGGCTGGTTCCAGAAGTTGATGCCCAGCCAAGGGCGCTTCTTCGATCAATTCGAAGCGCATTCGCGAGTCGTGGTGGCCGGCGCGCAGGCGCTGACGCAGCTGTTTCACGGCCAGGGCGTGCTGAGCGACCACATCGCCGAAATCGTCCGCCGCGAGCATGAGGCCGACGACGTCACCCGCGAAGTGCTGATGGACGTGCGCCGCGTGTTCGTAACGCCGTTCGACCGCAGCGCGATCACCGACCTGATCGGGGTGATGGACGACGCGATCGACCAGATGAACCAGACCGCCAGCACCATCGCGATGTATGAAGTGACCAGCTTCGAACCGCAGATGGTGGCAATGAGCGAAGCGATCGTCGAGGCAGCCGAAGTCACCGCCGAGGCGATCCCGCTGCTGCGCAACCTGGCCCCCAATGCGAGCCGACTGCATGACCTGACCGAGCGTCTGGTTCGCATCGAGGGCAAGGCGGACGACATGCACGACGCGGGCCTGCGCGCGCTGTTCGGCAAGACCAAGGCCGATCCGATGGCCTTCATCATCGGTCGTGAGATCTACAGCCACCTGGAGCGCGTGTGCGACCGGTTCGAGGATGTCGCGAACGAGATCCAGGGTCTCGTGATCGACCACGCCTGAGGCGGGCCCCGTGACCATCTCCTTTACCCTGCTGGTCGTCCTGATCGTCGTCGCGCTGCTGTTCGACTTTCTGAACGGGCTTCACGACGCGGCGAATTCGATCGCGACCGTCGTCGCCACGCGCGTGCTGTCGCCGGTGGTCGCGGTCATCTGGGCGGCATTCTTCAACTTCACTGCCTACTTCGTCTTCGGTACCGCCGTCGCGAAGACGGTCGGCTCCGGCATCGTCGATGCGAGCGTGATCGATCCGCGCGTCATCTTCGGCGCGCTGTGCGGCGCCATCGCGTGGAACGTCATCACCTGGGTGCGCGGGATCCCGTCGTCGTCGAGCCACGCGCTGATCGGCGGGTTGCTGGGCGCAGCAATGGTCAAGGCGGGGCTCGACCCGATCGTCTGGGCCGGCGTCATCAAGACGGTGGCGGGCATCTTCGTGTCGCCCGCGCTGGGCTTGGCGCTCGCCCTCGTCATCGTGTTGGCGGTGGCGTGGACCAGCGTCCGCCTGACCCCGATGGGCGTCGACAAACGCTATCGCAAGCTTCAGCTCGTCTCGGCGGCGATGTACTCGCTCGGCCATGGCGGCAACGACGCGCAGAAGACGATGGGGATCATCACCGCCCTGCTCTACTCGCAAGGCATGATCGCCGAATTCGCGGTGCCCGGCTGGGTCGCGGTGTCCTGCTATATCGCGATCGCGATCGGCACGATGTCCGGCGGGTGGCGGATCGTCCACACGATGGGATCGAAGATCACCCGGCTGACCCCGGCGCAGGGCTTTGCCGCCGAAACGGGCGGTGCCCTGACCGTCTTCTTTGCGACGCATATCGGCGTTCCGGTATCGACCACCCACACCATTACCGGCGCGATCGTCGGCGTCGGGGCGGCCAAGCGGCTGACGGCGGTGCGCTGGGCCGTTGCTTCGAACATCGTGTTCGCTTGGTTCGTCACCCTGCCCGCCTCCGCCGTCATGGCGGCGGTCGCCTATTACGCCGCGGGAATCGTCCCGGGCCTGGGTGGCTGAAGTGCCGCTCTACGCATTCGCGGGTCAGGCACCCACGCTCGGCGCGGACGCGTGGGTCGCGCCGAGCGCGGACCTGATCGGCGACGTTCACTTGGGCGACCAGGCGAGCGTCTGGTTCGGCGCGGTCGTCCGCGGCGACAACACCCCGATTATGATCGGGGCGCGCAGCAACGTGCAGGAGGGCGCGGCCTTGCACAGCGATCCGGGCGCGCCGCTGATGATCGGCGAAGACGTGACGGTCGGCCACCATGCGGTCCTCCACGGGTGTACGATCGGCGCGCGCAGCCTGATCGGCATGGGCGCGATCGTCCTGAATCGTGCGGTGATCGGCGAGGATTGCATCGTCGGTGCCGGCGCGCTGGTGACCGAGGGCAAGGCCTTTCCGCCTGGCAGCCTGATCGTCGGCAGCCCCGCGCGCGCCGTGCGCACGCTAGATGATGCGGCCAAGGCAATGCTCCGCGCGTCCGCGGCGGTCTATGTCGCGAAGGCGGCGGACTATGCGGTCGGGCTGAAACGGATCGACTGACCCAAGCTTCCCGAGGTCAGGAGCGCCGGCGCCCGCTGGGGATCATCAGCGGACTGTCCGGCACGATCCACTCGTCACCCAGTACCGCAAGCCCGGTCGATCCACGGACTTCGGGCGGCGGTTCCGCGCCCGGGGTCCACGTCACCCGTTCGAACGCAGCGTCATCCAGCCCGTCGACATCGGCGATAATCAACGGGAAACGTTCCTTCGGCACCGGAGCGGCAGACGCATCGTCGATCACCGCGACCGACGCGCCCATCTTCGTCACCCCGTACAGCAGCTGCGCAAAGCCGTTGGGCAGGCGGATGCAGCCGTGCGACGCCGGATAGCCCGGATTGACCCCGGCGTGCAGCGCAATGCCGTCCCAGGTCAGTCGCTGCATATAGGGCATCGGGGCATTGCTGTAGAGGTTGGAGCGGTGCCAGACCTTCTTCTGCAGGATCGTGAAGTCCCCAAGCGGCGTGCGCTTGCCCGGCTTGCCCGTCGATACACTCGATACCGCGACGAGCACGCTCCCGCGATAGACGAGCGCGACCTGTGCCGAGCGATTGATGACGACAGAAATCTCGCCCAGTGTCAGATCGTCGTCGCGCCACAGATATTGCCCCGGACGCAGCCCTTCCGCTGCGGCATAAAGGGCGGCCGGCGTCGTCGGCACCCGCGGCCCGGGTTCGCTGCCGTTGGCCGAATCGGTCGCAAGGAGCGTCAGGAGGACCAACAGGGTCGATCGGATCGCCAACAGGCAGCCTTTCGGGCGGGAGGACGCGACATTCGCTAGCCGAAATTGACGGTTAACGCGAGCTTTTCACGTCCCACGGCGGGACAGACGCCGCGCCGCCCCACGCCGAGACGAGCCGGGCATGCGACGGGGTGCGCACCTCAACCCGCTGAAAAGGCAACCATTTGATGCTATATGCGTGGCCGGGATAATCACCAGGACCAGTGAATGGAGCCGTTGCTCGCGCGTGCGGCCTCGCGTCGCGCGCTGTTGAAGACTGCACTTGTCGCCGGATCAGTCGCCGTCGTGCCGGGTTGTGCCCAGCAGGCGACCAAGATCGCCACGCTGCATCTGCCACCGCCGCCGCCGGTCGTCCCGGTCGTGCAGCCGCCCGTCGCCGTAGCCGCGGCGCCGTCTGTCGCACCGCCGGGCATTCATGCCGCGCTGTTCGACCGCGCGCGCCAGGCGCTCCAGCGGCACAGCAGCGCGATCGTGAAGCAGGACCGGATCGCGCTCGCGGATTTCTCGCGTTCCTCGTCCAGCCCGCGCTTCCATCTGATCAATCTGCACGACGGAACCGTCACCTCGCTGCTCGTCGCGCACGGCAGCGGGTCGGACCCGGCACACACCGGTTGGCTTCAGCGCTTCTCCAACGAAGTGAACAGCGAAGCCTCGTGCGAGGGGGCGTTCGTCGCGAGCGACTATTATGTCGGCAAGCACGGTCGCTCGCAGCGGCTGGTCGGTCTGGACCCGACCAACAATAATGCGCTCGACCGCGCGATCGTCATCCATGGCGCCTGGTATTCGAACGAAGACATGCTGGCCAAGCACGGCAAGCTCGGCCGCAGCCAGGGCTGCTTCGCGGTCGGTGAATATTCGCTGGCAACGGTGTTCGACCTGCTGGGCGAAGGCCGGATGATCTACGCGGCGAAGGTCTAAGGCTGATATTGACGCAGTCGCCCTGAGCCTGTCGAAGGGCGGTCCTGCGATACCCGCGCCGATCGCTCGCGGATCTCGGAACGGTGCCTCGACAGGCCCAGCTCGAGCGGGAATAGTGGCGCCGTCTAAACGCGCATCATAGCGTCTGTGTACGGCCCCGCTTTAGTCTCGGCGCGATGACCGAAACCCTCTCCTCCGCCCTGCCCGACCACGTCGAAGACTCAGCGCGCCGTGTGCTTGAAAAGGCCACCGACGCGGGCCTGTCGCTCGCTACCGCCGAAAGCTGTACGGGTGGCCTCCTTGCGTCACTGCTGACCGACGTCGAAGGCGTGTCCGGCGCGTTCGAGCGCGGCTATGTCGTCTATTCGAAGGACGCGAAGTGCGAACTTCTGCACATCGCGCGGGACGTCGTCGAGAGTTGCGGTGCGGTCAGTCGCGATGTGGCGATCGCAATGGCCGATGGCGCGCTCGCGGCGAGCCATGCCGATGTCGCGCTGTCGATCACCGGTTTCGCCGGTCCCGGCGGCCCGGACGACGAACCCGGCCTGGTCCACTTCGGCTGCGCGCGCACCGGTCGCGCGACAGATCATCGCGAGGAGCATTTCGGCGATATCGGTCGCGGACCGACGCGCGTGAAATGCCTGGAAGTGGCGCTCGAGATGATCGAAAAGGCGCTGTGACCAGCACCCATCCCTTCTATTCGCATCACGCGCAGGGCTTCGTCCGCGTCGGCGCCTGTACCCCCATCGGCACGGTGGGCGACCCAGCCGCCAACGCCGCCGCGACGATCGCGCTTGCGCGGCAGGGGCATGAGCAAGGCTGCGACCTGCTGGTCTTCCCCGAGCTCAATCTGTCGTCCTACGCGATCGACGACCTGCATCTGCAGGACGCCCATGCCGCCGCGGTCGAAGCGGCGCTGGCCGAGGTTGCTGCCGCGACCGCCGAACTGACGCCCCTGTTGCTCGTCGGCGCCGGGCTGCGGCGGAACGGACGCCTTTACAATTGCGCGGTGGCGATCCACCGCGGGCAGATCCTGGGCGTCGTGCCGAAGACCTATCTGCCGAACTACCGCGAATATTACGAGAAGCGCTGGTTCGCGGCCGGCGTCGGGCTGACGGGGCTGGAGATCGCGGTCGCCGGACGGAGCGTGCCCTTCGGCACCGACCTGCTGTTCGCCGCCGACGACCTGACGGACTTCATCGTCCATGCCGAGGTGTGCGAGGATTATTGGGCCCCCGCCCCGCCCTCGACCGACGGCGCACTGGCGGGCGCGCTGATCCTCGCCAATCTGTCGGCCTCCAACATCGTCATCGGCAAGGCGCGCGAGCGGGCCCTGCTGTGCGCGTCGCAATCGGTGCGGACGGCGTCGGCTTATATCTATTCGGCCTCGGGACCGGGCGAGAGCACGACCGACCTTGCGTGGGACGGCCAGGGCATGATCCTGGAATTGGGCGAGATGCTGGCGGAAAGCGGCCGGTTCGATCTGGCGACCGAGATCGTCGTTGCCGACATCGACGTCCAGCGACTTCGGCTGGAGCGGATGCGCACGGGCACGTTCAACGACTGCGCCGCCGCGCGCGGGCATCCGGAGACGCGCTTCCGCCGCGTCATGTTCCGTCACACGCCCGACTTCGCCGACCGCGGACTGGTACGCGACATCCGGCGTTTCCCGTTCGTGCCCAACACGCCGTCGAAGCTCGACGAAGATTGCTACGAAGCCTTCAACATCCAGGTCGAAGGCCTGCGCAAGCGTCTGACCACCACGGGATCGAAGCATCTGGTCGTGGGCGTCTCCGGTGGGCTCGATTCGACCCACGCCCTCATCGTCGCGGCCAAGGCGTTCGACCGGATGGGGCGATCGCGTTCCGACATTCTCGGCTTCACCATGCCCGGCTTTGCGACCGGTGAGGCGACCAAGGCCCAGGCGTGGGGACTGATGAAGGCGCTCGGCGTGACCGGCGAGGAAATCGACATCCGCCCCGCCGCGACGCAGATGCTGAAGGACATGGGCCACCCCTTTGCCGAGGGGCATCCCGAATATGACGTGACGTTCGAGAACGTCCAGGCGGGTCTTCGCACGGACTACCTCTTCCGCCTCGCCAACCAGCGGCAGGGTATCGTGCTCGGAACCGGCGACCTGAGCGAATTGGCCCTGGGCTGGTGCACCTACGGCGTCGGCGATCACATGAGCCATTACGGCGTCAACGCGGGCGTACCCAAGACGCTGATCCAGTATCTGATCCGCTGGGCGACGCGCACGAACCAGTTCGACGCCGAGACCGATGCCGTGCTCGAAGCGATCCTGGCGACCGAGATTTCGCCCGAACTCGTCCCCGCCGACGCAAGCGGAGCGATGCAGAGTACGCAAGACAGGATCGGCCCCTACGAGTTGCACGACTTCTTCGCCCATTACGTCCTGCGCCACGGCCTGCCGCCGTCGAAGATCGCCTTCCTCGCCTGGCACGCTTGGCGCGATGCGGGCACGGGGCGCTGGCCGATGGGATTTCCGGAGGACGCGCGCAATGCCTACGACCTCGCCACCATTGCCAAATGGCTGGAAGCGTTCGTGTGGCGCTTCTTCCAGACCAGCCAGTTCAAGCGATCGGCGTTGCCCAATGCACCGAAGGTGTCGGCTGGCGGCGCGGTCAGCCCGCGCGGCGACTGGCGCGCGCCGTCGGACGGAACGGCGGCGGTGTGGCTCGCCGAGCTGAAGGCCAAACTGCCGCCGGTTTAGGCTACCCGCCCTCTCCCCGATATTCGCACGAAGGCGGGGCTCGATTCGGAATGACCTACCGGCCGTTCACCGAATACCGCGACCCTTGCTCCCCGTCTCCACGGAGGTGACCCCCCGTGCGCAATTGACACCGGTTTCCTGTGCGGTCATCGTGGGTATATCTCGGAGAGGAACCAGATGATTTCGCTGCTTTTGCTGAGCGTCGCCGCGCCGCAATCCGTCACTGCCTTTCCGGGCGCGGAGGGCGCTGGCCGCTTCGCCCAGGGCGGTCGTGGCGGGCGGGTCATCAAGGTCACTACGCTCGCCGATTCCGGGCCCGGTTCGCTGCGCGCCGCGGTCGAGGCCAAGGGGCCGCGCACCATCGTCTTCGACGTCTCCGGCACGATCGCGCTCGCCTCCGAACTCAAGATTCGCGAACCGCGCATCACTATCGCCGGCCAGACCGCACCCGGCGACGGCATCACCCTGCGCGATCATAGCCTGGTGGTCGCTGCTGACGACGTCGTCATTCGCTACATCCGATCGCGTCTGGGCAATGTGTCGCAGAGTCAGGAAGACGCGATGACCGTCACCAAGGGGCGGCGCATCATCCTCGACCATGTCTCGGCCAGCTGGTCGATCGACGAGTCGCTGTCGGCCAGCGCCAATTACAAGGATCCGGAGCAGGGCTGGTACGACCTGACCGTCCAATGGTCGATCATCGCCAATTCACTGCGCAAGTCGGGCCATGTGAAGGGCGACCATGGTTACGGCAGCCTGATCCGCGGTGGGCGCGGCGCGAAAGCAAGCTGGCATCATAACCTTTGGGCCAATCACATCGCCCGTATGCCGCGACCCGGCAATTACGATGGGCCCGACATCGATCCCCTGGGTGCGACCTTCGATTTCCGGTCGAACGTGTTCTACAATTGGGGCGGATCGCATTCGGGCTATGACGCCGACAAGGCCGCCATCGTCCGATATAATTTTATCGACAACGTCTATCTGCCCGGCCCCGACAGCAAGGGCGCTTTCGCGTTCGATGAATCGAATGTGCTGGCAAAGGCCTGGTTCGCCGGCAACGCGATGGCCGGAACGGTGCCCGTCGACCAGATGACGCTGGTGAAGGGCACGATTGTGCCGGGCTGGAAGCTGCCCGGCCCGATCGACGTGGCGCCTGTCACCCCCGACGCACGGCCCCTCGACGCCGTGCTGCTTCGCGCCGGTGCGTCGAAGACCCGTGATGCGATCGACGCGGCGATCGTCGCCGGCGTTCGTGCGGGCACCGGCCGGATCATCGACAGCCAGGACGACATGGGCGGGTGGCCAATGCTGAAGTCGCTTCCTGCACCGAAGGACAGCGACGGCGACGGCATGCCCGACGCCTGGGAACGCGCGCGCGGCCTGAACCCCTACCAGGCCGCCGACGGCAACGCCGACCGCGACGGCGACGGATGGACGAATCTCGAAGAATATCTCGACAGCCTGACGCGCGGCTGATCGGGGTGCCAATCTATCAACCGCACGACTGGCGGCATGAACCGCCGCACCGCAGCAAATTTGCCGTTGATACGTTGTAACGTAGCGCGTAATCGGCCGTCGGATTTCCCGACGAAAGGCCGTCATGTCGTATCGCTTGCTCCTCGCCTCCGCGCTTCCCCTCGTTTTCGCATCGCCTGCGATTGCGCAGACGAGCGGTGGACAGGTCGCCCAGTCCGACCGCGGCGACATCATCATCACCGCCCCGGTGCTGACCAGCGAACGCGATGTGCTGCAGGGCACGTCGGTCGTCACTGGCGAGGAACTGACCCGCGATATCCGCTCGACGGTCGGCGAAACGCTCGCGCGCCAGCCGGGCGTGTCGGCAACCTCGTTCGGTCCCAATGCCTCGCGTCCGATCCTGCGTGGCTTCCAGGGTGAGCGCGTTCGCGTGCTGACAGACGGCATCGGCTCGATCGACGTGTCCAACACCTCGGTCGATCACGCCGTCATCATCGACCCGTTGCTCGCCGAGCGTATCGAAGTGCTGCGCGGCCCGTCCGCGCTGTTGTTCGGATCGTCGGCGGTCGGCGGCGTGGTCAACGTCATCGACACCCGCATTCCGCGCCGCATTCCAGAGAACGGCTTCCGCGTCGACGGCCGCGCAGCCTATGGCAGTGCCGCCGACGAGCGCTCGGGCGGAGTCGCGGGCGACGTCGCGCTGGGTGACAAGTTCGTCCTTCATGCCGACGGCTCGTATCTGAAGACCGGTGATCTGCGGATCGGGCGCGGCTATCTGCTGAGCCCCGCGGCGCGGGCCGCGGCTTTGTCGCAGGTCGGTCGCCCGCAGGACCCCGACGAGGATCCGATCGACTTCGCCGCCAGCGCCAATCTGCGCGGCCGCATCCCCAACACGGCCGCGGAAACCTGGACCGCCGGCGTCGGCGCATCGCTGATCACCGACACCGGGATGCTCGGCATCTCCTACGGCCATTACGACAGCCTGTACGGCGTGCCGATCCGCTATGCGACCGAGGTCGGGCAGGAGCAGGAAGCGCCCCGCCTGGATGTCGTCCAGAACCGCGTCGACCTGCGCGCCGAGGTCCAGACGGGCGGCGGTTTCCTCGACCGCATCCGCCTGCGCGCCGGCCATGCCGATTATCGTCACTTCGAACTGGAGACCGATGGCGAGGTCGGTACCGCCTTCTACAACAAGGGGACCGAAGCCCGTCTCGAGCTCGTCCAGGCGCGTCGTGGCGGCTGGCAGGGGGCGAGCGGCGTCCAATATTTCAACCGCACGTTCCAAGCGATCGGTGACGAGGCGTTCATTCCCAAAGCGGAAACCAATCAGATCGGCCTGTTCACGCTGCAGCAGTTCGATCTGGGCGGGGTGAAGGCAGAGGGCGGCCTGCGCTACGAACTGACCGATCACGCGACCCGCGTCGTTGCGGGCGATACACGGTTCTTCTCGGGCAAGCGGAACTTCGAAACGCTGTCGGGCTCGCTCGGGGCGTCGGTCGAGATCGCACCCGACGTTCGCCTCGGCATCAACGGATCGCGGACCGCACGAGCACCGTCGGCCGAAGAGCTGTTCGCCAACGGACCGCATGCCGGCACGCAAGCCTATGAACTCGGCAACCCGAATTTCCGTACCGAGAAATCCTGGGGCCTGGAAGCGACGCTGCACGCGCATGGCGACGGCTTCAGCTTCGACGCTTCGGCGTATCACAGCTGGTTCAGCAACTATATCTTCGAAAACCAGACCGAACAGGCCGTCTGTGAAGCGGCCGCTGCACCATCGGGCCGCGACGTCGACCTGCCGTGTTTCGCCTATGCCCAGGCTGATGCGCGCTATTACGGGTTCGAGGCCGATGCATCGCTCCGTCTGGCGCAGATCGGGTCCTACGCGATCAACGCCGATGTCCTGGGCGACTATGTTCGTGCGACGGTGACGGGCAGCGGCCCGGTTCCGCGCATCCCGCCGCTCCGACTGCTGGGCGGGATCGAAGCGCAGGGTTCGAAACTGACCGCCCGCGCCGAAGTCGAGCATGCGTTCTCGCAGGATCGCGTCGCCGCGTTCGAAACCCCGACCGATGGCTACACGCTGGTCAACGCGTCGCTGTCGTTCAAGCCGTTCGAGAATGATCGCACGATACTGATGCTGAGCGCGAACAACATCTTCGACCAGCTCGCCCGGCGTCACCCGAGCGTGCTGAAGGATTTCGCGCCGCTGAGCGGTCGCGACCTCCGCGCGACCGTGCGGTTCGGCTTCTGATCCCGCAGGCGGGGGGGGCGTTAGCGCCGCCCCTCCGCCTGCAAGGTTTCGAAGGCGATCCGCTGCAAGGCTGTAGCCTGGGCATTCGACAGGCCCAGCTCGTCGGCGGCCCGCTCGTTCGCACCCAGCGTCCGTGGATCGCGCCCGGTGACGCGACCGAATACGGTCAGCGCCTCCAGATAGTAGCCCGCCGTGCTTGCGTGATATTGGTCGTAGGCCCAGAGATCGAGTTGACCAAAGGCGACCCCGTCATAGGGGTTCGGATCCGCGACGCCGGCGGAGAAGGCGCGGTTCCACGCGAGACCGACCGGAATGATCCCATCGATGTCGCGTGACGCCGCCTTGGCGCGCATCGCCGCGGTGAACAGATCGTCCGCCATCTTGTTGACGGGCGTCCCCGACCACGGACTGCCCGGCCGCCAGACCTGATCCGCCCGGCTCCAGGTCGGCATCAGCAACACGTCGACGTTGCGGTTGGCGCGGGTAAACATCGCGGCCAGTGCACCGGCATCGCGAATGTAGGCCGACGGGTCGCCCGGCCGCTGACGATCGAGCGTCGAATATTCCTGCAGAACGACGACGTCCCAGGGGCGATTGAAGCGCGCAGACCGCTCGGTCAGGTGAAAGCCGAGCGAACGACCGCCCTGTGTTTCCAGGCTGACCGAATAGTTGAGGCCGGCCTGTTCGGTGAAGAACTTGAACAAGGCCGGCACGCCGCCGAAGCCATCGCCGTTCAGGTCGGTAACCGTACTTGCACGGTAATTGCGCACCGGCGAGTGCGCGCCCTGGGTGAAGCTGTTGCCGATGAACAGGATCGTGCGCGGGGCGGTAGCGGCCACCGGCCGAGCCGGCGCCGGCGCGACCTGAGCGGTGGCCGGAACGGCGACCATCGCGGTCGCCAGCGCGAGTAGAACAGCTTTCACGTCAGAACCTCTTGCTGATGGTCGCATACAGATAGCGTCCATAGGGCGAATAGAGCGAGCCAAGATAGCCATCTGCGGTGATCGGCGGCTGAACGTCGAACAGGTTTCGCGCACCGATCCGCACCCGCGTGTCGTCGAGCACCCCGCCCTTGAACCGATATTGGGCGTAGAGATTGACCGTCGCCTGCCCCTTCACGACGTACGGCAGACCATTGGCATCGAGGAAGTTCGTGTCGTTGACGTCGGCGGTGTAGTTCACGAACCCGCCGATCTGAAACCGCTTCAGACTCCATGTCAGCGAGCTGGTCAGCCGCCACTTCGGGCGCCCACGCTGCTCGATCAGATTCGTCGCATCGGTCAGCGGCGTGGCGGCGTTGATAGTCCCCGTCGCGCGCGCGTCGAACAGCTCGGTGACGCCCGGCGGGGTGTCGCGGCTGAACTTGATCAGATGGGCGGCATTCACCGACAGGTCGAACTTCCCGATGCCGGTGCGGACATTGTAAAGCAGGCCTAGGTCGAGCCCCTCGACCGTCTGCGGCAGCAGGTTGGTAAACCGGTCGTTGATCTGGGTGACGACGCCGGCCGTGGCGAGCCCGGTGCCGGTGAAGACCGGCGTGTCGTCCGCGGTCGGCGCGGCGCGGATGACGTTGGGGTTCGACGATCCCTGCAGCCGCAGCAAATAGTCGAGCACCAGCGCATTCTGCGGCCCGAACTGACCGACGATCCCCTCCTGCCGGATCGACCAATAGTCCGCGGTGATCGTCAGTTTGCCGAGCTTCGGGTTCTGGAAATCGGGCTGGAGCACGATGCCGGCCGACCAGTTCGTGCTTTCCTCCGGCTTCAGATCCGGATTGCCGGCGATGAAGATCGAATAGCTGACCCCGCGTCCGCAGGCGCCGAAATTAGTGATGCGGCGTGCGCGGAGATCGGCTTCGCACCGGTAGAAATCGGTGTTGGAGCCCAGACGCGAATATTGAACGGTGTTCGTCTGCTCCAGGTTCGGTGCTCGGAAGCCCTGGGACCAGGACCCGCGGATGCGGAAGCCCCGGGTCAGGTCCCAGGCGCCCGCGACTTTCGGTTTCGCGACCGATCCGAAGTCGCTGTAATGTTCGTACCGGCCGGCGATCTGCAGGTCGACGCGCTGCACGAGCGGAATGTTCATCTCGGGCGAAATCACGGGGACGGCGAGCTCGGCGAAGGCCGAGAAGACCGTCCGCCGACCACGCGTCGTCGGCGTCGGACTGACCGCCGCAACGTTCGACAGGCTGCGATCGCCCGTCACGGCGTCGACGAACTGGATCGTGCCGTTAAGATTGTCGTCGCGGATGTCCTGCTGGGTTTCACGGCGCCCCTCGATGCCGAACGCCAGACCCAGATTCCCACCCGGCAACGCGAGCAGATCGGCGCGCGACAGCTTGAAGTCGGCAAGCGCTAGCGTGGTCTTCGAGCGGCGGACGAGGTCGAAGGTGAAGCTGTCGATCGTTGCCTGCGAGGACGGCGTGCAATCGCCCAGCGACGGCGTCGCCGAACAGCCGCCCGAGAAGGGGTTGTACGCGTCCGGGGTCGACAGCGACAACGCCTGCTGCAGTCGCGTCATGTTCACGGCGTTCGACACGTCGGTCGCCTGCGCTTCCGAATAGAGGATCGCGCTGTCGAAATCGAAGCTGCCGATCCTGCCGCGTGCGCCGCCCAGGAAGCGTGACTGCCAATTGTCGACGTTGACCCGCTGATACCCCGCATCGACGAAGCGATAGGTCGACAGTCGTACGGGCAGCCCCGCGGCGGGAACGTTGCTCAGGCCGGAAATGCGGTTCGGGTTGGCCGTGCCATTGGCGAAGGTCACCGGGCCGAACGGATTCCAATAGTTGGACGCGGGCACGACGATGGCGTTCAGGTTGATCGTCGGCGGCTGGATACGCGTCGTATCCGCCCGGTAATAGCCGAGTTCGGTGTAGAGCGTGAGGCGATCGCTCACGTCGTAATGTGCGGACAGGAAGCTGTTGAAGCGGTGGATCGACGGCGCGACCGTAGTTCCCGGACGCGTATCAAAGCGCTCGGAGCGCAGCGTCGTCGCGGTCGCACGCGTACCGCTGCCCAGACAGGTATCGGCGTTCAGCGTTACGGCGCAGCCCGGGTTCAGCACCGACTGGGTGTGAAAGGCGCCGGCGGAAGAGGTGAGAGCGACATTGCCCGGGTTGCGGCGGATCGTGCCGGGGCCGTTGACCACGGCCAGGTTCGCCCAGGGGCTTTGCGTCGCTCGGCCGTCTGCGGTCAGGTTGCCGGCGAAGCGGGGATCGTCGGCGAAATAGGCCAGCAGGTTGTCGGTCGCGGTGTAGAACTGGTCTTCCGCCAGCTGCGCTGTCCGGCGGGTATAGTCGGCGTAGACCGACACATTGCCCCGACCGCTGGCAAAGTCGGTGCCAAGCAGCCCCGTGGCCTGATATTCGCGGCGATGCGTCCCCTCCGCCCCGCCGACCCGCAGGTCGATCTGGCCGCCGTTGACGTTGCCTTTGGTGACGGTGTTGACGACGCCAGCAACGGCGTCGGCGCCGTAGATAGCGGCTGCGCCGTCGCGCAGGATTTCGAGCCGCTCGATCCCGGCCACCGGCAACGCGTTGGAATTGTACCCGAGCACCGGGACATTACCGTCGCCGGCCTGGCTCGTCGGATGCTGGACCAGGCGACGACCGTTCAGCAGCACCAGTGTGTTACCGACCCCCAGATTGCGCAGGTTGATCGAATTGACGTCGCCGCGGGCCGCGTTCGACGTCTGCGGGTTGTTCGCTTCGTTAAAGGTGACATCCCCGGCCTGGGGAATGGCGCGAAACAATTCGTCGCCGCTCAACGCACCCGTCGCCTCGATTTGCGTCGCGTCGACGAGGGTGACCGGCAGCGCCGCAGTCGTGCTGGCGCCCCGGATCTGCGTACCGACGACCACGACGTCCTGCGTCGGCTGGGCTGGACCGTCGTCCTGTTCGGTCGCGGCGGCGATGCCGGGCACATTTTCGGTGGTCTGCGCAGGCGGCGCGGTCTGGGCCGCAGCAGTACCTGCCGTCACGAGGGCGAGCAGCGCCGATCCCGCCCGCAGGGCGGTTGCCGTCTTGGTCATGATATCTCCCCTAAGTCTTGTTTTATTTTGATATTTTGCGTCGTCGTCGAAAATCAGGTCGCCGGGACAGTCACCAGCGCATCGTCCTCGTCGATCGTCTCCGCATCGGACACGCGGCGGTCGTTCAAGACCTCGGCCAGTCGGGCACGATCGAGCTTGCCTTCCCAGCGAGCGACGACGACCGCAGCGACCGCGTTGCCGATGAAGTTGGTCAGGCTGCGGCACTCGCTCATGAAACGGTCCACACCCAGGATCAGCGCCATGCCCGCCACCGGGACCGACGGCACGATGCTGAGCGTGGCGGCCAGGGTGATAAAGCCGGCGCCGGTCACGCCCGCCGCCCCCTTCGACGACAGCATGGCAACGCCCAGCAGCGCGGCCTGCTCGCCCCAACTCAACTCGATGCCGGTGGCCTGGGCGATGAACAGCGCGGCCAGCGTCATGTAGATGTTGGTACCGTCGAGGTTGAACGAATAGCCGGTCGGCACGACCAGCCCGACCACGCCCTTGTCGCAGCCGGCGCGTTCCAGCTTGCCGATCAGGCTCGGCAGCGCCGCTTCCGATGACGAGGTGCCCAGCACCAGGAGCAGCTCGGCCTTCAGATAGGCGATCAGCTTGAGGATCGAAAAACCATGTGCCCAGGCGACGAGGCCGAGGATACCGAGCACGAAGATCAGCGAGGTCAGATAGAAGGTCGCAACAAGCGCGCCCAGGTTGGCGAGGCTGGCGAGCCCGTACTTGCCGATGGTAAACGCCATCGCGCCGAACGCGCCGATCGGAGCGGCCTTCATCAGGATGCCGACCAGGCGGAAGACCACCAGGGTAATGCGCTCGAGGAAGTCGAGCACCGGTTCGGCCGGCTTGCCGACCAGGCTCAAGGAAATTCCGAACAGGATCGCGACGAACAGCGTCTGGAGGATCGAGCCGGATGTCAGTGCCGACGGCATCGTCGTCGGGACGATATCGAGCAGGAAACCGGTCAGCGTCGTGTCATGGGCCTTGGTCGCATATTCGGCGATGGCCTTGCTATCCAGCGTCGCCGGATCGACGTTCATCCCCGCGCCCGGCTGGACGACATTGGCAACGACCAGGCCCACGATCAGCGCCAGCGTCGAGAAGAACAGGAAATAGGCAAACGCCTTGCCCGCGACGCGGCCGACCGCGGTCAGTTCGCGCATGCCGGCAATCCCGGTGACGACCGTCAGGAAGATGACCGGCGCGATGACCATCTTGACCAGCTTGATGAACCCGTCGCCCAGCGGCTTCAGTGCCGCGCCGACGTCCGGATAGACCGCGCCGAGGGTCACGCCGAGCGCGATCGCGACCAGCACCTGGAAATAGAGATGGCGGTAGAAGGGGACCTTGCGGAGCGCGGCGGCGTCCGGAGAACGGTCTGGTATCGCGATCATACATCCTCTCGTCAGTCGGGTGTCCATGCACCGCGGCTCGATAAGAGTGTATCTTGGGCGGGATCGGTCGACCAAGTCAGCGCTTATAACGACCTATCCTGTTGTTATTACTAGCGATAATTGCATATTTCGACTGGAACCGGGTACCTTCGCTGAAGAAAAGTCGCGCGCCTCCTGCGTCGTTTGTGCGACAATCCGCACAGATGACGAGTCGCCCTGCCCCCCGCCGCTGGCTGCTGCCGGTGCTGATTGCGCTGGCCATCGTCGCGCTGGCGATATTCGCCGGGGATCGCTGGTCGCGCGCGCAGGCAACGCGGCTGACCGACGCGGCGGCGGAGACGACAGCGAACTCCCACGCGGCGCTGCTGGCGAGCGAGCTGCAGAAATTCCGTCTTCTCCCGCTCGTCCTCGTCGAATTCCCCGACGTGCGCGCCGCACTATCTGGATCCGCCAGTGCCCCGGGGCGGCTCGATGCGCGGCTTGAGCAGCTCGCCGCCCGGACCGACGCGGCGAACCTCTATGTGATCGACGCGAACGGCCGGACTGTGGCGGCGAGCAATTACCGCACCCCGACCAGCTTCGTCGGTCAGAATTACAGCTTCCGGCCCTATTTTCGCGACGCAATGCGGCGCGGCGCGTCGGAGCTGTTTGCGCTGGGAACGGTCAGCGGTCGGCCGGGCCTGTATCTGGCGCGCCGGGTGGACGACGGCGGCCGCGCGCTGGGCGTCGTCGTCGTGAAGGTCGAATTTGATACGGTCGAGGCCGCCTGGGCGCGGTCGAGCGGGGCGAGCTTCGTCGTCGGTGCGCAGAATGTCGTGCTCATCACCAGCCGTGCGGACTGGCGGTTCCGCTCGATCGGTCCGGTCGCCCCCGCAACTGCCGAGGCCGCGCGCCGCACGCTGCAATTCGGCGGGATCACCCCCCTGCCCGCCCCCCTCGTCGTCTCTGGCCGCGATGCCATTGCGGGCGCAGAGCGCTTTCGCATCGGCGTCGTCGACGCCCCGATCGCCGGCGCGCGTCTGATCCATCTGACGCCCTTCGCTCCCGCCCTGACGTCGGCGCGCACGCTCGCCCTGCTGTGGGGGCTGGGCGCGATGCTGTGCGCCGGAATCGTGGGCGCGGTGCTCGTCCGCGCCGCCGAACGGCGTCGCCTGCAACGCGAAGCCCACGCCCGGCTCGAGCGCGAAGTCGCTGCCCGCACCGCCGAGCTGCGCGACGCCAACGAAAGGCTGCGGATCGAATCCGACGAGCGGATCGCGACGGACCGGCGGTACCGCGCGGCGCGGGAGGAACTGGCGCAGGCCAACCGGCTCGGCACCTTGGGGCAGATCACCGCCGGCGTCGCGCACGAGATCAATCAGCCCGTCGCCGCCATTCGCACCTTTGCCGAGAACGGTGCGACGCTGATCGACCGGGGCGCCGACGGGGCTGCGCGCGAGAATCTCGGCCGGATCGTCGCGCTGGCCGACCGCATAGGCACGATCACTGCCGAGCTGCGCGGCTTCGCCCGGAAACGCACGCCGTCGGGCGGCATTGCCACGCTCGGCGACATCCTCGACGGCCTGTCGATCCTGATCGGCGAACGCGCGCGAGGGCGAATCACGGTGCATGCGGACGGGGCGGTGCGGGCGATGCGACTGGTCGGCGACCGTGTCCGGATCGAACAGATACTGGTCAACCTGATCCAGAACGCACTCGACGCGATCGGCGACGCCGACGGACGGATAACCGTCGATGCCGCAGCGAATGCGTCCACGATGACGATCACGGTCGCCGATACGGGTCCGGGCGTCGCGCCGGACATCCGCGACGCGCTGTTCACGCCGTTTACGTCTGGCAAGCCTTCGGGTCTCGGCCTCGGGCTGGCGATTGCGCGCGATATCGCCCGCGAATTTGGCGGAGACCTGATCCTGCGCCCCGATGGCCCGGGCGCCCGATTCGCGCTGACGTTGAAGGTGGCCGCATGACCGACGTGATTTTCGTGGAGGATGACGAAGCGCTGCGCGTCGCGACCGTGCAGGCGCTCGAGCTCGCGGGATATGCCGTCCAGGCGCACGCCGACGCGCGGGCCGCTCTGGGCGCGATCCCGGTCGATTTCGCCGGTGCGATCGTGTCCGACATTCGCATGCCCGGGATGGACGGGCTCGCCTTCCTGGACGCCGTGCTGACGCGCGACCGCGACCTGTCGATCATCCTGGTCACGGGGCACGGCGATGTTCCCATGGCGGTCTCGGCGCTTCACCGCGGCGCCTTTGATTTTCTGACGAAGCCCTTCGCGGTCGATCACCTGACCGCGAGCATCGACCGGGCGGCCGAGCGGCGGCGACTGATCATCGAGAACCGCCGCCTGGTCGCAGAGGCGGAGGCGGCACAGGCCGGCAGCCCGCTGATCGGCGACAGCCCCGCCTTGGTTCGATTGCGCACCACAATTGCCCAGCTGGCCGCCGCCGATGTCGACGTGCTGATCGAAGGGGAGACGGGCACGGGCAAGGAACTCGTGGCCAGCCTGCTCCACCGCCAGGGACCGCGACGCGGCCGGCCGTTCATCGCGGTGAACTGCGGCGCGCTGCCCGACAGCCTCGCCGAACTGGAGTTGTTCGGCCATGCCGCCGACAGCGTGCCGCACACCCGGTTGTCGCGCGAAGGTCAGATCGTGGCGGCGAGCGGTGGCACGCTGTTGCTCGACGAGATCGATACCCTGCCCCTCTCCCTGCAGACGCGACTGCTGCGGGTGATCGAGGAACGCGAGGTGCATCCGATCGGCGAGCCACGACCGACCGCGGTCGATCTGCGCATCGTCGCGACGACCAAGACCGACCTGGCCGCAGCGGTCGCCGCCGGCACCTTTCGCGCCGACCTGTTCTACCGACTCGATACGGTCCGCCTGCGCGTGCCGCCGGTGCGCGAACGAGGCGGCGACGCATTCCGGCTGTTCGCCGCCTTCGTGGAAGAAGCGAAAGCTCAACTGGGACAGCAGGACTTCACGCTGACCGAAGCGGCGAGCCGGCGGCTGCGCGAGCATGACTGGCCCGGCAATGTCCGCGAACTGCGCAATTTCGCGCTGGAGACGGTATTGGGCCTGGCGCCGGACACGCCGCGCGAGCGTGAAGGCTGCGATCTGCCGACACGGGTCGCGGCCTATGAGGCCGAACTCATCGAAGCGGCGCTACGCCGGCATAATGGGCGGGTCGCCGCCGCGCTTGGCGACCTCGGAATCCCGCGCAAGACCTTTTACGACAAGGTTGCGCGACACGGGATCGACCTGGGTGCGTTTCGGCAATGAGGCGCCCCCTGCCAAAAGCGTTCGACCCGTGTTAGCCAGCCGATTGTGAGCGACACTAGCCGAACCTACCCCATGGCCGCCGATCTGTTCGGCGACATCGTCGAGGGGCCACGTGTCGGTTGGCGCGAACATCTGCCCGGACTGGCCCTCGTCGTCGCCGCGACGCTCGCCGCGGGATTCCTCTCCGACCGGTACGGCGCCCCGCTGACGCTGATGGCGCTGCTTATCGGCCTGGCGCTCAATTTCCTGTCTGCGGACAAGCGGCTGCACCCCGGTCTGGGCTTCGCCTCTCGGGACCTGCTGCGGTGGGGCATCGTCCTCGTCGGGGCGCGGGTGACGCTGGGGCAGATCGCCGATCTGGGCCTGCCCGCGCTGCTGGCGATCGTGGTGGTCGTCGCCGGCACGATAACGCTGGCCGTGCTGCTGGCGAAGCGGTTCGGGTATGATCAATGGTTCGGCATGCTGGTCGGCGGTGCCGTGGCGATCTGCGGGGCATCGGCAGCGCTGGCGGTGGCGACGACGCTCAGCACGCGACGGATCAGCCAGGCGCAGTTGACCCTCGTTCTTATCGGTATTTCGGCCATGAGCGCGACCGCAATGGTCGTCTATCCGATGCTCGCCCACGCCGCGGGCTTTTCGGACGGCCGCGCGGGCTTCCTGCTGGGGGGCGCGATTCACGACGTCGCCCAGGCGCTGGGCGCGGGCTATTCCTATTCCCCGGAGGCTGGGCGGATCGCGACGATCGTCAAGCTCACCCGGGTCGCCCTGCTCGCCCCGGTCCTCGCCGTGCTGGCACTGTTCCTTCCCCGCAGCGAACGCGCGACGGGAAGCCAAGGCGTGCCGTGGTTTGTCGTGGGCTTCTTCGTCGTCGCGGGGATCAATTCGACAGGCATCATCCCGGCGCCGGTCGTACATGGTGCAGAGGCGCTTGCCGGCGCAATGCTTGCGTGTGCCGTCGCGGCGACGGCCATCCGGTCCCCGCTGCCGCAACTGATGAAAATGGGATCGCGGCCGTTGATCCTGATCGGAGTCGTCACGCTGGCGATGCTGGGATTCGCTGCCGCAGGCGCGTTTCTGGCGATTCGCTGAGCCGCACCGGCGAAAAATCCTGCGTTTTGCTGCAGTTGCGAAGACCGCTTGACGCAGGTAAAAGCGAAAGATACCGGACGGTCGGTTTTAACAAAGATCCGGTGTCGCTCGTTGAGTCCCCCGAACGCCTATGAACGGAAGAAGGATCCCGAAGGGGTCCGTGCCGCGATCATCGACGCGGCGATGGTGGTGCTGGCCGACAAGGGGCTCGCGCGCCTGACGATCGATGGCGTGGCTAGCGCCGCGGGCGTGACCAAGGGCGGTCTGTTTCACCATTTCCCGACCAAGGACGCGCTGATCGACGGCGTGCTGGAGACGATGATCGCGTTTGCGGCGGCATCGATCGATGAGGAGATGGCGGCAGACCCGGAACCACATGGCCGCTTCACGCGAGCTTATGTGAACGGCGTCTTTGATAAACGATGCATTCGGGATTCGGTGACGTCGCACGCTTTGTGCCTGTCGATGATCGCGGATCCGGCGCTGCAGGATCGCTGGGCGACCTGGGTCGCTGCGCAGATCGAACGCCATGCCGCCACCGACGACAATATCCCCTGCGCGATCGTGCGCCTCGCGGCCGATGGCATCTGGTTGTCGACGATGCGATCGGTCGAGGGCGTGGCCGACGTATCGTCTGATCTGCACGATGCCCTGATCGCCCTCACTCGCGCGTCGCCCTGACCCGTCCTGTCCGTTTCGTACCGCTTACCCCCTTCCCGGCCGCCACCCCCGGAGACCTCTCGTGCCGAACCGCTTCCGTAGCTCGATTTCGACCCTCGCCTTCCTCGCTCTCGCTGCCTGTGGCGGCGGGGGCGGCGCTCCCGGGGGCGCCCCCGGCGGTGCCCCGGGCGGCGCACCGCCGCCGACGCTCGTCGAGGCGATCACCGTCAAGACCGAGACCGTCCCGAATATCGTCGAATTGCCGGGCCGGATCGAAGCCGTGCGCACCGCCGAGGTTCGCGCGCGCGCCGATGGGATCATCGAGCGTCGTCTCTTCACCGAAGGGTCGGACGTGCGCGCCGGCCAGCCGCTGTTCACCATCGACCCGCGCGACCTGCGCGCCGCGGTCGAACAGGCGCGCGCGACGCTCGCCCGGGCGCAGGCGGCGCAGTCCAACGCGCAATCGGTCGTTCGTCGCTACGCCCCCCTGGTCAACGAACGCGCAGTCAGCGGGCAGGAGTATGACGCGGCGCAGGCGACGCTGCGCACGGCATCGGCCGATGTCGCGCAGGCCCGCGCGGCGCTGACCCGCGCGCAGATCCAGCTCAACTACACGACCGTCCGCGCGCCGATCTCCGGCCGGGTCGGTCGCGCACAGGTGACCGAAGGCGCTTTGGTCAGCGCTGCGCAGGGCACGCTGCTGACGACGGTCGAACAACCCTCGCCGATCTACGCCGTGTTTACCGAATCGAATACGGCGCTGCTCGACATGCTGGCGACCGAACGCGCCGGTCAGACCAACCTGAAGCCGCTACGGCAGGTCGAGGTGCGCCTGGTCCTCGCCAACGGCAAGGATTACGGACCAACCGGCACGCTCGACTTTGCCGCGCCGTCAGTCGATCCGCAGACGGGTACCCAGGTGCTGCGCGCGGTCTTTCCCAACGGCGAACGCCTGCTCGTCCCCGGCCAGTTCGTGCGCGGGCGCATCGCCATCGGCACGGCGCCCAACGGCATCCTGATCCCGGCGCGCGCGATCCAGTTCGGTGAGCGCGGGGCGAATGTGACAGTGGTCAACGCCCACGGCTCGACCGCGCCGCGTCCGGTGCAACTTGCCGGTCAGGTCGGCAATAGCTGGCTCGTGAAGTCCGGGCTGAAGGCGGGCGATCGGGTCATCACCGATGGCTGGCAGAAGCTGGCGATGATGCCGCCCGGCGGGCGGGTGCAGGTCAAGGGCGATCCCGCCCCTGCGGCCCAAGGCGGCCAGCCCCAGCAGCAGCCGGCAAAGAAGTAAGCGACCATGGACAGTTTCTTCGTTCACCGCCCGGTCTTCGCCTGGGTGATCGCCGCATTCGTCGCGCTGTTCGGCACGATGGCGCTGCTGAACCTGCCGGTGGAGCAATATCCCTCGGTCGCGCCGCCGTCGCTGACGCTGACCTATAATTACAACGGCGCCGACGCCGACACGATGGACAAGAACGTCACATCGGTCATCGAGCGTGAGTTGAACGGCGTCGACAAGTTCCTGTACATGTCGTCGACCAGCCGCGCGAACGGCACCGGCGAGATTGTCCTGACGTTCCAGTCGGGTACCAACATCGACGTCGCCCGCACCCAGGTGCAGGATCGTCTGAACCGCGCCGAGCCGCGTCTGCCCGAAGACGTGCGGCGTCTGGGTATCCAGATCACCGATAATTCGTCCGGCTTCCTCGAAGTGCTGACGCTGCGGTCGAAATCGGGGAAGACCCCGGCACTCGAGCTCGGCGACTTCGCCTCGACGAAGGTGGTCAACGAGATCCGGCGTGTGCCGGGTGTGGGCAATACACTGTTGTTCAGTTCCGAGAAGGCGATGCGGATCTGGCTCGATCCGGACAAGCTTGCCGGTTTCAATCTGTCGCCGTCGGACGTCTTGCTCGCGGTGCAGGAACAGAACAGCCAGACTGCGGGCGGCGGCATCGGCGACCAGCCGACGACTCCGGGGACGGATTTCAACGCCAAGATCGTGACGCAAAACCGGTTCCAGACCCCCGAACAGTTCCGGCAGATCATCATCAAGGCCAACACCGACGGTTCGACCGTGCGGCTGGGCGACGTCGCGCGGGTCGAGATCGGCGCGGACAATTACCAGTTCTCGACCACGCTGAACGGCGACAAGGTCGCCGGCATCGCGGTCCAGCTGGCCGCCGGGGCCAATGCGATCGCCACGCGCGATGCGGTCAGCGAGCGGATGCGCGAGCTGCAGCGCACCTTCCCGGAAGACATCACCTGGGACGTGTCCTACGACACGACGCCGTTCATCTCGACGTCGATCGATAACGTCATCCGCACGCTCGTCGAAGCGATGCTGCTCGTCTTCCTGGTGATGTTCCTGTTCCTGCAGAGCTGGCGCGCGACCGTCATCCCGGCGATCGTCGTACCCATCGCGCTGGCGGGCGGGTGTCTCGGCCTGTGGCTCTTCGGCTTCTCGATCAACACACTGTCGCTGTTTGCGATGGTCGTGGCGATCGGCATCCTGGTCGACGACGCGATCGTCGTGGTCGAGAATGTCGAACGCATCATGGCGGAGGAAGGTCTGCCGCCCGCTCAGGCGACCATCAAGGCGATGGGGCAGATCCGTGGCGCGATCATCGGCATTACATTGGTGCTGATTGCCGTGTTCATCCCGATGGCGTTCTTCCCGGGGTCGACCGGCGGCATCTATCGTCAGTTTTCGGTGACGCTTGCCGTTTCGATCTTCTTTTCCGCGGTTTTGGCCCTCACGCTGACACCAGCGCTGTGCGCCACGTTGTTGAAACCGCATCAACACCATGTCGACGAACGGCCCGAGCCTCGCGCAGGCTGGCGCGGCTATCCGCAGCGCTTCTTCAACTGGTTCAACGATCGTTTCCAGAACGCGACCGACCGCTATATCCGCGGCGTTGGCGGCATGTTGTCGCGGCCGTTGCGCTGGCTTGCCGTGTTCCTGGCGGTGCTGGGCGTCACGGCGCTGCTGTTCCTGCGCCTGCCCGGCGGCTTCCTGCCGGAGGAGGATCAGGGCTATTTCGTCATCAGCTACGACGCGCCGGTCGGTGCCACGACCGAACGCACGCAAGCCGCGGTCCGGCAGACCGAGGCCTTTCTGATGAAGCAGCCGCAGTTCGACCGGATCATTTCGGTCCTGGGCTTCAACTTCTTCGGTCAGGGCCAGTCGGCCGCTCTCTCGTTCGTCATGCTGAAGCCCTATGAGGATCGGCACGGCGCCGAAAATTCGGTCAACGCGATCATCGGTCAGACCTTCGGCGCGACCGCGGGAATTTCGGGAGCGACGATCTTCGCGCTGAACCCGCCCGCCATCCAGGCACTGGGCAATGCGACGGGCTTCTCGATGAAGATCGAGGACCGCGTCGGCAACGATCCGGCCGGACTGCAACAGGCGATGGGCGCGATCCTGGGCGCGGCGTCGCAGAGCAAGATCCTCACCGGCATCCGTCCGGAGGGTCAGGCCCCGTCGCCGCAGCTCTACGTCGATATCGACCGCGTCCAGGCGCGCGCGCTGGGCTTGCAGATCGCCGACGTCAACGCGACGCTCGCGATCAGCTTCGGTTCGGCCTACGCCAACGACTTCTCGAATCAGGGCACGGTCCAGCGCGTCTACCTGCAGGCCGATGCGCCGAGCCGAATGAGAGCCGAGGACGTGCTGGCGCTGCGCGTGCGCAACGCTCAGGGCCAGATGGTCCCCTTCTCCGCCTTTACGAAGGTGGCGTGGGAATCGGGCGCGACCCAGCTCCAGCGCTACAACGGTTATCCGTCGGTCACGATTTCGGGCCAGGCGGCGCCGGGGCAGTCGTCGGGTGCGGCGCTGAAGGAAATGGAGCGCATCGCCGATCAGGTGCTGAAGCCCGGCTTCGGCTATGAATGGACCGGTACCGCCTATGAAGAGAAACAGGCCGGCGGCCAGATCGGGCTGTTGCTCGGGCTGTCGCTGATCGTCGTCTTCCTGTTGCTTGCAGCGCTCTACAACAGTTGGGCGGTCCCGCTGTCCGTGCTGCTCGTCGTGCCCTTCGGGGTGCTCGGTGCCGTGTTGTTTACGATGCTGAGGGGGCTGTCCGCCGACGTCTATTTCAACATCGGCCTCATCACGATCATCGGCCTGGCGGCGAAGAACGCGATCCTGATCGTGGAATTCGCGATCGAGGATGAAGAGCATCAGGACGGCGAAGGCATAGCGAAGGTGCGAGGGGCGACGCTGGAGGCATCGCGCCAGCGCCTGCGGCCGATCCTGATGACGTCGCTCGCCTTCATCCTGGGCATGGTCCCGCTGGTCATCGCGAGCGGTGCGGGCGCGGCGAGTCGCCATGCCGTCGGCACCGGCGTGATGGGTGGCATGATCGCCGCCACCGCGCTCGGCATCTTCTTCACCCCCGTCTTCTACTTCGCCGCGCGCCGCTGGCTGTCGCGCAAGGCCCCCACATCGGTGGCGGCGGAGCAGCAGGATATGCCGCCGCCGTCTCCCCGCGACGACGACCGTTCGGAAGGAACCCCCGCTCATGCGTAAGGTCATCCTGCTCGCAGGATTGAGCACGCTCGCCGGCTGCAATTTCACGCCGAAATATGTCCAGCCCACCGCTCCCGTCGCGCCGACGTTCCCGGAAGCGACGGCCGGGAGCCGGGCGGCGACCGAGGTGGGTTGGCGCGAATTCTTCGGCGATCCGCGGTTGCAGGCGTATATCGCGGCGGCGCTGACCAACAACCGCGACCTGGCCCAATCGGTCGCGCGCGTGGCACAGGCACGTGCCCAATACCGCATCACCGACGCCGATCGCCTGCCGCAGGTGGAGGGCGTCGCCGGGGTGACCCGCACGCGCCAGCCGCTCAATGCGCTGGGCTTTCCGACGACCACGACGTCAACCGACCAGGGCAATGGTACGGGTGGCGCGGCAGAGTCCCCGACAAGCTTCACCTTCACCCAATATTCGCTGGGCGTTCAGGTCCCGAGCTACGAGCTCGACTTCTGGGGCCGCGTTCGCAACACCGCGGAAGCCGCACGGCGCGAATATCTGGCGACGGTCGAGGCCGAGCGCGCCTTTCGCATCTCGCTCGTCGCCCAGGTGGCCGCGGCCTATCTTCAGATCCGCGCGGGCGAGGAACAGATCGCGCTGGCGGAACGCACGCTGACCGGACGGCGCGAGGCAGTCGCCATCGCGCGCAAGCGAATGGACGCGGGGGTGACCTCCACGGTCGATTTCGATCAGGCGCGGCTGCTCGTCACCCAGGCGGAAACGCAGCTGGCCGAGCTTCGGCGGACGACGGCACAGTCGGAAAACCTGCTGACGGTGCTGATCGGCGGTCCGATCCCCGGGCCGCTTCCGGCACCCCGCCCGCTGTCCGATGCCGGGCAGTTCGCGGCGATCGAACCCGGCCTGCCCTCCGCGCTGCTCGCCAATCGTCCCGACGTGCTCCAGGCCGAACAGCGGCTGCGTGCGGCCAATGCCAACATCGGTGTCGCCCGCGCATCGTTCCTGCCGACGATCTCGCTGACCGGACTGCTCGGCTTCATCTCGCCGGCGCTGGGCGGTCTGATATCGGGCGACTCGGTGCAGTACCGCGTGGGTGCCAATGCGACCCAGCCGATCCTGACGTGGGGCAAGCGCAGCGCCGGCATCGCCCTGACCCAGGCTCAGGCGGACGAACTCGTGGCGGCCTATCAGAAGGCCACGCAGACGGCTTTTCGCGAAGTGGCCGACGCATTGGTCGCCCGACGCCGCTATATCGAGCAAATCGACGCGCAGGGACGCGCGATCGAAGCGCAGCGCCGGCTCGTCCGGGTCGCCCGACTGCGCTACGACAACGGCCTGTCGATCTATCTGGAAGTGCTCGACGCGGAGCGAAACCTGTTCAGTGCGGAACAGCAGCTGCTGCAGTTGCGCAGCGCCCAGCTACAGAATGACGTGTCGCTTTACACCGCGCTCGGCGGCGGCCTGAGAGAAGTCGCATCGAGCGGATGATGGTTAACAAATCGTTTCGGAACGGGACTCTGCGGTCCGTTTTTACTCGAGACGCCGCCGCGCGTCCGACCGTACACTCTGCCCACAGCGGCCGGACGACATCGGTCGCGTAAAACGGGAGCAGACATCATGCGCGATCTTCGTACCTCCGAGCTGAACGCTGTTTCGGGCGGCACCTTCGGCCTTCTGTCGTGGCTGTTCGCTTGCAAGCCGCAGCCGGTCAAGTGCGCGCCGGCGCCCAAGTGCGAGCCGGCCCCGAAGTGCGACCCGAAGCCCAAGAAGGGCTGCCGCTAAGATTGCGATCGGGGCCGTCCGGCAAGGGCGGCCCCGCTTCGTTTCGGCTCAATCGACCCCGAGCGCTCGCGGCATCGTGCGACGCTCGACGATGGCCTGGCCCCCGTCGACGCGGATGACGATCTCCGCCCGGTCGATCAGGGCCGGTCGATGCGCGATGACGATGCGGGTGATCGGCAGCCCCGCGATCATGTCGGCAATGCGATCTTCGGTGTCGGGATCGAGGTTCGCCGTCCCTTCGTCCAGGAACAGCACGTCCGGATCGCGGAACAGCGCGCGGGCGAGCATCACGCGCTGACGCTGCCCTGCCGAGAGCGCGGCACCCATGTCGCCGATCAGCGTGCGATACCCCATCGGCATCGCGACAATGTCATTGTGAATTTCGGCCAGCATCGCCGCGCGCACGACGTCCTCGGGCTTCGCGCTCGCATCGAAGAAGGCGATATTGTCCTCGATCGTGCCGGTCAGCAGGCAATCGTCCTGCATCACCGCGCCGATCCGGGCGCGCCAGCCGGCCATCGTCGCCGGGTTCAGTCGCACGCCGTCGATCGTGATCGCTCCCGCGCCCGGCGTCAGCAGGCCGAGCAGGATACGCATCAGCGTCGTCTTGCCCGCTCCGCTCGGTCCCACGACCGCCACGAACGCGCCCGATGGGATGTCGAGGTCGATGCCGTCGAGCACCGGTCGCGATGTCGGATCATAGCTGAAGCTCAGGCCGTCGACGGCCATCGCCGGCCCCGCCAGAAGCTCGCGGCGCGGGGCGACGGGAAAGTCTTCCTTCGTCTCGGTGACGATATCCGACAATCGGTCGAGGTGCAGGCCGATCAGCCGCCATTCCTGGAACCGGTCGACCAACGACACCGCGCTCGCCGCGAAGCTCGAGCGATATGACAGAAAGGCGAGCAACGTGCCGACGGTCAGCGTGCCGGCTATCACCTGCAGCCCGCCGATATAGATGCAGACGACCAGCGCCAGGTTGAACAGCAACCCTTCGCCCAGATCGAGCCCGATCGCGAAGCGGCGGGTCTTGTACGATGCCCGGATGACGTCGGCATAGCGGTTGCGCCACCCGCCCTCTCGCTGCGCCTCGTGCCCGTGGATCTTGACGGACCGGATCGCCCGGATCGTCTCCATCAGATAGCTTTCCTCACCCGCACGGGCGTGGATTTCCTCCTCGGACCGTCGCCGCAGCGCCGGATACATCGTCTGCGACAAGGCGATGTAGAGCAGGGTCGATCCGATCACGATCGCCGACAGGGTCGGGCTGATGAAGATCATCACGATCACGGTCGTCACGACGAGCGCCGCGTCGATCACTACGCTGGCGATTCCGTGCGCGAGCAGTTGCTGGATCGGCTGAATCGATCCGATCCGCGACATCAGGTCGCCGATATGGCGACGCTCGAAATAGGCGAGCGGCAGCCGGATCAGATGACGCACGACGTTGCCGCCCATATGGAACGACAGCGACTGTCCGAGCGAAAGCATCACCCACTCGCGCAGCGCCTGGGTCACGGCGCCAAGGATATATACCGCACCGAAGCCGATCATCAGCAGTAACAGCAGGTTGCTGTCGGCCTGCGGAAACGCCTCGTCGATCGCGATCTGAATGTAGAAGGGCGTGAGCAGCGCGGTGAACTGCATGACCGCGGACAGCGCAATGACCTGCGCCATGGCGCCGCGGAAATCGGTCATCCGGCTCCACAGGTCGCTCAGCCGGGTCCTGCGCCGCGCCTCGATCGGCTTGAACGACGCGGTCGGAGCCAGTTCGAGTGCGACGCCGGTGAAATGCTTGCTGACCTCGCCCAGCGGCAGGACTCGCCGGCCAAGCGCGGGGTCGAGGATCGTCGCCGATCTGCCGGGCTTCACCGCTTCCAGCACGACGAAATGGTTGAGGTCCCAGTGCAGGATCGCCGGGAGTTGGAGCTCCGCCAGTTCTTCGAGCTCTAGCCGCACCGGCCGCGGCGCGAGCTCCAGTTCGGCAGCGATCGCCATCAGCTGTTCAAGCGTCGCACCCTTGATCGATGTCGGGAAGCGCAGGCGCAAGCCCGCCAGGTTGACACGGTGGCCGTGATGTTCGGCGACCATCGTAATCGCGGCAAGCCCGCATTCGGCGGCCTCTGCCTGCAACACCGGCTGAATCCGCCGCGACGATATCCAGTCGAGGCTCATCGAATCAGGCTTTCGCGGATCGGCGCGAACAGCAGCGCCCACAGCGGCCGGCGCTCCAGCACCAGATCACCCGACACCGTCATTCCCGGTCGCACCCCGGCGGCGGTAGCGCGCGCGGAGCCGATCGTGTCGATCCGGACACGCACGCGAAAACTCGCCTCCTTTATACCTAGGGCCGGATCGACCGCGGCCGGATCCACCGCCACCCGCGACACGTCGGTCACGACCCCGCGGCCGGAGCCGTATTTCTGGTACGGAAAGGCATCGAAGCGCAGGCGCACCGCCTGCCCCGGCCGTGCGAAGCCGATCGCCTGGGTCGGGGCATAGAACCATGTCTCCAGCTTGCCGCCGTCGGGCACCACCGTCACCAGGGACCCATCCGGGGTCGCGTGCCGCCCTGGCTCCGCGATCAGTTCGGCGACCCGCCCCGCAACCGGCGCGGTCAGAACGATATGGTCGGAGCGGACGAGGTCGGCACGCTGTGTCATCAGCGCCGAGCGTTCGCTGCGCAGCTGCGATGCCGCCTTGCCCGACGTCAGCCCGCCCTGCGACAGCTTGATGCCCAGATCGGCGATCGACGCGCGTGTCGTGATCAGCCGCTCCGTCAGGTTTTCGACCTCGCTCTTGCGCATCAGCAGCTCGGCCCGCGCCGCATCGACCTGTCGCTGGGTCCCGGCTCCCTCCTTCGCCAGCCTCTGGCTCCGCGTCACCGCCTTTTCGGCCAGTCCGACCTGCTCGCTGGCGATGCCGCGCTGCCGCTCCAGCGACGTCACGCTCTCGATCAGCCCGCGACGCTGGGTTTCGAGGGCGCCGGTCTCGCTCGACGCGAGGCCTTCGGCGATGCCCAGCTGACGATCGATCTCGGCGATCTGGCGATCGATCTGTGCGATCTGCTCGGCCAGCCCGCGCTCGCCCTGTACCAATCCCAGCTCGACGAGGGGTTGTCCGGCGGCAACCGCCTGACCCTCGCGCACCAGAACGCGGCGCACTTCGGCGGCGCTGCGCGGATATACGCGCGCGACGCCGGTGTCGTATGCGACGACACCACGGACGGGGGCATTGGTCGCATAGCTGCCGAAGACCAGCATCAAGACGATCGCCATCGCCACCGCCAGGATGACGGCGGTATATACCCGCGCCGATGGCGGCACTGCAGCGACGACCGCCCCGGCCAGTCGCTGGCGCTGCGCATCGATCGCTTCCTGTCTGAAAAGCGCGTCTGACAAAGAGGGCTGCCGTTCCGGATTGAGCTGACATCCAGCGGCCTAAGGAATATTGTCTAAGGCCCGGTTAATCCTGAACGATTGGACTTTCTGCGACGGAAACCATTCGTAAGGGGCCGGCGGGCTATGGGCGGCCCATGACCCTGCGTTCCTATGTGTCGCTGATCGCGATCGGCATGGCGTCCGGCTGCGCGCCGCCGGCCCGGCTGACGGTGCCGCCATCGCTCTTTAGCCAGGACTGGACCGATCCGACCGCCGCGAACCTGCCGACCGTAGCCGATCAGAGCCTCGGCGCGCTGCTGGCGGCACCCGAACTGGATGCGCTGATCGCCACCGCGCGACAACAAAGCCCGACGCTGCGCGCCAGCGACGCGCGCGTTCAGCAGGCCGCTGCCCTGCTCACGAGCGCGCGATCGACCGCCCTGCCGGTTGTCACGGCAAGCGTCCAGCCCGGCGGCACCCGCCTGCCCGGACAGCGCGAGCTCTTCGCCTTCGATCGCAGCTTTGCCAGCATCGATGCAAGCTTCGACCCCGACCTGTTCGGCCGCAACCGCGCGTTGCGCCGCGGCGCGGCCGGCCGGCTGCGCGCTGCCGCGCTGGATCGCGTCGCGGCGGGCATCGCGCTCGAAGCGCAGATCGCACTCGCCTATGTCCAGCGCGCGACGCTCGCACGTCGGATGACGTTGCTCGACACGAGCATCGCCCAGGCGGCCGAGCTCGACCGGATCATGCGCGTCCGTCAGCGTGAGGGCGATGCGACGCGGGTCGACGTCGGGCTCCAGGCGATCCGCCTCAAGCAGCTGCGTGCGGAGGCGACGCGCCTGTCGGAAGCTTTGCAGGAAACCCGCACGTCGCTCGCGGTTTTGACGGGTGCGGAATCGCCGGGGTTCTCGGTCGAGACGGGCGTGCTGGACGACCTGATCGCACCTGCGCTCACCGCTCCCCCGCCCGCCGTGCTTATCGAGCGGCGGCCAGACGTTCGCGCAGCGGAGGCCCGGCTGCGCGCCGCCGGTGGCGACGTGGACGCGGCCCGACGCGCTTTCTACCCGTCGCTCAACCTGTCGGCCAGCCTCGTCGCCACGACGGCGTCGGTCGGCCCGCTCGTCCCGATCGCGCGGATCGGCAATGACCTGCTCGCGCCGATCTTTGCGCGATCGCGGCTGAAGGGCGATCTCGCCCTCAGCCTCGGGCAACAACGCGAGGCGGCGGAGACCTACCGGCAATCGGTGCTCGAAGCGCTGCGCGGCGTGGAGAACGCATTGTCCTCGATCCGTCACGCCCGCGAGCGCGAGGCGCTGCTGGCCGACGTCGAGGCGGAGGCTCGGACCACGACGTCGC
The DNA here is from genome assembly GCA_016937575.1 of Roseomonas aeriglobus. Classification (NCBI taxonomy): domain Bacteria; kingdom Pseudomonadati; phylum Pseudomonadota; class Alphaproteobacteria; order Acetobacterales; family Roseomonadaceae; genus Muricoccus; species Muricoccus aeriglobus. The sequence continues at coordinate 1,450,239 of JAFHKN010000002.1, read as the reverse complement.
TCGCGCGCCGGCAATATCTGGAGGGCGACGTCGATCTGCAGCGACTGCTCGATGCGCAGGACCTGCTCATATCGGCGCAGGACGCGCGCGCCATTGCGATGCAGGAAGTGCTGGCCGCCACGATCGCGCTCTACGCGGCCACCGCGGCATAGCCTCAAAACCCGTGCCGGCGGAGAGCATGTGGGAACCCTGCGCGTCGCCAGGGGTATCACCGCCATGCCATCCCTGACGCAGCCGCCCCCTTGGTGGGAGCGCGGCACCATCTATCAGATCTACCCGCGCTCCTTCCAAGACACGACTGGCGATGGCGTGGGCGATCTGGCAGGGATCATCGACCGGCTCGATTATGTGGCCGCCCTGGGCGTCGATGCCATCTGGCTGTCGCCGATCTTCCCGTCACCGATGGCGGACTTCGGCTATGACGTGGCGGACTATACCGGCATCGATCCGCTGTTCGGCGACCTCGCGACCTTCGACCGGCTGCTGGCTGAGGTCCATGCACGCGGGCTGAAGCTGATCCTCGACTTCGTGCCCAATCACAGCTCGGACCAGCATCCCTGGTTCAGGGAAAGCCGATCGTCGCGCGATAATCCCAAACGCGACTGGTACATCTGGCATGATCCCGCGCCCGATGGTGGTCCACCCAATAATTGGATCAGCGATTTCGGCGGATCGTCGTGGGAATGGGACGCGGGGACAGGACAATATTACCTGCATGCCTTTCTGAAGGAGCAACCTGACCTCAACTGGCGCAATCCCGAGTTGCGCGCGGCGATGTTCGACGTCTTGCGCTTCTGGTTCGACCGCGGCGTCGATGGCTTCCGCATCGACGTGCTTTGGCACATCGTGAAGGCGCAGGGCTTCCCCGACAACCCGCCCAACCCCGATTGGACGCCCGATCGGACGCAGCGGGACACGCTGATCCAGCGCTATTCGACCGACCAGCCCGAGGCGCATGCGATCGCCTCGGAGATGCGCGCGCTGGCCGACCGCTACGGCGCCGAAAAGGGCGACGCCCGCGTTTTGATCGGCGAGATCTTCCTGCCCAATACCGCGCACGCCCGCTGGTACGGCACCCCCGAGCGCCCCGAAGTGCATCTGCCCTTCAACTTCCAGCTCGTCGAAAATCCCTGGGATGCCGGGGTGCTGCGGCGGACAATCGCCGCCTATGAAGCGTCGCTGCCTTCCTGGGGCTGGCCCAATTGGGTCTTCGACAGTCACGACGCCGCCCGGATCGCTGCGCGGATCGGCGAGGCGCAGGCCCGGGTCGCCGCGATGCTGTTGCTGACGCTGCGCGGCACGCCAACGCTGTATCAGGGGGACGAGATCGGCATCGGCCATGTCCCCATCCCGCCAGACCGCATCCGCGATCCCCAGCACTTCCGCCAGCCACAGCTCGACATCGGCCGCGATCGCTCACGCACGCCGATGCCGTGGAGCGCGGCCGCGTTTGCGGGGTTCAGCACGACCGAGCCGTGGTTGCCGCTCAACCCGGACTGGCCGACACGGAACGTGGCAGCGCAGTCCGACGATCCCACGTCGATGCTGTCGCTCTACCGCCGGCTGCTTGCCCTCCGGCGCGCGACGCCCGCGCTGACGACCGGCGCGATGGTGCTGATCGATGTGCCGGCGGGCGTGCTCGCCTATCGTCGTTCGGCGGACGGGGAGGATCGGACCATCCTGCTGAACCTGACCGACAGACCGGTGGCCGTCGATTGGACGGGGGACGTGCTGCTCTCGACGCTCGACACCCCGGCCAACCCGGGCCGCCTCGCGCCCAACGAAGGACTGATCCTCGCATGAAGATCGCGATGCTTGCCCCGATCGCCTGGCGCACGCCGCCGCGCCATTATGGCCCGTGGGAACTCGTCACGAGCCTGTTGACCGAGGCGCTGGTCGCGCGCGGCGTCGACGTCACGCTGTTCGCCACGCTCGACAGCCAGACCGCCGGCACGCTCGACGGTATCGTTCCCGCCCCCTATTCCGAAGACCCCAGCATCGATGCCAAGGTCTGGGAGTATCGCCATCTCGCGCATGTCTTCGGCCAGGCCGACCGGTTCGACATCATCCACAACCAGGCCGATTTTCCCGCTCACGCCTTTGCGCCGTTCGTCGACACGCCGGTCGTCACGACCATCCACGGCTTCTCATCCGCCCGCATCCTGCCGATGTATCAGCCGTTTCAGGACCGGGTGCATTTCGTCGCGATCAGCGACGCCGATCGCCATCCATCGCTGCACTATGCCGCAACCATCCATCACGGCATCCCGATCGACGATTTTCCCTTCGATCCGGTGGGCAGCGAGGATCTGCTGTTCTTCGGTCGCATTCACCCCGACAAGGGGCCGAAGGAAGCCATCGCGGCGGCGCGCGCCAGTGGACGCCGGCTCGACATGTACGGCATCGTTCAGGACAGCGGCTATCACGAGCGGGAGGTTGCGCCCGGTATCGATGGCGACCGCGTCCGCTATCACGGGGCGGTCGGCGGCGCGGCGCGGGTGCGCGCGCTCGGCGCCGCACGCGCCCTGCTCCACCTCATCAACTTCGACGAGCCATTCGGTCTGTCGGTGATCGAGGCGATGGCCTGCGGCACACCCGTCATCGCTACCCGACGCGGGTCCATGCCGGAGCTGATCGATGACGGCGTGACCGGTGTTCTGGTCGACGACCTGCAAGGCGTCGGCGACGCGATCGAATGCGCCGCCGGGCTCGATCGGGCGACGATCCGCCAGTCGGTCATCGATCGCTTTTCGGTCGAGCGGATGGCGGACGCCTATATCGCGCTCTACCGCCGAATCCTCGGCGGTTGACGGGCAGGATCAGGCCGGAACCTGAACCACCGGTGTCAGATAAACCGGATCGAATTCGGCGAATTCGCGCAGCCGCTGCTCGTCGACGATCTGATAGCGATCGCCGTCGCGACGCAGGCAGTCCATCGCCTCCAACCGGCGCAGCACGCGGTTGGTGTGCACCGACGTCAGCCCGACGCAGTCGCTGAGGAATTCCTGCGTCAGACGCGGCAACGCCGCGCCACCGATGCGATAGGCGACTTCGCACAGCAGATGCGCGACCCGCGTCGCCGCCTCGCGACGGCAATTGTTGGTCAACCACGCCCGCGCGATCGACAGGTTCATGTGGACTTCCTGTTCCACCGCAGCGCGGATCGACGACTGCGCCGCGACCATTTCGCGCCATGCGGTCGAATCGAAAACCGCCACCTGCGCCGGACCATGCGCACCGATCGCCGCGGTGCCCATGCCGGGGCAGTCCACGCCGACCAGCTCACCCGGCAGGTGCAGGCACAGCACCTGCCGCGCGCCGGAGCGGACGATGGCGTGATGAAACAGAACGCCCGACAGCACCACCATCACGCGATCACGCAACCCGTCGAAAGCGCGCGCCGAACGCGAGGTTCCGAGATCGACGAGCTGCCACGGCACGCCCCGAACCGACGACATCGCTCCGGGCGACAACGGACTGAACGACGCGAAGCGGGCAGTCAGGACGGCAGCGCCGTCCATTGCTGAACTATCAGCTCTAAGGGCTTGGAGCGGTTGCATTTGGTTCATGTCCGAAGGGGTACGATCGCGTACGCGGCCAGACATTAACCTAAGGCAAAAATACCTATCTTGCGAAGTATTTTTTACTTAGCACCCTATCGTATACCTTAGATTTTTAACGGAAGTTTTGTTCGCCGGCCTTCGGGGAACGCTAAGGCGTTGGGAAAGTGGCGAATTCCACGCTGCGGCGCGCCCGATCGCACTGAGTGGACCCGGCGCCAGCCTTTGCGGATATCGCAGCCGAGCCGCCGAGTTTTCTCTGAAAACGACGACGCCATACGCGATTCGCGCACGCCGAATGGCGGCATCGATTCCGCTCAAAGCTTTTCGCGCTTCGAGTCCGCCCATTTCTTGCCGTCGTCGCCGCCCCAGAGCAGCCACGCGATGTAGCCGGCCGATGGGTCCTTCGTATCGCCCCAACCCTTCCCGTCCTTGTCGACGCTGTGCCGCGCGAAATAGCTGTGCATCGACTTCACGTCCGCCGCCGTCACCGCCTTGCGGTCGGCCAATTGGTGGGCGCGCTTCACCCCGACCTCGGTACCGCCGCGACCGAACTTCTCGCGCAGCTTGAGCCCGCGCTTGGCGGTCGCCGCCATTTTCAGCGTCGGCGTGAACTCGGTATCGGCCATGGGATGCTCCTTCGTCGAAGGTAAAGCCTCCCGCTGGGCGGCAGTTCCCTCAAAGGATGCCGGGAAGGTCCAGGCCCTGCGCACGCGCGCAGTCGCGGGCGATCTCATAACCGGCATCGGCGTGCCGCATCACGCCCGTCGCCGGGTCGTTCCACAACACACGTTCCAGCCGCTTTGCCGCGTCGGGCGTGCCATCGGCGACGACGACCATTCCCGAATGCTGCGAATAGCCCATGCCGACCCCGCCACCGTGGTGGATCGACACCCAGGTCGCGCCGCTCGCGGTGTTCAACAGCGCGTTCAGCAGCGGCCAGTCGCTAACGGCGTCCGACCCGTCGCGCATCGCCTCCGTCTCGCGATTGGGCGAGGCGACCGATCCGCTATCGAGGTGATCGCGCCCGATCACGACCGGCGCCCGCAGTTCGCCGCGCGCGACCATATCGTTGAACGCCAGGCCGAGGCGGTGGCGGTCGCCCAACCCTACCCAGCAGATGCGGGCCGGCAGGCCCTGGAACCTGATGCGCTCACGCGCCATGTCGAGCCACCGGTGGAGGTGCGCGTCGTCGGGCAGCAGCTCCTTCACCTTGGCGTCGGTCTTGTAGATGTCGTCCGGATCGCCCGACAGCGCGGCCCAGCGAAACGGCCCGACGCCGCGACAGAAGAGCGGGCGGATATAGGCGGGGACGAATCCGGGAAAGTCGAACGCATTGGCAACGCCCGCGTCCTCGGCGACCTGTCGGATATTATTGCCGTAATCGACCGTCGGAACGCCCGCCGCCTGGAATGCCAACATCGCAGCGACATGCCGCGCCATCGATGCCTTGGCGGCCTCGGCGACCGCCTGCGGGTTCTGCTCGCGCGTCGCCAGCCAGCGCTCGAGCGTCCAGCCGGCGGGAAGATAGCCGTTGACCGGATCGTGCGCACTGGTCTGATCGGTCAACAGATCGGGTCGAACGCCGCGCGCCAAAATCTCGGGCAAAAGCTCCGCGGCATTGCCGAGCAGCCCGACCGAAATCGGTTCGCGCGCCGTCGTCACGATCTCCAGCGCCTCGTCCAGATCGGTCGTCGCACGGTCGAGATAGCCGGTACGCAGCCGCATATCGATCCGGCTCTGCTGACACTCGATCGCCAGGCACGACGCGCCCGCCATCACTGCGGCCAGCGGCTGCGCGCCGCCCATGCCGCCCAGGCCGGCGGTCAACAGCCATTTGCCCGACAGGTCGCCGCCATAATGCTGGCGCCCCATTTCGACGAACGTCTCGTACGTTCCCTGAACGATGCCCTGCGTGCCGATGTAGATCCAGGACCCCGCGGTCATCTGGCCGTACATCGCCAGCCCCTTGCGATCGAGCTCGTCGAAATGCGCCCAGTCCGCCCACCGGGGCACCAGGTTGGAATTGGCGAGAAGCACGCGTGGTGCGTCCCTATGGGTGCGAAACACGCCGACCGGCTTGCCCGATTGGATGAGCAGGGTCTGGTCGTCCTCCAGACGACGCAACGTCTCGACGATGCGGTCGTAACTCTCCCAATCCCGCGCGGCGCGACCGATCCCACCATAGACGACGAGGTCCTCGGGCCGTTCGGCGACATCGGGATGGAGGTTGTTCATCAGCATCCGCAAGGGCGCTTCGGTCAGCCAGCTCTTCGCGCTGAGCGTCGTGCCGGTAGCAGGCGTGACGACGCGGGTCGGGTCGTGGCGGGTCATGGGCGGAAATCCAGGCAGGCGTGAAGTATGGCGCGCAGCGTCGGCGCGATCGGCGGATGATCGAGCATCGGCGTCGGCCAATTGCTCTCTTGAGGGATATCGGGCTCGACCATGTAGCCGCGCATCGCGAGCTCCATCTGGATCGCGTGGACACCCTTCGCCGGCCGGCCATAGTGGCGCGTCGTCCAGCCGCCGCGGAAGCGGCCATCGACGACCTGATCCGGGCCGCAAGCGGCGGACACCGCCGCTGTCAGCTTCGGCGAACATGTCACACCGCCATTGGTGCCGATGTTGAATTGCGGGAGCTCGCCGTCGAACAGGCGCGGGATGCGGCTGCGGATCGAATGCGCGTCGTAGAGGACGACGTGGCCGTGGATGGCCTTCAGCCGATCGATCTCGGCAGCAAGAGCAGCGTGATACGGGTCGAACCACGTCGCGCGGCGACGAGCGATTTCGTCGGCATCCGGCTCTGCGTCGGCATAGAGCCGATCGCCGTCGAACGTCGTCGTCGGGCATAACTCGGTCGTCGCCTGCCCCGGATAGAGCGATGCGCCGGAAGGATCGCGATTTACGTCGATCACACTGCGCGAAATCGGCATCCGGACGGTCGTCGTGCCGAGGTCACGGGCGAAACCGTAGAGGTCGTGAATGTGCCAATCGGCATCCCGCCGCGCCAGCCACGGCGATATGAAGGCGTCCGCGCAATCGGCCAGGTCGGTGCCGGTGTGCGGGAACGCGACGATCAGCGGAGCATCCCCACGATGGAGTTCCATCCTCCCCTGCAAGGGGAGGGGGACCGCGTCGCAAAGCGGCGTGGTGGAGGGGGCTATCCGCGAGGGGTTCGCGTGCGGCACTCCCCCTCCACCAGCCTGCGGCTGGTCCCCCTCCCCGTGCCGGGGAGGATTGGTCACGCGCATATCCCCGGCAAGGCCGCTCCGGCAGCCTCGACCAGCGCGCCCGACCGCACGAGCGTTGTCGCGGCCTCCATATCCGGGTGAAAATGTCGATCTTCGGCCAGCGTCGGCACCTGCTCACGCAGGCACGCCCGCGCCTGCTCCAGCGCATCCGACGATGTCAGCGGCGCGTGGAAGTCGCACCCCTGCCCCGCCGCCAGCAGTTCGATCCCGACCACGGCCTGCGCATTCGCCGCCATCTCCAGCAAGCGGCGCGCGCCATGCGCCGCCATCGACACATGATCCTCCTGGTTCGCCGACGTCGGGATCGAATCGACGCTCGCCGGGTACGCCCGCTGCTTGTTCTCACTGACCAAAGCTGCGGCGGTCACTTGCGGGATCATGAAGCCGGAATTGATCCCCGGCCGCGGCGTCAGGAACGCGGGCAGACCCGACAGCGCAGGATCGACCAGCATTGCCACGCGGCGTTCCGAAAGGCTGCCGATCTCGCAAATCGCAAGCGCGATCATGTCGGCGGCGAAGGCGACCGGCTCGGCATGGAAGTTCCCGCCAGAGAGCGCCTCGTCGGTATCGGCGAAGATCAGCGGATTGTCCGAAACGCCGTTCGCCTCGACCTCCAGCGTCCGCGCCGCCTGACGCAACACGTCCAGCGCAGCGCCCATCACTTGCGGCTGGCATCGCAGACAATAGGGGTCTTGAACGCGCGGATCGTCCTCGCGGTGGCTCGCACGGATCGCGGAGCCGGCCATCAACCCGCGCAAGGCGTCACCGACCGCGATCTGCCCGGCGTGGCCGCGCAGGCGGTGGATACGATGGTCGAACGGCGCGTCGGACCCCTTGGCCGCTTCCGTCGACAAGGCGCCAGTGACGAGTGCGGCCTGAAACAGCGCTTCGGCTTCGAACAATCCGGCAAGCGCATTGGCGGTCGAGAATTGCGTGCCGTTGAGGAGCGCCAGCCCTTCCTTCGGCCCGAGTTCGAGCGGCGCGAGCCCGATCCGCCGCAACGCATCCGTTGCCGGCATGACGCATCCGGCGACGTCGATCTCGCCAACCCCGATCATCGCCGCAGCCATATGTGCGAGGGGCGCAAGGTCGCCGCTTGCCCCGACCGACCCCTGGCATGGCACGATCGGCAATGCATCGGCGGCCAGCATCGCCTCGATCATCGCGACCGTCGCCGGCCGCACGCCCGAGGCCCCCATGCCAAAGCTTGCCAACTTCAGCGCCATCATCAGCCGCACGATTGCGCGCGGGCTCGGCGCGCCGACGCCGGCAGCATGGCTCAGCACGATATTGCGCTGAAGCGTCGTCAGATCCTCGCTCGCGATCCGGACATTCGCCAGCTTCCCGAACCCCGTATTGATCCCATAGACCGGCGCGCCCCGAGCGACGATCCGCTCGACCGCGGCAGCGCTGGCCGCGACCGCGTCGCGACAGACGGGGTCGAGTCTCGACGCCGCACCGCGATAGACGGCGCGCCAGTCGGGAAGCGCGACAGTGCCGGGGACAAGCGTGATCATCGGCCGTTTCGTATCCGTTGGTGAAGGGGGTTGAACCCGATCCGGTAGACAAGCTCCGCGGGACGCTCGATGTCCCAGATGGCGAGGTCGCACGCCTTGCCGGGCGCGAGCGAGCCGATGCGGTCGGCCAGCCCGAGGGCGCGCGCGGCCTGGATCGTCACGCCGCGTAGACACTCGTCGACAGTCAGGCGAAAACAGGTCGCCGCCATGTTCATGGCGAGCAGGATCGACGTCAGGGGCGAGGTGCCCGGATTGCAGTCGGTCGCCACTGCGATCGGCACGCCGGCAGCGCGCAGGGCCTCGACCGGCGGCAGCTTCGTCTCGCGCGTGAAATAATAGGCACCGGGCAGCAGCGTCGCGACCGTGCGGCTCGCTGCCATCGCGGCAATGCCTTCGTCGTCCAGCCACTCGAGATGGTCGGCGGACAGCGCATTATGCTGCGCAGCAATCTGCGCACCATGAAGGTTGGAGAGCTGTTCGGCGTGGAGCTTGACCGGCAAGCCGTGGCGCTTCGCCGCCGCAAAGACGCGGGCGACCTGATCGGGCGAAAATCCGATCCCTTCGCAAAAGGCGTCGACCGCGTCGGCCAACCCCTCGGCTACGATTGCGGGAAGAATGGTGTAGCAGACATGGTCGATATACCCGTCGGCATCGGTCGCCCATTCCGTCGGCAGGGCGTGTGCTCCCAGGAACGTCGTCGTCACGCCCACGTCGCGGCGCTCGGCAAGCCTGCGTGCTGCTCGAAGGGATTTGGCTTCGTCGGCGAGCGACAGGCCATAGCCCGATTTGATCTCGACCGTCGTGACGCCTTCCGCGAGCAACGCATCGAGGCGCGGCAATGCGGTTTCGACGAGGTCCGCTTCGCTCGCGGTACGCGTCGCGCGCATCGTTGAGACGATCCCCCCGCCGGATCGCGCGATCTCCTCGTAACTCGCGCCCGCCAGACGCTGCTCGAACTCCGCCGCGCGGTCACCGCCGTGGACGAGATGGGTATGGCAATCGATCAGTCCGGGTGTGATCCAGCGCCCTTCGCAATCGATCACGCGGTCCGCCGTCGCGGCGCCGGCCACATCGGCGGCGCCGACGGCGAGGATCTGCCCTCCCTTCGCAACGATCGCCCCATTCTCGACGATGCCCAGGCCGTCGCCGGTCATCGTCGCCAGTCGGGCATTCCGCCAGAGGGTATCGCCGTGCATGCCACGCGGCTTGGCACGCAGACGCTTTAATGTATAGACATTATTCGCATGCCCAGTTTCTTCTTCGATCAGTGGTTGAGCCGCGACCGATGGGATCGGTCGGTGCGGATCACTGTGCGTGACGGTCTGATCGCTGCGATCGAAGCCGACGCGTCACCACAGCAGGACGATGAGCGCCACGCGATCGGGCTGCCCGGTCTGCCGAACCTGCACAGCCATGCCTTCCAGCGCGGCATGGCCGGGCTCGCCGAGAACGCCCAGGGTGCGCTTGACAGTTTCTGGACCTGGCGCGAGGCGATGTATCGCTTCGTCGACCGCATCACGCCCGACGACCTTCGCGACATCGCCGCGATGGCGCAGGTCGAAATGCTGGAAGCCGGCTTCACCCGGGTCGGCGAGTTCCATTATCTTCATCATGCCACAGACGGCACACCCTATCCCGATCGCGCGGCGATGGCCGGTGCGCTCGCCGCTGCTGCCGGTGAGACGGGGATCGGCCTAACCCTGCTGCCTGTCTTCTACGCACAATCGGGGTTTGGCGGTGCCGTCCCGACAGAGGGGCAACGTCGTTTCGTCAACAACCGCGACAGCTTCGCCCGGCTGCTGGAGGACAGCGCTGCCGCCATCGCCGTGCTGCCCGACGCCGTTCTGGGGATTGCCCCGCACAGCCTGCGCGCCGTCTCGCCCGATGACCTCGCCGCGCTGCCCACTATGACAGCTGGCCCGATCCACATCCATGTCGCGGAGCAGGTGAAGGAAGTCGACGACTGCGTCTCCTGGAGCGGCGCGCGGCCCGTTGAATGGCTGCTCGACCATGCACCGGTCGACGACCGCTGGTGCCTCGTCCATGCCACCCACATGACCGCACAGGAAACCGAGCGCGCGGCGCGGACCGGGGCGGTCGCCGGCCTATGTCCGATCACCGAAGCCAATCTGGGCGACGGCATCTTTCCCGCCGTCGCGTGGCAGGCGGCAGGCGGGCGCTTTGGCATCGGATCGGATTCGAACGTGCGCATCGACGCGACCGAGGAGTTCCGTCTGCTGGATTATGGCCAGCGGCTGACCCGGGGTGTCCGCAACCCACTGGCACAGAACGGATCGAGCGGCGGCATTCTATACCGCACGGCACTCGCCGGGGGTGCCCAGGCGCTTGGCGTCGTCGGCGACGCCGCCGATTTCCTGACCCTCGATCCCGGCCATCCGTCGTTGGTGGGACGTGACGGCGATGCCCTGCTCGACGCTCTGCTCTTTTCCGCCGGCCAGAGCGCGATCGACGGTGTCTGGCGGCGAGGCAAGCGTGTTGTCGCCGGCGGCCGCCACGTCGCGCGCGACGTCATTGCCACACGATACGCCGACACGCTCGCGCGGCTGATCGCATGACGCCACTGCACGACCGCATCCGTCGCGATCTCGAACGCGAGATTCTGGCCGGCACGCGAGCGCCCGGCTCGCGCATCCCGGTCGAGCATGCATTGATGGCCGACTATGGCTGCTCGCGCATGACGGTCAGCAAGGCGCTGGCGGCGCTCGCTGCAGACGGCTTCATTGAACGCCGCAAGCGCGCAGGGACCTTCGTCGCGCGGCCGCGGGTGCATTCGATGGTGCTCGACATTCCGGACCTCGCGCACGAGGTCCGCAACCGCGGCCAGGCCTATGCCTATAGGCTGGAAGCGCGGACGATCCGTACCGCCGACCCGGGCGACCCGGTCGCAGTCGAGATTGCTCGCGGCGGTGCCTTGCTGCAGTTGAGCGGCACGCATCTCGCCGACGGCATCCCGCTTGCGATCGAGGACCGGCTGATCGCGCTGGTCGCCGTCCCTGATTCGGAAGGGGCCGATTTCTCGACGACGTCGCCGGGGGCCTGGCTGCTCGAACATGTCGCCTGGACCGAAGCGGAAAGCCGCATCGCCGCAGTCGGAGCGGACGCCGCGACCGCCCGGCGGCTGGCGGTTGCAGCGGGCACCGCCTGCCTTGCTATCGACCGCCGGACCTGGCGCGGTGGGGAGCCGATCACCTATGTCCGTCAGATCTTCGTCGGGACGGCCTATGACTTGTCCGCGCGCTTCGGCCCGGCGGCGCGTTAGGGTCTAGACCAGGCCGGTAACGGCGATACCGTCACCGGTCATCCGCGCCCTGACCCCATAGACGGCGGCGACCCGTTCCTCGGTCATCGTTTCTGCAACCGGTCCATCGGCCACGATCCGCCCGTCGGCCATCCAGACGAGCCGGTCGGCATAGCGCGCCGCGAGGTCGAGATCGTGGAGGACGACCAGCGCCCCGCCGCCGTCGGCGACGAACTGCGCGAGCAGCGCGAGCACACGGTGCTGATGCCGCGGATCGAGCGAAGCGACGGGCTCGTCGGCGACAATCACCGGCGCTTCGGCCGCGAGCGCGCGCGCAAGGTGCATCCGCGCAGCCTCCCCGCCCGACAATGTATCCGCACGACGGCCGGCGAATGCGGTCAGGTCGCAGGCGGTCAGGGCGCGATCGACCGCCGCGGCATCCTGCCCCCGCAGCCGCCCGCTTGCGCCATAGGCAAAGCGGCCGAGCGCAACGATATCGCGCACGCAGGCCGGCCAGGCGATCGGACGCGCCTGGGGCAGGTACGAGATGCGCCGCGCGCGCTCGATCGGCGCGATCGCAGCCGCCGGGCGACCGTCGATCTCCGCCGTCCCGGCATCGGGCACGGCAAGCCCGAGCAGCAACTGCAGCAGCGTCGTCTTGCCCGCGCCGTTGGGGCCGAGCAGCACGACCAATTCGCCCGGCGCGACGGACAGGCCGGCATCAGCGATGCGGTTGCGATAACGAAGGCCCGCCGCCCGGATCACGTCCCCCGCCTCCGCGCCGCGATAAGCACGAACAAGGGCGCACCGACGAGTGCGGCGACCACGCCCAACCGCAGCTCGGCCGTCGTCGGGATCAGCCGTACACCGATATCGGCAAGGACCAGAAACAGGCCGGCGAGCAGGCCGGATGGCAGCAGGCTGCGTGCCGGGTCATGCCCGACCCAGGGACGCACGAGGTGCGGCGCGACGATGCCGACGAAACCGATCGCCCCCGCCAGCGCGACCGACGCGCCGGTCGCAAGCCCCGCCCCCAGCACCACGGCAATACGCTGACGGCGGAGGTCGAGGCCGATTCCCGCGGCAGCTTCTTCCCCTAGCGTCAGTGCGGACAGGCCGCGGCGGGTCAGGAACAGCAGCGCACCGCCAGCGGCCATGAAGGGCGCCGTCCCGGCGATCTCGGCAAAGCTGCGGTTGGCGACCGATCCCAGCGTCCAGTTGATCATGTCGGCCAGGCTGAACGGATCGGGCGCGAGGTTGAGCATCAACGCCATGATCGCGCCGGCAAAGCTCGACAGACCGACACCGATCAGGATGAGCGTGGCGACCGACGTCGTCCGCATCGCGGTGCCTGCGATCAGCGCCGTGGCCGCGAGCGCGCCGAGGATCGATGCGGCAGGAAGCGCGACCGGCGACGCACCGACGAACCCGTAGTACAGCGCCACTGTCGCCGCGAGCGTCGCACAGGCAGACACGCCGAGCACGCCCGGTTCGGCAAGTGGATTTCGCAGCAGCCCTTGAAGCGCCGCCCCGCTGATCCCGAGCGCAGCGCCGGCGAGGAACGCGGCGAGGGCGCGCGGCAGGCGGATCATCCATACGACGACGGCATCGCCGGGTAGGCCCTGACCGACCAGGGCAGAGAGAAGGCGCTCCGCCGGCAGCGGTGTCGAGCCGAGGAAGCAGGCGGAGACGACAGCAACCAGGCTGGCGAGCGCGAGGAGAAGGATGAGCCTCATCGACGGGCCGCTTTCGCCAGGCCCGCCAGCCGTTCGACCGCGTCCAGCACGAACCATCCCCCACAGGCCGTCCAGGCACCGGGCAGCTCCGCCGTCGGCACCCCCTTCAGCGCTCGCCCGACCACCGGATGCGCCGCTGCACTCCACGGGTCGGGTCGGTTCCACCGCGTGTCGAAGAAAGCCGCCGCCACGACGTCCGGCCGCGCATAGGCCAGTCGCTCCAGCGGCAAAGGCCCCCACCCGTCCGCCGTCTGAAAGTTTAGCAGCCCGCCGGCACGCAGGAGTTCATCGACGATCGACCCCGGTCCGGTCGTTACGCCACCAGGCGTTACATACAGCGCGGACGGACCGCTCGACGCCCGCCTCAATGCCATCAGCCGCGCGTCGAACGCCGCCGCCATGGCCTCGCCCTGCGCCGGCTCACCCAGCCCGGTCGCGGTGTCGAGCAGCACCTTGCGGATGCCAGGCAGGTCCGGCGCATACCCCAGTTGCAGCACCGGGACACCGGCGCGCTCGAACAGCGCCGCCGCGTTCGGCCCGCCACCGTAGCTGCGCACGACCAGATCGGGCTTGAGCAGCAGCACGTCCTCCGCCTGCGGTCGGACCTGCGGCACGCCAGTTGCCGCTGCGCGCATGTAGGAAAATTCGGCGGCTGCGTCGGGCGAGACCGCAGCGATGCGATCCCGCCCGACCAGCTTCAGTACATATTGGTCGGCGCAATAATCCAGGCTGACGATGCGCATTGGGCGCCCGCTCCGCATCGGCGTGGGCGCCGGAGTGCACCCGGCCACGGTCACCAGCAGCATCGCCAGCCAGCGGATCACAGCTTCAGTCTCACTCCGCCATAGGCCGCGCGGCGCGGCGTTCCGTAGAGGTAGACCGTCTCATAGGCCTCGTCGAATAGGTTCTCGACGCGGCCGAACACTTCGAACCGGTCGCCGACGGGCAGGCTGGCACGCAGGTCGACCAGCACATAGCCATCGAGGCGGCGGGTGTTCGTGGCATTCTCGAAGCTGTCGCCGACATGGGTAATCGTCGCGCCGGTCGACAGGCCGAACGCCCAACGATAGTCCGCGACCATGTTCACGCTTTCGCGCGGCCGCCGGGCGAGCTCGCGACCAGTGTCGCGGTTGGTCGCGTCCAGATAGGTGTAGGCGAAGGCCACACGGAACGGCTCGACCGGCTGCAGGACAAGCGTCGCCTCGACACCCTCCGCACGCGTGCGACGAATATTGTCATAGGTGCCGAACGGACGGTTGACGCAGATCGCGCTGGTGACCCCGAAGCAGGACACGAAGTCGATCTGGTTGCGCGTGTCGCGGTGAAAATAAGTTGCTTGGACCTGCACCGCATCGCCCAGAAGACGCTGGGTTACGCCGGCATCCCAGCTGTTGGCGCGTTCCGGCACCAGACGCTGGTTCCCGTAATCGCCGAACAGCTGGTACAGCGACGGTGCGCCGAATCCTTCGCCATAGCTTGCGCGCAAGGTCGTACGGCCGCCGTTCGGGCTGAGCGCCACGTTCCCCGCCGCGGTCGTTTCGCCACCGAAGCGGCTGTGGTCGTCGTGCCGCACGCCGCCGGTCAGTGCGACACCGGCAATGGGAGTCAACGTGACTTCACCGTAGACGCTGTTGATCAGCGCGCGGGCCCGCGACGCCGCGCCGAAGCTGACCGTATCGAAGCGCGAGCGCTCGCTTTCTGCACCGATCGTGGCCTGGACGATGCCGGTCTGGACCACGCCCTGATATTCGAACCGGCGATTGAGGCCGCGCGAGTCGAACGTCGCCGGCCCGGTCGCAGCGAAATTCGCGCGGTCGGTCCGGCTGTAGGCGACGCCCAGCCGGTTGCGGAACGCGCCGCCGAACAGCGCGAGCCGGGCACCTGCGTAGCCGCTCAGTTCCTCGTTCGTCGAATAGTCGCCGGTGTCCGCCAGCGCGAACGCCGGCGCTGGGAAGCCGTCGAGGTCGATTTTCGCATCCGAATACCGCCCGCGCGCCTCCAGAGAGAAGCCATCGGTCAGATCGACCGCCAGCTTGCCGTTGGCGCCATATTGACGATAGCCGTCGCGCTCGCGCCCGCCGCGCGCTTCGTTGAAGGCGGAGAAGCCATCGGTGCGGAAATATTGGCCGCCCAGGCTCGCCGACACGGGGCCGAGCTTGCCCGAGGCATTGGCGGTCGTGTTGACCGTGTCCCGCCAGCCATATTCGCCCCTGGCGACGAACTCGGGGTCTTCGCTCGGGGCGCGGGTGATGACGTTGACGACGCCGCCGATCGCGCGGCTCCCCCAGATGACGCTCTGCGCGCCGCGGACGACCTCGATGCGGTCGATGTTGCCGACCAGCAGGTTACCGAAGTCATAGCCACCGCCCGGGCTCGCCGGATCGTCGAGCTTCACGCCATCGACCAGCAGCAGCGTCTGCTGCGGGTCGGCGCCGCGAATATTGACCGATGCGACGGTGCCGATGCCGCCTGCACGTGTGTAGCTAACGCCCGGCACTGTGCGCAGCAGGTCGACGACCGCCTGCGACTGGCGTGCTTCGATTTCCTCGCTGTCGATGACCGTGACCGACTGGCCGACCTGATCGACCGGGCGCTCGGTGCGGTTGGCGGTGACGACCACGTCGTCGCTCTGAACCGCGGTGGTCTGCGCGGACGCGGGCAGCGCGAGCACCCCGAACGCAATGGTGGATAGAAGCAGATTACGCATGAAATTCCCCCCGCTCCTCCGGTGTCGACCCGGCACGAGCAAGCAACGACAATCACGGCCCGTCGCCCGGGTACGGGCGACGCGACTACGGCCACATGGCTGTCGTTACGAAGGGATCATTCCCCGACGCGCATGGCTGGACCCGGCCCGGCGACGAACGACGCGATGGCAGGTCTCCTGGCTCGCCGATCGTCACCTTCGGGTCGTCTTCCCGGACACTTGCGTGCCCAGTGACGTGTTGACCCTAGGCTCCCGGCTTACAGTTGCGGGCACAGCGCCGGACTTGCACCGGCTTCCCTCTTCGCCCTTGCGGGCACCATCTGCCGCGCCGCCTAGGCGTGCTGCACCGCGGCGTCAATCCGTCGCGTGCGGGTGACGGCTGGGGTGGGCGGCGGCGAACGCAGGGTGATCGTTCGCTCGCGCCACAATGGCGGCGAGCTTCGGATAGGGGGCAGTGTCGAGCGCGAACCGCTCGGCATTATACCACTGCGGCACCAGGCAGATGTCGGCGAGGCCGGGTGTGTCGCCCGAGAGATACGCGCCCTCCCCCGCCATTTCCTCCAGCGCGACAAAGCCCTCCCCGATCCAGCGCCGAACCCACGCGTCCACGGCGTCCTGATCCGCGCCGAAATCGACCTTCAGCGCCTTCAGGATGCGCAGATTGTTGACCGGGTGGATGTCCATGGCGACGACATAGGCAAGCGCGCGGACCCGTGCGCGACCGGCCGCGTCGCTCGGAAGAAAGGCCGGGTCCGGATAGGTCTCGTCCAGCCACTCCAGGATCGCCAGGCTCTGCGTCAGGACGTGTCCGTCGTTCTCCAAAGCCGGAACAAGGCCTTGAGGTGCGACATTTCGATAGCTAGGCAACCTTTGTTCGCCGACTCGTAGGTCGTGCGACACCGACTCGAACCCCACGCCCTTCAGGTTCAGCCCGATACGAACGCGGTACGCGGCCGACGACCGCCAATAGTCGTGAAGGATCATGGTCATCTCTCCGTACATTTCAGTTACAATTTCACGCTTTGTGCGCCAGCCGACGCGTCGTACCGCTCGCGCAACCAATTCTCTGGCTATCGGTTGAACTGCCCCGTGCACATCCATCCTTCGCGCGCCATCGCGGCCGCCCTTATCCTCACTCTTGGCGCCTGCGGTAGTGGCGACAAGGCGGAAACGTCGAAGGGCGGCGCCGCCAAGGGCGGGCGCGGGGGCCCGGCGCAGGTCGGCTATGTCATCGCCCGGCCGACGGCTGTCCCCCTCCCGACCGAACTCGCCGCGCGCACGGCCGCGTTCGAAACGTCGGAGGTTCGCCCACAGGTAACCGGGTTGGTCCGGCGCCGCCTGTTCACCGAAGGCGCACTCGTCCGCGCCGGGCAGACGCTCTACCAGATCGACCCGCGGCTCTATCAAGCGTCCGCCAATCAGGCCCGCGCCAACGTTGCCGCCGCGGCTGCGACCGCGGAAGCCGCCCGCATCCGCGCCGAACGCTATCGCCCGCTCGCCGAGATGGAGGCAGTCAGCAAACAGGATTATACCGACGCGATCGCGACCCAGCGCCAGGCCAGCGCGCAGGTCGCGCAGAACCGCGCGGCGCTGGAAACCGCGCAGGTCAACCTCGCCTTCACGCGCGTGCCTGCACCGATCACCGGCCGCATCGGACGCAGCCTGGCAACAGTCGGTGCGCTCGTCACCAACAACCAAGCCGATCCGAT